>NZ_JAAGLU010000002.1 GCF_010550245.1 Streptomyces sp. SID12501
CGGCGGCGGGCGGATAGCCGTAACCGCCGCCCGCGCCGGGCCGGCCTCTCGGCGGGGCCGCGGGTACGGCGGCGCCAGGGCCGGGGCCGCCGGGGGCCTGCTGGTCGGTGGAGGAGGCGAGCGTACGGCTGCGCACGCGGTACAGACCGGTGTCCAGGTCGTCGGCCTTCTCCAGATGCACCTTGACGTTGCCCATGAAGGTGTATCGCTGCTGCTTGGCGTAGTCCCGCACCATCCCGGCGAGCTCGTCGCCGAGCTGTCCGGAGTAGGGGCTGAGGCGGTCGAAGTCCGGTGTGCTCAGCTCGACGATGAAGTCGTTGGGTACGACGGTCCGGTCGCGGTTCCAGATGGTCGCGTTGTTGTCGCACTCGCGCTGCAGCGCACCCGCGATCTCCACGGGCTGGACCTCGGACTTGAACACTTTGGCGAAGGTGCCGTTGACCAGACCTTCGAGACGCTGCTCGAACTTCTTCAGGACTCCCATGGGGCACCTCCTCCTTGTTGCTGCTGCTCTGTCCGAAGCCTTGCGTGCCGTGCTCGCCGTGCCTGCCGTACTTGGTACTGCTTACTGATCGTATCCACGCGCCGGGAAATCGGCTGGTTCCCCCTGTCAGGCAGGTCGACGGGTGTCGACGCCTGACGGAGTTCCCTGTGAAGCTCCCCTTCGAACTCCCTGAGCCGTACCCAGATCGTAGAGGCGGCGCCAAACCAGTGTCCCGCACCTGACTGTGCAGCTTGCCCGCCTCCTTGGGAGATGGGCTGGACCGGTACGAGGTTGATACGTGAACCGGCACGTGTTGATACGAAGTCGCAGCCGGCCCGGCTCGGTCGGGGCCGGTCGGGCGGGCCTGGGACGGAGGGAAACGGATGTGAACCCACCACCTCCAGCGTGCTAATCTTCTCGATGTCGGAAGGCCCCAGCCCCTTAGGGAGCAGGACCCGAGGACACAGCGAATGCGCGAGTGGCGGAATGGCAGACGCGCTGGATTCAGGTTCCAGTGCCCGCAAGGGCGTGGGGGTTCAACTCCCCCCTCGCGCACAAGTGAACGGCCCTCATCGGGATACCGATGAGGGCCGTTTCTCGTTGTCCGCCTGCGTCGTGTCTCGTGCGTCGGATCTCGTACGTCGTCTCGTACGCCGGATCTCTTACGTTGCGCAGATGTGAGGTCTCTCTCACTGTGAAGTGTGTCCCGCTGGTTGCCCGACTTGTCCACAGGGTCTGACCTGATGCGGTGTGCGGCTGTACGGTCTTCGCCAGTTGATGTTGGCGGTGGTGAGTGGAGCGGGGGAGGCGGTCGCGATGACCGAGGTCGGTACGGAGTCGGCGGGGGCCACAGTGGCGCGGAGTGTGGCGCGCAAGCTTCCCCAGGTGCGCGGGTTCGCCCAGTGGCCGGCGGAGGGTTCGCCCAAGGAGGAGGGGAAGGCGTTGCGGCGGCAGGTTCCGCGCGGCGCGCACGCCTCCTTCGACACCGGCGCGGACGGCTCCCGTCCGGACGCCGAGACGGCGGTCAGGGAGTCCAACCGCGGCCGTATCCCCGAGCTGACCCCGATAAGGGTGGGCAGGATGGCGGCCACCCCGTTCGCCTTCCTGCGCGGTTCGGCGGGCCTGATGGCGTACGACCTGGCCCGTACTCCGACGACCAGGATCAGCGCCCAGATCTGCGGCGACGCCCACGCGGGCAACTTCGGTCTGTACGGGGACGCGCGCGGCGGCCTGGTCATGGATCTGAACGACTTCGACGAGACGGTCCAGGGTCCCTGGGAGTGGGACCTCAAGCGACTCGCGGCCTCGCTGGTGCTCGCGGGTCGGGAGGTGGGCGGGGACGAGGACGTCTGCCGCAAGGCGGCGCACGGCGCGGTCGGCGCGTACCGCCGTACGATGCGGCTGCTCGCGAAGCTCTCGGTGCTGGACGCGTGGAACGCCATCGCGGACGAGGAGCTCGTCTCCCACGCGGACGCCCAGGACCTGGCCGGCACGCTGCAGCGGGTCTCCGAGAAGGCGCGGGGCAACACCAGCGGGCGTTTCGCGGCCAGGTCGACCGAGGTCACCGAGGACGGCGGGCGGCGTTTCGTGGACTCTCCGCCGGTGCTGCGGGAGGTGCCGGACGAGGAGGCCGCGCTGGTGGCGGCGTCCCTGGACGAGTACGTGGGCACGCTCTCGGACGACCGCCTCCCGCTGCTGGCCCGCCACTCGGTGCACGACGTGGCGTTCCGCATCGTCGGCACGGGGAGTGTGGGCACGCGGTCGTACGTCGTGCTGCTCCTCGACCACAAGGGCGAGTCCCTCGTCCTCCAGGTGAAGGAGGCCCGTCCCTCGGCGCTGGTCCCGCATCTGGCCACCGCCGGTTTCGACCCGGTGGAGGCGGCGGGCTCGGTGCACGAGGGGCGCCGGGTGGTGCTCGGGCAGAAGCGCATGCAGGTCGTCAGCGACAGCCTCCTCGGCTGGACCACGGTCGACGGACTGCCTTTCCAGGTACGGCAGTTCCGCAACCGCAAGGGCAGCGTCGACCCGGCCGCCCTGTCCGCCGACCAGATCGACGACTACGGCCGGATGACGGGTGCCCTCCTGGCCCGCGCCCACGCCCACAGCGCCGACCCCCGTCTGATCGCCGCCTACTGCGGCAAGGGCGACGAGCTGGACGAGGCGGTGGCCAGGTTCGCCAAGGCCTACGCCGACCGCACGGAGGCGGACCACGCGGATCTGGTGGCGGCGGTGCGGGCGGGGAGGATCGACGCGGAGATGGGCGTGTGACGGCTGTGGGGTCGCTTCCGGGGTCACCTCAGGGGTCTCTCCGGTGACCCTCGGTGGGCGCGTGGGCCGTGGCCTACGCTGGGCGGGTGACGACCCCGGAAGCTGAGCAGTCCTCGTCCGTGCCCGAAGCCGACGGGCCGCGGGAGCGCCCTGACGCGCAGGCGCCGTCCGGCGCGGCGGAGGGGCCCCGGCCCGAGGAGCGGTTGGAGCGGGCCGTGCGGGTCGCCGAGCAGGCGCTCATCGAGTACGAGATCGCGGTCGAGACCTTCCGTATCGAGGTCGAGAACTTCTCCCGCCTGCACCACCAGAAGCTCGGCCCGATGTACGCCCGCCTCGACGAACTGGACGCCGAGATCGCCGAGGCGAAGGCGGCGCGCACCGGCGACCCCGAGGACGTACGGGCGGCGCGGGAGGCGCGGGCGCAGGTCATGCCGATGCCCGGTGTCGAGGAGCTGTTCCACGGCTGGATGGACTCGGAGGGGCTGTTCCCGGAGGCGGCGGCGATGCTCACCGAGCAGCCGGTACGGCCTCCGCAGCGGGTCCGCCCCAGCGACGAGGCCCGCAAGCTCTACCGCGAGCTGGTCCGCAAGGCCCACCCGGACCTGGCGCAGGACGAGGAGGAGCGGGCGCGGCGCGACGAGTTCATCTCGCGGGTCAACAGCGCCTACGGGCGGGGTGACGAGCCGCTGCTGCGGGAGCTGGCCGAGGAGTGGGCGGCCGGCCCGGTGCCCGCCGAGTGGAAGCCGAGCCACAGCGAGGAGCTCTACGCCCGCCTCGAATGGCTGTCCCAGCGCAAGGAACTGCTCACGCTGGTCGCCAGTGAGCTGGAGGAGGGTGCGATCGGGGCGATGCTGAAGCTCGCTCCGGACGACCCCGACCGTCTCCTGGAGGAGATCGCCGAACAGCTGCTGGCCCAGGTCTCGCAGCGCGAGGAGGAACTCGCGGCGTTGCTCGGGGGGTGACCTGGGTATCGTCGGGGCATGAGTTTCGGATCTGGTGTGCCCACGGTCGAGGTCGCGGACCTCAAGGACGGCGACTTCCTGCTGGACGTCCGTGAGGACGAGGAGTGGCAGGCGGGCCATGCCGCGGGGGCGTTGCACATACCCATGAGCGAATTCGTCGCCCGCTACGGCGAGTTGACCGGGGCGGCTCCGCAGGACGGCCGGGTCAACGTGATCTGCCGCTCCGGCGCCCGCTCGGCCCAGGTGACGAACCACCTGGTCCAGCAGGGCATCGACGCGGTGAACGTGGCCGGCGGCATGCAGATGTGGGAGGCGGCGGGCCGCCCGGTCGTCACCGACGAGGGTGTGCCGGGCTTCGTCGCCTGAACACCGGGTATCTGAGTATCTGACGGCCCGCGGTCGGCTTCAGCCCAGCTGGTGTGCCGCGAGCAGGTCGCCCAGCGCCTCCTCGTGGGCCGGGGCCGGGCCGAGCGACAGCTCCAGGTACTTGGCCCAGGCGTGGTACCGGTGCAGCGGGTAGTCGGTGTCGGCGCCGAAACCGCCGTGCAGGTGCTGTGCGGTCTGCACGACCCTGCGTACCCCCTCCGAGGCCCAGATCTTGGCGACGGCGACATCCCCGGAGACGGGCAGCACACCGCCCGCCCCTGTGCTGATCCGCCATGCCGCCTGCCACAGAGTGACCTCCATCGCGCGCAGGTCGATGTACCGGTCGGCGGCCTGTACGGCGACGGCCTGGAAGGTGGCCAGGGGATAGCCGAACTGCTCCCGCTTGCCGGTGTAGTCGCTGGTCATGCCCAGTACCGCGGTACCAAGTCCGAGCGTCAGCGCGCAGGTTCCGACGGTCAGCAGATCGCGCAGCCACGGCCAGGCGCCGTCTGCGTCGAGGACGTACCGGTCGGGCAACCGCACGGATTCCAGGCGCAGTTCGCCGAGCCGCTCACCGGCGGTGGATATCTGCTCGGCGAGTGCGACGCCGTCGAGGGGGGCGCCTTCGTGGACGCGGGGGACAAGGGCGAGGACGGTCCGGTCGGCGTTCGTGCGCGCGGGGACGAGGACGAAGTCGGCGTTGTGCGCCCAGGGGATCGCGGTCTGGACTCCGTCGAGGACCCAGTCGTCGCCGTCCCGGCCCGCGCTCACGGCGAGTTCGGCGGGGTCGTGGCCGGTGCGGCCGTGGGCGGCGACGGTGAGGACGAGTTCGCCGGTCCCGGTCCGGCGCAGCACCTCGCCCTTCAACTCCCCGTCCCCGTAGGCCTGTACGGCCGCCGCTGCGGCGCAGCTCTCCAGCAGGGGAACCCTGGCCAGCACCTTCGCGGACTCGCGCAGTACGAGGCACAGGGCGATGGCGTCGAGGCCGGCCCCGCCGAACTCCTCGTCGAGCAGCAGGCTCAGCAGATCCGCTCCGGCGAGCCTCTCCCACAGGGCCCGGTCGAAGTCGTCCGCGACGGCACCCGGGACGAGCGACGGACTGGGCACTCCGTCCGGCGCGACCCCGCCGAACACCGCCCGGGCCGCCTCGACCGCCGCCTGCTGCTCCTCACTGAACCTGAAGTCCATGGTGCTGTCCTCTCGGGCCGGTGCGGGGGACCTGACGGGGCGTCAAGATAGAACAGGTTCTAGAAGAAGGGAACGGGCGGGACCGGAGGGTGCGCGGCAACGACCGAGCGTTCGGTCTGTTCGAGTCGATGGTCCGGCGGAGGGCCGTAGGGTGTCAACGGCTGTGGACAACTTCCGGGTCCGGCCTCCCGGGCGCTGCTCATCGGTCGCGCAGGTGTGCGAGGAGGGGCTGTGCCGGGCGGGCGGCTCTGAGTACCGTGCCCGTGCGCACGCCATGGGCGCGGTGGGACCGGGTATCGGGAGACGGGGCGGAATGGACGCGTACGAGGCAGGCCCGGACGCCGGGCACGGGCGTGACGAGCCCGGTGAGGCAGAGGGCTCCCCCGACGCCGGGGAAGTCCCCCGTCCGGCACTGGCCGCGCTCTCCCTCCCGTACCAGATCGGCGCCGCCCTCGCCGTCGCGGTTGTCGCCGTTGCCGCGTGTGTTCATCTCGGCATGGTCTTTCTGCACGTCGCGCCCTCGAACACGGTCACCAAGGAGCACTCCCGGACGATCGACGACTGGATCTACCCGGAGTTCGAACAGAACTGGAAGCTCTTCGCCCCCAACCCGCTGCAGCAGAACGTCGCCGTCGAGGTCCGCGCCGATGTCCGTACCGCGGACGGCGGTGCCCGGACCACCGGCTGGTACGACCTCTCCGCGCTGGACGGCAAGGCCATCGACGGCAATCCGCTGCCGAGTCACACCCAGCAGAACGAGCTCCGCCGGGCCTGGGACTTCCTCCTCGCCACACACGACGCCCAGAACCGTCCCTCGGGCCTGCGCGGCGCCCTCGCCGAGAAGTACCTGCGCCGCATCGTCGTCCTGCGTCTCGACCGCGAGGACGCGGCCGGACCCGGCGGCACGATCGACCGCGTCCAGGTCCGCTCCCGCAGCACGAACGTCCGACCCCCCGAGTGGAGCCAGGAGCAGGTGCCCGAGACGCCCACGTACCGCGTACTGTCCTGGTGGTCCGTCCCCGACGGCGAGGAGGCCGCCGAGGCGGCGGGCGCGGCCGGTGCGGCGAAGGGTGGCGGCTCATGACCCGCCTCGTGCCCGAGACCGCCCGTTCGCTCTCCCGGTCCGTCTCCCGCGGCATCGGCCGCGTCACCGAGACCGCCCTGGGCCCGTATCAGACCGCTGTCGTGCGTATCGGCTTCTCCGCGACCTGGCTGCTGTTCCTGCTGCGCGAGTTCCCGCACCGGCAGGAGCTGTACGGCCCGGACGGCCCCTGGAGCTGGGATCTCGCCCAGCAGCTCATCGCGGACAACGGTGCCTTCACGGTCCTGATGTGGTCCAGCAGCCAGGTCTGGTTCGAGCTCGTCTACGTGCTCGCGGTGCTCGCCGGTCTTCTCCTCCTGCTCGGCTGGCGGACCCGCACCGTTTCCGTGCTCTTCATGGTCGGCGTGCTCTCGCTCCAGAACCGCAGCATCTTCATGGGCGACGGCGGCGACAACGTCCTGCACCTGATGTCCCTCTACCTGGTGTTCACGCGCTGCGGCCAGGTGTGGTCCCTGGATGCCCGGCGGGCCCGAAAGGCACGCGCACGCATGGCCCTCGGCGGCGACCCCGCCCCCGACCGCGTCGGGCCCGTGCTCTGGGTCGTCCTCGGGGTGCTCCTGCTGGGCGGTATCGCGGCCGGTAAGCTCGACGGCGACCCGCTGGTCCCGGTGATCCTCTGGGGCATGTGGCTGGTGCAGGGCGTGTGGTGGGTCGTGGCGCGCCCCGGGCAGGGCGGCGAGCCCCGGACGCTCCTGGACATCGTCGGCAACCTTGTGCACAACGCGGCCCTCTTCGTGATCATGGCCGAGGCCTGTCTGATCTACGCGACGGCCGGCTGGTACAAGATCCAGGGCTCGCGCTGGCAGGACGGCACCGCCGTCTACTACCCGCTCCACCTCGACTACTTCTCCCCGTGGCCCGCGCTCTCCGACCTGATGTCGTCGAGCGGCACGATGGTGATGCTGGTGACGTACGGGACGGTGGCCGTGCAGGTCGCTTTCCCCTTCACGCTCTTCAACCGGCGGGTCAAGAACATCCTGCTCGCCGTGATGATGACCGAGCACGCCGTGATCGCCGTCGTCCTCGGACTGCCCTTCTTCTCCCTCGCGATGATCGCCGCGGACGCCGTGTTCCTGCCGACGTCCTTCCTGCGCCGCCTCGGCGACGGGGTGGCACGCGCGCGGGTGCGCCTTCTCGCCCGGCTGCCGCGCAACGCACGTGCCGCGCCGGACCAGGAAGCCTCCGGGGCGGCCGACGAGAGCGCGGTGGACGAGACGGCGCAGCCCCCGCACGTAGGCTTCACGGCATGACGGACGTGGCGACGGGGACAGCGATCGACGCGGCGGTGGCCGACTGGCACCGGCTCGCAGGCACTTCCGTCCTGCTCGACGGCTTCCACGCCCTCAAGCACGCCGTCCGCTTCGGCACGCGGATCCCGGTCGCGGTGACCGCCGACCGGCAGGCGGCGCTGGAGCTCGCCGACGAGCTGGCACCGGACGTGCGGGAAACCCTGGACGCCCTCCTGACCGAGGTCCCGGAGACGGTGTACACGTCCCTCGTGCCGCGCCCGCACCCCACCGCGGTGGCCGCCCTGGCCGTACGGCCCTCCCGCGCGGCCAACCTGGAGGCGCTCGCGCGCACGCCCCGGACCGCGCCCGTCGTCGTCCTCGACAACCCGCGCAACCTCGGCAACGCCGGGGCGGTGATCCGGCTCGCCGCCGGTTTCGGGGCGACCGGGGTCGTCATGACCGGGACGCTCGACCCCTGGCACCCCACCGTCGTACGCGGTGGGGCGGGGCTGCACTTCGCGACCGCCGTGGAGCGGCTGACGGTGGCCGAGCTGCCGTCCGGGCCGGTGTTCGCGCTCGATGCGGAGGGCGACGACATCCGGGGGCTGAAGCTCCCGGACGACGCCGTACTCGCCTTCGGCTCCGAGCGCAGCGGGCTGTCGCCCGAACTACGCGCGCGTGCCGATCATCTGGTGTCCCTCCCGATGCGCCCCCAGGTCTCCAGCTACAACCTCGCGACCAGCGTGGCCATGACGCTGTACCACTGGAGCTTCACCGGGGGACGCGTCTTCTAGGCCCGGCTGCGGCTAGGCCTGGCGGCGCACTTCCACCACCCGGAAGCGGTTCGCCACGAACGCCCCGTCGCACAGTGCCGCGTTCGCCGCCGGGTTGCCGCCCGAGCCGTGGAAGTCGGAGAAGGCGGCCGTCTGGTTGACGTACACCCCGCCGGTCAGGTTCAGGGACAGCTGGGCGCACTCCTCCAGGCAGGCCTCCTGGACGGCCTGTTCGAACTCCGGGTCGGTGGTGTACGCGCCGACCGTCATCGCGCCCTTGTCCCGGACGGTCCGCCGCAGCAGGTCCACCGCGTCCGCCGCCGAGTCGACCGCGACGGCGAAGGAGACCGGGCCGAAGCACTCGCTCATGTAGGCGGCCTCGGAGTCCGCCCCGTCCCAGTATTTCCGCGCGCCGTCGAGCTTCACGATGACGGGCGTACGGACCACCGCGTCCGGGAAGTCGGGGTTCACGATCTCCCGCGAGGCCAGCGCGACCTCGCCGAGCCCGGCCGCCGCCTCCAGCCGTGCCTTCACGTCGGGGTTGACGATCGCGCCCAGCAGCCCGTTCGCACGCGCGTCGTCGCCCAGGAGGCCGCCGACGGCCGCTGCGAGGCCGGTGACGACCTCGTCGTACGACTTGTGGCCCTCCTCCGTACGGATGCCGTCGCGCGGGACGAGGAGGTTCTGCGGGGTGGTGCACATCTGGCCGCTGTACAGGGAGAGGGCGAAGGCGAGGTTCGACAGCATGCCCTTGTAGTTGTCGGTCGACTCCACGATCACCGTGTTGACGCCGGCCTTCTCCGTGTAGACCTGCGCCTGGCGGGCGTTGGCCTCCAGCCAGTCTCCGAACGCTGTCGAGCCCGTGTAGTCGACGATCCGGATCTCGGGGCGGGTCGCCAGGGTCTTCGCGATGCCCTCGCCGGGTCGCTCGGCCGCCAGTGCCACCAGGTTCGGGTCGAAGCCGGTCTCCGCCAGGACCTCGCGTGCGATGCCGACCGTCAGCGCGAGCGGCAGTACCGCGCGCGGGTGGGGCTTCACGAGGACCGCGTTGCCCGTGGCCAGGGACGCGAACAGGCCCGGGTAGCCGTTCCACGTGGGGAAGGTGTTGCAGCCGATGAGGAGGGCGATGCCGCGCGGGACCGGCGTGAACTCCTTGGTGAGGGCCAGCGGGTCGCGCTTGCCCTGGGGCTTGGCCCACTCCGCCGTGCCGGGGGTGCGGACCTGCTCCGCGTACGCGTACGCCACCGCCTCCAGGCCGCGGTCCTGGGCGTGCGGGCCGCCCGCCTGGAACGCCATCATGAAGGCCTGGCCGCTGGTGTGCATGACCGCGTGCGCGAACTCGTGCGTCCGGCCGCTGATCCGCCTGAGGATCTCCAGACAGACCATCGCGCGGACCTCCGCCCCCGCGTCGCGCCAGGCGCGCTGACCCGTCTTCATGGCGGGCAGCAGCACGTCGACGTCCGCGTGCGGGTAGGTGACACCCAGCTCGACGCCGTACGGGGACACCTCGCCGCCCACCCAGTCGTCCGTGCCGGGCTGGCCGAGGTCGAGTCGGGTGTCGAGGACGGCGTCGAAGGCGGCCTTGCCCGCTGCCGGGTCCAGGCTGCCGTCCTCCCCGTACGCCTTGGGGTGTTCGGGGTGCGGGGACCAGTACGCGCGCGTGCGGATCGCTTCCAGCGCCTGGTCGAGGGTGGGCCGGTGCTGGGCGATCAGCTGGTGCGCGGTGAGTTCGGCGGGCATCAGGGACCAACTCCTCGTCTCAAGAGCACTTCGTTGAGCTCATGACCTGGGGCGTGACCCGGTGCATGAACAGGGACATGACCTGGGCAGAAAAGACACGACAGAGTTAGAGTAACCGAACGATCGGTCGGGACAAGGGGGTCCGCCGCATCTGTGGACAACGCCGTGCGGGAGGATCGCGCACATGACAGCACTCGACCTCAGCAGCCCCGTGGCCGTCGTCGGTACCGGCACCATGGGCCAGGGCATCGCCCAGGTCGCGCTGGTCGCCGGTCATGACGTACGGCTGTTCGATGCCGCGCCGGGGCGGGCGCAGGACGCCGCCGACGCGATCGTCGAGCGCCTCGACCGGCTCGTCGACAAGGACCGGATGACGGCGGCCGACCGGGACTCGGCCCGGGGCCGGCTGCACGCCGCCGGGAGCCTCGCCGAACTCGCCGACTGTTCCCTCGTCATCGAGGCCGTCCTCGAACAGCTCGACGTGAAGCAGCAACTGCTGCGCGACCTGGAGGACGTGGTCGACGACGACTGTCTGCTCGCCACCAACACCTCCTCCCTGTCCGTCACCGCCATCGGGGGCGTCCTGCGCAACCCCGGGCGGCTCGTGGGCCTGCACTTCTTCAACCCGGCGCCGCTGCTGCCCCTCGTGGAGGTCGTCTCCGGGTTCGCCACCGACGTCACGTCGGCCACACGCGCGTACGAGATGGCCCGCGCCTGGGGCAAGACCCCGGTCGCCTGCGCCGACACCCCCGGCTTCATCGTCAACCGCCTGGCCCGGCCCTTCTACGCGGAGGCCTTCGCGGCGTACGAGGCCCAGTCCGCCGACCCCGCCACCATCGACGCGGTGCTGCGCGAGTGCGGCGGGTTCAGGATGGGCGCCTTCGAGCTGACCGACCTGATCGGGCAGGACGTCAACGAGGCCGTCACCCACTCCGTGTGGCAGGCCTTCTTCCACGACGTGCGGTTCACGCCCTCGCTCGCCCAGCGGCGGCTCGTCGAGTCGGGCCGCCTCGGCCGCAAGACCGGGCAGGGCTGGTACGAGTACGGGGACGACGCCGAGCGCGCCGAACCGCACACCGCGGAGAAGGCCCAGCCGCCCGCGTACGTCGTCGCCGAGGGCGACCTGGGCCCCGCGTCCGACCTCCTCGCACTGATCCGTGAGGCGGGCGTTCCCGTCCGTGAGGACGAGGAGGACCACGGCACCCGGCTGGTGCTGCCCGGGGGCGGTCAGCTGGTCCTCGCCGACGGGCAGACCAGCGTCGAGTTCCGTGACGTCGTCTACTTCGACCTCGCCCTCGACTACCGGCGGGCCACCCGTATCGCCCTGTCCGCCTCCCAGGACACCCAGCCGCAGACCCTCTCCGAGGCCATCGGCCTCTTCCAGGCACTCGGCAAGGACGTCAGCGTCCTCGGGGACACCCCCGGCATGATCGTCGCCCGTACGGTGGCCCGGATCGTCGACCTCGCGCACGACGCCGTCGCCAAGGGCGTCGCCACCGAGGAGGACGTCGACACGGCGATGCGCCTCGGCGTCAACTACCCGCTCGGGCCCTTCGAATGGAGCCGCAGGCTCGGCCGGAGCTGGGCGCACGAGATCCTCGACGAACTGCACCAGCGCGACCCGAGCGGACGGTACGCGCCGTCCCTCGCGCTCTACCGCCACGCGTACGCCACCGACAAGCGGGAGGGCACCCCATGACCACCGCCAAGCGCGACACGTACACCCCGACGACGCTGCTCCAGGTCGCCGTCCAGGTGTTCAACGAGCGTGGCTACGACGGCACCTCCATGGAGCACCTCTCCAGGGCCGCGGGCATCTCCAAGTCGTCGATCTACCACCACGTGACCGGCAAGGAGGAGCTGCTGCGCCTGGCCGTCAGCCGGGCGCTGGACGGCCTCTTCGGGATCCTCGACGAGGAGCACGCACGCGTGGGGCCCGCCGCCGGGCGCCTGGAGTACGTCGTACGGCGCATGGTCGAGGTGCTCATCGCCGAGCTGCCGTACGTGACGCTGCTGCTGCGGGTGCGCGGCAACACCGACACCGAGCGCCGTGCCCTGGACCGGCGCCGAGACTTCGACCACCGGGTCGCCGACCTGATCAAGGCCGCCGCCGCCGAGGGGGACATCCGCGGTGACGTGGAGGTGCGGCTCGCGACCCGGCTCGTCTTCGGGATGATCAACTCGGTCGTGGAGTGGTACCGGCCCGACGGACGCGGCATGGGCGAGCGTGAGGTCTCCGACGCGGTGGCGCGGCTGGTCTTCGGAGGGCTGCGCAACCCGGAGTGAGCCTTCCCGGCAGGGGTGACCCAGGAAGGTGGCTCAGGCCTCCGGTCCCAGGTCCTCCTCCTCGAACACCAGCAGTGTGCGCGAGCTGAGCACCTCCGGGATCGCCTGGAGGCGCATCAGCACCAGCTCGCGCAGCGCCTTGTTGTCAGGGGTGTGGACCAGCAGGAGCACGTCGAAGTCGCCGCCCACCAGGGCGATGTGCGCGGCGCCGGGGAGCTGCCTCAGCTGCTCGCGGACCGTGCGCCAGGAGTTCTGGACGATCTTCAGGGTGATGTACGCCGACGTGCCCTGTCCGGCGCGTTCGTGGTCCACGCGGGCGCCGAAGCCGCGGATCACGCCGTCCTCGATGAGGCGGTTGATACGCGCGTAGGCGTTGGCCCGCGAAACGTGCACGCGTTCGGCCACGGAACGGATCGAGGCACGGCCGTCCGCCTGGAGCATCTGCAGGATGGCCTGATCAATGGCGTCCAGCGGACGAGGGGCCGGCAGGCTGCCGCCGCCTTCCGCGCGTTCGGCCATTTGTTCAGGTGCCATGTCCCCCCGCCTCCCTACCATGGACGTACTGCGTCCATCTCAGGCTGTGGAGAACCGTTTGTCCACAGCCTGACGGTGCCTGTAGCCAAAATGTGCCGACGACCGAACAATCGGTAGGTGAGGCGAGTCACATCCGTGGCGCGCCCGGAGCCGTCTCCCACGAGGAGGTGCCGTCATGACGGTCATGGAGCAGCGGGGCGCTTACCGGCCTACCCCGCCGCCTGCCTGGCAGCCCCGTACCGACCCCGCGCCGCTGCTGCCCGACGCGGCTCCGTACCGCGTCCTCGGCACCGGGGCGGCGGCGCAGGCGGACCCTGGGTTGCTGCGCAGGCTGTACGCGCAGCTGGTGCGCGGGCGCCGGTACAACGTGCAGGCCACCGCCCTCACCAAGCAGGGCCGGCTCGCCGTGTACCCCTCCAGTGTCGGCCAGGAAGCCTGCGAGGTGGCCGCCGCGCTCGTCCTGGAGGACCGCGACTGGCTCTTCCCCAGCTACCGGGACACGCTCGCCGTGGTCGCCCGGGGCGTGGACCCCGTACAGGTGCTGTCGCTGCTGCGCGGTGACTGGCACACCGGGTACAACCCGCGTGAGCACCGGGTGGCGCCCCTGTGCACCCCGCTCGCCACGCAGCTGCCGCACGCCGTGGGGCTCGCGCACGCCGCCCGCCTCAAGGGCGACGACGTGGTCGCGCTGGCCATGGTCGGCGACGGCGGCACCAGCGAGGGCGACTTCCACGAGGCGCTGAACTTCGCCGCCGTGTGGCAGGCTCCGGTCGTCTTCCTGGTCCAGAACAACGGCTTCGCGATCTCGGTTCCCCTCGCCAAGCAGACCGCCGCCCCGTCGCTGGCCCACAAGGCCGTCGGCTACGGGATGCCGGGCCGCCTGGTCGACGGTAACGACGCGGTCGCCATGTACGACGTGCTGAGCGACGCCGTACGCCACGCGCGCGCGGGGGGTGGTCCCACGCTCGTCGAGGCGGTGACCTACCGGGTGGAGGCGCACACCAACGCCGACGACGACAAGCGCTACCGGGCCGACTCCGAGGTCGCCGCCTGGCGGGAGCACGACCCGATCGCCCTCCTGGAACAGGAGCTCACCGCGCGCGGGCTGCTCGACGAGGACGTCATCAGGGCCGCGCGTGACGACGCCGAGACGCTCGCCGCCGACCTGCGTGCCCGTATGAACCAGGACCCGGCGCTCGACCCCATGGACCTGTTCGCGCAGGTGTACGCCGAGCCCACCCCCCAACTGCGCGAGCAGCGGGCCCAGTTGCGGGCCGAGCTCGCGGCCGGGGCGGAGGGGACGCACTGATGACCACCGTCGCCCTCAAACCCGCCACGATGGCGCAGGCCCTCACGCGCGCGATGCGCGACGCCATGGCCGCCGACCCCGCCGTGCACGTCATGGGTGAGGACGTCGGCACCCTCGGCGGGGTCTTCCGGGTCACCGACGGGCTCGCCGAGGAGTTCGGTGAGGACCGCTGCACGGACACCCCGCTGGCCGAGGCGGGCATCCTCGGGGCGGCCGTCGGCATGGCCATGTACGGCCTGCGCCCGGTCGTCGAGATGCAGTTCGACGCGTTCGCCTATCCCGCGTTCGAGCAGTTGATCTCGCACGTCTCCCGGATGCGCAACCGCACGCGCGGGGCCATGCCCCTGCCGATCACCGTCCGAGTGCCCTACGGCGGCGGCATCGGCGGCGTCGAGCACCACAGCGACTCCTCCGAGGCGTACTACATGGCGACCCCGGGACTCCATGTCGTCACGCCCGCCACGGTCGCCGACGCGTACGGCCTGCTGCGGGCCGCCATCGCCTCGGACGACCCCGTGGTCTTCCTGGAGCCCAAGCGGCTGTACTGGTCGAAGGACTCCTGGAACCCGGACGAGCCGTCGGCCGTTGAACCGATAGGACGCGCGGTGGTGCGGCGCCCGGGCCGCAGCGCCACGCTCATCACGTACGGGCCGTCCCTGCCCGTCTGCCTGGAGGTGGCACAGGCGGCGGAGGAGGAGGGCTGGGACCTGGAGGTCGTCGACCTGCGTTCCCTGGTCCCGTTCGACGACGAGACGGTGTGCGCCTCGGTACGCCGGACCGGGCGGGCCCTCGTCGTGCACGAGTCGGGCGGTTTCGGCGGCCCCGGCGGGGAGATCGCGGCCCGCGTCACGGAGCGCTGCTTCCACCACCTGGAGGCGCCGGTCCTGCGCGTCGCCGGGTTCGACATCCCGTACCCGCCGCCGATGCTGGAGCGGCACCACCTGCCCGGCGTAGATCGTGTGCTGGACGCTGTCGGACGGTTGCAGTGGGAGGCGGAACGCTGATGGCACAGGTACTGGAGTTCAGGCTCCCCGACCTCGGTGAGGGACTCACCGAGGCACTGATCGTGCGCTGGCTGGTCGAGGTCGGCGAGGTCGTCGCCGTCGACCAGCCGGTCGTCGAGGTCGAGACGGCCAAGGCGATGGTCGACGTGCCGTGTCCGTACGGGGGTGTCGTCACCGCCCGCTTCGGCGAGGAGGGCACCGAACTGCCCGTCGGGTCGCCCCTGGTGACGGTGGCCGTCGGGACACCGGCCCACCCCGACCCCGCGGGCGACGCGGCCGAGGGTTCCGGCAACGTGCTCGTGGGATACGGCACGTCCGAGGCGCCCGCCCGGCGCCGGAGGGTACGGCAGGAGCAGGCGGCGCCTGTTGCTCCGGTCGCCCTCAAGGACACGGGCGTACAGCCCTCCGCCCCCGCCCGGGTGGACGGTCCCGTCGCGGTCGTCTCGCCGCTCGTGCGCAGGCTCGCCCGCGAGAACGGCCTGGATCTACGGGAGTTGGCGGGCTCCGGGCCCGACGGACTGATCCTGCGCGCCGACGTCGAGCTCGCTCTGCGCGCCGCCGCCACGCGAACCGGGCCCCCGTCTCCAGCCCCGGCCCCGACCGCGGTCCCGGTCGCCGTCTCCGCCGAGGGCACGCGCGTCCCCCTCAAGGGCATCCGCGGTGCCGTCGCCGACAAGCTCTCCCGCAGCCGGCGCGAGATCCCGGACGCGACCTGCTGGGTGGACGCCGACGCGACGGAACTGATGCACGCGCGCGTGCAGATGAACGCGGGTGGTGGCCCGAAGATCTCCCTCCTCGCGCTGCTCGCCCGTATCTGCACCTCCGCCCTCGCCCGGTACCCCGAGCTGAACTCCACGGTCGACCTGGAGGCCCGGGAGATCGTCCGGCTCGACCGGGTCCACCTCGGCTTCGCCGCACAGACCGAGCGTGGGCTCGTCGTCCCCGTCGTACGGGACGCCCACACCAGGAACGCCGAGGCGCTGAGCGCGGAGATCGCGCGGCTGACCGAGGCGGCCCGGGCCGGCACCCTCACGCCCGCCGAACTCACCGGCGGGACCTTCACGCTGAACAACTACGGCGTGTTCGGCGTCGACGGCTCCACGCCGATCCTCAACCACCCCGAGGCGGCCATGCTCGGCGTCGGCCGGATCGTCCCCAAGCCGTGGGTGCACGAGGGCGAACTGGCGGTCCGCCGGGTCGTCCAGCTGTCGTTCACCTTCGACCACCGGGTGTGCGACGGCGGTACGGCGGGCGGTTTCCTGCGCTATGTGGCGGACTGCGTCGAACAGCCGGCGGTGCTGCTGCGCACGCTGTGATCAGGGTGCCGCGCGCCCGTTCCCTGTGATCAGCGGGGGCCCGCATACTCGGAGGGTGACCGCCTACGAGCCCCAGCCCTCAGGGACGCCCGGCGCCGACGGCTACGACGCCGTCGTGCTCGCGGGCGGGGCCGCCCGGCGGCTCGGCGGCGCCGACAAGCCCGGCGTACGCGTGGGCGGGCGCGCGCTGCTCGACCGGGTGCTCGCCGCCTGCGCCGACGCCGGCACCACCGTGGTCGTGGCCGGCCCCCGGCCCACCGCACGGCCCGTCACCTGGGCCCACGAGGACCCGCCGGGCGGCGGACCCGTCGCCGCACTCGACGCGGGCCTGCGGCACACCGGCGCCGAGCACGTCGTCGTACTCTCCGCCGATCTCCCGTTCCTCGGACCGGCGACGGTACGGCGGCTCCTCGGTGCCCTGCGGACGAGCGGCGCCGAGGGCGCGCTGCTCACCGACACCGGGGGCCGGGACCAGCCGCTCGTGGCCGCGTACCGGGCGTCCGCGCTGCGCCGGGAGCTGGGCGCGCTCACCCTCGAACACGACGGCCTGACCGGCCTGCCGCTGCGCCGGCTGACCGCCGCGCTCGAACTCACCCGTGTGTCCGACCCTGTCGCGTCCTTCGACTGCGACACCTGGGACGACATCGCCGCCGCCAGAGCACGCATCAGGGAGCATGGGCACGTGTTGGACGAATGGATTTCCGCAGCCAAGGACGAACTGGGCATCGACCTGGACGTCGACACCAACCTCCTCCTGGACCTCGCCCGTGACGCCGCGCACGGAGTGGCCAGGCCGGCCGCTCCGCTGACGACGTTCCTCGTCGGGTACGCGGCGGGCCGGGCCGGGGGAGGTCCGGAGGCGGTCGCCGAGGCCACCCGCAAGGCGGTCGCCCTCGCGCTGCGCTGGGCCGACGAGGCAGCGGCCGCCGACGCCGAGCCCGGTGCGGGCAAGGCCCCCGACAGCCGCCCGGACGCCGGATGACCGCCCGCAGCGAGCTGGACGACCTCGGCGCCGAGGAGGCGCTCGCCCTCGTGAACGAAGGCAACGGCGGTGGCAGCCGTAGACAGGGCGACGGGCCGACCCCCGGGGGTCCCGCGGTACCGGCCCCCACCGGGAAAGGTGTCTACGACGTGGACGCCGACACCGGCAACCCCGGCACCAACCCGGGTGCCAGCCCTGCCCCCGCCCCCGAGAGCCCCCGGGCCACCCCCTGGCCCCAGGCCCGCGCCATCGCCGAGCGCGCTGCCCGCCAGGTCCCCCGTACCGCCTCGGCCCCCGTCTCCGTCCCCCTCGATGCCGCCCTCGGCCTGGTCCTCGCGGCCCCTCTCGCGGCCCTCACCGACCTCCCCTCCTTCGACACGTCCGCGATGGACGGCTGGGCGGTGGCAGGCCCCGGCCCCTGGAAGGTGCGCGAGGCCGGTGTGCTCGCCGGGCACGCGCAGCCCGAGCCGCTCACCGACGGCGACGCGGTACAGATCGCGACGGGTGCCCGTATCCCGCACGACACGAGCGCCGTACTGCGCAGCGAGCACGGCCGCACCGACGACAAGGGCCGGCTGTACGCCACCCGCGAAATGAGTCACGGCCAGGACATCCGGCCGCGCGGCCAGGAGTGCCGCTCCGGCGACCAGCTGCTGCCCACCGGCACCTTCGTGACGCCGGCCGTGCTCGGACTCGCGGCAGCCGCCGGGTACGACACCCTTGCCGCGATCCCCCGGCCCCGCGCCGAAGTCCTCGTCCTGGGCGACGAGTTGCTCACCGAGGGACTGCCGCACGACGGTCTGATCCGGGATGCGCTCGGCCCGATGCTGCCGCCCTGGCTGCGCTCGCTCGGCGCCGACGTCATCGCCGTACGCAGGCTCGGGGACGACGCCGAGGCGCTCTACGCAGCCCTGAAGAACTCCCCCGCCGAGATCGTCGTCACCACCGGAGGCACCGCCGCCGGACCCGTCGACCACGTCCACCCCACCCTGCGCCGCCTCGGTGCCGAACTGCTCGTGCACGGCGTCCAGGTGCGCCCCGGCCACCCCATGCTGCTGGCCCGGTTGAAGGAGAACCAGCACCTCGTCGGGCTGCCAGGCAACCCGCTGGCCGCCGTCTCCGGGCTGCTCACCCTCGCCGAGCCCCTGCTGCGGACCCTCGCGGGACGGGCGGCGCCCGAGCCGTACACGCTGCCCCTCAAGGACGAGGTGCACGGGCACCCGCACGACACCCGGCTGGTCCCCGTCGTCCTGCGCGGCGACCGGGCCGTGCCGCTGCACTACAACGGGCCGGCCATGCTGCGCGGCATCGCGGCGGCCGAAGCCCTCGCTGTCGTACCGCCGGGCGGCGCGCGGGCCGGCCAGGAACTGGAACTGCTCGACCTGCCCTGGGCGGCAGCCGCTGAAGCCGGGGAGTGTTTCACGTGAAACATTCGGATCGGAACGGCACCCGACTCAGCGGCAATGGAGGATGTTTCACGTGAAACTGCCGGGCCATGACGCCATCGCCCGCCAGGCGGACGAGCACCTGATGACCTATCGGGTGAAACTTCCCCGGACCGTGGTGGAGCGACCGATCCGGCAGGTCGGCAAGCGCGTCGCCATGGCCCTGCTGGTGCTGGTCGGGACCGCACTCATCGTCTATGCCGACCATGACGGCTACAGCGACAACGCCGACGGTTCCGTCGGCCTCCTCGACGCCTTCTACTACGCCACCGTCACCCTCTCCACCACCGGATACGGCGACATCGCACCCGTCAGCGATGCCGCCCGGTTCACCAACATCTTCGTCATCACCCCGCTGCGCGTGCTCTTCCTGATCATCCTGGTCGGCACGACTCTCGAAGTCCTCACGGAACGCACACGGGATGAGTGGCGCCAGAACCGCTGGAGGGCGGCCTTGCGAGAGCACACCGTTGTCATCGGGTTCGGGACCAAGGGGCGGTCGGCCGTGCAGACCGTCTGCGTCACCGGACTGAAGAAGGAACAGGTCGTGGTCGTCGACCCCAGTTCCAAGGCCGTGGACGCGGCCACCGCCGAGGGGTACGCCGGAGTGGTCGGCGACGCCACGCGCAGTGACGTACTGCTGCGGGCCGAGGTGCAGAAGGCGCGGCAGATCATCATCGCCACCCAGCGCGACGACACGGCCGTGCTGGTCACCCTGACGGCCCGCCAGCTCAACCGCACGGCGAAGATCGTGGTCGCCGTGCGCGAGGAGGAGAACGCGCCGCTGCTCAAGCAGTCCGGCGCCGATGCCGTCATCACGAGTGCGAGCGCGGCCGGTCGCCTGCTCGGGCTGTCGGTGCTCAGCCCTGCCGCCGGCATGGTCATGGAGGACCTCATCCAGCAGGGCAGCGGGCTCGACATCGTCGAACGGCCGGTCATAAAGGCCGAGGTGGGCAAGGGGCCCCGCGAGACGGACGACCTGGTCGTGAGCGTCGTACGCGGGCATCGCGTGCTGGGTTACGACGACCCGTCCATCGGGCAGCTTCAGGTGGCCGACCGGCTCATCACCATCGTGCGGGCGACACCGGGCGCGCATGTGGCACCCGACGCCCGCCCGATCCGCGACCACTGAACCCGTAACGCCGACTACCTGGGGTGGTAGAGCCGTATCGTCGCGATCGGCGGCCGGTCATCCGCCGGCCGGCCGGGAACTCGTCGCTCGTGCGGCCGCAGGTCTGTCCACGGTCTCTCCGGCGCGCCCGGACCGCACGTCGATGTCGCCGGAACGGGGAGTAGCGTCCCCTCATGCATGCGATCACGATTCCCGAACCCGGAGGGCCCGAGGCGCTGGTGTGGGCCGAGGTCCCCGATCCCGTGCCCGGTGAGGGCGAGGTGCTGGTCGAGGTGGTGGCCGGCGCCGTCAACCGCGCCGACATCCTGCAACGCCAGGGCTTCTACAACCCGCCGCCCGGCGCCTCTCCGTACCCCGGTCTTGAGTGCTCCGGCCGGATCGCCGGGATCGGGCCGGGAGTGTCCGGCTGGTCCGTCGGCGACGAGGTGTGCGCCCTGCTCGCGGGCGGCGGCTACGCCGAGAAGGTCGCCGTTCCGGTCGGGCAGCTGCTGCCCGTGCCCGAGGGCATCGACCTGAAGCGGGCCGCGGCGCTGCCCGAGGTGGCCTGCACGGTCTGGTCGAACGTCTTCATGATCTCCCACCTCCGCCCCGGCGAGACCTTCCTCGTGCACGGCGGCTCCAGCGGCATCGGCACCATGGCCATCCAGCTCGCCAAGGCGGTCGGCGCCAGGGTCGCCGTCACGGCCGGGACGAAGGAGAAGCTCGACCAGTGCGCCGAGCTGGGCGCCGACATCCTCGTCAACTACCGCGAGCAGGACTTCGTCGAGGAGCTGAAGCAGGCCACCGACGGTGCCGGCGCCGACGTCATCCTCGACAACATGGGCGCCAAGTACCTGGACCGCAACGTCCGCGCCCTGGCCGTCAACGGACGGCTCGCGATCATCGGCATGCAGGGCGGCGTCAAGGCCGAACTGAACATCGGCGCGCTTCTCACCAAGCGGGCCGCGATCAGCGCGACCTCGCTGCGCGCCCGGCCGCTCGCCGAGAAGACGGCGATCGTGGCCGCCGTACGCGAGCACGTCTGGCCGCTGCTCGCCGCCGGTCAGGTCCGGCCGGTCGTCGACCGCGAGTTCCCGATGAGCGACGCGGCGGCGGCCCACCGGATCGTGGAGGAGAGCGGGCACGTGGGGAAGGTGCTGCTGGTCGTCCCGTAGCGGGACATCCCCGGGGTCACGTCCTCCGTACGCGCAGCCGCAGCGTCAGGAGGGCCAGGCCCAGCCCGAGGCCGATCAGGACCAGCCCGCTGCCGAGCGGCAGTATCCGCAGCACCGGCCCGGAGGCCGTGCCGGTGCGGGCGTCGGCGCCCCGCGGCGCGTCCGGCACCGAGGTGGGATCGGGGAAGGGCACGGCCGCCTCGTACGCCGCCTCGTCGGGCGGGGAGGACTCCCGCCGCCCGGGACGCTCCCGCCCCTCACCCGCCTGGCTCCCGGCCCGGGAGGCGTCGGGGGCGGGCCGGGCGACGTGGGAGATGTTGTCGTACGACGATGTCGTGCCGTGCGGAGAAGCGGCGAGCGTGGGGGCCGCCAGGGCCAGCAGCGTGCCGCAGGTACGAAGGGTGTGGAGCCATGGGGTCATGTCGGTGGCCTCCTCCCGCTGCGGAGTCGCCGGTCGCCGGTCACCCCTCCCGGGGTTCGACGGAACCAGCCTCACACGCGCCCGCCGGTCCGGCATCCCGGACAGAGGGAGCCGGGCCGGACCCACCGGCCGCACCCGCGACCTGGTGCGAGAGAATGACGGAATGGAGATGCCGAGGAACGACAGGTCGCCGGAGAACCCCCAGATCCTGGTCGTTGGCCAGGACGGGATGGCTCTCGGCGGCGGCGGTGACGACGACTCCCGCGAGATCCCGGTGACGGACATGGTGGAGCAGCCCGCCAAGGTCATGAGGATCGGCAGCATGATCAAACAGCTGCTGGAAGAGGTACGCGCGGCCCCTCTCGACGAGGCGAGCCGGGTCCGGCTCAAGAGGATCCACGCCAGCTCGGTGAAGGAGCTGGAGGACGGTCTCGCGCCGGAGCTGGTCGACGAGCTGGAGCGGCTGTCTCTGCCGTTCACGGACGAGGCGATTCCCAGCGACGCCGAACTGCGGATCGCGCAGGCCCAGTTGGTGGGCTGGCTTGAGGGTCTCTTCCACGGGATCCAGACCGCCCTGTTCGCCCAGCAGATGGCCGCGCGGGCCCAGCTGGAGCAGATGCGCCGCGCGTTGCCGCCGGGTGTCGGTGGCAACGAGGGCGATGACGACCCGCGTACAGGCGGACGTACGGGCGGGCCGTACCTCTAGTCAGTCCCCCAACCCGTCGGTCCGCCCCAGATCTCATGGAGTGGGGCCCGGTGGCCGACCGACCGGCTGCCGGGCCCCGTTCCATGGACAACTGTCCGCTCAGGACGACGGGTAGCCCGTCGACACGCTCAGTTCGATCTCCGGCATGTTCTCCGGGTCGACGTCCGCGCCCGCGGAGGGGAACTGGGCCATGACCGCGTCCTTGCCGTACGTGTTCTCGGCGTAGGGCGTTTCCTTCATCCGCCAGCCGGCCGCCTGGAAACAGAGCTTCACCGAGGCCAGGTTCTTGTAGCGGAAGTCGGGCAGCTGGATCTTGTCCGGGTCGGTGTACGACTCCCGCGCCTCCGAGCACTCCTCCGGGTCGATCGTCTTGTCCGGGTCCGGTTCCTTGTACCCCGATCCGGTTCTCGACCCCGTCTCCGCCTCCACCGACCGCGAGGCCGAGGCGCTCGCGGTGCTGGCGGTGCTGGTCCCGCGGCCGTTGTCGGTGTCGTCCCCGCCCAGGTTCAGGGCAAGGATCAGCCCGCCGACGGCGGCGAGGGAGACGAGGACCGAGCCCAGGATCACCGGGGTGTTGCTCTTCCGTCCTCCTCCGGAGGAGGACGTGGCCGGAGTCGAGGGCGAGTACGCGGCCGGGGGCGTGTGCTGCTGCGGCGCGTACGCACCGGGCGTCCGGTACGCCGCCTGCTGCGGATAGCCGTACGCCGGAGCCGGTGGCTGCGGGGGCGTGTGCACAGGCCCGTACGCCGGGGGCGGAGTGTCGCGATACGGATTCACGTGCTGCGGGTGCGGCTGGTAGGGGGTCTGTACGGAGCCCTGCGGGGCCGGGGTCGCCTGGTCGACCGGCGGGAACACGGCGGAGGCGACGCCCGTACCGCTCTGCGCCGGGGCGCCCGCGACGATGTTCGGGGCGGCCGGGTGGAGGGAGGCGACCACGCGCAGGCACTCGTCGCGCATGGCGTCGGCGCTCGGGAAACGCTCGTTCGGGTTCTTCTTCAGCGCGCGGGCGACGAGCGCGTCCACCGCCGGGGGCAGCGCGCTGTTGACCGACGAAGGGGCGACCGGCTGCTCCTGGACATGCGCGTACGCGATCGCGAGCGGTGAGTCGGCGTTGAACGGCAGCCGTCCGGTGACCAGCTGGAACAGCATGATGCCGACCGAGTAGAGGTCGGAGCGGGCGTCCACGGCCCGGCCGAGCGCCTGCTCCGGGGAGAGGTACTGCGGGGTGCCGACGACCATGCCGGTCTGCGTCATCGACGTGACGCCCGACTGCATGGCGCGGGCGATGCCGAAGTCCATGACCTTGACGACACCGCGCTTGGTCGTCATCACGTTGCCCGGCTTGATGTCCCGGTGGACCAGGCCCATCTCGTGGCTGATCTCCAGCGCCGCCAGCACGTCCGCGGTGATCTTCAGCGCCTTGTCGGCGGGCATCGCCCCGAACTGCCGTACGTCCGCGTCGAGAATGGAGCCGAGCGGCTGCCCCTCGACGTACTCCATGACGATGTACGGGGTCATGGTCCCGGCGACATCGTCCTCGCCGGTGTCGAAGACCGAGACGATGTTCGTGTGCGTGAGCTTGGCCACGGCCTGGGCCTCGCGGCGGAAGCGCTCGCGGAAGGCCTGCTCACGGCCCAGTTCGGTGTGCAGCGTCTTGATCGCGACCTGCCGGTCCAGGACCGAGTCGTACGCGAGGTGCACCGAGGCCATGCCGCCCTCGCCGAGCAGATCGCGCAGCTGGTAGCGCCCGCCGGCGAGCGCGTGCCCCGCGTACCGGCCGTGTGCGCCGTCCTGGCTCATGTCTCCGCGTCCCCCGAACTTCTCCACAGCCACACGTGATCGATTGGCTGATTCCGGGCCAAGTCTGCCGGAGGGCACCGACACGTCAAGCGCGGTGCCCGTTCCGTGACCGTACGGGAAGGAAGCGTCGCGGAAGCGTTACAGGGGCTGTACGGACGAGGTACGGGATTTGCACGCCCATACCCGCAACGGGTTTGATAACCGGTCCGCCCGGCACTCGTACCCGGGTTCTCCCGGAGCTCTTCCGGGATCGCCTCCCGGATCGGAGGCTTGCGTGGAGGCTGTAGCGTGGCCGACGGAGACCGTAACAACACCGCGCGCACCGCGGGCAGAAACGACGGCGAGGACTGATGGCACAGCAGCGCGCTCAGGGCCCGTACGACCCCGAGGCGGCTGGCGGCGGTATGTCAGACGCGCCTGAGCTGTGGGGCAACGGCGGACTGGTGGGGGACGGCCGGTACCGGCTCACCCACAGACTCGGCCGGGGCGGCATGGCTGAGGTGTTCGCCGCCGAGGACGTGCGCCTCGGGCGGACCGTCGCGGTCAAACTGCTCCGCGCCGACCTCGCCGAGGACCCGATCTCCAAGGCCCGCTTCACGCGCGAGGCCCAGGCGGTGGCCGGGCTCAACCACCACTCGATCGTCGCCGTGTACGACTCGGGCGAGGACACCGTCGACGGCCGGTCCGTCCCGTACATCGTGATGGAGATCGTCGAGGGGCGCACCATCCGCGACCTCCTCATCAACGCCGAGGCGCCGGGGCCCGAGCAGGCCCTGATCATCGTCTCCGGGGTGCTGGAAGCGCTTGCCTATTCGCATCAGCACGGCATCGTGCACCGGGACATCAAGCCCGCCAACGTGATCATCACGCACGGCGGCGCGGTGAAGGTCATGGACTTCGGCATCGCCCGCGCGCTGCACGGGGCGTCGACGACGATGACGCAGACCGGCATGGTCATGGGCACGCCCCAGTACCTCTCTCCGGAGCAGGCTCTCGGCAAGGCCGTCGACCACCGCTCCGACCTGTACGCCACCGGCTGTCTGCTGTACGAACTCCTCGCGCTGCGGCCCCCGTTCACCGGTGAGACCCCGCTGGCCGTGGTCTACCAGCACGTCCAGGACATTCCGGTGCCCCCGTCCCAGGTCTCGGACGTGGCGCCGCCGGAGCTCGACGGGCTCGTCATGCGTTCCCTCGCCAAGGATCCGGACGACCGCTTCCAGACCGCCGAGGAGATGCGCGGGCTGATCCAGTACGGCCTGCAGATGCTGTACGACCAGGGCGGCCACACCGGTACCTGGAACACCGGGCCCGTGGACATGCACGACGGCCGGCACACCCCCTCGGGGGGCTTCGCCGGCACCGCGGTGATGAACCACCCGGGCGACCAGTCCGGCACCACCCAGATCCCGCAGCAGATCCTGCCCGCCGGGTACGGCGGCGGGGACGACGGCGGCTTCGAGGGGCACGGCAACCGGGGCGGCGGCCGGGGCAAGCTGTGGATACTGGCGTTCTTCGCCGTGATCGCCATCGCGGCGGGCGTCGCCCTCGCCCTGCAGAACGGCACCGGCACGGCCGGCGACAACGACACCTCCGAGTCGCCGAGCACCTCGCAGTCCGCGACGACCGACGACTCCACGGCGAGCCCGAGCGACGACGTCTCCGAAGAGCCGACGAACACCGCCACGGACGACGGCACCGGCACCGACTCGGGGTCCCAGTGGACGCCGTCGGCCACGCCGTCGTACACGCCGTCCGCGACCCCCTCCGCCACGCCGTCGGCCACCCCGTCGAACCCGGCGACGAGCGCGGCGCCGTCGGTCTCGGCGTCGCAGCCGTCGGACGCGGTGACTCCGTCGGACGCGACGTCCGGCGACACCGGAGAGGAAGACGGCGGTACGGAGGGCGGCGGCACCACCCCCTGACCCGCTGATCGCCCCGCCGGGGGAACGAACCGGCGGCCGGTTGACGGAAAGCAGCCTCCACGCGCGCGTGCGGCCCGAAGAGGGCTTCACGCGCGCGGCGTTTGCGGGGGCCTGCGGCCGGCCCCGGCGGGTGTCAGTCCACGAACGCCTCGCGCACCGCGTCGTACTCGCGCGTCCACCACACCGCGAGCGCCGAGGCGGCCGGGAACTGGGAGTCGGCGCGGGTGTCCCCCCGTTCGTAGTGCCAGCGGAGCATCCAGAAGTCGTTGAGGCGCTCCCACCACACCCGGTGCACCGCGGCGGCCAGTTCGGAGGGCGTGGCCCCCGCGGTACGCCGGTACGCGCACGCGTACGCCCGTGCCTTGGGCAGGTCGAGCGTGCCGGTGGGCCGTACGAAGAAGATCGCGGCGGCACGTACGGCCTCCTCCACGCGGGGCTGCACGCCCAGCCGGTCCCAGTCGACGATCGCGGCCGGGGCGTCCCCCTTGTAGAGCAGGTTGAACGGGTGGAAGTCGCCGTGCACCCAGCCCACCGAGCCGCCCGGCGGGGGTCGCCGGTCCGCGTGCTGCTCCAGCAGCGTCCGCCGTTCCAGGAGCCGGTGGCGGGCCAGTTCGTCGAAGGCGTCGGTGGGGCGGTGGCGGCGTACGCGGGCCAGGAGGTCGTCGATGAGCGCGAAGGTGTCGGCGGGGTCGGCAGAGAGTGCCTGCAGCGGCTCGGCGGCGGTCCGGGGGGCGTGGGGTCGGGCGTCGGCCGGGGGTGGGGGCTCGACGGTGGTGCGGGGTACAGGGGTCTTCACCAGGGCTTCGGCGAAGGTGTGGGCCCGGCTCCGGTCGGTGAATCGGCTCTGCCTGGTGGCGTCCCGGCGCCGGGCGGCCGTGCCCGGCCGGCCGGTTGCCTCCTCGTGGCCTGCCTGTCCCCACTGGATGCCGTGCTCGGGGGTCCGTCCTCGACCGGCGGGCACCGCCTGCGGCGCGGGCTGTCCGGCGGCCTCGTCCTCACGCTCGTCCCCGCCCTGTTCGCCCGGTGCCCGGCCCCGCGTCGGCATCACCCGTTCAAGGCTCGCGTGGACCACGCCCAGCAGCGCGCCCAGCCGGCCGCACTGGACGGTGCTGAGCTGGCCGCCGTGGCGGTGGCGGCCGTCGATCCAGGGGTGCAGGGCGTAGGCGTGGCCGCCGACGACGGCGACCGTACGTCCGTCGCGGCCGGGCAGGGGCGGGGCCACCGGGACGCCGAGGTCCGCGAGGCGCTGGGTGGCCCGGTGCTGACGGGCGATCGCGGCGGGGTCGGCGGTCTCGGGGTCGAAGTGGTGCTTGAGGAAGTAGTCGCCGCGGGTGGTGGCGAGCCGGTAGCCGCGGTTCAGCAGCCCTTGGTCGACGGGGTCGCAGGTCAGCGCGGACCCGGCGGCGTACTGGCGGAGGAGGGCGCCCAGCGGGGGCGCATGGGACGCAAGGGGTGGTACAGATGAGCGCGGCACGCGCCAGATGGTAGGGCACGAGCCGGGCGCGTGAGCGGGGCGCTTGTCACAGGCAGTCACAGGTGACCGCGTGCAGTCACGGGCAGTCGGTTTCGATCACGGAGTGCACCGTCGCGAACTGGGGTTCGACCCGGAGGTAGACGGGATCGAAGGGAACGCCGTCCACGGAGCGCGGTGCCGGTCCGAACCGGTCGAGCTCGGCGGCGGTCGGCTCGACGGCGGCGCACTCCCCGACGACCTGCACGGACCACGACCGGCTCCGCGCGGACGGAACATCGGCGCCGTACGCGACGACACCGCCCACGCACGCCCGGTGGTACCCGTGCCCCCTGTGCAGGCGCAGCAGGACCCGGCCGTCCACGACGATGTGCCGGGCGGACGCCAGGAAGGGCAACGCGCGCATGCTGGTCGCGACCCGGCCGTGCTCGACCCGGCCGAGGAGATCGGCGGCGCGCTGTTCGTCGGTCGGCATGCACTCAGGGTGCGCGCCCGGAGGACGGGCACACCAGGGGCGCTCGCCCCGAGAAGAGAGGCCTTAAGTCCCGATTCGGGCGACCTCTCAAAAACTTCGAACTTCGGAGGGCCCCCCTCGGAAACCCTGCCGCTGCCCCTGTCGCTCCACCTGCGTCCGTGCCACGTAAGCCGCCGCCTGGGAGCGCCTCTGCATGCCCAGTTTGGACAGCAGCCCGGACACGTAGTTCTTGATCGTCTTCTCCGCCAGGTGCAGCCGTTCGCCGATCTCGCGGTTGGTGAGCCCCTCGCCGATCAGGTCGAGGATCCGGCGTTCCTGCTCGGTGAGGTTCGCGAGGCGCTCGTCACCCCTCGCCGGGTCGGCGCCGCCGCGCAGCCGCTCCATGACGCGGGCGGTCGCGACCGGGTCGAGCAGGGACCGGCCTGCGGCGACGTCCCGTACGGCCGCCATTAGTTCATGTCCGCGGATGGCCTTCAGGACGTACCCGGAGGCGCCCGCCATGATGGCGTCGAAGAGTGCCTCGTCGTCGGCGAACGAGGTCAGCATCAGGCACTTGACGCCCACGTCCTGCGAGCGGATCTCGCGGCACACCTCGACTCCGCTGCCGTCCGGGAGCCGTACGTCCAGAACGGCCACGTCCGGGCGGGTGGCCGGAATCCGCGCCAGCGCCTCCGCCGCCGTACCGGCCTCGCCGACCACCTCGATGTCGTCCTCGACCGAGAGCAGTTCGCGGACTCCCCGACGGACGACTTCATGGTCATCGAGGAGAAATACGGTGATTTTTCCGTCTTCAGGCACGCGGACAGTCTCACACACCGGCTCTTCCCGTGAGCTGGGTGAGCGGGATAACGTGCCGTTGTTCCGGCCCCCTGCAAGGCTGTGACCAGGGCCCCTGCCCGGCTTGCTCAATTTACTTGGATTTCCAAGCAAAATGGCAGGTCAGGGGGGTTTCATAGAAATATGACGCACTGGGTAACGTGATCCTTGCGGGACGCTCGCCGGGGCGCCTGTCACGCCTGTTCCCGGCCGAGTCGCACCCACCCCGTGCACGGGTATCGGGTACAGGTGACCGCACTGGTTACCCGGCAACCCCGGGGCCGGACCGACGGAGGAGTACACGTGACCGTGGAGAGCACTGCCGCGCGCAAACCGCGACGCAGCGCCGGAAGCAAGACCGGTACCACCCGCACCACCACCCAGAGCGCAGACGCACCGGTCGTAGACACACCGGCCGCCGCCGACGCGCCTGCCACGGCCGCGAAGCGCGTCACCGCAAAACGCGCCGCCACCAAGAAGACGCCCGTGAAGCCGGCCGGGACGGGCGCCGATCCGGACCTCGTCCAGCTGCTGACCCCTGAGGGCAGGCGCGTCAAGAACGCCGCCTACGACCCCTACGTCGCCGCCGTCACCTCCGGCGAACTGCGTGGCCTGTACCGGGACATGGTGCTGACCCGCCGATTCGACGCCGAGGCCACCGCCCTCCAGCGCCAGGGCGAGCTGGGCCTGTGGGCCTCGCTGCTCGGCCAGGAGGCCGCCCAGATCGGCTCCGGCCGTGCCACCCGCCCCGACGACTACGTCTTCCCGACCTACCGCGAGCACGGCGTCGCCTGGTGCCGGGACATCGACCCGACGAACCTGCTCGGCATGTTCCGCGGGGTCAACAACGGCGGCTGGGACCCCAACACCAACAACTTCCACCTCTACACGATCGTCATCGGCTCGCAGACCCTGCACGCCACCGGCTACGCCATGGGCGTGGCCAAGGACGGCGCGGACTCGGCGGTCATCGCGTACTTCGGGGACGGCGCCTCCAGCCAGGGCGACGTCGCCGAGTCGTTCACGTTCGCGTCGGTCTACAACGCCCCCGTGGTGTTCTTCTGCCAGAACAACCAGTGGGCCATCTCCGAGCCGACCGAGCGCCAGACCCGCGTCCCGCTCTACCAGCGCGCGCAGGGCTACGGCTTCCCCGGCGTACGGGTGGACGGCAACGACGTACTGGCCGTCCTCGCGGTGACGAGGTGGGCCCTGGAGCGGGCCCGCCGCGGCGAGGGCCCCACGCTGGTCGAGGCGTTCACGTACCGCATGGGCGACCACACCACCTCCGACGACGCGTCCCGCTACCGCCACGACGACGAGCGGGTGGCCTGGGAGGCGAAGGACCCGATCGCCCGTCTGCGTACGTACCTGGAGGCCTCAAACCACGCGGATGAGGGATTTTTCGCGGAACTGGAGGCCGAGAGCGAGTCGTTGGGCAGGCGAGTACGCGAAGTGGTCCGTGCCATGCCGGACCCGGACCCCTTCGCGATGTTCGAGCACACCTATGCCGACGGGCACGCGCTCGTGGACGAGGAACGGGCCCAGTTCGCCGCCTATCAGGCGTCGTTCGCTGATGTGGAGGGGGCATGACCATGGCGGCCGAGACAGTGGCTTCGACGAACGGAGCCTCGAAATCCGTGACGTCGAAGAGCATGGCCCTGGCCAAGGCGATCAACGAATCGCTGCGCAAGGCCCTGGAATCGGACCCCAAGGTCCTGATCATGGGTGAGGACGTCGGCAAGCTCGGCGGAGTCTTCCGGGTCACCGACGGTCTGCAGAAGGACTTCGGCGAGGACCGCGTCATCGACACCCCGCTCGCCGAGTCGGGCATCGTCGGCACGGCCATCGGTCTCGCCCTGCGCGGCTACCGCCCGGTGGTGGAGATCCAGTTCGACGGCTTCGTCTTCCCGGCGTACGACCAGATCGTCACCCAGCTTGCGAAGATGCACGCACGCGCGTTGGGCAAGATCAAGCTCCCGATCGTCATCCGTATCCCGTACGGCGGTGGCATCGGCGCGGTCGAGCACCACTCGGAGTCCCCGGAGGCGCTCTTCGCGCACGTGGCGGGCCTCAAGGTGGTGTCCCCGGCCAACGCGTCGGACGCGTACTGGATGATGCAGCAGGCCATCCAGAGCAACGACCCGGTGATCTTCTTCGAGCCGAAGCGACGCTACTGGGACAAGGCCGAGGTCGATGTCGAGGCCATCCCGGGCCCGCTGCACAAGGCCAAGGTGGTCCGAGAGGGCACCGATCTCACCCTCGCCGCCTACGGCCCGATGGTGAAGCTGTGCCTGGAGGTCGCGGGCGTGGCGGCCGAGGAGGGCCGGTCCCTGGAGGTCCTCGACCTCCGGTCGGTCTCCCCGCTCGACTTCGACACCGTCCAGGCCTCGGTCGAGAAGACCCGCCGCCTGGTCGTGGTGCACGAGGCACCGGTGTTCTTCGGCTCGGGCGCGGAGATCGCCGCCCGGATCACGGAGCGCTGTTTCTACCATCTGGAGGCCCCGGTGCTCAGGGTCGGCGGCTACCACGCCCCGTATCCGCCGGCGCGCCTCGAGGACGAGTACCTACCGAACCTGGACCGGGTGCTCGACGCCGTCGACCGCTCGCTGGCGTACTGAGGAGAGGGACGTGACGACGATGACTGACGCGTCCGTTCGCGAGTTCAAGATGCCCGACGTGGGCGAGGGACTCACCGAGGCCGAGATCCTCAAGTGGTATGTCCAGCCGGGCGACACGGTCACCGACGGGCAGGTGGTGTGCGAGGTCGAGACCGCCAAGGCGGCCGTCGAACTGCCCATCCCGTACGACGGGATCGTGCGCTCACTCCACTTCCCCGAAGGCACGACGGTCGACGTGGGTATGTCGATCATCGCGGTGGACGTGACCGGCGGGGCCGGGGCCGCGGTGGAGGACGCGACCCCGGTTGCCGCCGAAGCCCCCGAGGAGGCGAAGCCGCCGGCCCGCCAGCCGGTCCTCGTGGGCTACGGCGTGTCCGTCTCCTCGACCAAGCGTCGCCCCCGCAAGGGCGCCGAGGTCCCGGCCCAGGAGGTCGCTGCGGCGGTCCAGCAGGAGCTGAACGGCCACAGCGGGCGGGCGCAGGCGAACGGCCACGGCGGCCACAGCGCCCTCGCCGGACTGGCAGGCCTGCCCGGCCAGCCTGTCCTGGCCCCGGTGGCCGGGCGCCCGCTCGCGAAGCCGCCGGTGCGCAAGCTCGCCAAGGATCTCGGCGTCGACCTGACGACGGTGACGCCGTCGGGCCCCGACGGCGTCATCACACGCGAGGACGTGCACGCCGCGGTGGCCCCGACCGCCCCGGAGCCGGTGCGCACGGCGCCGGCCGCCCCGGTGATCCCGGCGCCGGCCGTCACGTACGACGGCGCGCGGGAGACGCGTGTCCCGGTCAAGGGCGTACGGAAGGCGACCGCGGCGGCGATGGTCGGCTCGGCGTTCACGGCGCCGCATGTCACGGAGTTCGTGACGGTGGACGTGACACGGACGCTGAAGCTGGTGGAGGAGCTCAAGGGGGCCCCCGACTCATACGGGTTGGCGGGTCTGCGGGTGAACCCGCTGCTCCTGATCGCCAAGGCCCTGCTGGTCGCGATCAAGCGCCACCCGGACATCAACGCGTCCTGGGACGAGGCGAACCAGGAGATCGTGCTCAAGCACTACGTCAACCTGGGCATCGCGGCGGCCACCCCGCGCGGCCTGATCGTCCCGAACATCAAGGACGCCCACGACAAGACGCTCCCGCAACTGGCGGAGGCGCTCGGCGAGTTGGTGTCCACGGCGCGGGAGGGCAGGACGTCGCCGGCGGCCATGCAGGGCGGCACGGTGACGATCACGAACGTCGGCGTCTTCGGCGTCGACACGGGCACGCCGATTCTGCCTCCCGGCGAGGCCGCGATCCTCGCGGTCGGCTCGATCAAGCTCAAGCCGTGGGTCCACAAGGGCAAGGTCAAGCCCCGCCAGGTGACGACCCTGGCCCTCTCCTTCGACCACCGGCTGGTGGACGGGGAGTTGGGCTCCAAGGTCCTGGCGGACGTGGCGGCGATCCTGGAGCAGCCGAAGAAGCTCATCACCTGGGCCTGAGACGGGATGCCGGGAGCCGTTTCCCTTACGGAAACCGGCATAAGTGGACCCCCGTCACGTAGGCTCAGGCGCCGAGAGGCTGGCCGCAAACTCGAATTGCGGCCAGCCTCTCAACCACTCTCCTCCGGCGGCTGCTGCTGCTGTGGTTACGGCCGAGCCAGTGCGTAGACGACCGCACCCTTCTCCGTGCCGCCCCTGGACCGGATGCACGCGTGTCTCCGCATGAACCGCAGGCACTCGTTCACCCGGTGGGCGGTCAGCCCTGTCCGGGCCGCGAGGGCCTCCAGCGACATTCGGATCTCGCCGTGCTCGGCAAGCACGGGTGCGATCGTGACGGCCACGGCCCACACGTCCTCGGTCACCGACATCCGTGACCGCCAGTCCGCGAGGAGGGCTTCGGTACTCGTCCGGTACATGTCCGCCGGGGTGGCCGAAGAGACCGCGCGGACAGAGCGGAACGCTTCCAGCGCGTCCGCGATCCGGTCCATGGCACCCGCCATGCGGGACTGCACCTGTACCGAGGTTCGTTGGAGGTCGAGCATCTCCAGCCGGGTCTGCTGGGCCTCCAGACGTGTTCGCTGGGCTTCGTGTCGAGTCTCCTGCGAAATGCGCTGCGCCTCGGCGAACTCCTCGTCCAGCCGCGCGTTGCGCTCCTCCAGCCGCACGATCGCGTCGGCGACCTGTACGGGCATCGCGTAGGCCACGGGAGCGCTCGGGTCGCGGGGCTGCACCTCCGCCTTGGGGAGGGCGTATGAACCGTCCCGCTGGACCGACATGATTACCTCGCTGACCCACTCCTTGAACGGCCCGCACGAGGGCTTGGTGCAGCCGTTCACAAGCTGGATCAACCCGGCAAGGTCGACCATTTGCAAGTCTCGGCGCCACCCCCGACCTGCGGGAACGCTGAGACTGTGACTTCCAGTCACAGTCTCGAGAAAGTCTCGGTGCTCCTCTGGCACATGATCGAGCAGAGCCTTCCGGGTCGTTGTGTAACCGAGTTGCTCGCACACATCCGCCGCCGGAAACCAATGACTCCCGTCCGGCATCGTCAGCCTCCGTACCCGGGCTCCTGTAGCCCCGTACACGAAGTCGTTGATGTCGATTGCGTCGGTCTGCGGCGCTGCGGTTGATGTCGTGTCGTGTTCGTTCATACGAACCACCTCCTTGGCGGAACGTAGATCGACACACAACGCATATGCCAACAGGATCCGGGATGTTCATCACTCCGAGCGCATATAGCCCGTATCCCCTGCGCAGGCGCCCGGAACATGGTGGGCGCACGACGAAGGGGGCCTGCCGCGTCGAGCGCGGCAGGCCCCCTCACGTGTATGTCAGCTGTGCTGTCAGCCCAGGCGCGCGAAGCCGTAGTTCATCAGCTTCTTCGCGTCCGCCGTGCGGTTGGCGACCGACGTGGAGGCGAGGACCGTACCGATGACCGTCTTGCCGTTGCGGGTCGCGGCGAAGACCAGGCAGTACTTGGCCTGCGGGCCGGAGCCGGTCTTGATGCCGATGGTGCCGGCGTAGCCGGACAGCAGCGGCTTGTTGGTGTTCTCCCAGCTCATCCAACGGGTGCCACCGGTCTTGGTGGTGACCTTCTCCTTGAAGTTCTGCGTCTTCACTATCGTGCGGAAGGCGCCGCTCTTCATGGTGTTGCTGGCGAGCTTCGTCAGGTCCTTCGGCGTCGAGTAGTTCGCGCCGTTGCCGATCCCGTCGAAGCTGTCGAACTTGGTGTTCGTCATGCCGAGGCTCCGGGCCGTGGTGTTCATCTTGGCGATGAACGACTTCACCCGGAGGGCACGCGTCGAGCCGGTGCCGAACTTGTCCGCGAGCGCGTACGCGGCGTCGCAGCCCGACGGCAGCATCAGCCCGTACAGCAGCTGGCGGACGGTGACCTTGTCGCCGACGATCAGGCCGGCCGAGGAGGCGGTGTTGGCGACGATGTAGTCGCTGTACGCCTTCTGGATCGTGACCTTGGTGTTGAGGTTCAGGTTCGCCGTCGCCAGCACGACCTTCGCCGTCATTATCTTCGTGGTGGAACCGGTGGAGAGCTTGGTGTCCGGGAGCTTCCCGTACAGGGTCGCGCCGTTGGCGTTGTTCATCAGATAGCCGCCCTTGGCGACGATCGTCGGAACGGCGACAGCGGCCTGAGCGGGCGCCGCGGTGAGCGCTCCGGTCGCGAGCACGGCGCCGGTGGTGACCACCACGGCTACGGCTCTACGAAAACGGATGCCCTGGATGCCGGTTATCAACTTCAATACCCCGATTACGTCTGGATCGTCCGAATGTCCCTGGAGAGCGGCCGAGTTGGCCGCATAGGCGGAACGCCGCTCTCGTGTGACTCGTAACTAGCACAGTAGGTTGTGCGCGTGCTGAGGCGGGTTCCCCGATTTTCCCTTTCCGAGAGACGTCGTACAACTGTGCGTGGTTCCCGCGCCCCTTCCGGAAGTTGAACTGTTGTCCGCGCGGCGACGTCACGCCCCGAACGGGATCGGTCCGGGCGATCGGTCCATATGGCGGACGGGCACCCTCATGCGTACGTGATGTATCTATGCTGTGGGCATGACCAGCCTGGCCGTGCAGCACGTGAAGCAACCTCCCGCCGCCGAACGCGTCTACGCCCATGTCAAAGAGGGTGTCCTGGACCGCCGTTACGAGGGCGGGACCCTGCTCACCGAAGGCGAACTGGCCGAGGCCGTCGGGGTGTCCCGCACGCCGGTGCGCGAGGCGCTGCTGCGCCTGGAGGCCGAAGGGCTGATCAAGCTCTACCCGAAGAAGGGCGCGCTCGTCCTGCCCGTCTCCGCGCAGGAGATCGCGGACGTCGTCGAGACCCGGCAACTGGTGGAGGAGCACACCGTCCGCAAGGCGGTGCCCGCCTCGCCCCGGCTTCTCGCCCGGCTCACCGAACTGCTCGAACGGCAGCGCGAACAGGCCGCCGCAGGCGACCTCGCGGGCGCCGCCGTGACCGACCGCTGCTTCCACGCCGAGATCGTCCGCAGCGGAGGCAACGAGATCCTCTCCCGGCTGTACGACCAACTGCGCGACCGGCAGCTGAGGATGGGCGTCGCCGTCATGCACGCCCACCCAGACCGCATCACCAAGACGCTCGTCGAGCACCAGGAGATCCTCGACGCGCTGCGCTCGGGCGACCCGGAGGCGGCGGTCGCGATCGTGCACCGGCACGTCAGCTGGTTCTCCAACCTGGCGCGGGGCGAGGTCCGATGAGTCCCGGGCCCATGGCCGCCGCTGGCTCCGGTTCCGGGTCTGGTTCCGGGTCTGGTTCCGGCTCGCTGCCCGGCGATCCTCCCGGTGGGCGCCGCGCCGTTCTCATCTGGTCCGTCGGCGTCTCGGTGTACTTCGTCGCCGTCATCTTCCGTACGTCGCTGGGGGTCGCGGGGCTCGACGCCGCCGACCGTTTCCACGTGGGCGCGTCCGCCCTGTCCACCTTCTCGATCCTTCAGCTCCTCGTCTACGCGGGCATGCAGATACCGGTCGGTCTGCTCGTCGACCGGCTCGGCACCAAGAAGGTGCTGGGCATCGGGGCGGTCCTGTTCACGGCCGGGCAGCTGGGCTTCGCGTTCTCCCCCTCGTACGGCACCGCCCTCGCCTCCCGCGCGCTGCTCGGGTGCGGTGACGCGATGACGTTCATCAGCGTGCTGCGGCTGGGTTCCCGGTGGTTCCCGGCGCGGCGCGGGCCGATGATCGCGCAGCTCGCGGGGCTGGCCGGGATGGCGGGCAACCTCGTCTCGACGCTCGTCCTGGCCCGGCTGCTGCACGGCGTCGGGTGGACGGCGGCCTTCGCGGGCAGCGCGGGTGCGGGCGTGGTGGTGCTCGTGCTGATGCTCGTGTTCCTCAGGGATCACCCGGAGGGGCACGAGCCGGAGCCGTTCCCGCATCAGGGGGCCGCTTACGTGCGCCGGCAGATCGCCGCCTCGTGGCGTGAGCCCGGGACACGGCTCGGTCTGTGGGTGCACTTCACCACCCAGTTCCCGGCGATGGTGTTCCTGCTGCTGTGGGGCCTGCCGTTCCTCGTCGAGGCACAGGGGCTGACGCGGGCGACGGCGGGGGAGCTGCTCACCCTGGTCGTGCTGTCGAACATGGTGATCGGCCTGGTGTACGGCCAGATCGTCGCCCGGCACCACACGGCGCGGCTGCCGCTGGCGCTGGGCACGGTGGGCGCGACGGCGGTGATGTGGGCGGTGACGCTCGCCTGTCCGGTGCTGTCCGGCGCCGACCACGACCCGATGTGGCTGCTGGTGCTGCTGTGCACGGTGCTGGGTGCCTGCGGGCCCGCCTCGATGCTCGGCTTCGACTTCGCCCGGCCCGCGAATCCGCCCGAGCGTCAGGGGACGGCGTCCGGGATCACCAACATGGGCGGTTTCGTCGCCTCGATGACGACGCTGTTCGCGGTCGGTGTGCTGCTCGACGCGACCGGCGACAACTACACCGCCGCGTTCTCGTTCGTGTTCCTGCTGCAGGGGGTTGGCGTCAGCCAGATTCTGCGCTTGCGGAAGCGGGCGGCTCGGCGTGAGCGGGAGCGGTTGGTTGTCAGCAGGGTGTCGACAGTGCACGTTCCCGTGTAGGTGCGGGGTGTTGGTGTGGGCGTTTCTGGGGGCTGCCGCCCCCAGGCCCCCGCTTCGGCCTGGACGGCCTCGTCCTCAAGCTCCCCCAGAGGGGGGACCCCCAGACGGGCTGGGAATGGCCGGCCCGGGGCTGAAAAGTGCTGCCACGGCGTCACCGCGAAGTGCCGTTACGGCGTCACCGCGAAGTGGCGCAGGATCGCTCCCGTGAGGCCCGGGTCGCCCTCCGTCTTGATGCGGTCGGCGACCGCTTCCGGGGTCACCCGGCCGCAGGCCAGGCGGAAGTAGGTCTCCCAGTCGAGGGCGAAGCTGGCGGCGGGGCCGAGGGCCGGGGACGTTTCCAGGGTGCCGCGGCCGTTGATGTCGACGCGGATCGTGCGCAGGAACTCGACGGGACCGTGCACGTCGAAGACGATCGCCGAACTGCGCGGCGCCCCCGCGTCCTTGGCGACGACCCTCGGCAGCGCGCTGAGCAGCATGTCCCGCGTGATGTGCGCGCCGGGCGAGTCCAGGTTGCCGGGCCGGCCGAGGGCGGCACGCAGATCCTGCTCGTGCACCCACACGTCGAACGCCCGGTTGCGCATGAGGTCCACGAGGGCGGTCTCCCGGCCGTAGAGGCCGCGGATCATCGTCCCCGGTTCCCGTGACTCGTTGCGCAGCTGGCGGTTGCGGCGGATGACCGTGTACTCCAGCTCGGACGTCATCTCGGGGGCCGTGTGGTGCCGCCGTACGTCGACCTGCATCTCCATGTACCGCTGCTGCTCGTTGGTGACGTGGTAGAGGTCGCGCGGGAGCGTGTGGATGGGGCGCGGGTCGCCGAGCATCTCGCACTCCATGCCGATGACATGGGAGACCACGTCACGGACCGACCAGCCCGGGCACGGGGTCCGGCGGTTCCACTCGCCCTCCACGAGCGGTGACACCAGCTCGGATATCGCGTCGATGGAGTGGGTCCAGGCGTCGGCGTAGGGCTGGAGAGTGGGATGCAGACTCACGGAACGGGACCCCTCGGGCGGTCGGTACGCGGGCAGTGGTGACGGCGGATGACGGCGGGTGTCGACGGCGTTGTCGGCGCTGGTATCAGTGGCGGTATCGGTATCGGTATCGGTATCGGTGTGGCGTTTTCGGCGGATGCGAGGGCGTGGGCGGGATAGCTGTCAGCGGGTGTCTAGGAACGTTAAGTTACGCTGCTGTGCGGCACCCCGGCAGTGCTTTCGTGTGACGATCGTAGGCCCGTGTGAACGGCTCGAATGTCAGGACGGTGGTAGTGTGCGCGCCTCGCTCATCCAGATCGGTGCAGAAGAGGGCGAATCGGTCGAATCGCGCAGGCGGCGCGTGGCCTCCCTCGTACGGGACGAGGCCGGAGCCGATCTCGTCGTACTGCCCGAGCTGTGGACGACGGGGGCCTTCGCGTACGAGCGGTTCGCCACCGAGGCCGAGGCGCTGGACGGTCCGACGTACGAGGCGATGGCGAAGGCCGCGAGCGACGCGGGCGTATGGCTGCACGCCGGGTCGATCCCGGAGAGGGACCCTGAGGGTCCTCTGTACAACACCTCCCTCGTCTTCTCCCCCGCCGGTGACCTGGCCGCCGCCTACCGCAAGATTCATCGCTTCGGCTTCGACAAGGGCGAGGCCGTGCTGATGGGCGCGGGCACGGAACTGGTGACCGTCTCCCTCCCCGGGACCACGGTCGGCATCGCCACCTGCTACGACCTCCGTTTCCCCGAACTCTTCCGAGGCCTTGTCGACGCGGGTGCCGAGACGATCGTCATCTCGGCGGGCTGGCCGGAGCGGCGGCGCGCCCACTGGACGCTGCTGGCTCAGGCGAGGGCGGTCGAGAACCAGGCGTACGTCCTCGCGTGTGGAACGGCTGGTACGCATGCGGGAGTTCCGCAGGCCGGTCACTCGATCGTGGTCGATCCGTGGGGTGAGGTGCTGGCGGAGGCGGGTGGGGGCGAGGAGGTTCTGCGCGTCGAGTTCGATCCCGCGAAGGTGGGGGAGACCCGGGAACAGTTCCCGGCGCTGAAGGACAGGGTGCTGGGGGTGGCGGTTCCGCGCCGCCACTGATGCGACGCGGGGCCTGAGGGCGGGGTGTTTCGTCCCTGCCGCCCCTGCCCGTCCCATCCCTCCCCCAGAGGGGAACCCCCAGAGGGGGACCCCCAGGCGGGCCGGGGTCGCCTCAGTCCTCCGTCCGTTCCTTCTCCGCCAGGTGGATCACGCAGACCGCCACCGCGATCAACAGCGCCGGATCCGCGTCGTCCCGTACGACATCCACCCCGTACGTCTCCCGGACGTGCAGCCGGCGGCGGGAGATCTGGGCGAGGAGTTCACCGTCGTAGTCGACCGCGAACTCCCGGTCCAGGATCTTGCCGCTGACGTCCAGCTCCGTGCCGTCCACCAACGACACCCGGTAGTGGTTGCGCAGCAGTGACAGGCGTTTGCGTCTGATCGTCGCCAACGGGTCGCCGTCCCGTTCGATCACCATCGTGTCCCGCAGGGCGAGCATCTTCTTGTGGATGTCGATCAGCACCCGCCCCCGCGTGTCCTTCAGCTCGAAGGTGTCCCGCAGCCGCATCGCCTTGCCGTCGACCAGGTACACCTTGTTGCCGTGCTGGTCCTCGATCCAGTAGTCGTCGCCGAAGCCGAGCAGCCGGTCGCGTACGAGGAATCTCATGTACTCACCGCTTCCCCGCGAAGGGGTCCGAAACGCCGTCTGTACGCCGATGGGCTGAGACCCGTCTCGCGGCGGAGCCGGGAGCGGAGGTTCGCCGCCGTTCCGAGGCCGCTGCGCGCCGCGACCACGTCGAGGCGTTCCTCCCCGCGTTCGATGAGCCGGCAGGCCAGCGCCACCCGCTCCCCGGTCAGCCAGGCCAGCGGTGTCGTGCCGAGCTGGGCCTGGAAGCGGCGGTGGAGCGTGGCGGGTGAGACCGCCGCCCGGGCTGCCAGGCCGGCCACCGTCAGCGGTTCGGGCAGCCGTTCCTGGGCCCAGGCCAGCAGCGGACCCAGCGACTCGTCAGGTGTCGTGGGCACCGGCCGCTCCACGAACTGGCGTTGCCCGCCGTCCCGGTGGGCGGCGAACACCAGGCGCCGGGACACCGCGTTGGCGACCTCGGCACCGTGGTCCGTACGCCAGATGTGCAGCCCGAGATCGAGCGCGGCGGCGCTGCCCGCGGCGGTCAGGATGTCGCCCTCGTCCGTGAACAGCACGTCGGGCTCCAGCAGGACCCGGGGGTGCAACCGCCTGAAGGTGTCGGACCAGAGCCAGTGCGTTGTCGCCCGGCGGCCGTCCAGGATCCCCGCCTCCGCGAGCGCGAAAGTTCCCGTGCACAGGCTCATGACGCGTGCCCCGCGCGCGTGGGTGCGCCGTACCGCTTCGAGTACGGCATCGCCGCGCGGTACGACGTTGTCCGGGCGGCCCGGGACGACGAGGGTGTCGGCCTCGTCCACGGCCTCCAGGCCGGCCACCCCGGTGAGGGTGAGGAAGCCGTGGTTCAGCCGGACTTCGGGGGTCGGCGCGCACACCGTCACCTCGTACAGCGGCCCCGGCAGCCCGAGTTCGGGTCGCGGCAGTCCGAACAACTCGGTCGCGACACCGACCTCGAAGGGGTTGGTGCCCTCGTCGACGATCACGGCGACACGGTGCGGTCGAAGGCGAGGTTGAGAGAATCCTTGCGGCATGTGCGATTTCTAGCACTCGTGCGGGGATCGGGCCACGTCTGACGATGAGCACATGACATCCGTCGACAGTTCCGGCAGTCCCAACAATCCCAACAATCCCGGCAGTTCCGGCAGTTCCAGTACGTCCGTCGAGCAGAGCGGCGAACCGGTCTCCCTCGCCGCCGCCCTGGCCTCCTTCAGTGCGGTGTGGAGTCCTCGCATCGTCACCACCGTCAACGACTACGACGTACGCGTCGCGAAGGTCGAGGGTGAGCACGTCTGGCATGTGCACGAGGGCACCGACGAGTTCTTCCTGGTCCTGGACGGTGAACTGCACATCGCCCTGCGGGAGTCGGCCGGTGAGCGCACGGTCGTGCTCCCGAAGGGCTCGGCCTTCACCGTCCCCCGTGGCACGGAGCACAAGCCGTACGCCCCGGTCCGCACCGAGATCCTCGTCATCGAGCCCACCGGCACCCTCAGCGTGGGCGACCGGCACGACGACGTGCCCGGCCATGTGGACGTCACGACGGGGCACGCCCTGTTGTAGTCGGATCTAGGGCAGGAGTCGCGGGACGACCGCTCGGACTCAGCCCTGGTACCGGTCGTCGTCGATCACGGTCGTCGAGGGTGGTATCAGTACCCGCCTGCGCCGGGCGACGCTGCGGAACGCCAGGGCGCCGATCACTCCGACGATCATCAGGATGACGCCGACCAGGTCGAGGTTGACACCCTCCATCTCCCAGTCGGTGGCGAAGGTGAGGATGGCTCCCACGGCGATGAGGATGATGCATCCGCCGAGGCTCATGAGTGTTGCCTCCCTGCCCGGTCCGGTCGTACCGGAGGTTCCGGTCGGTCCGGCTGTTCCGGAGTTTCCGGGTGCCCGGACATGGGACAGGTATGCGTGGTTGCCCAACTACCCTGCCCGACTACCCTTCCAGGAACGCCACGAGCGCGTTGGCGAGCAGATGCGGGTCGTCGGCGCCGCACAACTCCCGCGCACTGTGCATCGACAGGATCGGCACACCGATGTCGACCGTCTTGATGCCGTGCCTCGCGGCGGTGATCGGGCCGATCGTCGTGCCGCAGGGCATGGAGTTGTTGGACACGAAGTTCTGGAACGGGACGCCGGCCTTCTCGCAGGCCGCCGCCCAGACCGCGCGGCCCGAACCGTCCGTGGCGTAGCGGTTGTTGACGTTGACCTTGAGGATCGGTCCGCCGTTGACGCGCGGGTGGTGCGTCGGGTCGTGCCGCTCCGCGTAGTTGGGGTGGACGGCGTGGCCCGTGTCGGAGGAGAGACAGACGGCGCCCGCGAACGCCCTCGCCCTGTCCTCGTACGCTCCTCCGCGCGCGAACACCGAACGCTCCAGCACGCCGCCGAGCAGCGGGCCGTCCGCGCCCGTGTCGCTCTGCGAGCCGTTCTCCTCGTGGTCGAAGGCCGCGAGGACCGGGATGTACGGCAGCGACCCGGGGCTGGTGGTGGAGTTCGTCGCCACGGACGCGAGAGCCGCCGCGGCGGCGTGCACGGACAGGAGGTTGTCCATGCGCGGGCCCGCGACCAGTTCCCGGTCGCGGCCCAGGTACGCGGGCGGTTCGATGGAGTGGACCATCAGGTCCCAGCCGGTGACCTCGCCCGGTGCGAGCCCGGACTCCTGTTCGAGGAAGTCGATCAGGTCGCCCTCGCGGACGTCGTCCGACATGCCCCAGATCGGCTGCAGGTGGCGCTGCTTGTCGAGCTTCAGCCCGTCGGTGTTCACGGCACGGTCGAGGTGGATGGCGAGTTGGGGGACTCGCATGAGGGGCCGGTCGATGTTCACCAGGCGCGACGTGCCGTCCCGGAGGGTGAGGCGGCCCGCCAGGCCGAGGTCGCGGTCGAGCCAGGAGTTGAGCAGCGGTCCGCCGTAGATCTCCACGGCGATCTGGCGCCAGCCGTGTCCGCCGAGGTCCGGCACCGGCTTGACGCGCAGGTTGGGGGAGTCGGTGTGGGCGCCGACGATCCGGAAGGGGGTGTGCGGCGCGGCGCCCTCGGGGACGAACCAGGCTACGATCGCGCCGCCGCGCAGCACGTACTTGCCGCCGCTCCCCGCCGCAGAGGCCGCCGAGGTCTCCGCGTCCCAGGCGTCCGTCTCGGCGACCTGACGGAAGCCGGCCTTCTCCAGCCGCTCGGCGGTGTTCGCCACGGCGTGGTACGGCGACGGACTCGCCGCCAGAAAGGACATCAAGTCGTCGGTGTGGCCGCGGTCGAAGCGGTGGGGTGCGCTCATGGGGTTCACCTTAACGACGTAATAGCGCCCGCTCCCTGGGATGGTGAGCGGGCTCTCGTAACGGGGATGTGAAGGCCGGACAACTGGCCCGCGAGTCAGTTTCCGGACCGCGGGCGGACCGTGGGGGCGTGGGGGTGTGTGTCCTGGTTCAGCAGGACGGCGGCCCGCCCCCGGGAGTGGATCCGGGTGCGGGCCGCCGTGCTTGGCCTGCCGTACGTGTCTGTCCGGCTCAGAAAGCCGCCTCGTCCAGTTCCATCAGGTCGAGGTCCACGCCCGCCGCGAGCTTGCGGGCGCCGGTGACGCCCGGGAGGACGTCGGCCGCGAAGAACTTCGCCGCCGCGATCTTGCCCGTGTAGAACGGGACGTCCTTCGCCGACGCCGTCCGGAGCTTCTCGGCGGCCACCGCGGCACCCCTGAGGAGCAGGTAGCCCACGACGACGTCACCCGAAGCCATCAGCAGGCGGGTGGTGTTGAGGCCCACCTTGTAGATGTTCTTGACGTCCTGCTCGGTCGCCGCGAGGTCCGTCAGCATCAGGCCGACGATCGCCTCCAGCTCGACGGCCGCCTTGGCGAGCTGCTCGCGCGCCACCGCCAGGTCCTCGCCGCCCGTGCCCGGCGCGAGGAACTTCTTGATGTCCTCGGCAAGGGAGTTGAGGGCCGCGCCCTGGTTGCGGACGATCTTCCGGAAGAAGAAGTCCTGGCCCTGGATGGCGGTCGTGCCCTCGTACAGGGTGTCGATCTTGGCGTCGCGGATGTACTGCTCGATCGGGTACTCCTGGAGGAACCCGGAGCCGCCGAAGGTCTGGAGCGACTGGGCGAGCTGCTCGTAACCCTTCTCGGAGCCGTAGCCCTTCACGATCGGGAGCAGGAGGTCGTTCATGGCCTCCAGGGCGGCGGTGTCCTCGCCGGCCGCCTCCTTGACCTGGATGTCGTCCTGCACGGCGGCGGTGTGCAGCACCAGCGCGCGCATGCCCTCGGCGTACGCCTTCTGCGTGATCAGCGAGCGGCGGACGTCCGGGTGGTGCGTGATGGTGACCTTGGGCGCCGTCTTGTCCATGAAGTTGGCGAGGTCCGGTCCCTGGACGCGCTCCTTGGCGTACTCAAGGGCGTTGAGGTAGCCGGTCGACAGCGTCGAGATGGCCTTCGTGCCGACCATCATGCGGGCGAACTCGATGATCCGGAACATCTGGCGGATGCCGTCGTGCTTGTCGCCGATCAGCCAGCCCTTGGCCGGGTGCCGGTCGCCGAAGGTCATCTCGCAGGTGTTGGAGGCCTTGAGGCCCATCTTGTGCTCGACGTTCGTCGCGTACACGCCGTTGCGCTCGCCCAGCTCGCCGGTCTCGAAGTCGAAGAGGAACTTCGGTACGAGGAAGAGGGACAGGCCCTTGGTGCCCGGGCCGTGGCCCTCCGGCCGCGCGAGGACGTAGTGGAGGATGTTCTCCTCCATGTCGTGCTCACCGGAGGTGATGAACCGCTTCACGCCCTCGATGTGCCAGGAGCCGTCCTCCTGCTGAACCGCCTTGGTGCGGCCGGCGCCCACGTCCGAGCCGGCGTCCGGCTCGGTGAGGACCATCGTTGAGCCCCAGGTCCTGTCGACCGCGATCTGGGCGATCTTCTTCTGTACGTCGTTGCCCTCGTCGAAGAGGATGCCGGCGAACGCCGGGCCGGAGGCGTACATCCACACGGCCGGGTTCGAGCCGAGCAGCAGCTCCGCGTACGCCCAGATCAGGGAGCGGGGGGCGGTGGTGCCGCCGATCTCCTCGGGCAGGCCGAGGCGCCAGTACTCCGAGTCCATGAAGGCCTTGTAGCTCTTCTTGAAGGACGCCGGTACGGGCGCGGTGTTCGTCTCGGGGTCGAAGACCGGCGGGGTGCGGTCGCCGTCGGTGAAGGACTCCGCCAGCTCGTTCTCCGCGAGGCGCGTCATCTCCCCGAGGATGCTCTTGGCGGTGTCCGTGTCCATCTCCGCGAACGGACCGGTGCCGTACAGCTTGTCGCGCCCGAGGACCTCGAAGAGGTTGAACTCGATGTCGCGGAGATTCGACTTGTAGTGCCCCATGACGACTGCTCCGTAGAGAGATCGGCGAGGCACTGGCTCCTCGCGCCTAATTCGTACCGACTAGTAGCTACCTTGCCACGATGATGCTACCCGTCGGTAATAAGACGCAACCCCAACCGGTCGTATGTGACGCGTTACGCGCCGGAAGTCATACGGGTGGTCTAGACCGGAACGGTGAGGGTGGCCGTGTATCCCTTGTCCACGCTGCCTTCCACGGTCGCCAGCTGCTGGTCGTAGCCGTCGCTGAAGATGTTGTCGGTCTCCAGGGAGAGCTGGCCCAGGTTCTGCACGCTCCGGCTGTAGCCGTCCGTCGCGTACACCGTGTCGCAGACGTCCTTCGGGAACGCCAGCTGCGAGGTGTTCGTTATCGACGTGGCCGCGGTCGCGTCCTCCAGGCTGCCGTAGACCTCGAAGTGGATGTGCGGCCAGCGGCCCGTGTAGCAGGCCGGGAAGATGCTCGTGAAGGTGACCTGGCCCTTGTCGTCCGTCTCCTGGACGCCCCGGAGGTAGTTCTCGTCGGTGACTCCGTCCGAGTAGAGGGAGTAGTTGCCCTCGCGGTCGCAGTGCCACAGGTAGACGGCGGCACCCGTCTTGGGGGTCCCGCAGCCCGAGGCCGCGTCGACGACGGTGAGCGTGATCGTGAGCGGCACGCCCTCGGCCTTGCCGCCCGCCGAGTTCCCGAAACTGGACGTGATGTCGCTGCGGACGACTCCGCTCTCCTTGAGCACGTTCACCCCGTTCGAACCGTCGCCCGGGTAGGGGCCGGCGGTCTCGTTCGGGATGGTCGCGCACTCGGCGGACGAGGACGAGGAGGCCGTGCCGCTGGACGAGGTGTCGGAGGCGGCGGCGGAGGACGTGGAGTCGTCGGCGCCGCAGCCCACCAGGGGCACCAGGCTCGCACCGGCCAGCAGGCGGATCATCCGGCGGCGGGCGAGGACGGGGAGGTCGTAGGAGAGGCCCCTGTCGTGCTCGTGGACCTCGTGGTCGCCGTGGTCCGCCTGGCCGTGGTGCCCGTGTCCGCTCATGGCTGTCTCCCTCTGCGTGTGCCCGCCGGGGATTACCCGGGCTTTGCCGCTGCCTGATCGTTTCTTTGTCAAAGTCGACGGTATGAGCGTCCGCTGTGGCAAACCAGGGCCGCACCTGTGGACTTCCCATGGGACGGGCAGGTCGCGCCGGCCGCAAGCAGGGACCGGGCCGACCCCACTCCGCCGCGCTCTCGGTACTCTTGCGCCCATGTATGGATATGGCCAGCACGGCGACGGAGGGGCAGCGCAGCAGCAGTACGCCCAGCCGCAGCAGCAGATGCCGGGCGGGTACGGCCAGCAGCAGCCGCTGTACCCCGAGCCGTCCCCACCGTCCCTCGCGGACGCGGTGCGCGCTTTCACCACGGGCTCGCTCTCGGCCGAGGACTTCCAGCAGGTCTTCGCCACGTCGAAGGTGTACTGCCCACGCGGCGACAACCCCGGGTTCCTGGCACTGCACAACACCCAGCAGCCGGTGATCCCGATGTTCACCTCGCTGAAGGAACTGCGCCGCTACGCCGGCAAGGAGTCCAAGTACTTCGTGATCACCGGCGCCGAGGTCATCGACCTGCTGCCCACGGGCTACGGCTTCGTCGTGGACATGGAGGGCGAGCACCGCATGGTGTTCGACGCGAAGGCGGTCGAGCAGATGGTGGAGTTCGCGATGCGCAGGATGTACGGCTGAGGATCGCTCCCGCCGCTCCCGCCGCTCCCGCGTGCCGGAAATCCCGTCCCCGCGCCGGAATCGTTGTCTCCCGCGCCGAAAATCCCCTCCGCGATTGTCACATGCATGCCATAGGCTTCCTTCTGGCAGCCGCGCCCCACTGGCCACCGCTTCCGGCGGTCGCGCCTGGGTGCCGCGCGGCGCTCTCAGCTCCCGGTGATTCCGGGTTCCTTGTGGGGGGTTCATCACTGTGCGCATGCGCAGCACTTCGACCGCGACCGCACTAGCGGTTCTCTTCAGCTCGGTGGCGTTGGGCGTCGTGGCGGCGGGGCCCGCCTCGGCCGCCACCGTCCTGGTGGCCGCACCCGGCGGCATCGTCGCGGACGCCGCTCTCCAGCGGGTCTTCGTCGGCGACGCCAGTGCCGGAAAGATCCAGGCCGCCGACTACACGGGCGCCCTCGTCGACTCGGTGAGCGGTCTCGGCCGGGTCTCCGACCTGGCGGTGTCCGACGACGGCGCCACCCTGTACGCGGCTGTCCAGGACCTGCACGAGATCGTGGCCCTGAACGCGGCCACGCTCGATGTCAAGACCCGCTACACCGTCCCCACCAACACCGGCCCGCGCTACGTCGCCTTCGCGGGCGGCAAGGTGTGGTTCACGTACGGCGACCAGTGGGACGGCGACCTGGGTTCGGTGGACCCGGCGGTGGACCCGACCGGCGAATCCGACCCGGTGGCGATGGCGCAGTTCCCGACCGAGGGCACCTCCCCCGGACTCTGGGGCCCGGCGCTGCTGGACACCGACCCGAATCAGCCGGGTGTGCTCGCCGTCGGTCAGACCGGCATCAGCTCGGACTCGATGGCCGTCGTCGACGTCTCGGGCGCCGCGCCGCAGCTCACCGCCTGGTCAGGCCTCGACTACGCGCTGAACAACGGCACCAGAGACTTCGACCTCGTGCCCGGCGCCCGGCAGGTGCTGGTCAACGGCACGGACCGGGACGCCTACGCGAACGGGAAGTTCACCCCCGCCGGCTCCTACCCCGCCGGGCGGCGTGCGGACATCGCGCCGAACGGGCTGGTCGCCCAGGTCAACGGCGCCGACCTGGCCGTGTACCGGCCCGGCGCCGCCGCTCCGCTGCGCACCTACACCACCGGCCCGGCCGGCACGCAGGACACGCTCGACCTGACGTGGGCCCCGGACTCCTCACGGATCTTCGCGATCACGGGGCCGGAGAACGACTACGCCCTTCAGGTGTTCACCGCCCCGACGGTGAACACCCCGACTCTGACGGTCGACGCCCCGGCGAAGGCGACGCGCACCAAGCCGCTCACCGTGACCGGCAAGCTGACGGCGGACGAGCTGCCGAGCGGCACCGAGCTCCAGGTCGTCCGCACCGACCTGGACAGCCCGAACGGCCACGTGCTGCCCTCCGTCACGGTCGACGCGGACGGCACGTACTCGTTCACCAACTCCCCGCCGGCCGGCGGCACGGTCACCTACAAGGTCTCCTACGCCGGTGACGCCGAGCACACCCCGGCCGTCGCCTCCGCCAAGGTGGAGGTCTCCCGTACGACCCCGGCGCTGACCCTGAACAACAACAAGAAGACGTACGAATACGGGAAGGACGTCTCCTTCACCGCGCACCTCGGGGCGACGTACAAGAACCGTACGGTCGAGATCTGGGTGGACCCGTACGGCACCGACCGGCCCAAGAAGCTGCTGAAGACCGGGAAGGTCAACTCGGCGGGCAACCTCTCCGCGACCGTTGACATGACCCGGGACATGGTCGTCACCGCGGCCTTCAAGGGTGACGCCCGCTACTCGCCCCGGACGGTCAAGTCCGTCGCGTACGGCAAGGCCAGGGTCTCCACCGCCGTCTCCAAGCACTACAAGACGGGCAGGATCGGCTCCCTGTCGTACTACTGGTTCCACAAGAACACCGATCCGGTGCTCACTACCACCATGAACTACTACCCGGGCCGTAAGCAGCGCTTCGAGCTCCAGGTGCTGTACCAGGGCACGTGGTACGCGACGTACTCGGAGTACTTCGCGGTCGCTGCCAACGGCAAGTCCGCCGTCCGGCTCGGCGCGCCGGGCGAGTCCGGCATCAAGGCACGGGTCCGGTCGGTCTACGCCGACGGCGCTTCCGGCGACAACGTGAACTCGACGGCGGCCGGGGCCTGGAAGTACCTGTACTTCAGCAACTAGTACCGCTGGTACCGCGCGTACCGGCCGGCCCCGGTCGGTCGAGGAGACCCGGAGGGAATGCCCTCCGGGTCTCCTCTGTTAGGGGTAGCAGGAAGTTCAATAATCAACTAAACTGGCCGCACAAGGAGGTCCCGACATGCCTGCAGTGACCGTCGAGAACCCGCTGACCCTGCCCCGTGTGGCCGCTCCGGCCGACGCCGTGGCACGTCCCGTGCTCACCGTGACGACCGCGCCGAGCGGTTTCGAGGGCGAGGGATTCCCGGTGCGCCGGGCGTTCGCCGGGATCGCCTACAAGCACCTCGACCCGTTCATCATGATGGATCAGATGGGTGAGGTGGACTATCAGCCTGGGGAGCCGAAAGGGACCCCTTGGCATCCGCACCGGGGCTTCGAGACCGTCACCTACATCATTGACGGCATTTTCGATCACCAGGACAGCCAGGGCGGTGGCGGCACCATCACCAATGGGGACACCCAGTGGATGACGGCCGGTTCGGGCCTTCTCCACATCGAGGCTCCCCCGGAGTCCCTGGTCATGTCCGGCGGCCTCTTCCACGGCATCCAGCTGTGGGTGAACCTGCCGGCCAAGGACAAGATGATGGCTCCGCGCTACCAGGACATCCGCGGTGGCCAGGTCCAGCTCCTCACGTCCCACGACGGCGGCGCGCTCCTGCGCGTCATCGCCGGCGAGTTGGACGGTCACCAGGGTCCCGGTATCACCCACACCCCGATCAGCCTGGTCCACGCCACGCTGGCCCCTGGCGCGGAGGTCACCATCCCCTGGCGCGAGGACTTCAACGGCCTGGCGTACGTCCTCGCGGGCCGCGGCAGCGTCGGTGCGGACCGGCGCGCTGTGCACAAGGGCCAGACGGCGGTCTTCGGCACGGGCTCGTCCCTGACGGTCCGCGCGGACGAAGAGCAGGACGCGAACTCCCCGGACATGGAGGTCGTACTCCTCGGAGGACAGCCGATCCGTGAGCCGATGGCCCACTACGGCCCGTTCGTGATGAACACGAGGGCGGAGCTTGAGCAGGCGTTCGAGGACTTCCAGAAGGGCCGCCTGGGAACTGTGCCGGCGGTGCATGGAATGTCCGAGGGTGGGCTGTAGGCCGTAGGAAAGTTCAGTACTGTACGAACGGGCCCGAAGCCGCAACTTCGTTTTGCGGCTTCGGGCCCGTTCTGTCAGGGCGGGGCCGCTACGGCAGCACGTAGAACGGAGTGTCGTCCGGAGTACGGCCGGCCTCGCGTACGCATCCCTGCTCCGACAGCAGCTCGAGGCTGTGGCGGACGCGGTCCGGGGAGAGGTCGGTGTGGACTGAGATCTCCTCCACGCTGTAGTTGGCGCCGCCGTGCAGCAGGGCCGGGGCCAGGTGGGCGGCGACCTTGTGGACGTCCTCGGTGACGACGAGGTTCCTGGACTTCCAGTTGGACAGGAGCTGTTGGGGTGTCAGCTCCGGGGCCTGGACCTGGCGGGTGCGGTCGCCTGTGCGGCGGAGGGTCTGGGTGATGTCGCGGAGCAGGTCGACGATCACGTTCTGCTTGGTGTCGATCTGACGCAGGGTTTCGTCCTGCCGGTCGACGCGTTCTTCGAGTCGGACGAGGGCGTCGGCGAGTTGCTGGGGGACGGCATAGGCGGTGACGGTGGTCGGGTTGGGTTGCAGGGCGGCGGGTTCGAGGGAGTAGGAGCCGTCGCGCTGGACGGTGGCGATGACTTCTGAGACCCAGGCCTTGAAGGGTTGGGCCGAGGGCTTGGTGCAGCCGTTGACCAAGCGGATCAGGCCCTGGAGATCGACGAGGTTCATGTCTCGTCGCCACTCCCGACCTGCGGGAATGCTGAGACAGTGCCCTCCAGTTACGGTCTCGAGAGTCTCTCGGTGCTCTGTGGGGACATGGTCCGCCAGAGTTTTCCTGGGGTTCGTGTACCCCAGCTTGTTGAGTACGTCCGCCGCGGGAAACCAGTGCGTCCCGTCCGGCAGGGTCAGCCTCCGTACCCGCGCACCTGTCGCCGCGAACACGAAGTCACTGATGTCGATCGCGTCCTGCCGCTGTGCCGTCGTCTTGTCCGACGGCGTGTTGTTCTGCTCGTACATCGAGCATCACCTCCGCCTCGGAACGTAGGCAGGCGGTGGACCAACATGCGCCTATAGCAAGCTTGTTCATCCTTTAGGGGGACAGACGCATCGATTCTGCCGAGCGTCAGTTCACGTCCGCGCCCGCAACCCCACCCGGGCCTCCCCCACCGCCTGCAACGTCACCGTTGCCGTCACCGGGACGTCCGTGTCCGGTGTCTCGATGTCGTACTCGCGCAGCAGTACCGCCAGGACCAGGACCGACTCCAGCATCGAGAAGTGGCGGCCGATGCACGCGCGGGGGCCGCCGCCGAAGGGGAGCCAGGCGTAGCGGTGGCGGGTGGTCTCCTGGTCGGGGGTGAAGCGGTCCGGGTCGAAGCGGTCGGGGGTGTCCCAGTGGGCCGGGTGGCGGTGGGTGACCCAGGGCGAGATCAGGATTTCCGCGCCTGCCGGGATGACGTGGCCGTCGATCTCCGTCTCCGCCACCGACCGCCTGCCCACCAGCGGAGCGGCCGGATACAGGCGCATCGTCTCCTGCAGGACCCTGGTCAGGTAAGGGAGTCGGTCCATGGTCGCCGCCGTGTACGGCTCCCCTGACGGCAGCGCGTCGATCTCCTGCTGGGCCCGGGCCCTGACTTCGGGGTGGCGGCCCAGGAGGTGGAGGGCGAAGGCCAGAGACGTCGCCGTCGTTTCGTGGCCCGCCAGGAGGAACACCAGTACCTGGTCGCGGAGTTCGGTGGCGTCGAGGCTGCCGTCCTCGTCGTTCTGCGCCTGGGAGAGGAGGGAGAGCAGATCCTCGGTGGCCTCGTCGGCTGCCTCGCTCCCGTTGCTCCGGCGTGCCGCGATCAGGCGGTCGCAGATCCCGTACACCGCCCGGGTCGCCGTCTCCGCACGCCGGTTGGACGGGGTGGGCCAGGTGCGCGGGACTCTGATCGGGGCGTAGGCCCGCGCCGTGATGTACGCGCTGATCACCGGGAAGTTGGCGCGGATGACGTCCACCGCGGCCTCGACGTCCGCGCCGAACAGGACACGGGAGACCGTACGCAGCGCCAGGCGGTCCATCTCCTGTACGGCGTCCACCTCGGGGCTGTTCCGCCAGCGTTCCGCTGTCGCCTCGGCCTCGCGGGTGATCGCGGTGGCGTAACTGTCGACCCGTTTCTTGGTGAACAGGGGCTGTATCAGGCGGCGTTGGCGGAGGTAGTCGTCGTCCTGGCTGGTCAGGAGGCCGTTGCCGCCGGTCTGGCGTATCTCCTCGTAGAAGGTGTTGTCCTTGCGGAAGTTGGCGGCCTGTGTGGCCAGGACCTGCTGGGCGCCCTCGGGGGAGAAGACGCAGTACATGACTGTACGAAGACCGGGTGGGCCGGCCGTTACGCGGACCACGTCGCCGTGCTCCCGCTGGGCGCGGAGGAAGGTGCCGAGCGGGTCCCTGCGGAGGTCGAGGGCCGAGCCCAGCAGGGGGTGGCCGGTGGGGCCGGGGACGCGAGCGGGAGCGGGAGCGGTGGTGGGCGTGGCTCCGGGGGCGGTTCTGCGGGCGGTGCGCGTGACAGCCATGGTCATATCATCTGCGTTTCTGGCCGCCCGGGGCACCCTTTCGTCCTACACCTCTTTCTCGGCCGCCCTCTCCTTCTCCCTCTCCTTCTCCGCCTCTTTCTCCTTCTCCTCCTTCTCGGGGTCCCTCTCGTACAGCTCGAACCAGATGCTCTTGCCCTCGCCCCGCGGGTCGACCCCCCACGCGTCCGCGAGCATCTCGATCAGCATCAACCCCCGGCCCGACGAGGCCAGTTCGCCCGGGCGGCGTTTGTGCGGGAGGTCGTCGCTCACGTCCGTCACCTCGACGCGGATGCGGCGTGCGCCGGGGTCGCCCGTGACCTCGGCGACGACCAGGGCGTCGGCGTCGGTGTGGACCAGGACGTTGGTGGCCGTCTCGGAGATCAGGAGGACCGCCGAGTCGACCTGGTCGGGGCTGGGCCAGTCGTGGAGCTGTTCGCGGAGTTGCTGGCGGGCGACGGCGACGCGCTCGGGTTCCGCCTGGGCGATCGTCAGCATGGTGCGCCGAACGGTGGGGCGTGCCGTCGGCGGCAGTGTGCCGTCGGCGGCGCACTCGCCCGGGCGGCTCAGGAGCAGCAGGGCTATGTCGTCCTCGCGGCGGTCGGCCAGCGGGCCCGTGGTGTGGTGGGAGAACGGGCCGTGCACGGCCTGGACGAGGGCGTCGGCCAGGTGCTCCAGGTCGGCGCTCTTGACGTCTCCCTTGTGCTCCTCCAGGGTCGTCCGGATGCGCTGCCAGCCCGTGTCCAGGTCGTGGCCGCCGGTCTCGATCAGGCCGTCGGTGCACAGGAGCATGGTCTCGCCGGGTTCGAGGGCGAGGAGGGTGGTGGGGTAGTCGGCGTCCGGGTCGATGCCCAGGGGCAGGCCGCCCGCTGTCGGGCGGGTGAGTACCGTGCCGTCCGCCATGCGGATCGCCGGGTCCGGGTGGCCGGCGCGGGCGATCTCCAGGACGCCGGTCGCGGGGTCGACCTCGACATACAGGCAGGTCGCGAAGCGCAGGTCGCCGCTGACCGTGCTGTTCGCGGAGTCGGTGATGCCGTGCAGGAAGCGGGAGGCGCGGGAGAGGACGGCGTCGGGGCGGTGGCCCTCGGAGGCGTAGGCGCGCAGCGCTATGCGGAGCTGGCCCATCAGGCCGGCGGCGCGGACGTCGTGGCCCTGGACGTCGCCGATGACCAGGGCGAAGCGTCCGCCGCCGGGCAGCGGGATCATGTCGTACCAGTCGCCGCCGACCTGGAGGCCGCCGCCGGTGGGTATGTAGCGGGCGGCGACCTCCATGCCGGGTATCTCGGGGCCGAGCGTCGGCAGCATCGAGCGTTGCAGGCCGTCGGTCAGTTCGCGTTCCGACTCGGCGACGCCCGCCCGGGAGAGGGCCTGGGCGAGCATGCGGGCGACCGTCGTCAGGACCGAGCGCTCGTCGGGGATGAAGCTGACCGGGTAGGCGAAGCCCGCCATCCAGGCGCCCATCGTGTGGCCCGCGACGGTCAGCGGCAGGAACGCCCAGGACTGCCGGTCGAACACCTGGGCGAGCGGCCAGGCGGTGGGGTAGCGGGCCTTGTAGGCCTCGGGGGAGGAGAGATAGACGGCCCGGCCGGTGCGGACCACCTCGGCGGCCGGGTAGTCGGTCTCCAGGGGCATGTGGGAGAAGGGGCGCTCGTCGCCGGGGCGCTGGCCGTGGTGGCCGATGACGGTCAGTCGGTCGCCCTGGACGCCGAACAACGCCAGGCCGTCCGGGGAGAAGCCCGGCATCGACAGGCCGGCCGCGACCCGCAGCACCTCCTCCGTGGACCGCGCCTCGGCCAGCGCCCGGCCCGCGTCCAGCAGGAACGCCTCCCGGGAGCGGCGCCAGTCACCGGTGACGGGGGTGCGTGCGGCGGTGCCAGGCGAAGGCTCGGTGACCTCCTGGAGGATGCCCATCACGTCGTAGGCCTTGCGGGCGATGTCGAAGGTGGGCTTCGCGCGGCTGCGGGCGGTACGGATCACCCGGCCCTGCTCGTCCATGACGCGGACCCGGACCTCGGCGATGCTGTCCTCGGCGACGGCGAGCTGGATGACGCCGACGATCTCGTTCCAGTCGACCGGGTGGAGGCGGGCCCGGGTCGCGGCCTCCGTGAGGGTGGTCGGCTCGGCGGGCAGGCCGAGCAGGCGGGCCGCCTCGGCGTCGAGCGTGACCAGCTGTGTGGCTGTGTCCCAATGCCACATGCCGGTTGCGAGGGCGACCAGGACGTCCCCCACGGCGGGCAGGGGCTCACCAGTGCGCATTGACCTACTTTATGGAGAGGTGATCGCAGCGTGCCACCCAAGCTGTACGGAGCACCCTGTGAAGGAGCTGTACAGGCTACGTGCGCGAAGCAGGCTACGTGCGCGAACAATTGCGGGGAAGCGGTCTCGGGGTGGCCGGTACCCTGGGGCTGTGCTTTCGGAGGGTTCGGTGTTTCACGTGAAACCTTCGCCGGCACAGACCTCGATCCCCGATCTGCGAAGGCTGGATGAACGACGATGCATCGGTACAGGTCCCACACCTGCGGCGAGCTCCGCGCCTCTGACGTCGGCAGTGACGTCCGGCTGAGCGGCTGGCTGCACAATCGGCGCGACCTGGGCGGCATCCTCTTCATCGACCTGCGCGATCACTACGGCATCACGCAGCTCGTCGCCCGCCCTGGCACGCCCGCCTACGAGACCCTCGACAAGGTCACCAAGGAGTCGACGGTCCGCGTCGACGGCAAGGTCGTCTCGCGGGGCGCGGCGAACATCAACCCCGAGCTGCCCACGGGCGACATCGAGGTCGAGGTCGGCGAGGTGGAGCTGCTCGGCGCCGCCCAGCCGCTGCCCTTCACGATCAACACCGAGGACGGGGTCAACGAGGAGCGGCGCCTGGAGTACCGCTTCCTTGACCTGCGCCGCGAGCGCATGCACCGCAACATCATGCTGCGTACGGCCGTCATCTCGGCGATCCGGCACAAGATGACCGCGCTGGGCTTCAACGAGATGGCCACGCCGATCCTGACGGCGACCTCCCCGGAGGGCGCCCGCGACTTCGTCGTGCCGTCGCGTCTCAACCCTGGCCGGTTCTACGCGCTGCCGCAGGCCCCGCAGCAGTTCAAGCAGCTGCTGATGATCTCCGGGTTCGACCGGTACTTCCAGATCGCGCCCTGTTTCCGTGACGAGGACGCGCGCGCGGACCGTTCGCCGGGTGAGTTCTACCAGCTCGACGTCGAGATGAGCTTCGTCGAGCAGGAGGACGTCTTCCAGCCGATCGAGCGGCTGATGACCGAGCTGTTCACCGAGTTCGGCAAGGGCCGCGAGGTCACCTCGCCCTTCCCGCGCATCCCGTTCCGCGAGGCGATGCTGAAGTACGGCTCCGACAAGCCGGACCTGCGCGCCCAGCTGGAGCTGGTCGACATCACCGACGTCTTCGCGGGCTCGGAGTTCAAGGCCTTCGCGGGCCAGCACGTACGTGCCCTGCCGGTGCCGGACGTGGCGTCGCAGAGCCGGAAGTTCTTCGACCAGCTCGGTGACTTCGCCGTCACGCTGGGCGCGAAGGGCCTGGCCTGGGTGCGGGTCACGGAGGACGGTTCGCTGTCCGGGCCGATCGCGAAGTTCCTCACCGAGGAGAACGTCGCCGAGCTGACCAAGCGGCTCTCGCTGGCCCCCGGTCACGCCGTGTTCTTCGGCGCGGGCGAGTTCGACGAGGTCTCGAAGATCATGGGCGCGGTGCGGGTCGAGGCCGCCAAGCGTGCCGGGCACTTCGAGGAGAACGTGTTCCGGTTCTGCTGGATCGTGGACTTCCCGATGTTCGAGAAGGACGAGGAGACGGGGAAGATCGACTTCTCGCACAACCCGTTCTCGATGCCCCAGGGCGGCATGGAGGCCCTGGAGACCCAGGACCCGCTGGACATCCTGGCCTGGCAGTACGACATCGTCTGCAACGGTACGGAGCTGTCCTCCGGCGCGATCCGTAACCACGAGCCCGACATCATGCTGAAGGCGTTCGGCATCGCGGGCTACGACGAGGAGACGGTCGAGCGCGAGTTCGCCGGTATGCTCCGCGCGTTCCGCTTCGGCGCTCCTCCGCACGGCGGGATCGCGCCCGGCGTCGACCGTATCGTCATGCTCCTCGCCGACGAGCCGAACATCCGCGAGACGATCGCCTTCCCGCTCAACGGCAACGCCCAGGACCTGATGATGGGCGCGCCGACGGAGCTGGAGGAGGCGCGGCTGAGGGAGCTGCACATTTCCGTGCGGAAGCCGCAGCCCAAGTAGAAAAGGGTTTGTGCGGGTGGCTCGGAATCGGCGACGATTCCGAGCCATTCTCATGTGATGCTCAGGAAACACGGAAAATCACAGCCCTTTGACAGGTCACGTTCATAATCTCCGGGGCCATGACTGATATCCCCCAGGAAATGCCCGAACAGGCAGCGGACGAACGGGAATTGACGCGCCGAAGAGTCGTCGTAGCCGGTGGCGCGACGGCGGTGACGGCCACGGCGGTCGCTCTGGGCGCCGGACTGGCGTCGGCGCAGGGAGCATCGGAGGGCAAGGGTGCGCACGGCCCCGGACGCCTGCCCACCGGCAGCCCCTCCGGTACGCCCGAGGCCTGCTATGTGCTGACCACGGAGACCACGGAGGGTCCGTACTACATCGACGCGGACAAGCTCCGCCAGGATGTCACCGAGGACGAGGAGGGCATCCCCCTCACCCTCAGGCTCAAGGTGATCGACGCCCAGACGTGCCGTCCGGTGCGGAACGCGGCCGTCGACATCTGGCACTGCTCGGCGCTCGGCGTCTACTCCGGCTACGAGGACATGGGCAGCGGCGGTGGCGGTGGTGGCGGCACCCCGCCGTCCGGCGAGCCGACGGACGTACCCACTGGTGCGCCCCCGTCCGGCGGTCCCGGCGGTGGCGGCGGTGGCCACCAGGAGCCGACCGACGACACGCGCTACCTGCGCGGCACGTGGCGGACGGACCGGCACGGTTTCGTCACCTTCCGGACCGTGTTCCCGGGCTGGTACCGGGGTCGCACCGTCCACATCCACACGAAGGTGCACGTGGACGGCACCTGGACGGACGCCGGCTACGAGGGCGGCCACACCTGCCACACCGGTCAGTTCTTCTTCGACGAGGAGTCGGTACTGCTCTCGGCGGCGGTGGCGCCGTACTCGTCGAACACGGCCACCCGTACGACCCTCGACGAGGACACGATCTACCCGGGCAACGGCGCCGAAGGCGGCCTGCTGCGGCTGCGGTACAAGAAGCGGGACATCGGGCGCGGTGTTCGTGCCGAGCTGACGATGGGCGTGGCACCGGACGAGACGAACGACAGCGCCGGATGAATTGAATTAGGTAAGGCTTACCTAATTTGCATTTGCGGGGGCGGGAAATGGGCGACCGTTTCCCGCCCCTTTCGTGCTTTTTCTCATGCGTTCCTCGCGAATTCAGGAAAAGCAAAGGAAAGCACAGTCCTCTCCCATGGTCCTGACAGGCGTCTTACCTAAATTCCGACTCATGACAGAGAACGAAGGGCCGAAGCACAAGCGGGATCTCACACGTCGGAAGGTTGTCGTCACCGGCGCCGGGGCGGTCGCCGCGGTGGGCGTCGCGGGCGGACTCGCGGCGGGCGCGTTCGCGGGTGAGACGGGCAAAGGCAAGAAGACCCCCACCCCCAAGGCCTCCGGCAGCGCCGGGGTCTGCTACACGCTCACCTCGGAGACCACGGAGGGTCCGTACTACATCGACGCGGACAAGCTCCGCCAGGACATCACCGAGGACAAGGAAGGCATCCCGCTGACCCTGAGCCTCCGGGTGATCGACAACGAGACGTGCAGGCCGATCGTCAACGCGGCCGTCGACATCTGGCACTGCGACGCCCTGGGCCTGTACTCCGGCTACGAGAGCCTCTCCACCGGCGGTGGCGGCGGCGATGCCCCGTCGGGCGCCCCGACCGACGGCGCGTCCGGCACCCCGACCGGTGAGCCGCCGACCGACGCGCCCTCCGGCGCCCCCTCGGGCGGCACGGGCGGTGGCGGTGTGCACGAGGAGCCCACCGACGACAAGCGCTACCTGCGCGGCACCTGGAAGACGGACCGGCAGGGCCGGGTCACCTTCAAGACGGTCTTCCCGGGCTGGTACCGGGGCCGCACCGTCCACATCCACACGAAGGTGCACGTGGACGGCACCTGGACGGACGCCGGCTACGAGGGCGGCACCACCTGCCACACCGGTCAGTTCTTCCTCGACGAGGAGTCGGTGCTGCTCTCCGCCACCGTCGAGCCGTACTCGACGTCGACGACCGAGCGCACGACGCTCACCGAGGACACGATCTACGACCAGAGCGGCACCGCGGGCGGTCTGCTCAAGCTGAAGTACAACAAGAAGAACATCGCGAAGGGTGTCATCGGCTCCATCACGATGGGCGTCGACCCGGACGCCACCAACGACGGCACGGGCACCTCGACGACGGCGAGCGCGTCGGCGTCGGCCACGGCGAGCTGACGAACGTACGGCCCGCGAAGGGCGAAGGCCCGGAACCCTCTCCCAGGTTCCGGGCCTTCGTCGGCGGGTGCGCGCCTACTGGCTTCTGCGCGACGCCGAGGCGCCCGGAGTACGTGCGCCCTGGGCGGCTCGATCCACAAGGTGCGGTTCAGCGTGATCTTGCGAGGAACCCCGGGCGTTCACGCCCGGGAGGAATCGCATCCCAGGACCGTGACGCGGAGCGTCACAGCATCTTGCCCGGCGGAGCCGGGTGCGGCGAAATCCTGCGGAGCCGGACGAGTTCCCTTGCCGCCGGAGGCGGCCACACCTACCCCGGCCGACCGGCACCTCACTCGATCGGGTGATCCGATGAGCGGATGGTGTGGTGCGGGCGGTGAGCTGGTTAAAGTCGGTGGTCATGAAGCTGGTGGTGCGGGTGAAGCTCCTGCCGACGCCCGCACAGGCGGCGGCACTTGAAGCGACCCTGACCGCCTGCAACGAAGCGGCGAACTGGGTGTCGGCAGAGGCATTCGCGAAGAAACCGACCTCCAAGCGGGCGCTGCGGGATCGCACCTACCGTGTGGTCAAGGAGCGGTGGGGACTGGGTGCCCAGGCGGCCCAGCACAGCATCAAGAAGACCGCCGACGCCTACACCACCCTGCGGGCCAACCTCAAGGCGGGCAACTACGGCCGCCCCGGCACCAAACGCTACGAGAAGGCGGCAGGCGAGCCGATCGCCTTCCGGGCCGAGTCCGCGCAGCCCTTCGACGACCGGATGCTGTCCTGGCAGCACCAGGAGCGCACGGTGTCGATCTGGACAACCGGCGGGCGGATGAAAGAGGTGGCCTTCACCGGCCAGGCGGAGCAGCTGGCGGTGGTGGCCCGCTGCCGTCAGGGTGAATCGGACCTGATCCGCACCGGTGGGCAGTGGTACCTCCTGGCGACCTGTGAGATCGCCGAGGCCGAGCCGAACACCCACCCCGTCGCCTTCCTCGGGGTGGATCTGGGCATCGTGAACATCGCCACCACCACGGACGGCACCCGGCACAGCGGGCGCCGGATGAACCGGCGACGCGAGAACGACCGGAAGCTGCGCACCAAGCTGCAGAAGAAGGGCACCAAGTCCGCCAGGAGGCGAGCGAGGAAGCACGCGGGCAAGGAAGCCCGGCGGGCCCGCGACATCAACCACAAGATCAGTAAGTCCATCGTGGCGGCGGCACAACGCACCGGACGCGGCATCGCCCTGGAAGAACTGACGGGCATCCGCGAACGGGTACGGCTGAGGAAGCCCCAACGCGCCACCCTGCACTCCTGGTCCTTCCACCAACTGGGCACCTTCATCGCCTACAAGGCGAAGCGCTCCGGCGTCCCTGTGGTGTACGTCAATCCGGCGTACACCAGCCAGGAATGCTCCCAGTGCCACCACACCCACCGGCACAACCGGCCGTCCCAGGCCGTCTTCACCTGCAGAGTCTGCGGCTTCGTCGAGCACGCGGATCTGAACTCGTCCCACAACATCGCGGCCCGAGGCTGGATGACGTGGGTTCGCGGGGCCGAGTCAACGGCCCCTGCCCTCACCCTCATCGCGTGAGAGCTGGACGCAGCCGAGACCCATCGAAGCCATCGATGACCCGAGCAGCAAGCCCGGTCGTCCACGGCCGGGTCGTTGACGAGAGGGACTTGTAGCCGCCCCAGCCGCTACCTATCTTCGTACGCGCCCCGAACGACCCCTTCCCGTCCCCGCTCTGCCGGTACAGGTTGCCGGCCGTGTCGCGGGCGACCAGGTCCGCGTGGCCGTCGTCGTTGAGGTCGCCGATGCCGACGACCGCGTTGTACGAGGCTCCCCATGAACCGAACAGCTTCGTACGGGCGGTGAAGGTGCCCCGGCCCGTGCCGTTGAACCGGTACAGGTTGTTTGCCTTGTCCTGGGCGAGAAGGTCGCCGATGCCGTCGCCGTCGAGGTCCCCGGCGCCGACGATCTTCTTGTAGCCCTTCCAGTTCGCGTACAGGGTGACAGGCGCGGAGAGCTTGCCGGCGCTGGTGCCCTTATAGAGGTAGACGGCGCCTGTCGATGCCTTGCGGGCGATCAGGTCGGGGCGGCCGTCGCCGGAGACGTCACCGGGGGGGAGGATGTCCCGGCCACCGTGGCGGCCTGCGCCGCGCCACCGCCGTCGGATGTCGCGGCGAACAGAGTGATGGTTCCGGCCGCGACGGCGACCGCGAAAGCCGAGACGAGCGCGGTCGGCCCGCCCTGTCCCAGGGCGTGTCTGCCCACGTGAGGTTTCCTCCCCCGGAGGGTCACAGCCCTCGCACAAGTGAGCGGACTTTACCAGGGCTTGGGGCAGGCCGTGATCGGCGGATCCGTCCTCCACGCACATGGGAGGTTCGCAGGTAACGCACAGACTTCTCGCCGGGAGGGCACAGTGGCGGGGCGTTTGATGGGAACTGTCGGAGTGGGGTAACCGCACCCCACGGCACGTTCCACTCACGTTCGATGTTCGCTGTTCGTTATTCGCTGCTTGTCGCTCGCTGGAGGAAGTCATGGGAATCGTCGTTCCGCTCACGCTGCTGCTGATCGTCGGAGCGGTCGCTTCCGTCGTCCTTCTGCGCAGGCAGGCGGGGATGTACACGGCTGCGTCCGGCCTGTCCGGGCTGGACGCCGAGGTCGAGGCCAACCGGTGGGTGGTGCGGCTCGGCGGGAGTCTGGCCGGTCTGCGGCCGGGGGCCGACGAAGCCGCCGCGCAGGCGCTGGCCGAGGCGACCGGACGGCATCACACCGCCCGCGGCCAACTGGCCGCCGCCCGCACGCCCGCCGAGTACGCGCTCGCGAGGCAGACCGCTGTGGAGGGTCTCCAGTACGTCAGCGCCGCCCGCAGCGCCCTCGGGCTCGCGTCCGGTCCGCCGGGCGCCGACGCGGGCGCGGGCGCCGACGACCCGAACGAAGCAACCGCCCGTCGACTCCTGGGAGTTGACGGGCGGTTCGGTGTCACCGTGTAAGGCGCGGGCACGGGGCCCGGATCACTCGGGTGCGCCGCCGAAGCGCTCCTTGTACGTCTCCAGGTCCTCGTCCGTCAGCTTCGCGAACAGCACCGGCGGAACCGTGAAGGCGGTGCCCGCGGGGACGGCGGACAGCGACTTCGCCTCGTCGGCCGTGACCCACGTCTTCGTGTCACCGTTCAGCGTGAACGCCGCGCGCATCGTCGCCGCGGTCGCCGGGATGAAGGGTTCCGAGACCACCGCGTAGAGGTGGATGAGGTTCATCGCCGTACGGAGGGTCAGGGCCGCGCCGTCCTGGTCGGTCTTGACCTCCAGCCAGGGGGCCTTCTCCTCCAGGTAGGAGTTGCCCGCCGACCACAGGGCGCGCAGGGCTGCCGCCGCCTTGCGGAACTGGAGAGCCTCCAGCTGGTTCTCGTACTCCGCGAGCAGTTCGGCGATCTGCTCGCCCAGCCTCGCCTCCGCCTCGCCGGCCGCCGTGCCCGCCGGGACCTCGTCGCCGAAGCGCTTCTTCGAGAAGGAGAGGACGCGGTTGACGAAGTTGCCGAGCGTGTCCGCCAGATCCTTGTTCACCGTGGCCGTGAAGTGCTCCCAGGTGAAGGAGGAGTCGTCGGACTCGGGGGCGTTGGCGATCAGGAAGTAGCGCCAGTAGTCGGCCGGGAGGATGGCGAGGGCCTGGTCGGTGAAGACGCCCCGCTTCTGGGACGTGGAGAACTTTCCGCCGTAGTACGTCAGCCAGTTGAAGGCCTTGACGACGTCGACCTTCTTCCACGGTTCGCGGACGCCGAGTTCCGTGGCCGGGAACATCACCGTGTGGAACGGGACGTTGTCCTTCGCCATGAACTCCGTGTAGCGGACGGGGTTGTCGCCGGCGTCGGCCTCGTACCACCAGGACTTCCAGTCCCTGGTCTCCGGCTGCTCGTCCGACCACTCCTTCGTCGCGCCGATGTACTCGATCGGGGCGTCGAACCAGACGTAGAAGACCTTGCCCTCCGCCGCCAGCTCCGGCCAGGTGTCCGCCGGGACGGGCACGCCCCAGTCCAGGTCACGGGTGATCGCACGGTCGTGCAGGCCCTCGGTGAGCCACTTGCGGGCGATGGAGGAGGCGAGGTGGGGCCACTGGCCCTCGTGGGCGGTCACCCACTCCTCGACCTCGTGCTGGAGCTTCGACTGGAGCAGGAAGAGGTGCGTCGTCTCCCGGACCTCCAGGTCCGTCGAGCCGGAAATCGCGGACCGGGGGTCGATCAGGTCGGTGGGATCGAGCACCCGGGTGCAGTTCTCGCACTGGTCGCCGCGCGCCTTGTCGTAGCCGCAGTGGGGACAGGTGCCCTCGACGTAGCGGTCCGGCAGGAAGCGGCCGTCGGTGGGGCTGTACACCTGGCGGATCGCACGCTCTTCGATGAAGCCGTTCTCGTGGAGGCGGCGGGCGAAGTGCTGGGTGATCTCCCTGTTCTGCGGACTGGAACTCCGGCCGAAGTAGTCGAAGGCCAGCGCGAACCCGTCGTACACCGCCTTCTGCGCGTCGTGCGCCTGCGCGCAGAACTCCGCTACGGGGATGCCCTGCTCCTTCGCGGCCAGCTCGGCCGGCGTGCCGTGCTCGTCCGTCGCGCAGATGTAGAGGACGTCGTGCCCGCGCTGGCGGAGGTAACGGGAGTAGACGTCCGCCGGGAGCATGGACCCCACCATGTTGCCCAGGTGCTTGATCCCGTTGATGTACGGAAGGGCGCTGGTGATGAGGTGTCGAGCCATCGGGGTGCTGCTCCCAGGTTGGTTTCCTGCTGCTTCGCGAACGTTGAAATCGTAGCCGTGAGTGGACACCTGCGGCGCCGGTATATACTACGTGAGTCGCATATCTATATTGGGAGGTCTGTCATGTCGAAGCTGCTCATCGAGGTCGACGACGAGGCTCTGGCGGAGGCTCAGGTCCTGCTCGGCACCAAGACCAAGAAGGACACCGTCAACACCGCGCTGCTGGAAGTCGCCAAGCGGCGCAGCCGGGCCATAGCGCTGGCCAAGCTCCGTGAGAGGGGAGCGCGCGGCGACTTCGACATCCTTCTGGACAAAAGGAACTACCGCCGGTGAGTGATCTCTCGTATCTGATCGACACCTCGGCAGCCGTCCGCTTGCTCAGCAGCGATGCGTACGACGAGAACTGGGGTCAAGTGCTCGACAACGGGCTGGTGGCGCTGTGTGATCTGACCGAGTTGGAGATCCTCTTCTCCGCTCGCGGGCGGTCGGACCGCGAAGGTGTCCAGGAGGAGCTGCGCCAGCTGTTCAGCTGGACGCTGATGCCCGACGGCATCTATCAGCGCGCTCGCGAGGTGCAGCAGCTGCTCACCGACAACGGCGAGCACCGCTCGGCCGGACCTGTCGACCTGCTCGTGGCCGCCACGGCCGAGTTGTCGGGCCTGACCCTGCTCCACCACGACCGGGACCTCGACACCGTCGCCCGCCGCACGGGCCAGTCGACGGTCTGGCTGGCCGAACCCGAGACCATCGAGTCCCCCGAGTCCATAGAGTCCATAGAGTCCTGAACGTGGGCGTGGCCCCGTGGCCTCGTGCTGTCAGGACTCCTCGTCCTCGCCGGTGGCCATGCGGAACGGCCCCGCTGTTCCGGGAGCGAAGTACAGCGTGAGTCCGTCTTCCACGACCACCTCGATGGGGTCGCTCACTTGCAGCAGCCTGTTCAGTTCGGCCTCAAGTGATTGACGCGTCGTGTCCGTGGCCTGCCTGCGGCCACACGTGAAGTCGCCCTTCGCCCCGAAGGGTCGCCCCAGAGGGCGGGCTCCCCGAACGCCGTGCCACTCGCCCGTGGCCCAGATCTCCAGCTTTTTGTACGCCATGGACGCAGGGTCCCCCGGGCGGCACGCAGCCGCACCCGGAAAGTTGTGCGGGGTCCCGGGAACGAACGGCTTGTTCCCAGGGCCCCGCCACGTACTCATGTGCTCGCGTACGTGCTGGGCGTTCGGACTACGCGTTCGGCTTCTCCTCCAGGCGAGGGAAGAGCACCGCGCCCTTGGTGATCGTCGCGCCCGCCGGGAGCCGGCCCCAGGTGGCGGCGTCGGTGATCCGCTGGTCGGGGAGCGCGCCGAGGACGGCGTCCGCGCCGAGGGAGTCCCAGAGCTTCTGCGAGGTGTCGGGCATGACCGGGTTGAGCAGGACCGCCATCGCGCGGAGCGACTCCGCGGCCGTGTAGAGGATCGTCGCCAGGCGGGCCCTGCCCTCCGGCGACTCGTCCTTCGCGACCTTCCAGGGCTCCTGCTCAGTGATGTAGCCGTTGACCTGCTTCACGAAGTCGAAGATCGCGAGGATTCCGCCCTGGAAGTCCAGCTCCTCGCCGATCTTCCGGTCGGCCTCGGCGACGGCCTTCGCCAGGCCGTTCTGGACCGCCTTCTCCGCGTCGCCTGCGGCCGTGGCCTCCGGCAGCGCACCGCCGAAGTACTTGCCGACCATGGCGGCCACGCGGGAGGCGAGGTTGCCGTAGTCGTTGGCGAGCTCGCTCGTGTAGCGGGCGGTGAAGTCCTCCCACGAGAAGGAGCCGTCGCCGCCGAACGCGATCGCACGCAGGAAGTACCAGCGGTAGGCGTCCACACCGAAGTGCGAGGTCAGGTCCTGCGGCTTGATGCCGGTCAGGCTCGACTTGGACATCTTCTCGCCGCCGACCATCAGCCAGCCGTGACCGAAGACCCGGCCCGGTACGGGCAGGCCCTGCGCCATCAGCATCGCGGGCCAGATCACCGCGTGGAAGCGGAGGATGTCCTTGCCGACCAGGTGCACATCGGCCGGGAAGGTCTCCTCGAACTTCGCTTGGTCGGCGCCGTAACCGACGGCCGTCGCGTAGTTGAGGAGCGCGTCGACCCAGACATAGATGACGTGCTTGTCGTCCCACGGGATCGGGACGCCCCAGTCGAAGGCCGACCGCGAGATCGACAGGTCCTGCAGGCCCTGCTTGACGAAGTTCACGACCTCGTTGCGGGCGGACTCGGGCTGGATGAAGTTGGGGTTGGCCTCGTAGAGGGCCAGCAGCTTCTCGCCGTACTCGCTCAGCTTGAAGAAGTAGTTCTCCTCCTTGAGGAGCTCCACCGGCTTCTTGTGGATCGGGCAGAGCTTCGTGCCGTCCTCGGCCTCGATGAGGTCGCCCGGGAGCTTGTACTCCTCGCAGCCCACGCAGTACGGGCCCTCGTAGCCGCCCTTGTAGATCTCGCCCTTGTCGTGCAGATCCTGGACGAACTCCTGGACGCGGTCCGTGTGCCGCTTCTCCGTCGTACGGATGAAGTCGTTGTTCGCGATGTTCAGGTGTTCCCAGAGAGGCTTCCAGGCTTCGTCGACGAGCTTGTCCGCCCACTGCTGCGGGCTGACGCCGTTCGCCTCCGCGGTGCGCATGATCTTCTGACCGTGCTCGTCCGTGCCGGTGAGGTACCACACCCTCTCGCCGCGCTGACGGTGCCAGCGCGTGAGCACGTCGCCTGCGACGGTCGTGTAGGCGTGGCCCAGGTGAGGAGCGTCGTTGACGTAATAAATGGGGGTGGAGACGTAGTACGCCTTCCCGCCCTGCTTCTCGGATCCAGTGGCCACCATGGCGAAATCCTACTGGCCGAGGGGGGATTGGCTCACTGCGATTTCGGCTGAGGGGATTACGGGGACAGGGCCCGGGGTATGCCCCCGGGCCCTGTCGGTCGTCGTGTGTTCGGTTTTACGAGCGTTACGGGTGTTACGGGCGCCAGTTGGCCAGTACGCCCTCGTACAGCTCCGTGTCCGTCAGCTCGCGGGGGGTCGGGCCCGCGTGGAAGAAGGACGTGTTGGACGTCTTGAGCTTGCGGAGGTAGTCGAAGGCCTTGTTCTCCGGCTCGCCGAACGCGACGAAGGAGAAGAAGAGGGCGGGGTGCTTCGCCGCCGCGTCCGTGAGGGACTGGGTGGCGGGGGTCTTGGCGTCCGGGGCGCCGTCCGTCTGGAAGACGATCAGGGCGGGGTGTTCGGTGCCGGACTTCTCGTAGTGCTTGACGATCTCCTCCACGGCCGCGTGGTAGCTCGTACGGCCCATGCGGCCGAGGGAGGCGTGGAGTTCGTCGATCTTGTTGTCGTGGTCGGAGAGGGTCAGCTCGCCGGTGCCGTCCAGTTCCGTGGAGAAGAAGACGACGTGGACGGTCGCCTCGGGGTCGAGGTGGGCGGCGAGGGCGAGGGTCTGCTCGCCGAGGGCCTGGGCGGAGCCGTCCTTGTAGTACGGGCGCATTGACGCGCTGCGGTCCAGGACGAGGTAGACCTTGGCGGGGGTGTTGTTGAGGTTGAGGGCGGTGAGGGTGGTGGCGGCGGAGTTGTACGCGGTGAGGAGGCTTGCGGGTACGGCCTCGGTCTCGGCCTCGGCTTCGCCGTCGGCCGTGTCCGTTTCCCCACCCGGACCACTCGCACCATCCGTGGCGCCTTCGTTTTCGGGTGCGGGTGGACCCTGTGGGGCTTCCTCCGCGTCGGCGGCTGCCGGTTCCAGTTCCTCGGACTCGACCTCGGGTGCAGACTCCGGTTCCGGTTCCGGTTCCGCCGTCACCTCGGCCTCCGGCTCGGGAGCGGGCTCCTCCGCGACGGGCTCGGGGACTGCTTCGACGATCGGTTCGGGTTCGGGCTCGGTTTCGGCGACCGCTTCGACCTCGGGCTCCGGCTCCGGGGCGACCTCGGTCACCTCGGCGGCAGGCTCGGGCGCCGGAGCCGGCTCCTCGGCGACAGGCTCGGCCTCGGGCTCGGGGGTCACCTCGGCCAGCGGTTCCGGCTCCGGTGCCGCCTCGACGACAGGTTCCGGTTCCGGTTCCGGTTCCAGTTCCGGTGTCACCTCGGCGACCGGTTCGGCCTCCGGCGCGGTCTCGGTGACCGGCTCAGGATCCGCCTCCACCTCAGGCTCAACCTCTGCCTTGGTCTCAACCTCTGCCTCGACCTCCGCCTCGGCCACAGGCTCCGCCTCGGCCACCGGCTCCGGCTTGGTCTCCGCCGCAACCTCGGTCTCCGGCTCGACCTCGACCTCAGCCACTGGCTCAGCCACCTCAGCCACTGGCTCAGCCACCGGCTCAGTCGCCTCAGCCACCGGCTTCACCGGCTCGTCCACCGGCCTGGACGGCTTGGGGACCGTTACGTTGTCGAAGGCTGCCGAGACGAGGTCGTCCACCACCGAGGGGGCCTCTGCGGGCTTCGGTGTCGGGGACTGGGTCAGGGTCGGTTCTGGGGACGGTGCCGGAATCTTCGGCTCGGCGACCCCCTGCTGAGGAACCGACTCCGCCTCCCGCGCGGGCGCCGCCTCGGCGTCACGCCCCTTGCGTGACTTGCCGAACGCGTTCCGCAGGAGAGTGAGAATGCCCATGTGCGCAACCCTTCACGTGAGTTGTAGCCGTCAATCCCTGGCCAGGACGGACACGTAAGGTTAGCGGTCCGGATTGACGATCTTCGGCAGGGTCTTTCACGGAACCCGGCGGGCGTCAAGGGCGCCACTTCGCCAACCTCGCGCCCCGCCCCCCAGCAGGCATGGGCCGGGCCTGCGGCAGGTCCCGTCCGCATCTTCCCCGCACCCCAATACCCCTACCGCTCCCACGGGTTCACCCTTCGTTCACCTGGCGTCCCCACCGTCGCACTTCCGTCCGCCTAGCGTCACGCTGACACCAAAGGCACGTATAGGGACACCATGGGGAGAGTAAAGTGCGAAAGCTGCTGCCGTTGATCGGATCGTCGTCCGGATCGCATCCTGGCGGCCGGTCAGCGATGACCTGCCGTTTCCGGTGCGGTGACGCCTGTTTCCACGAGGTTCCCAACACCAGCGCCAACGAGTACCTCGGCGATGTGATCGCCGGTGCTCTCAGCCGCCGCTCCGTGATGCGCGCCGCCGCCGTCGTCACCGTGGCCACCGCGGCCGGTACCGCCGTGAACGTCGTCGGCGCCGAGGGCGCGGAAGCAGCCACCGCAGCCTCCCACCCTCACCCCTCCGCCTCCCCTTCCTCCTCCGTCTCCTCCTCTTCCGTGCCGCGCGGCCTGCGCTTCACCCCTGTCGCGCCCAACACCGCCGACGCTGTGACCGTCCCCGGCGGGTATGGCCAGAACGTCGTCATCCGCTGGGGCGAGCCCATCCTCCGTGGCGCCCCCGCCTTCGACCCGGAGGAGCAGACCGCCGCCGCGCAGGCCGGTCAGTTCGGGTACAACAACGACTTCCTCGCGCTGCTCCCCCTCCACGGGAACCAGAAGCTCCTGGTCGCCAACCACGAGTACACCGACGAGATCCTGATGTTCCGCGGCTACGACGCCGCCAACCCCACCCGCGAGCAGGTCGAGGTCGCCTGGGCGGCGCACGGGCTGTCCGCCGTCGTGGTCGAGGGCGACCGGCGTACCGGCAAGCTCACCCCCGTACTCCGCCACCCGCTCAACCGCCGTGTCACCGCCACCACCGAGTTCCGGATCACGGGACCGGCCGCCGGGTCCGATCTCCTCAGGACCTCCACCGACCCGACCGGGCGGAAGGTCCTCGGCACGCTCAACAACTGCTCCGGGGGCACCACGCCGTGGGGGACGACCCTGCACGGCGAGGAGAACTTCAACCAGTACTTTGCCAACTCCTCCCGCGACACCGACAAGCGGTACGGCATCGGCACCGGCGCCACCGAGCGCAAGTGGGAGCGGTTCGACAAGCGGTTCGACGTCGCGCAGGAGCCCAACGAGGTCCACCGGTTCGGGTATGTCGTGGAGTTCGACCCTTACGATCCCTCCTCCACACCCCGCAAGCACACCGCCCTCGGACGCTTCAAGCACGAGGCCGCCACCATCCGGATGACCTCGGACGGGCGTCCCGTCGTCTACACCGGCGACGACGAGCGCTTCGACTACTTCTACAAGTTCGTCGGCAGCAAGCGGATGCGGCACGGGGACTCGCGCTCCGTCCGGGAGCACAACCTCTCCCTTCTCGACGAGGGCACGCTGTACGTCGCCAAGCTCACCGGTGACTCCCCCGCCATCGAGATCGACGGGAGCGGGAAGCTGCCCGCCGACGGTGAGTTCGACGGCAGCGGTACGTGGATTCCGCTGGCGACCGCCACCGCCAAGGGCGCCGTCTCGCACGTCGACGGCATGACCGCCGAGGAGGTCTTCGTCTTCACGCGGCTCGCCGGGGACAAGGTCGGCGCCACCAAGATGGACCGGCCCGAGGACATCGAGCCCAACCCGGTCACCGGCAAGGTCTATGTCGCCCTCACCAACAACAGCAACCGGGGCAAGGCCGGCTTCGCCGCCGCCGACGAGGCCAACCCGCGCAACTCCAACAAGCACGGGCAGATCCTGGAGCTGACCGAGCGCTGGAACCGCGCCGAGAGCACCTCGTTCGCCTGGACGCTCTTCCTCGTCGCCGGTGACCCCAAGGACCCCGCCACCTACTTCGCGGGCTTCCCGAAGGACGACGTCAGCCCGATCTCCTGCCCCGACAACGTCGCCTTCGACCGTCACGGCAACCTGTGGATCTCCACGGATGGCAGCCAACTCGGCTCCCACGACGGCCTGTTCGGCGTCGCGACGAAGGGTGCCCGGCGCGGTGAGCTCAAGCAGTTCCTGACCGTGCCGACCGGCGCCGAGACCTGCGGTCCGGTCATCGGGGAGCGCCAGGTGCTCGTCGCCGTGCAGCACCCGGGCGAGATCGACGGCGCCTCGGTGGAGAAGCCCGCCAGCACGTGGCCCGACGGACCGGGGAAGATCGTCCGCCCGGCGGTCGTCGCCGTGTGGCGTACGGACGGCTGCGACATCGGCGTCTGAGCCGGTCGGGTTCGGTGAGCGGCTTACGGGAGTGCTGGGACGGAGGCTGGCGTCGCGGCGCCGGTGCTCTGTTCCAGCCACTCCTGGTACGCCGGTGCCTGCCGCGACACCTCCTCGTACGCCTCCGCCAGCGCCGGATGCAATCCGTCCAGCTCCGTCTCCGTACGGGCCGCCAGCAGCAGCCGTACGCCGAGCGGGTCGCCGTGGAGCCGGCGTACCGCCATCTCGGGGCGCGGCAGGCAGGTCGGCTGGCAGACGGTGACGACCTCGCCGGTCGCCACCAGCGAGGCCGCGGTGTGGTAATCGCCGTGCAGGACGCGGGGGTTGAGGCCGGCGGTGTGCAGCATGCGCAGTACGGCGTCGAACTCGCCGTCGACCGTCTCGTCCACCATCCAGCGGTCGCCGGCCAGCTCGGAGAGGTGGACCACCGGTCTCGCGGCGGCCGGATGGTCGGCGGGTAGGGACACGAACTGGGGTTCCCTGTCGGCCAGTACGCGCAGGCACAGGCCGTCCGGGATGCGGAGCGGGCAGCCCTCCACCTCGTGCACGAACGCCACGTCCAACTGGCCGTCGGCGACCATGCGCAGCAGCGCGTTCGCGGAGACGTCCATGCGCAGGGTCGGCTCCTGCTGGCGCTGACGGAGCCGGCGCAGCCAGCCCGACAGGGCCCGGCTGGCCGTCGAGCCGATGCGCAGCTGCGGTTCGTCCGCCGCCGCGGCCCGCGCCTCCGTGACCAGTGAGCGCATCTCCGCCACCAGGGGACGGGCCCGGCTCAGCACGACCCGGCCGAGCGGCGTCGGACGGCAGCCGATCCGGGTCCGGGTGAACAGCGCGCCGCCCAGCTCCTGTTCGATTCGGCGCAGCTGGGTGCTCAACGAGGGCTGGGCCACGCCCAGTTGGCGGGCGGCCCGGTGCAGGCTGCCGGTGTCGGCGATGGCGCACAGCGCCCGAAGGTGCCTGACCTCTAGCTCCATGCGACCAGCTCCGCCGGCTCCGCGTCGCGAATCATGCGCATGTACATGTCCATGCCATCGCACCCTAAGCCGGATCCGTGCGTTCCGACAGACGCACACAGGCGGCCCCGCCCCCCGGTGATAGGGCCGCGCTATCGCGACTTGCCATCATCACAGCCGCCGCACAGACGCCGACACTCACCGTACGAACGATCGACTCACCGTTCCTGTGGACCGAGAGGGAGTGACCCCATTCAGCCGCACGCCCCGAACGGTCTTGGGCGCACTGGTCCCCGGCGTACTCAGCCCCGGGGCGGCGACACGCATCCTGTGCGTGGTCCGGGCCCGGGAGGTCGGTTCCCTACGCGACCTGGCCAATTGGTTACGGCCAGAGGCGACGAGGAGGCCCTGAACCATCACACCGGTGGAGCAGGGGCCCCGCACGCTGACACCGCACCTCGCGTCCCAGATCGCATAGCCACGCTAACCCGGATGGCCCAGAGCACCGCAAGCCCAGGAGCCAACCATCACCCGATCGAGGTAAACCGCCCTCAAGTGTCCCGCGTTGGGCCTCAGCTTGACAACGCTTGCTCTAGGTACGTCAGTTCCTATCTCCCCCACCCAATACACAGGCTGCGTATGCCGGTTCGGCCAAAGAGACAGTCGCTAATCCGGCAAACGCCACCCCGAACGCTCCCGCGTGAAGCAGCTCTGGGCCAACGGGCTCGCGAAGGCACTGCGTTAGTCACGCGGGAGTCCGCCCGTCGTCCCTCCGTAATCCCTCAGTAGCCCCTCGGCGGCTTCCCGGTACCCCAGTAGCCCACCCCCCCCCACAGGCGCGGGTCGTCCCTCTGCACAGGGACGGCCCGCGCCCCCTTCGCCGCGCCGCCGTCTACTTGTGCGGTGACGTGACCGCCCTCGCCGCCGCAACCTCCTGGCGCAGCGGCTCCAGCACACTGTCCGCCGGTCCGCTGAGGTCCGTACGCACCGCGTACAGGGTCTCGACCCGGCGCAGACCGTCCGACAACTCCCGCAGCTGTGCGACGACTTGGGTGATCTCGGCGTCGGACGGCGGCTTGGCGCCCTGCTTGATGTGGACCCGGGCCGCCGTCGTCGCGTCGACGATGCGTTCCACCGCGACGACCAGGGGCCACCAGGCCGCCGCCCGCCGTCCGGTGGGCGGCGGTTCGGTCAGGGCCCGCTGGAACTCCGTACGGACGACGGAGAGATCGCGGTACAGGCGCCGTCGCATCCGTGCCCGTGCCGCACCCTCGGTGTCAGGGCGGAACGCCGAATCCACATAGCGTGCCGTGTCCGCGACCGCGTCGGCGAGGCGGTCGCCGACGCGGGTGTGCCAGCTCTCGGGCCAGAGGAGATAGCCCGCGACCAGCGCGATTCCGCAGCCCATGAGGGAGTCGAGGAGCCGGGGCAGCAGTAGGGCCGCGCCCTGGTGGTTGAGGACGTCGGAGAGAAGGAGGATCACCGGGGTGATGGCGGCTGTCTGGTAGCCGTACCCGCGTGGGGTGAGCGCCGGGATCAGCGTGGCGAGGAGAAGGACCACGGGTACGTCCCACCAGCCGCGCGGTACCTGGACGAGTACCCCCGCCGCGATCACCAGCCCCACGACCGTGCCGAGGGCGCGCAGCAGTGCCCGGGAGAAGACGGAGCCGAAGTCGGGCTTCAGGACGAAGGTGATGGTCAGCGCGACCCAGTACGAGCGCGGCACCGGGACGGTCGAGACCAGTACCTGCGCGAGGCCGATGCACAGCGCGAGGCGCAGTCCGTAGCGCCAGGAGTCGCCGGACAGTACGACGTCCCGGGCCGCGCGGACGGCGCGGGCGCGCAGGGTGGCCGGTCGGCCGAGGCGGTCGTCGTCGGCGGCGGCTGTGCGCAGGTCGGGGGAGCGGCTGCCGACCACGTCGGCGGCGTGGCGCAGCGCCTGTTCGACGGCGCGTGAGGTGTGGTCGGCCGGGGCGGGGATGTGCAGCCCGGTCGGGCCGGTGTAGCCCGTCTCGACGGCGTCGGCGAGGTGGCGGACCGCCTCCGGGACCTCGGGCGGCAGCGGGCGGCCGGCCTGGTGGGCGGCGGGGGCGGCCTCGACGACCGGGGTGATGGCGTTCAACTGGGCGAGCAGACGCACGAGTTCGGGGCTGCGTCCGTGGTGGCGGGCGCGCCGGGCGAGGACGAGGTCGTACGACTTGTTGAGGGACTGGGTGACGGCCTGCCGGGCGTCCTCGTAGCCGTCGGTGGTGCCGGCGGCGAGCAGTTCGGCGACCGTACGGTAGGTCTGCGCGACCGCCGCCCGTTCCGGCACCCCCGACCGCAGCGGCCAGGCGAGCAGGGCCAGGGCCAGCACCAGCAGCCCGCCGCCGGACATCAGCGCCGGTGCGAGCCACCAGGCCCCGGGCAGCGGCAGCCCGGCGCCGATCACGGAGTTGAGGAGCAGCAGCAGTCCGGACACGGAGGCCACCGCGCCGATCGTCGAGATCATCCCGGAGACAAGGGCCACGCAGGTGACGGCGGCGACGGCGGCCCAGCCCCGGCCGTACACGAGCGAGCCGAGGGTGACGCCGAGCGCGCCGAAGAACTGGGGGATGGCGATGTTGAGGATGCGCATCCGGTACGCGTCGGCGGTGTCCCCGATGACGCCCGAGAGGGCACCCATCGAGGCCAGAGCGCCGTAGGCGGCGTGGCCGGTGGCGAGGCCGACGGCCAGGGGCAGCGACATGGCGATGGCGGCGCGGGCCACGGCGGGGCGGTTGACGGGCGGGGCCGGCTGGGGTCGGAGATTCCGCACCAGCCAGTCGGGAGGTGTGAGGCCGATGGGGAACTCGCGGGACATGGGCCCATTATCGCCGTACAGCGTGTTCCGGGACGGGCTCATCCGCGCTGGTGGAGGGCCGGGTCAGGGGGCCGGGTCGATCCGCGTCGCCAGGAAGTCGGCCAGGGCCCTGTTGAACTCGGCAGGGCGTTCCAGATTGGGCAGGTGGGCCGAGTGTTCGATCACGTGGAGCGTGGAGTCGGGGAGGGCCGCGTGCATGGCCTCGGCGTCGGAGACCGGGGTGTATTCGTCGTCGGCTCCCACGACGACCAGGGCCGGGAGGGTGAGCCTGGTCAGCAGGGGGCGGTAGTCGGGGCGCTGCGCGCGGCCCCGGAGCGCCGCCGCCGCGCCCCGCGGGTCCGTGGCCGTCATCATGCGGTGGACGTGGGCCTTGACGCTCGGGTCGGCGTACGGGGCCACCATCTTCTCCAGCACCTCGTCGGCGTACCCGCGCATACCCTCTGAGAGCAGGCGGTCCGCCATCGCGTTCCGGGCGAGGTGGCCCTCCGGCGTCTCGGGTGCGGGGAAGGTGTCGGCGAGGACGACGCCCCGGACGCGCTCCGGGAACCGGTCGCAGCACTCCATGACGATCTGGCCGCCCATCGACAGCCCGGCGAGCACGCACGACTCGACCCGCGCCTCGTCGAGCAACTCCTCGATGTCCTGCGCGAACCGCGAGAGCGGGGTGGCGGTGTCCACGGCCGCCGGGGAGGCGCCGTAGCCGCGCAGGTCGGGGGCGATGACCCGGCGGGTGGCCGAGAACGCCTCGATCTGCGGGTTCCACATGGTGTGGTCGAAGGGATGGCCGTGGACGAGGACAAGAGGGATGAGAGGGACAAGAGGTACGAGAGGGGTAAGTGGGGGCATGTGGACGACCCTAGGTCCATCCAACTCCTCGGTGCAATAGGATCTTTGCGCTCGGTGCAATGTACGAGAACGGGTACGGGGGATTCATGGACGACTACCGACGCCTCGCCGACCGGATAGCCGACGACATCGCCACCGGACGGCTCCGTCCTGGTGAACGGCTGCCTCCGCAGCGGGCGTTCGCGCGTCGGCGCGGCATCGCCGGGTCGACGGCCGGGCGGGTGTACGGCGAGCTCGTGCGGCGTGGACTGGTCGTCGGGGAGGTCGGACGCGGCACGTTCGTCCGGGCCGCGGCGCACGAGCCGGGCGGGCGCGCGCTCGCCGAGCCGGCGCTGGGCAGCATGGCCACGAGGGGTGACAAGGCGGTCAACCTTGAGCTCAACTATCCTTCCGCGCCGGGTCAGTCGGAGCTGCTCGCCCCGGCGCTCGCGCCTCTCCTGCGCCCCGACGTGCTCACCGAGGCGCTGCGTCCGGCGCCCGCCACCGGTACGGCCGAGGCCAGGGCGGCGGTCGCCGGGCTGCTCGCCACCCCGGGCTGGCGGCCCGACCCCGACGGCGTCCTCTTCGCGGGCAACGCCCGGCAGGCGATCGCCGCCTCCCTCGCCTCCCTGGTCCGGCCGGGCGGCCGGGTCGGCGTCGAGACGCTGACGTACCCGCTGGTCAAGGAGATCGCCGTCCGCCTCGGCATCACCCTCGTCCCCCTCGCCATGGACCGGGACGGTCTGCGCCCCGACGCCCTCACCGCCGCCCACCGCACCGCTCCCCTGTCCGCGCTGTACGTCCAGCCGACGCTGCACAACCCGACGTCGGTGACGACGGGAGAGCAGAGGAAGCGCGAACTCGCGGGTGTGATCCGGGAGTTGGGCGTGCCGGTGGTGGAGGACCGGATCTGGTCGTTCCTCACGGACGCGGCAGGCACAACGACCTCGGGGGAGCCCCTCGCCGCCCACGTCCCCGAACTGGCCCATGTCGTCGACGGGTTGTCCAAGCGGGTCGCGCCCGGGCTCACCGTCGGCTTTCTCGTCGTACCGCCGGACCGGGCGGAAGCTGTGGCGGCGGCTGTGCGGTCGGGTGGGTGGAATGCGGGGCGGTTCGCGCTGGAGGCCGGGGTGCGGTGGGTCGAGGACGGGACCGTGGCGCGGCTCGTGGCCGCCAAGCGGCTGGACGCGGCGCGTCGACAGCGGCTGCTGGCAAGGGAGTTGGCGGAGTTCGGGGGCGCCGTGCGGTCGGATCCGTACGCCTACTACGCCTGGTGGGAGTTGCCCGCGTCCTGGCGGGCGGACACCTTCACGGCAGCCGCGGCGGTGCACGGCATCGCCGTCACGCCCGGGGGTGCCTTTGCCGTGGGTCCGCAGCGGGCGCCGGACGCCGTCAGACTCGGGCTCGCGTCGGCGCCGGAAGCGGACCTGGAGCGGGCACTGCGGACGCTCGCCGCGATCGCCCGGCGGGGCCGTAGCGGTCGGTGACCCACATGCCGAGGGCGACGGCGAGGCCGAGGGCGAGGAGCAGCCAGGAGACCGTGCGGAGGGTGGCGGTCAGGGCGTCGTAGACGGCGCCCGCGGCGGGGGCGGAGACGCCGGGCGGCAGGTCGGTGAGGGTCAGGTGGCGGGTGATCACGAGCGCGACGCCGAGCAGCGCCCCGCCGAGCGCCGTGCCGAGCGCGGTCGCCGTGATCGCCCGGCGGCGCCGGACGGCGAGTGCGATGCCGGCGACGGCGAGGACACCGGCCGTCACCGGAAGCCAGAAACCGGCGACTTCGAGCACGCGAAAACCCTTCCGGAGCGGTACGAGATCCTGCGCGGGCAGGACCGCGACCTCGGTGTGCGCGACGGGGATGTGGCTCGCCAACGGCACGTGGTCGGCGGTGAGTTGACGCTTGACCTGGGCGGTGACGGGGGCGAGGTCGATGGTGACGGCGCCCTCGCCGCCGTAACTGCCGTAGCGGTCGCCGGGGTGTTGCCTGTCGGGGTCGTTCCGCAGGGCGTGCAGCACCGCCTCGTGGGTGGCGCGGTTCGCCGTGTCCCAGGCGGTGCGGAAGGCCTCGGTGCGGGTGAACGAGTGCACCGCGTCCTGCACGAAGTGGTTCACGGTGCCTTCGAGCGGGCCGACGTCGACCGCGTGCACGATCCCGGCGCCCACGTTGTCCGCGATGGCGTCCTGGACGTACGGGTTCTCGGCGAGCGGCGCCATCGTGGTGACGTACCGGCCGGTGTCGGCGAGCCCGTACGCCGCCCACGCCGAGAGCGCGCCGAAGGGCAGCAGGAAGCACGCGAGGGCGGTGAGGACGGCCGACAGGACGCTCCGGAGACGGTGAGACACACGGTGAGACACCCCTCAAGGCAAAGGCCCGGGGGTGGGAAACGCGAGCCGGTCGACCGCATATGACTGCATATGGCTGTGCGGGACAAGCCTCCGTGATGGAGCCTCCGGTGGAGCGTTCACCCGAACGGGTGTTTCCTGGTTTTGGGGAGAAGGAGGCCGATCATGCCCACCATTCCGGCCCTGCGGACCTTGACCGCTGCCCTGTTCACCAGCGGAATCCTGGCCGCCGTACCCATCGGCACGGCGATGGCGGCCGTGCCTTCCAGCTCCGACGGCTCCGACGGCTCCGACCGCTCCGACGGCTCCGGGGTCCGGGGCACCGTCGTCTCCGCCGGTGAGCTGAACCTGCGGGAGCAGCCGACCACCGACTCGCCCGTCGTCGGGTCGCTGTCACCGGGCAGCCACGGCCGCGTCGAGTGCGCGGTCACCGGACAGACCGTGCGCGGAAACCCGCACTGGTACTGGCTGCCAGGCGTCGACGCCTGGGCGAGCGCCGTCTTCATCGACACCGGCGGTCGGTCGGTGCCCAGCTGCAGCGATCCGTGCCCGGAGTGGAAGGACGACGGCCACGGCCATGATCACGGCCAGTGGAGCGCCTCGGGGACGTGGAGCTTCAGCTGGAACGTCACCTTCGGCTGAGATCGCTTCTGATCACCTTCGGCCGGGATCAGCTTCGGCCGGGATCAGTTCACCCGGTGCCCGGCCGCGTCCTCGCGCGTGTAGTAGCGGTAGAACAGCACCGCCGACACGGACGCCGCGACCACCAGTGAGTTGCCGCACGACCGCAGCACACTCGCCCCGGTCTGGCTGTACAGGAACCCGAACGCGACCCCGGCGAACGCGCCCCACGCCACCGCGTGCGGCTCGCGCGCCAGTCGCGGCGCCATCGCCCGCACGCCGACCAGCACCGCCATGAACGCCAGCGCGCTCACGAAGCCGAAGAGGACGTTCCAGCCGGTGATGGGACCGCCGTCGCGCCGGTTGGCCGCGGCCCAGAAGCCGTAGACCAGCCCGAGCACGACGGGCAGTGCCCGGTTCGCGGCCAGGTGGGACCTGGCGCCGAAGACGTCGGGAAGCGCGGTTCTTCCCGCCTTGCCGGGGATCCCGGACGTTGCTTGAGCCATGAGAGTGTTCCTCTCTCCTCGCCCCCGCCCTCCAGAGCACACCTGGAGAGGTCCCCTGGCAAGTCGACAGCGGACATCGGCCGTGTTTCGCTGGGTGCCATGAAGCCGGTGGGCCGGGTGAGCCGGGTGGGCGCCGTGGGCACGGACGAGGGCCCCGCCTTCTCGGCGCCCCTCTCCGCCGGGCGCGGCGCCGGCTGGGTGCCGCCGCTGGTGCTGCTCGTGGTGATCGCGGTCCTCGACTGGAACACCACCGGCGAGTTCCGGATCATCTCCTGGATCGTGCTGGTGCCGGGGATCGCCGCCGCGCTCTGCCGGGTGACCGGCACCGTCGTCTTCGCGGGCCTGTCCCTCGGCACCTACGTCTTCGTCGACGGTGCCTGGCCGCACCAGTACCAGACCGGGCTGCCCGACTTCATCCTCGTCGGCCTCGGCGGGGTGCTCGCCGTCCTCGCCTGTGTGGTCCGGCTGCGCGGTGAACGGCGCATGCTGCACATGCGGGACGTCGCCGAGACCACCCGGCGTACGGTGCTGCGCCCGCTGCCGCCCGGCTGGGGCGGCCTCGACCACGCGGCGGTGTATCTCGCCGCCGACGCCTTCGCCCGCGTCGGCGGCGACTTCTACGACATCCAGCCCGGCCCGCACGGCACCCGGGTCCTCATCGGTGACGTCCAGGGCAAGGGGCTCGGCGCGGTCGAGGCTGCGGCGGCCCTGCTCGGCACGTTCCGGGAGGCCGGGTACCACGAACCGGTGCTCGCGGCGGTCGCGGAACGCCTGGAGGTACGGATGCTGCGGCACATCCGCTACCGGGCGGCCGTCGGGCGGGACGACGGCGACCGGTTCGCCACGGCCGTCCTCATCGGCTTCCCCCGGGAGGAGGGGACCGGGCTCGTCGGCGAGGTCGTGGTCGAGGTCGTCAACTTCGGGCACGAGCCTTCCCTGATCGTGTCGCGCGACGGCGTACGGAGCCTGCCGCCGGGGGACGGACTCCCGCTCGGGCTCAGCGAGTTGACCTCGGGCGAGGGCGGGCTGCCGTCCGTGGTCCGGGTGCCCCTCGGCGCCGCGGAGACCCTGCTCCTCGTCACCGACGGTGTCACCGAGGCCCGGGACGCCGCCGGCACCTTCTTCCCGCTGCGCGAACGGGTCGCCGACGCCGTCGCCGCCGACCCGCGCACCGCCGATCCGCAGCGCCTGGTGGAGTTCGTACGGGACGGCACGCTGCGGCACTGCGGTGGGCGTCTCGCCGACGACACGACGGTGTTCGCGGTGCGCGCGGATGACAGTGTGGCTGACGGCGCGGTCGACGGTGAGGCTGACGGTTCGGCTGACCCAGGGTCAGGTACAAGCCGTCCATAGGGGGTCATAGCCGTACCGCCAATCCCCCTTCGCAGTCGCACCGGTTACGGTGCTGCCTAGGGATGTGACGGTGTGACGGACGTGAGGGGAGGGACCATGGCTGGGGCAACGGGTCCGATCGGCTCGATCGGCTCGACGACCGGGACCGCGCTGCTGCTTGCCGCCTCGCCCGTTGGCAAGGGCTGTCTCGTGGACGCGGCGTCCGTGCTGCCCGTCCTCGACGCCGTCGCCCCCGCCGTGCTGGCCGGCACCGACACCGCGAACGTCGTCGAACTCGCCGACCCGCTGGAGCCGCAGGCCGTTCTCACCCGCCTGCGCGCCGCCGCGATGACTCCCGGGCCGCTCACCGTCTTCCTCACCGGGCAGCTCCAACTCGACCGCAAACAGCACCTTCCGCATCTCGCCCTGGCCCGCACGACCCCCGCGACGGTCCGCTACACCGCCTTCCCCTGGCACTGGATCGCGGAGGAGCTGCGGTTGCGGGCGCCGGGGACGACGACCCTGTTCCTCGACCTGCACGCCGATGCCGCCGCGTGGCAGTACCTCACGGGGCGGGGGCTCGGTGCGGGGCGGGGAGTGAGCGTGTACGGGAGGGTGGCTCCGCCGCCGCCCCGGCGGGCGGTGGCCGTGCCGACGTACATGAAGACGGTCGCGACGATCCTGCGCAGCGGGTACCGGCCCGAGTCGGGGCGGTTGCATCAGCAGGCGCTCGGACGGCTGTCGTCGGAGGGCGCGGCTTACGGGGATGTGGTGCTGGAGTGGGACGCGGTGACCGGGGCCGGTGTGCACGCCGGGTTCGTTCCGCCCCCGCCGCGCCTGCCCGTACCGTCCCAGGGGGGCTCCGCCCCCAGACCCCCGGACGGGCTGAAAAGGCCGGTCGGCGCCGAAGAGGTGCCCGGCGAAGCCGCGAAGGCGGGGCCGGCCGGACCGGCGGTCCCCGCCGAACCGGCGGTCCCCGCCGAACCACTGGCCCCGGTCGAACCGCCGGCGCCTGTTGCGGTCGCACCGCGTCGACTCGCCGTCGTCAAGAACGTCGTCGAGAACGTTGTCAAGAACGTCGTCGAGGACAGTGATCCACACTCCTTCATCACCTCCGCCGTCCAGGCGGGGAGGCACGCCGACGCCGACGCGCTCGCTGCCGAGCGGGAACAGGCGGCCTCCCGTTCGCACGGCCCCGCCTCCGAGGAGGCGTTGCACTGGACCGAGGTCCGGGCCGATCTCGCGATGTTCGCCGGGGACCCGGCCCGCAGCTGCCGGGCCTGGCTGACCGTCGCCGGTACGCGGCTCAGGGCCGGGCAGGCACCGGACGAGCCTGCCGTCGAGGCGGCCGTCGACCGGGCCCACCACCAGTGGACGAGCCTCGGCGAGAGCGCCGACGCGCGTGAACTCGGCCCGGTGGTCGTCGAGTTGAGGCGTCGGGTGCCCGGCCGGCGCGAAGGGGCCGTACGGCATGCCGAGCGGCAGCTGGAGAAGCTGGGGAAGCCGGGGAAGCCGGGGAAGGCGCGGACCGCCCAGCACGTGCCCGGCTGACTAGGCCGCACGTTTGGTCCGTGCAGTGATCGTTGTGGTCAACAGCTGGTCCAGCAGTGCCGAACGTGCCTGGTCTGCTCCTGAACCTCGCGATGCCCGGATGCCCGGTGGCAGGACAAGCGGCGGACGCTGCTGGTGGGTGCCCGACTCGATCGACACATCGAGTGGCAGTTTCGCCCACACGATTTTGCCGCCGATGATGGGGCGGAAGATGTCCCACTGCTCCGCCAACGCCTCGACGAGCAGCAGCCCCCGCCCGCCGACCGCTTCAACACCGGGGTTCTTCCGTACGGGCACCGCTTCTGTCCTGTCCCAGACCTCGACGTACAGGCTGGTTTCCAGCGCCCGGAGCTGTATCCCGATGACATGCTCCGAAGTGATCTGCCCCGACTTCAGCTGATCGTCGATGATGCCGCCAGCCCTGACCGCGTTGGTGACGAGTTCGCTCATGATGAGCGCAGCCGTGTCGATGTGCTTTTCGAAGTGCCAGTGCGCCAGCGTGTGCCGGACGAAGATCCGTGAGCACGGGACCGCCGTGGGGACGGCGACCAGACGGAGTGACGCGGCCAAGAGGGGAATCGGGGTCACGATGTCCTTGGTGGTCACGTTGGCCCGCCGTTCCTGGTGGTCAGCGTGCATGTTGAGGCTTCCTCTCCGGCGGAAGTGGCGATCCACACCAGGCCGCTGATGTCCTGTTGCAGCAGTTCTTTCGCGAGATGGGCGAGCGGCGGCAACTGGTTGAGGTGCTCGTAAGTCGGCACGACCACGTTGCGGACGCCGTGGTTCTGGCAGTAGCGGGTCACGGCGTGCAGGGCCACGACGTATCCCGGTCGCTTCTCGACGGCCACCAACGTCAGCACGAGTCCCGCTCGGTCTGCGAAGTCCGCCATGGCCGCGACGAGGCGCAGTTCTTCCTGCTCGTCGACACCATCGAGTCGGCGCAGGTAACCGGCGCACGGGGGACGGGGACGGTTCGTGTCAACGGTCACGCCATCCCCTCCTTCGAGCCCTTCGGGGAAACTGCCAGTTCCGCCCACACGCTCTTTCCAATCACCCTCGGCGTCACACCCCAGTCGTCAGCGAGCGCTGCCACGACCTGAAGTCCTCGGCCGCCTTCGGATTCGTCGCCGTCCTCGGGGGTGGGCGAACCGGCGCTCGGCATGCCGCTGGCCGCGTCACGGACGTCAACGCGCAGACGACCACCGTCAAGGTGGTAGGTCACTGCTACGCGACTTCCTCGTGTTGCTCGGCCGTGGATTACCGCGTTTGTCACCAACTCGGTGACTACCCACTCCAGTGAGTCAGCGACGGAATCGGGTAAGCGCCATTGCCTGGAGAGAGCTCTGGCCTGGGCGCGGGCGACCGGCACGGATGGGCGGTATCTCCTGTACCGCACCTGCAAGTTCATAGTTTCAGCCATACTCGGTCCCCTCGGACGGGTTCGCGGGCGGACGGGCCTGGGAGGCTCCGCATAGCGTGAGCAGATGAACCTCCGTGGTGAGTACTCTGCACTATGAGTACAGCAAAGTGTCAAGTACCCACTTTGAGAGGGCCCGAATGCCTGTTGCCCTCACCGTGACGTGAGCGGCACACTTGACCTGCGAGAAGGAGAAGGGAGGCGGCCGACCAGTGCCCATCAACAACAACCCGACGTTCCGCCAGAGGCGGTTGGCGCGGACGCTGCGCGAACTGCGGACGGCGGCCGGGCTGACGCATGCCGACGCCGCCAAGGTGCTCGGTTCGGCGGAATCAAAGGTCGGCCGGATCGAGAACTCCCAGTCAGGCATCCGGCTGCCCGACCTGCGCGCCCTGATGGACGCGTACAACGTCACCGACCCGACCGAACGGGCCGCGATCGAGAAGCTGTCGCGCGAGGCCAGACAAAAGGGATGGTGGAGCCGGTACGTCAACGTGGTCGATCCGGCGTACGCGGCATACGCAGCCGTGGAATGGGACGCGTCGGAGCTGTACAACGTCGAGACCAACTTGGTGCCCGGTCTGCTGCAAGTGCCGGAATACACCGAAGCGCTGATCCGGTTGCAGGTGCCGGAAGCCACGCCGGATCACGTGGAAGCTCAGGTCAGCGTGCGTCGCGAGCGGAAGACCATCCTGACCCGGGACAGCCCGCTGCAACTGTGGGTTGTCATCGCCGAGAACGTCCTGTACCACCGGGTCGGCAGCCGCGAGGTGATGAAGGCTCAGCTCGAGGCCCTGGCCGCGGACAGCCGGAAGCAGAACATCGAGCTTCAGATCCTGCCGCGCGAAGACCCCATGAACGCCTGCCTCTTCGGTCCGTACGTGATCATGAGCTTCCCCACCTCGGCGGAGACGGACGTCGTCTACACCGAGTCACCCACCAGCACCCTCTACTACGAGGAGGCGGCCGACGTGGAGACGTACACGACGTTGTTCCGTCGCCTCAACATGGCCGCAGCCAACGTCAGCAAGTCCCGGGCGCTCATCCAGAACGCCCTTCAAGAAATGGAACAGGGCTGATGAAGCCAACCACTCAACCCGCTTCGGCCCCACTGGAGTGGGTGAAGTCGTCGTACTCAGGAAACAACGGCAACTGTGTAGAGATTGCCGCTTTGCCCGGTGGCAGCCGGGCGCTGCGTGACAGCAAGAACCCATCGGGGCCGGTGCTCACGTTCTCCGGCGCGGAGTTCGCCGAGTTCATAGCCGGCGCTGGTGCTGGCATAGGCGAGTTCGGCCAGGCGTAGTAGCTGGATTCACCGAACGAGCGTGCCCGGTCCTCTGCCGTGGGTCGGGCTGAGAGACCGGCGATGCCATTGGTCCTCTGGGGGCCAGGGCAGAGTGCGGCGTCACCGAGTCCGTCTGACACAGGCCGACCTGCGGGGACGTGATCACTGCGCGGCCCCGACAGCCTGCGTCACATCCAGGCTTGTGAGACACCGGTCACCAGAGCTTCGGCCCGTCCACCGCCCGCTTTTCCAACGCCGAAGCGAGGTTGTTGCGTGTCGTGCGGGTGTCGGGGTGGTTGTCGCCCAGCACCCGCACCATGTCCTGCAGCGTGCGCTGGTACATGGCGATCGCCTCCAGTAGTCTCCGCGCTGCTCGGTAGGCGCTGGCGAGGTTGTTGCGGGAGGTCAGGGTGGAGGGGTGGTCTTCGCCGAGCACCCGGGTGCGGTCGGTGAGGGTCTGTTCGTACAGCGGGATTGCGCGGCTCAGGTTCCCCGCCGACTGGTATGCGCCGGCGAGGTTGTTGCGGGAGGTCAGGGTGTCGGGGTGGTCTTCGCCCAGTACCCGGGTGCGGTCGGTGAGGGTCTGTTCGTACAGCGGGATTGCGCGGCTCAGGTTCCCCGCCGACTCGTAGGCGCCGGCGAGGTTGTTGCGGGAGGTCAGGGTGGAGGGGTGGTCTTCGCCGAGCACCCGCACCATGTCGGTGATGGTCTGTTCGTACAGCGGGATTGCGCGGCTCAGGTTCCCCGCCGACTGGTAGGCGTAGGCGAGGTTGTTGCGGGAGGTCAGGGTGGAGGGGTGGTCTTCGCCCAGTACCCGGGTGCGGTTGGCGAGGGCGCGTTGAAGGTGTCTGATGGCGCGGGCGTGCTGGCCCTGGTTGTCGAGGAAGTTCCCGGTGCGGTTGAGGATGTCTGCCGTGGTGGCAGTGTCGGTCTCGTGGGTGGCGCGGTCGGCGAAGGCGTCGATGTGGGGGAGCAGAGTGCGCCAAGTGGGCCAGGTGGCGGGGGTGTCCCAGGTGTTGGGCAGGGCGGTGCGCAGGTTGGCGGTGGCCTGTTCGCGGGCCTGGGCGACGTGGTGGAGGGTGCGGTGGGGGTCGTCGGGTTCGGGGTCGGGGGTGCGGGCGGGGGGGGGGACGAGCCGGTGGATGGACAAGGTGCCGGTGGCTGGGTCGGGGGTGATCATGCTGTAGGCGGTCAGGAGGCCGAGCGCGGCGTTCTGCGTAGGGGGGTCGGCGGGTCCTGTCAGGGTGGTGGGGATGTGGTCGGGGGCGTACCAGGCCAGGGTCCGTAGCAGGTCGGCGGCGGCGGGCTGGAGCTCGATGATGCGGCCCAGGGTGATGTTCCAGATGCGGGCGATGGTGCGCTCGGCCGGGGTGGTGGCCGCGCCGTTGCGGTACATCGCCGCCGGGTACTCGGCGAGCAGGGCCAGGTAGGCGCGGGGGGTGGTGAGCGGGTTCTGGGCGAGGTAGGCCGCCGCCTGCTCGATGGCCAGGGGCAGGTGGCCGAGTTCTTCGCACAGGTCGGCGGCGCCGTCCAGGTCCCGTCCGGGGTGCTGGTCGGTGGTGATGCGGGTGAACAGGTCCAGGGACTCGTCCGGGTCCAGGATGTCCAGGCGGAGCACGGTGGTTGCGTTGGTCCAGGCGGTGGCGAGGCGGCTGGTGATCAGGAAGCGTCCGTCCCGGGCGCGGGCGAGCAGGCCGGTGATGTCGGCGGGATCGTTGACGTTGTCCAGGACGATCAGCCAGCCGGTGTGGGTGGCCAGCCACTGCGCGGCGCGTTCGGCGAGCGCCTCGGCAGTCAGGGCTTTGGCCAGGGCCGGTTGCAGGGCGGTGGCGAGGTCGGCCAGGCCCTGCTGGACGGCGGCGGGGCCGTCGGCGCTGATCCACCGGACGAGGGCGTGGCCGTGGGGACGGGTGGCGGCCCAGTGCGCGGCCAGGGTGCTCTTGCCGATCCCGCCCAGCCCGTGCACCGCCTGGATGACCGCTTGGCCCCCGGAGGAGAGCGCGGTGTCCAGCCGCTCCAGTTCGCGGGCGCGGCCCACGAACGTGGCCGGGCGTACTGGCAGGTTGTCCAGCCCTGGTGGGGCCTGCACCTCGGCCGCGGGGACGAGCGCCTCGCGCGGCAGCTGAACGGCCGTGGCGTTGTCCCCTGTCATGGCGGTCCCCAGGAAATCGCCGCCGCCGGTGTTCATCGCGATGGACCGCGTCCCGGATGCCTCGGTGTGGGCTTCGGTGTGAGGGAGGGCATCGGGCTCAGGCGCCTGCGGTTCCATGGGCTCTTCCGTGAAGGGCCGCTTCACGCAGGGTCCTCGCCGAACTGGTCTCCGGTGGAGACTGTGCCCCCGGGGTTGCCGTGGACGGCGATCGACCGTTCTCCGGACGCGGTCACCGAGCCCGGCGCGGACTCGGGCCTGGGCTCGGGCTGAGGTTGTGCCGAATCCGGTGCCGGGGCGGCCGGAGTCGCGGTCGCCGGACGGGCCGGAGCATTGCGTGTCCCGGAGTCCCCGGTGGAGATATTGCCGACCGGGCTGCCTTTGACGGCGATGCTGCGCTCGCCGGATGCCGTGACCGGGCCGTCGGGCGGCGGGGCCGGTGTGTTTTCCTGCTGGCTGCGGGTGGCGAAGCCCTGCCCCCATGTGGCGGCCAGCGTGGCCAGCACCACCCCGAGCGTCGACGAGAGCGACCAGCGGATCGCGGGATCTGTGACCGTCGATGGCAGGAACACGGCACCGCACAGCCACGTGGGTAGCGCGAAGGCCATGGCCGTGACCAGTCCCGCAGCCGCCCACCGGAGATTTCGTCGCATGCCTGCCCCCTCGACGCGTACCGTCCCATCCGCGACCACAATGGCAGTAACTCCCGTGCCCTGGAGGCTGATCGCGCATACGGACCTGGCCGCGCCGATGCGCCGGCAGTCACGCCGAACACGTCGGCGAGGTTAAGCGGATCGGGCCACCATGCAGGTCACCAGCCCGGGCAACCCGCACGCCATCAGCCCCCGGCGACCCGCGCCCCGTCTGTCCCCGCCGACAGCACAGCCAGCGCCCCCGACACCAGCGTCCGCACCCCCGGTGCGACCGTCGACAGGTCCGGGGCGAACAGCGGGCTGTGGTTGCTCGGTACCGCCGCGAGCTTCGCCATCAGGTCGTCGCCGCCCTCCGCCGCGTTCCACACCTCGCCCGGTGTGGTCGTCACGAACCAGTAGGCGTACGGGAGTTGGTCCGTGGCCAGGTGGGCGAAGTCCTCGCTGCCCATGGCCGGGCCGGGGTCGAGGACCGTGCCCGCGCCGAAGACCTCCCGGTGGACGGAGGCCACCCGCTCGTCGAGCGTCGCGTCGTTGACCGTCACCGGGAAGGTCGCGCCGACCCGGATCTCCGGCTCGCGCGGACAGCCCGCCGCCAGGCACTCGCCCTGGGCGATACGCCTGATCGCGGCCAGCATGCGGTCGCGTACGCCGTCCGACTGGGTGCGCAGGTTCAGGGCGATACGGGCCGTCGTCGGGATGATGTTGTGCCGGGTGCCCGCCTCGATCACGCCGACCGTCAGGACGGCGGAGTCGCGGGCCGCGATCTCGCGCGAGACGACCGTCTGGAGGCGCGTGACGATGTACGCCGCCGTCACCACCGGGTCGACCGTCGTTTCCGGGCGGGAGCCGTGGCCGCCCCGGCCGTGTACGACGATGTCGACGTCCGTCGACGCCGACATGATCAGGCCGGGTATGTGGGGGTAGAGGCCTGCGGGGCCCGGCGCCGCGTGTTGTGCCAGCAGCGCGTCCGGGCGGGGGAAACGCTCGTACAGGCCGTCCGCCAGCATCGCCCGCGCGCCCTCGCCCGTCTCCTCGGCGGGCTGGCCGACCAGCACCAGCGTGCCCCGCCAGGTGTCCCGGCCCGCTGCCAGGGCCTGGGCCGCCCCGGCCAGCCAGGTCACGTGCAGGTCGTGGCCGCAGGCGTGCATCACACCTGGGACCGTGGAGGCGTACGGCAGGCCGGTCCCCTCGCTCACCGGGAGCGCGTCCATGTCGGCGCGGAGCAGGACCGTCGGGCCGTCGCCGCTGCGCAGGACGCCCACGACGCCTGTGCCGCCGACGCCCTCCGTCGTCTCGTAGCCGGACTTTCGGAGGGAGTCCGCCAGCCGAGCCGCCGTGCGGTGTTCCGCCAGGGACAGTTCCGGGTGGCTGTGCAGGTCGCGGTAGAGGTCCTCCAGGGCCGGGACCGGGAGGTCGGCGGTGAGGTCGAGCGCGGTGCGGGCGGCGGGAGACGTCGGAGAGGTCGGAGAGGTCACGGCGGCAGCGTATGCCTCCGATGTGATGTGCGGCCCGGTCACCCGTTCGGCCGCGCACCCACGGCCGTCGGGCGCCGTCGCTGATATCCACGACGGAGGGGGGCCGGTAGCACCTGATCACCTACCGAAGGAAGACCACCCATGGTCACCATCACCCGTGCCGGCAGCGGCACCAGTCTCGCCATCGACTTCACCCAGGGGCTCGACGACGCCTGGTCGAAGATCGCCACGTTCGTGCCGAAACTCGTCGCGTTCCTCATCATCCTGGCCATCGGCTGGTTCGTGTCGAAGCTGGTCGCCCGCGTCCTGGACCGCGTCCTGCGCAAGGTCGGTTCGGAGAAACTGGCCGAACGGGCCGGTACCGCACAGCTGTTGCGGGACTCCGCGTACGACCTGACCGGGATCGTCTGCAAGATCGTCTACTACGCGCTGATGCTGATCACGCTCCAGCTCGCGCTCGGTGTCTTCGGCGCCAACCCGGTCAGCACGATGATCAACGGCATCGTGGCCTGGCTGCCGCGCGGCATCGTGGCCGTGGTCCTCATCGTCGTGGCGATGGCCATCGCCAACGCCGTGCGCGGGATCGTCGCCGGCGCGCTCTCGTCCGTCTCGTACGGGCGTACGGTCGCCACCGTCGTCTGGGGCTGCATCCTGGCGCTGGGCGTCATCGCCGCCCTCGGCCAGGCGGGCATCGCCCGTGACGTGACCCGGCCGGTGCTGTACGCGGCGCTCGCCGTGGTCGTCGGCATCCTGGTCGTCGGTGTCGGCGGCGGCATGATCGCGCCGATGCGGCAGCGCTGGGAGCGGATGCTGACGGCGGCCGAGCGGGAGACCGTGACCGCCAAGGGGAGCGTCAGCGCCTATCAGGCGGGCCACGCGGACGCCCTCGGCAACCAGCCGGTCCGGGAGCGGACCGACCTGCCGCCGCGCACGACCGACATGTAGCCGGTACGGAAGATGGTGCCGCCGGTGGGACGCGACGGGGGAGTTCTGGTCCCACCGGCGGCTGCTCAGGAGGGCCCGGGTCTCACGGACCCGGGCGTCATGGACCCGGGTGTCAGAACGCGGGGATGGCCGCCGCGGCGCGGCTGTCGGCGTCCCGGGCCTTGTTGATGTTGCTCTGGAGGTTGCCGGTCAGCGGGAAGTTGGCCTTGCCCCACGTGGAGTTCCACAGCGCGTTGCGCGGCGCGTCGGCCATGTTCTCCATGGTGACCAGGGCGGGCCGGTCCCAGCCGCCGTCGCCCCAGGCGTGCGCCACCTCGTCCCACTTGGCGAAGCGGAAGGCGTGGGTGCTCGCGCCGTCCTTGTGGTAGACGATCTTGACGCGGTTGCCGTCCATCGGCACCTCGTTGATCGGGTGGGTGCTGTAGCCGCCGTGCCGGGAGGCCGCGAGGTAGCTCGGACGCTCGTCGCCCTGCTTCTGGAAGACCACGACGGACTCCCAGTCGTGGCGGTGACCGAAGGCGTCGGCGCCGTTCAGCGTCTGGTCCTTCTCGAAGTAGAGCCCGTACACGTATGCGCACCAGCCGTTCTTGCACCAGCTCTGCGAGTACGTGTTGGCCTTGCCGAGGTGGTCGGTCCGGCAGCCGCCGGTGATCGACCCGCTGTTGTTGAGACCGCCGTTGAGCTTGCCGCTCGCGTCGACGGCCGCCGCGGGGAAGCAGCTGTCCGTGTCGTAGTCCCAGACCGGCTGGTACTTCTTCTGGAAGGTACTCGCGTTCTCCGGCAGGGGGTTCAGGATCGCGGCGGACGCGCTCGTCGAGATACCGACGGTCAGGGCGCCGGCGCTGAGCGCGATGAGCGCGGCCCGGCCGAGACGGGACGTCCTGCTGCCGTACGTCCTGCTGCCATGCGTGGATGCCTTGAACATGTGCGGGTGCTCTCCACTTGGTCGTGCCGGGAATACGGCTCGGTCGTGCCGTGAAGTCCGGCGTGGCGGGACCGACACTGGCACCCGGAAAGTTGACTGGCACCCCTCTCACCGGGCCGTTCAATTCCGTCGTCGGGAGTTCGTGTTCACCGCCCCGCCCGTTTTCCTTGTGAACAGGTATGGCGCTCGGATCGTTTTCTCCTGTGATGTGACTCCTGTGTGATGCGGCTCCTGTGCGGTGCACGCGGTACGGGAATGGGGAGGGTGGAGCTCATGGGGCGTCCCGAGAGACCTGTGGACCCGCAGGCCGGTCCGGTGCAGCGGCTCGCGCATGAGCTGCGGGAGTTGCGGCGGACGGCGGGCGGACCCTCGTACCGGCTGATGGCCGAGGCGGCCGGGTTCTCCGCGGCGACCTTGTCCGAGGCGGCGCGCGGGGAGCGGCTGCCGTCGCTCGCGGTGGTCCAGGGGTACGTCCGGGCGTGCGGGGGCGACCCGGGTGAGTGGGAGCCGCGCTGGAAGGACGCCGAGGACGAGGTCGCGTCCGCCGCCCGGGGCGACGAGGGGGACACCGCGGCGCCGTACCGGGGGCTGGCCCCCTTCGAGCAGGGCGACCGGGAGCTGTTCTTCGGGCGGGACGGACTGGTCGGCGAGCTTCTGCGGCTGGTCCGGGAGCACCGGTTCGCGGTGGTGTTCGGGGCGTCGGGCAGCGGGAAGTCCTCGCTGCTGAGGGCCGGGCTGATACCCCGCCTCCAGCAGGAGTGCGGCCCCGCCGTGCTGCGGGTGTTCACCCCCGGCGAGCGGCCCGCCGAGACGTACGGGCACCTGCTGATTCCGAAGGACGACGACCCGGAGAGCTGGGTGGTGGTCGACCAGTTCGAGGAGGTCTTCACCCTGTGCCACGACCGCGCCGAGCGGGCCCGGTTCATCGGCCTCCTGCTGGCCGCCCGGGACCCGGACAACCGGCTGCGGGTACTCGTGTCCGTACGGGCCGACTTCTACGCCCGCTGCGCCGAGCACCGGGAACTGGCGGACGCGCTCGGCGGGGCCGGGCTGCTGGTCGGGGCGATGACGGCGGACGAACTGCGGGAGGCGGTGACCCGGCCGGCGGCGGCCGTCGGGCTGCTGGTCGAGCGGGAGCTGACCGCGCGGATCGTCGAGGAGGTCCTCGACCGGCCGGGCGCGCTGCCGATGCTGTCGCACGTGCTGCTGGAGATCTGGCGGCGGCGCCGGGGCCGGCTGCTGACCCTGGCCGCGTACGAGGCGGCGGGCGGGGTGCGCGGGGCGATCGCGGCGAGCGCCGAGGAGGTGTACGGGCAGCTGACCCCCGCCCAGGCGCGCAGCGCCCGGCGGTTGCTGCTCCGGATGGTCGAGCCGGGGCAGGGCAGCGCGGACACCCGGCGCCCGCTGACCCGTGCCGAACTGGCCGAGTCGGCGACCGACCACCAGGTGCCCGTGGTGGTGGAACGGCTGGCCCGCGCCCGGCTGCTGACCGTCGACGAGGACGGAGTACAGCTCGCGCACGAGGCGCTGATCACCTGCTGGCCGAGGCTGCGCGACTGGATCGAGGAGGACCGGGAGTGGCTGAGCCACCATCGGCGGCTGGCCGAGGAGACCCGGCTCTGGCTGGAGAACGACCGCGACCCGGGCGCGCTGGTCCGGGGCAGCAGGCTGGCCCGCGCCGAGGAACTGTTCGCCGGTGAGCCGGACGGGGAACAGGGCCGGCTGACCCCGCCCGAGCGGGAGTTCCTCGACACCGCGCTGGCGGCCCGGGTGGCGGAGTCCAGGGCCGCCGCCCGCGCGACCCGCCGCTCCCGCGTCCTGGTCGCCGCTCTGTCCACCGTACTGGCGGTGGCCCTGATGGGCGGCCTGGCCGCCTGGCACCTGAGCGCCGACAACGCGCGCCACCACACCGACACCGCCGCGCGCCGGGTCGCGGACGTCGCCGACGCGATGCGGACGACCGACCCGCGCACCGCGATGCTGCTGAGCGTCGCCGCCTGGCGCATCTCCCCGCTGCCCGAGGCCCGCCGGGCGCTGCTCGGCTCCCTCGCCCAGCCGGAACACGCCGTCTTCACCGACCCGGCGCCGGGCGACGGCCCGGTACGTTTCCTCGTCGACTCCGGCCGTACGCTCCTCACCGTCGACGGCCGCACCTGGCGGACCTGGGACGTGGCCGGCGTCCGCCCGATCGCCTCCGGCCGGCTCCCGGTCGGCAAAGTGGTCGCGGCAGGCCCCGACGCCCGGGTCCTCGCCGTCGCCGGGGCCGCAGGTATCCGACTGTGGGACACGGCCACCGCGCGCTGGACCGGCGACCCACGCCCTCTCCCCTTCACCTCCGTCACCGACATCGCGGCGGGCGCCTACGTCGTGAGCGACATCGACGACGACCGGGTACGCCTGCGGTCCGTCACCGACGGCCGGGTGCTGTTCGAGGAACGGGTGGCGGGCGGCGGCCTGGTCACCCCGGTCGTGAGCGACGACGGCCGTCTGGTCGCCGTCTGCCCGGAGGGCGGGTCCCCGCAGGTCCGGGACATCGCCCGCCACCGCACCCTGCCCGGCCCCTGGGACCGGACCCACGGCCTGTGCGACGAGGCGGAGCGCACGGCTCTGGTGTTCGGCGCCGGCGGCGACCGGCTCGCCGCGCTCTCCGAGTCCGGCGTGACGGCGTGGGACACCACGTCCGCCCGCGAGGTCGCCCACCTCTCCGAACCGGGCGCGCAGCGGGCCGCGTTCACCCCCGACGGCGCCTTCCTCGCGACCGCCGGCGGCGCGGAGATCCGGGTGTGGCGGCTGTCCGACCCGGCGGCCCCCGTGTTCCGCCACTCCCTCAACAACCAGCACCTGTACGGGATTTCCTGGGACCCCACCCGCCGCAACACCCTGCGCTACCTCGAAGGCGGCGCCGTCCACTGCCTGGACCTGGGGATGGCGGTCACACCCGCCTGGCGCGCGGACCCCCTGACAGCGGTACGCGTGAGCCCGGACGCCCGTACGTACGCCACCGCCCGACTCGTCGACGACCGCTACCGTTTCGAACTCCGGGCCACCTCCGACGGCCGTCTCCTGCGTACCCTCCCCACCCCGCCCCCGCCCGTCTCGGCCGACCCCGCCGAACCGGTGATCCCGGAGGACATGCTGGCCCTGCTCGCGTTCAGCCCCGACGGCCACGCGCTCTCGTACGGTGTCTCGGCGCCCGGCAGGGAGGCGGCCCCGCAACGCTTCACGGTCTGGGACACGGGCCGGGACCGGCCCCGGGCGACCCTGGACCTCGCGCCGCCCGGGTCCGCCGCCCCGGTGGTCGCCCTGGCCCTGGGCCCCGGCGGCTCCACCCTGTACGCGGCCCGGCTGCCGGTCCTCGGCGACGTGAGCGACGAGGCGTGGAACACCGGAACCGGCCGCAGGGCCACCGTCCTCAGCGGGCTCTCCAGCACCCACCTGGCGGTGCGCCCCGACGGCCGCCTCCTCGTCGGTGACAACCGCACCGCGACCCTGCCCACGAACGGAACCTCGAACGGGACCACGAACGGAACCACGAACAGAACAGCCGCCGGGGTCACCAGGAAGGGCCTGGTCCAGGGCGAACAGATCGGCGCCCTCGCCTTCACCGCCGACGGCTCACGCCTCGCCGCGGGCGACCTGACCGGCCGAGTAGCCCTGTGGGACGGGGAGTTGAGCGACCGTACGGGCATCCTGCGCAATGTCTTCCCCGCTCCCCTGAGTGCGGAGGCGGAGGCGGAGGCGGTGAGCGCGCTGGCCGTCAGCCCCGACGGCGCCACCCTGGCCGTCGGGGGCGGCGCCGGCACCCTCCAGCTCTGGGACATCGCCACCCAACAGCCCCTGGGAGGCCCGCTGACCACACCGGGCGAGCCGGTCGACACCCTCGCCTTCGGCCCCGACAGCGGCACCCTGTTCGCGGGCAGCGCGCATGTCCCGCTCCAGCGGTACGCCGTCGACCCGGAACGGGCGGTCACCCTGGTGTGCGCCCGGGCGGGCACCAGGGCGGACCTCTCGCGGGAGCAGTGGCGGACGTACATACCTGAGGTGAAGTACCGCCGGGTGTGCGTCAGTTGAATCAGTTGAACGGGTCGAGCGTGATGTACGCCGTCTGCGGGGAGCCGTCGTCGACCAGCGACTCGTGGTTGCCGACGTCATCGAAGGCGAAGGCGTACGCCTTGCCGTCGGCCATCTGGGCGTGGATGTTCCGGGCGTACTGGTTGGTCACCGCGTCCTGGTAGAAGCCCGCCGAACTCGTGTCGGGCTGGCTGGAGTTGGTCAGAAGCGTGGAACGGTTGTAACCGGCGCACAGGGTGCGCGAGATCGGGCCGCGCACCAGGTCGTTCGGCGCGTCCAGGAACTTGTGGCAGCCGAAGACGCTGTCGGCGTCGGGCTTCTGGAAGGTGGTGACGACGGCGCCGGAGCTGTTGGTGAAGTTCATGACGTTGCCGGAGACCCTGCCGTAGTACTTGGTGGCCGGCTGGTCGGCGAACGGTGTCACCGTGAGTGTCGAGCCCGCGTATCTGCTCCACACGCGGTTGACGTAGTCGTCCATGACGGTGCTCGGCAGGGCGCCGGACTCGATGCCGTGGCCGGGCGAGAGGGCGCGCAGGATCGTGCCGTCGGACCGGGTCCGGACGAGGTTGGCCCAGCCACCGGGCTGGCCCTTCAGGGCGTTGTAGAACCCGGCGTAGCCGCCCGCCTTCAGATGGCCGGTGTTCTTCACGGCGCCCGAGGTGTTCTTGACGCCGACGGCGTACGGGGCCGAGAACATGTCCACCTGCGTGCTGTTGAGCCACAGACCGGCGTCGTTCAGCGTGTACTCGGTCCAGTTGAAGAGGATGTTCGCGTTGGGGTCGGAGGGGTTCTGCACGGCCGGCTGCACCAGACCGCCGGTGGTCAGCTTGAACACGAGCTTCTCGCCGTAGGAGAAGTAGACGCGGCCGGAGAACTTCGGCATCCGGAGCGTCATCGACTGCCCGTTGCCCGGCCCGGCGATCGACGCGTCGGGCGCCGGGCTCGGCGGGTTGCCACCGGCGGGCCAGGCGTGGAACGTGCCGTTCGCGTCCGCCCAGCCCTGCTGACCGGTCGAGAGCAGGGTCCCGATGTTGTAGACGTAGATCTCGTCGGCGCGCCCGGAGTTGTTCCTGAACTCCAGCGGGATGGTGGTGGGCACGGCTGCTTCGGCGCGGGACGACGCCGGGCCCGCGACCGTCAGCCCCGTGGCGACGACCGCGGCGGCGACCAGGGGCACCAGTACCTGCCGTACCCCCTGCACCTTCCGCACCGTCCGCGCCTTCAGAACCCGCCGCACTTTCCGTTTGGCAAACACGTTGGTCCTCCTCGAGTCGCTTGCTCGTTGCCTTGCTCGTCGTTTCCCTGAGAGCGCTCTCAGGCTGCTCTCGTGAACGGGACACGTCAAGGTCTAGACCAAGATGGGTTGCGGCGGGGATGCGCAGGCTGAGTGCCCGGGGTGAGGGGTGAGGCCGGGGTCGGGGTTGGTGGCAGGGACCTGCCCGGTGGCGGTGACCAGGATCTGCTCGGGCGCTGGTGGTCAGGATCTGCCAGGGCGCTGGCGGCCAGGATCTGTTCGGGCGATCACCGGGCACACTGGCCGGCATGCCCTTATCGCTGCATCACATCGTCATCGACGCCCACGACCTCCCCGCGCTGGCCCGGTTCTGGGCCGAGGCGCTGGGCTGGCGGATCCTTTCCGAGCGGGAGCGGGAGGTGGTGATCGGGCCGGACGAGACCGCGCCGGTGGGCATCTGCTTCATGCCCGTGGCGGACGGTAAGACCGTCAAGAACCGCCTGCACCTCGATCTGACGTCCGCTCCGGAGGACCGGGAGGCGGAGATCGAGCGCCTCCTCACACTCGGCGCCCGCAGGACGGACGTCGGACAGAGCGGCAGCGAGTCGTGGACCGTGCTGTCCGATCCGGAGGGGAACGAGTTCTGCGTGGTCCGCCCGAAGAAGACGCTGGTCGGCTAGTCGCCTAACCCCTGTTCACTTCGGTGGGTCCTCGCCCGTGAGGCCGTCGACGGATTCACGGATGAGGTCGGCGTGACCGGCGTGGCGGGCGTACTCCTCGACGAGGTCCAGAAGAATGCGGCGGAGATTGGGGTGTTCGCCGCTACGGGTGATGTAGGCGCCGAGTTGGTCCAGCCCGCCCGCGCCGAGTGCTTCGTCGACGATGGCACGGGAGCGGGCGACTGACTCCCGCCAAAGGGCGAGTAGTTGCTCGGGGGTGTCCTCGGCGGCGGAGCGGTAGTCCCAGTCGGGGTCGCTGTCCCAGTCGATGGCGTTCCAGGGTGCGCCGACAGCAGAGCCGAGCCACAGGCGGGCGAAGTGGCTGTCTTCCACGTGCGCCAGGTGCTTGAGCAGGCCGCCCAGAGTCATGGTGGATACGCCGACGGTGGCTTGCAGGCCAACTGAGTCCAGGCCGGAGCACTTCCAGCCCAACGTGGCCCGCTGGCGCTCGAGGGCACCGAGGACGGCTGCTGCCTCGGTACCGGCGAGTGGAGGTTCGGGCCACGGTTCCGCAGTGATCTCAGTCATGGCCGCAGACCTTAGCGAACGGCTCCGACAGCGCGGCCTGGCGGGTGAACCGCGACGAACCGGTCCCTCGAACCACAGGATCCGCCGGACAGGTCAGGTCCTAGTCGGCGCGCTCGGTGAGGAGGTCGTGCCGATGGGCCAGCCAGCTGATGGCGGTGAGGCGGCACACCGCGTAGTCGTGCCCGACGGGTTCGCGCCAGTCGAGTTCGTCGAGCGCGTCGAGGAACCCGAGGGCGTAGTCGGCGAGGTCTTCGCGGTGCGGCTGCCGGGGGATGAGCCCGGGGCCACCGGCCGCGATGCGTTCCCTGATCTCGGCGACGTGCTGGTCCACGGCGGCCGTGAAGGCAGGCTCGAACGCGAACTCCGCGAAACGGGGCGCGAACGCGCTGCTGATTCTGACCAAGAGGGACATTCCCCCACGGTATGTGGGGCGCGGGGGCGAGAGGAGGGGTGTATGTCATGGTTTCCATCACACTGAGCCTTCGTTGTCGTTCTTGGCGTCACACTCGAACCAGACGGTCTTTCCGGTGTGCGTGGGGTGCGTGGGTGTGCGGTGCCAGCCCCAGCGGTCGGTGACGGCCTCGACGATCAGGAGTCCGCGCCCGCCTTCTCCGTCCACGGCTGTGGAAAACTCGGGGACCCGCGGTTCCGTGTCGGCGACCTCGACGCGGACCCCGGCGGGCTGCCGCAGCAGCAGTACGGTGGCGCGCCGGTCGGGGACATGCCGTACGACGTTCGACACCAGCTCGGTCAGGGCGAGGGTGGCGGAGTCGGCGAGGTCGGGCATGCCCCAGCAGTTGAGGTACGCCCTGAGGATGCGGCGCAGGTGTCGGGCGGAATGGTCACCGAGGGTGAAGTTCAAGCCGTACCTCGGGCCGAGTGGGCTTTCGTCCAGGTCGGTTGCGTCAGTTGCGTGATTCACGTCACCAGGGTGGAGTCGCGTGATTACGCTGGGCTACAGAACGAATCCAACGACGCGAAGCGTCAGCTTGGGGGTGGCCCGCCGTGCCCAACATCCGCGAACTCGACCCGAGTGCGTCGCCGCTGGACTACTTCGGCTTCGAGCTGCGGAGAAAGAGAGAGGAAGCGGGGCTCACCCAGGGGGAGTTGGGTGCGTGCATCTTCTGTACGGGATCACTGGTGGGCCAGGTCGAGACGGCGAGGAAGGTTCCCACCAGGGAGTTCGCGGAACGGGTGGATGCTGCGCTGGGAACGGGCGGGACGTTCTCGCGCTTGGTGGGACTGGTACTGCGAAGCCAACTTCCGCACTGGTTTCAGCCGTTCGCGGAGATGGAGGCCAAGGCCACGTACATCTCCACGTTCCAGTGTCAGATGGTGTACGGCCTGCTCCAGACGGAGGCGTACGCCCGGGCGGTCCTGGCAACAGGCAAGCCGGACAACCTCGATGACCAGGTCGCCGCGCGCATGGAACGTCAGCGCATCCTGCGCAGGGACCAGCCGCCGGTGAGCCTGGTGGTGCTCGACGAGGCGGCGCTGCACCGCTCGGTGGGTGGCCGGCAGGTGATGCGAAAGCAACTCCAGCACTTGTTGAGTTTCCGGGACGCTCGGTGCGTCCGCCTCCAGGTGCTCCCCTTCGGGGTGGGTGAACACGCGAACTTGGCAGGCTCGTTCAGCCTGCTGCGCTTCGACGACGACCCGGACATCGTCTATACGGAGGACCTGATCTCGGGCCATATGACCGCCGACACGGAAACCATCCGTGAGGCCACCCTTCGTTACGCTAGCTTGCAGGCCGCCGCTCTCGCAGTGGAGGATTCGGCGGAACTGATCAAGCACGTACTGGAGGAACGCTATGGGCAGCACCCCGGGACTGGCTAACGCCCTTTGGCGTAAGTCCAGTTACAGCGGCAACACAGGCGGCGAGTGCGTCGAGTGTGCCCCCCTCGGCACCGCCGCCTGGCGTAAGTCGTCGTACAGCGGCTCCAACGGCGGCGAGTGCGTCGAAGTCGCCCCCCTCACCCCCCACATCGCAATCCGCGACTCAAAGGCCCCCGACCTGGGCGCTCTCACGCTCACGCCGGAGGCCTTCGCCGCGTTCGTGGGGGCGACGGCGCGTACCGGCTTGGCCTGAGCGCATGCGATTTGTCGGTCGCCTCCTCTCGTATTGGCGGCAGCGGCATTTTCGGGCCGAGATGGCTGAACTGAAGAGGTTGGAGGCAGCCGAGGCGCGAGGGGAGTCACTGGTGAGGCCCGCGAGTACTGTCCCGCCGCCTCCCGGGGGCTGGTTCCCGTGCCCCTGCTGCGGGCATCAGACCTTCGGCGAGCAGGGAGGCTATGAGGTCTGCGACGTCTGCTTCTGGGAGGACGATCTGTCCCAGCTGCGGTGGCCGTGGGGGCTGGGGCGCCAACGCGGTGTGCCTGGTGGAGGCGCAGGTCAACTACCAGCGTTTCGGGGCTATGGAAGAGCGCTTCCTCAAGGACGTACGGCCTCCGGCGAGCAACGAGCCGCTGGATCCCGGGTGGCGCCCGATCGATCCGTCGCGAGACTCCTTCGCCGAGCCGGGAAGTGATGGCGAATGGCAAGTGGATCCGACACTTCTGTACTGGTGGCGCGCATCGTACTGGCGGGCCGACGAGCGTCCTGCGGCACCCCCTTCCGCACTGCAGGACTGAGTCACCCGCGAACTAGTGGCTTGTCACGCGGCCTTGGCCGGGTAATCGACCTGCTGCGCGTCGGCCAGCAGACGGTCTTCAAGGTCTGATCTCGGAGACGGGCGTGGGACGTTGACCCTCGGCAGGACTGCTCTGGTCGACGGATCCAGAAGGCGGACGGTGCAACAGATTGTGGCCGTCGTAGTGCAGACGGGGTGCCCTACCGCGGCGTGGCGGCGTGGTCATGCTGCCAGTCTCAGCAGGAGGCACCAGTGGGCGCTCGGTTGAAGCTCGCGCGATAGGCCGTGGGAGTGAGTCCGACCCGGCCGGCCATGTGCTTGCGGAGGGAGTCCGCGCTGCCCAGGCCGCTGTTCTGGGCTACCTGGTTCATGGGCAGTTCGGTCGTCTCCAGCAGTTCTTTGGCCCGGTCGATGCGCCGGTGGAGCAACCATTGGAGCGGGCTCAGCCCGGTCTCTGCGTGGAAGCGCCGGGTGAGGGTGCGCACGCTCGTCCTGGCGTGACCGGCCAGGTCGGTGAGGGTGAGCGGGCGATCGAGGTGTTCGAGCGCCCAGACGCGTGTGGGGGCGAGCGAGGTGCCGCGTTCCGGCGGTAGCGGTGTCTGGATGAACTGGGACTGGCCGCCCGGCCGTACGGGAGGGACGACCGCGAGCCGCGCGGCCGTGTTGGCGACCGCCGCGCCGTAGTCGATTCTGACCAGATGCAGGCACAGGTCGATGGCGGCGGCTGCGCCCGCAGAGGTGAAGATGCCGCCGTCCTCGACGAAGAGGAGGTCGGGCTGCACATCGATGGACGGGAAGCGAGTGGCGAGGTCGTCGGCCAGCCCCCAGTGGGTCGTGGCGCGGAGCCCGTCGAGCAGGCCGGTCTGGGCCAGTACGAAAGCACCCGTACACAGGGAGGCGATCCGCGCGCCGGCGGCCGCGGCTTTCCGCAGGGCGTCGAGGACCTCCGTGGGCGCCTGCTCGCCGCCGCTGCCGACGGCGATCACCGTGTCGGCGCCCTCGACCGCGTCCAGGCCGTCCAGCACCACGATGTCGGGGCCGCCGACGGTAGGCATCGGGCCGGGCCGCGCCGCGCAGATGCGCACGTCGTAGTGCGGGACGCTGTTGAACACCATCAGCGGGATCGAGACGTCAAAGCTCAGCACGGGCGGCACGATGACTGAGGTGACACGGTGCATGGCCAGAACCTCCGGAAGGGTGTCAATCAGGCCACTATCCTACGAGGACACGGAACGGCAGCGTTGTCGGCATGAAATCTCATGTGATCGTCGGTCGCGGGGCCGCTGCGTCGAAGACCGCTCTACTGCTGGCTGAGGATGGCGAGCGGGTTCGAATGATCAGCCGGACCGGCGGTGGGCCCGAGCACCCGCTCATCGACAAGGTCGCCGCTGACGCGACCGACACCGATCGGCTCACCGACCTGACGGAGGGGGCGGACACGCTGTTCACCACCGCCGCGCCGCCGTACCACCTCTGGCCCGAGCAGTTTCCGGTCTTGTCGGCGTCGCTCCTCAGCGCGGTAAGGCGGACCGGTGTCGCGTACGTGATGCTCGGAAACCACTACGCGTATGGGCCGGTGAGCGGGCCGATAACGCCGGCCCTCCCCCTGGCCGCGACCGGCCCCAAGGGGCGGGCCAGGGCGCGGGTATGGGAGGAGGCCGCCGCCTCAGGGATGAAGGTCACCGAGGTGCGGGCTGCCCAGTTCTACGGCTCCGGCGCCGTCTCGGTGTTCAGTCTCATGGTGCAGCGGCAGGTCATGGAAGGCACGCTGGTCCTGGTGCCACAAGAACTCGACGTGCCGCACAGTTACTCGGCGATCAGCGACACCGCGCGCACGCTGGTCGCCGCGAGCCGCAACGAGCAGGCGTACGGCCGCGCCTGGCACGTACCCACCTCGACCCTGCCGGTGCGGGAACTGGCCGTGCGACTCGCCGAACTCGCAGGGGCACCGGAACCGCGGATGGAAGAGATGACCGAACGCGATCTGACCCTGCTTGCGTTCACCGAGCCGTTCTGGGCAGAAATGCACGAAGTGCTCACCAAGCCGGGTGACCCGTTCGTCATCGACTACTCCGAGACCGAGAAGATCCTCGGCATGAGCGCCACTCCGGTGGACGACGTGCTCCGGGAAGTGATCTAGAGCGGCTCGTCATGCGGCCTTGGCCGGGTATTCGGTCCACGAACGGATCGGCGAGGCGGGTGCGAAGTTCGTCTTCGGGCTGGCGCGGGCATTGCGCCAGCGGACGTAGGCGGCGATGGCGGCCTTGAGGAGGCCGAAGATGTTGGGGGCAGTCTGCTGCCCCCAACGACCAGGAGGTCGATTACCTGGCCAAGGCCACGTGACAAGCCACTAGCCGGCGAGGACGACGAGTTGCTGGGTCGCCCGAGTCATCGCGACGTAGCGATCCACCGCCCCCTCGACACCCTCGCCGAACGACTCCGGGTCGATGACGATGACCAGGTCGAATTCGAGCCCCTTGGACAGTTCCGGGGTCAACGACCGGACGCGTGACGTCGTCGCCCGGAACCCGGGGTCGCCGATGACGCAGGCGACGCCGTCGGCGTGTGAGGCGAGCCAGGTGTCGAGGACGGCATCCAGCTCCGACACCGAACCGTGGACAACAGGAACCCCGCCGCTGCGGATCGAGGTCGGCACGTTGGCGTCGGGGAGGGCGGCCCGGATGACCGGCTCGGCCTCGGCCATGATCTCCTCCGGCGTGCGGTAGTTGATGCTGAGGGAGGCCAGGTTGATCCGGTCGAGCCCGATCCGCTGCAACCGTTCCTCCCATGACTCCGTGAACCCGTGCCGGGCCTGGGCACGGTCCCCGACGATGGTGAAACTCCGGGACGGGCACCGCAGCAGCAGCATCTGCCACTCCGCGTCGGTCAGTTCCTGGGCCTCGTCCACGACGATGTGCGCGAACGGCCCGGCGAGCAAGTCGGGCTCGGCGACGGTCAGTTCGGACTCGTCGACCAGACTGACCTTGGCGTCCTGGCCGCGCAGCATCCGCACCAGGCCCTCGCCTTCGTCACCGTCGGCGCCGGAGTCGCGTACGGCGTCGATCAGGTTGTCCACGACCTGGGTCATCCGCTCGCGCTGGGCCGCGAGGACGTTCTCGTGCCGGCGCCTGCGTCGGGCGGCCTCCGGGTCGCCGAGCCGCTGGCGTGCCGCGTCGAGGATCGGCAGGTCGGACACGGTCCAGGCGTGAACGTCGTCCGCGCGCTGCAGCTTCCGTACCTCGTCGGGGTTCAGCCAGGGCGCGCACATCCGCAGGTAGGCGGGCACGGACCACAGGTCTCCGACGAGGTCGGCCGCTTCGAGCAACGGCCACGCGCGGTTGAAGGCGGTGACCAACTCCCGGTCCTGCACAAGGGACTTGCGGAGCCGGGCGGGTGAGACACCGCGGTCGCCGTCATGGTCGTCGCTGTCGTGTTTGTCCGCGAGGATCGTGAGGAGTTCCTCCCAGACCTGGTCGCGGGCCTCGTTGTGGGGCACACCGGGTGCCGCTTCGAAGGCGACGGCCCAGTCGCCGGCGGTCAGCCGGACGTCGGACCAGGGGGTCGAGACCGTGATCCCCTGGGTGGGCGGCTCCTCGTAGAACGCGACGGCCTTCTCGACCGCCTTCACCAGGTCCGCGGACGACTTCAGACGGGCCACGTCAGAGTCGGCCTCGACAGCCGCCGAGGCACCCTCGTCGACGAGGTCCCGCAGGGTGCAGGTCTGCACGCCCTCCTCGCCGAGACTGGGCAGGACATCGGCGACGTACGCCAGGTAGGGCCGGTGCGGGCCGACGAACAGGATGGCGCCACGGCGGTGACCGAGGCGGGGGTCGGCGTAGAGGAGGTAGGCGGAGCGGTGCAGGGCGACGACGGTCTTGCCAGTGCCCGGACCGCCGTCCACAACGAGCGCGCCGCGCGAACCCGCGCGGATGATGGCGTCCTGGTCGGCCTGGATGGTGCCGAGCACGTCCCGCATGCGTGGCGAGCGGTTGCTGCCCAGGCTGGCGATGAAGGCGGACTGGTCGTCGAGGGCGGCGGCGTGCCCGTCGAACCCGTCCGAGGCGAACACCTCGTCCCAGTAGTCGCTGATCCGGCCGTCGGTCCAGCGGTACCGGCGGCGGCTGGCCAGGCCCATCGGGTTGCCGTGGGTGGCGCCGAAGAACGGCTCGGCGGCGGGGGAACGCCAGTCGAGCAGCAGCCGACGGCCCGTGGAGTCGGTGAGGCCGAGCCGCCCGACGTACACGGCCTGCTCGGGGTCGTCCGCGCTGACCATGTGCCCGAGACACAGGTCGAGCCCGAAGCGGCGCAGTGCGCGCAGGCGGGCGGTCAGCCGATGGATCTCGGTGTCCCGGTCCATGGCCTCCCGGCCGGTGCCACCGGGTGCCTTGCGCTCGGCGTCGAGACGGTCGGTCAGTTCGGCGATCGACTGCTCCAGGCACTCCGCGAGGGCGGCGAAGTGCTGCTCGTCGCGGCCGATCAGCCTCGGGTCGGCCTTGGCGGAGAGACGGTCGGGGAGGTCGAAGGCGCTGGTGATGGATGTACTGGCGGTGGACGCGCTGGTGGTGGACATGGCGGTGATGGACGTGGTGGTGGTCCGGGGGTTCAATGCGTCAACTCCCGTCCGGGCGACGGCGCGCACACCCGCACCTCGGCCCCGAGTTCCCGCAATGCCACCGCGAGGGCGGCCATCGGCCGGACATCCCCGCGCGACCCGTAGGCCGACAACAGAACACGCACTTCGAGACTCCCCGTTTCCGCAGTTCCAGGCCCTAGGCCGGAGATTCTGCGGCACGACGGGGGCCTTGCCGCAAGCCCCCCGGTGCGCTATATCTTGAGCATGGCAAGGGGTGCAGAACTCCTTGCCTTTGTTTTTTGTGGGGGCCCGGACGGCGAAGCTCAGGCCTCCGTGCTCTTCCGCTTCCTTCTCTCCCTGACCATGACGACGATCAGGACGAGGGCGGTGGTCATCCCTGTGCTGATGACCAGGTCCAACAGGGCGTCGATCAGGTTGTCGACGGAGAAGTGGAAGATCAGCCTGGTCAGGAAGTCGGTGAGGGCCTTGGCATAGAGCATGAGGGCAACAAGGGTCAGGGGAATACTGAGCTTCTTCCTGGCCCGCTCCCGCTTTCCGTCTCGTTCTCCGTCATGCATCTCTTCGCTCGTCTCTCGGTCCCAGCAGATCTGTACAGCAGCCCTATAGCCATACATGGGGAAGCTGCGTATTTCGCCAAGACCAGGCAAAGGCGAGTGGAAAAGGCTCTGTGCCGATCCGTGACCTCCAGGGGGCTGATCGATACGGCCCGGTTTCGCTCAGTGGAAGGGAACTTCCGTTGACGGGCCGGTTACGCATGCGGCATTTGGGAGAAACATCCTGCACGTTCTCTTTACGCCATCCGGCGCCATCGTGGCGACCCGCGCAGGAAGAGAACGCGATGACGGACACGGCCAGAGACCCAGGCGGAGATACGGAGATCGCAGGAGGGGAGGGCTACTCCCCCCGCCTCTACAACGAGGACCTCGCCCCGGCCACCGAGCGCAAGTGGGGCGCGTTCAGCATCTTCAACGTGTGGACCTCGGACGTACACAGTCTGTACGGCTACTTCCTCGCCGCCAGCCTGTTCCTGGTCGCCGGCAACACCTTCAAGTTCCTGATCGGCATCGGCGTCGGATCGCTGATCATCTACTACCTGATGACGCTGATCGGAAAGGCGGGCGTGCGGACCGGTGTCCCGTACCCCGTCCTGGCCCGCGCCTCCTTCGGCACGTTCGGCGCGAACGTACCGGCGCTGGTCCGGGCGATCGTCGCCACGTTCTGGTACGGCGCCCAGACCAGCGCGGCGGCGGGTGCGATCGTGGCCTTCCTGATCCGCTACGACGGCCCGAAGAAACTGCACGAGACGACCCACCTCTTCGACCACAGCGGCCTGGAGGTCATCTGCTACCTCGCCGTGTGGGCGGCCCAACTGCTGATCATCAGCAAGGGGATGGAGACGGTCCGCCGGTTCCAGGACTTCGCCGGTCCGGCGGTGTGGCTGATGATGCTGGTGCTGGCAGTCGCCCTGTCCGTGAAGGCGGGCACGCTGTCCTTCGCGGTGGACATGCCGGCCAAGGACCTGGCCGCGCTGGCGAAGAACGCGACCGGCCTGGACGTGACGCCGGGTTCGTTCGCCGCGATAGCGGCCATCGCGGCGACCTGGGTGACGTACTTCGCCGCGCTGTTCCTGAACTTCGGAGACTTCGCCCGCTTCGCGCCGGACGAGAAGACCCTGAAGAAGGGCAACGTCTGGGGTCTGCCCGTCAACCTGATCCTGTTCTCGCTGGTGGCGGCGATGACAACTGCCTCCGCCAGCAAGGTGTACGGCGAGGTCATCCTCGAACCGGCGGCGATCTCGGCGAAGTTCGACAGCGCGTTCCTCGTCCTGCTGGCCGCCCTGACGTTCGCCGTCGCGACCCTCGGCATCAACGTCGTCGCCAACTTCGTCAGCCCGGCCTTCGACTTCGCGAACATGGCCCCGAAGCACATCTCGTTCAAGCGGGGCGGCCTGATCGCGGCGGTCATCGCGCTGCTCCTCTACCCCCTCCACCCCTGGGACAACGCCCCGAGCTTCGTCAACGCCATCGGCTCGACGATGGGCCCGATCTTCGGCGTGGTGGTCGTCGACTACTACCTTCTCCGCAAGGCCCAGCTGAACGTCTCCGACCTCTACAAGGAGGACGGCGAGTTCCGCTTCCAGGGCGGCTGGAACATACGGGCCTTCGCGGCGGCGGCAGTCGGCGCGATCTTCTCCAGCATCCTCCCGACGTACGGGCCTTCGGGGTACGGGGCCGCGATGGGGCCGTACTCGTGGTTCGTCGGGGTGCTGGTCGCCGGGACGATCTACTTCGGGGTGAGCGGGGGGAAGAGCCGGCTGGTGGGTTCAGCGGAGCCCGCAGCCTGACAGTGGGTGGGCGGCGTGCGGAAACGTAACAGCACGCTCGTTCGAGTGAATGGTTCAGGATTCCGTATTCGGGCCGCCGGTCTACTCTGGTCCTGTCGCGCTGAGCGAAGGAGGTCTGACATGGCGACGGCGGAGCCGATCATCATGCCGGGTTACCAGGGCGAGGCCATTCACGGCCCGTACGACGATCCTGACGATCCCGATGGCGAGCGCTACGAGAGGCGTATGCGCGAGTACCTGGGCGGCGCGAGCGTCGAGCAGGCCTTCGAGCTGTTCAGTGCGGCGGCCCCCGAGGGCTGGCGCGTAGAGCTGGTCGAAGGGGAGATCTACGTGGTGCCACCGGCGAATGGGGAGCACGAGGAGATCGTGTCGGAGGTCGTGGATCAGGTGGCCGCGCGCCGCACCGATCGTGCCTTGCGCAGTTACACGGGCATCGGCCTGAACGTTCCCGGAGCATCCGAGACCGGCCATGTCATCCCCGACCTGGTCGTCGCGCCCAAGGGCAGTTTCGACGACCAGGAGGAGTGGCACGATTCGGCCCCCGTACTCCTGGTGGCCGAGGTCACCTCCGAGTCGACCGCCGCCCGCGACCGTGACAAGAAGATCCGCGGTTACGCCCGTGCCGACATCCCCGTCTATCTGCTGATCGACCGGGAGGAGGGTGAGGTGCTGGTGTACTCCGAACCGTCGGGCGACGACTACGCCAAGAGCCTGAAGCACAAACTGGGCCTGACTGTGCCCTTGCCCGCGCCCCTGGGGTTCGAGCTGGACACGGCGGAGTTCTGAGCGCGGGCGAGGTTCCGGCGGTTCTGATGGTCCACGGGAACTGACGCTTCCCTACCCCGGCCGGCCCTGAGCCTGCCCCAGTTCCTGGCTCGTCTCCTGGCTCATCGGCCCGGCATGATGCGGCTCCGCCGCCCGTGCCGGGCCCGTGTTCGCTGCGATGATGAGGGTGGCGGCGGCGACGATCGCCGCGCAGACCGCTCTGAAGTGTGAGAGCACGGCAACCTCGCAACAACAGCGACGTATTAAGCACGCTTAACCCGTGGCTTAACGTAGAGGTTGACGCACCTCAACGGCAAGTAGGCACAGGGGAGTTGGGCGATGGCTGAGCGGGACGACCCGGAAGTCATCGGGCGCAGGGTGCAACGGCTGCGTATCGAGCAGGGGCTGACACAGCGGCAGTTGGCGGAGCCCGCCTACACCCCCGCCTACATATCCACCCTGGAGGCGGGACGCGTACGGGCCTCCGACGAGGCGCTGCGACACATCGCCGAGCGGCTCGGGGTGGCGTACGAGGAGGTGGTGACCGGACGGCCGGCCCATCTGGCCACCAGCCTCCGGCTGCGCCTCACCGACGCCCAGCGCACCCTCGCCACCGGCGAGACCGAGGCGGCGGCCAAGCAGTACGGGGAGTTGCGGGAGGAGGCCGCGCGGCTCGGGTTCCTCGCGGAGGAGGCCGCCGCACTGCTCGGGCTCGGCGAGTGCGGGGTGGACACCGGGGATCTCGCCGCCGCCCAGGAGTACTTCGAGCTCGCCGAGCGGTGCCTGGCCGACGAGCCCCTGACCGGCCGGGTTCCCGCCCTGCGCGGGCGGGCCGTCGCGCACTATCTCGCCGGTGAACTCCGTTACTCCGTATACCTTCTCGAGTCCACGATCGACGAGCTGAACCGCAGCGGGCTGCACGACCCGGACGCTCTTCTCCCCCTCTACGCCAGTTCCATCGCCCCCTACATGGACATGGGCGCCCACGCGCGCGCGGCCCAGGCGGCCGAACTCGCCCTCGCGCTCGCCCCGCAGGTGAGCGATCCGGCGCTGGTCGCCCGGATGCACCGGCAGGTGGCCCGGACGATGCTCGCCGAGGGGCGGTACGCGGATGCCGACGCCTCACTGGCGAAGGCCGCCGAGCTCTACCGGCAGCTGCAGATCCGTACCGAGCTGGCCAACTGCCACTGGATGCGCGGCTATCTGTACGCCCAGCAGAACGAACTCGCGCGCGCGGAAGCCGAGTTGCGGGAGGCGCACGCCATGCTGTCCGCCAAGCGCGCCGCCCTCTACAGCAGCCAGGTCACGGTCGAGCTGGCCGACGTACTGCACCGGCGCGGCAAGTCGGACGAGGCGGCGGCCCTGCTGCACGACGTACTCGGGGACCTGTCCTCGGAGCGCGGCGCCGTCCACTCGGCAGCCGCCCACCGCCTGCTCGGCATCATCGCCGAGGACGCCCGCGACACGGAGCGGGCGGAGGAGCACTACGTCCGCGCCCTCAGCGTCCTGGAGCGCGCGGGCGCCGCCGGCGACCTCGCCGACCTGTGCCGGCTGCTCGGCGATCTGCTGCGCCGGACGGGCCGGGTGGAGGCCGCGCTCGACGCCTACCGGACGGGGCTGGGGCATCGTACGGCCCCTGGGACGACCACCCTGGGCCCTGCGCCCGCACAGCCTCCTCTTTGACGATTCGGAGGCGGCGCACAGTACGGGCGGTTAGCCTTCGGCCGGAACTATGAACATTTGACCGGATCGGAACGGTACGGGCGCTTGGACGGCGAGCACGGCGGAGAGTACAGGGGAGAGTACGGCGGTGGCGGGCGGAGTGTGGCCGACGGGCTGAGGCTCGTCGTACGCGCGTTCGTGTACGTCGTCGTCGGGGGCGTCGCGCTGATCGCGATCGTCACCGTCGCCTCCGTACTCGGGCCGACCGTCGCCCTGGACCTGTACACGCCCGCCGTGGCCGCCTGGTGGACGGTGTTCACGGCGGTGGTGGTGCAAGGGGTGCCGTTTCTGCTGCTGGGCACGGTGGTGTCGGCGGCGATCGGGGCGTTCGTACCGGAGAGGGTGTTCACCCGGCTGCTCCCGCGCAACCAGGCGCTCGCCGTGCCGATCGCGGGCGCGGCGGGGGTCGTCCTCCCGGGGTGCGAGTGCGCGTCCGTGCCGGTCGCGGGGAGTCTGATGCGGCGGGGAGTGGCCCCGGCCGCCGCGCTCGCTTTCCTGCTCTCTGCTCCGGCCATCAATCCTGTGGTGCTGGTGGCGACCTCGATCGCTTTCCCCGGCCAGCCGAAGATGGTGCTCGGCCGGCTGGTGGCGTCCCTGGCCACGGCGGTGGTCATGGGCTGGCTGTGGGCACGGTTCGGGCGGGAGGAATGGATGCGGAAGCCCACGTCGGGGAGCGGGTCGTCGGCCTCCGAGTCCTCCGGCTGGCGCGGGTTCACGGCCGGGCTCCAGCACGACTTCCTGCACGCGGGCGGTTTCCTGGTGCTGGGTGCGGGGGCTGCGGCGACCTTCAACATCGTCGTACCGAGGTCCGTGCTCGACGTGTTCACCGGCTCGGCGTGGCTGTCGGTGCTGCTGCTCGCCGTACTGGCGGTCGTACTGTGCGTGTGCAGCGAGGCGGACGCCTTCGTCGCGGCCTCGCTCAGCGGCTTCTCCCCCACGGCCCGGCTCGCCTTCATGGTGGTCGGCCCGATGGTCGACCTGAAGCTGATCGCCCTCCAGGCGGGCACCTTCGGCCGGTCCTTCGCCGTCCGGTTCTCGTCGGTGACATGGGTGGTCGCGGTGAGCAGCAGCGTCGTCGTCGGGTGGTGGTTGTTGTGAGGCGCTACGGGCCTGCCGTGCTGTTGCTGCTGACGGGCGGGGCGGTGCTGCGCATCGCGCTGTTCAGCGAGCTGTATCTGCGGTACGTGCAGGAGGGGCTGCGGCCGTACCTGGTGGTGTCCGGGGTGGTGCTGGTGCTGCTGGGGGTGGTGGCCGCCGTGGCGCGGGGGCGGGGCGAGACGGACGACCACGAATACGACGGTGACGACCACGACGGTGGCTACCACGACGGTGACGACTACGACGGTGGCGATGACGGTCATGGTCACAGCCATGGGCATGGGCATGGGCATGGGCATGGGCCCCGGGTCGCCTGGCTGCTCACGCTCCCCGCCCTCGCGCTGCTCCTCTTCCCGCCGCCCGCCCTGGGCTCGTACAGCGCCGACCGGGAGGCGGCTCAGCGGGCCGCGCAGGGCGTGGGTACGTTCCCCGCGCTGGCCGCCGGGAATCCGCTGGAGCTGACGGTCGGCGAGTTCAGCTCGCGCGCGATCTTCGACAGCGGGCGGTCCCTGAAGGGCCGTACCGTCCGGCTGACCGGCTTCGTCACCCACGGGGACGACGGCGCCTGGTACGTCACCCGCCTCCTCGTCTCCTGCTGCGCGGCCGACGCCTCGACGAGCAAGGTCGAGATCCGCGACGCCGACGCCCCGGTCACGGACACCTGGATCACGGTCACCGGAACCTGGGTGCCGAAGGGGAAGCTGGGCTCGGACGCGGCCTGGCCGCCCGTGCTGGACGCGCGGTCGGTGAAGAAGGTCGCGGAGCCGTCGAATCCGTACGAGAAACGTTGAACGGTGACGGGCACTCGTAACTGAGCGAGGGTGAAAGGATTCCACGGGTGCCGGACAAGGCAGGGCGTGGAATCCATGACGGAGACGGAACAGAGGGCCACCCGGGATCAGCGGGCCCGCTTCGAGGCACTGGCGCACGTCGTGACGGAGCCGCTGCACCGCTATCTGCTGCGGCGCGCCGAGCCCGACCAGGTCGACGACATCCTCTCGGAGACGCTGCTGGTGCTGTGGCGCCGTATCGAGGACGTACCGGGCCTGGAGGCGTCGGAAGACATCCCCGACCCCGACGCCGTACTGCCCTGGTGCTACGGCGTGGCCCGTGGCTGCCTGGCCAACGCCCGTCGCGCGGACCGGCGTAGACGCTCGCTGTTCGAACGCCTGACGTGGACGGCGGCGGGCCCGACGCGGGAGACGGAGGACCCCGACCACACCGCCCTGCACTCGGCGCTCGCCCAACTCCGCGCGCTGGACCGCGAGGTGGTGCTCCTGTGGGCGTACGAGGAACTGACCCCGAGCCGGATCGCCGAGGTGACCGGGCTGAGCGCGAACGCCGTGAGCATCCGGCTGCACCGGGCGAAGAAGAGACTGGCGGCCCAGCTGGAGCGAAAGACCGGCCCGCGCCCCGGACATGAGACAGACGAAGGACAAGGAACCGGTACCGGAAACGGAAACGGAAGGAGCAGTCGATGAACGACGACGAGTTGCTGGCCCACCTGAAGGCCACGGACCCGGCACTGACCTCGAAGGCTCCGCGACCCGACGTCACCCGTCTTGTGGAGGCCACGATGAACACGAACACGAACACAGCCACAACCACAAAAACAGCCACAGCCACAGCCGCAGCCACAACCAAAGCCACTCAGGGCGCACGGCCGCGTCGCCGCCTCGTACCGGCACTGGCCTTCACGGCACTGCTGCTGGTGGGAGGTGGTGTCAGCTGGGGTGTCGCACGGGGCGGAGAGGGTCCGGCGGACAAAGCGGGGGCAGGTGCGGCGGGAGTCGGTCGGGTGCCCCAGCTTGGGCCCCTGACCCTGATGCTCCCGGAGGGAAACCCGGGGACGGCGAAGTGCGTGGCACCCACGCCCGACCTCCTGCGCGGCCACGAAATGGCCTTCGAGGGCACGGTGACGGCCGAAGAGGGCGACGACCGCGTGATTCTCCGGGTCGACCACTGGTACCGGCTCGACCCCAACCTGGCCAACCCTTCCGACCAAGTCCGCCTCAGCAACAGCGGGGCGTTCTCGGAGGCCCCGGACTTCCGGATCGGCGTCCACTACCTCGTCACCGCCGACGGCGGCATCGTCCCGATGTGCGGAGGCACTACCGAGGCCACGGACGAGGGAAGGGCCATGTTCCGGGAGGCGTTCGAGACTCCGGTGAAGTAGCGGACAGGGGGCTTTCCGGCTGTTTGGGGCCAATGGTCGCTGACCGGCGCTAGGGTTCCCTTGATGCGCGGGATGTGGTGCGTGTCACACATCACTACGGTGCATCTGGGGGGCCTCGTGCACGAGATGGTCAAGGGCGCCAACGTCGGTCTGGCCGCGTTGAGTGAGGACGTCGGCTCGGTGATGGTGAGACTGGGCTGGAGCAGTCCGACGGGAGAGGGCGACGCGGACGTCTCCGTCCTGCTGCTGACCGCCGACGGCAAGGTTCGCAGCGACGGGGACTTCTACTTCTACAACAACCCCGTCGCCGCCGACGGCAGCGTGCAGTTGCTGGGTAAGGCGCCCACTGCCGACGGCAACGAGGACCGCATCACCTTCGACCTGACGGCGATCGCGGACGACGCCGAGCGGATCGTCGTCGCCGCGAGCCGCTACGAGGGCGCCCGCTTCTCCGACCTGCACGACCTGTGCCTGACGCTCGCCGACGGCGCCGGCGAGAACCTGCTGCGTTTCGCCATCGACGACCCCGGCGAGGTGGGCGCGCTGCTCTTCGGCGAGCTCTACCGGCGCGGCGGGGACTGGAAGTTCCGGGCGATCGGCCAGGGGTACGAGTCCGGACTCGCTGGCCTGGCAACGGACTTCGGCGTCGACATCGACGACGACGCGGAGGTCTCGGAAGCGGGAGAGGCGGAGAAGCAGGAAGTGGGGGCTGCGCCGGTACCGCAGGCCCAGGCCCAGCCCCTGCCCGCCATCCCCACGCAGCCGACGAGCGAGCGCCCCGCTGATCCGGTGCGGCCTGTAACGACGCCGGATCAGCCGGTGGTGGCCAAGGTCGCGCCCCGGCCCCGTACCGCTAAGAAGAAGGTCACGCTGCCCAAGGTGGCCAAGAAGTCCCTCGCCGAGAACGACGCCTGGCGGGTGGCGCGGCTCTTCCCCGCCGCCGCCCTCAAGAGCGACCGTGAGCGCGAGACCCGGGCGACCTCCGTGCTCCTGTCGGTGATGACGCAAGTCCCCGAGTTCGGGAGGCGGTTGACGGCGGCGTTCGGTGCGCCGTCCGGCCGGATGGAGACGTTCACGGAGGTCACGCTGCCCAACGGCGACACTCCGCGCCGACCCGACGGCGTGATCCGGATCGAACGGGCCGGGAAGCTGTGGACGGCGCTCGTCGAGACGAAGACGAACGGCAACTCCCTCAAGCCGGACCAGGTACAGGCGTACGCCGACATCGCCGCCCGGCGCGGCTACGAGGCCGTCATCACCCTGTCCAATGACGTCGAACTCGACGGCAGCCCGCTGGTCGAGGTCAAGGCGGACGGCAGGCGCAAGCACAAGGTCGCTCTCTGGCACCTCTCCTGGGCCGAAGTCGCTCACCAGGCACAGATGTTGATCCGCCACGAGGGCGTCGGCAACGCGGCGCACGCCTGGCTGCTCCAGGAGCTGCTGCACTACCTCCAGCACGAGAACTCCGGCTGCCACGGCTTCCAGAACATGGGCCCCGCCTGGGTCCCCGTCCGTAACGGCATCGACGACGAGACCCTGTGCCAGGGCGATTCGCGCGCGGTTGAGGTCGTCGAGAGCTGGGAGCGGCTGGTCCGGCAGGTGTGTCTGCGGCTGGGCGGTGAACTCGGCCAGAAGGTACTGCCTGTGCAGCGTGCGAAGCGAGGCAGCGACCCGCGCACCCGTCGAGCCGCACTGGCCGACCAACTGTGCGCGGACGGCCGCCTGGAGGCCGAACTCCGTATCGACGGCACGCCCGGCATCCTCGCCCTCTGCGCCGACCTGCGGACCGGCAAACTGCGTACGTCCATTGAGATCCCCGCGCCCGAACAGGGCTACCCCCTCACCTGGTCCAAGCGACTGGTCCGCCAACTCGCCGACGCACCGGCCGACTTGCACGTCGAGGCGCTGCTCGCCGGGCAGGCGCCCGGTCCGCGAGGCACCCTGGAACGCCTCCGCCCGGAACCGGCCGATCTGCTGCCCAAGGACGGCACGTCGATCACCGGATACCGCCTGTCCCTCTTCCGGAGCATGGGCAACACCCGCGGCAACGCCGAGTCCGGTTTCATCCGCAGCGTCGACGAGTCCGTCGACCGCTTCCACGCCCACGTCGTCGTCCACCTGGACCGCCGTACGTCGTCGTCCCGTACGCGGGAGACCGCTGCCGCCAGCTGACACGCACCGTACGTACTGCACGAACCGCGGCGCCCTGCCGGAGAGGCGGGCGCCGCGATGGCCGTACAGGAAAGGGGACTTGAGGTGTCTCAGCGCTTCGCGCCGCTGCGGTACGTCGAGATGCCGAGGGCCAGCAGCCAGTAGCTGAGGAGTGCGCCCATCGAGGCGGTGGTGCCCCAGCCGTTCGCCGCGTAGAAGTCGGCCGGGGTGTTGCCGAAGAACAGGGACGGTACGAAGGCCAGGTTGATGCCTGCCAGGACGTAGGACGAGCGGGCGGTCCAGCGCGGGAGGAGGTTCGTGCGGGCGATCGTGAAGCCGGTCGCCGCCAGGAACATGGCGAGCAGGAGGCGGCTGATCGAGCCGTAGAGGATGTACGTGCCGTTCACGTCGATCGTCGGGTCGATCGAGTGGTCGGTGGCGATCACCGCGCCTGCCTCCAGGCCCATGGAGACCAGGGTGATCGTCGCGTAGACGAGGCCTGTCGAGCAGGCCGGCGAGGCCACCCACTCGTACGCCGGGTTCACCCGCTTCACCAGTTCGCGGAAGCTCGTCACGAAGACGATCAGGAACGCCAGCGCGAAGATCCCGACCAGGAGCCGGGCCAGGACGTTCGCGTCCGGGGGCGGGCCCGAGTAGACGAAGTACAGGGGTACTTCGACGATCAGGGCGACCGCGGCGGCGATGCCCGCGGCGCCGGTCAGGCGGCGGGCGGTCGTCTCGCCCGGTCCGGTCGGGTGGGGCGAGCCGGCCGCGTTGTTCGTGCCGGTCGTGTGCTGCGTCTCCGTCGTCTTGTTCATGTAAGGGATCGTGCCGGTCGCGGCGCTCTTCGTCCCTGGGCCTGAGTGGTGGATACGGGGGTGGTGTCAGGTACACCTCCCGGTGCCCGCTCCCATGGCCGCACGGTGGCTCAGTACAGGTCCTGGTCCGTGTCCTGCCCCTGGTCCGTGTCCTGGTTCTGGTCCTGTGCCTGCTCCCAGTCCTGGCCCTCTCCCTCCGCCTCCTGCTGCTGCTCCTGGGGCTGAGGCCGGGGCTGGGGTTGCGCCGGGCCGCGCGACGGGCTCTGGCTCTCTGCCGGAGTCTGTGCCGGGCTCTGTGTCGGGCTCTGGCTCTCGTCCCGCACCGGGGTCTGGGGCGCGGCCGGGGTTTCCTTCCTGGTCTGCTTCAGGCGGTCGGCGCCGACCTGGACCGCGTGGACCGTGTACTCCGTGCGGGGCTCGGCCAGGCCGCCGTTGGTGAGGACGATCGCGTCGTCGCCGACCCGTACCGCGGCGAGGTCCAGGGTGAGCGTCGCCGGGGCGCCGTCCAGTTCGCCGCGTGTCGACAGCCGCAGGCCCTGTCTGGCGTCCCCCGCCTGCGGCAGGCCGACCTCCGTGACCCGCACCTCCTGGCGGGCGCCGCGCGGTCCGACCGCCGTGAAGCTGGCGCATTTCTGCGGCATCGTCCTGAGCCAGGCGAGCCGCTCGTCCACGTCGGCGCGGTGGGCGGCGGTGACCTGGTAGCGGAGCTGCCCGCCCTCGTCGTAGTCGTCGAAGCCGACGACGGCACGGGCGCCGGCCGGTTCACCCAGCAGCTCCTCCGTGTACACGGCGTCCAGGAGGCGTCCGCAGTCGGCGTTGTCCGTCGTCGCCTTGAGCAGCGCGTCCCGCCAGAGCGCGGCGCCCTCGGTGGGGGTCCACGGCGCCCCGAGATCGGCGTCGGTGAGGAGGGCGCCCTGGGCCTGGGCGTCGGTGAGGGCGGTCGGGGCGGTAGGGGCGCTGGGGGAGGCGGAGGCCCGCTGTGCGGCGGGGGAGGCGATCGGTCTGGCCTGCCGGCGTTCCATGGTGCCCCCGGCGCGGTCCTCGTCGTGCATGCACGCGGCCATCGTCAGCAGGGTGCCCATCCCGATGGCCGAGGCGAGCAGACGTACCGCACGGGGAGAGGGCCGACGGGTCATCAAGGGGTTCCTCCAGGGCGCCGGTACGTCAGATCTCCCTCCGACGGCACCATCCCGCGCGCGGTCCCACCAGCGGGCCGGGCCGTACGGGTGAGCGCGGCCGGTGGTGAGGGCGAGAACCGGACGGCGTGGGAGTCTGAGCAGCCGGGAAAGGAGCCCTCACCGTGACGACTGCGGAACCCACCACCCCCGCCAGGCCCGACGCCGGTCCGACCCACCCCGTGCCCGTGATCATCGACTGCGACACCGGTATCGACGACGCCCTGGCCCTGCTGTTCGCCGTACGCCACCCGGGACTCGACCTCCGCGCGGTCACCTGTGTCGCCGGGAACACGGACGTCGACCAGGTCGTACGCAACACCCTCACCGTCCTCGACCAGGCCGGCGCCCCCGATCTGCCGGTCGCGCGCGGGGCCGAGCGGCCGTTGATCGAACCCGCGCGGCCCGCCGCCCATGTGCACGGGCGGGACGGCATGGGCGACATCGGCCTGCACGCGCCCACCACCCGGATGCCCGTCGACGTGGACGCGGTGACCCTGCTGCGCCGCGAGATCCTCGCCTCGCCCCGCCCGGTCACACTCATCCCGACCGCGCCGCTCACCAACATCGCCCTGCTCCTGCGTACGTACCCCGAGGTGACCCGCAACATCGAGCGGATCGTCTTCATGGGCGGCGCGGTGGAGATCGGGAACGCCACGCCCGTCGCCGAGTTCAACGTGTGGCACGACCCGGAGGCCGCCGCGATCCTGCTCACCGCCGGGGTGCCGATCACGATGTACGGCCTGGACGTCTTCACACGCGTCGTCGTGCCGGGGCCCGATGTCCAGCGGCTGCGCGCGAGCGCGGAACCGGGTGCGCGGCTGGCCGGCGCACTGCTCGCCCACCGCGACCCGGCCCTCACCGGCGACCCCACCCCCACCGGCAGCCTCGGCGACGCGGGCGCCGTCTGCGCGGTCGCCGACCCGGCGGGACTGACCACCCGTCTGCTGCCGGTCGAGGTATCCCTCGCCCCCGGCCCGACCCGGGGCCAGACGGTCGTCGACCGCAGGCCACGCCCTGGCGAGTCCGAGATCCACCACGGCACACGGGAGAAGCCGCTGGTGGACGTGGCGTTGGACATCGACGTGGAACGGTACGTACGGCTGTACCTCGGGACGGTCGAGAAGCGATAGGCGATAGGCAATAGGAAAAGGCGCCAGGAGTCCGGGAGTCCAAGAGTCCAAGAGTCCAAGAGTTCGGAAACGACGTCCGCCCCGGTACCGCTCGCGAGGAGCGGTACCGGGGCGGACGTACTGGATGTACTGGAGCGTTACTGAACCGGGTTGGGAGCCGGGTTACGAACCGGCGCGACCCGCCTTGCGTCGCTTCGTCGCCATCACGATCGCCGCGCCGCCGATCAGCAGTGCCGCGGCGCCGCCCGCGAGCGGGCCGGTGGCGCTGCCGCCGCCGGTCTCGGCCAGCGGGGGCTGGGAGCTGTCCGGGCTCGCCGGAGTGGCCGGCGGGGTGGACTCCGAAGCCGACTCGGAGGGCGTCGACTCGGACGGAGTCGGCGTCGACGGCGTCTCGGAGGCGGGCGGGGTCGTCTCGGACGCGGGCTCGGAGGGAGTCGGCGTACCTGGGGTCTCCTCGGCCGGAGGCGTCGGGGTCGGGGTGCCCGGGGTCTCGGAGGCGGGCGGAGGCGTGACCGTGCAGTCCTTCGTACCGCCGTTCCACGCCGCGATCAGCTTGTCCTTGATGACCGGACGGTCCGGACCCTTGGGCAGGTCGCCGTGCTCGAAGCCGTCGTTGGCGTCGAAGTCGCCGTCGAACTTGACCTTGCCGCGGTAGAGGTCGATCTGCGCGAAGCAGCCCGCGTCCGGCACCGCGATGTCGAGCGAGTCGGTCTGACCCTGCCGAACCGTGACGGTGTCGAAGTCGACGAAGACCTGCAGGCCCGAGGTGCGGAAGGTGGGGCCGTGGGCGATGTAGGAGGCCAGGGAGGCGGTGCAGGTGCTGGCGTCACCGGCGGTGCGGACCTTGATGTGGATCTTGCCGTCGTCGGTGGGCTTGAGGTTCTGGTCGTCGACGCGGACCGAGTCGAAGAAGTTCTGCCCGTCGATGGAGAACTGGCAGCGATCGGCCTCGGTCTTCGTGCCCGCACCGGCGCCCGGCTTGTAGCCGCCGGTCTTGGAGCCCCAGCCGTCCCCGCCGGGTGTCCCGGTGGCCGAGGCCCCCGAGGCGGAGGCCGCGCAGAGAGCGATCGCGGCGGCGCCGGTCCCCAGAAGGTGCAGCGCGTTTACACGTCTCAGTATGGACATGCGGATCCCATCTTGGCGTGTGCGAGAACCCGGGTACGGCGAGAGGGCAGCGCGTTGCTGCCGGGCCGTGCCGAGGGAGTCTGGTTCGAGGAAGGCTGGGCACATTGGTCACATGCGCCACAGCGTTTGCACATCGTGAATCGTGCGGGGCGGGGTGTCAACTTGCTGTAATGAAAAGAATGTTCGTGATTCATCACAATTCCGCCACGCTTGGAAGGTTGCGTTCCGGGGGCGCATGTGTTCATGTTCCCGGCGAAGTGGACAGAGTTGGGCTTGTCGTCCGCCGGAGAAGCGCCACAACGAAGTGCCACAGCAAGGAGACAGCGAGTGCCCGAACCGACTCCGAACCCTTCGCCCCAGGCCCCTTCCTCTCAGGCCCCTTCCTCGCAGGATCTTTCCTCTCCGGACCTTTCCTCCCGGGACCCCGACTGGTGGCGGCAGGCCGTCTTCTACCAGGTGTACCCGCGCAGCTTCGCCGACGCCGACGGTGACGGACTGGGCGACCTGAGGGGCATCACCCGGCGCCTGACGCATCTGAGCACGCTGGGCGTGGACGCCCTCTGGCTCAGCCCCTTCTACCCCTCCGAACTCGCCGACGGCGGCTACGACGTCGCCGACTACCGTGACGTCGACCCCCGCCTCGGCACCCTCGACGACTTCGACGCCATGGTCGCGGAGGCACACCGGCTCGCCCTCAAGGTCATGGTCGACATCGTCCCCAACCACACCTCGCGCCGGCATGTGTGGTTCGAGGAGGCCCTGCGCTCGGCCCCCGGCTCCCCGGCCCGCGACCGCTACGTCTTCCGCGACGGGCGCGGTGAGCACGGCGAACTGCCGCCCACGGACTGGCAGTCGGTGTTCGGCGGCAGCGCATGGCGGCGGGTGACCGAGGAGCAGGCGCCCGACGGTCAGTGGTATCTGCACCTCTTCACCCCCGAACAGCCCGACCTCAACTGGGCCAACGAGGAGATCCGCGCCGACTTCCGCACCACGCTCCGCTTCTGGTCCGACCGGGGCGTCGACGGCTTCCGTATCGACGTCGCCCACGCCCTGGCGAAGGACCTCGACGTGCCGCTGCGCGACCTGGGCGCTCCCGAACTGAGCGGCGCGGAGGCGCTGACCGCCCTCCCACCCGGAACGCACCCCTTCTTCGACCGCGACGAGGTCCACGAGATCTACCGCGACTGGCGCAAGATCCTCGACGCCTACACCCCGCCCCGGATGGCGGTCGCCGAGGCCTGGGTCCCGGGCGCTCGCCGCGCCCTGTACGCCCGCCCGGACGAACTCGGCCAGGCCTTCAACTTCGAGTACCTGCAAGCGGGTTGGGACGCGGATGAGCTGAAGCAGATCATCACGGACTCGCTCGCCACGGCCCGCTCGGCGGGCGCCTCGGCCACCTGGGTCCTCTCCAACCACGACGTCGTACGTCACGCCTCCCGCCTGACGCTCCCGCCGGGCACCGACCTGAACGCCTGGCTCCTGTCGGACGGCACCGCCCCGCCGCTCGACGAGGCGGCAGGCCTGCGCCGGGCCCGGGCGGCCACGCTCCTGATGCTGGCCCTGCCGGGTTCGTCGTACGTCTACCAGGGCGAGGAACTCGGCCTCCCCGAGGTGGCCGACCTGCCCGCCACCGCCCTCCAGGACCCGATCTGGGAACAGACGGCGCACACCAGCAAGGGCCGCGACGGCTGCCGGGTGCCGCTGCCGTGGACGACGACCGGCCCGTCGTACGGCTTCGGCGCGGGCGGGGCCTGGCTGCCGCAGCCGCCGGCCTTCGAGTCGTACGCCGTCGAGGCACAGGACGGGGTCGAGGGCTCGACCCTGGAGCTGTACCGCGCGGCCCTCGCCCTGCGCCGCCGCCTGCTGGCCGGCGAGGACCTGACCTGGGCGGCGGAATCCGCCCCCGGCGTCCTCGACCTGACCCGCACGGACAGCTGGCGCTGCGTGACGAACCTGTCGGTCACGCCGGTCGAACTGCCGCCCGGGGAAGTCCTGTTGAGCAGCGCACCGCTGGAGCAGGACGGACGCCTGGGCCCCGACACGACGGTTTGGCTCGGAAGTTGAGGCCATAGCCAACCTAGCCATAGGAGCCGAACTCACCCTGCCGTGGGATAGGTCGGGCTGGCGGACGGAGTGGCACCGGTGTCCGGCGGCGGGGTGAGGACGACGGTCGGGGCGCCCGGCACGGGGACGGGCGGGGTGACGTCGGAGGCGGGCAGCTTCGGCGGAGTGGTCTCCTGGAAGAGCACGGTGTCGAAGTTGACGAGCCCCGTCTTCTCCATGACCGTGATGTGGTCGAGGACGGTGGTGTTGGCCTGGTCGGCGAGGGCGCGTACCAGCGTGTTCTTGGTGGTCGACCGGATCTTGGCGACGGTGTTGAAGATCGACCCGTGCGTGATGCGCAGGATGTTGGCGAAGTCGCTGTCGAACTGCGTTCCCCTGCTGTCCGCGGTCAGGGTGGAGATGAACCCCTGCTGCTGCGGACTGGGCAGGTTGGGAATGGTGACCCCGAGCTGCGGAGCGATCTGCCGCACGGTCGCGTCCAGTGCCGCATGCCCGGCGACGAGATGCTGCCCGGCGGTGATGACGGCGGGCGAGGTCCCCTTCGCGATGGCCATCTGCCCGACCGGGTACTCCCAGAGGCCCGCCGCCCGCACCTTCACCACGAAGTCGCGGTCGGCCTCCGTCAACGGCCCGGTGGGCGTCTGCGCGACGATCCGGGTGGGCGAACTGGACACGTTCTGGACACCGAGCATGGCGGGATAGGCGAGCGCGGCGAGCGTCAGGCCCAGCGCGCCACCCACGAAAAGGGTGCCGGTCGAGCTCCGGGTGAAACGCACCTTGCCTCCTGAAGCGACGGGGAGTCGTCGAGGAGGAATACGGATACGGGTGGTGGCCGGAACCTTTCGTCTCCGTATGGCCTCCGTAAAAGGTGCACCATGAAACCGGCTGGGCGGGTGGGTGAGTTGACCGGCTTCAGCGGGCGGCGGCGGGGGAGGCCTGTCGCCTGACGGGGGCCGCGCTCGGGTGCGGGGCAGTGGCCCCGCACCCGAGCGGGCCTGTCAGGCGGGGCGGCTGAGGGTGGCGATGGTGCGGGCCAGGAGCCGTGCCCGGTGCGCTGTGTGGTCGGCGAGGTGATGGGCGAGGAGGGCTGTGGCGGCGCCCAGGGTCAGTGCGGCGAACGCCAGCGCTCTCGTGGGTGCCGCGGACTTGGCGTCTCCTCGTGACGGCTTGTCGGCGGCGGGCGGGACGGACTGGTGGGATGCGGTTGCGCGATGGTTGTTCATACGGCCGCCGGCATGTGGTCCGGAGCGGGGGTTTCGCGTCGGCCGGCGATGATCTGGGAACGCACGAGGGTGCGGTAGGCCTCGCAACGTTCCATGAGGATGTGGTGCGGGCCGGTGTCGAGGACGCGTCCTTGGTCCATCATGACGACGTGGCTGGCGTGCTGGACGGTGGAGAGCCGGTGGGCGACGACGATCACACTGCGTTTCGTCGCGAGGTCGTCGACCACGGCGCGGAAGCGTTGCTCGTTGATGCCGTCCAGTTGGCTGGTGGGTTCGTCGAGCAGGACGATTTCGGCCTGGGACAGCAGGGCGCGGGCCAGGGCCATGCGCTGGCGCTGGCCCCCGGAGAGGTTGATGGCGCGGCCCAGCGGGGTGTCCAGTCCCTGAGGCAGTCGTGCTATTTCATCGAGAAGTCCTACTGATTCCAGGGTTCGCCGAATGTCGTCCTCGCTGATGGGGGTGGTGCGGCCGAGCTGGAGGTTTTCGCGGACCGTGGCTTCGAGCAGCGTGAAACTCTGGTCGACGTAGCTGATGCGCGAGCGCAGGGCATCGAGGGGCCAGCGGTCGAGGGGGTGGCCGAGGACGGTGATGTGGCCTTCGTCCGGGGTGTCGAAGCGGTCGATCAGTGACAGAGCGGTGGTCTTTCCCGCGCCCGATGCGCCGACGACCGCGGTCAGGCCCTGCCTGCGCGTGGTGAAGGAGGCGGCGCGCAGGGCCGGTGCGGTGGCGCCGGGGTGGGTGTAGGTGACGTCGTGGAGGGTGACGGCGTCCTGGCCCGGGACGGGTTCGGGTTCGGGCAGATCGCGGGTGCCGTCTGCTTCCTGGGGCAGGGCCAGAAGTTCGTTGCAGCGGTCGCGGGCGGCCAGACCCGCCTGGATGCGGCCGAACCCCTGGGTGAGCGCGGTGGCCGGCGGGATGGCCTGGAGGATGTAGAGGATGAAGGCGGCGAAGTCGGCGATGCCGAGGTCGCCGGCGGCCATGCGGGCACCTCCCGTGAGGATCACGGCGATCATGGCGAACTGGTTGCCCAGGGTGGTGACTGCGGGGATGGCCGTGAGGAGTTTCGCGCCCTGGACGGAGATGGCGCGCAGTTCGTCCGCGTCGGCGGAGAGCCCGCGCAGAGCGAGCTTTTCGGCCCGGTAGGCCTTGATGGTGGTCAGGGACTCCAGGCTGGCGGTGAAGCGCTGGGCGATGAGGCCGATGGAGTTCTGCTGTCCGGCGATGTTGTCCTTGACCTGGCTGATGATCATGGTGAGGGCGACGGTGACGATCGCGAGGGAGGCGATGGTCACCAGAGTGAGAACCCAGTCGATCCAGGCCATGACGCCGAGGGTGAACAGGACGGTGAGCGCGGACAGGGGCAACTGTGCGCCGACGTCGACGACCTGGCGCATCAGGAGTGCGTCCGAGGTGATTCTGGTGGTGAGGTTCCCGACGCCTTCCGAGCGCATACGGGTCATGGGCAGGCGCAGGGAATGGTCCATGATGCGGGTGCGGATGTGGTAGATCATCCGCTCACCGATGCGGGCCAGCAGGAAACCGGAGCCCGCCTGGGAGGCCGCACCGACCACTGCGGTGACGCACATCCAGGTGATCGGCGTGGTCAGGGACTCGTGGGTGGCGAAGCGGGTGATGACGTCCTTGACCAGGAGCGGCACGGACAGGCCGGCCGCTGTGGCTGTCAGGGCCAGTAGTACGGCGACCGCCAGTGGGCCGGGGTGGGCGAACAGCTCGCGGCGCAGACGCAGCGTGGTTTCAGGCTGGGCCGGCGAAGTCGATGGTCTACGGAACATGACTCTCCTGGTGTGCGGTGGTCCTGGGTGGAGGGGCGCTGTGTCAGCGGAGGCTGTACGCGCGGTGTGAGGCGGTGGCGCGTAGGGCTAGGTGGGCTTCGCCCAATGCGGCTTTCAGACCCTGGATCTCGCCGAGGAGCCGGCGTTCACGGCGGGCGGCTTCCGATCTCTGAGCGAGCGGCTGGAATCCGGTGTGGCCGGCTTCGATGAACTGGCGGCGCCACACGGAGACGGACTGCGCGGACACCCCGGCTTGCAGGGCGGCCTGCGACAGGGTGGTTCGTCCGGAGAGCAGGTTCAGGACGATGCGTGCCTTTTCCTCGGCAGGCAGTACAGGTACTCGTGGCATGGGTGTCCCCTCTGCGGGTTGGTCCGGGTGGTTGGTTCAGCCGCTGGTGAGTGCGGGGTGGCCGTCGTGGTCGAGGAGCTCCGCGAGCATGGGTATGTAGCCGTGGAGCTGCTCGTTCCAGCCGTGGAAGGCAGCGACGGCCAGGGCGTGGGTGGCGATACGGGCGGTGCGGCCGGCGGCCAGCGTCGCGGGGTCGAAGCCGTCGCCGTAGGCACTGAGGAAGGTTTTGCGCAGCTGGTCGGGCAGGGGCCAGTCGAGACCGGCGCTGCGGGCCGCGGAGGTGTATTCGGTGAGTTCGCCCAGGAGGCAGGCGAGGTCGGATTCGCGGCGGCCGGTGCAGACTTCGCTGCCGGTGAGCATGTGGGCGGGGGGCCTGGGGCCGGCGGCCTGTCGGTGGGGCGGATCCGGTACGACGAGGCTCCCCAGGGAGCACCACCCGTGCAGGAGCACGGTCTCGTGCGGATCCGGGGTGCCGCACAGATAAGTGACGGCTTCCTGGAGGCGGTTGAAGCGTGCAGTGCCCAGCTGGGTGCGCAGCCGGTAGTGGAAGGCGGTGGCGGCGCGCGGGCCGCGTCCCGTGCCGAGGTAGTCGCGCAGCCGGAGGTGGCTGTGCGGAGTTCGGGCAAGTTCGACGTCGCTGTAGGCGTGCGGCGGTGTGGCGTGGAGCTGGTTCAGCTGCTTGCCGAGGGTGGTGATCAGGTGGTTGAAACGGCCGTCGATGTCGTGCTGGTCGGGGGTCATGAGGGCGGCGAAGCTGAAGCGGCCGTTCACGTGCCAGGTGTGGAGGGCCGGGGTGGCGCGCGCGGGGGGTTGGAATCGCAGGGCGGGTGTATCGAGTGTGTGGAGCCGGGAGAGGACGGTGGCCGGAAGCGGTGGGTAGGGCTCCGGGTTGTCACGTCCGGGGCCGCGCTGCCACAGCAACTGTCCGTCGGGGGTCCGTAGGACGCGGGTGACCTGGTTTCCGGTGCCGGACTCGTTGATGACTTCGCTGTCGAGGGGGGCGGGAGTGGTCATGTGGCCCTGCTTTCCTGAGTGAGTCCGACGAGGTCGCGACTCCGGGACCGCGCGGGTGGGCCAGGGGAATCGCCGGGCAGCGCGAGGACGGGCGGAAGGAGTCGCGCCCCACGTCGGGCTGCGAGGGGCAGTCGACTCTTCGGCTCGTGGCTCGACTTCGGCATCAGACAGCGGCCTCCTGCTGCCAGGAGCGGAGGTCTTCCAGGGCGGCCACGGCGTGCGGCAGGAGAGCCGCGGTGCCCAGGCCTTCCTCGCCGGTCGACATGCTGATGCCGCTGATGGGTGGCATGACACTGACGTTGTCGCGCTGAGCGAGGGCTTTGACGTGCTGCTGGTAGACGGGGTTGAGGTGACCGCCGGGGGGCAGGGCGGGGCACACGACGATCGGTGCCTGGGTGCACTGCAGGGCCAGCAGAGTGGGCGTGTCGGCGAGGCCCAGGGACAGGCGGGCGGTGAAGTGGAGGGTGGCGGGGTGCACGAGGATCGCGTCGGGCCAGGCGGCGAGCTCGACGTGCAGCGCGGTGTGGGGTTCGTCGGGCCAGGTGTCGATCATCGGGGGCCGGCCGTTGTTGGCGGCCGCGACCGCGGTGACACCGGCGAAGCGCCGGGCGGAACGGGTCATGACGCAGCGGATGTCCATGTGGGGGTAGCTGTTGTGCAGCCATCTGAGCCACATGGGAACGAACATGGTCTGCACACCGCCGGTGGCGACATAGAGCAGGCGCTCGGCGTTCAGAGGCGGGGGCGTGGCCGGGACGAAGGGCTGCGGGGTGAAGGTCATCGCTGCTGCTCCCGCTCCTCGACGGCGTTGAGGATGGCGGCGAGGTCGTTGAGCGCGGATCCGGCGCCTTCGGCGAGGTGGACGCCGCCGACGTTGACGATGACTTCGTCGACGCCTGCCGCGTGGTATACGGCGAGTTGCGAGGCGATCTCCCGCGGGGAGCCGTGGGCGAGCACGCCGTGTTCCACCAGCAGGCGCGCGCCCTTGTCGGGGTCGTCGGCGTCGGCGGGGATGCCGGCCCGCCGCAGCATGTCGGTGTAGTGGGGGGCGCTCAGGTGTGTGCCGGCGGCGCGGCGTGCGATGTGGACGAGGTCGCGACCGGGGCGGGAGACGGCGCACTGGACGACTGCCGCCGTCTTCGGCAGCGGCCGGGAGGGGTCGCCGCGTTCGTGGCCCTCTCTGAGGGCCGGTGCGATGCTCTTGGCCAGCCACGAGGCGGGGGTGAGCCAGGTGATCGCCCAGTCGGCGATCTCGCCGGCCAGGCGGGCCATGGATTCTCTCAGGACGCCGAGGCCCACTTCGACGGGCGGCGTCGGCAGGGTGGGCAGGCTGATGCCGGTGGTCTCCCAGGGGCCGTCAGGAGCTTCGGCGATGCCGTTGTTGGCGAGGGTCCGCAGCATCGTGGCGTACTGGCGTGTGGCGCGCACCGGTTGCCGGTAGGGCGTTTTGAGGAGGCGCTCCTGGAGGACCGCGGCGCCGGGACCGATGCCCGCGACGAAGGGGCGTTGGGACAGTGCGGCGATGGAGCGGGCGTTCAGGGCCGCGGTGAGGGGGTGGCGCATGGGCATGACGGAGACGGCGGTGCCGTAGGAGAGGTCCAGGCCGAGGGTGCTCAGGGCGGCGAAGAGGTGGTGGCTTTCCATGGTGAGGGTCTGGCCGCACCACAGGCGGTTCCCGGAGGTCTGCTCGGCGAGACGCGCGTAGGAGACGACGCTGCCGAGTTCGGTGGGCATGGCTGCGTAGATGACGCTGGTTGTTGGCATGTTGCTTCCTTGGCTGGCCGACTGGGGCGGAGCGTGGGTGTCCGGGCTGCGGGTCAGGTCAGGTCGGCGGTGTCGGGATCGGCTGTCAGGTCGCCGCACAGGAGGCTGTGCATCCGGGTGGGGTGCCACCGGTGGGCGATGTCGCGTACGTCGTCCTGGGTCAGGGCGGCGATCGCCCGGGGGATGTCGGTGACACCCGAGGGGCCGAGTCCGGAGGTGAGGTAGGACATCAGGCAGGCCGCGCGTGTGGTCTGCTCGCCGAGGCCGAGGGTGTACTTGCCGACGGTGTGGCGGACCGCTGTCCGGAGCTCTTCGCCGGTGGGGCCGTTCTCGGCGAAGTCTTCGAGGACGTTGTTCAGCCGGTGCCAGGCGCCGGCCGCGTTGTTCGGGGCCACGTCGGCTTCGATGACGATGACGTCGCTGTCGAGGTGGTCGGTCAGGGCGGCGGAGGTGCGGTAGGCCAGCCCGTGGCGTTCGCGGAGGTCGGTGTTGATGCGTGAGGAGAAGTTTCCGCCCAGCAGGAGCGAGGCGACCTGTGCGGCTGCGAAGCGGGGCAGGTCCTGGCGGGTGCTGCAGGGCGCTGCCAGTCGCAGGTGGGTCTGGGACCATCCCGGCCGGTGCCGCAGGTGCGGTCCCCTGTCCGCGGCGGGTGGCATCGCGGTCGTCTTCTCCTGCCGGGGCGCGGGCGTGGACGGCCAGCATGCGAGCGCGTTCTCCAGCCGGGAGAGGAGGGGTTCCGGATCGAGGTCTCCGACGACGACGAGGTGGGCCTGTTCGGGGCGCAGCGTGCGGTGGGCGTGCCGCACGTCGTCGGCGGTGACCTGTTCCACGTGGTGGGCGGGTGCGGTCGGCTCGACGTACAGGGGGATCCGGCCGTAGTAGGCCTCCCACAGACGGCGGGCGGAGGCGACGGCCGGGACGGAGGACACCAGGGTCGCCTGCTGGGCCGCCTTGGTGCGTCCTTGGTCGACCATGCGGTCGGAGGCCTGGAGGCACACGATGGCGGCCAGCGCGTCGGCGAGGGGACCGACCTGCTGGTTGACGCAGGTCAGTGAGATCATCAGCCACTGCTGGCGGCGGGTGACTGCGACCTGTCCGCCGACCGCCTCGAAGGCGGTGCAGGCGTGGAGGGTGGGGACGGTGGCCGCGAGGACGTCCATGGCGGCCATCTCCGCCGCGGTGCGCAGGGGTGTCTCGACGGCCAGATGTGCCTGGAGCAGCGGCACGGTGCGCAGGGGGGACAGCACCAGGTTCGCACCGTTGCGGTGCGGCACGCTGATGACGTCGATGGGCGGGAGCGTCAGTTCGGCCGCCGGGGCGGGTGGTGTCATGCTGCTGTCTCCTGCGGGTCGTTGCCGGGCAGCAGGTCGACCACGGCGCTGCCGTCTTCCTCGGCGAGATGGGTTGCGGCTCGGTGTACGTCGGCTGCGGTCACGGCGGTGAGAGCCCGGGTGAGATCGTCGAGGATCAGTGGGCGGCCGAAGAGGAGTTCGCCGCGGGCCAGAGCGCGGGTGCGGTGTGCCAGGGAATCCAGGGCCTGGTAGAGGCCGCGCCGCACGGCGTGGACGGCGTGGGTGAGGGATGCGGCGGGCAGGCCGGCGGCGACCGCTCGCAGTTCGTCTCTGATGGCATCGAGGGTGACGGCGGGGGAAAGGGTGCCGGGTCGGTGGACGACGAAGACAAAGGTGTCGGGGTCGGCGGCCATGAGCGGACCGAAGAATCCGACGCTTGAGTCGCTCCGGGCTCCGTGGCTGCTCAGACGTTGCCTCAGTCGCCCGGTCGTGCCGCCGGTGAGGATCTGGGAGAGGACCAGGTGGGCGGCGTATTCCCTCAGGTCCGCGTGGGCCGACGGCATGCGGTGGCCCAGTGCCAGTGCCGGGCGTGGTGCCAGGCGATCCCATCGGGTGAGGTGTCGCGGTCCGCGCAGTGGCTCGTCGAGCGGCACGGGGGGTGGCAGGGGGCGGTGCGGAAGGTCGTCGAAGCGTGCGGTGGCGGCGTCGAGGAGGCGCTCGGCGTCCACGTCCGCGCACAGGGCGAGTACGGCGTTGCCCGGTCCGTAATGGGTGGCGTAGAAGGACCGGCAGTCCGCCACGGTCGCGGCGTCGAGGTCGACGGGCTCGCCGTAGCCGTTGTGCGCGTTGTGCCACAGTTCGTAAAGGGCCTGCGGCAGGACGGTCCAGGGGAAGCCGCCGTAGGGCTTGCCGTCGACCTGTAGCGCGATCTCCTGCTTGACGACGTCGCGCTGGGTGTTGAGGTTGCGCTGGTCGATCCGCAGGTGCGCCATGCGGTCCGCCTCCATGGACAGCACCTGGTCGAGCATGGGGTCCGGCACCACTTGGTAGTAGTCGGTGTGGTCGGGAAACGTATGCCCGTTGACCGTGCCCCCTGAGGCCTGGATCCGCGCGAAATGTTCTCCGCGCGGAATGTCCCGTGACCCCTGGAACATCATGTGCTCGAAGAGGTGCGCAAAACCGCTTCGATTGTGGGGTTCACTGCGGAAACCCACACGGTAATTCACGGATATCCCAGCACCTGATACGCCCGGTATTCGTTGGGCGACGATCCGCAGACCGTTCGACAGTTGACGCATCCTCAAGTCGGCCATGGCCCAGGATTCAAGCTGCCCGGAAGCGGTGTGGCAACTTTTTGTTGTGCCTCTCTGATCGTGTCCGCACGCCCGGCGAGATTTTTATGGTTGAACGTCAACTAACTGGGAAAGTTGAGCGTTGCCGCCACCTGGAGCGGCTCTCTATGGTCCGTGGCATGGCGAAAAGCATCGGCATTCGAGAACGGGTCCCCCGTTTCCAGCCGGTCGACCTCGTAGCCGTTCCCCATGTGGACGTGCTGCTGAATCGACTGGATCTGGGAGCCTTCGACCCGCACACGGTTACGAGCCCACGCGGCCGGAACAACAACTGGGCCGGCATCACCGCGAGCGGTGCCCAGGTATTCGTGAAGCAGTTCGGTACGGCGGACGATGCGACCCGGGCGGCCCGTATGCGCCGCACCCAGCTGGTGTGGGAGGCCGGGCGGGAGAGCCTGTCCACCCCCGCGGTGCTGGGCTCCGACGTGGAGAACGGTCTGATCGCCTTCGCCTACCTCGAAGACGCCGACAACGGCGCCGAGCTGGTGGCCATGGACGTGTTCGACGAGGCGCTCGCCGCGGAGGCCGGCGCGCTCGTCGCGCGGCTGCACAGCCTTGACGCGGCCGGGTTCGACACCACCGAGCACCCACTGCCGCCGCTCGGCCTGCTGTCCGCGCTGCCGCTGCGGCGCTATGCCGACGCTTCGTTCGCGGAACTGGAGATGTGGCGGCTGCTGCACGCCGACACGGCTCTGATCGAGGCGCTGCACGCACTTCGCGCGGCCGACCGAGCTGGGACGGACGCCGCCCGTTGCCCGGTCCACGGTGATCTGCGCACCGACCAGTTCCTGCGGTCCGGAAGTCGTCTGTTTCTCACCGACTTCGAGGAGACCCGCCTGGGCGATCCGGCCCGTGACCTGGGGGCCTTCGCCGGTGAGTGGCTGTATCAGGCGGCCAACAGGATCCCTGGGAGTCTCGCCGAGGCTTCCCCGGTGGGCCACACGGTGACCCACGAGGAGATCGTGGCGACCGGTGCGGTGGAGGTCGAGCGCTGTGCGCCGCTGGTACGCGCGTTCTACCGCTCGTATCTGGCGACCGCGCCGGAACCGGTGCGCTGGGACGAGGGTCTGGCGAGCCGGGCGGCCGCGTACGCGGGTTGGCACATGCTCGACCGGATGCTCGCCGCGGCGCAGTCCTCCGCCCGTCTCTCCCCCATCAACAAGGCCGCGGCCGGTATCGGCCGTACGGTCCTGCTGTCTCCGGGCGAGTTCACCACCACGCTCGGCCTGGAGGCATGATGCCCGCGACCTTGAATCTGGCTCCCCGTGTCACCGGTCTTCTGGACCAGGTGCAGGTGAGTGAGGGAGGGAACCGCGCTGAGACCGGCGGGGAGAGCTATGAGAGCGGCAGCCCGCAGGCGCTCGTCTCCAAGCTCGCCTCGGTGTTGTATCAGACCCTGCACACCGGTCGCAGTGCGGCGCTGGAGTCGACGCCGCGTACGTGGCGTGACGCGGCGTTCGACGAGCGTCTGCACCGGGTGCTGGAGGGTCGCACGGTCACCCGTGGGGCATCGGTGCTGCACACCGGTGAGGGACCTGAGGGACAGTCCGTGGTGGTGCTGGACGGGGTGCGTGTGGCTGTGCCCTCGTCGTCGCTGCGCGAGTCGGCCGGTGGGGACGCGGAGGTCGTCCTGCCGGCGGCCCGGCCGGGTCTGTCGCCCGGCTTCTTCTTCGCCAGTTCCCAGACCACCGCTGGGGCCGGTGCGACGCTTCGGCTGTATGCGCACCTGGCGGATCCAGACGCCGCCCCGCAGGTCTGGAGCGCGGCCGTCGATTTCCTTGACGGGGCCCGGACCCCGTGGCGGGCGAAGATCTCCTCGTCGCTGCTGCTGTACCCCCGCACCGACGCACTGGTCATCTATCTTCCGCGTCCCGGGTGGAAGAAGGCGCAGGCCTGTGCGGAGCACCTGCAGGCCACCGGGCTGCTCGCGCCGGGGACTTCTCCCTTCGCCGGTCCGCTGACCGAGTCGGTGGGCTGTGCGTTCGAGCCGGACGACCAGCGTCCCTCACGGCGGGGCATGAGTTTCGGTCAGCACCGGACGCATGTGATGGCCGAGGCGCTGGTGCGCCACGCCACGCTCCCGGCCGGGGCGACGGAGTCACGGGAAGAGTGCCTGACCGCAGCGTTCATCGATGCCGGCATCGACCCTGCCGAGCCTGCCCGCAACCTCTCGTCCCCGCTCGTGGACTTCCTGCACACCTTCTGAACCCCAACGACGAAAGGCATTGCCCATGTCTGAGACAACCCGGTACGACGTCGTCGTCATCGGCGGTGGCCCCGCCGGTTCCACCCTGGCGGGCCTGCTGGCCAAGCGCGGCCGCAGCGTGCTGGTTCTCGAGCGGGAGTCCTTCCCCCGCTATCACATCGGGGAGTCCCTGGTCACCGGCATGATCCCGGTCATGGAGGAGCTCGGTGTCGTGGATGAGCTGGAGGCGCGCTTTCAGCGCAAGACCGGCATCAACCTGGTGTGGGGCAAGGACCCGCAGCCCTGGCGCACCGACTTCAGTGCCACGGGCGGTGTGTACGACCACTCCTGGCACGTCAAGCGCGACGAGTTCGACCAGATGCTGCTGGACAACGCCCGCAAGCTCGGCGCCACGGTGCTGGAGCAGGCCCACGTCAACGACATCGTCCAGGACGCGGACGGCACCGTGACCGGCGTCGTGTACACGCACGGCGGGACCAAGAAGCGGGCCTCGGCGGCGTACACGGTGGACGCTTCCGGGCAGAACCGGGTCGTGACGCGCAAGCTCACCGAGGTGACGTTCCAGGAGGACCTGAGGAACGTGGCGGTGTGGACCTACTTCAAGCGGTTCACGCCGCTGGAGGCCCCGGACGACATCCTCGTGGAGGCCATCGACGGGGGCGGCTGGATGTGGGGCATCCCGCTGTCGGAGACCGAGCTGAGCCTGGGGTACGTGCTGCCGGCCAGTCAGCTCGCCGAGGCCGCCGCACAGGGCCGCTCCCGCACCGACGTCTTCCTGGAGGGCTTGGCGGGCAGCCGCATCGCCAGGACGATGGTCGATCCCTCGGACGCCGGTGAGATGCGCACCGCTCGGGACTGGTCACACGTCAGCGAGCGGTTCTACGGGCGCGGCTGGGTCGCGGTCGGTGACGCGGCGTGCTTCATCGACCCGCTTTTCTCCTCGGGCGTGTGGCTGGGGACCTCCGGCGCCTGGATGGCGTCGCGCGCCCTGGACGCGGTACTGGACGAGCCGGGCGCCGAGGATCAGGCACTGGGGCGGTTCAACGACACCTACCAGCAGCTGTACAGCGACATCCTGGCCTACGTCCGGTTCTTCATGGATCCCAACCGGCTGCGGGAGGAGTACATGGAGCGGGCGCAGGGGGTGGGGCGCATGTACGTCGAGAATTCGAGGGTGGGCTTCATCAGCCTCATCTCGGGCATCAAGGCGCTGCCCGAGCTGGTGAGTTTCGACCCGATGGGGGTCGAGGGGATCCAGGAGGCCATGCAGGACCGGGCGGCCAGGACCGAGGCGGCGAAGGCCGCGGCGGCTGCCCCGGTCGGTTGATCCGGGCATCAATTAATGGGCGAAAGTTTCTCCTGGACGAAGAACTCCGAAGGTGGAGCGGTTTTCCGGTCAAGCAGGGTGGAAATTCCTGTCGACCGGCCCGTCTCCGCAGTGATGAAATCTCTCTTGTCAGCAACCGCGGACCGAAAGGAAAGCGGCCCGCTGATATCGAGAAGACAAAACGAACTGGGAGTTCGAAATGAACGAGAAGCTGATCGCCGGTTACGCCGCCTACACCACCGCTGACGAGTACGGCACCGCCGCCACCGGCGAGGCCCCCGCGTCCGTGGAGACCGTCGGCATCTCCATCGCCTCGGTGGCCCTCTCCATCATGTCGGTTGTCGACAAGTGCTGATCGCCTGACCCAGCACGAATCGGCCACTGATATTTCACCGAGAGGAAACCGAAAATGAACGAGAAGCTGATCGCCGGTTACGCCGCCTACACCACCGCTGACGAGTACGGCACCGCCGCCACCGGCGAGGCCCCTGCCTCGATCGAGTCCATCAGTTGGGCCGTGTCCGGCGCGGCAGTGGGGGCGAGCATCTCGCTGACCGTGCAGAACGGCTGCTGATTTCCCTTCAGCTGCCTCGCTCGAAGGATGTGTCGATCGTGACAGGGAAGCTTTTCTCCGGGTATGCGCACTACCTCGGGGTCGACGAGTTCGCAGATCTCGTCGACCCGGGTGAGGAAGCGGCACAGGCCCGAGTGACGACGGTACCCGCAGGCCGTGACAGCCGTCTCGCGGTGAGCATCCTGCCGATATCGGTCATCTCCTGATGGCCACACGTGGTGGGGCCTCCCGGTGTACTCGCCGGGCGGCCCCACCGCAGCCGTGTTTGCCCACCCGTCTTGCTTCAGGCGCGGTGGCTGTTGCCGTGCCGTGCCGCGGTGGCGGCGATGCACTGCAGCTCGGCCAGGTGGCCGGCGAGGGCGGAGCGGCCCTGTTCCGTGAGGGTGAGCCAGGTGCGAGGGGTCTTGCCGACGTGGCCCTTGCGGATCTCCACGTAGCCGGTCGCCTCAAGTGCCGCCGCGTGCTTGGAGAGGGTCGGAGCGGTGAGTTCGCAGTACTCCTGTACGGCGCGGAACTCCGCCTCCTCGCACCCGGAGAGGAACGAGGCGATCCTCAGCCGGGTGGTGGAGCGGAAGGCCTCGTCGAGACCGTCGGTCACCTGCGCACCTTCTTCGCGAGCGACACCCACACGATGGCGCCGACGACGACTCCCATCGCGAGGAAGACCCAACGCGTCTGTGAGGTGGCGTTCATGGCGCCGATCACGTACGCCGCTCCCGCGACGACGAGTGTGGACTGGGTCCGGGCCGCCGGGCCGCGTACGCCGACCACGCCGCGCCGCGAGCGGATGCGGTTGAGGAGCGTGCGGGCGCCGAGGGCCAGGCCGACACCGACGACGACGCCGGCCACGCGCACCCACGCGCTCTCGGCGCCGATGCCGGCCAGGGCGACTCCGCCACCCACCATCAGGCCGCACAGCGGCGGTGCCCAGGCGGGCAGTGCGGGGGTGACCGATGCCTCGTACGAGGTCCGGGCGGCTGCCAGGTTCTTCTGTGCTTCCTCAGCGTCCATGTTTCGATCCTGGCATGTAGTTTCCAATTAGGCAAGTAGTTCTGTTAGGGAAAGCCGAACGCTCGCCCGGTCCCCACACCACCCACCAGCAGGAGTGAACTCCCGTGACAGCACTCGAAGTCGACAACCTCACCAAGCGCTACGGCGCTCACCTCGCTCTCGACTCCCTCTCCCTGCGCGTCGAGAGCGGCAACCTCTTCGGCTTCGTGGGCAGCAACGGCGCCGGCAAGACCACCACGATGCGCATCGTCGTCGGGCTGCTGGCAGCCGACAGCGGGCATGTGCGCTGGGACAACGCGCCGCTTCCGGCCGCCGGCACACGCTTCGGCTACATGCCGGAAGAGCGCGGCCTCTACCCGAAGATGACGGTCGCGGCCCAGCTGACCTACCTCGCCCGCCTGCACGGCCTCACCTCGCTTCAGGCCCGCCAGGCCATGCTGGGCTGGACGGACAGGCTGCGGATCACCCAGCACCGGGACAGCCCCGTCGACTCCCTGAGTCTGGGCAACCAGCAGCGTGTGCAGCTCGCCGCCGCCCTGGTTCACGAACCCGACGTCCTGGTCCTGGACGAACCCTTCTCGGGCCTGGACCCGCTGGCTGTCGACGCCATGAGCGAGGTCCTCAAGGAGAAGGCCGCGGAAGGGATCCCGGTGCTCTTCTCCAGCCACCAGCTCGAACTCGTCGAACGGCTCTGCGACCAGGTCGCGATCGTGCGCTCGGGCCGCCTCGCCGCCTGCGGCAGCCTCGAAGAACTGCGCGGCGACTCGCGGGACGCGCCTCTGGTCGTCCACGTGGAAGGGGCCGAGGCCGACTGGCCGCTGCACCACACCGACGCGATCAGCACCTTCAAGAGGCACGAGGACGGAATTTCCCTCATTGTCCAGGCGGCCCCCGGCCAGGACGAGAACATCGTCCTGCGCGCCGCGATGCAGCACGGCACCGTGCGCCGGCTCACCCGTGAACGTCCCACCCTCACCCAGCTTTTCCGTGACCTGGTGGAGCCACACGGCTTCGCCGACCTCCAGAACGAGAGCGAGACGTCCAAGTGAGCATCCCGGCCAACAGCACCCTGAGCGACGTGTGGCTGGTCTACCGCCGCGAGATCGACGCACGCCTGAAGTCCAAGGGCTACTTCATCGGCATGCTCTTCATGGTCATCGCCGTGTTCGGCCTGGTCGCCGGCCTCTACTACGCGAACGCTCCCAAGACACACACCGTGGCCGTCTGCGGCGCACCGGCCAAGTCCTTCGGTCCCGCACCGCCCGGCATACGCCTCAGCCCGTGCACCGGCGAGGTATCGGGCCGTGACCGTGTCATCGACAAGGACGTGGACGCCGCCGTCACCATCACCGGCTCCCGGGCCGCCGTGCTCAGCCGCTCCGACACACCCGCCCAGGCCCAGGCCTCGGCGATCACCCTGGCCAAGGCGTGGGCCACCCAGCGAGCCTATGACCGGCAGCAGGTCGACACCGCGGCACTGCGGCGCGATGTGGCCACGGCGGGCCCCACCCTTGTCAACGTCGGAGACAACGGGCCCAACGGTACCGAGATCGGCGCGGCCATCAGCATGGTCGTCGTCCTGTTCATGCAGATCATCGGCCAGGGCTCCCTGGTAGCGCAGGGCGTCGTGGAGGAGAAGAGCACCCGCGTCGTCGAGGTACTCCTGGCCACCCTCACTCCCCTACGGCTCATGATGGGCAAGGTCGCCGGCATCGGCACGGCCGCCGTCCTGCAGATCGCCGTCCTGGTCGCGGCCGTGGTCGGCGCGCGGGCGATGTTCCAGGACAGGGCCGAAGGACTTCCCTCAACCGCCGCACTGATCAGCGCAGCCCTGTGGTTCCTGCTCACCTTCACCCTGTTCGCCTACCTCTTCGCCGCCGCCGGCTCCCTCGTCTCCCGCCCCGAGGACCTGCAGTCGGTCCTCATGCCCGTCATGGTCCTGGCCCTGGCACCCGTGGGTGTCGCCGCCGCGGCGGCCGGCGATCTGAACGCCGACTGGGTCGGCATCGTCCAGTACATCCCGCCCTTCTCCGGCCTCCTGATGCCGCTGCAGGCCAGCGTCTCCAACGTCTCGCTGCTCCAGCAGCTCGCCGCCGCGGCCCTGATGGCGGCGGCGACCAGCGGATGCGTCTGGCTGGCAGCACGCGTCTACGCCAACTCCATCCTGAAGATCGGCTCCGCGGTCCGCTGGCGTCACGCCCTCGCGGCCTGACTCGAAAGGGACCTGACATGATGACGCACCTCCTCACCCTGGCCCATGTCGTCGCCGCTCTGCTGATCACCTTGGCCCTCGCGAGCGCCGGCCGCCGCGCGGCCGTGCGCCTGCGGCAACCCGACGTCATCGGCGAGATCAGCGTCGGCCTGCTGGCAGGACCGCTTCTCCTGGCGATCCTGGGACGTCAGGCCTTCGACGCCGCCCTGCCCGCCGAAGTCCTCCACGTCCTGACCCGGATCGGCCAGGGCGCACTGGCCCTCTACCTGGTCGGCCTGGCACACCACCTGCGCTCACAGGCCGGGCGCCCCAACAAGGCCCCCGTCATCTGGGTCGCGGCTGGCTCCCTCGTGCCGGCCCTGCTGTGCGGGGTTCTGCTGGCCTGGGGCATCGACGCCTTTACGAACCAGGCGGTACGCGGCACCGCCCCCACGCCGGCGTTCTTCCTGATGACCGCGGTGGCCATGTCGATCAGCGCTGTCCCCGTCATGGCCCGCATCCTCACCTTCCGCAAGATGCAGGACAGCCTCAGCGGAACGCTGACCATGGCGGCCGCCGTCATGATCGACAGCATCGGGTGGCTGATGCTCACCCTCGCCATCTGCCTGAACGCACGCTCCGCCGGCGCTTTCCTCGACTGCCTCACCGCCCTGGCCGTCGGCGCCGTCCTGATGCTCGCCCTGCGCGTCGCCCTGCGCTCCCGGGCCGCCCGGCTGCTGGCCGTCGGCCGCACACGTCTGATGGCCGGCTTCCTCGCCCTCGCCGCCTGTCTGATGGGCTACACCATGGACAGCCTGGGCATGACGGTCATCCTCGGCGCCGCCATGGTGGGCTTCGCCGTCCCCAGCGGCCCCGGCGAACAATGGAACGCGGCCGTGGCCACCGTCTCGCGCACCGGCCGCTTCGTCGTCCCGGTCTTCTTCGTGGTGACCGGCGTGAGCGTACTCAGCCGCTCCTACGGATCCGCGTCCTGGCCCCTGCTCCTGGCGACCGTCGCCCTGGGCATCGCCGGCAAGGTGCTGGGCGGATACGCAGGAGCCCGGCTGGCAGGCCAACCCCCCGCGGCGGCCCGGGAGGTGGGAGTCCTGATGAACACCCGCGGGCTGACCGAGCTCATCGTCCTGCAGGCAGGCGTCAGCGCGGGCATCCTCACCGGCCCCATGACCCTGGCCCTGGTAGTCATGGCTCTGACCACGACCGCGATGACCGGCCCCCTGCTCTCGTACCTGCAGCGCAACACCAGTCTCCCGGAACCGGCCCGCACACCGGTAGTGGCCGTGTGATGACGAACCGTCCGTTTCCAGGCAGCCCTGCTAGATCCAGCCCTTCTCCCGGGCCAGCAGGGCTGCCTGGAAACGGTTGCTCGCATCCAGACGGCGCATCAGAGCAGCCACATGCTTGCGGTAGGTCCGCAGCGCGATACCGACCTCACGCGCCCCGACCTCGTCCTTGTCCGCCGTGCACAACGAGTGCAGCACCTTGCGCTCCAACTCGTTCACCGGGCCCGCCGCGCCTCCGGCGTCCTCCCCCTCCACCATGGGCAGCGGCTCGGCACCGGTCCACATCCGTTCGAACAAGGACACCAGTGCGGCGACGAGCCCGGGCTCATGCGTCAAAATCGCGCCCTTCGCGGTGTGTACGGGGTCCAGCGGCGTCAGCGCAGCCGCCCGGTCACAGATGATCAGACGCTCGATTGGGTCATGCGCGATACGGATCCACGCTCCTTTGCCGGCCAGTTCCCGCAGGTACGCCATGGTCGGCGGATCCTCACGGGCAGCGTGACCCACCACCGTCCGCATCCGCACACCGCGGCGCAGCACACGCTCGTCGATCGGGCGGGCGTGAGAGATGCTCTCCTGGCTGAGCACCCCCGTGGGATTCGTGGTCAGACTCTCGTCCCTGGTGAAGAACGTCAGCTCGTCGATGGCCGCTCTGACCGCCGCCATCCCGGCTAGGTGTACGGACCGACCGGCCCCCGGCTGGCCTCCCGGGGAAGGCGCGCGGCGCTCCGCGATCAGAGCGTCGACGATGCCGCTGGTGTGGACCTCGCTCTGCAAACTGAGTTCAAGACGCGTGACCGCCGTGGCCACCAGCCCCTCGACCGCCCTGGCCGGCGACAGCGGGGTCAGGACACCGTCCCCCTGAGAATTCGCCAGCTCGAGCTCGACCAGGCGACGGCAGACACTTCGCGCCTGCTCCTCCTGGTAGCCGCACTGTTCGGCCAACTCGCCGGGCAGCGCCCGCCCTACCCGCAGCAACGCCCGATAGACGCGCTCGACATCGGTGCCTACACCGAGAAATCCCAAATCTGCTCGCACGGCCCCCCCGGCCTTGATCGCTTACACGTGCACGCACCCGGTGCGGAACGTAGATTTCCGCATCGCGTGTGCATCGAACAGGTTACGTGCTCACGTGAGGAGCACAACCTTCACGACCTGCCCCGCCGACGAAGCACCAGGAGAACGCCCGGGCAAGCGCTTTCCCGCGAGGTCGCGGACCATGCAGCATGCGGCACCCCGGAATGCATCAAGGTGCATGCTCCACAGCATCACCAGCACCGTGCGAAAGGGCAGAGTTGTGCTCACGGGCCCGCCGAGCGGGCCTCGGACGAGAGTCTTACCCAGGGGGAACCATGAACATCAAGCCGCAACGCGTCACCGCGTCCTGTACGACCGTCCGCATCCGCAGAGCCGCAACGGCGATCACCGCGGCGCTCGCCCTGGGCCTGCTGGGCGCCGGCCCTGCCGCAGCCGACGAGCCGGCCCCGCCACAGCCCGGCGTCGGCGGCGCCTGTTGCGGCGTGTCGCCCGGGACCGCCGCCGGACTTGTCGGGAACCTGCTCGGCGAGATCGTGATCGGCGTCGGCGACGTGCACGACTGGGGGTGAGTCACCCCCGGCGCCGCCGGGTCCGCACCCGCGTGACCCGGCTGTCCGCCACGGCCTCCACCAGGAGGCCTACCGAGAGGTCAAGAGCGACGTGAGCGTTGCCCACCATTTCCGCATGGCGGTCTCGGCGGCAGCGCCCGTCGGAGCCGCGCCCGAGACCGCGGCCGTCCGGCTGATCACCCTGCTGCCCACCGAGTGGACGGCGGCCATCGTCCACTGCACCGACGGTGCCGCCGTCATCGCGGTCGCTGCCCCGGGCACGGTCCTGGCGTCCCAGGTCGAGTACACCGTCGACGAGATCATGCGCGCCACGGCGCTGACCGGATGGACGATTCGTCCCATAAAGCATGAAGCAGACGAAAAAGAACACGAACTGTAGAACAAGGGAGACATGGCATGCCAAGACCGCCTGCATTGCCTCCGGAGGAGAAAGTCTCGATCCTGCTCGCCATCCTGGCCGGTGAGACCACAGCCGCGGACGCTGCCCGTCAGGCCGGCGTATCCGCCCAGGCCGTCAGCGCTTGGAAGAAGCGCTTCATCGAAGCGGGCAGGACCGGCCTCGAGTCCGCACCCTTCCCCACCGCGGCACGAGAGCAGGAACTGGCCGAGGAGGTCAACCAGCTCCGCAAGGCCCTCAGCGACTCCTACCTCCAGTACCAGGCCATGCGCCAGGCCCTCACGCGCCCCGGCACTCGCCAGGGCACCGGCGTTCTCCGCCAACAGCGCCCCGCCTCCTTGCGCCCCCTTCTCGCCGGCTGAGCTGCCGAAGGCCGTTCATCGGACAGGTGCGGGGGCCCCGCCCGCGAACAGCCCCAACGGGGTTGTGCACGGGCGCCGTTGGGGTTCTGGAGCGGTCGTACGGGCTGACAGGATGTCGCGGACCGCATCCGAAGGATCAGGAGCCAGGAGTAGGGGAAGAGCGTGGAGATATTCGTCTTGATCGGCATTCTTGTGCTGGTCGTCGGAGGATGTGTCTGTGTCGTGTGGGCGTCGCGGGGCGGGCCGCGCTGGGCGCGTGGGGTGGCCCACGTGACGCCGGCGGCGGGCGAGGTGCTGCGCGCGTCGTCGCGTTCGAGCCGGAAGTCGGGCGGGCAGAGCTCCTCGGATGACGGTTCATGACGGCTGCCGTCGTCGCTCTCGACGTGCCCGCGACACCGACCGCCTCCGCTCTCCGCCTGCGCCCTTGGCGCCCGGCGGACGTCACCGCACTGGTCGAGGTGTGCCGGGACCCGGTACTGCGCCGCTGGGCGAGTCGTTCCGTCGTCGAGACCGAGGAGGACGGGCTGCGCTGGATACGGAGTCGGCGGCGGAGCTGGGAGGCCGGTGACCGGTTCTCCTTCGCGGTCTTTGAGGCTCAACCCGGGCCTGGGCAGGGTGAGTTGGTGGGGCAGGTGGTCCTCAAGGGTGTTGCTCCCGGAGGACGGACGGCCGAGGTGGGCTACTGGACCGCAGCCCACGCGCGGGGGCGCGGGGTGGCCCCGCGAGCCCTGGAGGCGCTCACGACCTGGGCCTTCGACACGTACGGTGCCCCTGGCGACGCGGCCGGGCTCCAGCGCCTCGAGCTCGTGCACCAGGAGGACAACGTGGCCTCGTGCCGCGTGGCCCACAAGAGCGGCTACGAACTCGACCGCGTCCTGACAGCGTCACCGCCCGGTTTCCCCCACGACGGCCATGTGCACGTACGGCACAAGGGCCGCGCCCTCGTCTGAGGCCGCGCCGCTCCCGCACCTACTACTACCGCCGCGACTCCGCCCCCGCCCGGCCCCCGTGATCGTCGTCAAGGACGCCGGTCACGGAGCGACGTCGTACGGGGCCGACGGCACGGAGATCTTCGTGCCCGCGCCCGCCTCCCGGGTCGTCGAACGGGTCGGCGCGGGCGACGCCTTCGCGGCCGGGTATCTCGCGGCCCTGCTCGAAGATCGAGACGCCGCGGAAGGGCTGCGGCTGGGGCACCTGATGGCCGCGGCCACCCTGATCACCCGCGAGGACGTCCCCACGGCCGCGGACCGCGTTGAGCTGCGGAGACTATTCCCGCCGGACGTGTGACATTGCCGCAGCCCCCCGTCCGCGCGTTGTGTGCTAGCGTGGTTTTCAGTTGCAGTTGTGGTTCCCAAAGATTTCGGTGTTCTTCTCCGGTCGGGGCAATCATTCCGGCGACGCGGGGTCCGCACGGTGCGGGCCCCCGAGCATGCCCCAAGGAGAATTAACATGGCCACCGGTACCGTGAAGTGGTTCAACGCGGAAAAGGGCTTCGGCTTCATCGAGCAGGACGGCGGCGGCGCCGACGTTTTCGCTCACTACTCGAACATCGCCACTCAGGGCTTTCGTGAGCTCCACGAGGGCCAGAAGGTGACGTTCGACGTCACGCAGGGTCAGAAGGGCCCCCAGGCGGAGAACATTCTCCCCGCCTGATCCGCGTGATCCTGCCGGTCCACTAGTGGACCGACATCGACACACGTGATTGTGGCCGGGGCCCGCACCTAGGGGTGCGAGCCCCGGCTCACAGTTTTTTAGGGACGGTTTCGCGCCGGACACCGGTCGCCCGTCCCTGGTTCTTGGGGGTGATCCCCACCACCGCTCGTTTCCTTTCGGCCCGTCCCCACGGCCTTTTTGTCCTGTGTGCCGCCGCTGTCGCGGCGGACGCTGAGCGCTGCCGTGATTCTGTCGACGTGCCGCATTGAGGAAGGTTCTGCATGAACCGGTCGTTCGCCGACCTGGGCCTGCCGCCCTCGCTGCTGGCCTCCCTCACCGTCGAGGGCATCACCGTCCCCTTCCCGATCCAGGCGGCCACGCTGCCGGACACCCTCGCGGGCCGCGACGTCATGGGCCGTGGTCAGACCGGCTCGGGCAAGACCCTGGCCTTCGGCCTGGCCATGCTGGCCCGTCTCGCCGGACAGCGCGCCGAGGCGGGACGCCCGCTGGCACTCGTCCTCGTACCGACCCGTGAGCTCGCCCAGCAGGTCGTGGACGCGCTCACCCCGCACGCCCGTGCCATGAGCCTGAAGATGACCACGATCGTCGGCGGGCTGCCCATCGCCCGTCAGGCCCGTGCGCTCGGCGACGGCACCGAGGTCGTCATCGCGACGCCCGGCCGGCTCCGCGACCTCGTCGACCGCCGTGACTGCCGCCTCGACCGTGTCTCCGTCACCGTCCTCGACGAGGCCGACCAGATGGTCGACATGGGCTTCCTGCCGCAGGTCACGTATCTGCTCGACCAGGTGCCGCGCAAGGGCCAGCGCATGATGTTCTCCGCCACGCTCGACGCGGACGTCGGCCGGCTCGCCCGCCGCTACCTGCACGAGCCCGTGGTGCACCAGACCGACCCGCACGCCGGCGCCGTCACGACGATGGAGCACCACGTGCTCTACGTCGACGACGTCGACAAGAAGACGGTCGCCACCGAGATCGCCGCCCGCGACGGGCGGGTCCTGATGTTCATGGACACCCGGCGCAGCGTCGACCGCCTCACCAAGCACCTGCTCAAGAGCGGCGTCCGCGCGGGCGCCCTGCACGGCGGCCGTTCCCAGCCCCAACGCACGCGCACGCTCGCCCAGTTCAAGACCGGCGAGGTCACCGTGCTGGTCGCGTCCGACGTCGCCGCCCGTGGCATCCACATCGACGACCTCGACCTGGTCGTCAACGTGGACCCGCCCGGCGGCGCCAAGGAGTACCTCCACCGCGGCGGCCGTACGGCCCGTGCCGGAGCCTCCGGCAGCGTGGTCACCCTGGTCCTGCCCGAGCAGCGCCGCGAGATGCGGACCCTGACCCGGGCGGCGGGCGTCGACCCGAACACGGCCAAGGTCTCCCCCGGCGCCGCGGAACTGACCCGCATCACCGGTGCCCGTACGCCTTCCGGAATACCCGTGATCATCCCGGTCCCGGCCCCGACCCCGCCTGCCGCCCCCAAGGGCGACGGCTCCGGCGGCCGGTCCAGGTCCTCGCGGTCCCGGTCCGGTTCGGGCGCGGGTTCCGCTGCCGGTTCGGGTTCGGGTTCGCGCTCCCGCCGTGGGTCCGCCGAGGGCGGTGCGGCCACGGCGCGTACGTCGGGTACCGGCGCCGCGGGCAAGACCCGTGCGACGGGTGGCGGCACTGCCAAGAAGGCGTCGCGTCCGACCGGTGGCGGTGCCAAGCCGCCGCGTGTGTCGGGCGGGAACCCGTCCGCCCGTACGGAGCAGGACCCCACCACCGGCGAGCCACGCAGCCGCCGGCGCCGGGCGCCCCGGAACAGGCGCCCGGGCTCCGACGCACGTCAGGCCGGCTGACCGCAGCCCCAAGCCTCAGCGTTGTCCCAGCTTCACCCAGCCGGTCGGTGTCAGGCCGACCGGCGCCCGCATCACCCTGTCCCAGAACCACTGACTCCGGACCCTTCTCTGACCTGCGGAGGCACCATGCGTTGTGTGATCGCCCGATTCCCGTTCGACCTGATCATGAGCGAGGTCACGCACAAGATGGACGGGGTCGCTCCCGAACCCATCACCAGTGCGGCCGTCGGCATCGGTGGCGTGGACTACCCCGTCAAGCAGGTCGGCGCGGTCATCACCCGCCTCGACCGGCGGGACTTCACCGAGAAGGAGATGATCGCCGCGCTCAACCGGCTCGGCTTCACCTGCCGTCCGGCCGCCGCGGCCGGCCCGGCCCGTCCGGCGGTCATCGACCCGTGGGCCGAAATGCAGTAACCACCGGACGAGCCGTACGAGCTGGGCGGGACGGGCGAGTTGCCCGGTTCCGTTCAGTGGATTCGCTCGCCTTTCAGGCGACCGGCACCCCCGTAACCGCCGCGGCCAGCGGGTATGCGCCCGTCTTCGGGGGCGTGCCTACCTTGCCCGTCGCCGTTGTCACCGGTACGAGGGTGCCGGCGTCGGCTGTGGTGACGTAGGCCGTGTCGCCGTTCCAGTCGAGGGTGATGTCGAAGGCGGAGCGGCCGACGGTGACCGGGGTGCCCGGAGCGCCGGTCACCGTGTCGAGCGGGGTGATCGTGTCACCGTTGCTCGCGCTGACCCAGAGGGTACGGCCGTCGGGTGAGACGGCGAGGCCGTACGCCTGACCGGTGACCAGGTAGGTCGGGCGGGTGTCGTTCGTGGCGGTGTCGATGGGAGTGACCGTCGAGCCGCCGGAGTTGGACACGTACACCGTCCGCCCGTCGGGAGCCGCGACCACGTTGAACGGGTTCGGCCCGACCGCGATCGGCGTTCCGGCCCTGCCTGTCGCGATGTCCACCGGACTCACCGTGCTGTCGTGGATGTTCGCCACGTACAGGGTGGTGCCGTCCGGGGTGATCGCCATGTTCTCCGGGCCGTCGCCCACCGCGATCTTCGCGCCCGCAGTGCCCGTGGCGATGTCGATGGGCTGGACCGCGTCGTCGGAGTAGTCCGCGACCCAGAGGGTCCGGCCGTCCGGGGTGAGGGCGAGGCCCGCCGGTACGTCCCCGACCGGCACGGTCGCCGTGACCTTCGAGGCGGCGATGTCGATGACGCTCACCGTGTCCGAACCCTGGTTCGCCGCATAGGCGGTACGGCCGTCCGAGCTGACCACGACCTCCCCCGGGTTGTTGCCGACGGGGATCTCCGCCGACGTACCGGAGGCCAGGTCAACCGAACTGACCGACGCGCCACTGAAGTTGGCGGTGAGGGCTCGCGTGCTGCCGCTGCCGTCAACTCCCTTTATCTGTACGGGGATCGCTCGGCTCACCAGTCCGTCTCCGGTGACGGCCACCGACCTTGTGCCCGCTCTCGCCCCGCTCGCCGCCGTGAAGGTCAGGGTCGTGGTGGCCTTTCCGCCTGCCGGGACGGTGACCGTGCCGGAGGACGGGGTGACGGTCAGGCCGTCAACCGGCTTGATCTTCCAGGTTGTTGTGCCTGCGGTCGTGGAGCCGTTGTCGGCGATCGTGAGGGTGGACGTGGCGCTGCCGCCGGGGGGCAGGGACAGGGACGTCGGGGTGAAGGACGCGTCCGGGCCCGGGTCGGGGGCCGCCCGCAGCGTCGCGTCGAAGAGGAAGCGGTCCAGTACGCCGGGGGCGATCTGCTGCGGGACGGAGTCGAGTTGCCTGCGCTGGGACTGGAGGCGGGCGTAGAGGGTCGCTACGGCGTCCGTGTCGCCGTTCGTCTGCGCGAGCATCAGCTGTACGGCTGTCCTGCCCGCCTCTCCGTATGAGCCCAGCTTGTCGAGCCAGGACGAGGTCTCGCTCAGGAAGCGTGAGTTGCGGAGGTTCGCGCGGAGGTCGGCGGGGGCGGCGGCCATCGCCGTGAAGTAGGCGGTGAGGGCGCGGGCCGCCCTGTCGAGGCCGTCGCCGCTCTCGTACGCGGTCGTGAACGCCTTGAGGAGCGGGGTGAGGGTCGGGGACTCGGTGGCGTCGAGGAGCGAGGAGTAGTTGTTCTCCGCGAAGATCCGGAGGGCGGTGGCTGTGGCTGTGGCGGTGGGGGTGGGGGTGGGGGTGGGTGTGGACTTGGGCGCGGATGCGGTGGCTGCGAAGTCCTTAACCGAGGCCAGGAAGGCCGCTCGGGGGTCGTACGCCGTCGGGTTCCAGGCGTAGGACGCTGAGGTGAAGAGGGCGAGTTTGCTGGCCTCGGCCTGGATCATCGGGTTGGCGGTGATGCCCGTGACCTGGGTGGCCACGCCTGCCTCGCGGCCGGTGTAGGGGCCCAGGAGGAGGCGGCTGGTGGTGTAGTCGTTCACCGGGTAGTTGTCCCAGATGAGGATCGGGTGACCGAACAACTCCTTTGCCTGGTGCGCCTGTTCGGTACTGATCGTCGGCGCGATGACTCCGACGCCGGTCCATTCGACGACGACCGAGGGGTCCAGCTTCTCCCGCAGCGCGGACTTGTACGGGGAGTCGGCGAGGTCCGAGTACTCGGTCGGGACCATCTCCAGCGGGGTCACGTCGTCGTGCGCGGAGATGAAGTCCTTGACGACGGCGTTGAGGAGGGCCGACTGCGCGGTGCCCGCCGCGCCGCCTCCGGTGCCGAACTTCTGCTCGTCGGCCGGGCAGTTCCAGGAGGTGTAGCTGATGTCGTCCAGAGGTACGGCGAACGAGCGGACGCCGATCGCGTACAGCGACTCGAACTTGGCGACCAGTGCCCTGATGTCGGCGGCCGAGGAGTAGCAGACCGAGAGGCCGGGAGAGAGGGCGTAGGTGAAGCGGACGTGGTTCGCGGTGGCGCGGTCGACCAGTTGCTTCAGGGGCGCGAGCTGGGCGGGCGGGTAGTCGTCGCGCCAGTTCGCGCGCAGGTACGGGTCGTCCTTGGGGGAGTAGACGTACACGTTCTGCTTCGTGCGGCCGTAGAAGTCGAGTTGGGACAGGCGGTCGCGTTGGGTCCAGGGGGCGCCGTAGAAGCCCTCGACCACTCCGCGCAGGGCGGTCGTCGGCCAGTCGCGGACGGTTGTGGAGGGGACCGAGTCGTGGGTGATGAGCTGGCGGAGGGTCTGGGCCGCGTAGAAGGTGCCCGTCGGGTCGACGCCGGACAGGGCGATGGTGCCCTTGCCCGTGGCCAACGTGTAGCCACCGGAGGGAAGTTTGGTGGGGGGTGCGGCGTGCAGGTGCTTGAGCGCCTTTGCCGTCGCCGGGTTCTCCGTGGGGCCGCCGACGTAGACGGTGAGGGCGGCGGGGGGTGTCGGGCGGCCTGCGGTGACGGTACGGACGGTGCGGGCGCCGGCGTCGCGCAGTACGCGTTCGACGAGGGCGCGGGCGGCGGGGTCGGTGGCGTGGCCGATGACCTCGACAACCTGTTTCGGGACCGGTTGGGTGCCGTGGCCGGGTGTCGACTGCTGGGGATTCGGCCAGATGTGGGGGACGGTGGACGCGGTGGCGGAGTGGGGCGTCGCCGCTGCGGCGGGGGCCGGGGCGGTGCCCAGCACACAGAGGGCCAGCGCGGCCAGGAGACCGCTCACTGACTTCAGTGCCGGGGTCACGGCCGGCTCCGGTTCACTATTTTATCCATCGTGCGGAATATTGGTGGATGGATTCACCCGACGGCAAGACCCCGGCCACTTGCTTTACTGAGCCCATGACTGACACCGACACTCCCGCCCGCACCGTCGCACTCTCCGTCGCGGTCCTCGGCACCGGCATCATGGGCGCCGCCATGGCCCGTAACCTCGCCCGCGCCGGCCACGCCGTCCGGGTGTGGAACCGGACCCGCGCCAAGGCCGAACCGCTGTCCGCCGAGAACGGCGTCCAGGTCTCCGACAATCCCGCCGACGCCGTACGGGACGCGGATGTCGTCCTGACGATGCTGTACGACGGTGACGCCGTCCGGGATGTCATGCGCGAGGCCGCGCCCGCGCTCCGTCCGGGGGCCGCGTGGGTGCAGTCGACCACCGCCGGTGTGGACGCGATCGGTGAACTGGGCGCGCTGGCAGCGGAGTTGGGGCTCGTCTTCTTCGACGCGCCTGTGCTGGGGACCCGGCAGCCCGCCGAGGCCGGGCAGTTGCTCGTGCTCGCCGCCGGTCCCGTGGAGCACCGGGTGGCCGTCGCGCCGGTCCTCGACGCGGTCGGCGCCCGTACGGTGTGGACCGGCGAGGACGGGGGCGCGGGCAGTGCGACGCGGCTCAAGCTCGTCGCCAACAGCTGGGTGCTCGCCGCCACCAACGCGACCGGTGAGGTGCTGGCCCTGGCCCAGGCTCTCGGCGTCGACCCGCAGAGCTTCTTCGACGTGATCGCCGGCGGTCCGCTCGACATGGGCTATCTGCGTGCCAAGGCCGGGCTGATCCTGGACGACAAGCTGACTCCGGCGAGTTTCGCGGTGTCCACGGCGGCCAAGGACGCCCGGTTGATCGTCGAGGCGGGCGAGCGGAACGGCGTACGGCTGGATGTGGCCGCAGCGAGCGCCGAACGGTTCCGGCGTGCTGAGGAGCAAGGACACGGGGACGAGGACATGGCGGCGGCGTACTTCGCGAGCTTCGAGGAGAAGTAGCCGAGGGCGTCTCTTCGCGCTGGTGCTGTCAGCCCACCCGTACCTTTCGGCTGTCGCAGGTGCCGCACACGGCGTCGGTCAGGGGGGAGTGCGTGGCGCGGCCGTCCTCGTCGACGTACTCCATCGGGTTGAGGCAGCCGGCCGGGTCGGGCTGGAGGACGACCTCGAAGGTGCGGTTCCAGGTCGCGCCGCAGTCGAGGCAACGGAAGGCGAACGTCTCGGTGAGGTTGCCGGTTCCGTGAGTTGCTCTGTCGTTCTCGCCGGACATTGCGGCTGCTCCCTTGGTGACGGATGCCTGCGTGTCTAGGTCCCCGTGTGCCCGTGTGCCCGTGTCCCCGTGTCCCCGTGTGCCTGCGTGCCTAGGGGTGGAGCTTCTCGCCCTTCGCCAGCATCGCCACGTACTTCTCGATCCGGCGTGCTCGGGTCTCGGCCTTCTTGGGCTCCTGGATCCGGTACAGGATCGCGTAGCGGTTCTGCCGGTCAAGGGTTTCGAAGGACGCCGCCGCGGCCGGGTCGGCGGTCAGGGCCGCCGCGAGGTCGTCGGGCACGGTGGCGGTCCTCGCGCTGTCGTACGCCGCCTCCCAGCGGCCGTCCGCCTTGGCGCGGTCGATCTCCGCCAGCCCCTGCGGACGCATCCGGCCCTGTTCGATCAGGACGGCCACCTTGCCGCAGTTGACCTTGGACCACTTGCTGCGCGGCCTGCGCGGGGTGAACCGCTGGAGCCACCACTCGTCGTCGAACGCGGCCTTCTGGCCGTCGATCCAGCCGTAGCAGAGCGCCACGTCGAGCGCCTGGGCGTAGTTCAGCGCGACGATTCCGGGGCCCTTCTTGCGCAGCTTGAGCCATATTCCGGGCGAGGCCGTGTGGTTCTCGCCGAGCCAGGACTCGAAGGCCTCGGCGGATGGGAAGTCGATGGTGTCCAGGTCCTGAGTCACTCCGGCAGCGAATCACATCCGGCCGTTCGTGGGGAGGCCGCAGTGTCGCGCTGACCGCGCGGGTACAGGTCTCGGTTTCTGCCCTGGTTTCCGGTCCCGGTTTCCGGCCCGCCCTCGCCGACAGTCGACGGGGCCGGGCCGGGCCGGGCCGGGCCGGGCTAGCGCGGTCGGGTCACTGGACCGTGGCTGCCGTACTCCCCGTTCCCGCCAGGCCCCCTGCTGCGGGCAACGCGGGCAACGCGGGCAACGCGGGCAGTGCGGCCGGCGGGAGCTCCAGCGGGGGCAGCTCGACCGGGGGCAGTTCCACCGGCAGTGGCGGCAGGCCGCCCAGGAGACCCCCGAGGAGGCCGCCGAGGGTGTCGAGGAGGCCGCTCACCAGGCCCGTGACCGTGCCCAACAGGCCGCTGACCAGGCCGGTCACCGTGTCGAGGAGGCCGCTGAGGGTTGCCTGGAGCTGGGCCAGGAGGTCCGAGATCGGGTCGGCCATGGCTGCCGCGGCCCTGTTCGTCGTACCGGTCCGTTCCGCCAGGCGCTGCTTGAGCGAGGCGTTCGCCGTCTCGACCGCCTTGGCGAACCCGGCCGCCTGGGTGGCGGTGAGGCGGCCGGTGCCGGTCTGCTCGGTGAGGTCGGTCAGGACGTTCAGCACCGGGGCGAGTACGTCGCCGCGGTCGGCGCGATCGAGGGCGCCGAGCCGCTTGAGCACCCGGTCCGCGTAGGAGGAGGCAGTGGAGGAGGTGCCGGACGTGAGGGACCACGACGTGTGGGCGCCGATGGAGGCGTAGGCGTCCCGGCTCGCGTCGGTGACGGCGACGGCGGTGCCGACCGGGCCGAATATCAGCGCGGCACAGACGACGGACGACGGGAGGAGGAGCCCGCGGGAGCGGGGGCCGAGGCCGGAACGGGATACGAGGGCGCGCATGCGCAGTCCTTTCGAGAGCTGCTCTCTTTGGACCCACGGTGAGAACACCGGCGACTCGCCGCAACCGCTCGCGGACTCTCGGTAATCTCCGCCCCGCTCGCCATGCCCCGGCTGACCTGCGCGTTTCGTCCTACGCCGCGTTGGATCGCGGTGCGGAGCCATTCGGCTGTCAGGGGAGATTCCTCCCGACGGTATGGAAGGGGCACGTCAGACCTGCTGCCGGTGCGCCCCGTGTCCCTGCTGTCCCTGTCGCCCTTGCTGCTGTCCGCGGCTCTTGAAGAGGCTGACGCCCGCGCCGAGCGAGACGACGCCCATGCCGACGGCGGTCATGACGCCCTGCGATCCGTCGACGACGAACGGGGCGACGGCCGCGACGGCGAGGTTGAACAGGAACAGGAACCAGAGGACGGGCTTGGAGGCGAGGAGGGACTTCATGGAGGGTTTCCTTCCGGGTGAGGCCCAGAAAAGGCCAGGTGGGAGAGGTGGTTGGGGTGGTCGGGGGTGGTCGGGGAGGCGTTTGCTTCCGAGATCAACGATCCCGGGAACGCCTCTCCGCCACGAGGGAGCGCTCTCCCGAACCCGGGGTGTAGCCCGCTACACCTTTCCGGCGCTCCGCTGCCATGCGCGTACGAGGGCGTACGGGCGCGTACGAGGGCGTTCTAGAGGGTCGGCGCTGCCCGCCAGCCCGACTCGGAGCCTCGGCTACCGCTTCAGTGATCGGTATCGCCTGAGCAGTGCGGTGATCCGGTCCTGGTCGGCCGGCCCGTTGAGCTCGGTGAGCAGGTCGTCGGGGCACAGCTCGTACAGGTCGCCCCACCAGCGGCGCCCTCGGTTGTCCCAGATCCGGTAACCGCCGGGGACGCCCCGGGCGACGTAACGCCTCCTGCTCACTGTGTCTCCCTCCCCTCGCAACTGGCCTCGCCACCAGGGCTCGTCGGGGTGATCCACCCGAAAGATCTTGGCCCGGTCCAGGATGGTGTGGTCCAACGCCCGCACGAGTGTGCGCAGTTCGCGTGCGCTCTTCCTGGGCAGTACGTGGATCACCTCTTCGAGGTGATCGCGGAAGTACCCCGGGTCGCACCCGCATTCGGGGATACCGCAGGCCTGCGCCGAGAACGGCTCCGCCAACTGGCGCAGCGGCCCGTACGCCAGAAGCCCCCACTGGGAGAAGGCCTCCGCCGTCGACTCCGGCCAGCGGCGGCTCAGTTCGAACCGGCGGATGTCGGCCGTGCAGGAACCGGAGAGCCGGTTGATCGAGGCGCGCCGCCGCCGGTTCTGCCTCCGGTCGGGAATCTCGCCCCGCAGGGCGGAGGGGCGCCTACGCGGCACTGCCCCTTCGGTTGTCGGTCATGGGAGGGAACGTACAGGTCGAGGTGGTGGGGCACCACGGAATAACAGGCGGGCAGATCAACGGCCTTGTGGACCTGGGACCCGCAGGCTCGTCTCAGGTCAGGAGTCCGTGGAGGGCCATGGCAAGGTTGACGACCGCCGACAGGATGAAGAAGCCGCCGACTCCGATCCCGATGCATCCGATGGCACGATTCCAGCGACTGGGAGGCGGGGGCTGGATCAGCGTGCCGCCGATCCTGACCGCCTTGTCCGTGAAGATGAAGCTGCGGCCCGTGCGGCGCTGCCTCCGGCCCAGCCAGATGACCAAGACCGCGGCCGCCGCTGTGAAGGCCGCCAACTGGAAATGCTCACCTGGCGTGTTCGCACCGGAGTGCGTCATGGCTATGGTCGCGATCAAGAACTTGTCTCCTCAATGGCCTGAGCTGAGTTCACGGCGTTCACGAGTCTGTTCATCGGGTGCATCGAGGGCTCTCAGCCGGTGGGCTTGTCTTGTTCGGGGGCGCCAGTGGGCGGCTGTTCGGCGACGAACGAGCCCTTGCCGCGCACGGTGACGATGAGTCCTCGCTCGCGGAGTTCCTGCGCGGCACGCCGTGCTGTGAGCCTTGCGACCCCGTACGCGTCGGCGAGGTGGTGCTCCGAGGGGATCGGCCTGTCGGGTACGAGCTCGCCGGACGCGATCTTCTCGGCGATGACGTCGGCCAGTTGGACATAGAGCGGCCTCGCGCTCATCGGGTCCAGGGGTGACTGCTGCTCCTCTGCATCGCTCATATGTCCAACGTAGGCGTGCTTGGATCTACCCGAACGAGTGGATCCCTCTGTACTTGTATGCAGAGGGCTGTAGGGCAATGTAGGTTCGAAGACATGTAAGACCCCGGCGAGGTGGCTAGACCTCCCGGGGCGTGGCCAACGCCCAACCAAGGAGCGTCGACATGCTGAACCCTATCCGCCGTATCGTCTGCCGGCTGAGCCTCCTGCTCGCCCCGGGTACGGGCATCCGCCGGTCAGGTGCCCGGTACGCACCCCCGGTCCGACCCGTCACCCCCGTATGCGCCTCCCTCCCCGCGCACCGTTCCCCGTACGGCCTTCACGTGCCCCTCGACGGCGCGGCGAGCCGGCTTGTCCGTCCGTATCTTCCGGTGGAGGTGGCCGCGTGACGGAGCCGGTGGCCGCGCCGCGTCTGCTGCCCTGGCCGTCGCCCGAGGGCAAGCCGTGTTATCTCGTGCCGGATCCCGAGGGCGGGTATCTCTCCCGGCTGGCCGATGAGACGGAGGCCGTGCAGCTGGACATGGGTGCCGATGTCCTCGGCCGTGCCCGGAAGGTGCTGCACGACCCGATGTCGCCGCACGCCGAGGTGCGGTACGCAGGGGTCAGGCTCGCCGAGTGTCTGAGTGATGTGCTGCGGGTCGCCGAGTCGCGGGGTATGCGGCTGCCGATGTCCGACCGGGGCGACGGCCAAGGCGACGACATGGACGACGACACCGAGGGGGACGAGCCGTGAGTCGCGGTCGGCAGTCGCTGATCGGCCGTCAGGCCGAGGTGTGGGACGCGCGGGAACGCGTCTCTCCCGTGGAAACGTCCGAAACGTGCGGGGTTTAGACTCTCCCCGCAATGGCCCGAAACTCAGCTGGTCAAGAGTGGGCGGAAATGGTCAAACCCGAAGGGTATTCGGCGTTTTGATACGGATAGATTCAGTCACCAAGCGATACCCGGACGGCACGGTGGCCGTCGACCGGCTGTCCCTGGACATACCGGATCGTTCGATCACCGTCCTCGTCGGCCCCTCGGGCTGTGGCAAGACGACCACCCTGCGGATGATCAACCGGATGGTCGAGCCCAGCGAGGGCACGATCCTCATTGACGGTGTCGACAGCCGTCAGCAGTCCGTCAACACCTTGCGCCGGGGGATGGGTTACGTCATCCAGAACGCCGGACTTTTCCAGCACCGGACGATCGTCGACAACATCGCCACCGTGCCCCGGATGCTCGGCTGGAGCAAGGACAAGGCACGCGCGAGGGCGCGGGAACTGATGGAACGGGTGGGGCTCGACGCCTCGTTCGCCAAGCGGTACCCCTACCAGCTCTCCGGTGGCCAGCAGCAGCGCGTCGGTGTGGCACGTGCTCTGGCCGCCGATCCGCCGGTGCTGCTGATGGACGAGCCGTTCTCCGCCGTCGACCCTGTCGTCCGTAAGGTGCTTCAGGACGAACTCCTGCGTATCCAGGCGGAGTTGGGCAAGACCATCGTCTTCGTCACGCATGACATCGACGAGGCCGTCAAGCTCGGCACGATGGTCGCCGTGCTGCGCACCGGCGGCAAGCTCGCCCAGTTCGCGCCGCCCGCCGAGCTGTTGTCCGACCCCGCCGACGCGTTCGTCGAGGACTTCCTCGGCGCCGACCGGGGCATCCGGCGCCTGTCGTTCTTCTCCTCCGGCGGACTTGAACTGCTCACCGCCCCGATCGTCGCGATCGACGCCACCGCCGAACAGATCGCCGCACGTGGTGCGACCGAGGCCCCCTACCTTCTCGTCACCGGGCTGGACGGCCGTCCGCTCGGCTGGAGCGAGTCCGGCGAGCTGACGGCCGGACAGGTCGACGCCGGCCAACTGCTGCCGTACGGACGGCCGTTCGTCGCGGGGCGGGACTCGCTGCGCGCCGCGCTCGACTGTGCCGTCCTGTCGCCCACCGGCTGGGCGGTCGCCGTGGACGCCGAGGGCCGGGCCGCCGGAGTCGTCTCGCAGGCGGCCATCGGTGACGCCATCCGCGGCGCCCACGCGGCCGGCCCTGAGGGGCAGCGGACCACTGAGGTCAGAGGGGTCAGCGGGAAGAGCGGGCAGAAGGTCGTCAGGTGAACTGGAACCGCTTCTTCGACATCCCCAGCGACCTCCAGCACGACTGGCTCGGCCTCATCGGGCTCCATCTGCGCGAGGCCCTGCTGCCGGTGCTGGGCGGGCTGCTGCTGGCGCTCCCGCTGGCCCAACTGTGCGTGCGGCTGCGCTGGTTGTACCCGCCGGTGCTGTGGGTGACGACCGTGCTCTACGCCATCCCGTCCCTGGCCTTCTTCGTCGTCCTCATCGACTACACGGGACAGACCGAGCTGACGGTGATGATCCCGCTCACCGTCTACAGCCTGGTCGTGCTCGTCCCGGCGATCGTCGACGGCGTCCGGTCGGTCCCGCAGGAGACCCTCGCCGCCGCGACCGCCATGGGCTTCGGGCCCGTACGCCGGTACGTCCAGGTCCAGTTGCCCATCGCGGTGCCCGCCATCATCGCCGGTCTGCGGGTCGCCACCGTGTCCAGCATCAGCCTCGTCAGCGTCGGCATGCTGATCGGCAACCAGGGCGCCCTCGGTAACCTGCTCCACGACGCGCAGATCTACAACCGGCCCGAACTCGCCTGGAACTCCGTGATCACCAGCGCCGCCCTGGCGGTGCTCGCGGACGCCGCGCTGGTCGTCGTACGCGTCCTGCTCACCCCCTGGATGCCGAGCGCCGCGCGCGGCGCTCGGTCCAGGCCCGCCGGGGTCCGGCCCGAGCCGGCCGTGCCCGCCCTGGAGGACGCAGCCCGGTGAACGTCATCAACTACATCCACGCCTTCTTCGGCGACAGCGCCCACTGGAACGGGTACGACGGCATCCCCACCCGGCTGTGGGAACACGTCCAGTACTCCCTTGAGGCGCTCGCCATCGCCGCCGCGATCGGGCTGCCGATCGGCCTGATCACCGGTCACTACGGGCGGGGCGGCAACGTCCTCTCCCTGGTGGCCACCGCCGGCCGCGCCCTGCCCACCTTCGGCCTGCTGGTGGTGGCGACCCTCGCGCTCGGGTTCGGCATGCTGCCCGTGATGATCCCGCTGGTCGTCCTCGCCGTACCGCCGATCCTGGTCACCACCTACGAGGCGATGCGCTCTGTGGATCCGCCCCCCGTGGACGCCGCGCGGGGCATGGGAATGCGCGAGTCCGGCATCCTGCTGCGCGTCGAACTGCCCGTCGCACTCCCGCTGATCCTCGGCGGGCTGCGCTCGGCGGCCATCCAGATCGTCTCCACGGCCACCATCGCCGCGTACGTCAGCCTCGGCGGCCTCGGCCGCTACATCGTCGACGGTCTCTACCAGCACGACTACGAGAAGGTGGTGGGCGGCGCCACCCTGGTCGCCGGCATGGCACTCGCGACGCTCGCGGTGTTCTGGGCGGCGACGAAGGTGACGGTCTCGCCGGGCGTGCGACGGAGCAACTAGCCCCGGGCACAGTTGACTTCGGGGCGTGACCGGTTCCCGGTCCCGCCCTGTGCGTCAGCCGCCGGAGCGAGCCAGGGCCTGTTCCAGCACGACCAGCAGAGCGTCGCGCACCGAGCCGCGCTCGCGGGCGTCGAAGACGAGCAGCGGCACGCCTTCGGACACGTCGAGGGCCCAGCGGACCTCGTCCAGCGTGTGCGCGGTCTGGCCGTCGAAGGCGTTCACGGCGACGGCGAACGGGATCTGCTTGTGCTCGAAGTAGTCGACGGCGGCGTAGCAGTCGTCCAGACGGCGGGTGTCCACGATGACCAGCCCGCCGACCGCGCCCTCCACGAGGTCGTCCCACATGAACCCGAACCGTTCCTGTCCGGGCGTGCCGAACAGATACAGCTTCAGTGTCGGGTCGATGGTGATGCAGCCGAAGTCCATCGCGACCGTGGTGGTGGTCTTGGTCGGGGTGTGGCTGAGGTCGTCGACGCCCGCCGCTACCTCGGTGATGGCCGCCTCGGTGGTCAGCGGCTCGATCTCGGAGATCGAGCCGACGGCGGTGGTCTTGCCCACGCCGAAGCCACCCGCGATCACCAGTTTCACCGGCAACGGCGGCCGTACGGCGGCCTGTCCGGCCGAGGTGCGGACCAGCGGTTCAGTCGGTGTCACGGAGGACCCTCCGGGAGTCGGGGATGGCCCGCAGGCCATCGATAACCCTGCGCAGTACGGACGAGTCGTGGGTGACGCCGGAGTCGGGCACGTGCACCGACAGTTGTCCCGCCGTCCGGAGGTCCTCGGCGAGGACCCGCACCACGTTCAGGTGCAGCCGCAGCCTGGCCGCGATCTCCGCGATGGACTGCGGTACGCGGCAGGCGGCGACGATGTCGTGCTGTTCGAAGGAGAGCCGGTGGAGCGCGTCGAGCCCGCCGGTGGTGGCCACCAGTTGGGTCTCCACGGGCATCGTCCGGCCGGACGACGCCTCCCCCGCGGCGCCCGCGACCCGGCCGGCGGTGACCAGGAAGGGCCGCACGGCGGGTGCCGGGCCGACGGGGGCGACGCCGTCCTCGCGCCCGCCGTGCGGTGTGCGGCCGTCCGCCATCGGTGTTCGCTCTCTCTACGTCTCTCTGCGGTATCTCAACGGTCTTTCAGCGTTCTCTCGACGGTCTCTTTACGCCTGTCCAGGCCTGTCTACGGCTGTCTACGGCTGTGTCCATGGCTTGCTGCGGTGGCGCACGCGCTCAGTCCCGCTCAGTGCAGACGTGTGGCGCCGACGGTGTTCTTCAGCTCCAGGACGAGTTGCGGACTGAGCGCGGTGCCCGCGCGGTTGGCGAACACCGTCATCTCGTAGGCGATGTTGCCCAACTTGGCCTCCTTGCCGGTGACCACGCCGAGCACGGCGCCGTTCCCGATCGCGGAGACCAGGACATGGCCGCCCTCCAGATCGATGATGACCTTGTTCAGGCCGCCCAGGCCGTAGTTGCCGGAGGCGCCCGCGGCCAGGCTGGTGATGCCCGAGACGATCGCGGCCAGCCGTTCGGAGTCGGCGTGCTCGCGCAGCGCCGACACGGCGATCAGCAGGCCGTCGGAGGACACCGCGATGGCGTCCACGACCCCTGCGGTCTCGGTGGCGAAACGGTTTAGCAGCCAGGTGAAGTCATCTGCGGCGGCCCGCAGATCGCTCGGCCTGGCGTCTCCGGCGGGAGTCTCACCTGTCGACGTGCTCACTGCTCGGCTCCTTCCGGAAGGTGGTTCTGGTGGATCTGGTGGTTCTGGTCATGCGTGGTGTCCCCGACGGTGATCTGGTCGGTGGACGGGTCGGACGACTCTGTCCGGTCGGGCGAAACGTGGGGACGGTGGTCATGGCGGCCGTCGTCGCGACGAGCGGCCCGGTCTTCGGTGGGGCGGGGGTGTTCGCCGGTGTCGCGGTGCGCGCGGGCCACGGCTGCCTCGAACTCCTCCAGCGAATCGCGCACGGCGTCCGCGTCGGCGGGGCGGGCGGCCTGCCGCGCGGCCTGCTGGGCGCCGGCGTCGACGGGTGTCCGCAGTGTCGCTCCGCGCACCCGCCGACGAAGCGGACGGGAGCCGTCGGGACCGACGGCGAACGGGTCGGCCGCGTGGCCGGCGGCGCCCTGCTCCGCCCCGCGGACAGAGTCACCGGGACCGCCTGCCGCACGGGCGGGACCGCTCTCGGGGCCGGCCGGGTAGGCGTACGGAGACGGCTCCGAGGTACGGGCGGTGGGCTGGGGCTCGGCCGGGTGGCCGTGCGGCGACTGCTCCGTCGTACGGGCGGTGGGCTGAGGCCCGGTCGGGTAGGCGTACGGCGACGGTTCCGTCGCAGCGGCGGGGGTCATGCGCTCCGTCGTACGGGAGTAGGCCCCGGGTCCGTCCTTCGCGCGGGTGTGGAGCGTCGGCTCGGCGGTGCGGGGCGCCGGGATTCCGGTTCCGTCGGGGTGAACGCCGGAGGCGGGCTCGGGCAGGCCGGCGCGGGGCGCGGAAGCCGACAGGGAGGCTGAACTCCCCGACTCGGCCGCGGCGTTGGCGGCCAGGGATCCGGACCGGGTCGGGAGACCGAGGGGCGCGGACCTCGTCGTACGGGAGGGGAGAACGGGTTCAGCCGAGTGGCCGGAGGAGCCGGAGGAGGCACCTGCCGTGGTTGTGGCGGTGTCGCGGGCCGGGTTCGTCGGGTCCTCGGCGGTGGATGCCGAGGGCAGCGGGGCCCCCGTCTCCTGTTCGGCGGGAGACGCGTCGCGGCGCGGGACCCGGCGGGGGAGGACGGTCGCGTCGTCCTCGTGCGTGGCCCAGGACGGGACCGTGGACGGGATCGAGGACGACGGGGAGGGGCCGGCCGCGGGGGCCGACGGAGAGGTGAGCGCGGAGGGCGGGGGAGGCACGTCGCGGGAGGCGAGCCGCCCCGTGGGCTCCAGCTCGCTCATCGTCAGGAGCAGCGTCGACGGGATCATCACCTCGGCCGTCACTCCGCCGCCCGGGGTACGGGACAGCGTGACGTCGACGTCCCAGCGGCGCGCCAGCGCACCGACCACGAACAGGCCGAGCACCTTCGTCGGGACGACGTCGAGGCGTTCGCGGCGCACCAGGCGGGAGTTCTCCTCGGCGAGACGCTCGGCGCTCATGCCCAGGCCGTGGTCCGCGACGGTGATCGACGCGCTTTCGTGGTCGGAGCCGACCACCACCTCGACGGGGCTGTCCTCGGGCGAGAACGACACGGCGTTCTCGAGGAGTTCGGCGATCATCAGGGTCAGGTCACCGATGATGTCGGGCTCGACCATCGCCTCGGTCGCGGCCCGCAGCCGTACCCGCTGGAAGCCCTCGATCTGGCCCAGCGCGGCACGTACGACGTTGGTGAGCGCGGTCGGCCCGGATCCGAGCACGGTCTCGCGGATGCCGGCCAGCAGCATCAGGCTGTCGGCGTTGCGGCGCAGGCGGACGGCGATGTGGTCGATGGAGTAGAGGCGTTCGAGCAGCGCGGGGTCGGTCTCGCCGCGCTCCACCGCGTCGATCAGCGCGAGTTGACGGGTCGTCAGGTTGCTGACGCGGCGGCCGACGTTGCCGAACATCTCGGCGACGTTGCGCCGACTGTGCACCTGGCGCTCCAGCAGCGCGGCGGCGGTGGTCTGCACGTTGTTGAACGCCCGGGCGAGTTCGCCGATCTCGTCGTCCGCGGTGACCGGCAGCCGGCGCAGCCGCGGGGAGCCGGACTCCTCGGCGTCGTCGTCGGCGACACGGGCGAGCTCGCGGCCCGCCACGTCGGCGACCTCCTGGGCGGCTCCGGTCAGCGCCAGCACCGGGCGGACCACGGAGCGGCGGACCAGGATGGAGAAGGCGATCCACAGGGCGAAGCAGAGCAGGGCCAGGTTCAGCAGCAGGCCCGCGCGCCACTGGGCGCTGGAGGCGGCGTCGTCGGCGCGGTCGGCGATCTGGTCGATGAGCGAGGTGGAGATGTCCAGCCGGGTCCCGGACTGCGCGCGGTAGTTGGGGTAGGAGATGATGGCCGTCCGCAGTGCCGCCTGGATCGCGCTCTTGGACTCGGCCTGCAACGCGCTGGGGTCCACGGCCAGTTCGGCGTACTGCCGGCTGATGGCGGCCTGCCAGGAGTTGTGCTCGATGCCGCCGAACTCGTCGGTCTGCGCCTCGTCGGCGAACCGGGCGAACCGCTCGGCCTGGTAGGTGAACAGCTCGTAGGAGCCGACCGCTCCGGTGAACTCGATGAGCGCGTTGCTGTCGCGGGTCCCCGCGGAGAAGACGCCGGTCTCGTAGGCGCCGTGGGCGGTGCCGGCGCGCAGCAGCGAGTCGAGGAGGTTACCGGTGAAGGTGGTCGCGAGGTCGGCGTTGCGGTCCAGGCCCAGGCCGTCGATGAGGCCGTCGGCCGCACCCGAGTACGCCGGGTCGATGTTGGTGGCGGGCAGATAGCCCTGCTCGATGGTGGCCCGCAGGGCGGACAGGGCCTGGACGTCCTTGAGGGCCTGCACCTCGGTGTCCGGCAGCCGGTCGCCGAAGGCGTCGACGACCGTCCGCACCTGGGCGTCCACGGCCGACTGCGCCTGCCGGTAGTACGCGGTGGAGGGGGTGCCGGCGTCGAACGCCGCTTCGTATCGCACCGAGAGCAGGAGCGCCTGCTGGTGTTCGGCCTGCAGTTCGGCGACCAGTCGGGCCACCTGGGCGCTGGCGCGCACCAGTTGGGCGGCGTCCTCCGCGCGGTTGGACTCCTGCACCAGGTCGACGATGAGGTACGTCAGCAGCAGCGCGATCACCGTCAGCGGGATACCGACGAGTACGTTCAGTTTGCGCTGGAAGGGCCATCGGTCGGCGAACCCCCGCAGGCCCCGGCGTGTGGACCTCTGTGCCGAGGACGCCGGGGATGCCGGCCGGGCGGACGCGTCCACCTCTTTCGTGGACACCGGGCCTCCTTCAAAAAAGGTTTTGCAGGCGTGCAAGGGGGGCGCATGCATGCCGACCTGCTGCACACATGTGTCCGACAACGAACCATACGGAAGCGTCCCCCGCACACCGCTGTGGCCCCCGCCGACTGCTGAGGCGGACGCCAACTCCGGCGAGACTATCCCGTCTTCGAACGGGCGAGCATGTGGCCCTAAGTCAAGAATCCATTACGAAGCGGCGTCCGGAGGCCACTCGGGGGCCTTCCGGGGAGTACACAGGTGATCTCCAGGTCCATGCGCAAGTGATCACGGATAGACGTCAATCGGTAACCCGGTTCCTCTTGACTGATCAAGAAGCGGCTGGATTGGATCAGACCAAAGCGTCTGAGCTCTCATCAACTCCCCCAGCCCGGAACGAGAACCGTGACTATCAACGCCCACAGCAGCAGGTCCCTCAGGAACCACCCGGGTGCGGCGGCAGTCGCCCTCGCGGCGGTGACATTCCTGCTGGCGGGATGCTCCTCCTCGTCCGACGACACCTCCGACCCGCTCGCCGGCGACAAGGCGGCCGGTGACACCGTGGTCGTCGGCTCCAACAACTTCGCCGAGAGCATCCTGATCGCCGACATCTACGGCGAGGCCCTGAAGGCCAAGGGCATCAAGGTGTCCTACAAGCCCAACATCGGCAGCCGCGAGACCACTTACGGCCTGCTCAAGAACGGTTCCATCACCGTCCTGCCGGAGTACAACGGCTCGCTGCTGGCCTACCTGGACGCGAAGGCCGCGCAGACCTCGCTCGCGACCGTGAACGCCGCCGCGAAGTCCAAGCTCGACTCCAAGCTCACGCTGCTGGAGTCGTCGCCGGCCGAGGACAAGGACTCCGTCACGGTCAACGCGGCGACCGCGAAGCAGTACAACCTCACCGCGACCTCCACGCTCGCCGACCTCAAGACCATCGCGCCGGACCTGGTCCTGGGCGGCTCGCCCGAGTTCCAGACCCGCCAGCAGGGCATGGTCGGGCTGGAGTCGGTGTACGGGCTGAAGTTCAAGTCCTTCAAGGCGCTCGACGCGGGCGGCCCGCTGACCCAGGCCGCGCTGAAGAAGAACACCGTGCAGGCCGCGGACATCTTCACCACGGACCCGACCATCACCAAGGAGAAGTTCGTCGTCCTCCTGGACCCGAAGAACCTCTTCGGATTCGCGAACGTGACCCCGCTGGTCTACAAGAGCGGGCTCTCCGAGGAGGGCATAGCCGCGCTCAACGCGGTCTCCGCCAAACTCGACACGAAGGCCCTGCTCGACATGGACTCCCAGGTGCAACTGGAGAGCAAGGACCCGCTGGACGTCGCCAAGGCCTGGCTGAAGTCGGCCGGCCTGAGCTGACGTTCCCGGTCGGGGACCACGGAATCACGAGAGCCGCACCCGTACTCACGGGTGCGGCTCTCGCCATGACAGAGAAACCTCGAAACAGTGTGTGTGCGTCTCAGTGGTGGTGAGACGACGTCAGGTAGTGCTGCCTGAGGAGCTCCCTTCCGTAGTCGTTGCCGTTCGGGGTACGGAGGATCGAGTGGACGTGCTTCTGTGTCGCGCCGCTCCCCGGCGTGGCGCCGTACGCGCCCGCCAGCGGGCCCGGGGCCTGGCAGTCGACCTCGACCCAGATGACGGGGCTGTGGACGCGGACGTAGAAGGCGGCGTCGTCGGCGGTGCCGCCGGCCCAGGTGACGTAGGTGTCGGAGAGGTGCTTGCTCACCTCGGACAGCGTCACCTTCGCCGCGTCGGCCTTCGCGCGGCCGACGAAGGCCCCCACGATGCCGAGCAGCTTCTTCTTCTGGGCGGCGTTGAGCGCGTTGCCGCGCAGGCCCGTGTACGCCTGGACCGTGTTGTCGGCGAACGCGCCCGCCTTCATCGACTCGTTCGACTTGGTCGTCGACTCGATGGCGACCGACTGCTGCGCCGCCGTGAGGGAGTTGATGAAGGCGAGGCTGGCCACGACCTCCTCGTGGCAGACCGTCACCGTCTCGCCGTCGATCTCCATTGACGTCGGTTCCGAGCCCCAGAAGCAGGGGCTCATGACGACCTGGCTGCCGAGGACGAAGTAGTTGATCACCAGGTGGTGGCCGTCGAACTGGAAGCCCCACGGCTCGGTGGCGGACGGGGTGCCCATCACCGTCCAGTAGTAGGCGTCCTCGTTGAAAGCGGTCGTGTTGTTGATCGCCTCGCCGGCCGCCTGGTTGATCCTGCGGATCTTCTCCGTGGTCTCCAGGCCGTCCGCGCTCAGGGCGGACTTCAACAGGGCGGTTCCCAGAGCCTTCTGATCATCCGTCAGGTCTGCAAGGGAGACGCCCTGACGCTCGTAGGCATCGACGTTGCTCCACAGCCGCCACTCCGTGGACTGCACGGTGAACTGCGTCGACGACTTCTGGGTGTCGGTCAGCCCGGCCAGGAAGGCGGTCGCGGCGGTGATGACCGGGGCGGTGGCGACCTTCGTCGAGTGGACCGTGAACAGGTCGTCGATCCGCTTGCCGTCGGTGGTCAGCCCGAAGAAGTCCTCGGTGATCGTCATGTTGCCGGGGCCGCCACCTGTACCGCCGCCCGGGCCGCCGCTCGGCGCCCCGCTGGGGGTCGGAGAGGCGGAGGCGTCGGCCGTCGCCGTGCCCGTCGTGTCGTCCGCGAGGGCGGTCCACGCGCCGGCCCCCATCGTCGCGACGGCCGTGGCACCGCTGGCGAAGAACACCTTGCGCATGAAGTTGCGCCGGTTCGCGAGTGCGTGACGTCCGCTCTCCGGCGCCGTGGACTCCCCGGTCTGCCCGGACTCCCCGGTCTCGTGCTCGGTCATCGCACTGGTTCCCTTCGTCGTGGCCGCGTCCCCGGTGACTGGTCGGCCGCACGTCGGCAACCCTGGTCCAGCCAACTGAGGCAGGGCTGAAACGGACCCCGCGCGGGGGTCGAGAAGGGCGCGCCGAACCTCGTACGCGCACTGTCTGAACTGGCTTTCTGTGGAGCTGCTTAGCGTTTGTGCGACCTGAAGGAGGAAGGGCTCCCGGCCGTCGGCAGCGTCACCGTGAACTCCGTACGGCCCGGCTCGCTCCGTACGTCGATCCGGCCGCCGTGCGCCTGCGTGATCGCCGTCGCGATGGCCAGCCCGAGGCCCGAGCCGCCGCCGTCACGGTCGGGGCCGCCCCGGGAGCGGGACGCGTCGGCCCGGGTGAAGCGTTCGAAGACCGTCGGGAGGAGGGCGGGCGGGATGCCCGGGCCGTCGTCCCGCACCCGGATCACGCGGTGGGTGTCGGTGGCCTCCACGACGACCGTGATCCTCGTGCCGGCGGGCGTGTGCACGCGCGCGTTGGCCAACAGACTGGCCACCACCTGATGCAGCCGCTCCGCGTCACCCACGACGGTCGCCGGCGTGGACGGGCCGTCGAGCCTCAGCGACAGCTGCCAGTCGTGGTCGGCGCCCGCCGCCCGCGCGTCCCACACCGCCTCGGCGACCAGCGTCGCGAGGTTCACGGGCGCCGACCGCAACGGCCGCCCCTCGTCGAGCCGGGCGAGCAGCAGCAGGTCCTCCACCAGCCCGGTCATCCGCGCCGACTGCGCCGACACCCGCAGCCACGCCTGGTCCGGCTCCAGCCCCTTCACCACCTCGCCGCCGCTCATCAGCTCGGCGTACCCGGCGATCGACGCGAGCGGCGTACGGAGTTCATGGCTCGCGTCGGCCAGGAAGCGCCGCATCCGCACCTCACCGCGCTGCCGTTCCGCGAGCGACGACTCGACGTGGTCGATCATCCGGTTGAGGGCGGCGCCGACCTGCCCGGGCTCGGTGGCGGGGTCGGTGTCGTGCTCCGGCACGCGCGTCAGGCCGGCCACCTCGCCCCGGTCCAACGGCACCCGCGAGACCTCGACGGCGGTCGCGGCGACCCGGTCGAGGGGCCGCAGCCGCCGCCGTATGACGACCGCCGAGACACACCCAGCCACCCCGAGACTGACGATGGCGATGGCCGCCTCGACCACCACCAGCCGGTTGATCATGCGCTGTACGTTGCCCATGGGCAGCCCCGCCAGCACGGGCACCCCGTCGCCGCCGATGGCCGTGAGGCGGTAGGTGCCGAGCCCCGGGATCGTCCGGGTGTGCAGGGAGCCGTCTGCGGTGATCCCGGCGAGGGCGGCGCGCTGAGCGGCGGTGAGGGTGCGTTGACGCCCGTCCGCGGTGACGACTTCGGCGGCGATGATCTCTGAGGCACTGCCCCCGTCCGCGTCCGTGGTGGCGAAACGTGCGGCGAGGGTGCCGGCGGGCTGGCCGCGTTCGTTGAGGAAGCCCAGGTCGGTCGCGTCGCCCGTCCGGCGTTGCAGACCACCCTGGCTGCGATTGGCGGCGTAGGTGACGCGCTGGTCCAAGTCGCCCAGCAGATAGGCGCGTTGGACGTAGACCGTGGCAAGCGCCATGACCGTACAGACGACGGCCAGTGTGCCGGAGATGAACAGCACGAGCCCGGTCCGCAGCGACCGCTGTCGCCGCCACCACGCGCGGCTACTGGTCAACTGCCGTTCTCCGGGGCCCTGATGGTGTACCCCGCCCCGCGCACCGTGTGGATCATCGGCGCCCTGCCTTTGTCGAGCTTCGCGCGCAGACTGTAGATGTAGACCTCGACGAGATTGCCCTCGCCGTCGAACGAACTGTTCCAGACGTGATCGAGGAGCTGGGTCTTGCTGAGCACCTGCCGCGGACGCTCCATCAGGAAGCGAAGCAGGTCGAACTCCTTTGCCGTGAGCGGGATACGGACCCCGCCCCGCTGCACCTCTCGCGTCTTCTCGCCCAGTACGAGATCGCCGAGCACCCGTACGGACTCGTCCTCGGCCGCCTCCTCCGCGCCGCTCCGGCGCAGCAGTCCGCGCAGCCGCAGCATGACCTCTTCGAGGGAGAAGGGCTTGGTGACGTAGTCGTCCGCGCCCGCCGACAGGCCGTCGATGCGGTGTTCGAGGGCGTCCCGGGCGGTGAGCATGAGCACGGGCAGTCCGGCGTGCTCCTGCCGCAGTCCGCGCAGTACCTGGAGCCCGTCCACGTCGGGCAGCATCCCGTCCAGCACGACGGCATGTGGGGCGCAGCCGCGCGCGATCTGCAGCGCGCTGTACCCGTCCGCCGCGAGGAACGGCTGCCAGCCCGCTCCGGCCACGGCCACGGCCAGCAACTCGGTGAGCTCCGGCTCGTCGTCGACGATCAGCACACGAATGGCGCCTTCGGGAGCTACGGCCAGGGGGTCCACGGCTTTGGGGCCCACGCCTTCGGGGGCCACGGCTTTGGGGGTGTCAGTCATGCCGGACATGCGCCGAGCATTCCCGAGGAAGCTGTGGGACCGCTGTGCGCGAACTGAGTGGCGGGCGGCGTGTACGGAGTTCAGACCCCGCCGAGCAGCAGGGCGAGCCCTTGTTCGACCATCGGTCCCAGATCCTCCATGCCCGGTGCGACAACGCTGTACGAGCGATGGAGGAACCGCTGGAGCTGCGCCGTACGGAACCGGACCACGGCAAGCCCGTACGGCGAGTGGAGTTCCACGACCGTGCGCGTCGGTCCGCACGGCCACAGGTGGACCTCGCCGATGCCCGCCGGGTTGTCCAGCCCTTCTCCCAGAAGCGTCCGGGAGAAGGTCCACGTGACTCCCTCACCGTCGACCGAGACGTCGACGGGGAAGTCGATGTGGACGGCGAGCGGGTCGGTGGAGTCGTAGCGCAGGGTGACGACGAGCGGAAGCTCCTGGTAACCGGGGGTTATCAGGCGGGCGCGCGCGGACTGCTCCAGGGTTCTGTACATGATCGTCTTCCCGTCCGGGTGAGGCGTTGGGCCAGTTGTGCCGAGCTGCCTTCTCGACCTCTGGCAGTGCCCCGGCATTACGCCGATACGGGAGTTACCCCATGTGACGTGCGTCACCTTCTGTAATTACTTGAGATTTTTGTCATCTAGCCTTACAAACTCATCCCCAATGCCCCATCCGCAGGTAACTGGAGCGTTCCTGCCCATGATTGACAACACCGCCACCGCGACCGACGCGTACGCCCGTATCTACGAGGAGCAGCAACCGCGTCTCGTCGCGTACGCACGTTCGCTCACCAAGAGCAGTTGGGCCGCGGAGGACCTGGTCGCCGAGGCGCACTTCCGTGTGTGGCGACGCCTGTCGGCGGGGCACGAGATCGACAACGTGCCCGCGTACCTGATGACGACGGTCCGGCACCTGGCGGCCACCGTGGGCAGCAACTCCGCGCGCGAGACCCCGCAGGATCCGCAGGACAGGCCGGAACGCGGGGAACGGGTCGTCTCCCAGGGCCGCCACATGGACGACCCCGCCGAACAGGTCTCCTCGGTCGACCTGTTGGTACGGGTACTGGGCCAACTCCCCGACCGCTGGGTCAAGGCCCTGTGGCTCGCGGAGGCGGAGGGCCAGCCCCTGGCGGCGATCGGCCCCCAGATCGGTACCGGCACCAAGGAGGGCGCCACCGCGGTACTCCTCCACCGCGCCCGCGAGGGCATGCGCCAGGCCTTCCTGCGCGAGCAGCCCGGCGTCCCGGACAACACGGCGTGCGAGCCGTACTGGGTCCGCATGCCCGCGTACGTACGCGGCACCGCGACCCGCCGTCAGTCCGACCAGATCCTCGCCCACGCGGACACCTGCGACGACTGTCGCCACCGACTCGCTTTGCTGATGCGCACGAACGACCGCCTGCCCGCGCTCGTCGGCCCGGCCCTGCTGGTGCTTCTGGTGGGCGGCACGGGGAAGTACCTGCTGTCGTTCGCGGCGTCGTCCGTCGGTGCGTCGGCCGTGACGTCCTCCGCTGCGGCCGGGCACGGAGGAGGGGGCGTGCTGCACGCGGTACACGCGGTACGTCATGTCGTGACCGGTGGCGCGAAGATGCCCAAGGTGCTCGCGCTGAGCACGGGGGCGGCGGCAGCGGCCGTCGCGATCACCATCGCGCTCACCTCTCCGCAGGTGCAGTTGCAGGAACGGTCCCGGGTTCCGCTGGCGGGCGAGCCGGTGGCACCGGCGCCGGTGGCGGAGGTACCGGTGACGGCGCCTGTGCCGCTGAAGGCGAGTCCGGTGACTGTGCCCGAGCGGGTGCCTGCTGAGACGCGGGTCGCTTCGGTGGTCACGGTGACTCGGGGGAGCGGTGCCGGTGTTGGTACCGGATCTGGCACTGGATCTGGCACGGGTGGCGGTACGCCTGTGGCGCCTGTGGCTGCTCCCGGCGTGCCGGTCGAGCCTGAGCCCTCGGTGCCGGCACCTCCGGTCGAGGAGCCGGTGCCGCCGGTGAGCGAGACGCCTGGGGTGTCTTTGCCTCCGGAGACGCCTGAGGTGCCTGAGGTGCCTGTCGTGCCTGTGGCTCCGGTACCTCCCGTTGTGGAGCCTCCGGTTGTGGAACCACCTGTGGCTCCGGTGGTGGAACCCCCGGTGGTGGAGCCTCCGGTGGAGGAGACGCCAGAACCGCCGGTTTCCGAGCCTCCTGTGGATCCCGTCCCTGTCCCCGTCCCGGATCCAGACCCGTACCCGGTCGCTCCGACTCCTGCGGATCCCGCCACCGTTCCCGTCCCGGAACCGGTTACGGACCCGGCCCCGGACCCGGTCGCTCCAACACCCGTGGACCCCGCCCCTGTTGAGGAGCCTCCGGCTCCTGACCCCGGGGGCTGCTGAGCGGCCGGTCGGACCGCTTTCGGCTGAATTTTTCCTCGCCGAGCAACCTGGACACAGCTTCCCTTGTCTCACAGGTTGCTCACAGGTCCGGCCTGGGCGCGTTGGGGTGCGTCCGTAGGTATGTCGGCCGGTCGTGGGCTGTGTCCAGTCCGATGCCACTTGACCATGGCACTGGCAGACGAGGAACCGATGACCACTCAGCAGCACAGCACCACCAACAGCACCAGCAATAGCGACAGTCGGCGCAACGGCAACGGCAACCGCGTAAAGCACTCGGTGCTCGCCGCGGGGGCCGCGCTGGCCGTCGTCGTGTCGGTGGCCGGAGCGGCGCCCGGGGCAGGGACGGCCTCGAGCGCGGCACCCACGAAGCCGAAACTCAGGCTCCTGGCCGCGACGGACTCCGTGACGGCCGAACGCTGGGAGGGGGAACCCGGCGTCTACCTGGACCTCGCGACGTACGTCACCGTGGACGACGTACCGCTGGAGTTCAAGGTGACCCGGAAGTCGTACAAGGACCCGGTGATCGCCGAGCAGATCATCCGCAAGGGCGGCAAGGCAACGGCGAAGAGACTGCCTCCCGGGATGGTGAAGGATTTCGCGGGCCTGCAGGGCTTCCTGGAGGTGTCGTTCAGGAACGCGGCCGGACAGGAAGTCGCCAAGAGCAAGGGCACGTTCTGCCCGAACAACGCCACCGGACGCATTCGCCCGGACGCCTCGGCGACCTCGCACTTCCCGGAGGGCTGCTCCACCAACCCGTTCACGCTGGGCGGGGTGTGGGGCGTGGAGAAGGGCTGGGCCACCAACGTCAGCTCGATCGACAACACGAAGCCGGTGGATCTGCCGGTGGGTGAGTACACGGCCAAGGTGTCGGTCGGGAAGATGTACCGCGACCTGTTCGGCATCCCGAACGACCAGCGGACCATCAAGGTGACGGTACAGAAGGGGAGCGACGGTGGAGGCGGTGGCGGTGGCGGTGGCGGTGGCGGTGGCGGAGGCGGTGTGGGCCTGGCCGCACGATCCTCCGCCCACCAAGGCGGAGGACACGGAGTAGTACAGGGAGCAGCACACGGAGGAGGGCACGGAGCTCACGGGGCTCATGCCGATCCCGATCACGGGGCCCAGTCCTCCGCCCCGCCCGCCTCGCACCACTACGGTCCGCGCGGCGCGGACATGCCCACCATCCCGGCCTTCCCCAACGCGCTCGTCGACCTGGGTACGGCACACCACCTGGGCGACGGTCCGGGCCACACCGACGGTTCGCGCGTCGCGCCCCCGCTGAAGGCCGCCGCCCAGCGGCCCACGGGCAGGGCGGGCGTTCCGGCCAACGTGCCCAAGCCCGACCTGCGTTCACTGCCGGCGTGGGACATCGCCATCACGGACGGCGAGGACGGGGACGTAGCAGGCAAGGACTACCTGGCGTTCAGCGCGAACGTCTGGAACGCGGGCCCGGCCCCGCTGGTCGTGGACGGCTTCCGCAAGCCGGGCAGGGGCCTGATGGACGCCTACCAGTACTTCTACGACGCGAAGGGCAAGCAGGTCGGCTACACACCCACCGGCACGATGGAGTGGGACCCGCGGATCGGCCACGAGCACTGGCACTTCACGGACTTCGCGAGCTACCGCCTCCTGAGCGCCGACAAGACCAGGGAAGTGCGCAGCGGCAAGGAGGCGTTCTGCCTGGCCAACACCGACGCGATCGACCAGACGGTGACGAACGCCAACTGGCACCCGTACAACACCGATCTGTCGACCGCGTGCGGCGAGAAGAACTCGCTCTCGGTGCGTGAGGTGCTGGACGTCGGCTCCGGCGACACGTACACCCAGTACCGCCCGGGCCAGTCCTTCGACATCACCGGGCTCCCGAACGGCACGTACTACATCCAGGTCATCGCCAACCCGGAGAAGCGCCTCCAGGAGACCGACCTCAACAACAACGTCGCCCTGCGCAAGGTGATCCTCGGCGGCACCGAGGGCACGCGGACGGTGACGGTACCGCCGCACGACCTGATCAACGTGAAGTAACCGACCGCTTCCGGCCGCGGGCCGCACCTCCGAGGGGGAAGTGGGGGAGAACAGCCCCCTCGGAGGTGCAGCCACCTACACCACCGACCCGGTAGGCCGCTCCATGGTTCGGGCACCCGGGAAACGGCATCGTTGACCCCAACGAACCGAAGCCCGAAGCCCGGAGAACCGGGATGAATCCAACGGTTCACCGCCCCGGCCCGGAAGGAACACTCCCATGAACGCCAACGCCCTGCTGACCTCGAAGCCGAGCACCACGACGGCCGCCATGACGACCTCCCTGGTCGACGCCCGGATCGACACGCCCGCCGAGGGCGACCTCACCCCGCTGCTCACGGCCTGGGACCAGGCCCACTCGGCCGCTGTATCCGCATCCGCTGTCGCGGACCTGGGCTTGGGCCTGGACGTGGACCTGGACCTGGACTGGCGCCACATCCTGGACGAGATCGCCCACCCGCACACCACCCAGGCCTTCCACCGCCTGGCCGAGGCGGCGGCTTGATCCCGTACGTCCGACCAGACCGACCCCGACACCAGAGGCCCCGGAGAAAATCCGGGGCCTCTCACGCGTCCGCCCCAGGCCGGCTCAGCCCTGTGACGCGCTACGACCGTCAGGACTGACAGTGAGGACTGATCGTCAGTCCTCACTGTCAGTCCTCGCTGTCAGTCCTGACGTACGACGTTCGTGCCCGCGCCACCCGAGAGGACGTCCTTGCCGGCGCCGCCGTACAGCTTGTCGTTGCCGCTGTTGCCCCAGATGTAGTCGACGCCGGCGTTGCCGTACAGGACGTCGTTGCCCTTGTCGCCGGAAATGTGGTCGTTGCCGGCGCCGCCGTAGATCGTGTCGTTGCCGTCGCCACCGCGCAGGTCCTCGGCCCCTGCGGTGCCGCGGATCACATCGTTGCCCTTGCCGCCCTGCGCGGTCCCGTTGGAGGAGGTGAGGGTGTCGTTGCCGTCGCCGCCGGCCGCGAGCAACGAGTTACCCGCGCTGATGGTGTCGTCGCCTGCCTCACCGTCCACGAAGTTGCCGGCGACGTCGCCCCGGGCGGTCAGCTTGTCCTTGCCCGCGCCGAGGATGAACGCGGTGGTGAGGTAGGTCTCGTTGCTCTTGTTGGTGAAGTCGACCACGTCATTGCCGTCGCCGAGGTTCATCCGCATGATCTGGTACGGGCTCTGGCTGTCCTCGGTGACGACGGTGCACAGGACCTTCGTGTTGTCGGTGGCGCTGGCGTAGCCGCACCCGTGTCCGAAACTGATCGGAACGACGTCGTCGATCACGAAACCGATGTCCGTGGCGTTGACGTAGATCTCGGTGACGGTCAGTTTGTTGGTCTGGCCGGCGGCGGCCGTGTATGTCAACTCCCGGTCGTTGGAGCTGACTTCGGCTTTGGCGGACGGCGTCGCGGCACCAGCCGTACCGGCCAGTGCGAGCGGAACGGCCGCCAGTCCGGCGCCGAGGGCGAGCGTGAGCGCCAGTGCCGATGCCGATGCCGACGCGATTCGTGTCGTACGACGGACTGTGGGGGAAGAGGGCATGCGCGTAACCTCCAGGGTCACATGGGCACTTGAGGCGGTTCGGAATTTGTTCAGAACTCGGTGACGCCATGTGAGACGGCCGAAGTGCGCCCCGGGTTGTAAAGGCCCGCCCAGGCCGACGGCCAAGCATTCGGGCAGGCGGAGTGACCGAAGCCTCTCCTGTCGTCCACCCATGTGAACAACGATCAAGTACGCGACTATTGACGTCTCCAGGGCCACCCCTCTAGCTTCCGAGGGAAAGCGCTTTCCAATCCGGTCCGGCACCTGTTCCACCTGATCCAACCGCCCTGGAGATGGAGAACCACGATGCAACTGAGACCCGTCATCGCGTGCGTCGGCCTGCTGGCAGGCACACTCGTCGCGCTCTCCGGCACCACGGCACAGGCCGCGACCACACGCTACGAGGCCGAGACCTCACCGGCGGTCTGCACCGGCACCATCGACTCCGACTGGACCGGCTACTCCGGCAGCGGATTCTGCAACGGCACCAACTCCGCTGGCTCGTATGCCCAGTTCACCGTTTCCGCACCCGCATCGGGCACGGCGACACTGGGCGTCCGCTTCGCCAACGGCACCACCACCGCCCGTACCGTGAGCGTCATCGTGAACGGCACGACGGTCACGACGGCGACCTTCGAGGGCACGAGCACCTGGACGGGTTGGACGACAAAGACCCTGACCGTGCCGGTGGTCGCGGGCACCAACACCGTCCGCCTCAACCCGACGGCCGCCGCTGGCCTCCCCAACATCGACTACCTCGACGCGAACGTCCCGGACGGCACCAGCACGCCACCGCCGACGGCCTCCGCCCTGTACGTGTCCCCGTCCGGCACCGACAGCGCGGCGGGCACGTCATCGGCCCCGACCACCCTCACCTCGGCGATCAGCCGCATCACCTCGGGCGGAACGATCTACGTCCGCGGGGGCACGTACAACCAGCCCTCCACGATCACGATCCCGGTCGGCAACAACGGCACGGCCTCCGCCCGCACCACGCTGTCCGCCTACCCGGGCGAGACCCCGGTCCTCAACTTCTCCGCGCAGACCGAGAGTTCGACCAACCGCGGCCTCCAACTGAACGCCAACTACTGGTACATCAAGGGCCTCGTCGTCGAACGGGCAGGTGACAACGGCATCTACGTCGGCGGCAGCAACAACGTCGTCGAGCGCACGGTGACCCGCTTCAACCGCGACACGGGCCTCCAGCTCGGCCGCATCGCCTCCACCACCCCGGCCGCCGACTGGCCGGCCAACAACCTGATCCTGAGCGCCGAATCGCACGACAACGCCGACTCGGACGGTGAGGACGCGGACGGTTTCGCGGCCAAGCTCACCACCGGCTCCGGCAACGTCTTCCGCTACGCGGTCTCGCACAACAACATCGACGACGGCTGGGACCTCTACACCAAGACGGACACAGGCCCCATCGGCCCGGTGACGATCGAGGACTCCCTCTCCTACAAGAACGGCACCCTCACCGACGGCTCCCAGGCCGGCAACGGCGACCGCAACGGCTACAAGCTCGGCGGCGACGACATCGCCGTCAACCACATCGTCCGCCGCAGCATCGCCTACAACAACGGCAAACACGGCTTCACCTGGAACAGCAACCCCGGCACGCTGACGGTGTCGGACAACGTCAGCATCGACAACACGGAGCGCAACTTCAACTTCGACGGCGGCACGTCGGTGTTCCGCACGAACACCTCATGCCGCAGCGCCAGCGGCACGAACGACCGCATCGTCGGCAACTCCGACACGACGAACCAGTTCTGGTCCGGCACGAACGGCTCCCGCTGCTCGTCGTACGCGGGCGCCCTGCACTGGTCGTTCGCTTCGGACGGGCGTCTGGTGGTGACGTTCGGGGGGTAGGGGGCGCCTCTTCCCGTCTCTCGTACGAGGCTGAGTGGATTCGCCATACTCCCGGACTCCCCCAGGTCGCTGACCTGGGGGTGTCCGCCATTTGCGTCGCTATGATCCCTTTCGGTGAAGTGGCTGGAGAGCGCCCCCTTCGACCGCCACGACCTGTCGGTGTTCCTGCGCCACCTCGCATTGCTCACGCCCGACGCGATTCCCGTGGTCGCGGTTTCGCGCAGCGGGGCCGACTGCACGGGTCTCGACGCCTGGTACGGCCCGGCGAGCCTCTTGGAGGTGTGGCCATATTGACCAAAGGGACGGAGCGGCACCGCCGTAGGAGAGGCGCCGTCGAACCAGGTCAGTTCGCGGTGAGGGTGCGCCACCGGGCGGTAACGCATCCTTCTTCCATCTCCCACCACTCCTTCGTCACACCATGGTTGAGCAACCGTTGGACCTGTACGAGATCCGCTGTGGGCGGGACGTCCAGAGCAACCATGCCGAAGCGCTCGATTCCCTCGCCGCACACGCCCAATCGGTCAAAGGCGTTGAGGACGCTCTGCCGCGCGGCGCCGGAGCCGCCCTCGCGGAGCACGATCAAGCGGATGGTGCAGTTCTCCGACGGAAGAACCACATCGCCGGCCCACAGCATGCCCTCCTCATCCGGGCTCGCGGCAACCACGTCACCGCATGCGACCCCACGCACGAACCACGGGATGTTGTCGAGCTTCACCGTGCCGTTGCCCTGATCGAGGGCCCACAGGCTTTCCACTCCGGCAGGAGGCCAGTCGTCCTCGATCTCAAGGCGGAAGTGCACCTTCACGTAGTCGGTCCCGGTCTCCGTCATACCGTCAGGATGCCCGACAGCTCAGCGCGAGAGCCATGGAGGCCATGGAGGCCATGGAGGTGAGCGCGAGCCGAATGCTGCTGTGACCTTCCGGATCAGGCGCCCCGGCGGTGACTCTGTCACGGCCGATCGGTGACGTGGAACTCCATCCACTCGATGCCCGGCACATTGAAACGCGCACCGACGTTGGCAGCCGCGATGCCCTCGAACTCGTGCTGGGCGCCTGCTCCTTGGCTGCCGAGGCTCCACGGCGTCGCGATCTTCCACGCACTCTCAAGAACGGCCATCAGCGCCTGCTCCGGAGTGGGACACCCGAGCGGGGAGACCAGCCGCAGCACGGCGAGCTCGGGGAACTTGCAGTACCGCTCATAGCTCTCGATCTCAACGGGACGATCCAACCTAGCCGCAAGACGCCCGACCACCCGCTCGGCGGCGCGGCGGTCGGGCGCGTGTACGTGACAGCGCCAACGGATCGTCTGGAACATGGCGGAAACCATACGGGCCAGGCAGACAACTCGCAGGCGTCTCGGACGGCCTGGCATCCGGTGCCACGTCGGTGCCGGAGCGGCAACAGCCGAACTCGCCTCACCGGAAAGAACGACGCTCAACGGAACGGAGGATCAGTCGTGCGTTCGCAATCGCCGCCAGTGGGCGCTCGGGTGTGGTTCGTACGTCCTCGTTGGACGTCAGGCGCAGTTGTCCGCCGTAGGGATATGCCGCAGACGCCGGCCACCGGAGTCCCTCCGGGCTCTACCCGCGGTTCAATCGCCCGAGTGCCCCCAGAAGCAGATCTCTTGGGGCTTGCCCTCGTCGTCGTGCAGCACCGCGCATCGCCCGACCCAGCGAGACCGGGGGAAGACGTCGAAGTCCGGGACGTGCGCGCGGGTCAGTTTCTCCGTCCCCAGCAACTCGAGTGCCTCCTCGGCCGTCACCGGTTCCACGGTGTTGTAGTCCGGGGTGTCGTCCGGTCCGAGTACGAGGAAGACGTCGAGGATCGAGTGGGTGCCGGCCTCATGGACCAACTCGGCCTCCCACAGCTCCTCCAGAGTCCGCGGCCGAGGCTCCCGTTCCGCCTCCGGCCGCCAGTCGGCACCGTTGACCCAGTAGTACTCCCCTGCCTCGAACACCTCACGCCGCAACTGCTGAAGCGCGGCGTTCAGGTCCTCCTGGTACGGCACGTAGTAGTCCCACTCCGAAGCCCCCACCAGCCCTCGTCCCCTTCCCGTCTCCCCGGTCCACCTGTGACGGCGGAAGCTAGCACCTGCCTCTGACATCGAGGCCCACGGCGCCACCGACCCAACCCGGGAAGATCCCGGGTTGGCCGAGCCGGCCGTCCGGTTCAGCAGAGGTGACGGCTGTGGCGGCCACATGGTGCGTTGCGAGTGCCTGGCAGTCGTGGTTGGCTCGCTCGGTGAAGCTTCTGTTGACAGCGAGCGGCCTGCGTAACGTGACGCTGCGGGACGCACTGCGGGACCTGTTGGGAAAGCCGTTCGAGTCGGCGAACATCGTGTACGTTTCCACGGCATCCGTCGCCGAGCCCGGTGACCACGGGTGGTTCGTCGCGGATATGAGCCGGCTGCACGGTCTCGGCTGGCGCGAGTTCGACATCCTGGAGTTGAACGGCCTGCCTCAGCAGATGGTGCTTGATCGGCTGTCGCACGCCGACGTCGTCTATGTCGAGGGCGGCAGCCATTACCATCTCGCGCGCAGCATCACCGGCAACGGTCTGGCCGAGGGCTTCCTGGAAGTGCTGGAGAGCCGGGTCTATGTTGGGGTGAGCGCCGGATCGATGATCTTCAGCCGGAATCTCACCGAACATTCCGCCGACGTCATCGGGGATTCTGCGGACCTGCACGTGCTCGGCGCTACGACGGTGGAGCCGCCGTTCGGTCTCTTCGACTGGTATCTGAAGCCGCACCTGTACTCGCCCGACTTCCCGGAGCGGGACGACGCCTGGGCTGATCGCATCGTCGAGCGGGCGGACTTCCCGATCTATTTCATTGACGACGACACGGCGATTCGCGTCAGTGACGACAAAGTGGACGTCATCTCCGAAGGCAGGTGGCGGTTTCATCCGTGACTCGCGATGCGGTGCCTCAGCGCCTGTATCCGATTGGTCTGATGAGCAGAGGCCTCCATGGTCCTGCACGGGACTCGCGGTAGCGAAAGGGTGCGACGGCGCTGGGGGAGCGGGCGTGAGGACCGTCGTGGCAGCGATGGCACCGTGAGTTCGAATCGCACCGCTTCCGCAGATGTACGGGCCCCGACCCGGCAAATCAGTCAGAGGCCTCGCAGGCGGGCGGGGTGAACATGTGGCCGATGTTGTTCCACTGGTGGTGTTCGGTGGCGACACCCTCGCGGTATTCCAGCTGGTAGGTGTTGTTGTCGCGCAACAGGACCTGGACGTACCAGTCTCCGTCACGGTCCTCGTCCTGCCGTTCGAGCACCATGTGCTCGTTGCCGCGTCGTAGGTTGGCGAGCATCGTTCCGATGACCGGCTTCGAAGGGCGCTTCACCACATGGCCCCGGGCGCTTGTCGCAATCAGCATGAGCAGATTCTTCAGCCCCGCCGTGCCCAACTCGCGTACTGCGCCGGCGAAACCCCCACCGCACCCGTGAAGTCCCGTGTGAAATGCGCCTGGTCGGCGTATCCGAGTTCGGTGGCCAGGGCCGACCAGTCCTGGGGAGTCGTGGCCGCGCGGGACGCCGCCTCCTGGATTCGGGTGCGGCGGATGACCCACTTGGGACCGATACCGACGTACTCCGCGAAGAGGCGCTGGAGTTGGCGTGTGCTCAGGCCGGCGTGGGCGGCGAGTTGGGAGACCCGGAGGAGTGAAGGGTCCGTCGTGATGGTGTCCACCAGGGCCGTCGCCTCGTCGATGTTCCTGTGCATGGAGTGTGTCGTCGCGGAGGGAGTCGGGGCTGCGGCGCGCAGGAACGTGGCCGCCAGTTGCAGTGCCGTGGGGACGTCCGGCTCCGTGATGATGCTGTTCGCCGTGGTTCGTGCCGCCCGGCCGAAGAGGTCCTCCACGTCGAGGACTTGGTCGGCCGGCACGCCACTCGGCGGCACCCGCACCTCCCACCTCGAAGCCCTCATGCTCGCGGCCTGACAGCTCGAATCACGCCTTTCCCAGCAGAGTCCTTCAGGGCGGAGGTGAAGCGCATCCTTGGCCCGGAGGCGCGGAGCGCCGGAGTTCACTGCGGGCCGACGAATACGCTTCCCGGTCGGCCGCCACCGCCCTCGTCCGGAGTGAACCCGAGGCCTGGGACGGTGAGACCGCACTCACCGGGGCCGGGAGTGGTCCCATGCCTGCCCGCTTCGTCGGGGGAGTCGTGTTCGGGGAGTGGCTCGTCGATGGGTGGGACCTTGCCGTTGTCACCGGGCAGAAAGCCGACGTGGACGACGAACTCGCCGCAGCGCTGTACGAGGACATCGTCGGCAAGGCGGAGATGGCCAGGCGGTACGGCGTGTACGGGCCCGAAGTCGCCGTACCGGCCGACGCGCCCCTGTTCGTACGGGCGTTGGGGCTTGCTGGACGTGATCCGTCCTGGCGGCGACAGGGCTAGGGCAGGAGCAGGCGCAGGGGCAGTGAGGCTGGCCGGTGGCCATAGCCTCCGGTCAGCCTCACTTGGCCTCACTCGGCCTCACTCGGCCTTGCTCACCCGCTCAAGGCAGGATCGGCAGTACCCCGCAGTTCGATGTCGCCGGCTTCCCCGACAGGCGGTCCGTGAGCCAGCTCACCGCGTTGCCCTGGTCCGCGAGGAGTGGGGTGAAGTGGTTCAACAAGGGGCTGATCACGTTCGGGAGGATCACCGGCCGGTACGTGATGTTCGCGCCCTTCTCGCACCAGTCCGCGGCCAGGCGGCGGGCCTGGGCATGGGGAACCAGGTTGTCGCTGATACCTGTTGCTATGCGGATCGGGCTCGATGGGGTGAGGGTGCCTATGCGCTGGCTGTTCAGGAAGGTCTGGAGGGCCGGGGTGGACGCGATGATGTCGGAGATGGACTTGCCGTCCGTCGTCCACTTCGCGCTCTTCGTGTAGGCGTAGCCGAGCAGCGCGTCCCCTACGCACATCGTCGACAGGTCGGTCAGGGCTGCTTTCCCCGTCGCGTTCAGGTGGGCTTCCGCCAGTGGCCTCAGCGTCGGGTCGGACTGGAGGAAGCCGTTGAGCGACCAGGCCAGGGCGCCCGCCAGTTCGCTTCCGTCGATCGCCTTCGTGACCGCGGCCAGGTCGGCCGGTGGGGCGCCCGAGTAGGTGCCGGCGAGGGTGATGTCGGGGGCGTAGGAAGGCTGGAGTTCCGCTGCCGCCGCTGTGGCTCCGCCGCCCTGGCTGTAGCCGAACAGGCCTACCCGGGAGGCCGGCGTGAGCGATGTGTCGGGGAGGGAGCGGGCGGCGCGTACCGCGTCCAGTACCGCGTGGGCCTCGTCGAGACGGTTGACGTACGTGTGGAGGCGGTCCGTCGCTCCCAGGCCGGCGTAGTCCGTGATGACCACCGCGGCGCCGGTCGCGAGGAGGCGGTAGATCGCCACGTCCTCGTAACCGACCGACACCGTACGGCCGTTGAGGGAGAGGGGGTGCTCCAGGCCCAGGGACGCCGCGCACTGGTCGCCCTGGCCCATCGTGCCCGGGGCCACCGCGACCAACGGGCGCGGGCCGTCTCCCTTCCAGGTCGCCGTCGGTTCGATGTACGCGCCGGTGACCGCGACCGGGGCACCGTTGGAGTCCGTGGACTTGTACATCAGGCGGGTCGCCCGGCCCGGGAGGGGGCCGTCGAGGGTGGGGAGGGAGACGGCGAGGGGGAGGGGTTCGGTGCGGATCAGCGCGCCGTTGGCGGTGGGGAGGGTGGCTGGTGGCGTGTAGAACGTGGGGATCTCCACGCCTCGGGACACGACCGTCTCCGTCGAGGAGCCGTCCGAGGCCGAGGCCGAGGCTGTTGCGTACGAGAGCGCCTGGGCGCCCAGACAAGTCGCAGCGGTGATCGCTGCGGCCAGGAGCCGTCTGCGTGCGGGCATGGCGAACCTCCTGAAGCGTGGGGCAGGAAGGAAGCAATGAAGAACCCGGGAGAGGCCGAGAAGCCGAGTGGCCGCCTCTCCTTACCGGGTAGTTCGCCAGGACCGTACCTACTGGTCGGTTACTTCGGGTAGCAGCCGGGAGGTTACGGTTGAGTAACTTGACTCACTGTCTAATTGGGGGAACGGGACGTCACCAGCTGCAGCCGGTGGCCTTCGGGGTGAACTCCAGGGGGTCGAGCCGGTCCGTGGCGGCGGCGTCGACGTAGGTCGCGTGGGTGACCTGATACCAGACGGCGTCCCGCTCGGTGTCGCCGTCCACGTCGTCCAGGCTCACGCACCAGCGTTCCTGGCGGACGACGCGTGTATACGTCTCGGTGCCGCTGCGGGTGTTCGCGCACTTCTGGTAGCGCTCGGTGGTGTACCAGGTGCGCGTTCTCTTCGCGGTACCCGTGCCCGTACGTTCCGTGTGCTTGACCTGCCTGGTCGCCGACGTGCACTTCTTGACCAGGTGCGGGCGGGTGGCCTTGGCCGTCTTGGCGGTGACGTGGCGGACGGCGTTGCGGAGCCCGTGGACGGTGGGCGTCACCGGCGCCGTCTCCTGGACGTCCGCGCCGCCGCCATCGTCGTACTGGCTGCTGGTGGCGCCGTCGTCGGCCATCCACGGGTCGTCGTCCTGCGAGCCGTCGCCGCTCCCGCACGCGCCGAGCCCGGCCATGAGGATCACCGTGAAGCCGGCCAATATCAGACGTCTGTTGCTGAACATGTCTCTTTCCCCGCCCGTTCTCTGTCTCAAAAGGGCGGTCAGCGTAACTGATCACACGACAAGCGGGGCGATCACGGCGATGAGACGCACAGCGGCCCGGCAGTCCTTCGTCGCGGACTGCCGGGCCGGGTCGACGGATGCCGACTGAGGCTGACGCGAGCTGCATGGCAGTGCTACGTCAGGGATCTACATGACGACCTTGTAGCCCTGCCAGCCCGTCGCGATCCTCGTGGAGGCGCCGAACGCGCCCTTCCCGTTGCCGTTGGTGCGCCACAGGTTCCCGGCGGTGTCCCGGGACAGGAGGTCCGCGCGGCCGTCACCGGTGAAGTCGCCGACGCCGACGACCGCGTTGTAGGAGGCGCCCCAGTTGCCGGCGATCTTCACCCGCGCCTTGAAGGCGCCGGTGCCGGTCCCGTCGAGCCGCCACAGCACATTGGATTTGTCCTGGGCGACGAGGTCACCGCGGCCGTCGCCGTTCAGGTCTCCGGCGCCGACGATCTTCTTGTAGCCGGTCCAGCGGGAGCCGACCTTCGTACGGGCCGAGAGCTTGCCGGTGCTGGTGCCCTTGAAGAGGAACACGTCCCCGGTCGAGGTCTGACGGGCGACCAGGTCGGGCCGCCGGTCGCCGTCGACGTCGCCGGGCGAGGTCAGCACGTCGTACTGGTTCCAGCCGGTGCCGAGCGAGGTGTACGGCGTCGAGGGTGTCGCCGCCTTGCCGCAGGCCGGACGGTACGCACGCAGGGTGCCGTCGGCCGCCCGGACCAGGACGTCGTTGCAGCGGTCGCCGCTCAGGTCGCCGTACGGCACGAACTTCGCGGTGGTCGGCCAGCCGGCGCCGGTGACCTTGGCGCCCAGGGTGCCTGTGCCGGTGCCGCGCTGGACGGTGAGCGTGCCGTTCGTGGAAAGGGTGAGGACGTCGCCGACGCCGTCACTGCCCGCGTAGTCGCGCGGGGCCGCCGAGCCCGCCGTCACCTTGGTGGTGCCGGAGAGGGTGAGGGCGGCGCCCTGACCGTCGGTGGGCTTCGCGGTGAGCGTCCAGGTGTAGGTGCCGTTGGCGACGAGGCGCCCGGTGGTGTCCTTGCCGTCCCAGGCGGCCGTCAGCAGACCGCGCGCGTCTGCACCCGCCAGGGTGCGGACGGTGGCGCCGGACGCCTTGTCCCGGACGGTGACCTGCCAGCCGGCGGCGGGCTTGGACAGCCACCAACTGCCCTTCCAGCCAGCGGGGTTGGAGGTGACGGTGGAGTCGATGGCGGTCAGTGCCGAGGCGGGGACACCGGTGGGCACGATGTGGACGCGCTGCTCGTCGTCGGCGTAGGCGACGGGGCCGCCGAAGCGGTCGACGGTCCAGCTGATGCGTCGACTCCTGGTCGCGTATTCGTACCGGCCGAGTTCCCTCCAGTCGACGAGCTTGCGGCTGGGCAGGTCGTCGTAGGACCCGCTGGACGGCAGTCCGTCGTACAGGTCGACGAGGGTCAGGCCGCTTTCCGAGTAGGTGCCGTAGATGTACTGGACGAGGTAACCGTCGCCCAGGAGGACCTCGCCCATCGGGGCGGTGGAGGTGCGCTTGGTCGTGCGGTCGTAGACGCCCGCGTCCTGGAAGTTGCCTTCTGGTTCGTCCAGGCACTGCCAGTACACCCAGCGGCCCACGGCCTGAAGCTCGTACGGGGTGCAGCCGTTGGTCGTGGTGAAGGACTCCACGGCGGTGCCGGCGGGCAGCCGGGTCGCCGTGACCTTTCCTCCGGTGGCGGCGCCGCTCCACAGGGTGTTGCCCCAGACGGCGGCGGCGACCCGCTTGCGCTTCTGGAGGACCTTCCCTGCCGCACCGGCGGAGAACTCGCCGATGTACTGGTTCGAGGAGGAGACCCCTTCGATGATCGCGTACCGCCCGGAGAGATCCGTCAGTTCCGGGGAGTCGTCGTTCGTGTCGATGGTCGGGCCCCAGCTGGGGGAGCCGTTGGCGTACAGCATGGTCAGGCCGGTCAGGGTGTCACGTTCGCGGCCGTGGTGGCCGGTGCCGTCGGCGAACATCGGGATGCAGCGGGGTGTGTTGTCGTTCGGGCCGCAGTTGCCGTCCCATCCGTCGACCAGGCCGTCCACGGTGCTCCTGGTGACGCTCGGGGTGCCGCCCCCGGCGGGCGTGGTGAGCCAGGTGCTGCGGTACGCGCCGATGGCTCGCTCCGGCTCGTACAGCGTGCTGTTGTCGGCCGTGCTGAGAATGCCGCTGCCGAGGGAGAGGCCGTGGATCTGGGCGGGCAACGGCTCGACGGCGGTCACCCGGGTGCGGGTGACGGTGCCGTCGGCGGCGGGCGCGATCCGGTACACACCCCAGTCGAGGTCCCCCCGCCCGACGTACCGCTCGGCGCCCGCGACGAGGACGGAGCCGTCGGGCGCCTGGACGAGCTGGCTGGTAGCCGGGTCCATGACCTTGGTGGTGTCCGTGCCCGTGCCGTCCGGGGTGAGGGCCCAGAGGGGTCGGCCCCGGGGCACGTACTCGTTGTCCTCCGTCCACTGCGATTCGATGCCGAGCAGCGCGTCGCCGACGACACCGAACGAGGGATAGGTGGTGAGGGAGCCCGTGTCGAGGGTGTGGCGCGGTGCGGCCAGGTCGTCGCGGTCGAACACGTCCGCCTTGCCGCTTCCGGCGCGCAGCCGCACCACCGAGTCGGTGCCCAGCCGGAAGCCGGTCACCTCCCCGCCCTCGTCGGAGGCGTCGACCCGGTCGGGCAGCGCGCTGTACACGCCGGTGGTGAGGTCGACGGTGCCCCAGTGATCCGGGCCGTCCGCACCGCTCTTGTGGTGGACGAGGACCGACGTCGCGTCACCGTCCTGGACGTCGATGCCGCCCGCACCCTCCGGAAGCCCGGTCACCGGCGTATCCGTGACTCCGCCCCCGTCCTGGGGTCGCAGCAAGTGGTACGTGCGGGGGTCGTTGCTGATGGTGAGGACGGTGTTGCCGAAGGTGCCCAGGTACGAGTGGCCCGGAGCCATCGGTACCACGGTGGTGCTCCCCGAAGTGCCGTCGCCCTGGATCAGAGTGACCTGGTCGTCCTGATCCGAGGGCAGCGCGACGGTGTCGGAACCGTCCCCGTACCAGCCGGGGCTGGACGCCGGCTGGTCGTTGTAGGAACCGCTGCCGATGTCGCTCCGGTGGATGGTGAAGGGCAGCCGCTGCTCCAGCCCGGTGGTGGCACCGGTGGCGTAGTCCGTCCACAGGAGCCGGTTGTCATCCTCTTGGGCCCACAGAAAGCCGCTCACACCGGCGTTGAGGATCCACGTGGCCCTGGGGACGGCGCGCTGGGCAGCCGGCAGGACGAGTTCTCCGGCCGCGGCGACGGCCGAGGGCGCCGCGGGGACCGCCGACGCCGGCACAGCGCTGAGCGGCAGGCCGAGGCTCAGCGCCGCGGCCACGGCTGCGGTGGTCGTACGGACAGGTCTGTGCCGGCGTCGGCCGGTTCGGGCCACCGTTCCTCCAGGGAAGGCAAGAAGAGGGCATGGCGGGAACGGACGTACACCAGCGCTCTGACTTCCTGCTCGGCCCCCCGGCCGTCCCCCATGCGCGCGTGCCGCTGACAGTAACAGCATGCCCATGACCAACATGGGTTCCCGGTCGGCGTTGACAACCGCCCTCGCACCCCTCCATCATCATTCCACTAATCAAGTAGTGGAATGGTGGTGGTGATCGTGGAGTACCGCATCGACAGGCGGAGCGGGGTCCCCGCCTTCCAGCAGATCGTGCAGCAGACCAAGCAGGCCCTGCGGCTGGGCGTACTCGTGCCGGGTGACCGGCTGCCCACCGCCAAGGAGGTCGCCGCGACCAGCACGGTCAACCCGAACACCACCCTCAAGGCGTACCGCGAGCTGGAGCGCGAGGGCCTGGTCGAACCGCGACCGGGCCAGGGCACCTTCGTACGCCGCACCCTGGGCCGCCCCGAGACGGGCACCGACTCGCCGCTGTACGCGGAGCTGGTGGCGTGGATGTCGAAGGCGGCCGAGGCCGGTCTGGAGCAGGAGGACGTGGCCGCGCTGGTCGCGTCGGCGATGGAGAAGCAGTACGCCGCCGGGAACGTGGCGGCAACGGGGTCCACGACAACTGGATCCACGACAACCGGGTCCACGACGACGGGGCCCACGGGGGCCACGACAACTAGGAGCACAGGTGAGTGAAGGTATGTACGCGGGGGAGCCGGCGCTTGAGGCGTACGGACTGGGGATGCGCTACCGGCGGGGCTGGGCGCTGCGGGACTGTTCCTTCCGGCTCCCGGCGGGACGAATCTGCGGGCTGGTCGGGCCCAACGGGGCGGGCAAGACCACGCTGCTGAGCATCGCGGCCCATGTCCTGGAGCCGACGGACGGCTCGATCAGCCTGTTCGGTGAGGCGCCGGGTTCGGTGGAGTCCGGTCGGCGTACCGCGTTCCTCGCCCAGGAGAAGCCCCTGTTCCGCCGCTTCACCGTGGCGGAGACCCTGCGTCTGGGCCGCGAGCTGAACCCCGGCTGGGACCAGCGCGCCGCCGAGGACATCATCCGCGCGGGCAACGTGCCCTTCGACGCGAAGATCAGCACCCTCTCCGGCGGTCAGCGCACCCGCGTCGCCATCGCCCTCGCCTTCGGCAAGCGCCCCGAGCTGCTGCTGCTCGACGAGCCGATGTCGGACCTCGACCCGGTCGTGCGCCACGAGATCATGGGCACCCTCCTCGCCGAGGCCGCCGAGCGCGGCACCACCGTACTGATGTCCACCCACGTCCTCGCCGAACTGGAGAACGTGTGCGACTACCTAGTCGTCGTCTCCGGCGGCGGAGTGCGCCTCGCCGGTGACGTGGACGAGCTGATGTCCGTGCACACCCTGGTCACCGGGGTCAGGGAGGGTGACGGCATGCCCGCCGCCCTCGGGCACCACACCCTCGTCGAGTGCCGGACCAGCGGCAGGCAGTTCACCGCGCTCATCCGCCCCGAGGGCCCGGTCACCGGCCCCTGGGAGACGGCAGCCCCGAACATGGAGGAACTCCTGCTCGCCTATCTCCGCTCACCCGACGCACCACCGCTGATCACCCCCACCGCCCAGGTCCAGGGCCAGGGTCAGGCGTTCGGCGCCGGGGCGGTGGCGGCATGAGCACCTTCACCAACGCCTCGACCAGCACCTCGACCGGCTCCACGCGCGACGGCAGGAACGGGACCATGAACGGGACTGCGAACGGCACTCCGAACGGGACCTCGAACGCGACCACCACGGAGGCCACCCGGCGCCCCCGCCTCAGCGGGATGACCTGGCTGGTCTGGCGCCAGCACCGGGCCGCGTTCTGGACGATCCTCGCCGCCACCGCGCTCTCCGTGGCCTGGATGGTCTACCAGCGCGGCCAGCTGGTCGACTTCCTCGACGGCTACGGCTATCCCGGCAGGAGCCTCGACGAGGCGGGCGGCAAGCTCCAGCAGTACATCGACGCGTTCTCGTACGTCTCCTTCGGTCTCCAGGGGATACCCATCCTGCTCGGTGTCTTCCTCGGCGCCCCGCTCATCGCGGGCGACCTGGAGAACGGCACAGCCAAGCTGGTCGCCGCCCAGTCGATGAGCCGGACCCGCTGGCTCGCCACGAAGCTGGCGCTGGCCGGGCTGGTGGTCGTGGTGAGCACGGGCGTGCTGTCGGCGGTGTTCGACTGGTGGTGGAGCCCCGTCAGGTCCGAGGTCACGGTCCTGGACTGGACCTCCGGCGAGGCCTTCAACACCACGGGCCCGGTGCCCGTCGCCCTCACCCTCTTCTCCGTGTTCGGCGGGGTGGCGATCGGTGTGGTGCTGCGGCGCACGCTGATGGCGATGGTGGTCACCTTCGGTTTCACCGTCGTCCTCCAGCTCGTCTGGGGCTACTTCCTGCTGTCGCTCGGCAACGTCGTCACGGTCACGACGAACAAGGGTGTCCTGGGCGGCGAGAGCACGTACCCGTCGGTGCCCGAGGGCGCGTACCAGATCGACCAGTCGTATCTCACCAGCGGCGGGGATCTCCTGGGGTGGAGCACCTGTGCGGGGTCGGCGGAGACCGACGCGGCACAGCAGGCGTGCCTGGACAAGGCCGATGTCGTGGGCTGGTCGGTGGACTACCTCCCGATGTCGCAGATGAACGCCATGCAGTGGTTCGGGGCGTCGATTCTGTTCGCCCTGACCGCCGGTGTCGTGGCGTTCCTCTTCTTCTGGGGCCGTAAGCGGCTCGTCTGAGTCCCGTCCCCCGCGCCCCTTTCGGAGGGGCGCCTCTTCCCACCCTTTGATTCCTTGTCCCGTCGGACGGGCTGCTTTGCCGTGCCCGGAAGTCCGGAGAGAAAGGCATGCCTTGAATCACCGTAAGAGGCGAGCGCGTGAGGCTTCGGCACTCACCCTGCTCACCGCCGCCGCCCTTACCGCGGCCCTGCTCAGCGCCCCGGAATCCGGGGCCGCACAGTCCGCCGACGGTACGGCGGGGATGGCTCGCACCCTCGCGAAGGCCAGGACCGTCACCCTCGTCACCGGCGACAGGGTCACCCTGGACGCCACCGGACAGGTCACCGGCGTGCGGCCCGCCAAGGGCAGGGAAGGCACCACCTTCCGAATAGCGCGGAACGCCGACCGCACCTACGTCGTGCCGCGCGACGCCGAGCGGCTCCTCGCGAACGGCACCGCCGACCGGCGGCTGTTCGATGTGACGCAGCTGGTCGAGTGGGGGTACGACGACGCGGCCCGCCCCGACCTCCCGCTGATCGTGACGTACGCCGAGGGCCGCACCCTCGCGCCGAGCGCGCTGTCCGCCGCCGGTGCCCGGGTGAGCCGGGACCTGCCCAGCGTCAACGGGGACGCGCTGAAGGCCCGTAAGTCGGAGGGCGCCGAGCTGTGGGAGACGCTCACCGGGAGCGGGGGGACGGCGCGGGCGAGGTCGGCCGCCGCCGACCGGGTCGAGAAGATCTGGCTGGACGGGAAGGTCGAGGCGGCCCTCGACCGGAGCACCGCCCAGATCGGCGCGCCCGAGGCCTGGGCGGCCGGGTATGACGGGACGGGCGTCAAGGTCGCCGTGCTGGACACCGGGGTCGATGGCACGCACCCGGATCTGAAGGGCCGTATCGACGCGGCGAAGAACTTCTCCGAGGCGGCGGACACCGTCGACCGGGTGGGCCACGGCACGCATGTGGCGTCGACGGTCGCGGGCTCGGGCGCGCACTCCGGGGGGAAGTACAAGGGGGTTGCGCCGGGCGCCCGGCTGATCAGCGGCAAGGTGCTCGACGACAGCGGCGACGGCGAGGAGTCCGGGGTCATCGCGGGCGCGCAGTGGGCCGTCGCGCAGGGCGCCAAGGTGATCAACCTCAGCCTGGGCGGCCCCGACAGCCCCGGTGACGACCCCCTCGAACAGGCGGTGGACGAGCTGTCCGCCTCCTCCGGCGCCCTCTTCGTGATCGCCGCCGGCAACGAGGGCCCCGCCGCAGGCACCGTCGGATCGCCGGGCAGCGCCGCCGCCGCGCTCACCGTGGGCGCGGTGGACCGCACCGACGCGATGGCCGAGTTCTCCAGCCGAGGCCCGACGGCGGACGGTTCCCTCAAGCCCGACCTCACCGCCCCCGGCGTCGACATCGTCGCCGCGAAGGCCGCCGAGGGCACGGAGGGCGCCCCGGCCGCCGACGGCTACGTCTCGATGAGCGGTACGTCGATGGCGACCCCGCATGTCGCGGGCGCCGCCGCGATCCTCGCCCAGCGCCACCCCGACTGGACCGGCGAACGCATCAAGGCCGCCCTCACCGCCTCCGCCGAACCCACCCCCGGTGTCTCGGCGTTCGCGCAGGGCACGGGCCGTACGGACCTCACCCGCGCCCTCGACCAGCAGCTCACCACCACCCCGTCCGCCCTCGGCTTCCCCGCCCAGCAGTGGCCGCACACCGACGACCAGCCGGCCACCAAGGCGGTCACCTACCGCAACGACGGCGACCGCCCCCTCACCCTCGACCTGACCACAGAGGCGTACGGCGAGGACGGAAAGCCCGCCGCCGAGGGCATGTTCGAGGTCTCACCGAAGCAGCTCACCGTCCCTGCGGGCGCCACCGCGACCGCCCAGGTCACCGCCGACAGCGGCGCGGGTACGGCCGACGGCCACTTCGGCGGCGCGCTCACCGCGACGGACGGGGCGGGTACGACCGTACGGACCGGCATCGGCGTACAGCGCGAGGTCGAGTCGTACGACCTGACGGTCAAGCATCTCGACCTGAAGGGCAAGCCCGCCATCCGCTCCGAGACGGGTGTGCAGGGCCTGGACAACCAGATCTGGCAGGACTACTCCGACGACAGGGACGGCGAGTTCACGATTCGGCTCCCCAAGGGCCGCTACAGCCTCGAAGGCCGTATCGACACGGGCGTGAACCCCGGCGCCGAATCCGGAGAACTGGCTCTCCTCCTCAACCCGAAGTTCTCGCTCACCCGTGACACCACCCTCGTCATGGACGCCCGCAAGGCCAAGCCGATCCGGATCACCGTGCCGGACAGCAGGGCGAAGCACACCGACGCCACCCTCAACTACGGGTTCGACATCGACCAGAACCTGAGCACCTCCACGTACCTCATGGGCAGCTTCGGAAGGCTGCGCGTCGGTCAGTTCGGCGCCAGGCTTCCGGCGGGCGAGGCGTTCGCGCAGTACAACGGCACCTGGACGCACGGCACCACGCACTACCGGCCGGTCTGGAACCGTACCGGCGACCTGTCGGGCTTCACCGCGAACGTGAAGCGCGCGCAGCTCGCCAAGGTCACGATCCCCGTCGGTACGCCCGTCAAGGGCAAGTCGGCGGGGCTCGTCGCCGCGCCGCTGACGCCGGGCGGCTCATCGTTCGACTTCTTCCCGGACACTGACCCATCACTGCCGGCCACCTTCACCGACTACGTCCTGCCGGGAGTGAAGTGGCGGTACGGCGTCACGCAGAACGGCGGCAAGGACGCGGACGGCGAACCGGTGTGGGACGCCGGTCAGTGGACCGCGAAGCCCCGCTCCTACAGCGCGGGCAAGCAGTACACCGAGCGCTTCAACACCGGCGTCTTCGGCCCGCACTTCACCGGCCCGCTGACGAACGGCGAGGACCGCCCCGGCGCGGTCCGCGTCGGCGACACCCTCCTGGCCTACCTTCCCCTGTTCTCCGACGGCGCCGGCCACGTGGGCGACTCCCGTTACAGCAGGGCCAGGAGCACCCTGTACGCGGACGGCACGCGAGTCTTCGACCTGAACACGCCCCTGAACGGCGACAGGTACGAACTCCCCGCCGCCAAGCACAGGTTCCGCCTCACCACAGACGTCTCCCGCCCCACCAGCCTGTCCCCGGTCAGCACCCGGGTCACCGCCGAGTGGACCTTCACGTCCGCGCACGTCACCGGTGTCGGGCAGCGGCTGCCGCTGTCGGTGGTCCGCTTCACGCCCCGACTGTCCATGGCGAGCACGGCCAAGGCGGGTACGCGCTTCTCGGTCTCGTTCACGGTCGAGGGCGCGGCCACCGCGCGCACCGCCCGCAAGCCGGCCTTCTCCGTCTCGTACGACGACGGCCGGACCTGGCACCCGGCGAAGGTGGCCGACGGCAAGCGACTCGACCTGCGCCACCCGGCGAAGGCGGGCACGGTCTCCCTGCGTGTGACCCTCACGGACGCGGACGGCAACACCTTGAAGCAGACGATCCATCGGGCCTACCGGACCATCAAGTAGGCGTCTGCACAAGGATGTTGGTTGCGCGCCCGGGTCGGCTTCGGTCGGCTCGGGCGCCTTTGTCGTGAACGGGAGCTGCTGACGGTCGGAAACTGAGCGTGGCCCGAGGGGAGGAGAGGAGAAGGGGAGGAGAGGAACGCGCCCGTCGGGCAGGATGGCCTCATGACAAAACTGTCCGAACGGTCTACCGGTTGTGCCTCTTCTGGTTCGGTGCTGTCGTTGTGGTCCCAGGACTCCGTGTTGTCGATCGGCTCGGTGGGGTCGGTACTGTCCGTGGGGTCTGTCGGTTCGGCCCTGTCGATCGGCTCCATCGGAAGTGCCCTGTCGGTCGGCTCGATCGGGTCCGCCCTGTCGCTGATCTCGACCGGGTCATGGCTGAGCACAGGGTCGTTGTTCTCCGCCCAGTCGCGGTGGTCGGTGCTGTCCTGGCGTTCCTCAGGGGGTTTCCTGGCCGCGGGAGCGGTGGGGGCGGCGGCCGGGGGCGCCCTGCTGCTGATGCTGCACAGGGCGGAAACCGGCACCGAATAGCCCGGGTCAGAGCCCCCGCGCTCGGAACTGACGCACAGTCATCTCACCTCGGTGGAAACGGCGGTGCCCACCGAGAAGCCGAACCGGACGGGCCTGTCCTACTCGTCAGAACCCCCGTTGCTGCTGCCGTTCCTGCCTTTGGTGTCCATCTTGCTCACCACCCGGCCCGCCGCCAGGGTCGCGGTGGCCACCGCGCGCACCCAGGGCGGTCCACCCAGCGCGGCCCACACGACACAGACACATCCGCCGACGGCCAGCACAAGGACGCCGAACAGTAGATACAACAGCATGCTCATCTCCCTCTTTCCGTTCCGGTACGCGCATCCTCGCAGCCCGCGTGGTCCGGGGCGGGACCGATCCCAGCTGTGGAGAGCGAGTTGAGCCCCCGGCGGTTCACTCGCGGGAGCAACTCCGGGCGCGCCGAGGGGAATCCGCCGATCATCACTCGGCGCGGCGAGCAGAAAGCCGTCGTGATCGACATCCAGGAGTACAGGAGTACCAGCGCGTGCGCGAGATCGCGGAGAACGCCGAGGAGGCGTGGCTCAACCGACTGGCCGACGAAGCCGAGTCCGAGGGCACGGAGGGACCGGTCTCGCTCGAGGAGATGGCCGCCTTGCCGCGTGCTCGACAGGGCTGACCTCGTGGGGTACGTCACGAGCTGCACGCCGCACGCTCAGCGGAACATGCTCGAGGTTCTGCGCCCGGATGCCCTGCGTACCCTGTACCGCCTCACCGAACTCGAGAAGGCGCTGGAGGTCGGCGACATCGCGGCCTTCTACCGCGCACGGCCTCAACTTGCATACCCTGTGCGGTAGTCGGCGCCAACGGGAGGCGGCACCTCCGCGAGGTGTCACGGAGGTGCCGGATCGAACTGTCGCCTCGGACATGGTCATGAGGGCGAGTGTGCCCACGCCCATGACTCCAGACGATTCCTACTGGGCTTCCCTCGTCGGGGCCGGGTGGTGGCAGGCGCAGGTGCACACGAGGTAGTGCACGCCGAGTACGCCGGTGTCGCGGGGTTCGGAGTCCTGGCAGCGGGGGTGCTGGCTCAGGACGCAGCGGGGGGAGCGGAAGGGGGGTTCCGGTGTCCAGGTCGGCGCGTGGGGGTGGGGCTTCGTCGGCCCCTGTCCCTCGCCGAGGTCCGCTCCGCCGACGAGGGGGATGAGGTACCAGCGTGCGCCCTTGGTGTCCTGGTGGTCGCCCTCGTGTCCCTTGGGGAGGATGCACGCGCCGCTCTCGCTGAGGATCGGTGCGCGGTAGAACAGCGAGGCGCGGATCGTGTCGCATGCGTCGGTGGGCTGAGTGGTCATCCGGCACCTCCGTCGTACGCCTGGCGGTACGCGTCCCACAGCCCTTGTCCGTTTCCGCACCCGTCCTGGGCTTTGCGGACGCGCTTGCAGTCGTCGCACTTGCGGGCGTGCTCGAACCACCGCCGGTAGGCGTGCAGCATCGGCAACTCGGCCTGCCGTACGGTGGCTTGGACCCTGGTACCCCTTTGGCCGGTCATCGGGCCCTCACCGCACTCAGCTCGGCGTGGATGTCCCGGGTGTCGACGTCGATGCCGAAGTCCACGGCCAGCACGGTGATCGCCCGGCGGCGCAACCGCACCGCCCGCTCTCGCGCTGCCCAGTACGGACGTACACGGGCCGTACGGGGTGCGCCGACAGCAGCCGCTCCCGGAACCGCGTCCGTGAGTGCGGGCAGGTACGGCCGGGACAGTCGGGATGCCGAACCATCCAGGGGTGCCCGGTCGGTGCTGTACGGCGACCGGCGCACAGCAGGCATCCACACCGACAAGTGGGCAATATCTCCGGCGTTCTTACTGGTTACGACGTTCCAGGTCGGTTCTGGTGTCGCCCTGCGCCTCCTGCCGGTAGCTGGAAGCACCCAGCACAACAAGGGGAGTAGCACCCCGATCAGTACAGCCGCGCTACGCTCGCGCATGTCGTCAACTCCTACGGTTGGTGGCCGCGCCCCCGGACGTTCGCCGCGTCGCGGGGGTTTGTCATCTACCGAGGATACGCGCATTCGCGCATTCGCGGTCGCCCGGTTTCGCGAAGACGCATACGTTCGAGTCATGGATCTCGACCGGGGCAAGCCTGTATGGACCCAAATCGCCGGTGAGCTGCGGCGCAGGATCGATGCGGGCGCCTACGTTCCCGGTGCGCGTTTCCCTGCCGTAGTGGATCTCGCCGCAGAGTTCGACGTCGCGGCGTCAACGATTCAGAAAGCTGTGGCCGCACTGCGCGCGGAGGGCAGACTCCGCACCGTGCTGGGACAGGGCTCATTCGTCGCGGACGCACCCACACTCGGGCGAGCCGTTTCCTGAGAGGCTCCCGGACGCCGGTGAACGCGGGCTGCGCGTGTTCCGTGCGACGTGGTTCAGCTGTCGGTGTCCTTGGGGTGCCGGGTGGAGGCGTGGACGAGGTGCACGGTCCGGCGGGGTTGGTCGACGAGATAGCGGACACGGCCGCCGGCGGTGACCTCGTACTCCCACTGTGGGTATTCCGTGCCGCCGAGAGTGGCGGTGGCAAGGCGTCCGCGGAGCCTGTGCTGGCGGTCGGGGTCGTTCGTGGAGAGCGGGCCGGTGCGCAGTGCCTCGTAGCGGCGCCGCGTGTTACCTGGGGCTTCGGTGCACAGGTCGCCCCAGCCTTTGGCCGCGTCGTTCGTGGCGAATCGGAGGCGCCATTCGTTGCCGATCGGCGGTGGTGGGACGTCGTCGCCGCGTTTGGGGCTCACGGAGCGGGTACCTCGCCGTGGTCCTCGTCCCGGAGCGGGGTGGTCAGCTGCGCCGTCAGGTCGGGGTCCGCGAGGATTCTGGCGGTGGCGCGCCATTCGACTATGACCCGGTGCAGGTTGGTGTGCACGTCCAGTTCTGCGGCGTCATGGGTCGCGTTGACGAGGTCGACGACGAACTCGCGAACTTCCTCCGTCGACAGGTGCCGAGTCCACGGAAAGACCTCGGGCAGGGCAAGCAGAATCGCGCGGGCGCCCTCGTCACTGCTGATCAGGGCCGCGAACAGCCGGGCGGTGACGTCGGCGGTCTCCTCGCGCTGGCGGTCGTGCCGCTCGGTGGTGAGGTACAGGTCCTCGCCGTCACGGCGCGTTACATGGACACGCTGGGCGCGTTCGACGGTTTCGGCGACCCGCTTGGAGTTCTTCGACAGATCAGAGAACGAAACGGCCAGAGTGGACATAGGGGAAGCGTATTTCGGAATACGTTCCGAAGTCAAGGAGGGGTGGTCGGGGAGGTCGACAGACCCCCCTGGCGCGCCCCCGGAATCGACGCTTCCGGCGACGGGCGGAATTGTGCGTACCACCGCTGTAGCGCCCTGATCCCCTTCTCGTGCGGGGGAGGGTCGGGCGGGGCTGGTGGATCTTGTGGCTGATCAGATACTGCGACCCTACGTGTGCTGTAGTGTTGAGGAGTGCTCTTCGCGACGCCTTCACTGACCACGGACGACCGCCGCGTCATCGACGAGATCGAGACGCTCCGCACCGAGTTCCGCCACCGGCTTGCCCAGCCCCGCCGCTGGGAGGGGCAGCTCCGCCGCTCGCTCACCGCGGCCGCTGTTCGGGGATCGACCCACATCGAGGGTTACACGATCAGCGCCGAAGACGCCGAGACCCTGATCGCCGGCGGGGACATCTCCCCCGAGACCGACGGGGCCACTCTCAACGCCGTCATCGGCTATCGCGATGCCCTTACGTACATCCAGCACGCTGCGGAATTCCGAATCTTCTCCTGGGATCACACCCTGCTCTCGGCCCTGCACTTCATGATGGCCAGGGGCGTCGACCGGGAGGTGCGTCCCGGCGAGTACCGCACCAGTGGCGTCTGGGTCTCAGGCGGCCCGGGCCGCCCGCCGGTCTACACCGCCCCGGACCCCGAGCAGGTGCCCGAGCTGATGGACGAGCTCGTCCACTGGCTCGCCGAAGGAGACCTGGACACCCCGGCCCTCGTAAGGGCCTCCATGGCCCACTTCAACCTCGTCTCCATCCACCCCTGGCGCGACGGCAACGGCCGGATGTCCCGCGCCGTCCATACCCTCGTTCTGGCGCGCGAGGGCATCCTCGCCCCCGAGTTCTCCAGCATCGAGGAGTGGCTCGGCGCGGACGCGTACAACACCCTGGAGTACTACGGCGCCCTGCGCGATGTCCAGCACGGCTCCTGGCAGCCGGAACGTGATGCCGCCTCCTGGATCAGGTTCTGCCTCACCGCCCACCACCTCCAGGCCCAGGAAGTCCAGCGCCGTTTCGAAGCGGCGGCCCGGCTCTGGTTCCGTCTGGAGCGTCTTGCCGAGCAGCACCGCCTCGGTGAACGCACTGTCTCCGCCCTGTACGCCGCTGCCGAGGGGCACCTGCGGCGCACCACCTACCAGGCGGAGGAAGCCCTCACCCGCGACCAGGCTCTGGCCGACCTCCGCACCCTGCGTCGCCTGGACCTCGTCGAGTCCGTCGGTCACGCCCGCACCCAGCGCTACATCGGGGGTTCCGTGCTTCGCGAGATCCGCAACGAGGTCCACGCGGAGGTGCACGCCGACCTGTACCGAGAGCCGTACCGTCAGTAGTGAGGGGTGGATGCGATCAGACGCGTTCCGTCGGATTGGTCGCGGGTCAGCGGATCGTCTTCGGGATGTCGAGGATCGTCGCTCCGGGCATGGTCGTGAGGGCCCTCCCGTACCGGGCCCCAACTCGATCTGGTGTCAAAGGAGTTCATGCCCGGGCTTCTGTCGGAAAGGGGTGGAGTGGTGGCAGGGTGACGGGAGTTGTCGATGGTCGGTCACAAGGGCCGACCGCTCGTGGGCGAGCCCACCGGACAGAAGCCAGGGGTGATCAAGCTCCGCCCTCTTGCGTCCCCGTCCGGACCGGCTCGGCGCTCTTCTTCGGCCCGTCGACTCCCGTCCCGACCCCGTCCGACAGGCTCGCCTGCCGCGCCCCCGGAATCGGCACCGGCACGTCCGACGGCGGGTAGAACTGCGCGTACCACCGCCGCAGCGCCCCGATCCCCTTCTCGTGCGGGAGCAGGACCGGGCGGGCCTGGTGGATCTTGTGGTCCCAGATCTCTACCTCCTCCCGTACCTCGCCCAGCGCTTCCGCGCGGAAGACGAGTTTGAGGGCGGGCGTCAGGAAGGGGAAGTGGGCCGGTTTGCGGAGGTAGTACAGCATCCGGAGTTCGCTCGTGCGGTCGTCGATCGGCGTGGTGAGGGCGACCGCGGTCACCGACAGGACGGGACCGTGGACGCGGACCACCATGACGCCCGGGCCGTACATGAACGCGTCGAAGGTGTTGTTGATGTCCCAGCGCAGAACGCGTCGTGCGATGCGGCCGCGGGCCTCGGCGTACGGGCCGTCCTGGCGCCAGTCCTGGACGGGGGGTTCGCTCTGGCCGTGGATGAAGTGGAAGTGGGACTCGTCGACGATGTTCTCGCGCATCTCCTGGACGTGGACGCGCGCCCGGCAGGTGTCGTCGATCGGGGTGGCGTAGTCCTTGGACCCCGTCTCGGGGATTTCCGGTACCTCCCACGACGGCTCGCCCGGTCCGGTGTGGACGAGGACGAGTCCGCTGTGTTCGCGGACCGGGAATCCGCCGAGGGACACCTTGGGGGTGTGGGTGGCGAACGGTGCCTCGACGCAGCTGCCGTCCGCGCCGAACCGCCAGCCGTGGAACGGGCACACCACCGTGCCGTCCACGACCTTGCCGCCGGCGCCCAGGTGCGCGCCGTAGTGGGGGCAGTGCGCGTCCCGGACGGTCGCCCGTCCGTCGGCTCCCCGGAAGGCGATGAGTGCGCGTCCGAAGTAGTGGAGGCTGACGACCTTGCCCGGCCGTAGTTCGGTGCTGCGGAGTACGGCGTACCAGCCGTACGGAACGAACGGCATCGGATACTCGTCGGCTCGGGGGTCGCGAGGGAGGGACGCGACCGTGTCATGACTCCGCCATAAGCGCATGCGGCGATGCTAAGGGCTCGATCAAGGTGAAGGTGTTCCGACGAGAGGACGGCTCCGTCGGTGACGGGGTCGTCCTTGTCCTTGCTCGTGTCTTCTCGTAGCTGTTCCTCAGCGTTCCCGGTCGGCGGTCTTCCGTGGATCGGCCGCCAGGATGAGGTCGGTGAACCGCTGTACCTGTTCCTCGACGGGCTGGTCGAGGACGGTGAGCAAGTCGAATTCGTATGTGTCCGTATGCTCTCCCGGTCCTCGGACCTGGTGGAACTGGACATCAACACCCTCTGGCCTTGCGAGTGTCGCGGGGAGGCCGGGCTGTTCGCGTCGTGGCGAGACACTCGTGAGGACGCAGCCCCAGCGTTCGAACCAACCGCTGTGCGCGAGGGCCTGTTCGAGAAGTCGGGCAATGGTGTCCACCGGCTCCTCCCAGGTGCGGTCCGTGGCGGCGCGCGCGAGTTCGGTCTCGTACTGGGCGGTGTCGAAGTGGAGGTCCGCCGGCACGGCAGTCAGGTCGCTGGTGTTCTCCCAGGCGTCCCAGATCACCCGGTCGCCCTCGCGGCGAATGGTGACGTACAGGGCGCCGCAGCAGCCGGCCGTGCAGACCGGCTCGGTGATCATGATTCTGCGGGGTTCCTCCGTGACCGCCAGCGGCCAGCTTTCGGCCGGGCCCGTCCAGTCTCGGCAACCGTGTGCCACCCCTTCCGGGTGGACCTCCTTCAGGACGTCCACGCCGTCGACGAGAGGCCTCACCTCGGCCCAGGGACCTTCCGCCCAGTCGTTCGGAATCCTGTGCTGCAAAGTCAGGGTACTGATCGTCAGCTGCTCGGCCATACACACATGATCGGTGGACGCCGCGTAGCCGCACACTCGTTTTCTGGGTGCGAGCACGGGACGGCCGCTTCGCCGGCTTCGGTCGGTCAGCCCGCTGTCGGGCTCTGCGGGACCTCCGGCCCCCGTACCCGCCCGCCTCGTCTCAGTGCCCCAGCCCCGCACCCCCGTCCACCGGAATCACCGCCCCCCGCACATACCCCGCCCCCGACAGGAACGCCACCGCGTCCGCGACCTCGTCCGGGCGGGCGAGGCGGCCGGCCGGGGTCTGGCGGAGAAGGTCGCGGCGCTGGTCGGGAGTGAGGGCGCTGCTCATGTCCGTTTCCGTGAGGCCGGGGGCCACCACGTTGCAGGTGATGTCCCGGGGGCCCAGTTCACGGGTGAGGGAGCGCGCGAAACCGATCAACCCCGCTTTGGCCGCCGCGTAGTTGGTCTGGCCGGCGGAGCCGTGCAGGGCCGCCGTGGAGGAGATGAGGACGATACGGCCGTGGCCCTCGCGGAGCATGCCGCGTACCGCGCGCTGGGTGACGCGGAAGGCCCCGGTGAGGTTGGTGTCGATGACCGAGGTGAAGTCCGCCTCCGTCATCCGCACCAGCAGGCGGTCGTTCGAGGTGCCCGCGTTGGCCACCAGGACCGTCACCGGGCCGTGTGCCGCCTCGACCTCCTTGAAGGCCCGGTCGATCTGCTGACTGTCCGTCACATCGCAGCGTACGGACAGGAATCCTTCCGACTCGGGGGGCGGCTCACTTCGGTACGTCACCGCGACCCGGTCGCCCGCTCTCGCGAAACGGCGGGCTATGGCCAGCCCGATCCCCCTGTTTCCGCCGGTGACGAAGACCGAACGGGGCGTCGCCTGCGCCATCATGGCTTCCCTCTCCATGTCCCTCTCCTCCTCCGGCACCACCGGTATGGACACCGGCACGGACAGCGGCATCGGTATAGGTGTCGGTGTCGGCATCGTCATTTCCTCGTGCGTGTGCGCAGGCCCGTCACCGACACCGCGAAGCCGATGAGTGCCAGGGCGGCGATGGAGAGGGTGGCGGCGTACATCGCGTCGAGGAAGGCCCGGTCGGCCGTCGACGCCAGTTCCGGCAAGTGGAGGGAATCGGCCAGCGAGCGGGCCGCCTCGGCCGATGTGCGGGCCTGTTCCGCGGACGCTGGGGGCAACTCCCTTACGGAATCAGGGAGTTCAGCGGTGTCCGACATCCGTGACCGGTACACCCCGGAGAGGATCGAACCGGCCATCGCCACCCCCAGCGTGCCGCCGACCTGACGTGTGACGCTGTTGATCGCCGAGCCGGCGCCCGCGAGTTGCGGCGGTACCCCGCTCATCATCACGGCGGTGACCGGCGTACCGACCAGGCCCATGCCGAAGCCCTGGATCCACAGCAGCGCGGCGATGAACCAGAGAGGGGTTCCGCCGTCCAGCCAGGCGTACGCGATGTACGTGACCGCCGTGGCCAGGACTCCCGCCGCCACCGTCCAACGGGCCGTCAGGCGGCGGCTCATCGCGGGGGACGCCTGGCTGCCCAGGACGATGCCGATCGCGGCGGCGATCATCATCAGTCCGGCGTCGGAGGGAGACAGACCGCGCGGGCCCTGGAGGTAGAAGGCCGCGTAGAAGAGGTGCCCGGCCAGTGCCATGAACGCGATCAGCAGCACCACGCTCCCCGCCGCGAACCCCGGCTGCCGGAACAGCCGTACGTCCAGGCTGGGGGCGGGTGACCTGCGCTGAGCGGCGACGAACGCGGCGAGCAGCGCGCCGCCCAGGAGGAGGGGGAGGAGGACGTGGGGGCCGAACCAGGTCCGGCCGTTGCCCAGTTCGATGATTCCGTACACGACCCCGCCCAGGCCCAGGACCGACAGGGTCATACCGGGGAGGTCCAGCTGTCTGCGCCGCGGCGCCTTCAACTCCGGTACGACGGCTGCCACTCCGGCCATGCACAGCGCCACGATCGGCACGTTGACGAGGAACACCGAGCCCCACCAGAAGTTGCTGAGCAGCGCGCCGCCGACCACCGGGCCCACGGCCACCCCCAGGCCGCTGGACGAGCTCCAGATCGCGATGGCCCGGGTGCGTTTCTCCTCCGGGGTGCTCTGCACGATCACCGACAGCGTCGCCGGCATCAGCAGTGCGCTGCCCGCGCCCATCACGGCCCGTGCCACGATCAGCCAGCCGGGCGACGAGACGAAGGCACCGGCTCCCGAGGCCACGCCGAACAGAGCCAGGCCCGCGAGGAGCGTGGTCCGGGGGCCGAAGCGGTCCGCCAACGCACCGCCCGCGAAGAGGGCGCCGGCGAAGACGAGGGTGTAGGCGCTCGCCACCCACTCCAACTCGGCCGGGGTCGCGCCCAGTCCGTCGGCCGGGTCGGCCAGGGTGGTGACGGCGACGTTGAGGACCGAGGTGTCCAGCCAGATCAGCATCTGCGCGCACACCACGACCAGGAGGACGGGCCACGAGGGCCGCCGGGTGGCCTTCCCTCCGGCTTCCGCTCCGATCAGCTTGCTCGCTCTCACTTCGCCCATCGGACGACGCCTCCCTTGTCCTTATCGCTGTCCCTGTCCCTGTCCCTGTTCTCGCACTCGTTCGCGTTCCCGTCCGCGTATGCGCGCAGTGCTCGGTCGATCAGTGCGTCCGACGCGCCCGTGTAGTGGGTCGGGTCGAGCAGGTCCGACAGGTGGGCGGGGGTGAATCCGGTTGCCAACTCCGGGTGTGAGGAGAGGAGTTCGTTTAGTGGACGGCCGGTGGTGGCCGACTCCGCCGAGGCTGTCGACAGGAGCTTCTTCGCCCTCGCCTTGCCGAGCACCGGGGCGAGTACGACCGCCAGTCGCTCGGTGACGACGGCTCCGCCGGTCAGTTCGAGGTTGGCCAGCATGCGGTCCGGGTGGACGATCAGGCCCTCCGCCAGCTCCACCGCCGTGTGCGCCGCACCGCCCGTCAGCCGCAGTGCCTCCCGGAGCGGCTGCCACTCGGCGTGCCATGCCCCGGCCGGGCGTTCGTCCTCCGCCAGCAGGCACTGGGCCAACACCAGTGCGTACGCGGGGACTTGGCGAGCCGCCGACACGATGAGGGTGGCGAGGGCGGGGTTGCGTTTCTGTGGCATCGCGGACGAGGCGCCTCGTCCCTCCGCCGCCGGTTCGGAAACCTCGCCGATCTCCGTACGGGACAGCGTCTGCACGTCCAGCGCGAACTTGCCGAGCGCCCCGGTGACCAGCTGAAGTGCCGCGCCCAGCTCGGCGATCGGCGTGCGTACCGTGTGCCACGGCAGCGTCGGCTCGGCCAGCCCGAGGGCCTTCGCGAACGGGGCCAGCAACTCGACTCCGCCCTCACCCCTGTACGCCCCGGCCCCGCCGTCCAAGGTCGCGTACTCGCGATACGCGGCCAACGTGCCCGCCGCGCCGCCCAGTTGTGCCGGCAACGCGGACGCCACCGCCCGTACTCTCGTGCGGGCGTCCGTGACGAGTTGGAGCCAGCCCGCCGCCTTCAGGCCGAGGGTGGTGGGTACCGCGTGCTGGGTCAGGGTGCGGCCCGCCAGGACGGTGTGGCGGTGGGTTTCGGCGAGCGCGGCCAGGGCGGCGGCGGTGCGTTCGAGGTCGGTGGCGATCAGGGTGAGTACGCGGCGGGCGATCAGCATGGCCGCCGAGTCGAGGATGTCCTGGCTGGTCGAACCCCGGTGTACGTACTCGGAGGCGGCCGGGTCCTTGGCGGCGACCGCCTCGGTGAGGGCCGTGACGAGGGCGACGACCGGGTTGGCGGCGGCGCGGGCCGCGTACGCCAGGGCGACCAGGTCGAGGCGGTCCGTGTGGGCCTCCGAGGCGATCGTCGCCAGTGCCTCGGCCGGGGTCAGTCCGACCTCGAACTGGGCCTGCGCCAAGGCCACTTCCGCGTCCAGCATGGCCTGGAGCCAGGCCTCGTCGGTCACCTCGGCCGCCGCGGGCGTACCCGCCCAGGTGGGCGCGAGCAGCCCCGCGTCGGTACCCACGGAGGCAGAAGCCGTTCTCCCGTTCATGAGCATCGACTCCCTGTGCCGGAGATGAGAGGAGGGTCGGTCAACTCAAGTGTCTGAGGGGGCACTTCGGATCCCTCCCGGCCCAGCCCGAGTACCGCCCGCGCTATCGCGTCCGAGTCCTCCAGCGTCACCGAGCCCACACCGGGTCTGATGCCGACCGCCGTCACCCAGCGCACCCCCTCTGTCGGCACCCCGAAGGCGAACCGGCGCGGGTGTGGCCGCCCCGACGCTTCCAGCACCCGGGGCGCACCGTCGGTCACCGCCATCCCGCCCGTCTCGTGGGTCTCTTGCGTCTGGTGGCCGCCCGGACGGTACGGGACACACCCGCCTTCCGCCAGCAGCCCCCGCAGCAGCGGACTGGCGCTGCGCCGCAGGTCGATGTCGGGCAGCCGCGCCTCGACCAGTGCCCTCACCAGCACCGGCGCCTGCGACACCCCCTCCGCGTCCACGAGGAAACCGGCCTGCCCGAACCCGCCTTCACCGTCGGTCGGACGCACCCGCATGCCTGGACCGACCACGTGCAGCACCTCGGCCTCGATCAGCGCGATCAGCTGCTCGATCCGGAACGCGGGCGGGCCGATCGACGTGAACGCGTTCAACGGCGTGTACCAGCCGTCCAGTTCGGCCCGGTACGACTCACCGGCGACCCCGCCGTGGTCGACCACCAGCCGGACCTCGTTGCGCAGGTCGCGCAGCGCGTCCAGAGCTGCCTTCAGCGGGCCGTTCACATTGCCGAGGCGGGCGGCGGCGACGTCCTGCCGGAGATACCCCAGCAGCCAGTCCCGGAAGTCGGCGCGGTCCGTGAAGTGCCGGTTCCCGTAAGGCTGTTCAACGCGCCGCCAGTCCCAGCGCTCGCCCGGCGGTACGTCGTACCGGTCGAGGAGGACCGGCTCGGACTCGCGGCCCGCGAAGCAGGACCGTACGAACTCCGCTGCCGCCCAGGGGCCTTGGGCGGCCCGGATCCACGCCTCGTAGTAGACGGTCCGGACCTCGCGGTCGATCAGGGGCCAGATGTCCGTACGGAAGCCGACGGGACGTCGCCGCAGACCGGCGATGATCTCCGGGGTCAGGAATCGGGGGTGGTGGCGGCCGAGCGCGCCCTTCTCGTTCTCGCCGCGTGCGTGGTACGGCACTCCGCGCCGCGAACCGGCGTACAGCACAGGCTCGTTGCCGCTCGGGATGTACACGAGCCCGGCACCCTGGCCGTCCTGGTCGTCGCCCTGCTTGAACGTGCCGCCGCGGCCCTCGGTGAGCAGGGCCAGCTGATCGAAGAAGTTCAGGCCGAGTCCGCGCAGGGCGACCGGGGTGCCGGGCCGGAGGGCGCTCAGGTCGGCGTCGGCCGGGTTGGCGGGACCCACGTAGGCCACCCCGGAACCGGAACCGGAACCGGAACCTGAATCTGAATCTGAATCTGAATTTGAACCGGCACGTGCGTGGCGGGCGGTGAAGGAGCGCAGGTCCTGTTCCTCCGGGCTCGGGGTCGACTCCCCGTGACCCAGGGCCAGTACGACCGCGTCCAGGCGGGTGAGCCGTTCGCCGTCCGCCAGGGTCACCGATTGTCTGCTGTCCGGGTCATCGGCCAGCGCGGTCGCGGTCGTCCGGTGCGTGTGGACGGTGACCTCGGGCGGGGCGGTCCGTAAGAGGTGCCGGAGAACCCACTCCAGGTAGTGGCCGTGGAAGGCGCGGGTCGGGTAGGTGTCCGGGCCGAGGCGTCGGGCCTCCGCCAGGACGGGGGCCGGGTACGCCTCGGGGCCCAGGGCGCGCGCCCACTCGTACAGACTCGGGCCCGGAACCGACGGGCCCGCGCACGGCACGCTGTCGTCGGCGAACAGGGTCACCTGGGAGGCGACCGTGTTCATCAGCAACTCGGGCGGCTGGTCGGTGCGCCACACCGCGCCGGGGCCGGGTGGGTACGGGTCGACGAGGTGGACCACGACCGGGCGGTCGGCCTCGCCCGCGTTGGCGCAGAGCCGCTCCAGCACCGAGAGGCCGCGAGGACCGGCGCCGATCACGCACACGACGACGGCATCGCGGGCGTCACCCGAAGAGCTTGGTCCGGGTCCGGTCATTCCTGGCCCAGCCCGTCGCGCCAGCTCGGCCGCAGCGGCTTCCAGCCCAGTTCCGTACGCGCCCGGGCGTTGGACGCGCCGGCCGCCGCGGTGAGCTGGTGGGTCATGAACCAGCCGAGCAGCCGGGGTGCCATCGCCGCCGGAATCGTGCGCGGCGGCGGGGCGTCCAGTGCGCGGGCGAAGTGGGGCAACCACTGGGCGGCCGGGGCCGGTTCGTCGTCCGTGATGTGGAAGGCGCCGGTGGCCTCCGACTCCACGGCCGCCACCGCCGCCCCCACGGCGTCCTCCACATGCAGGAACGAGGTGATCCCGGCCCCGCCCTCGGGCAGCGGCAACTTCCCGGCCAGCACCCGTTGTCCGGTCCCGCCGGTGCGCGCGTACGCGGTGCCGGGGCCGTACAGCGTCCCGTACCGCAGCACCAGCCCGCTCAACCCGGCCGAGACATCAAGGACTTGGGCCTCCAACTCGGCCACGGCCCGTACGGTGGCCGCCCAGCCGAGGTCCGGGGCTTCCACGTACAGGGGCGCGTCCTCGTCGACGACCGGGTCTCCCGTCGGCGCGGCGGCGAAGGCGATGGACTGCGCGACCAGCCGCCGGGCACCGGCCGCGCGAGCCGCCGCGAGCAGGTTGGCGGTGCCCTCGGTGCGCAGTCGCGCGGTCTGCGCGAAGGCCTCCGGTGGGTCGTCGCGCAGCAGCCGCAGCGCCGACAGCTGATGGACGACCACCTCGGGTCGTACGTCCGTCACGCCGGCCAGCAGCGCTTCCCGGTCGAGGGCGTCGGCGACCACGATCGCGTCCGCTTCCGGAGCGCGGGCCCGGGACTCCTCCCTTACCAGCGCGCTCACCTGGTGTCCCCGCGCCCGCAGCGCGCCCACCAGCGGATGTCCGACCACTCCGGTGGCTCCGGCGACAAGTATCCGCACGGCGTTCAGTCCTCCGTACCGTCGGTGACGTCAGTAAGGGGTGTGCGCACGCGCATCAGCAGGCGGCACGCCTTGTCGCCGTCGCGCAGACAGGTCTCGGCGCGGTTCTCGGTCAGGGTGACGCCGAGGCCCTCGGACCAGCCCGCGTGGATGTCGGTGCAGGGGCATCGGTAGCCGTCCAGTGAACCGGCCATCCGCACCATGGTGACGGCGAAGCTGCGGCGGAGAGTGAGGACGATCAGGCCGTCGTCATCGGTCGTGTCCTCGACCTCCGTGGAGGCGTTGCGCAGTTCCGGCGGGAACATACGGTCGCCGCAGTCGTCGTACCGGCGGCGCAGTTCCTCCAGGTCCTTGTGGGTGTCGCCGGTGGCGGGGAGCGGGCCGGCCAGGCGGCCGACGCGCTGTCCGACGTGCGTCGCGACCTTGCGCAGGGCCTCGGCGTTGAGCTCGTTCGCGGCCTCCTGCCCGAACCGGCTCGCCACTCCCTGGTACCAGTTCGCGTCGTGCTGCCACCACAGCCGGTACGCCTCCCCGGCCCTGGCACGGTAGTTGACGTCCTCGGTACCCGTGCCCGCACCTGTGCTTGCGCCCGCGCCCGCACCTGTACCCGTGCTCATCGCCGCTCCTTGGCCGAGGAGGCGGCGAAGCGGTCGCGCATCACTCGCTTGAGGACCTTGCCGGTGGCGCCCTTGGCGACGTCGTCGGGCTTCATGCGCAGGGCGCGGGTGACAGGGGGGAATCCGGCGGCCTGGAGGGCTGTGTTGACCCGGACGGTCAACTCGCCGTCATCGCCGCCCTCCTCATCGGAGAGTTGGAGCAGTGCGTAGGCGTGTGCCACTCCGTCGCCGTCCCAGTCCGCCCGAACACCGTCGTCGGCGACTCCGACGACCGTGCAGTCGGCCAGCTCGGGGAGTTCGCGGAGCAGGAGTTCCTCGGTGCGGGTGCTGAAGACGACGCCGGCGGAGGTGCGGATGGCGTCCGGGGCGCGGTCGAGGTGGTAGAAGTTGCCGTCCTCGTCCTGGTGGGCGAGGTCGCCGGTGAGCCAGTACCCGCCGAGGCGCATCCGGTTCCAGGTCAGCGAGTCGTTCCAGTAACCGGGCGTGAGGGTAGGGGACTTGAGGCCGAGGCGGCCGATTTCGCCGGGTGGCAGCGGGGTGCCGTCCTCGGCGAGCACGGCGGCCTCGGCGAAGCTGATCGGCCTGCCGACGCAGCGCGAGTAGGCCGAGGTGTCCTTGGTGTGACGGTTGTGGAAGACGGAGTAGCCGGCCTCGGAGGAGCCGAGCCCGTCGACGAAGACGGAGCCGTCCAGCCGTACGCGCCGCAGGTCCTTGCCGATCGTCTGGTGGCTGCCGTGCTGCACGAGGGCCCGGATGTGCGCCTCGTGCGCCGCGTCACCGGTGTTGAACCACACCTGCACGCTGGACAGGTCGCGGGTCGTCAGGTCCTCGGCGGCCATCTCGTCGAAGGTCCCGGCGAAGGCCAGCACGGTGGTGGGCCTGAACTCCTCGATGGCGTCCAGTACTTCGGTGCCGCGTTGGCTGGAGAGGAGTTTTATGTCGGTGCGCAGGAGCAGGCAGTACAGGAGCGTTGCCACCATCGCGTTGTGCGCGCCGGGCAGCCCGACCAGGGTGCGTTCCATGTCGGTGCCGGTGGAGTAGCGCAGGCGGTGCAGCTGCGCGTACATCAGTGTCCGGTGGGTGTGCGGAACCCCCTTGGGCATACCGGTGGTTCCGGACGAGTGCGAGATGAGCACCGGGTCGGTGGGGTCGTGCCGGTACGGGTAGGAGGGCGGGAGCGAGGCGCGGTGTTCGGGTCGGATGTCGGCGGCGGTCGCGCAGAAGCCCAGGTCGGAGTCCGATTCCGTGTCCGAAGCCCTCGACGCCAGTACCTCGTGGTGCTCGGGGTCCGTGAAGGCACCGACGGCGCCCTGCCGTCGTACGTACTCCCGCGCGATGTCGGGCGCGAGGTTGCCGTTGACGAAGGACGGGATCGCACCGATCGACGTCAGCGCCAGGAAGTTCACCGCGAACTCGGCGCTGGAGCAGGAGTGGAGGGCGACGGGGTCGCGGGGGCGCACACCCTGGGCGGCGTACCAGCCCGCGTAGGTCTCGACGACCTCCCGCAACTCCCCGAGGGTGAGATGTGTGGGGCAACTGCCGTCGGGCGCCTGCCAGTTGCCGTCCATGCGGAGTACGACCTCGTCGCGTGGACGGTCGTACTCCGTCAGACGGGCCAGGATGTTACCGGCGCCCAGTTCGGTGTCGGAGCAGATCCGGGCCCGCTCCTGCCTACTGATGAGCATGGGTGGAGGTCTCCGTCTCGGTACGTGGTTCGGCGTGGGCGGTGGCCAGCTCGAACAGGCTCTGGATGCTGCCGAGTTGCCTGGCCGGGCCGGTGGACCCCGTGGACCTGGTCGACACCTGTGCCCCGGTGGCGGCGTCGTCGCCCGGACGGCCGAGCAGCAGCGCCGCCGCCAGGCCGGCGGACTCCGGGAGGGCCGGTACCGGGCGCCCGCTGTGGGCTGCGGCCAGTTCGCGGTGCACGGCGGCCACACGTTCGCCGCCGCCCAGTTCCACGCCCAGTACCAGGACCCGGTCCAGCTCCGGGTCCTCCAGCAACAGGTCGGCCATGGCCAGGAGTTCGGTCAGCGGGTCGTCGAGGGTGGAGAGGCTGAACATCTGGCCGGTGATCCCGAACTCCCGGCTCATGTGTCCCAGCACCGAGTTGGCGGTGGCCTGCATGAACAGCAGCGGGTTGTGGACCCGTCCGGACACCATGCGCCGGCTGGCCAGGTCCGCGGTGGTGGTGTCACCCGCCAGGCTGGTCAGCGCCACGGCGGTACGGTCGCCGTCCCCGGGGTGCGCGGTCAGACACCTGCTGCTCACCTCGTACGCCAGCGGGCTGAACGCCGACTCCACGAAGCCGGGCAGCTTCGGCAGTGTGATGTCGTCGTCCCGGCCGGTGTTGTGGGTCGCGGTGGCGGCGGCGAGGACCGAGAGGGAGGAACGGAGCGTGGCCTCGTGGGTCGTGATCTCGTGCGTCGTGGTCTCGCGGATCATGGTCACGGCCGCTCCAGGAGGAGTGCGGTGTTGGCGCCCCCGAAGGCGGCGTTGATGGTGAGGGCCCGGCGGCAGTCGGCGGGGCGCGGCTCGTTCGGTACGTAGTCGAGGTCGCACTCCGGGTCGGGGCTGCCGTATCCGGCGGTCGGCGGGAGTACGCCGTCCAGCAGGGTCAGCATCGTGATCACGAACTCCACGACGCCCGCGGCTTCCAGGAGGTGGCCGGTGGTGCTCTTGGTCGAGCTGACCGGTATCGATCCGGCGCGCTCCGGGAAGGCGGCGCGCAGGCCCCGCGTCTCGGCGCCGTCGTTGTACTTGGTGCCGGTGCCATGGGCGTTGATGTAGCCGAGTGACGCTCCGTCCGGGTCCCCGGCCTGCCGCATCGCCTGCCGTGCGGCGCGGGCGAGGCCGGCGCCTTCCGGGTGCGGCTGGGCGATGTGGTGGGCGTCGGTGGCGGCGCCCCATCCGACGACGGACACGAGCGGCCGGGCCCCGCGCCGCCTGGCGTGCTCGGTCGACTCCAGTACGACGGCGGCGACACCGTCGCCCAGCAACAGCCCGCTGCGATCGGCACTGAACGGCCGCACCATGCCGTCCCGCGACAACGCCCGCCCGGAGTCGAACTTCCCGAAGGTCTCCTCCTCGACCAGATACCCACCCGCACAGACGGCGGTGTCGATCCGCCCGGAGGAGATCAGCCGGCAGGCGTGAATGATCGCGGCGGCGGAAGCGACACAGGCATTGGTGAAGGTCAGCCGCGGCCCGGTCAGCCCCAGGCCGTCGGCAAGCAACTCGGCCAGCTGAGCGGGCACGGCATCGGCGAGACTGTTCAACTCCGGTGCAGGCAGCGCCCCGACAGGGGCGGGGGGCTGGGACATTCGAGGCTCCGCCGCGTGGGCGCGACCAGCCACAACGGACCCGCGGCCGACATCCGACAACTCGCTCGGTACGAGATCTCCGGCGCGCCAATACCGGGTGACACTCCGATGATCCCCGGCAACCCCCAGAATCACCGCCGCCTCCGCACCCGCGCCCAACCCCGCCATGCCCAGCGCATCGGCACCACACCGCCGGAGTGCGTGCCGAAGCGCCCATCCCTCGACCGCCTCGGGACCGTCGGGAGCGGCGGCGGCGACCGCCGTCCGGTACGGCCCCGTGTCGAACCGCGTCGTAGGCCGGAACGCCGGCACCCCCGCGAACACGCCGCGCCGCAGAGCCTCCGCGCCCTCGCCGAACGCGGTCCGTACGCCGTATCCGGTCACCGTCACTTCACGCGTCATCCCCGGTGCCCCCCTTCTGGGCGGTACGCAGGTATGCGGTGAGCCGCCGGAGCGAGGTCAGTCCGGCGATGTCCTCGTCGGTGGGCTCGACGATCAGGCCGTACCGCTCCTCCACCACATGGAGCAGCCACACCAACCCGAGGGAGTCCAGGACCAGTTCGGCGTCCTCGCCGAGGTCGTCGGGCAGCCCCGGGAAGACCTTGCGGTCCGCGAGAAGCTCCCGTACGGAGTCGGCGGTGATGTCGGTGCCGGTGGCTCCCGTGCTCGTACTCATGCCTTCGCACCGCGGCGGACGACCTCGGTGACGAGCCCGCCGAGGGTCAGGGTGGCCAGGGGTTCGATGTCGGTGTCGGGGATCTCGACGCCGAACCGCGACTCCAGCCGCAGCGTGAGTTCGATCAGGCTCAGGGAGTCGACATCCAGGCCGCCGACGGTCACCGGGCTGTCGTCCGTGATGCCGTCGCGGCTCAGCAGGATGTTCATGTCGTCGATGACCGCGGTCAGGACGAACTCGCGGATCTCGTCTTCCAGGGTCGACGTAGTCATGATCAATTTCTCCAGGTGGGGGGTGAGCGCCCTGTGGGGGCGCGGGGTTGTGACTGTCTGCGGCTCCGCCGCGCGGGCGCGACAAGCCACGGACCTGCCTGCGGACAACAACCGTCAGTGGCTCGCCCTACCCGGCGGAGCGCAACATCGCGGCCTGCCGCACCAACTTCCCGTTGGACGTGCGCGGCAACGAATCCAGCAGCCGTACGACCCGGGGCACCTTGTAGTCGGCCAGCCGCTCCCGGCACCACCGCAACAGCTCCTCGGCGGAAGGCCGCTCGGCACCGGCGGTCACCGCGACATACGCCTCGGTCACGTCCTCGTGGACCAGGACCGCCTGTTCGACGGCCGGGTGCTCGCGGAGTACGTTCTCCACCTCGGTGAGGTCCACCTTGAGGCCGCCGATGACGACGAGGGAGTCGGCGCGCCCCCGCACCAGTACCGCGCCGTCGGCGTTCAGCGTGGCCCGGTCCCGGGTGTGGAGCCAGCCGTCGGTGTACTGGGCGCCGCCCGAGTCGAAGAGGTACGGCGACTCGTCGAGGGCGACGTCCAGTTCGCCCCGCGCGACCCGGACGGACACTCCCGGTGCCGCCCGGCCGACCGAGGGGCGCAGCGTGCCGCCGACGTCGATGGCGACGATGCCGGTCTCCGTGGTCCCGTACGCCTCGCCGACCTGGACGCCGTACTGACGCGCGAACCGGGCGGCGACCTGCGGGGGCATGATCTCGCCGCCCGACACCGCGATCCGCAGGTCGGGCAGCGCGGGGGGATCGGTGGCGGCGGCGAGCAGTTCGTAGTGCGTCGGTACGCCGAACAGGGCGGTGATCCGGTGCTCCAGCGCGGTCCGCAGCATGTCGCGGGCGGAGACGCGGGGGGCGAAGACGACGGAGACGCCGGCGGCCAGGGAGTACAGCAGGCCGCCGATCAGACCGAAGCTGTGGGCCGTCGAGCTGAGCAGCAGCAGCCGGTCGCCCTCGACCGGCATGCCCGGGACGCCGGCGAAGCGGTCCACCTCGGTGGCGAGCGACCGGGCGGTCCTGCCGATCACTTTCGGCCGTCCGGTGGAGCCCGAGCTGAACTGGACGAGACGGTGTCCGGTGGTGGCCGCGATGCCGGTTCGGCGCCGCTCGGTGACGACCTCGTACTCGGACCGGAAACCGAACGTGGCCCGGACGTTGGAACCGGCGCTGACCATGAACTGCGGCCGGCAGGACGCGCAGAGCGCCGCCACCTCGGGCGGCTTGAGCCGGAAGTCGAAGAGCAGCACCTGCGCGCCGAGCCGCCACAGGGCGAGCAGCACCTCGATCTGCGTGAAACTGGGCGGAGTCCGCAGCCCCACGGTGCTGCCCGGCCCGATGCCGTAACCGGCGAAGACGGCGGCCTGCTTGCCGACCCGCTCACGTAACTCGGCGCGGGTGAGCGTCTCCTGCTGATGCGTCAGATACGGCAGCCGGTCGTCGCGAGCGTCGAACGACTTCTGGACCAGGTCGGCGAGATCCGACCCCGGGTCTTCGAGTTCGCCCATCGGAACTCAGACCTCCTTGCAGAACTCGCCGATGGGCAGGCCCACATGGCGCTTGTCGGCGGCCAGATATCCGAGCAGCTCGTCACCCGTCTGCAGCTCGGTGACGTTGAGGACCTTCCCGCCCGGGCCGAGCACCCGTACGTGCCAGTCGTCCTGCACGGTCAGGCTGACCAGCCGGCCGTCCTCGGCGTGGGTACGGATCTCCAGCAGTGGCCGGGATTCGAGCTTCGCCCGTCCGACGACGACGCGGCGGGTGCGCCCGTCGGCGCCGACCGCGAGCAGCGCGCTGCCCGAGCCGACCTCGCTGAGGTAGCTGGTGCGGTTGTCGGGGCCGAGCGTGTACGAGTGCAGGGCGCCCGCGTTGACCCGGAACGGGCGGGTCGGCATGTAGGGCAGGGGGTGCGTCTCACTGCAGCACAGCACGAACCCGGAGGAGTAGGAGCCGACGAGGATGCCCTCGTCCTCCTCGAAGTGCGAGCAGGTGTCCACGCAGACCCGGTCGCCGAGCCCGACGTGCCGGATGCTCTCCACGGTCAGCGTGGACAGCTCCAGTTGGGGTGTCGTCGCCTCCAACAGGCGTGCCAGCGCGAAGACTTCGTCGGCGCTGCGGGGCGTGAAGAGGATGCCGTCCGAGCCGCGCTCCAGCACGTCGAAGACGATGGCCGCCTCTTCCAGGCCGCCGACGACCGTCACGAGCTTGCCCTCGGCCGACTCGGCCGCGGCGAGCACGATCTCCAGCGGGATCTTGGTCGGGTCGGCGAAGTGGATGACCGTGTACGGCAGCATCATGGCGCCCGCGCACGACAGCTGGAGGGTGCGGTCGTCCCGTACGTCGATGAACCCGGAGACCGGTGTGCCACCGGCGCCTCCGGCACGGGTGCCGGCACGGTGGTCGGCGGCGAGGGCGTCCAGCTCGTCCTGCGTGGCGAACTTCCGCAGGAGCACGTCGATTCCGGTGCCGGAGGGCGAAGTGCCGCTGCTGGACGGGGACTTGGCTTCCCTGTCGCCGGCCTTCGCCTCCTTGTCGCCGGACTTCTTCACGGCGGCCGGTGTCGGTGTCGGAGCCGGAGCCGGTTCGCCGCCCTCGGAGACCAGCACCCGGGTGACGGTCGGGGGCAGGGTCCCGAGCAGCTCGGCGTCGGCGGACACAACACCCGCCATCCGGGCGTGGATTGCCGCGTCCACCACCGCCTGGAGCTGCGGACGGGGGACCTCACGCAGGTCGATCCATGCGAACCTCATGCCACTCCTGCCACGATCGTCGAGTAGTTGGCCATGCGTATGTCATCCCTGATGCCGTCGTTGCCGATGCCGGTGTTCCCGCCGTGCACGACCACCGAGAGCCGGGACACCAGTGCGGCGGGCGTCGGGGAGGAGAAGATCCGGCGGCCGACGGCCAGGCCCCGGCAGCCGGCGGCCATCACCGCCGTGCCGTATGCGACGAGGTCGGAGCCGTCCGGTGGACCGCCGGCCGCGAGGACGGGGATGGGACTGTTCGCCACCACCTCGGCCATGCGCTCGATCGGCAGGGCGACGGAGGTCTTCACCATGTCCGCGCCCAGGTCGGCGGCGACGTTGGCCACGTGGGAGAGGAGGGCCGGGTCGTGCGGGTCCTCGATCCGGGGGCCGCGCGGATACACCATCGCGATCAGGGGCATGCCCCACGCGTCGCAGGAACGGGCCACCGCCCCCAGATCGGCCAGTTGCCGTGCCTCGGTGTCCGACCCGATGTTCACATGCACGCTGACCGCGTCCGCGCCGAGCGTCAGCGCCTCCTCGACATCGGCGACCAGCACCTTGGCGTGGACGTCGGCGGAGCAGGAGGTGCTGGCGCTCAGGTGCACCACCAGCGCGCAGCTCTTCAGGATGTCCGGCGCGAAGGCACGGGCGCGCCCCTTGTGGACGATGATCCCGTCGGCTCCGCCGGCCACCAACGCCCGCAGCAGGTCGTCCCACTTGTCGGCGGGGACGATAGGACCGTCCGAGACGCTGTGGTCGAGCGGGACGAGCAGATGCCGGCCGTCACCCGCGAGCGAAAGTCTTCTCAAGCGTAATTGCTTGCCCGTTTTCAGCATGGGAATTGTGATTCTCCGTGTCCGAAAATCGATGGTTGTAGAACTTTCAAGTTAAGCGGTCATGAGCATTCTCGTGTGACTGCCGGTTGGCAAGATGTAACCGTCGGTAAATATTTATACAGCTCACTGCATGATTATTGACAGGGAATTGACAGCTTGCGTGGGGTTGACTGCGCCTGGGCGTACTATTCGCGCGCTCTATGCGCGTTGGGGCGTTCTGCCCCCCGGCTGCGAATGAGCTTCTTGTCGAAATTGAATTTCGATGATTAGGGTGACTCCCCTTCCTGCTTTTCCGCTCAGGATTCGGAAGTGACCCCCCATGCCCGAATTACCTACACTGCACGCGTCCCCACCGCGCACAGCGAAGACCGAGGCCCCGAAGGTCGCCGTCGCGAGCCTGGTCGGCACGACGATCGAGTACTACGACTTCGCCGTGTACGGCACCGCCTCCGCACTCGTCCTCGGCCCCGCCTTCTTCCCCTCCGGCAACGCGACCCTCTCCTCCCTGGCCGCGTTCCTCACCTTCGCCGCGGCCTTCCTCTCCCGCCCTCTCGGCGTCGTCCTGTTCGGCACGATCGGCGACCGGCTGGGCCGAAGACAGGCCCTGGTCGTCTCCCTGCTGCTGATGGGCGTGGCCACGGTCGGCGTCGGCCTGCTGCCCACGTACGAGACCGCCGGAATCCTCGCCCCCGTACTGCTGGTGACGCTCCGGCTGCTCCAGGGCGTCAGCATGGGCGGCGAGTGGGGCGGCGCGGTGCTGCTCGCCGCCGAACACGCGCCCCCCGGCCGCCGCGCGCTGTACGCGTCCATCCCGAACATCGGCCCCTCGCTCGGCTTTCTCCTGTCCACCGCGGTCATCCTGCCCACCCTGAACATCGTGGGCATGGAGGGCTTCACCGACTGGGCCTGGCGCATCCCGTTCCTGCTCAGCACCGTCCTCGTCGTGGTCGGGCTGTGGGTGCGTGCGACGGTCTCCGAGTCCCCGGTCTTCAAGGCCACGGCGCGGGCACGGGAGTCGGAATCGGTAGCGGTGCCGGAGTCCGAGTCGGTATCGGTGGCGGTGTCGGCGCCCCGGTTCCCGCTGGGTGAGATCCTCAGGCAGTACCCCCGCCGGCTGCTGCTCGGCACCGGCGCGGCGATCGGCGGCTCGGCCGTCTACTACCTGACGATCGTCTACAGCCTCTCGTACGGTCCGCAGGAACTCGGCATCCCCCGGAACACGATGCTGACCGCCGCGAGTATCGGCGCGGCGGCCGGAATCGCCATCACCCTCCCGGTCGCCAGACTGTCCGACCGGATCGGCCGCCGCCCGCTGATGCTGGCCGGAGCCGCCGGCTGCGTGGTGTGGGCGGTGCCGATGTACGCCTCGCTCAGCTCACGCAACGGGCTGGTGATCACCGGCGCCTACACGGTCGGCCTGATGTTCCTCGCGCTGATGTTCTCCCCGGTGGCGGCCTTCCTCCCGGAGCTGTTCCCGGCCAGGCTGCGCTACACCGGTGCCTCCGCCGCCTTCATCCTCGCCAACACCCTCGGCGGCGGGTTCGCCCCGTCCATCGCCACCTGGCTGAACAGCCACTGGGAATCCCCCCTCGTCCTCGGCTTCTACACCGGCGGCCTCTGTCTGGTGAGCCTTCTGTGCCTGCTGGCGCTGCCGGAGACCCGAGATCACGAGTTCGATGCCTGACACGTCAGCTTCCGTCTGACGGAAAGCGCGTCGTCAATGGGTATTGCTCGAAGCAATAAAATGTACTACCAGGAACAAAACTCCCTCTCGGTGAATGCTCACTGCGGGCGCGGTGTTCCGATGTGTGCTCTGGTCTGAGCCGACGTGAGGCGCGAAATGCTCACGGAATCACGCTCGGGCCAGGAGTTTCCGATTGGCTACTCACCGTTATGAATCCCGGTCCGCGCGATACGGGTTGGTGATGGCAGCACTGGGTCTGATGACCGCCGGGGCGGCAATATCCGCCCCGGCGGCATCGGCCGCCGTCTCGACCGCCGCCCTTCGTGGTGCTGATTCCGGGCGATGTCTGGATGTCCCCGGTGGAAAGACCGAGAACGGCACCGAACTCACCCTGTGGGACTGCAACGGGGGCAGCAACCAGCAGTGGTCGTACGACACCGGGACCAAAGCGTTGGGCGTTTACGGAAACAAATGCCTGGACAGTGAGAGCGGCAGCGCGGTCAACGGCGTGGCCGTGCTCATACGGGACTGCACGGGCGGCGCCACCCAGCAGTGGGACGTCGTGTCCGGAGGGACCGTCAAGAACGTCGGCCTGGGCCTTTGCCTGGACGCGGCCGAGCTGGGCGTCGCGAACGGGACCCCGGTCCAGCTGTAGTCCTGCAACGGTGGCGGAAACCAGCAGTGGAGCGGAATCACACCCGCCGCACCTGCCGACACGACGGGGATGACGTCGTTGGAGAAGCAGGTGTTCGACAACGTCAACGCGCAACGGACCGCCAACGGTTGCGCGGCCCTGGTGGTCGACGCGAGCCTGCAGAAGGCCGCCCACGACTATGCGGCCGAGATGGTGCGCACCCACAACTTCTCGCACACTTCGGCGAGCGGAAAGAGCCCCACCGACCGGGTCAAGGACGCCGGATACACCCGGGGTGGCGTCGGCGAGAACATCGCGATGGGTTTCGAGGGCGATCCGAACGGCGTGGTCAACAACGCGACCTACGGGTGGATGAGCAGTTCCGGCCATCGCGCGAACATCCTCAATTGCGGCTACACCAGGACCGGTGTGGGATACGACTCGGGGAACATCGACCCGAACTACGCCGACGGTTCCTGGGTGCAGGTATTCGGCTGATACCGATGTTGATACCGATGTTGATGTTGATGTCGATGTGAGGTGACCGGGCCGCCGATGCCTTTCCGACGGTGGCCCGGCAGGTGCGTGCCGCGCATCCCACGAAGGCCGCTCCGCCCACCGTCGTGGTCGTGCTTCTCCTGGGTTCGTCCGCATCCCGGTCATTGGGCGATGAGACCCGCTGCCGAGGCGAGCCACTGGGTGGCGGCCGGCGCGGCGACCGCCAGTGTCGTGACCCGTGCCAGGTGCAGGTTCGTTCGCCCTCCGCGCTGTGGTGCCTTCGCCATGTCCGACTCTCCTGCCGTCCGTGTCGCCCCGCGCACTCTCCGCGGGGCCCGGTAGCCCACTCTGCTGCCCCGGAGGGCAGCACCGCCTCGGCCGAACGGCCGGAACCCGCAGACCGGAACCGCCCCTGTACTGGCCGAACGGCGGAGGCGGGGATCGTGCCGAGGGGCGCCCACCGACCTCTCGTCGGAAACACGTCGAACGTATTTCCAACCCGACGCCACCCCCGTCCGTCTCTAGGCGCGAGCCGTCGGGAGTACGTGCGACGGCTCCTGTCCGATGTCGAAGTGTCAGGAGTTCAGGTGGAGTTGCGCGCGAGACCAACACGTGCGGTCGTGGCGGCGGGGGTGGCCTCTACGGCTCTTCTGCTGGCCGGTGTCCCGGGTGCGGAGGCCCAGGACACGACCGGCGCCGGTACGGTCAGGACCGCCGAGACGTCCACGGCGGCCGAGTCTGCCAAGGCGTCCGAGGCGTCCGAGGCGTCCGAAGCGTTCGGTGCGGCCAGGGTGGCGAAGACGGTGACCCTGGTGACGGGTGACCGGGTCATGATGGACGGCGCCGGAAAGGTCACCGGCATCGTCCGGGCCGAGGGCCGGGAGAAGGTGGCGTTCTCCGTCCAGGTGGTAGCCGGACACACCCGGGTGGTGCCCGGTGACGCCGAACTCCTCTTGGCGCGGGGCGGGTTGGATGCCCGGCTGTTCGACGTGACCCAGCTGGTCGCCGACGGCTATGACGACGCGGGCCGTGGTGACGTACCGCTGATCGTCACCTTCAAGGGGAAGAAGGCGCCCTCGATGTCCCCGTTCACCGGGGCCGGGGCGAAGGTCGGCCGGGCGTTGCCGGTGGTCAACGGCAAGGCGATACGGCCGGTGAAGAAGCGCGGCGCCGACTTCTGGAACGCCGTGACCGGCACCGGCCAACAGGCTGACGGGGCAACGGAGTTCACCGCCTCCACCGCCATCGAGAAGCTGTGGCTGGACGGTCGGCGCAAGGCCAGCCTCGACAAGAGCGTGCCGCAGATCGGCGCGCCGGCGGCCTGGGCGGCCGGTTACGACGGCACCGGCGTAAAGGTCGCCGTCCTCGACACGGGGGTCGACACCACGCACCCCGACCTGGCGAGCCAGGTGGTCGCCGAGCAGGACTTCAGCGGATCGTCCGGCACCGGCGACAAGTTCGGCCACGGCACGCATGTGGCGTCCACCGTGGCCGGTACGGGCGCCAAGGCGGGCGGTAAGTACAAGGGCGTCGCCCCGGGCGCGAAGATCCTGAACGGGAAGGTTCTCGACGACAGCGGCTTCGGCAGCGATTCCGGGATCATCGCGGGCATGGAGTGGGCGGTGGCGCAGGGCGCCGCGGTCGTCAACCTGAGCCTCGGCGGTGAGGACATGCCTGGTATCGACCCGATGGAGGAGACCGTCAACCGGCTCTCCGCCGAGTCCGACACCCTCTTCGTCATCGCGGCCGGCAACGCGGGCGAGGGCGGCGAGAGCACGGTCGGCTCGCCCGGCAGCGCGGACGCCGCGCTCACCGTCGGCGCGGTCGACAAGGCCGACGCTCTCGCCGACTTCTCCAGCCGTGGCCCGCGCTTCGGTGACGGCGGGGTCAAGCCGGACCTGACCGCGCCCGGTGTCGCCATCACGGCCGCCGGGGCCTCGGGCAGCGTCCTGGAGGCCGAGTACCCCTCCGACATACCCGGCTATCTCACCCTCGACGGCACCTCCATGGCGACTCCGCACGTCGCGGGCGCCGCCGCACTCCTCGCCCAGCAGCACCCCGACTGGACCGGCGAGCGCCTCAAGGCCGTCCTCACCGGCTCGGCCAAGCCGGGCTCGTACAGCTCCTTCCAGCAGGGCACCGGGCGCACCGACCTGGTCCGGGCCCTGGACCAGAGCGTCGTCACCGAGCAGCAGCCGCTCGACTTCGGTCTCCAGCAGTGGCCGCACGGCGACGACACCCCGACGACCAAGCAGGTGACGTACCGCAACCTCGGTACCGAGCCGGTCACCCTGGACCTGTCCGTCGACGCCCTCTCGGTGGACGGCAAGCCCGCCGTCGAGGGCATGTTCGCCGTGTCGCCGCAGCGGGTCACCGTCCCGGCGGGCGGTACGGCGAGTGCCTCCGTCACCGCCGACACCCGAGTCGGCGGCGTCGACGGCTCCTTCGGCGGCTCGGTACAGGCCACCTCGACCGACGGCAAGGTCCAGGTACGCACCGCCGTCGGCGTCGAGCGCGAGGTCGAGTCGTACAGCCTGACCCTCAAGCACCTCGACGAGAACGGCGCGCCGACCGGCGACGCCGCCACCTCCGTCTCCGACCTCGGCAGCGACTTCTACGCCGACTACGCCGACGAGCAGGACGGCGAGCTGACGGTGCGGCTGCCCAAGGGCGACTACGCGCTCAACGGGGTGATCCACCCGTCGTACGAATCCGCCACCCACGCCATCCTGGTGCAGCCGAAGCTGACCCTGGACCGGGACACCACCGTCACGGTCGACGCCCGGAAGACGCGGCCGGTCGCGGTCACCGTGCCCGACGCGGCGGCGAAGAACACCGAGGCCACGGCCTACTTCAGCTACGCCCGCGGCGAGGGTCTGCGCCCGGGCAGAATGGAGTTCATCCTGCCCACTTTCATGGGCACGACCTTCGGACAGCTCGGCCCCGAGCCGTCCGCCGGCCAGGCGTCCGCAGTGTTCGCCGGCGACTGGACCCGCGAGGACGCCGAGGGCCGGCCGGTCACCTACCACCTGGGCTGGAACCGCCCCGGCGGCCTGGACGGCTTCGCCGCCGAGGTGCGGAAGAACCAGCTCGCCAAGGTCGACGTGCAGGTCGGCGTGCCCGTCGCGGGGAGGCGTGTCCAGTTCGAGGTGTCGCCGCACACCCCCGACGGCGATCTGATCCTCACCGACCACGACCTGCGGGGCGACCTGCCGCTGCGCACCACGGACTACGTCCTCGACAACGACGTCAAGTGGTCCTTCCGCACCTGGCAGATGGTCGGCGAGGGCCACGACTCGCGCTCCGAGACCTTCCTGATGCGGATGCCGAGGACCTGGCAGGCCGGACACACCTACACCGAGCGGTTCAACGTCGGTGTCTTCGGACCGGTCCTGCCCGCCGCGGGCGACCTCGGGCCGGAGCGGGGACTCCCCGGTGTCGTGCGGTACGGGAACGTCATCAGGGCGTTTACGCCGCAGTTCGGAGACGGCGCCGGACACTGGGGCCTCAGCGACTACACCTCGGTGACCAGCTCGCTCCAGGCGGACGGCAAGGAGATCCCCGACGACTACGGCTACTCGCCGATCGACCTCACCGAGTACACCGTTCCGGCCCAGGACAGCGCGTACAAACTGACGGTGGACGCCTCGCGTGATCCGGCGGCGTACCCGGTCAGTACCCGCGTCCGGACGGAGTGGACCTTCCGCTCCGCCACCACCCCCGAGGACGGGAACACCACCCTCCCGCTGTCGGTGATCCGTTTCTCGCCCGACCTGAGCCTGTCCAGCACGGCGAAGGCGGGCAAGCGGTTCTCGGTGCCCTTCACCGTCCAGGGCGCGGCGGCCGGACAGAAGCCCGCCAAGCTCGCCTTCGAGGTCTCGTACGACTACGGCGCCACCTGGCAGCACGCCAAGGCCGTCGGCGGTACGCACCTGGCGCTGACCCACCCCGCCACCGCGGGCTCCGTCTCGCTGCGGGCGAAGCTGACCGACCGGGCCGGCAACACCCTGGTCCAGACGATCGAACGCGCCTACCTCACAACCAAGTAACCCACCAAGTAATCCGCCGGGTTACCCGTCGGACAACCCTCCGGGGGGTTCTCCGGACCGTACGTCGAGTCCTGCCGAGGGCGGTGTCCAAACCGCCCCCGGCAGGACTTTTCGCTGCCCCGCGTTCACGGGTTCCCGCCCACCGCGAACGGGGACGGCCACAGGGCGCGGCCACAGGGGTCATCACTTGTCATGACCTGCCAAAGCCGCTGCTAGGATCCGGCCCTTCGGGAGGGTGGTCCGTGCATCGACGGCTCGTCGCCCCGCAGCCGCATCGTCCGGCATACGAACCTCCTCGCTTTCCTGACTTCTGTTTGCGTCCCCCGTCTCCCATCCCCCATCCCCCGTCTCCTGTGGAGGAACCGAGTGGGCAGTCGTGCCCTCATACGCGGCGGCATCGCCATCGCCACAACGTTCGCCCTGGCCATGGCTCTCGGGCCGCTGGCCACGTCCGCGCAGGCGGTACCGGCCGCGGAGGTGGTCATCCCGGCGCAGACGTACCTGATGCCCGGTACCCACCTGCTGAGTGCGGGACCGTCGGGGTTCCTGCGGTACGAACCAGGACGCGGCCATCTGTGGACCACCTACGCGGGTGTGGACACGGTCGTGGACTCATCGGCCACCGAGATCTGGGGCATGCCCGAGTTCGGCGCCGGTTCGGACGTGGTCGCCCGCTACAGCGGCGTGTTCTGAGCCGCGTTCCCTCCCTGCTCGACGGGCCCGGACGACACATGTCGTCCGGGCCCGTCCGTTCGCCGGCGCATTGAACGCGGCGCCGACCGCCGACTACGACACCGGCGCGATCCGCACCCTCGACCGGCGCGGTTTCCGGGCCGTACGCCTCTTGAGCCGGCACGAGGCGTTCCGGGTACTGCTGGGCGACGACCTCCCGCTCCGACGCTGCGGTCGGGTCCCCATCGGACCTGTCGGACCTGTCGGACCTGTCGGACCCGTCGGACGGTGGAGGTGGTTCGGCGTCGGACGACGGCGTGGGACGTGGTGCGTTTCCCGCCGGGGGAGAGGTGCCGACCGGAGCCCGGGCCCGTACCCGTGCCCGTACCCGGAGGGTCCGGCGGCCACCGGTCGTGCCGTGACCGTCCTCGCCCCACCGGTGATGGCACCGGCCGGGACGCACTCCTGAACATGGTCCGTGGCGCGAGCGGTACTGGTGCCAGTACCGCGACCGGTGGTGGCGAAGACGAACAGCCGCAGGACCAGGAAGCGGCCGAGGCCGGCGAGGCCGGAGGCGCTGAGGTAGACGATCTGCTCGGTCAGGGCCGAAGGCGACGACTGGACCAGGTGCAGTAGGAGCATCGCCGCGCAGGTCACCACGTACGCCACCGCCGCCGAGCCCGCCGACTGCCAGTGTTCGCGTCGGCCGGCGCGGCGACCCGCCCCGAAGGTGAAGCGGGCGTGCAGCTCGGTGCAGAGGAGGGTGGAGGCGACGGTGATCACCGCGTTCGCCAGTCCCCAGGGCATCGACAGGGCCAGCAGCGTCACGGCGAAGCTGGAGAGGACACCGACACCGCCGCCGCACACCACGAACCGGGCGAAGGAGGCGAGCGGGCCGGGAGCGGTAGGTGCCGCCGGGGTCCGGGACGCTTCGTCCATGGCGGGTCTCCATCCGCTCCGTACGCGCAGGAGCGATGCCCGCGACGTGAACTTGCTTGACTTACTCAAGCATATCGAATTGCTTGAGTAACGCAAGCAGTTCCGGGTCGAGTGTTGCGGGGATCACTGCCCGCCATCGCTCGTGGAAGGGCGAGTGCGGGACGCGGTCATGGACGCGGACGCATAGGTGGACGCGAGGAAGCCGCCGCCCGCGGGTGCGGGCGGCGGCCTCGTCGTGTGTTCGGCGGTTGAAGGGACGTATACGGGACGTATGCCTACGCCTTGATCGCGGCGACCTCCGCGCCCTCCGGCGCCTCGACCGGGCTGTCGGGCGCGGTCCCCTTCGTGTCCTCGCGTCGGCGCGGGATGAAGGAGGCGAGGAAGAAGGCCAGCAGGGCGGCTCCGGCGCCGATGGCCATGACGACCTTGAAGCCGTTCTCCGAGGGCAGTGCCACGCCGCCGAAGTCGGTGGTCATCTGGGCCAGGATCACGCCGGCGAGGGCGCTGGCGAAGGAGGTGCCCAGGGACCTCATCAGGGTGTTGAGGCTGTTGGCGGCACCCGTCTGGGTGGGGTCCACGGCGCCCATGATCAGGGCGGGCAGCGCGCCGTAGGTGAAGCCGATGCCGGCGCCGATGACGCAGGACACGAGGACCAGGTGCCAGACCTCGGACATCAGGAGAAGGTTCAGGCCGTAGCCGCCGGCCACGATCAGCGCACCGATCATCAGGGTGACCTTCGGGCCCTTGGCCTTGGTGACCTTCGCGGACACGGCGGACATGACCATCATGACGAGACCCTGCGGGGCCAGCACCAGGCCGACGGTCAGCATGGACTTGCCCAGGCCGTAGCCGGTCGTCCCGGGCAGCTGGAGCAGCTGCGGCAGGACCAGGGACATCGCGAACATCGAGAAGCCGAGGGCGATCGAGGCGAGGTTGGTGAACAGCACCTGCGGGCGGACGGTGGTGCGCAGGTCGACCAGCGGCTGCGGGCTGCGCAGCTCCCACCAGCCCCAGGTCAGCAGGATCACGACGGCTGCGACGCCCAGGCCGAGGGTCGTGGCGCTGGTCCAGCCCCAGTCGCCGCCCTTGGAGACGGCCAGCAGCAGGGACATCAGACCGGCCGCGAGGCCGAGCGAGCCGACCAGGTCGAACCGGCCACCGGCGCGCACCTTCGACTCCGGGACGATCAGGATGACCAGGACGAGGGCGACGACGCCCAGGGCCGCGGAGACCCAGAAGAGGATGTGCCAGTCCCAGTTGTCGGCGATGAACGCGGCGCTGGGCAGTCCCAGCGCACCGCCGACACCGAGCGAGGCGCTCATCAGCGCGGTGGACCCGGCCAGCCGGTCGGCGGGCAGTGCGTCACGCATGATGCTGATGCCGAGCGGTACGACCGCTGCCGCGAGGCCCTGCAGGGCGCGCCCGATGATCATCGGGACGAGGGAGTCGGCCAGTGCGCAGACCACCGAACCGGACACCAGCAGCACGATGCTGACCAGCAGCATCCGGCGCTTGCCGAACATGTCGCCGAGCCTGCCCACCACCGGTGTGGCGACGGAGGCCGCGAGCAGGGTGGCGGTGACCGCCCAGGCGGTGTCGGACGCCGGGGCGTTCAGGAGCTTCGGCAGCTCGGGAACGATCGGGATGACCAGGGTCTGCATCAGCGAGACGACGATCCCGGCCAGGGCCAGTACCGCCACCACGGCGTTCGGCCTCGGCGGAGCGGATGTTCCCGCTCCGGCGGGACGGGTAAGGGCGTTGGACATGGCGTCGGTCCTCCGTGGGGCGAGTCGTGGAATCGAGCGTCGAGGCGGGTACCGAAATGGAGTACCAAATCGAGTGCCGAATCGAGCCGGACATCAAATTGCTTGACTTACGCAAGCATAAAGAGGATTGCTTGACTTACGCAAGTTCAATGAGGGGGGAGTGTGGTGGTCTGCGTCACAGTGGGGTCCGCTCGGCCTGAAGGGGCAGCTCGGCGACGACCCCGAAGCCGCCCCCGGCCTCCTGGCCGCGATGCTCCGCACGGAAGCTCCCGCCCACGGAATGGGCTCGCTCGCGCATGCCGATGAGGCCGTAACCACCGCTTGCGCAAAGGGAGTTGGGAGATTCGGGAGATTCGCGAGGAGATCCGGGGCGGTCGGTTGAGTCGGTCGAGGCGGGTTTCTTCCCCGGTCCCTCGTCGGTGACGGCCAGGACGACGCCGGCCGCCGAGTAGGTGAGCCGCACCTCGGCGGAACGGGCGGCGGCGTGCTTGGTGACGTTGGTCAGGGCCTCCTGCGCTATCCGGTACGCCGTGAGGTCCACCCCGGCCGACAGTGGCCGCGGTTCCCCTTCCACGGTGACGGCGACGGTGAGCCCGGCGTGCTGGAAGGAGGCGGCGAGCTCGGGCAGCCGGGCGAGTCCGGGAGTGGGTTCCATGGGCGGGTCCAGGTCGTCGGACTGCCTCAACAGGCCGACGGTGGCCTTGAGTTCGCGCAGGGCCGAGGAGGTCGTGCCGGTCAGCTCGGTGACGATCCGCGCTGCCTCGTCGGGCCGGGCGGGCAGCTGACGGGCGACGGCGCCGGCCTGGAGGTTGGCCAGGACCAGGTGGTGGGCGACGACGTCGTGCAGGTCGCGCGCGATCCGCATCCGCTCCTCGGCGACCCGGCGCCGCGCCTCCTCCTCCCGGGTGCGTTCCGCGTGCTCGGCACGGGCCCGGACCGCCTCCGAAAAGTCCCCGCGCAGTCGGGTCGCGGTCCCCAGCGCGGTGGGCAGCAGCAGCCAGGCGGCGGGGCCGACCAGCTTGAGGACCAGCGGTTCCCCGGCGGGACCGGCGAACAGCGCCGTGCCGACCAGCAGGGCGATGCCGCAGCAGGTGAGGGAGTTGGCGGTCTTCCGGTCGGTCCGCAGGGCCAGCGAGTAGAGCGCGACCATGAGCGGCCCGAGCAGCAGAACCGAGAGAACGTGGCCCATTCCCACCATGACGGTGGCGCAGAGGGCGGTCACCGCCACGGTGGTACGGGGCCGGCGGCGCTGCCACAGCAACGCCACGCAGGAGACGCCGGTCAGCAACGCGCCGGGCCACCACTGAAGCTCCGGGCCGCCCGGCAACGTGACGAGACTGCCGGGAAAGGAACAGGCGAAGACGGCGGCGGCGACAGCGGCGTCGACGGGGCCGGGATGCTCCACGGAGTCGGGACGCCCTACGGAGTCGGGACGCCCTACGGGGCTTGGACGGCTGCGCAGTTGCCGCTGCGGGCTGCTGATCATGGGGGAGCGGTTCCTGTGCGGTAGGTAATATTGCTTGACTCAGGCAAACATAAAAGAGTTACTTAAGTCAAGCAACCTTCTTGATCGTTTGGCGTCGCCACCTCGGCCGGAAAAGTGTCGCCATCTCAGCCGGAAGGTTCAGCCCGGAACGCTCAACCGGAAGTGCTCAGCCGAGAATGTCGGGCTCGTACGGGTCCCGCCCCCACTCGGAGGAACCGAGGGGATAGTCGTACGCGGGCCGCCCCACGTTCCCGCTGGTCCGGAACGGGTTGCCCCTGTCGTCGACGCGTACGACGCCCTGCTCCTCGCCGCTGGACCAGTCCAGCTCCAGGTACCAGCTCACGTTGTGGGTCCGGGCGTCGGCGAAGACGTAGAAGACCTCGGGATCGGACTCGCTCACCTTGTACGGGAAGTCACGCTGCCCGGCCTTGGTCGAGACCGAGGGCCGCCCGGCATCGAGATCCACTTTGAACGACGTCGTCTCCACTCCACCACCGCACCCGACCCCCATCGAGTAGTCGTTCCAGGCGGGCGGCGCGCTCTTCTCCACCACCCGCACATGCAGCGCCTCCAGGACCACCGTCGCCTTCCCGGTGCCCTGCACGGTGAGCGCGAGCATCTGCTGCCCGCCGGTGATCCCGCCGAGCGCGGTGACCCACCCACGGGCGTCCGGCTCCGTCGGCGGCGGTGGCACCTGCTCCGGTTTCTGGTCGATCAGGTAGTGGGCGCTGCACGGCCCCTCCCACTTGTACGGGTTGACGGACACGTTGGGCGCGTCGGCCCCGTCCGCGGAACCGTCGCCCTGCGGCGCCGCCCCGCCCCCACCGCTCCGGGAGGAGGACGCGGACGGGGAGACGGACAGAGAGGGGGAGGGGGAGGGGGAGGGGGAAACCGAGGGCCCTGCGTCGGGCGAGGCGGACGGTGTCGCCGCTCCGCCCTTGGCGGTGGCCGACGCGGAGGCGACCGGACTCCGGCCGAGCGCCCCGGAGCCCGTGGCTCCCACGGACTGCTTACCGCTCCGGTCGTCATCTCCCTTGCCGGGTACGAGATTCACCACGAGCGCCGCCGCGGCGACAGCGGCGACCACGGCGGCCCCGGCGAGCACGACGGTACGCCGGCGCCGAGCCGAGGAGACCCCCGCCGCCCCGGTCGCCAACCCGGCGGCCTCGGCCGTCAACTCCACTGCCGACGGCTGCTGTTCCTCCTCGGCGGGAACGACGGCCTCGGCGGCGGGCGTGGCGGGCGGGGCTGCCTCGGTAGCCGCAGCCGCAGCCGAGGAGGCTTCCTCCTCCGCCGGAGCCCCGCTCGCCTTCTGCTGCCCTCGCATGGCATCCGCGAGGATCCACCGGCGATGCAGCTCCACCAGTTCCTCGGGCGTCGCCCTGCACACCCGGGCGAACCGCTCCACGGGTGCGTAGTCCGTCGGTACGGCGTCCCCGTTGACGTACCGGTGAAGCGTGGACGCACTCATGTGCAGCCGCTTCCCCAGCACTCCGTAACTGAGCCCGGACCGCTCCTTCAACCGGCCCAGCAGCTCCGGGAACTCATCGCCCGTCACCGTTCCTCCCTCTCTCCGTGTCCCGGACAGCCGTTCCAGGCGCCGGTTGTTCCCCCAGGTCAGGGGGGTGTGAGCGTTCCAGCGTTCCGGATGTCCCGGCGTTTGTGGCGGCTGGGACGGATCACGGAACAAGCTCTGGCCATCCAAGCACGCCGCTTCCGGCTCCCGGTCAAGTGGCCTGCGTACAGAGCCGTTTGACATCACGTCAATCGTCGATCGCGTCAATCGCATCAGGGGAATCACATGTCCGCACGTACCGCCCGCACCCGCCTGCTCGCCGCCGCCGCACTCACGGCTGTCACTCTGACTCTGACGGCGTGTAGCAGCGCGGATGGCACTCACGACGAGGGAGCCGCGACGGTGTCCCCGCCCGTCTCGTCCACCGCGTCCGACTCCTCGCCCACGACCGGTGGAACGTCGACGGAGGCCGGCCAGGTCGACGCCAAGGACTCGACGGGCAGCACCGGAAGCACGGGCAGCACCGGTTCGAGCGGGACGACGGGCTCCACAGGCGCGTCCGGTTCGACGGGCTCCACAGGCTCGACGGGCTCGAACGCCTCCCAGCCCGCCTCCGACTCCGATTACGTCCGCTCCCCCTGCTCGCCCGCCTCCACCAGGACGACCGCCACGGTGGTCTCCCGCCCGCTGAACCACCTTCTCCTCACCGTCACCAACACCGGCTCGAAGGACTGTGACCTCGTCGACTACCCGGCCCTTCGGTTCGGTGACGCGCAGTCCGTCCCGCCGGTCGTCGAGGAATCCCAGCCGCAGGCCGTGGTCACACTGGCCCCCGGCGAGTCGGGCTACGCGAGCGTCCTCCTCTCGATGGCGGACGGCAGCGGCTCGAGCGGCTACACGGCGAAGACCCTGGCGGTCTACTTCAACGTGAAGAGCCCGAGCGCCGCCCACCCCGCGCTCCCCGCGAAGGGCGTGTACGTCGACAGCTCGGTCAGCGTCTCGTACTGGCAGTCGGACATGGGCGACGCCCTGGCCTGGTGACACCGCGCCTCATGGGCACCCGGCCACCGGGGTGACCCCAGGCACCGGCACCTCGTCGCGCCCCGGTCCGGGCGGACCAGCCGTACGAGCCGCAGGCCGAGCCGTACGGCGGGACCTACCGGGTCGGGCGGGTAATCCGACTCCTCAGCCCCCGGACCGGCCATGCCCTGGTGGTCGCCGCCTCCAACTGGCCGGCTGCGACGGTCGGTACAGCCAGACCTGGGCATTCGGCCGACCGTCCGCCGGCGCACGCGCGTGATTCTCAAACTCCGTTAAGAAACGGCCCAGTTGATTCACAGGCAGGTTGCTCATGGTTAAACAATGAGCCAAGTCACCGTAAAGTCCGGGTGCCTGTCGTGAACCAGGCACTGCTCGGCGCCGTCGATCTCGTCGCCATCGCCGTGCTCGCCTTCGCGGTGTACTTTCCGCGCCACCACCGCAGGGACCTCATCGCCGCCTTCCTCGGCGTGAACGTCGGTGTCCTGGCCGTCGCGATGGCGCTCAGCTCCTCGTCGGTCGGGATCGGGCTGGGGATGGGACTGTTCGGGGTCCTGTCGATCATCCGGCTGCGGTCGTACGAGATCGCGCAGCACGAGATCGCGTACTACTTCTCCGCGCTCGCCCTCGGCCTGCTCGCCGGGCTCCCCACGAGCGTCAACGTGCTGACGTGCGCCCTGATGGGCCTGATCGTCCTCACCATGTACGTCGGCGACCACCCCCGGCTCTTCGGGCGGCACCGGCAGCTCAGCCTCCGGCTCGACTCCGCGTACACCGACGACGAGGCCCTGCGGGCACATCTGGAGGTGCTGCTCGGCGGGCGCGTGGTGAACATGTCGGTCAGGGGCGTCGACCTCGTCAACGACACGACCCAGGTCGACGTACGGTACGTCGTCACCGAAGGCTCGCAGGCGCCCCAGGAAGCCGGAACCGCCCCCGCACGACAAGGAGTCGGGGCGTGACCGCGCCCGCCTCCCTCGCTCTCGCCCCGATGGTCGGTGCCCTGCGTCCGATCGGGCTCGACGAACTCGTCGCACGGGCCTCGCTGTTGACCCGCCTGGACCGCAAGTACATGCTGCCGATCCGTGAACTCCCGCTGGTCATCGGTGGGTTGGGTGAGGACATGCAGGTTCAGGTTCTGGAGATGGCCGGGGAGCGGGACTTCGGATACCGGTCGGTCTACTACGACACCCCGGAACTGGACGCCTACCTGCGCACCGCGCGCCGCCGCCGGCGCCGCTTCAAGCTGCGTGTCCGTACGTATCTCGACTCCGGCGACCACTACTTCGAGGTCAAGACGAGCGGCCCGCGCGGTACCACCGTCAAGCAGCGCATCCCGTACGACGGAGACCTGTGGAGGCTGTCCCCCGAGGCGCGCGCGTACGCCGACGAGGTGCTCGCCGGGGCCGGGATCGACTCCGGCGGGTTCAGGTTCGTCCCCACGTTGGTCACGTCGTACCGGCGTACGACCCTGTTCCTGCCCCTGAGCGACAGCAGGGTGACCGTCGACACCGGGCTGACCTGGACGCTGCCCGACGGGACCGGACTCGGTACCCCGGACCGGGCCGTCGTCGAGACCAAGTCCGGGCGGGCCGGGTCGGAGGCCGACCGGCTCCTGTGGTCGCTGAAACACCGGCCGGTCACTGTCTCCAAGTACGGCACCGGTCTCGCCGCGCTGCGGCCCGGACTGCCCGCCCACCGGTGGCTGCCCGTTCTGCGTCGCCACTTTCCGACCCCACCTCACGCACTTCACACACCTCACATGCTTCACACACTTCACGGGAGGCCGGCATGAGCACGTACAAACTGGCGGGTGTGCTCGCCTCGGTCGGACTTGCCGGCGCCGCGCTCGCGGGGTGCTCGTCGAGCGACAACTCCGGTTCCTCGTCGGCGGCTTCGGGGTCGGGCTCGTCGTCGGCCGCGGCGGCCGTTGACGGGTCCCAGAAGGCAGCCGCCGTGCTCGCCGACAACCAGGACGTCCACGCCGAGACCGGGGACACGGATACGGATACGGACGCGGATGCTGATGCTGATGCTGATGCGGCCGGGGCCGACGTTGTGGGCATCGAGCTGACGGGCGACTCCGCCTCCTCGGACGGGGAGGGGGAGGGGGAGGGGGTGAGTGTCGACGGGGCGACCGTCACGATCAGCGCCGAGGGCACCTACCGGATCGGCGGCAGCCTCGAAGACGGGCAGCTCGTGGTCACCGCTCCCAAGGCCAAGGTGACGCTGATCCTCGACGGCGCGAGGATCGCCAACTCCAAGGGCGCCGCGATCGACGTCACCGACGCCGACGAGGTCGTGGTCGTCCTCGCCGACGGCAGCGAGAACACCCTCGGCGACACCGGTACGTACGCCGAGGACGCGAAGGCGAACGCGGCCCTTCACAGCGCCGCCGACCTGACCATCGGCGGCAGCGGCTCGCTCACCGTGAAGGGCAACGGCGCCGACGGGATCACCAGCACGGACGGCCTGGTGATCCAGGGCGGCACTGTCACCGTCGACGCCGCCGACGACGGCATCCGCGGCAAGGACTACGTGGTGGTGAGCGGCGGCACAGTCACCGTCACGGCAGGGGGCGACGGGCTCAGGGCCGACAACACCGAGGACACCGACCGGGGTTACGTCTCCGTCAGCAGTGGCACCGTGAAGGTGACCAGCGCGGGCGACGGCATCGACGCGGCCACCGACCTCGTCGTCACCGGCGGGAAGGTCACCGTCACCAGCGAGGCTTCCGACGACTCCGACGATTCCGACGACTCCGACGACTCCTCCCCCCATGGGTTGAAGTCGGGCGTCATCACGGTCCTGGAGGGCGGCAGCGTCGACGTCACGTCCTCCGCCGACGCCGTGCACGGCGACGGGGCCGTCCACCTCGGCGGGGCCGCCGCCACTCTCGCCGCCGGCGACGACGGGGTGCACGCGGAGGGCGACCTCGTCATCAGCGCGGGCACGGTGAGGATCACGCGGTCGAACGAGGGACTGGAGGGCAAGGACATCCTCGTCAGCGGCGGTTCGACCGACGTCACCTCCGGCGACGACGGCGTCAACGCGTCCGGCAACGAGGCGACTTCGAGCGAAGAGGGCGACCAGGGCGACCGGGGAGGCTTCGGCGGCGGGGGCCCCGGCGGAGGCGGGAGCGGAGAGGGCGTCGGCGAATACACCGTCAAGGTGACCGGCGGCACCCTGGTCATCGACGCCGAGGGCGACGGCCTCGACTCCAACGGGAACGCCGAGATCAGCGGCGGCACCGTCGTCGTCAACGGCCCGGAGCGCAACGGCAACGGCGCGCTCGACGTCAACGGCACCCTCACCGTGGGCGGCGGCTCGCTGCTCGCCGCCGGCAGCTCGGGCATGGTCGTCGCCCCCGACGCCGAGTCCGGGCAGGGCTGGCTCTCGGCCACGCTCGACACGGCCGTCCAGGCGGGCACCACCGTGCACATCGCCGACTCCGACGGCAAGGTCGTGGCGTCGTACGTCACCTCGAAGGCCGTCCAGAACATCGTCTACTCCGGCAAGGGCATCGAGAACGGCGAGGAGTACACCGTCCACACCGGCGGCAGCACCTCGGGCACCGACACCGGCGGTCTGGCCGGGTCGGGTGAACTGGGTTCCGCCGAGAAGATCGCCACGGTCACGGCGGGCGAGGCCCCGGAGGGCGGCGGCTTCGGCGGAGGTGGCGGAGGCGGGGGCGGTCGCCCGTAGGGCCTGTCCGGTGGTGGCGTCACTTGTCCGTGATCGTGGCCGCCGTATGCCCCTCATGCCGGGGGATACGCCCCGATCGGGATGTCTTCATCCCGTCGGCCTGGGTACCCGAGTCTGTGCGGAAGACCGCCAATGCCGCCAACACCTCATATAAGGAGGAAAGCATGAGCACGGTCAAGGAAGTCGTGGACGTGGAAGTTCCCGTCCACACCGCCTACAGCCAGTGGACTCAGTTCGAAGAGTTCCCGAAGTTCATGGAAGGCGTCGAGGAGGTCAAGCAGCTGGACGACCGGCACAACCACTGGACCACCAAGATCGGTGGGGTGAAGCGCGAGTTCGACACCGAGATCGTCGACCAGCTCCAGGACGACCGGATCACCTGGCGTTCCGTCGGCGGCGACACCCATCAGCGCGGCTCGGTCCGGTTCGAGCGTCTCGACGAGACGCACACCCGGGTGGAGCTGACGATGGAGGTCGAGCCCACCGGCATGGTCGAGAAGGGCGCGGACGCGCTCGGCATCATCGACCGCCGCGTCAAGGGCGACCTGCACCGCTTCAAGGACTACGTCGAGGAGCACGGCGGCGAGACGGGCGCCTGGCGCGGACGCATCCGCCCCGGAGACGCGGGTACCACCGAGACACCCGGTACCACCGGTACCGCCGGGACACCCGGGATGCCTGGGACCACTGGAACGACCCGTATGCCCGGTGCTCCCCACACTCCCCACACCCCTGGTACCCCCGGTACCCGTGGCACGCCGGGTACTCCCGGCACCCCCGGTCCGCTCGTCTGAGCACTGAGGCCTGGATTCAGAGGCCTGGGTTCTGAGGCCTGAGCCCTCCCCCTCCACCCCGATGGGCGCCGTACGCGGCGCCCATCGGTTTGTACTCTCCGGTACTCCCCTCGTACTCCCCTCGTACTCCTCCGCAGGACGCTAGGCCGAGCGCCGCCGCTCACTTGCTGTCGGCCAGTCCCCGCGCAGTCCGGTGGCGCCCTCGCGCCAGGCGGTGAGCAGCCTGTCCGCGAGGCGGTTCTCGAGGTGGGTGGTCGCGTGGATGCCGAACACCACGTCGGCGTCCAGGTGCGGTTCGCCCTCCAGGAGTCCGCCCACGACGTCGTGCCGTACGACCTGTTCGTGCACCGCGTCCGCCGTCACGTGCTCGGTGTAGAACCGCACGGCGGCCGGGCCGGCGCCCACGCGGCGCATCGCCTCGGCGAGGCGGCGCGAGCCCGGGGACGAGGTCACCTCGACGGCCGCGAAGTGCCCGACGAGCGCAGCGCGCAGCGCGCGGTGCAGACCGAACAGGGACATCAGGTTGACGGTGGCGAGCATCTCGGCCGGCGCCGCGTCGACGTAGTGGCCGTACGTGGTGTCCAGCCGCAGGTCCTCCATGAGGTCGGCGAACAACTGCGCGTGGATCTCGTCGGCGCGGCCCCCGCCGAACTCGTCGAACTCCACGGCGACCATGGCCGCCTTGGCCCGGCCGTGGAGCCGGGGGATGACCCAGGCGTGCGGGTCGGCTTCCTTGAGGTGGTAGAGGGAGCGCGCCGCCGCGTACGCGCGCACGTGATCGAGGGTGCCTTCGTCCCGGAGGAAGTACGAGACGCCGGTGCCGTCGTCGCCGACCGGTTCGAGCTGGAGTTCGTCCAGCGCCTGTTCCGCCGTCTCCGCGTCGTCGATGGGCACGTCCCTGCGCAGTGCGCCCAGGAAGACCTCCTCCATCGCACCGCGGCAGGCCAGCAGACCGCTGTCCCACTCAAGGCTGTCGGGGACGTCATGGAAGCCCTGGTAGTGCAGCTCGTAGAGGATGTAGAGGGCGAGTTGCAGGTCGTCGCCGTACGGGGAGCGGTTGTCGGGAGACGGGACGGGAAGCGGCGTACTCCCGGCGTCCGTTCCCCGCAGCCGGGCCGTCACCGCGGCGGAGAGCGGGCCGCGCGGCTCGGGCAGCGGCGGGGGACGGAGCCGGAACTGCTGCCGGGCGAGGGCGGGGGAGGGAGTGGGGGCGCCGGTCATGAGGTCTTGCCTTCCTGTCCTTCCTTCTCGGACGGTTTGCGGCAGCGGCGGCGGTGGCTGGTGTCGCACCAGGGGAAGTCGCGGCTGCGGCGGCAGGTGCAGATCGCCACGGTGAAGCGGCGGGAGACGAACACCTCGCCGTCCTCGCCGACCACCTCGACCGGGCCCTCGACGAGCAGAGGGCCGTCGCGCTGGACGCGGACACGGCGGGGACGCTCAGGCGTGTTCGCCACGGATCACCACCAGCTCCTCCGTCGTTCCCTCGTCCGTTCCACGGCCTGCCGCCGTCAGCCCCTGCTCCCGCAGCCAGGTGAGCCGGGAACGCAGCACCCGGCCGTAGGGCAGCAGGGCTCGGTCGACGACCTGCGCGCGCAGCCCGGCCTTCTCCAGGCGGGCCAGCGTCGCGTCGACGCCGCACAGGTGCGAGTGCACGATCAGCAGGGTCCCGTTCGGCCGGAGGACCGTCGGCGCGGTGTCACAGATGCGGTCGATCAGCAGACGGCCGTCCTGGCCGGCGTCCCAGGCCCTGGCGAGACCCCGGGGCGGCGCGATGCCGGGGGCGGGCACGTAGGGCGGGTTGCTGATGACCAGGTCGAAGCGGCTGCCGGGTACGGCCGACGCCAGGTCGCCGTGGCGTACGCGCAGGGACTGTCCGTTCAGCAGGGCGTTCAGCCGGGCGGTGGCGAGCGCCCGCCAGGAGATGTCGACGGCGGTGACCCGGCCGCCGAGCCGGGCCGCCTCGACGGCGAGCATGCCGCTGCCGGTGCCCAGGTCCAGTACGTCCGTCCCCGCCGAGACGCCCTCTCGGCGGATCGCCTGCCTCAGGAGCCGGGTGTCGGTCTGGGGTGCGTACACGCCCCGGGGCACCCAGCAGCGGAGCCGGGGGGCGCTGGAGGGCTCAGGGAGTTGCTTGAGAGTGCGGTTGTCGACAAGTGCTCGCACGATCGCTCCGACGTAGGGGACAGACGGCCCACTGCGCGGACACGAGCCGGCAGCGACACCACGAGTACCCCCTGGCAGCAGACGTAACGGGCGAAAAGCGTGTCCATCCGCCTCCTCAGAGTCACCCACCTCCTGAGGTCATCGCGTCCAGCGCCGCGAACGGCCCGTCGAGCAGGAACAGCGGGTTCTCGGCACGGGCGATGGCGACGCGTTGTGCTGCCCGCCGGAGCTCTCCACCAAGAGCCGGTCTCTGGAACAATCCGCTGCTCGCTTGTCACTTGCATGCCATACGCTGCACTACTCGGCAGCGTCCACGCACCAGTCGTTGGTGCGAGGGGGGACACGCGGCCCTTCGATTCCTTTCCGCCCGGTGAGCACCGGGCGTCTTCTGTGGGGGTTTCAGCACTGTGCGCAGGCGCAGCATCTCGATCGCGACGGCACTCGCGGTCGTTCTCAGTTCCGCGGCCCTGGTGGCCGGCGTGGCGGGTCCGGCGGCAGCCGACTCCGCGAAGATCCTTCCGGTGAAGTCGGTCGGCGACATCGTCGTGGACGGAGTCCACCGGCGGGTCTACGTCTCCGATCCGACCAGCGGCAAGATCGTCGTCACCGACTACGCGGGCACCGTGAAGGCGACGCTGACCGGGCTCTCCGGCGTGAGCGGCCTCGCGCTGTCCGCCGACTCCGGGCAGCTGTACGCGGCCTCGAAGACCGGCAAGCGGATCGTGTCGGTGGAGACGGGGACGTACACGCAGACCGCGAGTTACCCGGTCGGCGCGGCCCCCGAAGCCCTGGAGGTGGTGGACGGCCGGATCTGGTTCGCCCACGGAACCGACTTCGGTTCGCTCGACCTCTCCGGCGCGGCACCCGTCGTCCACCTCGCCCAGCGGGGGGACGTCGACTTCTCCGGCGCCTTCGGCATGTTCCTGGCCTCCGATCCGGCCGTCCCCGGCGTCCTCGTGGCCGGCAACGGCGGCGAGCTCGCCGTGTACGACGTCACGGCCGACGGAGCCACGCTGCGGGTCAAGGGCGACATGGACACCGCGGTGAAGCAGCTGGACCTGACGCCCGACGGCACCCAGGTCCTCACCTCGTGGGGCGACCCGGAGTTCGGCTACGGCATCGGCGCCTACTCGACCACCGACCTCGCCGAGCAGGACGAGTACGCCATCAACGCCTACCCGAACGCCGTGCGGGTCGCGCCCGACGGGAGCATCGCGGGCGGCAGCGATTCCACCTACGACCCCGACGTCCACATCTACCGGCCCGGCAACCTCAAGCCGCTGCGGGAGTACGACTTCCCCGCCACCGACCCCCAGTACAACGCCGACACCCTCGTATCGGGCGCACTGGCCTGGGCGCCGGACAGCAGCCGGGTGTTCGCGGTCTCCGTGAGCGGCCTCGGCACCTACGTCCTGCGGGCCCTGACCGACCCCACCAAGGAGCTGCCGACGCTCAAGGTGGCGGCCCCGGCGAAGTCCGACCGTGCCAAGAAGCTCACCGTCACCGGCAGGCTGACCTCGAAGACGAGCCTCCCCGCCGGTACCACCCTGCGGGTGACCCGTACGGACATCGAGACGCCGAACGGCAGGGCGCTGCCCTCCGTGAAGACGAAGGCGGACGGCACCTTCTCCTTCACGAACACCCCGCCCGTCGGAGGCAGAGTCACCTACAAGGTCTTCTACGCGGGCGACGCCACACACGCCCCCGTCTCCGGCGCCGACGCCGTGGAGGTCTCGCGCAGGGCGACCGCGCTGACCCTGACCAACAACGGCAAGCTGTACGCGTACGGCAAGGACGTCACGTTCACCGCGCACCTCGGTGCGACCTACAAGAACCGCACCGTCTCGCTCTACGCGGATCCCTTCGGCACCGACAAGCCGAAGAGGCTGCTGAAGACGGCCAGGGTCAACTCCCACGGCAACCTGTCGGCGACTGTCGACATGACCCGTGACACCAACGTCACCGCGGTGTTCGCGGGCGACGCCCGCTACACCTCGAAGACCGTGAAGTCGACGGCGCGCGCCCAGGCCAGGATCTCCACCACCGTCTCCAAGCACTACAAGACGGGCAAGATCGGCTCCACGACGTACTACTACTTCCACAAGAACACCGACCCGGTGTTCACCACGACCATGAACTACTACTCCGGCCGCAAGCAGCGCTTCCAGCTCGAGGTCTACTACCAGGGCTCCTGGTACGACTCGGGCTCCGAGTACTTCGCCCTGGCCGGCAACGGCAAGTCGGTCGTGAGCCTGCCGGCGCCGGGCGAGTCCGGCATCCGTGCCCGGGTGCGGTCGTCGTACATCGACGGCGCCTCCGGGGACGCCGTCAACTCCACGACCCACGGTGGCTGGAAGTACATCACCTTCACCAACTGAGACGCCCCGGGCCGTCGCGGCAGATGTGTACGTCGTGCCGGCTGTGCTGTGACCGTGCCGACCGGGCCGTGGCGGACAAGCTGCTACGGGTCCGGTCGGCACGGTGTGGTGTGGGTGGGTGAGGGCGAGGAGGGTGAGTCGTCGCTCACCGACGAGGCCCGCGACCCTGGCGGCGAGACACCGCCGTACTCCGTCCCGGCCGCCCGGCCGCCCGGCTGACCGCCCTCCGGCACCGCGCCGGTCCGCCGCCCGTCCAAGGACGCGCCGCACACCTCGGCGGCCCTGACCGCCGTGCTGCTCGCCGTACTGCCCGTCGCTTGGTTCGCCGTCCAGCTGGTGTTCTCCGGGACTTCACCTCGCCCGGCGGCTGGAGTATCGTCCTCGCGGTCCTCTTCTGCTTTCCGCCGTGTCCGCTGTGCCGCTGTGCCGCTGGGCCGGGCGGTGCGGCGGTGGTGGCCCGGCAGGCACGACCGCTTCCGGGGGCACTGCCGGATCTGCCACCGGGCCCGGGACCTCTCCGAGTCCGGAACCCGGACCGTGATTCAGCCATCTTTATCTGTCGGGAGCCGCTGACAGGTCTCACACAGGTTGACTTGATGAGGGAGAAAGCTGCCCATAAAGCGAGATCGGTAACTGTTTTACAGAAGTCCGGCAAATCGAATGGGAACCCACATATGCCGCCACGAGCGTTTGAGCGAATACGTCGCGGAGCTGCGTTCTCGACGGTCTCGATGTGGCGGCAGCCGTCGGCGCGGCTCTGGGCCGTGGCGGGTGTGGTGGCCCTTGGATTCCTCGTCGCGCTGGAGATCGCCGCGCGTCACTACGGCCTGCCGGGGCCGATCACCAACCAGGTGCAAGAGGTGGTGTTCACCCCCAAATCGGGTCCCCTGCTGTACGCGAGCATGGCGTTGACGATGGTGGTGCTCACCTGGCGGGAGCGGTTCATCGCGGCCGGTGTCGCGATCGGCATCGACGTCGTGCTGGTGCTGATGCGGATGGCGGCGGGCGCCAGGGTGGGCGGCCACTGCTTCGGCAACGGCGCTCTGTGGGTGATGCTGGGCTGCGCGGTCATCGCCGTCACACGCCGCACCGGCCAGGAACGGCTCCTGCTGCTGAAGGGCGTCGGGCTGGGCCTGCTGCTGGTGGCCGGCCGCAAGGCGGGCGACACCTGGCTGCTGATCACGTCGAAGACCCGCCCGACGGTGCTCGACCAGTACGTGGCGACCGCCGATCACACGCTGGGCGATCCGTCGTGGCTGGTGGGCCGGATGGTCAGGGCCACGGGCCCGATCGGCACGCATCTTCTCGACTGGGTCTACATCCAGCTCGCGGTCGCCGCGGTCTGCGTCGCGCTGTACCAGCTGCGCAACGTGGCCGCCGAAGGCCGTTTCCCGAGCCATCACGTGGTGCGCACCTTTCTGGCGATCGGCCTCCTCGGACCGGGCATCTACATGATCTTCCCGGTCGTCGGACCGGTCTTCGCCTACGGCCCCGGCGCCTTCGGCACCGGCGGCGGGCACTGGGCGGTGGCCGACCTGTGGCCGAACACGCCACTGCCGATCACCACCCCGCGCCCGATGCCGTACGACGGGATCACGCCCCGCAACTGCATGCCCAGCCTGCACACGGCGTGGGCAACCGCGATCTTCGTCCACTCCCGCAAGGGCCCACGGTTCCTGCGGTTCGCCGGTACGTTCTGGCTGGTCGCCACGCTCACCGCGACGCTGGGCTTCGGCTACCACTACGGCGCGGACCTCGTGGCCGGCGTGGTGTTCGCGCTCACGGTCGAGGCGGCTCTGCGCTCGCTCGCCCGCGGCTGGGACCGGTCGGCAACCCGGCTGGTCGCCCACGGCGTGGCGGTCTTCGCCGCGCTCCTGGTGTCGTATCGCTGGCTGCCGACGGAGATGGCCGAACACCCGTGGGTGTTCGGGCCGCTGATCATCCTGGCGATGCTCTCGGTGATCGACGGGTACGTACGGACCACCAGGAGGTGGGAACCGGAGCCCGCGGTGGCGCGGCGACCGGAACGGCGACTCGAACTGGTCTGAAGGCTGGGCAGGACACCCCCGTCTCCGTCTCCGTCACAGTTCCGGCAGCCGCAGCGCGAGGAGTGCCACGTCGTCGGTGCTGCCGGGTGGCATCCGGGCGAGGAGCTGGTCGCAGAGGGTGTCCAGGGGCGCGTGGGCGAGGTCCAGGGCGTGGCGGCGCAGGCGGCTCATTCCGGTGTCGAGGTCGCTGCCGGGGATCTCGATCAGGCCGTCGGTGTAGAGCAGCAGGGTGGAGCCCGGCGGCAGGGGCTGGGTGGCGGTCGGCCTGCTCTCGCCGCCGCCGTGGTGGGCGCCGAGAAGGAGGCCCTGTCCGGCTTCGAGGTACCGCGCGTGTCCGCCGGGGGTCAGCAGGAGCGGCGGCGGGTGGCCGGCGCTGGTCCACCGTAGGGTCCACGGGCCCGTGTCCGGGTGGCCCTCCACCCGGGCGAGGACGAGGGTGGCCATGGGGACGGTGGTGATGGCGGGCATGGCGTCGTCGAGGCGGTCGACGACGGTGCCCGGCGGCCCGGAGCGGTCCCAGGCCAACGAGCGCAGGATGCCGTGCAGTTGGGCCATCCCGGCCGCCGCCGTCAGATCGTGGCCCACGACGTCGCCGATGACCAGCGCGAGCGTGCCGTCCTTCAGCTCGAACGCGTCGTACCAGTCGCCGCCGACCTGGGAGCCGACGGGGGCGGGCTGGTAGCGGGCGGCCAGCCGCAGCCGGCCGGGCTGGGGCAGCGGGGCGAGCAGGTTGCGCTGCATGGCCTCGGCGACGGCGCGCTGGCGGCCGAACCGGCGGGCGTTGTCGATGACCAGGCCGACCCGCCTGCCGATGTCGCTCACCACCCCGAGGTCGGCGTCGTCGAAGGGGTGCGCCGGGTCGGTGCGCACCACCGTCAGGGCGCCGGTGATCTGCCGTTCGGGGCCGGAGCCCAGCGGCACCGTGATGGCGGACGTCGCGTGCACCGTCCGCAGGAAGTCGCTGTGCACGGCGGCCAGGGCGGAGCCGGGCGGTGCGGCGGCGGCCATCTCCGGCACGCCCTGCCGTACGGGATCACCGCCGTTCAGCACCTGGACGAGGGGCGACCAGTCACGCTCCCCCTCCCCGGCCTCGGGCAGGCGCTCGCGCCCGCCCTCCAGCGCGGCGTCCCGGCCCGCGGGTCCGGTCACCGCGACCCGGTGGATCCGCCCGGAACCGGTCCGGAGGTCCACCGCCGTCCAGTCGGCGAGGCGGGGGACCAGCAGGCGGCCCAGCCGGGCGAGGGCCTCGTCGGTCTCCAGGGTCTGGCCGAGTACGTCGGTGATCTCCGCGACCAGGGTCAGCCGCTCGTTGAGGTCCTCCAGGGCGCTCGTGTAGGCCGCCCCTTCGCGACGCGCGCCCGGGTCGCCGCCGCCGTCGGTGAGCAGCACGGCCATGCCCTTGAAGGAACCGTCGTCCACCAGGGGAGAGGCGGACCAGGAGATCGTGACCAGGCGGCCGTCGCCGCGCAGACAGCTGTCGCCGTCACCGCGTGCGGCACTCTTCCCGGCCAGCGCCCGGAGCAACGGACACTGCTCCCGGGGGAGGGTGCCGCCGGCCGCGTCGCGGTGCAGCAGGTCGTGGGCGTCCTTCCCGCGTACCGCGGTGGCGGTACGGCCCAGCAGCCGCTCGGCGGCCGGGTTGACGGCGTCGATCCGGCCGGTCGGACCGATCACCATCAGCGCTGTGCTCAGCCGTTCGACGACCTGTCTCCAGAACTTCGGCCCGGCCGCCCGCCGTGACCCCGACTCGTCACCCGCACCGGGCACCGTACCCTCCACCACGCCGCCCTCGAGTCAGGGCGGCCTCGCACCGAAGCCCGCGGGCGCGTCAGGGGAAACCGCCGGACCCTTGTCCGATGGCCCCCCGACAGGAACCCGGCCGCATGGCCGACACGACGATCCGTCCGTCCACGTCCCGGGTTCGCCCCCACCGTACGGCTTCGCGGTCAGCGGACGGGCCGCCGCCTGACGCGCCGGGTCAGCCGTGCCCCGAAGAAGATCAGGTCGGCGGCGAAGATCACGATGCCGATGGCCAGCAGATATCCCAGGCCATGGGCCGCCACGCCGATGATTCCCAGGACGACGGCCACCAGGACCAACAGAAGGAAGAGCGCCATCATCCGGACCATCTCCTCTGTGCCATGTGTGAATTTTGCGAGGTGAGCGAGGTGCACATGTGTTCAGCGGCGTGCGAGCTGACGTTCGCCCCCTGCTCCGGGCTGGTACGCCAGGCCGTAGTGCTTGAAGATCTCCGCCTCCTGCTCGGCGGGGAGCACGTCGTCGGTTCCGATCGACGGGGCGTTGCGCACCTGTGACTTGGAGTAGGAGACCTTGACGTAGCCCGGTCCGAGGACCACGTCGTCGAGAGGGACGAAGACCAGCCGGTGGCGGGTGGGCAGCCCGGTCCTGATGGTGGCCATGGCCGGTTCGTCGGTGGCCGTGTCGACGTAGACCGATTCGAGCATGCCGATCCTGCGCTGTTTCTCGTCGATCACCTCGTGGTTGCGCCACTCGCGGATGTCGGCTGAACGGATCATGCCCTGCTCCCTGTCTGCGCGCCCCGGCGGACGGTGCGACGGCCCTGGCTCTGACCTGGGCCCGAGCACCTGACCATGCCGACCCACTTGTCATCGTATGACCGAAACAAGTCCCCGGCATCGAGCACTTCATGCCCCGTTCGGCGATCGAATGTGTCCCGGGGCGCAACTCCCGGGGCGGGTGTCAGCTGCCCGCGGAGTCCAGCGCCGACTGGAGTGACCGGCGGTAGCCGTCGCTGGTGTACGTGGCTCCCGAGACCGTGTCGATGTCGGCGCTCTGGACGGTGAGGGCCTCCCTGGTCAGCTGCGGGACGGCGTACGAGTTGATCTGCTGGTCCCTCGGGTTCTCCTGTGGATAGGTGACCGCGGTGACGTCGGTGAGCTTCCCGTTCGTCAGCGTGACGCGGACCTGGACGGGGCCGTAGCGCGTCTGGACCGAGTCGCCGGTGAGGGTACGGGTGCCGGTGGCCGAGCCGCTGGAACTGCCGGACGGCGCGGAGGAGCTCGCCGACCCGGTGACGACCGCCGGTGTCGTGTGCGGCTTGAGCGACAGCAGCAGCACCATGCCGGAGACGGTCGCGGCGCTCGCCAGCGCGATGCGGCGCAGCGGACGGTTCTTCCTCAACGTGTGCAAGAGGGCCTCACAGCTCGAAGGACTCGTGGTGGATACGCCGGTCGGGGACCCCGGCGGTGCGCAGTGCCTCGTACAGGTCCCGCGTGAATCCGTGCGGGCCGCACAGGTACACGTCGTGGGCTTCCAGGTCGGGCACGGCCGCGCGCAGGGAGTGGGCCGAGAGGTCGGGGCGCCGGCCGTCCGGGCCGTTGAGCGCGTAGAGGACCCTCGCCCCGCGCCATCGTGCGATCGCGTCCAGTTCCCCGCCCAGGGCGAGGTCCTCGTTGGTCCGGGCGCGGTAGAGGAGGGTGACGTCGCCGGGCAGCGTCTCGAACAGGGCCCGCAGCGGGGTGATGCCGGCGCCGCCCGCGATCAGCAGGGACCTGTGCGAGGTCTGCCGGTCGGCGGTCAGCGCCCCGTAGGGGCCCTCCGCCCACACCCGGGTGCCCGGCCGCAGCAGGGACACGGCGGCGCTGTGGTCGCCGAGCGCCTTGACGGTGATGCGCAGCAGGCCGGGGCGCGGCGGCGCCGACAGGGAGTACGGGGTGGAGGTCCAGCGCATGCCGTCGGTGAGGAACCGCCAGCGCAGGAACTGCCCCGGCAGTACGCCCATCTCGTCCAGCCGACGGCCGCCGATGACGACGGAGTACACGCCGGGCGCCTCCCGGTGCACGGAGTCGACGCGCAGCCGGTGCCGCAGGTTGAGCCGGACCGGGGCGAGGATCCGGAACCACACCACGAGGGCGGCGACGCCCAGGTACAGCGCGTACCAGCCGGCCCGGGCCGGCCCGTTGCCGGTGAAGTCGGAGCCCAGGGCGAGCTGGTGGCCGAAGGCGAGGAAGACCGCGGCGTATGTGAGCAGGTGCAGGTAGTACCAGAACTCGTGGGCGACCCGGCGGCGCACCGCGCGGGCGGAGACGATCCCGACGGCGAACAGGATGACGGTGCCGGCGGTGGCCTTGAGCATCTCCGGGTAGTCCAGGATCACGGTGAGCGCCTCGTCGAGGAACGAGGAGCCGTCCTGGGCGGCGTACCCGAGCAGGATCAGCACGATGTGCGCCACCAGCAGACAGACCGTGTAGCGGCCCGCCCTGGCGTGCCAGCGCGTCACCCGGTCCGCCCCGATCCGCCGCTCCAGCAGCGGCACGCGGGCCATCAGACCGACGAGGACGGCACAGGCGTACCCGCACAGCAGTCCCGCGATCCGCCCGGCCCCGGTCAGCCACCCCGCCGTACCGACGACCGAGCCCGTGTCGTGCCACCACAGGGCGATCACGGCGGCGGCGCCGGCCCACAAGGCGGCGAGCACCGGCCCGGCGGGGGAGCGCCGTGGCGCGGGCGGCGCGGGGGCGACCCTTCGTTGCGCGTACGCCGTCGTCATCCGCGTGTCCCTTCGGCTGTCGTACGTCGGTACGTCGGTACGCCCCTTTGGCCGTCCGGGACGACACTGTGCCGACGCAACCTCTGAGCCCGCTCTCAGCGCGAGGCCCGCCGCGCTGACGAACCCGCAGGTGGGAAGGGTGGCCGGGCGGTCCGGGGCCCTGGCGGGCGCAGAGCGGACTCAGAGGGAACTCAGAGGTGGGGAAAGCTGCCCGGGAGGCGGCGAGACCGCATCCTGTAACCGAGATGAACACTCCCCGCCCCCGTGGCTTCGGCCGCCCCACGCTGACCCGGACCGACGGCACCCCGCTCCGGGTCCTCGTCGTCGACGACGACCCCGACCTCGCGGAGGTCCTCTCCGGCGCCCTGCGGTACGAGGGCTGGGAGGTCCGCACGGCGGGCGACGGCGTCTCGGCCGTCACCGAGGCGCGCGAACTGCTGCCCGACGCCGTCGTCCTCGACGTCATGCTCCCGGACACCGACGGCTTCGCCGTACTGCGTTCGCTGCACGCCGTACGCCCCGACGTGTGCGTGCTCTTCCTGACGGCACGGGACGCCGTCGAGGACCGTATCGCCGGCATCACGGCGGGCGGCGACGACTACGTGACGAAGCCGTTCAGCCTGGAGGAGGTCGTCGCCCGGCTGCGCGGGCTGGTGCGCCGGGCCGGCATGGCCCGGCAGACGGAGGACGGGCCTCGGCTGACCGTCGGCGATCTCGTCATGGACGAGGAGGCTCGCGAGGTCACCCGCGGCGGCGAACTCGTCGAGCTGTCCCCGACGGAGTTCGAGCTGCTGCGCTTCCTGATGCGCAACCCGCGCCGGGTGCTCAGCAAGGCGCAGATCCTCGACCGCGTCTGGTCCTACGACTTCGGCGGGCAGGCCCATGTCGTCGAGCTGTACATCTCCTACCTGCGCAAGAAGGTGGACGCGGGCCGCCCGCCCATGATCCACACGGTGCGGGGCGCCGGATACGTGCTCAAGCCGGTGGCCCGGTGAGGGCGCGCGGGTGGCTGCCGAGGCTGCCCCGCCCGCACACGCTGCGGGCGCGGCTCACAACCGGACTCGTCGTGCTGCTCGCCGTCAGCTGCGCGGCCGTCGGGGTGGCGGCCGTGGTGGAGCTGAACGGCTTCCTCACCGGCCGCCTCGACCAGCAGCTGCGCGAGGCGGGCGTCCGGTTCCCGGCGAGCCTGGAGCACGGCGGCCCGCTGCCGTCCGACCACGACGGCGACGAGGGCGGCGACGGCGACACCCGCCGTCAGTCCGCCGGGACCTTCGGCGCCCGGCTGGTCGACGGCACGGTCACCAACGCGGCGGTGGTGGCGTCCGGCCGGGGTACGGGCACGGTGACCGTCGCGCTGAGCGCGCGGGACCGGAGACGGCTCGCCGGGCTGCCCGCCGACGGCGAGGGACACACGGTCGACCTCTCGACGCTGGACGACTACCGCATGATGGCGACCGAGGGCAGGGACGGGGACGTCCTGGTCACCGGGCTGCCCACGGAGTCCGTGGAGGCCGCCGTCCACCGGCTGGAACTGGTCGCCGCGGTCGTCCTCGGCGCGGCTCTCGCCGTCGCCGGCGTCGCGGGAGCGCTGTGGGTGCGCTGGTCGCTGCGACCGCTCAGCAGGGTGGCCGCGACCGCCACCCGGGTCAGTGAACTGCCGCTCTCCAGCGGCGAGGTGGGACTGTGGCCGCGCGCTCCCGAGGCCGATCCGCGCAGTGAGGTGGGACGCGTCGGCAGCGCCTTCAACCTGATGCTCGGGCACGTCGAGGACGCGCTGACCAAACGGCACGCGAGCGAGGAACGGCTGCGCAGTTTCGCCGCCGACGCCAGCCACGAGCTGCGCACCCCCGTGGCCTCGGTCCGGGGTCACGCCGAACTGGCGCTGCTGCACCCCGGCCCGGTGCCGCCGAAGGTGGTGCGCGCCCTGGAGCGCATCGAGGCCGAGGCGGCCCGGATGGGCGAGATGGTCGACGACCTGCTGCTCCTCGCCCGCCTCGACGCGGGCCGCCCCCTGGAACGGCTGCCCGTCGACCTGACCCGCCTGGTCCTGGACGCGGTGACGGACGCGCAGGCCGCGGGTCCCGGACACCGCTGGACCCTGGAGCTGTCCGAGGAGCCGGTGACCGTGACGGGTGACGCCCACCGGCTCCATCAGGTGCTGGCCAACCTGCTGGCCAACGCGCGCCTGCACACCCCCGTCGGCAGCACGGTGACCATCTCGCTGGAGAGCGGGGACAAGGCGACGGTGCTGATGAAGGTCCACGACGACGGGCCGGGCGTCGCCGCCGACATCCGGCCCAAGGTCTTCGAACGCTTCACCCGCGCGGACCGCCGCCGCACCGAGGGCACGGGCCACGGCACCGGCACCGGCCTCGGACTGTCGATCGTGGCAGCGGTGGCGGAGGCCCACGGCGGCGGCGTCACCCTCGAAAGCGGCCCTGGATCGACCACGTTCACCGTCCGGCTCCCCGCGGGTGACGGGTGATCGGAAGGGGTCGCGTTTCCCCGGCCCGTGCCCACGGCCAGGGCGGCGACCATCCTCGTATCTTCTGACCTGCGCGATCCGTTGTGCTGTTGCCGGCATCCGACGGCGGAGGCTCTTGTACCGCTCGAACGAAGGCAATTGCCAAGGTAAGAATCCGTTTCAGCTGTCGGCGATCCCGGCGGCATTGCGCGTGATCAACACCCCTCGTGCCGTGGCAACCTGCGTGCCGATACAGCCATTTGGATCCGGAGGTACACCGCCCGTGACGGCGAAGACCAATCCCACCGTCAGGAGACGCCGTCTCGGAGCCGAGCTTCGCCGGCTCCGCCTTGCCAGCGGGCTCAAGAGCACAGAAGTGGCTGAGCGGCTCATGGTCTCGCAGCCCAAGATCAGTCATCTGGAGAACGGCAACCGTGCCATCAGCCCCCGCGATGTGCGCGACCTGTGCGCGATCTACGAAGTGACGGATCAGCAGGTCATCGACTCCCTGATGGAGATGGCCAGGGAATCCGGTCAGCGAGGCTGGTGGCACCCCTACGGCGACCTCTCCGACAGTGTCTACATCGGCCTGGAGACAGACGCCGTTTCCCTGCACACTCACGCGCCCATGGTGGTGCCCGATCTGCTGCAGACGCCCGCCTACGCCCATGCCGTCCTTGCGGAAACGATCCCTCGGCTCACTGCCGAACAGGCCGCCACGCGCCTCAAGGTGCGGCTGCGCCGTCAGCACCGGATCTACGACCCGGCCTGCCCGCTGCGCGTGTGGGTCATCCTCAACGAATCGGCGCTGCGCTGCGTCGTCGGCCGCCCGGACGTCATGCGTGAACAACTGGAGCACCTGAAAGCACTTGGCGCGGAGCCGCACATCACGGTGCAGGTGCTTCCCCACACGGCGGGCGCTCACCCTGGCCTGTCAGGACAGTTCTCCATCCTGCAGTTCGCCGACAGCCCCGAGGCAGGGGTGGTGTACCTGGAACGGTTCACCAGCGATCTCTACCTGGAGAAGCCGTCCGACGTACAGCACTACAACGTGATCTACGACCGCCTTCGGACCCGGGCACTCACCCCGGACAGCAGCCGCGACTTCATCACCGACATCACCAAGACGTACATCGACGCGGCGGTCCACTCCTGAGTGCCGGAGGTGCGCATGCACGACGCCCGCAGGCTGCGGGCCTGCATGGCCACCTTCTCGTTGCTGAGGGGCCGCCGTGAGCGATACCCCGTGTCCGGTGCTCGCGGGTGTACCTGTCGCTGTCGGACGGCAGCGATCAGATCGGACGATGGCCGTCACACGGGTGGCTCCGCCTCAGCCGGACGGTTCGCTCTGCGCGGGCACCGGTGCAAGGGGTGGCCGGGCCTGATCCGCAGTCTTTCCGGAACCCGCCCCCACGACTGTGCGCTGCCACAGCCGTCCCAGAGCCCGGTAGAAGCGGTCCGGCAGGAAGACAGCGTCGGCGATGATCATAGCGCCGGAGAAGAGAGGCAGTCCCATGAGTACCGCGATACCCACGTGCATGCCCAACAGCATGGCCAGGACCGGGTACTTGAGCCGCCCGAACAGGACGAACGGGAAGGCGACCTGCAACAGCACCGTCAGGTAGCAGGCGATGGCGATCAGTACGTCGTGCTCGTCCGCCATGAGGGAGAGTCCGGGCCAGGGCCGGAACAGGTCGAGGTTCAGGACGTAGTGGAGGGCGGTGCCGTTGCCCCAGGATCCGCCCTGCACCTTGTACAGACCCGCGGACCCGTAGAGGAAACAGACCTGGGCTGCGATGACGAACATCCCGCAGTTGTGCAGCACGGCGGTCAGGGTCCGCCGGGAAGTACGGAGATGATGGCGGAGCTCACCCGCGATCCGGTCCGCCTGCATGTGCTCCTCAGCACCCGCGCATGTTCGAAGCCGGGTTCTGCGTGCGTCCAGGGACCAGCGGCGGCCGCATGCGGTGAGGACGAGGTAGACGGCCATGAGGAGGATGAGGTTGTCTCCTCCGTCGGTCATGAAGATCGCCCTGCCGTGGAACGACGCGACGACGACCGCGAACAGTACGGACACCGCTCTGGTCCGCCAGCCGAGGGCGAACAGTGCCGATGCGACGACGGCCAGTGCGTAACAGGACTCGAAGTAGGCCCGGCTGTCGGACAGGGTGAGGATGCTGACCCATCCCGTCTGGTCGAACAGTTGCCTGGCCAACTCCGGCGTCCACGGTGATTCCGGACCCCAGATCTCATGGCGATGCGGGAACTCGCGCAGCAGGAAGGCGAGGTATGCAAGGCCGTATCCGATACGCAGGACCGCCGCGGCGTACAGGGAGACAGGCCGCTCGGTCAGGGCATCGAGAGTCGCACGAACACGGTCGGGCAGGGGGTGCGCGGGGCCCGCCCCCGCCGGCCGGGCGGTACGCGGGTGCCGTGCGGGTACCAGCTCAGTTTCCATGGAAGTCCGCCGCCACCTTCCACCAGGGCAGATACCGCGTATCGTCCGCTCTCGGCGCGACTGTGGCTCCGCCCGCGCTGCCCGCCCGGGCGGGCGCGGCGATGGGTACGGTGACCACCCGTACCTGGATGGCCTCGAAGCTCCCGCCACGGTGGGCGGTGACGCGATCCGACGCGATGTTGGTGAGGTACTGCTGAGTCATCAGCGCTCGCCGCGAGCGCGGCCGGTCGTCGTCGCCGTGGTTGTCGAGGTAGGAACTCCAGGCCCGGCGCAGCATGTTCTGCGCCGTATGACTCGGGAAGACGTTGTGCTTCACCGCGGAACTGTCCACGGCGGTCAGATCGAACCAGCCGCTCACCTGCACGGTGCCGTCCGGCGTGGTGTGCGCGGTCCTCGCTGAGATCTGCCGGTTGACGGATTCCGGATCCGGGGCGAAGAGTCGCCAGTTCTGCTCGAACAGCGGGAAGACCCACGCGTTGACCTGTCGGCTGTACTGCTGGGAAAGCGGATTCGGAGGCGCCACGTGCAGAAACACCAGGAGCACATGGACCAGGGCCGTCGTCAGACAGAGGAACGCGGCCGCGCTCGTTGCCGCTTGCAGGAGGAACGGCGGAGGCTCCGATTGTTCCGTGGATCTTTCCGCGGCCCCTTCCGTCGGTTGTCGCGCGGATTCCATTGTGAATTCGTCCTCGGACAGGTTCACGCGTACGTTCGCATCCGTCGGCGTAGTGCCGTCCAACACGGCCCCACCCGGCCTTTCGATCCCGGCTTCTCTCACTGCTTCTCCTGAGATTTCGGCGCGGCGCGCGGCGGAATCGAAATTGATCCACCGCGCGCCGGGCGCCGCCCGTCCCCTCAGGGACTCATGTACGACTCAGTGACGAACGTCGACGTAGCCGTCGTCGCTGCCGGGCTTGCTGCCGTGCCCGTAGGAACCGCCGTGCTCTGCGGGCTTCTCTCCGTGGTCGTAACCGCCGTGGTCTTCGGGCTGCCCGCCATGGTCGTGTCCGGGACCGCCGGTCGTGCCGCCGTTGGCGCCGCCTGTGGTGGCGCCTGTGGTCCCGCTTGTCGTGGTGCCGGCGACAAGGCCGCCGAGCGCTCCGCCCGTGGTGCCGCCCGTCGTCAGGACGCCGCCGAGGAGACCGCCCAGGGCGCCACCGGTTCCGCCGCCCGTCGGCACGCCGGCGATGGCGCCGACGGTGGTGCTGCCCGTGGTGCCCGGGGGCGTGCCCGTGGTCGTGCCGCCGGTCGTGGCCCCGGCGATCACACCGCCGCTGACCAGCCCGCCCGTGGTCCCACCGGTCCCGCACGGCCCCAGGAAGATCCTGTTGCTGTCCAGCGTCACGGCGCCGTCACCGCGTGCGCCGGCGTCGGCCAGCAGGCGGCCGTTGATGGTCGCTCCCGTGGTGGCGGTGATCGACGTGTCGGCCAGGACGGTGCCCACGAACGAGGTGTTGGTACCGAGCGTGGCCGAGCTGCCGACCTGCCAGTACACGTTGCACGGCGAGGCGCCGTTGACGAGGCTCACCGAGCTGTTCTCGGCTGCCGTCGTCAGCGTCGAACCGATCTGGAACACCCAGACGGCACTGGGGTCGCCCTGGGCGTCCAGGGTGAGTGTGCCGGTGATCTGCGCGCGGCTGTTCGCCCGGTAGAGGCCGGCCGTCAGCGTCTGGCCCCCGAACTCGTGGGGATCGTCGTTGTACACCGCGTTCGTCAGCGTCTGTCCGGCGGCCTGGTTGTAGGCCGTGGTCAGGTCGACCTTGGCCTGACCCGCTGCGGCGTCGGCGGAGTGCAGAGTCCCGGGCGGGGTCACGTCGCCGGGCCCTCCGTCGGACGCGAAGAACCCGGTGATGGCCGTCCCGGGGCTCACGCCGACGTTGAGACCTTCGACCACCGTGGGGCCGGTGTTGGTGACGGTCGCGCCGGCGAGCACTCCGTAACCGGCCGCCGTGCCCAGCGGCACGGGGCTGGCGATGGCGTGCGCGCGTGTAGGCGTCAGGGCGAGGATGACAGAAGCGACCGCCACGGCCGTCACCGCCGCGATCCACACCGAAATTGTGCGCCGTGCGGGCGCGTCATGGATATCCAGCGTCATCGAGGGGCCAACTCCTTTTAGGGGAATGATCTTGGCGATTCTCGGCCGCGCAGAATCGCCTGATTCTGCGGCTGGAATATTACGCAGGAAAGTGATCCGATTGCCGTTTCTCCTCGCGATGTAGCTGGAATGGAAGAATTCTCTGTGATATCTGTACAAGTGATTAATGGGCTGAATGGCGCTGTTGTTCATTCGACTTGGAGGGCGACGCGGTGAGAAGGAACGGTGCGCGTGCGGTGCCCGCTGGGCGCCCGTGGCCCTTACGTGCCCATTCTTGGCGTGTTCCGCATGCCGGGACACGTGGTAGGGGCCTCATCAATATGCAGGCCCCAGGCCGATGGCCAAGTTCCAGTTCCAGTACGACAACCCCATCTGGTCGGAACCGGCGACTCGTACAGCTCCGTGGTGGTGTACGCGGACAACGGGTACGGCGGTAACTCCTTCTGTCTGGACAAGGGCTGGGGCGACACCTGGGACGGCGTCGCGAACGACCAGGGCGAGGCCAACCGCTGGGTGAACGGCCCCTGCGACTGACCCGCCCTCTCCGCTGCCCCGTCGCCGCCGCTCCCACCGGTCCGCCGCCGGGGGGAGCGGCGGCGACCTGCGTTGCGTCGCCTTGCGTTGAGTTGACCTGCGTTGTGGGTGATGACTCCACCGGCCGATTCGCCGCCCGGCCAATCCGCCGCCCGACCTGATCCGGATTACGCGGAGATCCCTGATCGCAGGGCGGGAGGAGACGTGATGGAACGGACGCCGACGGATGGCCCGCGCGGCCCGGAGCGGACGGCACGGGAGGGGCGGCGCACGGCCGTGGTGGGGGGCGGGGTGGCGGGACTGACCGCCGCGTACGTCCTGGGCGGCGCCGGTCACGTCACCCTGTACGAGGCCGACGACCGGCTCGGCGGACACGCGCACACCCACGAGCTGACGTCGCCGCACGACGGGCGGGTGCACCGCGTCGACTCCGGGTTCATCGTGCACAACCGGCGTACCTACCCGCATCTGCTGCGGCTGTTCGACGAGCTCGGCGTCGCCACGCAGGAGTCGGAGATGAGCATGTCGGTGCGGTGCGAGGGCTGCGGCCTGGAGTACGCGGGCGCCCGCGGGCCGGCCGGAGTGTTCGCCCAGCCCCGCAACCTTCTGCGCGGCCCCTATCTGCGGCTGCTGGCCGAGGTGCCCGCCTTCCACCGCGCGGCCCGGCGACTGCTGGACCGAGGAGGAGACCAGGGCGACCAGGGCCAACAGGTGCTCACACTGGGGGAGTTCCTCGACCGGGAGGGCTACTCCGCCTACTTCCGCAGCCACTTCATGACGCCGGTGGTGTCGGCCGTCTGGTCCTGCGACGCCGCCACCGCCCAACGCTACCCGGCCGCCTATCTGTTCCGCTTCCTGGAGCACCACGGACTGCTGTCGGTGAGCGGCTCTCCGGTGTGGCGCACGGTCAGCGGTGGCTCGGGCACGTACGTGGACCTGATGGCCAAGCGGATCGGCGACGTCCGCACCGGCACCCCCGTACGGGCCGTACGGCGCCACGCGGACGGCGCCGAAGTGACGGCCGACGACGGCACCACCGAGTCGTACGACGCCGTGGTGATCGCGGTCCACCCGGACCAGGCGCTGCGGCTGCTTGCCGACGCGAGCGAGCGGGAGCGGGAGGTGCTGGGCGCGTTCCGCTACTCCCGCAACACCACCCTCCTGCACACCGACACCCGGCTGCTGCCGCGCGCGCCCGGCGCCCGCGCCGCCTGGAACTACCTGATGCCCTCGTGCGCGGCCGACGGCGGCCAGGTACGGGTCAGTTACGACATGAACCGGCTCCAACGCCTCGACGCCACCGAGACGTTCGTGGTCACCCTGGGCGGCGAGGACCGCGTCGACCCCGGCCGGGTGCTGGCCCGCATGGTCTACGAACACCCCGTCTACACCCCCGAGTCGGTGGCCGCGCAGCAGCGCCTGCCCGAACTGGCCAGTGACGTCTGCGTGTTCGCGGGCGCCTATCACGGCTGGGGGTTCCACGAGGACGGCTGCCGTTCGGGCGTCGAGGCCGCCGCGGCGCTGGGGGTGCGCTGGTGAACGCCATACCCTCCCTCTACGCGTGCACGATCAGCCATGTCCGGACCACACCCCGCCGCTACGTGCTGCGCCACCGCACGTACATGTGGCTGGTCGACCCCGACCACCCACCCCAACTCCCCGTCCCGCTACGCCCGTTGGCCCGTTTCGACCCGCGCGACCACTTCACCGGCGACCGCCCGTCGATCCGGGCCGGCCTCGACGAGTTCCTCGCCGGTCACGGCGTACACCTGGACGGCGGCCGGGTGGTGATGCTCACCCACGCGCGGGTGCTCGGGTACGTGTTCAACCCGCTCACCCTGTACTGGTGTCACGGCCCCGACGGGGAACCGCGCTGCGTGGTCGCGGAGGTGCACAACACCTACGGCGGACGCCACTCCTACCTGCTGCGCCCGGACGCGTCCGGGACGGCGCGCGCCGAGAAGAAGTTCTACGTCTCGCCGTTCTTCCCCGTCGACGGCGCCTACCGCATGCGGGTGCCGCAGCCGGGACCGCGCCTCGACCTCACCGTGCACCTGGACCGCGAGGGCGGCCGGGCCTTCACCGCGACCGTGCGCGGCACCCGGCGCGCGGTGAGCACGGCGTCCCTGCTGCGGCTGGCGCTGCGCCACCCCTGGTCCACCCTCACCGTGTCGGCCGCGATCCGGGCCCACGGCATCCGCCTCTACCTGCGGGGACTGCCCGTCCAGCCCCGCCCAGGCCACCGCACCCCGGAGAAAGCGACATGAGGACAGCAGAGCCCAACACCCCTGACGGCCACACCGCCCCCGACGAACAGGCCGTCGGCCGTGGGCAGGGCGCCCCGGCGGATTCCCCCTGCGGCCACGAAGCCCTGGCCGGTCCCGCCCGTGACCTCGTCGTGCCCACCGGTCCCGCCCGTGGGGTCGGCGCCACCCCAGCCGATCCCACTCCTGACCGCGCCACCCCCGTCGACCCGGCCCTCTGGCCCGACATCGTCGCCGTACCGGCCGCCTCCCGGGCCCGTACCGCCGTGACTGCCGCCCTCGTTCGGCGGGCCCTCGACCGGCTGCCCCTGCGGGCCAGGTTCGTGGGTGCCGCGGATGCGGGGCTCGGCGGGCCGCTGATCGAGGTGCGCGACCCGGCCGCCTTCCACGCCCGGATCGGGACCCACGGGCTGGTCGGGTTCGGGGAGTCCTACATGGCCGGCGAGTGGGACGCCCCCGACCTGGTGGCCGTCCTCACCGTCCTCGCCGGCCACGCCGCCGAGCTGATTCCGGGCCCGCTGCAACGGCTGCGCGGCCTGTGGGCGCCGCGTCACCCGCACGACGAGCGCAACACACCCGACGGCTCCCGCGCCAACATCAGCCGCCACTACGACCTGTCCAACGACCTGTTCGCCCTCTTCCTCGACGACACCCTCACCTACTCCTCCGCCGTGTTCCGCGGCTTCCCCGCGAGCTGGGACCGGCTCGCCGCCGCCCAGCACCGCAAGATCGACCGGCTGCTCGACCTGGCCGACGTCGGCGAGGGCACCCGGCTGCTGGAGATCGGCACCGGCTGGGGCGAACTCGCCCTGCGGGCCGCCGCCCGAGGTGCCCGCGTCACCTCGCTCACCCTCTCCCGGGAACAGCGGGCCCTGGCGATGGAAAGGGTGCGCGCGGCCGGACTCACCGACCACGTCTCCGTCGAGCTGTGCGACTACCGCGAGGCGCGCGGCGAGTACGACGCCGTCGTCAGCGTGGAGATGGTCGAGGCGGTCGGCGCGGAGTTCTGGCCGGTGTACTTCCGCGCCCTGGACGAGCGGCTGGCCCCGGGCGGCCGGGTGGCGCTGCAGGCCATCACCATGCCGCACGAGCGGATGCTCGCGAGCCGCGACACCTTCACCTGGATCCACAAGTACGTCTTTCCCGGCGGCCGGATCCCGTCCACCCGGGCGATCGAGGAGACCGCCCGCGACCACACCGGGCTGCGCCTCGCCTGCCGGGACGATTTCGGCGCCCACTACGCCGAGACGCTGCGGCTGTGGCGCGAACGGTTCACCGAGCGCGCCGACGACGTCGCGGAACTCGGCTTCGACGACGTCTTCCACCGCCTCTGGACCTTCTACCTGGCCTACTCCGAGGCCGGCTTCCGGGCCGGCTACCTCGACGTGCAGCAGTACCTGTTCACCAAGGAGAACCCCGGCCGATGAACGCCACCGTGAACACCACCGTGAGCGGCTTCCCGTGGCACGCGTTCGCGCTCAACCTGGCCTGGGCCGCCGCCGCTGCCCTCACGGTCATGCTGGTCACCTTCGGCGTCGCGGTGCGCATAGGCGTGCACCGGATCGTGGACGTCGCCTGGGGGACCGGCTTCGCGGCGGTGGCCGTCACGACCTTCGCGGCCTCCGCAGGTGAGGGCGACCTCGTACGACGGCTGCTGGTGACCGTACTGACAGCGGTCTGGGGGCTGCGGCTCGCGGTGCACATCGCCCGCCGGGGCCGGGGCCACGGTGAGGACCCGCGCTACGAGAAGATGCTGGCCAAGGCGCCCGGCAGCCGGAACGCGTACGCGCTGCGCATGGTCTATCTCCTCCAGGGCGGCCTTGTCTGGCTGGTGTCCCTGCCCGTGCAGGCCGCGCAGTACGTGTCCGGCCCGCCGTCGGCCCTCGCCTGGGCCGGCACCGCGCTGTGGGCGGTCGGGATCGGCTTCGAGGCGGCCGGGGACGCCCAGCTGGCCCGCTTCCGGGCCGATCCCGCCAACCGGGGAAAGATCATGGACCGCGGGCTGTGGGCGTGGACCCGGCACCCCAACTACTTCGGGGACTTCTGCGTGTGGTGGGGCCTGTTCCTGATCGTCTGCGACTCCTGGGCGGCGGCCGTCGTGTCCGTCGTGTCCCCGGTGGTGATGAGCCTGCTGCTGACCCGGGGAAGCGGAAAACGGCTGCTGGAGCGGCATATGGCCAATCGGCCCGGGTACGCCGAGTACACGGCCCGTACGAGCGGCTTCTTCCCGCGCCCGCCGCGACGGAGCGGCCCGGGGATGCCGTGACGGACCGGTCGGATCAGATCGGATCGGATCGGATCGGATCAGATCGGATCAGATCGGATCAGGTCGGGTCGGGTCGGGTCGGGAGAGGATCGCCTCCGTGGCCCGCGCGACGCGGGACGCGGAGGCCGGAACAGCCGGAGCAGGGGGTGTGCCGTCGTGCAACAGGACCAGCAGCGGGACGGGCAACAGGACGAGCAGTACGGGACTCGATTCCTTCCGTCGCCCAGGAACACCCTGCTGCTCAGGCGCCGTCCGGCCCGCCCCCGGGCTGCCGTGCTGGTGCTGCACGGCGGGCAGGCGACGAGCGAGCGCCGCTCCCGGCCCTGGCAGCTCGCCGCGCTGCGGATGGACCTCGTCGTGCGGGCGGTGACCGCCGCTCTGCCGCACGAGGACGTCCTGGTCGCCCAGGTCCGCTATCGCCTCCGCGGCTGGAACGGCGGACGCGCCGATCCCGTACGGGACACCGGGGAGGCGCTGCGCGACCTCGCCGCACTGGCCGGCCCGGTGCCCACCGTGCTGCTCGGTCACTCCATGGGCGGCCGGGCCGCCCTGCGCGCCGCCGGTCACCCGCAGGTGTGCGGCGTCGTGGCACTGGCCCCCTGGTGGCCGCCGGGCGAGCCGGTGGAGCAGACGGCGGGCCGGCACGTCGTCGCCCTGCACGGCGAACGGGACCGCGTCACCTCGCCCGCCGACGCGGCGGACTGTGTGCGCCGGGCGCGCAGTACTGGGGCGCGGGCCGGGATGGCCGTCATCGGCGGCGGCGACCACGCCATGCTGCGTCGCCCCCGCTTCTGGCACCGCACCACCGCTGCCCTCGTGGCCCACCTCCTCGACCCCGACGGCACCCCGGACCCCCTCCCCGAGGAGTGCTACGGCACCGGAGGTTTCCCGGTGCTCTGAGCGGGCGGCGCCTTGGAGAGTTCCGCCGCGAACTGCGCGCCGGTGAGCAGCGCCAGGTTCGACAGCCACAGCCAGACGAGGAAGACGACGATGCCGGAGAGCGAGCCGTACAGCCTGCTGTAGGCGCCGAGTGTCGAGGCGTACGTCGAGAAGCCCGCGGAGACGGTCAGCCACAGCGCGGCGGCCAGCGCGCCGCCGGACAGGCTGTGCCCGCGTCGGCGCGCGATGTCGGGGCCGGTGTGGAAGACGATCACGACCAGCAGGGCGACGAGGCACAGCAGCAGCGGCCAGCGCAGCAGCCGCCACGTCCAGGCCACGGTGGCGTCCATGCCCAGGGTGCGGCCGACGGCCTCCGCGAGCGGGCCGGTGAGCAGCAGGGTGAGCGAGCCGACGAGGAGCAGCGCGAGCAGGACGAGCGCGGTGAGCACGATGCGGTGCGCCTTGCGCCAGGTCGAGCGCCGGTCCTCGACGCGGTGCATGCGGTGCAGGGCACGGCGGAAGACGGCGAGATAGCTGGTGGCCGACCACAGTGCGCTGGCCGCACCGGTCACGAGGAGAGGCCAGACCGTCCGGTCCGTGTCCAGCGCATGGGTCAGGACGGTGTGCAGTTCGGCACCGGACTCGGCCGGGGCGTAGGCGGTGACGTGGGTGATGAAGCCCTCGGCCGTCTCCGGGCTGATCAGACCGAACGCCAGGACCGTGGCCAGCATGGCGGGGAGCACCGCGAGGATCGCGTAGTACGTCAGCGCCGCCGCGTAGTCCGTGATGTCGTCGTTCCACAGTGACACCGGCGTGCGCCGCACCGCGGACCGCCAGGCCACGAACTGGCACGGCGACGGCCACGGGAGCCGACGCGCCCGGCGGACATCGCCGGACACGTCGGTGTACGGCTCAGCGGACACGGGGCATGCGGTGCGAGGCGGCACTCAGCCGGACCCGGGTGTGCGCCGTGTACGGTGCCGCAGCTGTCCCGGCCTCGGCCGTCACCGCGCGCAGGGCGGGCAGTACGGCGTCCGGGGACGTGTCGGGTTCCAGCCAGACCCGTAGATCCAGGTCCAGTCGCCGGCCGCGCCGGGGCAGTACCCGGGCGTGGCTGCGGGCGATGCCCGGGAGGGCCGCCGTGCGCGCGGTCAGCGCCTCGGCCAGGGCCTGGGGGCGCACCGTGCAGCGGGGGGAGGGCAGGGCGAGGTGCCGGGTCGGGCCCCGGCCGAACCGTGCGACGGAGAAGAGCGCGAACAGCACGGTCAGGCCGATCGCCGCAGCCATGACGGCGGGCGTCCACCAGCCCTCGGCGCGGAGGCGCGTCAGCCCGTCCTCGTCGAGCAGGACGGTGCCCGTACCGGCGGTCGGCCACCATGACGGCAGCCGGTCCGCGAGGTGGCGGTCGGTGGCGGCGAGCCAGGAGCCCGCGAGGACGAGCGCTACTCCGACGCCGCCGAGGACGGCGCGGTTGACGACGGTACTGGTGCGGCCCCTCACTGGTCGCCTCCCGGGGTGGAGGCGGAGGCTGAGGCGGAGGCGGGGAAGGCGACCAGTGAGGGGCCGCCGTCACCGTGTCCCGGAGTGTCCGCTGTCGGGGCGGGACGCTGCCACACGTGCTCCGGCGTGACGGTGACCCGCAACCGGTGACCGCCGCCCAGGAGGCAGCCGGCCAGGGTGTCCCGGGCGGCGGCCGTGACGGCGGTGTGCGCGTGCGCCCGGTCGCCGAAGGCGAGCCCGGCCCGCACGGTGACCCGTCGGCGCCGCACGCGTACCCGCACCGCTCCGACGCCGTCCACGTCTCCCACCGCGTCGCGGACCAGGGCCTCCACCGCCGAGCGGTCCACCGCGGCGTCGACGTGGGCCGCCGAGGTACGGACGGTGTACTGGCGACGCCGGCCGGGGGAGAGAGCGAGAACGATCATCCAGACGCCCAGCAGGGCGGTCAACCCGCCCACGGCGACGACAGCCGGGTCGCCGGGCCCGTGCCCGGCCGCCCAGTGCACGGCGGAGGTCCGCCAGGCGGCGGCCGTCCGGTGCGCGGTGTGCACCCGGACCAGGTCGAGGGCGAGCGCACCGCACCCCAGGGCGGCCACCGCGGACAGCACGGCGACCGGAATCCGGCGCCGGGACCACCAGCGCCGGGGCGTACGGCTCTCACGGCCGTCCGGGGCGTCCGGGGCGTCCGGGTCGGCCTCCAGGGCCGGGGACACCAGTGGGTGGGAGGACGAGGTCGGCGGGGCGAGCGAGATGACGCTGACGCGCGCGGCCGGCACGTCGAGGCCCGTCAGTTCCCGGGTGCGTTCCACGACGTGCCGCTGAACGTCCCGCACGGTGTCGGTCAGCGGAGCTGGATAGGGCAGCGTCACCGCGAGGGACACGTCCGCCCTTCTGCCGCGCACGGACGCCGCGGCCCGGGCCGTCCGGGCGCCGCCCCGGGCGGGCAGCACCTCGGTGGTCGCCCGCTCGGCGATCCTGCGCACCGCCCGCTCCGAGACGGTGGTGGTGCCCCGCTGCGCGGCGGCGGTCATCGACGGCTCCGCTCGAACGCGTCCCGCACGTCCCGTACATCCCGGATGCTGCCGCCGCCCTCGGCCCACCGGCCCAGCATCCAGCCCAGGGCGCCGAGAGCGGCCACGAGCAGGAAGGCGCCGAACCCGCCGAACCAGCCGGCGAACGCCAGGGCCATACCCGCGATCATGCCTACGAACGGTGTGCTCATGCCCATCCACCTCTCACCCGGTCCACTCCTGCCCCTGACCGGCCGCCCTACTCCACGCGGGCCTCGGTCGTGCTCGCGGACTCCTCGTCGTCGGGCAGGTGGACGTCGTTGACCGTGATGTTCACCTCGACGACCTCAAGCCCGGTGACGCGCTCCACGGCGGAGACGACGTTCTCCCGGACGTCCTGGGCGACGTCCATCACGGACACCCCGTACTCGACGACCAGGTCCAGGTCGATGGCCGTCTGCCGCTCGCCCACCTCGACCTTCACGCCGCGGCCCACGTTGGGCCGGCCGCCGGGCACGCGCTCGCGTACGGCGCCGAAGCTGCGCGAGAGCCCGCCGCCCATGTCGTGCACGCCGGGGATCTCCCGGGCGGCGATGCCCGCCACCTTCACCACGACGACGTCGGCGATCGACGTCCGGCCACGGTTCGCGGCAGGCTGGTCGGCTCCCGTCGCACCGCCGGACACGGCCGTCGTGGTCTGCGGCGACCTGACCGGCTGCGGGGTGCCCAGGTCCAGGTCCTTGTTGGCGTTGGTGTTGGTGTTGGTGTTGGGGTTGGCGTTGGCGTTGGCGACTGGTGCGGTCTGCGTGGTCATGGCATGCCCATCTCTGTCTCGTCGCTGATGTGCTCCGCTTATGTGCCTTCACTCCGTCAGACCCGGCCCGGCCGGGTCTGTGACGCGGGTACCCGGAAAAACCTCGGGGCGCCACCGAAGTGGCGCCCCGAATATGACGGTCCGTCAGCTGGTGGGCATGAGAACGGTGTCGATGATGTAGACGTTGGCGTTGGCGGTCTTCACGTTGCCGCAGACGACCTTGGCGGAGTCGTTGACGGTGTAGGACTCACCGGAGCCCGAGGTGGTCACCTTCGACGTCTCCAGGGTGTCGAAGGAGCCCTTCTCCAGGTCCTTGGGGGTCAGCTTCTGGCCCACCACGTGGTAGGTGAGGATCTTCGTCAGCTGGGCCTTGTCGTTCAGGACCTTGTCAAGGGTCGCCTTCGGGATCTTGGCGAAGGCGTCGTTGGTCGGCGCGAACACGGTGATGTTCTGGGCGTTGTTGAGGGTGTCGACCAGGCCGGCCTTCTTCACCGCCGCCACCAGCGTGGACAGGGCGGGGTTGTTGGACGCGGCGGTGGCCACCGGGTCCTGGGCCATGCCGTCGAACGAGCCGGCACCGCTCGCGGGCACCGCCGAACAGGCGGAGCCGAACGGCTGGTCGGCCGTGGTGGCGCTGCCGGAACCGGTCATGCCGTCGTCCGACGTGGCGGCCGAAGCGGACGCCTTCGTCGAGGAGTCGGACTTGGCGGAGTCGCTGCCGCTGTCGTCGGAGCAGGCGCTCAGGGCCAGCGGCAGGACGGCCGCCGCGGCGACGGTCGCGGCGATACGGCGGGTACGGCTGATGCGGGTGTTCATGGTGTTTCTCCTGTGGGTCGGTGCGGTCTGAGCCGCGTTCGTACGGGGGTCGGGGAAGGTGGCTTGAGAGGCCAGAGGTCAGAGGCCAGAGGCCAGGGGTCAGGGGGAGGCCGGGATCAGTCGACGGTCACGACCACGGAGTGCCATCCGCTGGCGCCGTCGGGGATGGTGCGGGCGCGCTTCTCGGTCTGCACCGCGCCGGTGCGGTCGGTGGCGCGGGCGGTGAGGGTGTGGCCGCCCTTGGTGGCCTGCCAGGGGAAGGACCACTGGCGCCAGGTGTCGCGGGTGTCCTCGGCGGCGAGCCGGGCCTCCTGCCAGGGGCCGTCGTCGACCCGGACCTCGACCCTGTCGATGCCGCGGTGCTGGGCCCACGCGACCCCGGCGACCATGACCGCGCCGGTGCCGGGGCGGGCGAAGGGCCTGGGGGTGTCGATACGGCACTGCGTCTTGACCGGCGCCCTGCGGGCCCAGCCGCGCCTGACCCAGTAGGGGTCGTAGGCGTCGAACGTGGTCAGCTCGATGTCCTTGATCCACTTGCAGGCCGAGACGTAGCCGTAGAGGCCGGGCACCACCATGCGGACCGGGAAGCCGTGCTCGAAGGGCAGCGGTTCGCCGTTCATGCCCAGCGCGAGGAGGGCGTCGCGGCCGTCCATCACGTCCTCGACCGGGCTGCCGATCGTCATCCCGTCCACCGAGCGGGCCACCAGTTGGTCGGCCGGCCCGCCCTTCGAGGGCGGCCTCACCCCGCACTCGGCCAGCAGACCGGCCAGTCGTACGCCGATCCAGCGGGCGTTGCCGACGTACGGGCCGCCGACCTCGTTCGAGACGCAGGTGAGCGTGATGTCCCGCTCGACCAGCTCGCGCCGCAGCAGGTCGTCGAAGGAGAGGGTGACCGGCCGGACGACGCCGGCGCCGTGGATGCGCAGCCGCCATTCGGTGGCGTCGACCCTGGGCACCACCAGGGCGGTGTCGACCCGGTAGAAGTCGCTGTTGGGTGTGACGAAAGGGCTCACCCCCGGGATCCGCAGCCGGGCGCCCCTGGACACGGCCCGGGCCGGGGAGGCTGGTGCGGGCAGCACCACGTTCCTGCGGGAGGCGACCGCGTCCTGCCCGCCGGAAGCGCTCAGTGAGCGGCCGAGCAGACCGGCTCCCGCCGATGCCACGGCCGCCGCGCCCGCCACGATCACGAAGCCGCGCCGGTCCCAGCCCTCGCCGGACGACGAAGTTCCGGACGGCGATGTGCCGGGCGCCGACTGGCCGGGCGCGGATGTGTCGGACTCCGAAGTCCCGGACGGTGATGTGCGGGACTCCGACGCATCGGGCGCCGACAAGTGGGGCGCCGATGTGCCGGACGGTGACCGGCCGGGCGCCGACGTTCCGGACGCGGATGCCCGGGGCCCGAGGCGGCCCGTGAGGACGTACAGGAGAACCGCTCCGGCGGCGGCGCCTGCCACGGAGGGCAGCGCGTCCGTGACACCGGTCGAGTCGGGCCTGCTCGTCGCCGCGACGGCGCCGACGACTCCGAACAACAGCACGCCGGCCGCGCCGGTGCGCCTGAACCGCAGGGCGAGAATTCCGAGCGCCAGTGCGAAAAGCGCCAGTACCGCGAGAATTCCGAGCTGAAGAACCAGCTTGTCGTCGGAACCGAAATTCCGGATCGCCCAGTCCTTGACGGTGGCGGGAGTCCTGTCGATCGCCGCGCCGCCCACTGCGACGACAGGACCGGCCTGCGGACGCACGCCTCCCGCCACCGCCTCGGCGACCGTGAGCGCGGCGAATCCCGCCAAGACGCCGCTGAGCGCGCCCAGCAGCGGCGGTGCTTTCTTCTCGTTCTCGGTCACGGTGGGAATCCGGCCCCGAAAGCCGGGCGGATTGGTCGCCCCCACGATCGGATGATTTTCCCTTTCCGACCAATCCGTGCCCGCTTCCGTTACGGAAAAAGGGGAGTGAAAGTGCTCCCACGCGGCATCCGTAAGGTGCCCGTCTCCCGAAGTTCTTCATGTTCTTGTCGTTCTTGTCGTTCTCCGTAACGGGGACGGCGCTGCGGTGTCCAACCTTCGGACGACTGGAAAACGGGACGACCGGACGAAAGGAGTCGCCAGTGGCGGGTGACCGCACCCGGAGCGCACCACCGGACACCCGGGCCGACCCGGACGACGTCCTGCTGACGGTCAGGGCCGGCGAAGGCGACGAGGACGCCTTCGCCGTGCTCGTGCAGCGGCACGCGCCCGCCCTGATCCGGCTCGCCACGGGTCTGCTCGGGACCCGTACCGAGGCGGAGGACGCCGTGCAGGACGCCTTCCTCAGTGCCTGGCGGAGGCTGCCGGAGTTCCAGGGGCGCTCCTCCTTCGGCACCTGGACCTACCGGATCGTCACCAACCGCTGCCTGAACGTGCTGCGGGCCCGCAAACCCGTGGCCTCGCTGGAGGCGGCGGGTGACGTGCCCGCGGCCGAGCACACCACCTCCCCGGCCCGCATCACGGAGGCCCACGAAGCCGTCCGCGAGTTGCGGGAGGCCCTCGACCTGCTCTCGGCCGAACAGCGGGCCTGCTGGGTGCTGCGCGAACTGGACGGCCGCTCCTACGAGTTCATCGCGGACACGGTCGGCATCAGCCAGGAGGCCGTCCGCGCCCGTGTCTTCCGCGCCCGCCGTTGTCTCACCCAAGCACTGGGGGCCTGGCGATGACCGACCGCACCGAACCGCCGAACAACGCGTCCACCCACGCTGACGACGACGAACTCCTGCCGTGCGGAAGGCTGTTGTCGCGGACCTGGAACGACTGGGAACAGCGGTCCGACGGCACCGATTACTCTGACGACACCGGCGGCACGGACTCCCACCTGCGGTCCTGCCCGTACTGCAGTCAGGCCGTCAGCGGACTCGACCGCCTGGAGTCCGTGGTGCGCGGCCTGCAGGAGGAGACGGACACCGCCGCCTACGACGCCGGGCCGCTGACCCGGCGGGTCATGGACGTCGTACGCCTCGAACTGCGTCCGGGGCGCCCCCTGCCCCTCGGTGAACCCGCCGAGGACCTGTGGATCATGGAGGCGGTCGCGGCCCGCGCGCTGCGCGCGGCGGCCGAGACGGTCGCGGGCGTCCGGGCAGGCTCCTGCCGGCTTTTTGATGCTCCGGCCGACGCCCACTCCGACGCCTGCTCCAGCTCCCACGCCCACTCCGACACCTCTGCCGACGGCGCCGTCGGAGTCCGCCTCGACATCCACGCCCCGGCCGACGTCTCCCTGCCGGACCTCGCCGCCCGGGTGCGTGAGCGGGTACGGGAGGCCGCTTACCGCGAACTGGGCATGGTCGTGGCGGCCGTGGACATCCGTGTCACCGATCTCCTCCACACTCCGGCCGACGACGGCCAGGAAGAAGGCCGTACGCCATGACCGTGCACCACGAGGGCACCGCGCACGCGGCACTCGTCGCGGAACTCGCCACGGCCGTGGAGGGCGTGCCGGGGGTGGCCTTTCTCCGGCCGGGCCTGACGGACCGGCTGCGCTCCGCGCTGTCGCGGCCCCCGGCCGGGACCACCGGGTCACCGTCCGCCGGAGTGCGCGTGACCCGCCAGGACGGCGACGGTTCCTGGCACGTCGAGATCCATCTCGTAGCGCTGCGACGGGCCAGGACCCTGGACGTGGCCCGCGTCGGCCGGGACACCGTCGAGCGCCGCCTGGGCGCCCTGGAGTACGCCCAGCCCTCGCAGCCCGCCCCGAGGGTCACCGTGACGGTCACGGGCCTCGTCTGATCCCCGTTGCCGCCACGTTGCCCCCGTTCAACTCGGGAAGGTCATCAGGGCGACCGGGGCGGACGTCGGCGCTTTCGAGCCGCCGTCGGGTTCGACGGTGATGCCCATTCCCGAGGCCCCGTCGACGGAGCCCCGGAGCAGGACGGCCTGGTCGCTGCGGGCGGGGTCCATCAGACCGGCCGGCCGCATGGTTCCGTCCTCGTCGAACCACAGCTGGTAGACCTTCCCGCCGGGCGGAGAAGCCATCCCCGAGACGAAGAACACCGCCCTGTCCCGGCCACGGGAGACGACGACGGTACCCGTGGCGCCGCCGGTCAGCCCGGCGGCGCGGGTCCTGGCGTCCGGCGCGGCCAGTACGGCGGCGATCTCGTCCGTGGCCTGCGTGGCGCTGCGCGCCCGGTCGCGTGCGTCCTCGGCCTGCTGGTGCTGCCACAGGGTCGTTCCGCCGAGCGCCGTGGCCGCCGCGAGGCAGGCGGCGAGCGCCCACCGGGACAGTGTCCGGGCCCGGGGGCCGGACCGGACGGCGAGAGCCTGGGCCGCCGGTCTGCCCGGGGTCTCCTGGCGGACCGAGGTGATCCGGCGCAGCACCTGTTCACGCAGTCCGGCAGGGGGTGTCGTGGCGACGGCGAGTCCCATGCGGGCCGCGGTCGCGGACAGCTCGGCGGTCTCCTGCGCGCACGCCTCGCAGCCCGCCAGATGACGCTCGAACGCGGTGTTCTCCGTGTCGGACAGGGCGTGCAGGGCGTAGGCGCCCGTCAGCCGGTGCAGATCGGTGGTCGTCACGCGGTCACCCCCAGGCAGTCGCGCAGCCGGATGAGCCCGTCGCGCAGTCGGGTCTTGACGGTCCCCAGCGGCAGCGCCAGCGCCTCCGCCACCTCGCGGTAGGTCAGCCCCCGGTAGTAAGCCAGGGTGACGGCCTGACGCTGGAGCTCGGTCAGCGTGCGCACACAGCGCCGTACCTGTTCCCGCTCCAGCCGTGCCTCCACGTGCTCGACCACCTCGTCGTACTCGGGAAGCCGGTCCAGCAGCGCGGCCTTGTGGTCGCGGGCCGCGGCGGCGTCCACCGAGCGCACCCGGTCCACCGCCCGGCGGTGCGCCAGCGTGAGGATCCAGTTGATGGCCGTCCCACGGTCGGCCCGGTAGCGGGGAGCGGTACGCCACACCTCCACCAGCACCTCCTGCGTCACCTCCTCCGACTGCGCCTGATCACGCAGCACGGCCCGCACGACACCCAGCACCGGCCCCGCCACGGCGTCGTAGACACCGGCGAACGCGTCCTCGTCCCCGAGCGCGACCCGGCCCAGCAACTCCTCCAGGGCGGGACTGGCCGACGGATTTCTGCCGATATGTACTACTTCTTTCACCGAGGGCCTCCACGGTCGGGACATGTCCGGTCGTAATCCGTTCCCGCTGAGACCCCGGATTGGTTGCAGTGAGGGTGAAATCGCAGGTGGTGTGCGGGTGGCGTACGGCGACGCGGACCGGACGGCGCGTGCCGCCAGCGGGCTGGACCTAGGGATGTTGGTGGCATATTCTTCTATGTACATCACCAACATCGTGCAGGAGGTGCCGCATGTCAGTGACCCAGATCGACATCGACGACGACGCCCTGGAACGCGCCATGGCTCTGTCCAAGGTCAGGACCAAGAAAGAGGCGGTCAATCTCGCTCTGCACTTCTACGCCGAGCAGCAGGAGCGCGCGGCGCGCATCAGCCGTCACTTCGAGCGTGCGCGTGCCTGGGGTGCCGTCGAGGATGCCGAGCGTCTGCACCGGGCGGAGAAGGACAGCCGGTGATCTACCTGCTCGACACGTCCGGCCTGGTCCGGCTGCTCAGCGATCCGAAACTGCGATCGGCCTGGTACGACGCGATCGATGCCGGGGCCGTCGCGTCCTGCTTCGTGCAGCGCGCCGAGTTCCTGTACAGCGCTCGTAACGGTCGCGAGTACGACGAGATCGCCGAAATGTTCGCCGACCTCTACCCGGATGCCTCCGTGCCGAAGAACGCGGGGCGCTGGATCAGCGCGGTGCAACACCGTATGGCTCAGGCCGGGGAGCATCGCAGTGCCTCGGCGGTGGATCTCGTCATCGCCGCTACCGCCGCCCACCACGGCTTGGCCGTCCTCCACGACGATGCCGACTACCGCGCTGTCGCCCGGCACGCATCCGATCTGATCGAGCACAACGTGCACGACGTCCATGACGTCGTCTGATCCGAGCCCCCAGGTTGTCCCCTGTTGGGCGACCAGGGCCGGTGTTCAGCGCACCGGGAAGCCGAACGAGTAGCCCTGCTGCTTGAGTTCGGGGAGGATCCGGCGCAGGGCCTCGACGGTCTGGGAGCGGTCGCCTCCGGCGTCGTGGAAGAGGAGCGTCGGCCCGTTCGGCAGTTCCCGCTCGACGGTGGCGACGATGGCGTCCGTGCCCGGCCGCTCGAAGTCCTTGGTGTCCACGTTCCAGCCCAGCGGGCGCATGCCCCGGGAGGCGGCGAGCTTGCGGCTGTACGGGGTGAAGGCCCCGCCGGGCGCCCGGTAGTACATCGGGCGTACGCCCCCGGACGCCTCGGTGATCATGCGTTCGGCGTCGAGGATCTGCTGCGACTGGTAGGCCTGGGACTTCTTGTCCATGGTGGTGTCGTGCGACACCGAGTGGTCGCACAACCGGTGCCCGTCCGCGACCACCTGCTTCACGAGGTCGGGGTAGGCCTGCGCCTGCGTCCCCACCATGCAGAACGTGGCCTTCACCCCGTACTCCCGCAGTACGTCGAGCACTTGGGGGGTCCAGTCGGGGTCGGGGCCGTCGTCGATGGTGATGTTGACGCCGCGTGCACCCTTGTCCGAGGCGTGCACGATGGTCACCGCGACCGGCTTGACGGCGCCGCCGGGCTTGGCGGAAGCGGTCGTCTTCGGCGAGGAGCCGTCCACGGCGCCGGCCTGCGCGGTCCACACCGAGGCACCGGTGGCGAGCAACGTCACCCCGAGCGCCGCACCGAGCACCTTGCCGTACCAGCCGCGCCCGCCACTGTGCCGCGCCATGTCCCCACCCATTTCCCGCAGTTCCTCGCCGGTCCTTGGTCACCTCGCGACCAACCTGCATGACGAGAAAAAGCGGCCACAGGATGCGTCCGTTACCGATCAAGGACAATCCCGATGTGGTTCCCGGACAACCGAGTTCGAACAGCGTTCAGAACAAAGCTACTTGGTCCGGTCCCATCTCTCCCGGCAACAGTGCGTGCCCAACGCGGGTGGCCCGCCGGAACCGATGTCCCTCAGACGAGTGGAGTGTCGCTCACATCGTGAGGCCGATGAGCCGGACACCGCTTGCGCAGGGGCCGTTCGAGAAGGGTGTGGAGCTGTTGCGGCTGGCATGCCTTCAAGTGCGTTCTGGTGAGCGGGAGTGAGTGTGGGTGGTCGGTGTCGTGTCGCGTGTCTGGGCTGCGGGATCGGTTTTGGGTGGAGAACTGATGTTCTTGCATCGAATGCGTGACCTTCACGGGCGGCGCTCGTTTCCCATGGCGACGGGATCTTCGGGTGGGGACGGGCGGGGGTGACAGGGTGGGTGGGCTGAGAAGTATCGCGCCGCCGTTCGTCGCGTCCGGTCCGTCCGGTGTGGCCGTGCGGACCCGTTTCAAGGACCTGACCTAGGACGATGAGAAGGTGCTGCGTCTGGTGGGTGCGCATCTGGGGTCGTTGGCTTCAAAGGATCTCAAGGCGCGCTGTCGGGACGGCTTGTCGCATTTCGGGGAGGCGTGGGCGGTACGGAAGCGTGAGTTGACGCCGCTGTCGTCGTCGCGGTGGGCAGGGTCGATCACCAAGGCCACTCACGATCAGTGGGCGCTGGCCCGGCGTGGCCAGGCTGCGAACATCCACCATCTGGAAGCCGGTGTCCGCACTGTCGAGGACCGGTTGTCACTGCCGGTCGGGCAGAGGGGGACGAAGAAGTCGCCGGGGGGTTACCGGTCCCGGCGGGAGTGGCATGCGAAGTCGAGGCGGCTGCGGGTGCTTCAGGACCGGCTGGCCGCCGCGCGGGCCGACCGCGAGGCCGGACTCGTCCACGTCGTGCGCGGCGGCAAGCGGCTGGCCCGCACCCGCCACCACCTGGAGGCGGCTCAGCTGACCGAGCCCGGATGGCGCGGGCGCTGGGAGGCGGAGCGCTGGTTCTGCCAGGCGGACGGTGAGTCCGGCAAGCGCTACGGCAACGAGACCATCCGTATCGGTCCCGACGGTGAGGTGAGCATCAAGCTGCCCGCGCCGCTCGCGCATCTGGCGAACGCCCCATACGGCCGCTACGTCCTCACGTCCAGGGTCGCGTTCGCGCACCGGGGCGGCGAGTGGGCGGACCGTGTCGCGGCCGACCGGGCGGTCGCCTACCGCATTCACCTCGATACCGGCCGGGACCGCTGGTATCTGACCGCGTCCTGGCAGATCCCGCCCACCCCGGCCCTCCCCATTGAGGCGGCGCTCGCCCACGGCGTGATCGGGGTCGACATGAACGCCGATCACCTCGCCGCCTGGCACCTCGACAGTTACGGCAACCCGACCGGCAGTCCGCGCCGTTTCTTCTACGATTTGACCGGCAGCGCCGAGCACCGTGACGCGCAGGTCCGGCACGCCCTCACCCACCTCCTGCACTGGGCCCGAGCTTGTGGTGTAAAGGCGATCGCCGTCGAGGACCTGGACTTCGCCGCTGAGAAGACCCGGGAGAAGCATGGCCGCAGGAAACGCTTCCGGCAGCTGATCTCCGGTATGCCCACTGGGAAGCTCCGCGCCCGGCTGTCGTCGATGGCCGATCAGACGGGGATCGCGGTCATCGCCGTGGACCCGGCCTACACCAGCCGCTGGGGTGCCCAGCACTGGCAGAAACCCCTCACCACCACAACCCGCACAACCACCCGCCACGATGCTGCTGCCGTGGCGATCGGAAGGCGCGCCCAGGGACACCCGATCCGGCGACGGACGACACCGCCCCCACAGCACCGGAGTGATGCTGTGGGGCATCGGACCGTCCAGGCCGGACCAGGAGTCCCTGGGCGTGAGGAAACCCGCCCCCGCATCCCCGGACCACGGACACGATCCGTGCCGCCCGGACGCGGAGCGAACGCGGGCAACCAGAACGCCCAACACCGTCCGGGGCGTTCGACTGAGTATGGGTTCTGGCAACAGGACTCACTCCCGCTCAGTCTTTAGGAACGGTCTGAGCCATGTTCGCCAATTTCGCCAGGTTCGACATGTTCCGTCTCCCTCTCCAGATGGCCGGACACCGGATCACCGCGCTGATCGCCGTGGCCTGCGCGGTTCTCGGCGGCGCGGCCCTGATCACCGGTACCGGTGTCCTGGTCGAGTCCGGCCTGCGCTCCCAGAGGAGGGAGGCGGTGGCGGTGGCCCGCGCGCCGGAACCGTCGACCTGATCGGCCTCCGCACCGCGCCCGGCGCCGCGGAGCAGGTCGCCGCCGAAGTCCGTACGAGGCTTACGAAGCTGAAGGTGACGGGACTCGAGACGGTCACCGGCGCGGACCGCGGGGACCTGGTGTCGCCCGGAGCGGGCGCGTCCCGCTTCCTCCTGGTTCTCCTCGCCGGGTCGCTCGCCGGGATCGTCCTGCTGATCACCGGGTTCGTGACGGCGAGCGCGCTGGCCGTGTCGATCGCCGGGCAGCGCCGCGACCTCGCGCTGATGCGGGCCGTGGGCGCAACGCCCCGGCAGATCAGGCGACTTGCCGCCGCCCAGTCGACCGTCGTCGCGGCCGTGGCACTCGTACCCGGGGTGGCGCTCGGCTATCTGCTGGCCGGACAGTTCCGCGGACTGCTGGCGGACCAGGGTCTCGTGCCGCCCGAACTACCCCTGACCGTCAGCCCGTTGCCCGCTCTCGCGACGATCGTCCTCATGGCCCTGACCGTGCAGATCTCGGCCCGCGGCTCGGCTTGGCGCACCTCGCGGATGCCCGCCACCGAGGCGGTCGCCGAATCACGCAGCGAGCCGCGTGATCCGTCGCGCACCCGGACGCGCATCGGTCTCCTCGTGATCGTCGGCGCGACCACCATGTCGGCCGTACCGCTCTTCTCCCCGACGGTTCTCGGCGCGGCGGCCACGTCCATCGCGGGCATCCTCGGGGCGATCGGTCTGGCCCTGGCCGGTCCGGCCCTCGTCCGGGGCATCGGGAACGCGGCGGCCAGGCGCACCCGTACTGGCTCCGGTGTCTCCGCGCCGACCTGGCTGGCCATGGCCAACGTCCGCGCGTACGCCCTGCGCAACGCGGGGATCGTCAGCACCCTGGCCATGGCGGTCGTGTTCGTCCTGACGTACACACTCACCCAGACCACCGTGCTGGCCGCCACCGCCGACGACACCCGTACCGGCACTCTCGCCCAGCAGCGCCTCGACGCACCGGGCCTGGGCGGACTGCCCGACGGCACGCTCGCCGACGTACGGGGCACGACCGGCGTACGGGCGGCGGCCCCGGTGAGCACGACCACCGTGGTGTGGCCGTACAAGATGTTCGACGACACGGTGACCGAGTCCGCCTCCGCGATGATCCTCACCCCGGACGCGTCGGACGTCCTCGACCTCGGCGTACGGGAAGGGAGCCTGGACCGGCTCACCGGCGCCACGGTCGCCGTCAGCAGCGATGTCGCCCGCTCGCGCTCCGCGTCGGTGGGCAACCGGGTGGGTCTCGTCCTCGGCGACGGCGCGAAGGTCGAGGCCGAGGTGGTCGCCGTCTACGCCCGAGGGCTCGGCTTCGGCACGGTGGTCCTGTCCCACGACCTGGCGGCCGGACACACGACGACGGGGCTCGACCAGGGCATCCTGATCCGCACGGACGGCACGGCGACCGCCCGGCAGGCCCTTGCGTCCCTCGCCGCGTCCCACCCGGGCCTGGCACTCACGGACACGGCCCCCACGACCACCGACGGCCTGCGGGACGCGCCGCCGGAGGTGTGGATCAACCTGGCGACGATCGTCGTCCTGCTCGGCTATCTCCTCCTCAGCATCGCCAACAAGCTCGTCGCCGCCACCGCCCAGCGCCGGCTGGAACTGGCGGCTCTCCGGCTCATCGGCACCACACCCCGGCAGATCCGCGCGATGATGCGGCGCGAGGCAGCGGTGACCGCCGCCACCGCGCTCACCGCGGCCCTGCTGCTGTCGGCGGTGCCCCTCGCGCTCCTGGGCCAGGGCTTCCTCGGCCACCCGTGGCCCACGGGCCCGGTGTGGCTGCTGCCCGCCCTCGCGCTGACGGTCACCGCCACGGCTTTCCTCACCGTCGAACTCCCCACCCGCCAGGCCCTGCGCACCCCGCCCGCCGACGCCATCCGGGCCCAGTGACCCGGCTCGCGTCGTCGCGACCGCGCGGTTGCGGTGCCCGCCCCCGGCCCCAAGCATGGCCTCAGGGGGACAGGGAACGGGGAGCAGGGAACGGGGAACACGGAACAGCGACCGCGCCCCTCGGAGGGCACGTCCCGGGAAGACACGGGAAGGCATGAGTGCCATGACGTTTCATGCGGACGACCGGCCGGTGCGCTGTCTCGTCACCGGCGCCACCGGTTACCTGGGCGGCAGGCTGGTGCCGGAGTTGCTGGCGGCCGGGTACTCGGTGCGCTGTCTGGCCCGCTCGCCCGGCAAGCTGCGGGACCACCCGTGGGCCGGGCAGGCGGAGGCCGTGCGCGGGGACGCGACGGACGAGGCTTCCGTGCGGGTGGCCATGGAGGGAATGGACGTCGCGTACTACCTGGTGCACGCGCTGGGCACCGGGCGGGGCTTCGAGGAGACCGACCGGCGCGCGGCCAGGATCTTCGGTGAGCAGGCGCGTGCCGCCGGAGTCCGGCGGATCGTCTACCTCGGTGGCCTGAGCCCCGCCGGAGTACCGGAGAGCGAGCTGTCACCCCATCTGCGGTCCCGCGCCGAAGTGGGCCGCATCCTCCTGGCCTCGGGCGTACCGACCGCCGTACTGCGGGCCGCTGTGATCATCGGGTCGGGTTCGGCCTCGTTCGAGATGCTGCGCCATCTGACCGAGCGGCTCCCCGCGATGGTGACCCCGAGCTGGGTGCGCACCCGCATCCAGCCGATCGCCGTCCGCGACGTGCTCCGCCTCCTCGTGGGGTGCGCGCGGCTGCCGTACGACGTGAACCGCACCTTCGACATCGGCGGGCCGGACATCGTCACGTACCAGGAGATGATGCGGCGTTACGCCGCCGTCGCCGGACTGCCGAAGCGCGTCATCGTCCCCGTTCCGCTGCTCACGCCCCGGCTGTCCAGCCTCTGGGTCGGTCTGGTCACCCCGGTGCCGGGCGCTCTCGCGCGCCCGCTGGTCGAGTCGCTGAAGCACGAGGTGGTCTGCGCCGAGCGGGACATCGTCCGTTACGTGCCGGACCCGCCGGAGGGACCGCTCACCCTCGACCGGGCGATCGGGCTGGCGCTGCGGCGCGTCCAGGACGCGGACGTGGCCACCAGATGGTCCTCGGCCTCGACTCCCCACGCCCCCAGCGACCCGCTGCCGACCGACCCGGACTGGGCGGGCGGAAGCCTCTACACGGATCAGCGCGAGCGTACGGTCGCGGCGTCGCCGCAGGCCCTGTGGCGCGTGGTGGAGTCGATCGGCGGCGAGAACGGCTGGTACTCCTCGCCGCTGGCCTGGTCCGTGCGCGGCCGGCTGGACACCCTGGTGGGCGGGGTCGGCCTGCGCCGGGGCCGCCGGGACGCGAAACGGCTGCGGGTCGGCGACAGCCTGGACTTCTGGCGGGTGGAAGAGATCGAGCCGGGCCGGCTGCTCCGGCTGCGCGCGGAGATGCGACTGCCGGGCCTGGCCTGGCTGGAGCTGACCGTCGACCGGGATCCCCAGGGCCGCACGGTGTACCGGCAGCGGGCCCTGTTCCATCCGCACGGCCTGGCCGGGCACGCCTACTGGCTGGGCGTGGCCCCCTTCCACGCCGCGGTCTTCGGCGGCATGGCCCGCAACATCGCGGCGGCGGCGGAATCGGCCCACACTCACTGACCTCGATCCACCTCCCTCGATCCACCTCGCGGGAACCCGCCCACATCGCTGACGTGTTCATGGTTATCTTCTGGAACGAGGGCCGGGGGCTGTCGCACCGCAACCGCGGTGGCCGAAAATGTGTCTCCCAACGCGTGGCCCGATGCTCCGGAGGGGCGGAATCCGCCCGGACGGCCGCCCTGAGGGGATGGAAATGAACACTTGGGCAGTGCCCGGATACAACGAGTCACTGGAACTCGGGGCCGGGGCGAGCGGGCGGGTCGTACTGGCCGTGCACGAGGAGACCGGCGTACCGGTCGCGGTCAAGTACCTCAGCGAGTCACTGCGCACCAGGCCGGGCTTCGTGCACGATTTCAGGGCGGAGGCACGACTGCTCGGCGGACTGGAGAGCCCGTACGTCGCCGAGCTGTACGAGTACGTCGAGAGCCCGGACGGCGCCGCGATCGTGATGGAGCTGGTGGACGGTGTCACGTTGCGGACCCTGTTGAACGGTCAGGGCCCGCTCGACCCCGAGGCCGCGCTCGTGATCCTCAAGGGATCGTTGCTCGGGCTGGCCGACGCGCACCGCGTCGGCGTCGTCCATCGCGACTACAAGCCGGCGAACGTCCTGGTCGTGCCGGACGGATCGTCCAGGCTCGTCGACTTCGGGATCGCGGTGGACGCCGGCACCAGCGCCGGCGCGGCGGGGACCCCCTCCTACATGGCCCCGGAGCAGTGGACCGGCGCCCCCGCCTCTCCCGCCGCCGACGTGTACGCGGCCACGGCCACGTTCTTCGAGTGCCTGACGAGCCACCGGCCGTACTCCGGTGACAACCTCGCCGAACTGGCCCTGCAGCACGTCGAAGCGCCCGTCCCCGCCGACGAAGTCCCTGAGGCGGTTCGGGAGTTGGTGCGGCTCGGTCTCGCCAAGGACCCGGCACAGCGCCCCACGAACGCCGAGGCGTTCGTCGCGGAACTGGAGGCGATCGCCGGCGCCGCCTACGGGCCCGACTGGGAGGAATGCGGCCGAGGCAGGCTCGCCGCGCTGGTGGCACTGCTGCCGCTGCTGCTGCCCTCGGCCCGCAGCGCCCCGAGGACCACCACGGACACCGCGCGCACCGTCCTGAGCCAGGCACCGGGCCACGGCTGGGCGCAGTGGCTCCCCGGCCGGCCGGGGCTGCTCGTGTCCGGTGCGGCCGTGCTCCTGGGCGTCCTTCTGTCGTACGGCATCCAGCGCGGCCCGGGAGCGGCTCCGCAGGAGGCGGCACAGGCCCTGGCCACCAGCAGCGCCCAGCCCGCCGTGGGGCCGGGAGAGTCGGGAGAGCCCAGCCTGCTGCCGGCGTCGCCCAGTTCCTCCCCGTCCGAGTCGCCCTCCACCTCCCCGCTCCCGACGTCCACCTCACCCTCGCCCACCTTGTCGTCCTCGGGCGCGGCGACCGCCGGTACCGGCGAGCCCTCGGCGTCCACCACCGCGGCTCCGGCCGAGGAGACGACGACGCCCGGCGGGGCGACCGCTGAGCCGACGCCGACGACGGCTTCCCCCACCGCTCCGACTGCTCCCGCTGTCAAGGACGTCGCGGTGACGGGCTTCCGGCAGACGGGTTCCACGACCGGCGCGGCGACCATCGACATCACCACGGACGGCACCGGGCCGTTCTCCATCACCGTCTCGTGGTCCACGAGCGACGCCGCGGCGGGGCTCGGCACCCGGGCAGCGCTCGGTACTCCGGACGGCGCGTCCCAGACCTTCGAGCGCAGCGGTGCCACCCAGTACACCCTCACCGTCGACCACACCTTCCAGAACAAGGGCTGCTACTGGGCGGTGGAAGCCACGACGACTCCGGCCTCCGCCGACGGCGGCGGCTCGCAGCAGCTTCTGACCAGGCAGTGTGATATCCGATGACCGCTCAGAACGACCGCACCGTCCCGGCTTCCGCCTCCGCCGAGGACCGCGAGCCCACCCAGGTGCTCGGCCCCTCCGACGAGGACGCCCCGCGCGACGAACCCGGCTCCGCCGACGCCGAGTACAGCGCCACCGTGCTGGCCAGCCACTGGATCCAGCGGCCCGAGCGGGACGACACCCTCGTCGAGCCGCTCTCCACGCAGGTCCTGCCGCCGCCGACGACTACGTCGACGCCTACGTCGGCAACGCCGCCGACGCTGCCTGATCGCACCGAAGGCACCGTGCTGCGTTTCGGCCCGGGGGTGACCGCCGCCGTCGCGCACCGTACCCACCGGACGCTGCCCGCCCTGCCGCCTCCTGCCGCACCCTCGCGCCGACGGCTGCGCAGACATGCCCTGCCCGCGCTGGTGCTGATCTCCGTCATCGCGTTCCTCGCCTGGCAGCGTCTCGGGCCGTCCGTCGCGGTGCGCACGGTGGAGGTCACGGCCCGGCCGACGGTTCTGGGGTGCGACGGCACCGCGGACATCGTCGCCCTCGTCGCCACGAACGGCCGCCCGGGCACACTCTCGTACCGCTGGACCAGGAGCGACGGCACCGCCTCCGGCGTCCTGCGGGAAGTGGTGGTCCGGGGCCAGAGACAGGCCCGTCTGCACCTGCTGTGGACCTTCCAGGGCAAGGGCCACTACGCGGCCCGGGCCGAACTGCGCGTCATCTCCCCCGTCGACCGCACGGTCATCAGCCACCTCACATACGACTGTCCCTGACCGGCCGCAGCCGGTCAGGGACAGTCGTATCGGTCATGTCACCGCTCCTGGCGGCCGGACTCGGTCACGTCGTCAGACGCGACCGAGCCCGGCCCGCGGCTCAGTTGTCGTCGGTGATCGTGGTCGCGATGCCGTTGCTGATCTCGACCTGGGCGGAGAGGCCCTTCTTGGCAGCCGCCTCCAGCTGGTCCTCGGTGCACTCGACGCCGCCCTCGCCGCCCGGGCCGGTGTTCACGGCGTCGCAGATGTCGTCGTAGCCAATGATCTTGGTGTCCTCGGCGACGAAGAACTGCTGCTCGGTGCCCTTCGAGTCGGAGACGCTGTACTTGCTCGGCGCCACGTAGGAGACGGTGCCGAACCAGGTTCCGTTGACGCCCTTGCCCTCGTTGATGCCCTCGACGACGGTCTCGCGGGAGTCGGAGTCATCCTCGGTGCCGGGGCTGGAGTCGGAGTCGGAGTCGGGTTCGGTGCCGGGGCTTGAGCTGGAGTCGGTGCCGGGGCTGGAGTCCTTGGAGTCCGACGCGTTGTCCGTGGTCGCCACCGGACTCGCCGAGCTCTTGTCGGACGAGCTGTCGGCGGTGCCGTTCTGGCATGCCGTCATCAGCAGTCCGACGGTGATCGCGGCGCTGGTGAGGATGGCCTTGCGCAGGTGGCGGTTCTTCAAGGGAGGTTCCTTCCGGGGGCGGGATCAGCAGGGAGCTGGCGGCGTTCTCACCGTTTCCCGCTCTGTGATCACTATGAGGTCCCGCAGAGCCCCCAGGTCACACATGTCCTCCCTTCAGGACACCGCTGTGGCACGGCTGTGACACGGCAACTCATCTGTTGTGAAAGCCAGTTGGCCGACGCGCCGCCTTGCGTCACACGGGCGCGTGCACGTCCTCACACGGCTGGCCGGCTCACGTCCGACACCACGACGCTCGGGGGAGAGGACGGCGCGAGGCGCACGGGGTTTCTCCGCCGGTGTTCATGCCAGCCGGACGGTGAGGAGTACCGCCGCGTCGGTCTCGGCGGTCAGGCTGTGCCGCTGGTCGGGAATGGCGACGATGTCGCCCTGGCCGAGGGGCCATGCGCGGTCGTTGGCGCGGAGTGTCACCCGGCCGGTCAGGCAGGTGAGGGTGGCGGCGTCCGGGGCCTCGTGCTCGGCGAGTTCGGAACCCGCCGCGAGCGCGATCAGGGTGACGCGGAGTCCCGGAAGCGCGACGACGGTTCGTGCCGTTCGCCCGGAGCTTCCGGAGTTCCCGGAGTTCCCGGAGTTCCCGGAGTTCCCGGAGTTCCCGGAGTTCCCGGACCTGGCATCGGCGAGCAACTCCTCTCCCATGGCCGGCAGGTTGCTGACCTCACCGGCCGACAGGTGTGTCCCGGGCGGCCGGGCGGGACTGTTGTGGTGGGTGTTCATCAGGTGCGTTCCCATCCGCGCCGGGGCGTGCGGGAGCCCAGCTGCGCGTCCCGGCTGCGATAGACGATGTAGGGGCGGGTGAGGTAGCCGAGCGGTGCGGTGAGCATGTGCACCAGCCGGGTGAACGGCCAGACGCCGAACAGCAGCAGGGCGCTGAGCGCGTGCAGCCGGAACAGCACGGGAGCGCCGGCCATCAGCGCGGGGTCGGGTTGCAGGTAGAAGACCGACCGGAACCAGGGCGAGATGGTGCTGCGGTAGTCGTATCCCCCGCCCAGGATGTTGCTGATCACGGTGGCGGAGAGACCGAGCGCCAGGGTCAGGGTGAGCATGACGTACATGAGCTTGTCGTTGCGGGTGGTGGCGCTGAACACCGATCCGACCGTACGCCGCCGGTAGACGAGGATCGCGAGCCCGGCCAGGGTGCTGACCCCGGCAACCGTCCCCAGCGTGGTGGCCATGAGGTGGTAGGCGTGCTCGCTGACGCCGATGGCTCCGGTCCAGTCCTTCGGGATCACCAGGCCGCCCACATGGCCGAGTACGACCGCCAGGACCCCGAAGTGGAACAGCGGGCTGCCGATGCGCAGCAGTCTGCTCTCGTACAGCTGGCTGGACCGGGTGGTCCAGCCGAACTTGTCGTAGCGGTAGCGCCAGACATGGCCGACGACGAACAGGGCCAGCGCGAGGTACGGCAGGACGACCCACAGGATGATGTCGAGCGGGTGCGTGTCGGGGGTCATGACCGGCCTCCCGCCGGAGCCGGGGCGGGCATGCTCCCGAACTCCCTGCCGGCGGGTGGTGCGAACGGCGCCAGGCCCACCTGTTCCTCGGGGGGTCCCTGGGCGGCGAGCTTGGCGACGGCCTCGCGCTCGTCGCCGGCCAGCGGGGGCAGGGTCGCCGATACGGAGTCCAGGACATCGGCCCACGCGGAGCGTGAGTCGCGCAGTGCCAGGCGCAGCAGCTCCAGTCCTGCCCGGTGCTCGGTGAGGAGGCGGCGGCCTGCTTCGGGGTCGCCGGTGGCGGCGAACTCCAGGACGACGCAGAGGTGGTCGGGCAGTTCGTCGTCGGTCAGGCGCAGCCCGGCCGCGGCGTAGGTCTGCTTGAGGCGCAGCAGCGCGGCCCCGCGATTGCGGGTGTCGCCGTGGGCGTAGTAGGTCAGGAAGAGGCAGTTGCGTTTGCGGTGGTCGAAGGTGGCGACGTAGTCCGCCGCCAGTTCCGTGGCGGGCGTCCGGTCGAGGTGCCCGAGGAATCGGCGCAGCGGCTCGGCGACCCGGTCGGGCAGCGTGTCGGTGACCACCCGTACGAGCAGCGTCTGTTCGAGCAGTTGTGCGTCGGGATAGCCGAGGAGCAGCGACTGGACCTGCCAGGCGGCGGCGTTTCGGGCAGCGGGGCTGCGTTTGCCGGTGGGAGTCATGGACGCGGCTCGCTCTCGTCGTCTCCGGGGGAGTGGGGGAACAGGCCCTGGGGGCGGCCGTTGCCGTCCCAGTTGAGGAGGTTGAGCCGGGTGGACTTGTCGCCGGGGGCGGCCGGGGAATCGGCAGGAGTGTCCACGGCGTCGGCGGTCTGGCGGTCGCGCAGCAGGTGGAAGTTCTCCACGGCGATCGGGGTCGGAGCGTCGCCGGACGCCTCACCGAACGGACCCGAGCCGCCCATGCCGGGGCCGTCCTCGAAGTCGAGGCTGCACTCGGTGGCCAACTCCTCCAGGCTGTGGGCCTGTTCGGCGTGGGCGGGCGGGATGACGTACCTGTCCTCGTACTTGGCCAGCGCCAGGAGGCGGAACATGTCGTACATCTGCTCCTCGGTCATCCCCACGGCGGCGGGGATGGTCGCGTCGGGTTCGCGGCCGAGGTTGATGTCGCGCATGTAGCTGCGCATGGCGGCCAGCCGTCGCAGTACGGCGTCCACGGGGGCCGGGTCACCGGCGGTGAAGAGTTGCGCGAGGTAGTCGACGGGGATGCGCAGGGCGTCGATCGCGGCGAAGAGATTGCCCCGGTCCTCGGCGTCGTAGCCGGTGTCGCGGATCACGTCCACCACCGGGGACAGCGGCGGGATGTACCAGACCATCGGCAGGGTGCGGTACTCCGGGTGCAGTGGCAGGGCGACCTTGTACGTGTTGATCAGGGCGTGGACCGGGGAGCGCCGGGCGGCCTCGATCCAGTCCCGTGGGATGCCGGAGCGCTCCGCGTCGGCGGCCACCTGCGGGTCGTCGGGGTCGAGGAAGACCTTCCGCTGAGCCTCGTAGAGGTCGGTGTCGTCGGGGGTGGACGCGGCTTCGAGTACCTGGTCGGGGTCGTAGAGGACCAGGCCGATGTAGCGGAGCCGGCCTACGCAGGTCTCGGCGCAGACGGTCGGCTGGCCGACCTCGATGCGCGGGAAGCAGAAGGTGCACTTCTCGGCCTTGCCGGTGCGGTGGTTGAAGTAGATCTTCTTGTACGGGCAGCCGGAGACGCACATCCGCCAGCCCCGGCAGCGGTCCTGGTCGACCAGGACGATGCCGTCCTCGGAACGCTTGTAGATCGCGCCGGAGGGGCAGGAGGCGACGCAGGACGGATTGAGGCAGTGCTCGCAGATGCGCGGCAGATAGAACATGAAGGTCTGCTCGAACTCGAACTTGACCTTCTCGGCGATCCCCGCGAGGAGGACGTCCTTGTCGCCGTGGTCGGCCGAACCGCCCAGGTTGTCGTCCCAGTTGGCCGACCAGGTGATCTTCATGTCCTTGCCGGTGATCAGCGACTTGGGGCGGGCGACCGGGGTGTGTTCCTGGAGCGGCGCGTTGGTCAGCGTCTCGTAGTCGTACGTCCACGGCTGGTAGTAGTCGTCGAGCGAGGGCAGCGTGGGGTTGGAGAAGATGTTGATGAGCTTCTTGAACCGGCCGCCGCCCTTCAGCTTCAGGTTGCCGCGCTTGTTGAGGTCCCAGCCGCCGCGCCACTTCTCCTGGTCCTCGTAGCGGCGCGGATAGCCCTGGCCGGGGCGGGTCTCGACGTTGTTGAACCACACGTACTCGACGCCGGGGCGGTTGGTCCACGCCTGTTTGCAGGTGACCGAGCAGGTATGGCAGCCGATGCACTTGTCGAGGTTCATCACCATCGCCATCTGGGCCATGACCCGGCGGCCGGGCGGTGCGGTCGGAGGCGTGGCGGCTGTCGGGGCCATCAGTACGTCACCTCCTGGTCGGTGCGGCGGCGGATGACGGTGACCTCGTCGCGCTGGTTGCCGGTCGGGCCCAGGTAGTTGAAGGCGTACGTCAACTGGGCGTAGCCGCCGATGAGATGGCTCGGCTTCACCAGGAGCCGGGTCAGCGAGTTGTGGACGCCGCCGCGCCGCCCGTTGGTCTCGGTGCGGGGGACGTCGATGAGCCGGTCCTGCGCGTGGTGCATGTAGACGGTGCCTTCCGGCATGCGGTGGGAGACGACCGCGCGGGCGGCGACGACGCCGTTGCGGTTGACCGCCTCGATCCAGTCGTTGTCGTGCACGCCGATCTTGGCCGCGTCCTCCTTGCTCATCCAGATGGTCGGGCCGCCCCGGGAGAGCGAGAGCATGAACAGGTTGTCCTGGTACTCGGAGTGGATGGACCACTTGTTGTGCGGGGTCAAGTACCGCACCGTGATGCCGAGTTCGCCCTGGTCGCCCACCTCGGGCTCGCCGAAGAGGGCGTGCATGTTCAGCGGCGGCCGGTAGACGGGCAGCCACTCGCCGAGTTCCGCCATCCAGTCGTGGTCGATGAAGAAGTGCTGACGGCCTGTCAGGGTGTGCCAGGGCTTGAGGCGTTCGACGTTGATGGTGAAGGGTGAGTAGCGGCGCCCGCCGGACTCCGTCCCCGACCACTCGGGCGAGGTGATGACCGGGACGGGTCCCGCCTGGGTGTCGGCGAAGGTGACCCGCTTGCCCTCGGCCTCGGCGGCCAGGTCGGCCAGCTTGACGCCGGTACGGGCCTCCAGGGTGCGGAAACCCTGGGTGGCCAGGTGCCCGTTGGTGGTTCCGGACAGGGCCAGGATCGCCTCGCAGACCTGTACGTCCCGGGCGATCGACGGGCGGCCGTCGGCAGGACCGCCGCGTACGGTGCCGTTCTTGTGGCGCAGGTACTCCAGCTCCTGCCGTACGTCGAAGGTGACGCCCTTGGTGGTGGCGCCCAGGGTGTCGAGGAGCGGGCCGAGGGCGGTCATCCGGTCGGCTACGGCCGGGTAGTCGCGCTCGATCACCACCAGCTTGGGCATGGTCCGTCCTGGCACCGGCTCGCACTCGCCGGCCTTCCAGTCGCGTACGCGGCCGTGTGGGGTGGCCATCGCGTCGGGGGTGTCGTGCAGCAACGGCGCTGCCACCACGTCCTTTTCGGTGCCCAGCCGCCCTTCGGCGAGACGGCTGAACGCCGCCGCGATGGTGTTGAAGGCGTCCCAGTCGGTGCGGGTCTGCCAGGGCGGCGGGATGGCCGGGTTGAAGGAGTTCACGAACGGGTGCATGTCCGTGGTGTTGAGGTCGTGCTTCTCGTACCAGGTAGCGGCGGGCAGCACGATGTCGGAGTAGACGGTGGTGCTGGTCATCCGGAAGTCCAGGGTGAGCAGCAGGTCGAGCTTGCCCACCGGCGCCTCGTCCCGCCAGACCACATCGCGTGGCCGGGCGCCGGGCGGTGCCTCGGTGGCGCGTACGGCGGAGTCGGTGCCGAGCAGGTGCTTGAGGAAGTACTCGTTGCCCTTGGCGGAGGAGCCCAGCAGGTTGGCCCGCCAAATGGTCAGCACCCGGGGGAAGTTCTCCGGCGCGTCGGGGTCCTCGCCCGTGAACTTCAGCTGCCCGGACTTGAGTTGGTCGACCACGTACTCCGGCACCTGCTGTCCGGCGGCTTCGGCGTCCGTCGCGAGGGTGAGCGGGTTGCGGTCGAAGGTCGGGTAGGAGGGCATCCAGCCCATCCGGGCCGAGGCGGCGATGACATCGGCGGTGGTCTTGCCCGCGAACGTGCCGCCCGCGCCCGCTGCGGCGAGGGTGTCGGCGCTGAAGGGGTCGTAGCGGAACTGGTCGCTGTGCAGGTACCAGTAGGCCGTCTGGATCATCTGCCGGGCGGGCCGGTGCCAGTCGGCGGCCGTCGCGATGGCCGAGTAGCCGGTGATGGGCCGGACCTTCTCCTGCCCCACGTAGTGGGCCCAGCCACCGCCGTTGACGCCCTGGCAGCCGGTCAGCGTCGTCAGGGTGAGGAAGGAACGGTAGATGGTGTCGGAGTGGAACCAGTGGTTGGTCCCCGCACCCATGATGATCATGGAGCGGCCCTTGGACTCCTCGGCGTTGGTGGCGAACTCGCGCGCGATGCGGGCCGCCGTCTCCCCGGCAACGCCGGTGATGGCCGCCTGCCAGGCCGGGGTGTAGGGCTGGTCCGCGTCGTCGTAGCCGGTCGGCCAGACACCCGGCAGACCGTCGCGGACGACGCCGTACTGGGCGAGGAGGAGGTCGAAGACGGTGGTCACCAACTGCCCGGCGATCCGGCGGACCGGGACGCCGCGTCGCAGCTGCCCGGCGGTCCCGTCCGGGGTGTCGAACCGGGTCAGCTCGACTGTGACGGCGTCCTCGCCGCCGTCACCTCCGGCTGCGGTCAGCAGGGGGTCGGTGTCGCCGAGGTCGAGGTTCCATTTTCCGGCGCCGGACTCGCCGTAGCGGTGGCCGAGCGAACCGTTCGGGACTACGGGCTCGCCGGTGGCGGCGTCGAGGAGGACGGTCCTGAACTCGGCGTTCTCCGCCTCGGCCGCGGTGCCGCCCAGGTCGGCGGCGGTCAGGAACTTTCCCGGGGCGTACGTCAAGTCGTCCCCGGTACCGCGCTGTTCGAGGGTGACGAGGAAGGGCAGGTCGGTGTAGCGCTTGACGTAGTCGGTGAAGTAGCCGACCTGGCGGTCGACGAAGAACTCCTTGAGGATCACGTGTCCCATGGACATCGCGAGTGCCCCGTCGGTGCCGGGTGCGGCGGGCAGCCACTCGTCGGCGAACTTGACGTTGTCGGCGTAGTCCGGGGCGACCGCGATGACCTTCTGGCCGCGGTAGCGTGCCTCCGCCATCCAGTGCGCGTCCGGGGTGCGGGTCACCGGCAGGTTCGAGCCCCACATGATCAGATAGCCGGCGTCCCACCAGTCCCCCGACTCCGGTACGTCGGTCTGGTCGCCGAAGACCTGCGGGGAGGCGACCGGCAGGTCGGCGTACCAGTCGTAGAAGGACAGCATCACGCCGCCGAGCAGCGAGTAGAAGCGAGCCCCTGCGGCGTGGGAGACCATCGACATCGCCGGTATCGGCGAGAACCCGGCCAGCCGGTCGGGGCCGTACTCCTTGATGGTGTGCACATGGGCGGCGGCGATCATCTCGCTCGCCTCGTCCCAACTCGCCCTTACCAGACCGCCCTTGCCGCGCGCCGACTTGTAGCGCCGGGAGCGCTCCGGGTCGGAGACGACGTCCGCCCACGCCAGCACCGGGTCACCGAGGCGGGTCCTGGCCTCCCGGTACATCTCCAGGAGCACCCCGCGCACATAGGGGTAGCGGACCCGGGTGGGCGAGTAGGTGTACCAGGAGAACGCGGCGCCGCGCGGGCAGCCGCGCGGCTCGTACTCCGGGCTGTCCGGGCCGACAGTGGGGTAGTCGGTCTGCTGGGACTCCCAGGTGATGATCCCGTCCTTGACGTACACCTTCCATGAGCAGGAGCCGGTGCAGTTCACTCCGTGGGTGGAGCGGACCACCTTGTCGTGGCTCCAGCGGTCCCGGTAGAAGTCGTCGGCCTTGCGGCCACCGATCTTGAACAGGGTGCGGTGGTCGGCGGAGACCTCGGCCTTGGTGAAGAACCGGCGAGTGCGGATGAGCGCGTCCGCCAACTCGCCGTCCAGGCCTGCTGGTTGGCGTGGTTGTTTGTCAGCTCGCGGATTCATTGTGCTGCCTTCCTGTACGTGCTGTGTCCGCCTGAGGACGATCCGGCCGAAGGCCAAAGACGCGGGCGCGGACCGCGTCGATCGCCTCCCAGGCCTCCGTGCTGAGCTCGGCGAGCGCGGCGGGGAACACCCCGTCCTGCTCCTTGAGGATGTGGTCGCGCAGCAGAGCCAGGGCGTCCAGGAGCCGCAGGGGCCAGCCGGGGTCGGCCGGGACACCGGCGGCGGCCTCGCCGAGGATCGCCTCGATGTGCCGGTGTTCGGCCTCAAGCGCCGCGATACGTTCGGGGAACTCCTCCGCCAGCGGCGGGAAGAGCCCCTGCTCCTCCACCGCCGTGTGCGGCACGAGAACGGCGGAGATCCGGCGCGCGATCCGTGCCATCCGCGGTACGTCGGACTCGCGGTGCGCGGTGCGGATGTCCCCGATGAGGTTGACGACGAGGTCGTGTTCGCGGGTCAGTTCGGCTATCGCCGGTAGCGCCTGGCAGCCGCAGTACTCACACATGGCTGGTGCCGGTGCCGGTGCCGGTGCCGGTGCTGGTGCCGCGGGCGACGGCCTTGCGGACGGTGGTCGCGGTGAACGCCAGGGCGGTGGCGGCGATCAGGGCGAGCAGGGCCAGCCCGAGCGCGTAGTCGCCGTAAGCGCCGTAGAGGGAACCCATCAGCAGCGGCGGGACGAAGCCGCCGAGGCCGCCGGCCGCGCCGACCACGCCGGTGACGGCCCCGACCTTGCCTGCCGGGGCGAGCAGGGCGACGAGGGCGAAGGTGGCGCCGCTCCCCGCGCCCAGGGCGGCGGCGATGGTCAGGAAGGCGATGGTGCCCACCGGGGCCAGCGGCGGGGCGAAGGCCTGGACGGCCGCGCTCAGCGCGACCACGGCGAGCGCCACGGCCAGCACGGGGGTGGGGCGCAGCCGGTCGGACAGCCAGCCGCCGACCGGCCGCATCACCACCGCCAGCAGTACGAACCCGGCCATCCGGTTGGCCGCGTCGGCCTGTGCGAGGCCGTACCCGGACTTGAGGTAGGTGGGCAGATAGACGGAGAAGGCGACGTATCCGCCGAACGCGACCGCGTACAGCGCGGATGCCTGCCAGGTGACACCGAGCCTGACGGTGGCGGCGAGCCGGCCCGTCATGGTCCCGGCCGGCACAGCCCTGCCCGGAGCGTCGCGCAGCAGGAACGCCGCCAGCGTCGCGTAGCAGGCCAGCACGATCGCGGTCGCCACGAACGGGGTGGCCAGGCCGTGCGACTTGACCAGGTTCACCGTGGTCAGGGCGCTGATGGCGGTGCCGCCCATCCCGGCACCGAAGACACCGATCGCGAGCCCCCGGCGCTCGGGCGGGAACCAGGCGCTGACGAACGGCACCCCCACCGCGAACGCGGTGCCGCCGATACCGAGGAAGAACCCGCCCACCAGCAGCTGGTTCAGGGAGGAGTGTCCGGCCAGCCCCAGGTACAGGACGGGGACGATGGTGGCGGCGGAGACCAGCGGGAACATCACCCGGCCGCCGAACCGGTCGGTCAGCGCACCCACCGGTATGCGGCCCAACGAGCCCACCACCACCGGCACGGCGACCAGCAACGCCTGCTGGAACGAGCTCAGTTGCAGGCCGTCCTTGAACCGTGGGCCGAGCGGGCTCAGCAGCGCCCAGGCCCAGAAGTTCACTGCGAACCCGGCCGTGGCGAGCGCCAGCATCAGCCACCGCCGGTCGGCCGACGGCGGCGCCTGGGCCTGTGTGTTCGTGGCGGGGCCGGTGGGCAGGGGCGAGCCGATGGCATCCTGCGGGTTGTCCGCTCGGTTGCCCGTCGGCGGCCTGTCTGCCGAGGACTTGGCTGTCCGGGTCTCCGGCTTCGCAGGGCGGGGCGTCGTAGGCATGCTTTCCTCGGCTCCTCAAAAGTGCCGTCGGACGGTCGCGTCCCGTGTCCCGTGGCCGTGGTGGCCCGACCACGCCGTCCCCGCAAGGATCACCAGGGACCGGCTCCCACGGCAGGGGCCGTTGGTCCTCGACTCCCGAGCCGACCGGGGTACATGTGCCGGGCGGCGTCCGGGGCCGCCGGAGCGCGTCGGCGCGGACAGGGGAGCCGTCGTGAGACCTCTCACCTTGGGTGGAGTGCCGAACCGGGGCCCGCAGCGCGGACGTTCGTCGGCCGGAGCGGCACTCGGTCAGCCTCCACCGGCGGCCGAACGGGGCCGATCGGTCTCTTGTCCGGGCCGATGGCCCTGCTCCGGTGTGTCGTGTGTACGACCGTCGCTGAGGGGCACCCGTGCTGCCGTGTTCGGAAAGCGGGGTCGGCCATGGGCACGAAGCTGAGGTGGTGGCGGTGGCGGCGCAGTCCGCTCAGGCGCCGCTCGGATGCCGTCGAGGCATGGGTGGTCCTGGTCGACGGCCGGGCCCTGATCACCGGGGCAGGCGAACCCGGCCACGATCCGGTGCCGCGTACGGGACCTCCCGGGAAGCTCCGGCCGACGCATCCGGGCCCCGGGACCGGTGCACGGAGCCGGCCGTGGTGACGACACCGGGCAGGACCCGGACCACCGACACGTCACCTCAGCAACACCACCACCAGGTCGAAGTGCTCCTCGCCCGTCGGCGCTCGGTCGTCGCCTGGTGCGACCGTCACCTGATGGCCATCCACGCCCTGTCCACCCTCATGACGGACGCCCCCGGTGTTGTCGACGCGGCCCTGGCCGAGGTCCTCACCGACCCCGTCGAACCTCCCGCGGTCCTCGGCCTGGGCGAATACCCCCCTGCTCTCCCCGCGCCGCCCCCGCCACGGGCCGCTCGCGCACACCTGCCCGTCACCAGGGACCGCTGTCCCGACGACGCCTCCTCCCCGCTCGACCGCGTCGAGCTCGCGCTCCACCTCGTCGGAGACCGCTCCTGCGCGACCGTCTCCCGAATGCTCGGCCTCCCCGAGCGCTCCGTCGCCGCCCGCCTCCGTTCGGGGCTGTGGGTGCTGTTCACCCCCTGCGACGGCGACTCCGGCCACTTGCTGCCGGGCCGGTTCCCCGCCGTCGCGGCGGACCACCGCCACGGCCACGGCCTCAACTGAACAGCCCCGTCGGCCCGCACCCGGGTCCGCGGACATCGCTTCGCCGAAGCGGCGCTCGGGCCTGCCGACCGCCACCGCACAGCCTGCTGAAGCCGGGCCGCCGCCGGTTCGGACGCGGACGCGGGTGTGGGCGCGGGTGTGGGTGTGGGCGTGGGTGTGGGCGTGGTCAAGAGTGCGGGATCACCGCGACCGGGGCGACGACGTGCTGCAGGACCGCCTGCGTCACCGGTCCGATGTGACTCCCGGTCCGCGTACGACGGTTGTGCCGGCCGACGACGACGAGCGCGGCGTTCCGGGAGGCGTTCACCAGATGGGAGCCCGCCGTGCCGATCAGGGCCTGCTCGTTCACCTCGACGCCGGGGAATTTCGTCCGCCACGGCCGGAGTGCGTCGCCCAGCTTGCGCCGCACCTGTGCGCCCAGTTCCGCGTTGGGCTCGATGTCGAAGGCGGCGCCGTAGCCGGAGGAGGACGGTGGCTTCCAGCCGTGGACGACGCGCAGGTTCGCCGCACGGCGGGAAGCCGCCTGGAACGCGAACCCGATCACGGCTCCGTCGGAGTCCTCCAGGCCGAGGTCGAGGCCGAGCACGACATCGCCCGTCAGTCGATCGGTCCCCGCGTCTTCACCGGCCAGGACGAGGACGACCGGCCGTTCGCTCCGGGCCACGACGGACAGCGCGACGGAGCCGGCCAGAAACCCGGTCACCCCGCTCCGGCCCCGGGATCCGAGCACCAGGAGATCGGCGTCCCGGGAGGCGGCCAGCAGGGCTGTGACGGGCCGCTCCGTGCTCTGTTCGGCGCTGACGCGCAGACCGGGATGGCGTTCGGTGAGCCGGGCCGAGGTCTCGCGCGGCAGACGTTCGGCCCAGTCGCGGTGCGGTCCTTTCCCGGGCGACGGTAAGACGGTGCCCGCCAGTGCCGCGTACGTGTGGGGCTGCCGGTGCCATGCGTGCACGAGGCGCAGGGGCGTGTCGCGGAGCTGCGCCTCGCGGGCGGCCCAGTCGACGGCGGCGAGGCTCTCGGGTGAGCCGTCCAGGCCGACCGTGACGTTGCGGAGCATGTGGAGCCCTCCTTGAGGGGACGCGATTCGGTGTCCGGGCAGGGGACATGCGTCAGAGGGGGGCCGCCGGGCCCCGGCAGCTCCTCCGGGCTCGATCAGGCGTGCGGGACGACGGCGACGGGGCAGGGTGCGTGATGCAGTGCGGCATGTGTGACGGGGCCGAGGTGGGTGCCGAGTCGGGATTCGCGGATCCGGCGTCCCACCACGAGGAGGGCCGCGCCGGCCGAGGCGCTGATCAGCTCGTCGGCCGCGCGTCCTTCGGTGACGGTCCCGGTGACGGTGACCTCGGGGAACTTCTCGCACCAGGGGTGCAGCGCGGCGGCCATGATGTGCTCCCGCTCCGCGCGCAGCTCCGGGCCGCTCACCGGGACGATCCTGTCCGCCGCCGCGAAGTCCGGCGGGCGGCTGAAGGTGTGGATCACGCGCAGTGAGGAGCCCCGGCGGCCGGCGGCGTCGAAGGCGAACTCGATCAGTTCGTCGCAGGGCCGGCCGGTGTCGAGGCCGAGTACGACATCGCGGTAGGGGATCCCGGGTATCTCGTCCGGGGAGATGCCGTCCGGTGCGGAGAAGTGCTCGTCCGTGGTGCTCGCGCCTGCCCGCACCAGCACCACGGGACGGGGTGCCCTGGCGACGACCCGTTGCGACACCGACCCCATCAGGAACCCCGCGACGCCGCCGAGTCCACGGGAGCCCAGGACCAGCAGCTCGGCCTGCCCGGCCGCCTTGAGGAGGGCTGAGACCGGCGAGTCGGCGAGCGCTTGGCCGATGACCCGCAGATCCGGGTGCGCGGCGCGCACACTGTCCGCGGCCCGTTCCGGCAGGTCTTCGGCCAGGGCCCGTTCGGACATGTCCGCGGGCACTGACGGGGCCGGACGCGGATGCCACTCCCAGGCGTGCACCAGGCACAGCGCGGCGCTCCGGCGTACGGCTTCCCGGGCCGCCCAGTGCGCGGCTGCCAGGCTTTCGGGAGAACCGTCGATCCCCGCGGTGACGTGTCGAAGCATGAGGCGTACCTCCAGCGTTGCTGCCCATGGGTCGCTCTTCTGCCACCGAGCCTGGTACCGGGACGAGCACCGGGGACAGAGGCCGGGCGGGCCCTTCCGAGGGGCCCTTCGGCCCTGATCCCGGCCGACGTGTCGGCCGACGGGCGAAGCCGTTGATGCCGACACGTACGGCCATGGAGATGAACTCCCTTGCGGGATATGTGAGTTCAGCCGGTCCAGGTCCAGTCCGTGACCTCGGGCAGGTCGATGCCGTGCTCGCGGATCCAGGCGTGGTGGCGGGTGCGTGCGTCGGCCATCAGCTGGCGTACGGCGGCGGCGCGGACGCCGAGGCCGGGGACGCGGTCGATGACGTCCATGACCAGCCGGTAGCGGTCCATGTCGTTGCGGACGACCATGTCGAACGGGGTGGTCGTGGTGCCCATCTCCTTGTAGCCGCGGACGTGCAGGTGGGCGTGGCCCGTGCGGCGGTAGGAGAGGCGGTGGATCAGCCAGGGGTAGCCGTGGTAGGCGAAGATCACCGGCTTGTCGGTGGTGAACAGGCCGTCGTACTCGAAGTCGCCCATTCCGTGCGGGTGTTCCTCGCGCGGCAGCAGCCGGGCCAGGTCGACGACGTTGACGACGCGGACGGTGAGTTCCGGCAGATGGCGCCGCAGCAGATCGGACGCGGCCAGGATCTCCAGCGTCGGTACGTCTCCCGCGCAGGCCAGCACCACGTCGGGCTCGCCGCCGTTCTCGCTGCCCGCCCAGTCCCAGATCCCGGCGCCGCGGGCGCAGTGGGCGCGGGCCTCGTCCATGGACAGCCAGTCGAAACAGGGCTGCTTGCCCGCCACGATCACGTTGACGTAGTCACGGCTGCGCAGGACGTGATCCGCCACGGACAGCAGGGTGTTGGCGTCCGGCGGCAGATAGACCCGTACGACCTCGGGGCTCTTGCTGAGGACGTGGTCGATGAACCCGGGGTCCTGGTGCGAGAAGCCGTTGTGGTCCTGACGCCAGACATGCGACGTCAGAAGGTAGTTGAGGGAGGCGATGGGTGCCCGCCACGCCAACTCCCTCGATGTCTTCAGCCACTTGATGTGCTGGTTGACCATCGAGTCGACGATGTGCACGAACGCCTCGTAGCAGGAGAACAGTCCGTGCCTGCCGGTGAGCAGATAGCCCTCCAGCCAGCCCTGGCAGAGGTGTTCGGAGAGGATCTCCATGACCCGGCCGTGCCGGTCCAGGTGTTCGTCCACCTGGAGGGTCTGGGCCTGCCAGGCCTTTCCGCTCGCGTTGAAGACGGCGCCGAGCCGGTTAGACGCGGTCTCGTCCGGGCCCACCAGACGGAAGTCACGCCGCTGCGACGTGTTCCGCATGATCTGTTCGAGGAGGTCGCCGAGGATCCGGGTGGGCTCGTGCTGGGTGGCGCCCGGCTTGTCGACGGGGACGGCGAAGCGGTCGAGGGACGGCATCGGCAGGTCACGTACGAGCAGGCCGCCGTTGGCGTGCGGGGTGGTGCCGAGCCGGCGGGTCCCGTCGGGGACACAGGCGAGGACGTCGGCGCTGGGCCGCCCGTCGGCGCCGAACAGCTCCTCGGGCCGGTACGAGCGCAGCCAGGTCTCCAACTGCCGCAGGTGCTCCGGGTTTTCACGTACGCCGGACAGCGGGACCTGGTGGGCGCGCCAGGTGCCCTCGACCGGGACTCCGTCGACCTCGGCGGGGCCCGTCCAGCCCTTCGGCGTACGCAGCACGATCATGGGCCAGCGCACGCGCTCGGCCGTACCGTCCTCGCGGGCCGTGCGCTGCGCCAGGGCGATGCGGTCCAGTGCCTGGTCGAAGGCGTCGGCCATGGCGCGGTGGACCTGGTACGGGTCGTCGCTGGTGACGTGGATCGGCTCGTGGCCGTAGCCGCGCAGCAGCTCGTCGAGTTCGGACTCCGGGAGGCGGGAGAGCACGGTCGGGTTGGCGATCTTGTAGCCGTTGAGGTGCAGGATCGGCAGGACCGCGCCGTCGTGCACCGGGTCGAGGAACTTGTTGGAGTGCCAGGACGCGGCGAGCGGCCCGGTCTCCGCCTCGCCGTCACCGATCACACAGGCGACCAGCAGGTCCGGGTTGTCGAAGGCGGCACCGTACGCGTGCGCGAGCGAGTAGCCGAGCTCGCCGCCCTCGTGGATCGAGCCGGGTGTCTCCGGCGCGACATGGCTGGGCACGCCGCCGGGGAACGAGAACTGCCTGAAGAGCCGGTCCATGCCCGCCTCGTCGCGCGAGACGTCCGGGTAGGTCTCGCTGTAGCTGCCCTCCAGCCAGGAGCCCGCGAGCACGGCCGGCCCGCCGTGACCCGGCCCCCATACGCACAGCGCGTCGAGACCGCGCGCCTTGATCACGCGGTTGAGGTGCGTGTACACGAGGTTGAGACCGGGCGAGGTGCCCCAGTGGCCGAGCAGCCGCGGCTTGATGTGCTCGGGCGTCAGGGGCTCGGTGAGCAGCGGGTTGGCCAGCAGGTAGATCTGGCCCACGGCCAGGTAGTTGGCGGCCCGCCAGTGGGCGTCCAGGGTACGCAGTTCCTCGTCGGTCAGTACGGTGCTGGTGCTGGTGCTGTTCTGGTGTTTGATCTTGGGCACGGTGACTCCGTAGGTCGTCGAGGCGAGGCGAGGCGAGTCGGGCTCCGGGAAGAGGCGCGAACCGAGGGCGCCCGCTCGTCGTGGTGTGCGAAGGGCCCCGCGTTCGAACGCGTCTCGGAGCACGTGTACCCGCGTGTGGCGCTTCAGCGGCAGGCCGCACGATTTGGCCTCCATGACCGCCCCGTCCGGCGCCGTCGTCGTGGGTTTCCGCGGTTCCCGGGCGAGCCGCGGAAACCCACGACGACGGCGCCGGACATGGTCTCCACCTCCTGGACCGGGATCGCACGACCCGATTCCAGCCTCGTGCCGATCGAGCTCGTGGGGCAGGGGCCACAGGTCCCCGACAGGGGCCGACCGGCCCTTGCCCCGCCCTCGACACGCTTTCCGGGTCTTCGCCTCGGCCTGGGCACGCGGAGGACACGGGGTCGCGGAGCGGGTGGGGCGCGGGTCGGCCATGGCGGGGCCGCAGGCCGTCGTGCTCGCGGCCCCGCTCGGGCGGTGGGGTCAGGACGGGTCGCCGTACTGGAGACCGCGTCCGTCGGTGCCGACGCGGACGCGCCCGAGGGTGTCGGGGTGGCCGGTGATGACGCCGACGCGGCCGATGGCCGAGGAACCGGCGCGAGGTGTCCCGCCCCTACGCGTCACAGCGGATGCCAGGCCGCTCTCTCCCCGTGCGGCCGCACCCTGCCGAAGACCACGTCGGCGAAGTGGATGCCGAAACCGAGGGTGTCCGGGCGCAGGAGTTCGGCGATCAGGCGGCGCCGGTGGCGCTCGGACCGGACGGGGTCGGTGTCGGAGATCGCGGACCACTCGGGGTGCTGTATCTGCAGAGAGGAGAGCAGGGCGTCGCCGAAGGCGAGCAGGCGGGCGCCGTGGGAGGTGATGACGAAGCCGGTGTGCCCGGCGGTGTGGCCGGGCAGGGCCATGGCGTGCACACCGGGGAAGACCTCGTCACCGGCGAGCACCAGCCTGGTCCGGGGTTCGAGGGCCTCCAGCGCGGGGTCCCGGTGGTCCTGGTCCCATTCGGTCTTGGGGATCACGAAGGTGGCCCGGGTGAACAGGGGCGGGTCGACGCAGGCCCAGCCGGTGTGGTCGGGGTGGAGGTGGGTGAAGGCCACCGTCTCGATGTCCTCGGGCGACCGCCCGAGCAGGGCCAGATTGCCGGGCAGCGAGCCGCCGTGCACCGCGCCCCGGTCGGGGTGTCCGGGGTCCTCCGGTACCGCGCGCGGGCCGAACCCGGCGTCGATCAGCAGGGCCCGGGTGCCGTGCTCGACGAGCAGGCCGCCGGTGTTCGCCACGAGGCGGCGCGTGTCGTTGAGGTAGGCGCCGTACCTGCCCAGGTGGCGGTCGACGGCCGCGGGCGGACTGCCGGCCGGCTTCAGCAGCATCGCCCCGTCGGGCACATAGCTGACCTTCAGCTCACCCACGCGCAGGGTACGCACGGCGGAGGGCCTGCGCAGTCGGCTGTCGTTCACGGATGGTCTCCTCGCAGGAGGCGAAGGCGCCCGGCGCGGCTCGGACACGGGGACGGCGCGGCCGTCCGCCGAATGGCGGCGGACGGTCGCGCCGGGTGCGCGGACGGTTCCGGCGGGCGGTGCCGTGTGCCGGACACGGGACGGCCTAGACCGTGGTCCGCTTGCGCAGCAGGGCGCCGACGAGCAGCGCGCCGACGAGGGTGACGACACCGGCCGTGACCATGCCCGCGTGCAGCCCGCCCAGGATGTCGGCGCGGGACGGAACGGCGCCCGACGAGAGGGCGTTGGTGCGGGCGGCGGCGATCGCGCTCAGACCCGAGACACCGATCGCGGCCACGTACTGGGGCAGCTGCGACAGTCCGCCCACGACGCCCTGGTCCTCCTCGGTGACGCCCGTGGTCATCACGGTGATGAAGGAGACGACGCTGAAGACGTGGCCGAGTCCCATGACCGAGGAGGTGACGAGCAGGGCGACCAGGTTCACGTCCTGGGGCAGGGAGAACATCGCGACCGTGCCGACGCCCTGGATGAGCAGGCCCGCGGCCAGCACCCGCACCCCGCCGAACCGGCCGAGCAGCCGGGCGACGTACAGGCCGCCGAGCATCGCCGCCGCGCCCTCGCCGAGGTAGCTCAGACCGGCCTGAAGGGCGGTGAAGCCGAGCACGTCCTGCATGTACAGGCTCAGCAGCACGGTCGTACCGGCGCACATGCCGAAGGTGATCACACCGAACAGCCCCGACCACTTCACGGACGGCCGGTTCAGCACGGACAGCGGCACCAGCGGCTCCGGGTGGCGCCGCTCGACCAGCAGGAACGCGGCCAGCAGCACCAGGCCGCCGACGATCGGGCCGAGCGCGGCGGGGCGGGTCCAGCCCTCGTCACCGCCGGTGGAGATGCCGTAGACCAGGCCGAACAGGCCGAGCGTGGACAGGATCGCGCCCGGGATGTCCATCCGGCGGGCGGCACGGGACTCGTGGATCGTCGGCAGGGCCAGCGCGCCGGCCAGTGCCACCGCGCCGATCACGCACAGCGCGACCATGGTCCAGCGCCAGCTGAAGCCGTTGGTGATGACGCCGCCGCCGAGCGCGCCGAGTACGAAGCCCAGCGACATGACCGCGCCGTTGAGGCCCAGGGCGCGGGCGCGCTTGGGGCCCTCCTGGAAGTAGCCGGTCATCAGGGCGATGGCGGACGGGGCGATCATCGCGGCGGCGGTGCCCTGGCCGATGCGGGTGGCGATCAGTACGCCGGGGCTGTTCGCGAGGGCGGCGCCGAGCGAGAACAGGGTGAACACGACGACGCCGAGGGTGAACAGCCGCTTGCGGCCGATCAGGTCGGCGACCCGGGCGAACAGGGGCAGCAGGCTGGCCGAGGGCAGCAGGCTGGCGGTGGCCACCCACTGCAGGGTGCCGGCCGAGGAGAAGCCGAGGGCGTTGCCGATGTCGGGCAGGGCGACGGTGACGATGGAGAAGTCCAGGCCGCACATGAAGGTGGCGCAGCACAGGGTGATCAGCACCAGCCACTCGCGGGCCCCGAAGGCGGTGCCGTCGGCGGTGGGCCCGGGTGGTGTGGCGACTTCGTGTGTGGAACTGGTGGGGGGTGAGGATTCGGTGACGGCCATGAGCGGTCCTTCCTGGCGATCTGACCTGCCGATCTGACGGGCCTGATCAGCTTCGAATCAGGGGGCCTGCGCAACAAGGACGATCTGTGCAACGATCGATTCGCTGGGCTCATCGTTCGAGGTCGCAGGAGTGAGGGGGTGCGGGAGAACCGTCATGGAACGCCAGGAGATCGAGATTTTCCTGACTCTCGCGGAGGAACTGCACTTCGGCCGGACCGCCGACCGCGTGGGGGTCTCGCAGAGCCGGGTCAGCCAGACCATCGCCCGGCTGGAACGCCGTATCGGCGCCAGGCTGTTCGACCGCACCAGCCGCCAGGTCACGCCGACCCCCATCGGAGAACAGCTCAGGGACGACATCGCGCCCGCGTGGCGGGGGATCGAGGAGGCCGTCACCAAGGCCATGGCGGCCGGCCGGGGTATCACCGGGATGCTGCGGATCGGCTTCTCCGGCGCGTTCACGGGCCATCTGCTGCACAGCGTCGCCGAGGTGTTCGGACGCCGGTACCCGGGCGTGGACGTGCAGATACGGCAGGTGCAGATCTCGGACCCCTACGGTCCGCTGCGCGCCGGTGACATCGAGCTCCAGGTCACCGAACCTCCGGTGACCGAGCCGGATCTGACGCTGGGTCCGGTGCTGGTGTCGCAGCCGAGGGTGCTGCTGATGGCGTCCGCGCATCCGTTCGCGCGCCGTGAGTCGGTGAGCGTGGAGGACCTGGCGGAGGCGACGCTGCTGACGGTCGCCGGGAACGTGCCGGCGCACTGGCTGGACCACCACTTCCCGCGGCAGACGCCGTCGGGGCGGCCCATCCCGCACGGGCAGGCCATGACGCACTGGGAGGACGCGCTCTCCCTCGTTCTCGCGGGCAAGGGCGTGACACCGGTGGCGGCTGCGGGCGCGCACTACTACAGCCGTCCCGGCCTGGTCTTCAAGCCGTTCACGGACGCCCCGGCCATCGACTACGCCTTCGTCTGGCCCACCGGCCACGAGACGGCCCGGCTACGGGCCTTCGTCCAGGTGGCCATGGAGCAGGTACGCGGGGCGGGCGGCCCGGCGCGGGCCGTGGAGAGCCTGTGGGCGGGCGAGGACACAGGCGCCTGAGGGGGCGTGGTCGTCCGCAGGCGGGCCCGGCGACACCCGCTCACCTGACCGCCCGCCCACCTGCCCCTCCGCCCACCTGACCCCCGCCCGTCCGCCCACCCGCCGACCCGTCGGGTGCCTCCGGCTCAGAGCAGGGCCCCGGCGCCGGCGGCGGCGAGGTACCGCTGGTCGGGGCTGTCCTGGAGCATCACGCGGTGCAGGGTCGTGGTCGACGGTGACGGCGGGATGCCGAGGTCGTCGGTCATCCGGCGGTGCAGCGACTGGTAGACCTCCAGCGCCGTGGCCCGGCGGCCCGAGGCGTACAGCGCCCGCATCAGCTGGGTGTGCACGTTCTCGTGGTACGGGTGGTCGCCGACCAGGGCGACGGCCTCCCCGACCGCCTCCTGGAAGCGCCGGCACAGCAGCAGCGCGTCGATGCGCACCTCGCAGGCCGCGAGGTGCGCCTCGTTCAGCACCCGGGCCTGCACGGTGAGCTGGCTGCCGTGCCGGACGTTGCAGAAGGGCGTGCCGCGCCACATGGCCAGCGCCTCGCCGAGGGTGTCGGTCGCGGTGTGCGCCTCGCGCTCCTCCAGCAGGCGGCGGGCATCGAGGACCAGCCGCTCGAAGCGCGGCCGGTCCCATTCGTGGTGTTCGAGGCGCAGCACGTAGCCGTTGCCGTCGGTGACCAGCCGGTGGTCGGCGATGTCGCGGGCGCTGGTGCCACTACCGGCGGCCAGCGCCTTGCGTATCGCCCCTATGTACGTCTGCAGGGCGGTGGTGGCGGTGCGGGGCGGCTCGCCGTCCCACACCTCGCTCAGCAACGCCGGTACGGACACACGGTGGTTGGCCTTCGCCAGGAGCAGGGCGAGTACCTGCCGCTGCTTGGGTGCGCTGGGGGTGACGTCACGCCCCAGCTCGCGGACGTCGATCGGTCCAAGGACACGGAACTCCACAGCCCCTCCTCAAGGTGGGTGTCACCGCCCGGTGCAGTGAGCGGTGTACGGGCGAACAGATCGGCAGGAGCCCGCGCCGCTGCGGGGTTCCTGTGGTGCTGTGCGTGGGGGAAGGGCCGTCAGTGTGCGTGTGGGGGAGGGCCGTCGAGCGGTGGTGGCCGGCTGTCCGGCCGGTATACGGCGGCGGTCAGCCGCTGTTGGGGGCCAGACACACCTCGTGCCCGAGCCTGCGGTGCGCGGAGGCTACGGAGACCAGCGTGGCGTGGCGGTGCCAGCCGGGGTAGGACCGGCCCGCGAAGTCGTGCAGGCCCAGTTCGGCCTCCGCGACCCCGGCCCGCGCGGTGGTGGCGGAGCCGATGACCGCGAGGGCCCGGTCTCGCCGCGCCGGGGGCAGGTTGGTCAGCCAGAGCCGGTCGGGCCGTAAGCGTGAGGCGGTCCGGACGCCGACCAGCAGGGCCGGCCGGGTCCCGGCAGGCAGCAGTACCTCTGTGGTGCGGAGCCGGGGCTGCCCGGGGGCGAGGGGTGTGGCGGTGGGCGGCCGGGCGTGCCGGCGCAGCAGGTCGCCCGCCGGTTCCGGGGCCGGGTGGAGGGCCGCCGCGTCCGCCGGGTGGGGACCGGCGGACGCGGCGAGTGACAGGGGCAGGGTGTCGGGCACGGCCACGATCCAGTCCAGGCCGCGGGCCTGCAGGCCCTCGATCACGGCTGCGGCGTCGATGTGGCCGTCGGTGTGGACGACGACCGGCGGCATCTCGGGTGTGATCCGGGCCAGTCGGTCGGCGAGGGCGAGGCACAGCTCGGCCGCGGTGGCGTGGCCGGTGGCCTCGGGGATGCGGGCCTGGCGCCGCAGCCGGGCGTCCTCGGTCCAGCGCCGCGGCAGATACAGCTGCCAGTCCACGGCGAGGTCGCCGAGGTCGCCGGAGAGGAACGCGCCGAGGGCGAGCTGGCAGTTGACGGTGCGTCCGAAGGCGGGCACGAAGCGCCGGTGGACGCCGACGGACAGCTCGCCCCGCTTGGGGATGACCACGGGGGAGAGCGTCCAGGCGTGCGCGGCGGTGTGCTCGGCGGCCCAGCGGGCGAGTTCGGCGCGGACGGGGCGCCACTGCCAGGCGCTGTCGTTGACGAACTGCTGCAGCGACTGGGGTGCCGTCGGGGACGGCGTCACCGAGGCCGCTATGCGCCGCAGCGACTTCTTGCCCTGGGTGGCCAGCAGTCCCTTCAGATAGACGCCTGCCCAACGCCGTTGGTCGGCCCGCGGCAGATGGGCGAAGAGCCGGTGGGCCGGCGGGACGCACTCCTTGGCCGGATACATGTACGGACTCCTCTCCCCCGGTCTGCCATGAATATACAGAACATTCTCTATGTTTCTATGGAGGGTGCCGGGCCGGCAACGGCGGGGAGGGGTGCGCGGCGGCGTGCGTGGTGATGTGCCCGGGTGCTCTGAGCTGCGGCAGGAGTTGCGCCGAGGGTGGCGTCAGGAGTGGTGTGCCGGGCGCGGAAAATTCCGTACGGGGGCACGAGTGGGCCGGCCGAGGCGATACGGCACGTGTGCGGAACGGCGCATTCAGTGAGGGCGGTCGCGCCGGAACGAGGCCCTTCGCGGGGTCCGGCGAACCGTCGGTCAGTCCTCGCCCCGAGCGGAGGCGGCCGAGGGGGTGATGAGGGTGCCCAGCGCTTTCAGGGCCTGGGTCAGGTTGTCCTCGGGGCCGTCGCCGGTGACCGTGCGCAGCGAGTCCGGGGAGGCGGTGGTGGCCTCCACGCCGAGCAGGACGTGGGAGAGCAGCGAGGTCGCCGCCAGCGGGGTCAGCCCGCCGTCCAGGTGATCCTCGCGCCAGGCCCGTTCCAGCGCGTCGCGCAGACCGGGGGCCCAGGAGTCGTACCAGTCGTGGTCGGCGGCGTGGCCCTCGCGGGTGAGCCGGGCGGCGGCGCGGATGCTCTGTGTGGTGCGCAGCGCGTCGGCCAGTGCGAGCACCTCGTCCAGCACGCCTCGCAGTCCCGGCGCGGGCGCGGAGTTGTGGAGGACCTCGCGGGTGGCGGCCGTGCCGGCCTCCTGGACGGCGTCCGCCAGGGCCGACTTGCTGGAGAAGTGGAAGGTCAGCGCGCCCATGGTGACCCCGGCCGATCTGACGATCCGGTGCAGGGAGGTGCCGGCGTAACCATGCTCGGCGAATGCGGCGGACGCGGCCTCTACGAGTCGCTGCCGGGTCTGCTCCGCCCTCTCCTGCTTCGCCACGTGTGCTCGCGCCTCCTCCCGCCCCCCGTGCGCCGCGGACGGCCCGCGACAGCACCAACCATAGGTCAAGAGATTCCCAAGAGATCCGGAGAACGAGCAGCTCGGAACGTTCTTGGCAGGTTGGCTGGTAAGGACTGTCCCATCCGGCTGACTACCTGTGAACCGCCTGTTTGACTGCCTTTCATGATCGAACAGACGTGCGCAATGAGTGGCCGGGTAGTCATGATCACCGGAGCTTCGTCGGGTATCGGCGCGGCGGCGGCACGCCTCTTCGTCGAGCACGGCGCGGCAGTGGTGGTCACGGCTCGCCGCCACGAACAACTCGCCTCGGTGGTCAAGGAGATCGAGGTGCGGGGCGGTCGCGCCCTGGCCGTCCCCGGGGACATACGCCGTGGCGAGGACGTCGAGCGTGTCGTCGACGCGGCGGTGGAGCGCTTCGGCCGCCTGGACGCCGCCTTCAACAACGCTGGCCAGGCCGTGCCCGGCGGCGATCTGCACGAGATGTCGGACGACGACTACGACACCGTCATGGACGTGAACGTCCGGGGCGTGTGGAACTGCATGCGCCACCAGATCCGCGCCATGCTCGACACCGGCGGTGGCGCGATCGTCAACACCGCGAGCGTGGCCGGTCTCATCGCCACCGGGGTGGGCGCGCCCTATGTGGCCGCCAAGCATGCGGTGATCGGCCTGACCAAGGCCGCGGCGGCCCAGTACGGGGACCGGGGTATCCGGGTCAACGCGCTGGCCGTGGGCAGCACGCTCACCGAGATGATGGAGTCGGTCGTCGAGCAGATGCCCGGCGTGGAGCAGACGTTCTTCGCGCGAGCCGTCCAGAAGCGGTTCGCCGCCCCGGTCGAGGTGGCGCAGGCGGCGCTGTGGCTGTGCGCCGACGCGTCGTCCTTCGTGACCGGCGCGACCATCCCGGTCGACGGCGGCACGCTCGCTGTCTGAGACGTCGTACGACCGTCCGCGCCGAGCCCCGGGCCGCCCGGCACCTCGCTTCCACGAGGCACCCGGCCGACCCGGGGCCCGAGGGAGGGCGAAGGGCCCTATCGGGCCGTCGGTACCGGCTCGTCGGCCCGGGTCGGCCACAGCGTGCCGGCGGTCGCCTCCTCGTCCAGCGTGCGCAGCAGCGCGTCGTCGATCTCGTTCAGGCCGCCCACGAGATGGCGTACCCCGGCCTGCCGCATCAGCTCCGCCTGGTGGCTGTGCTCGAACCGGCTGGGGTGGCCGATGAACGGCGCCCCGATGGCTTTCGCCGCCTCGGCGACCCGTGCCACGTCGTCGATGAAGAGCACCTGGCCGTGATCGAGGCCGAAGTGTGCGGTGATCTCCCGCAGCCCGGGGCGCACGTCGTTGGTGCAGATGTAGTGCGGAGGGGTGAACAGGTGGGCGTACGCACCGAGTTGCTCGTCGAAGTGGGACTTGGCCAGGCCGCCGTAGCAGACCACGTCGAGCCCGGCGGCGCGCAGCCGCTCCAGCAGCGGTCCGGCTCCCTCGGTGATCTCGACGGGGTGGTCGACGAGGTAGGCGGCGCGCTCCTCGAAGTAGGCGGCCAGGGCCTCCTCGCCGGTCATGGCCTGCGGCACCACCGCCGCCATGGCGCGGCCGGCGTCGGCCTGCCGCTGGGAGAAGACACTGCGCTCGACGTCGGCCGAGTAGGTGCCGCCGCGTCGGGTGACGAACTGGTGGATGAGCGGGCTGAAGGTGTCGGCGAGCAGGACGCCGTCGATGTTGACGGCGGCGATTCGCAGGCGGCGCAGGTGGCGCGGTCGGTCGGTCATGGTCGGGTTCCCTCCCCTTGGTCGGGCGCGCTCACGGACGTCCACAGGGACAGCGCGCGCTCCTCGCTGTTCTCGATCCCGTCGAAAGCCGGACCGGCGGCGACGCCCGGCAGCAGCGCGCGCCACATGTTCACCGTCCGGCGGGGCAGGTCGGCACGCCGGGAGACGACCTGCGCGTACTCCTGCATGCCGGTGCACGCGCCGACCACGAACTCGGCCAGCTCGTCGATCCGTACGTGCTCACGCAACTCGCCCTGGGCGCGCGCGACTTCCAGGCACTCCTCGAAGCTGCGGGTCCAGACCGCGTACGGCGTGGCGTCCTGCAGTCCGAAGGCGGCCTGCTCGCCGGTGAGGCGGACGCCGGCGCGCAGCATGGGGTCGGCCTGGAGCGAGTGCGACCAGATGAGGGTGATGTCCACCAGCCGTTGCAGGCCGGTGGTGGGCACATGCGGCTCGATGGTGCCGCGCTGGGCGTTCATCACCTCCATCGCGAGGCTCTTCTTGTCCTTGAAATGGAAGTAAAGAGCCCCCGCGGTCACCCCCGCGCGCTGCAGGATCTTGTTGATCCCCGCGCCGGCGTATCCGTACTCGTCGAAGACCTCCGCGGCTGCCTTCAAGAGCTGCTCTCGGGTCTGAATCGCGCGCTCCTGCTTGGGCGCGTGATTCGGATTCGCTGGTGCCATGGCTGCATCCCGGTCTCGACAAGAAAAAGAACGTCCTCTATGTTACTTGCCGTAGCGCGGCTCCGCCACCGCTGGGGGAGCAGTTCGTGTCAGTGCATCGACACAGGGGGATTCACATGAACGAGATGATGACGGCTGCCGTTTCGAGACCGGTGCGGGTCACGAAGGACCTCGTCCACAAGCACGACGCGGGTCAGGTACTGCTCGTGGGCCTGAAGCGGCTGGCGGAGGACGAGTTCCTCGTCGCGGCGGACTGGACGGACACGAGCGAGTTCGTGGGCGCCGGGGACCGTGACCAGGACAGTGCCGTTCTGCTCACGGAAACGATTCGGCAGACGTTTCCGCTGCTGTCGCACGCGGGCTACGACGTCCCGTTCGGCCACCGTCTGCTCTGGAGCGAGTACCGCTACGCGCTGAACCTGCCCACCCTGCGCGAGGGAGGCATCGGCGGCCGTCCGGACCTGCACATCCGCTGCTACGACGTGGTCCGCCGCCGCGACCGGGTCACGGCCCTGTCCCTGGACATCACGGTGCTGCGCGACGGCGAGCAACTGGCCACCGCCCACACCCGTTTCACCATCCAGCAGCCCGCCGTCTACGAGCGGCTGCGCGGCTCGTACGGCGACGCCCACCGGATGCTGGAACTGGCCCGGAGCCGCCCGCTGCCGCCCCCGGCCTCCGGCGCCGGCGAGGAGTTCCGGGACGCGCTGCTCTCACCCACCGACGCCCCCGACCGCTGGCAGCTGCGGATCGACACCCACCACCCGATGTACTTCGACCACCCCAGCGACCACGCCCCCGGCATCCTCCTGCTGGAGGCGGCCAAGCAGGCCGTGCGCACCATGCGGCACCCCCGGGTCGGCGACGCCGAGGCGATGGAGACCGTCTTCCACCGCTACGTCGAACTCGACTCCCCCTGCAGCGTGGACGTCCAGCTGCTGCCGGACGACCAACTCGGCCGCGCCCGCTTCCTGGTGACGATGCATCAGGAAAGCAGGCTGTGCTTCACCGCGCTCGCGTCGGTCGCCAAGGAGCGGACGACCGGCTGACGTTCGCGGCGTGACCGGCCCCCGGCAGCGTGCCTCCGCCCACCTTGGCGACATGGGCGCCGAGCACCATGTCGTCGCCGACGGCGACGGGGTGGCCCGCTGAGCGCAGGAGGTCCAGGTCGGAGGCATGGTCGCCGTAGGCGGCGGCGCGCGAGGGGGACACCGCGCGCCGCCGCATCAGCGCGCGCGCCAGCCGGCCCTTCTCGACGCCGATGACCGGGTGTTCCACCAGGCCCGTGCAGTACCCGTCGACGTACTCCGGCTCGCTGCACAGGATCTCGTCGGCGCCGAGCAGCTCCGCGACCGGCTCCAGACACGGCCGGAACGAGCCCGACACCAGCACGATCAGCGCCCCCTGCTCCCGGTGCCGGCGCAGGGCGGACACCACGGGCGGATGCAGCAGTGTGCCGCCGGCGATCTCCGCGTCGAACCAGGCGCGGCCGTGCGCGAACAGCTCGTCGCGCGGGCGGTCCGCGTACAGGCGGTAGTACTCGCGGTTGGTGACCAGCCGTGAGACGCCCGCCGCCGACCTGCGCCGCAGCGTGCCCGCGGCCTCCTCGTAGGCGGACGGCGGCAGGCCGCGCTCGCGGTAGTGGAACTCCAGGAAGCGGAACATGCTCTTGACGGTGATCAGCGTCTCGTCGACGTCGAAGAAGGCGATCTCGACGGGCGTGTTCGGTGCGCCGGGGACAGCGGACATGGGGGTGCGGCCTTCCATGCGGGTGACGGGGGAGGAGAGGGAAGGGGAGGGAGGGGAGAGGGCGCCGGGCCGCGGTCGTACCCGGGGGAGGGGCAGACCGCCGCCCGGCGGGATCAGGGGATCAGGGGGACGCGGGGACCGGTGTCGTGGCCCGGTGGGATCAGGCGGACGCGGGGACCGGTGCGGTGGTGCGGGCAGTCAGGTAGGTGCGGGTGCCCTTGCCCGGCGTCTTACGGCCCAGGTGCCCCGCGGCCACCAGCTGCTTCAGCAGCCCGGCGGTCTCCGGTGCCCGGCAGCGCGGGTCGGCCTGCAGGCGGCGCTGCACCTCCAGTGCCACGTCGGCGCCGACCGTGTCGAGCAGCCGTACCGGACCGAGCGGTTGGCCGCCCACCGCTCGCGCGGTCGCGTCCAGCGCGGCGGTCGTCGTCTCGTCCGCGTCCAGCAGTTCGAGGGCCTGGTTCAGATACGGGAAGAGCAGCGCGTTCACGATGAAACCGGCCCGGTCGCCGCACTGCACGATCCGCTTGCCGAGTTGTTCGGCCAGCGCGCGGGCGCGGGCCAGGTTGTGCCTGCTGGTGCCCGGTGCCGGGACCAGCTCCAGCAGACGCATCACCGGAGCCGGGTTGAAGAAGTGCAGGCCCAGCACGTCCGCGGGACGGCCCGCGGGTTCGGTGCAGGCGGCGACCGGCAGGCTGGAGGTGGACGTGGCCAGCAACGTGCGCGGCGCGCAGACCGCGCCCAGCTCGGCGAACAGCCGCCGCTTGACCTCCAGGTCCTCCACCACCGCCTCGACGACGATGTCCACCGCGCCCAGCACAGAGCGGTCGGCCGTCGCCGTGAAGCCGGCCTCCTGTCCCTCCCGTTGCTCCTCGTTCGCGCCCGTGCGTCGCAGTGCGAACTCCACGCGTTCCGCGGCCACTTGTGCCTTCTCCTCGGTCCGGGCCAGCAGCGTCGTGTCGAAGCCGCCGCGTACGAAGGACTCCGCGATGCCGGTGGCCATGGTTCCCGAGCCGACGACCACCACCCGGCGGCCGGGCGGGGCGGTCGGCAGCACCGGTCGGCGCGGCCCCTCGCCCCGGTCGTGCCGGTGGAAGCCGCGGCCCGTCTTGCGGCCGAGCGCGCCCCGGGCGATCAGTTCGTCGAGGACCGGGGCCGGCGCCGCGTGCCCGTCGGCCGTCTCGGCGAGGCGGGAGAGGACGTCGCGTGCCGTGTCCAGGCCTATCGCGTCCAGCACCGCCAGCGGACCCTCGCGCCAGCCGCAGCCGAGCCGTACCGCGGTGTCGACGTCCTCGGCGGTGGCGTACCCGTCGTGGACCATCCACGCGGCCCGGTTCAGCAGGCCGAGCAGCAGGCCGGGGGCGAGTGACCCGGGCCGGTCGACGACCTGGTGCGCCGTGATCCCGGCCGCGGTCAGGACGCGTTCCACCCGCTCGGCCGCGGCGTCCCCGGCGCCGGGAGCGCGGGCGACCTCCACGGCGGCCAGATCGTCCGCGCGCAGGAAGCGCAGCGCGAACAGGTCAGGGCCCGCGGCGTCCTGGAGGTCGACGAGGGACGTGGTCAGCGCGGTGGTGAGCACCGGGGTGCCGGGCCGCAGGTGCCGGCGCACCTTGGCCAGCACCAGCCGCTTGAGCGCCGCCGGTTCCGGTACGGCCTCGATGACCAGGTCGGCCTCGGCGACCCCCGCCGGGAAGGGGGTCACCGTGCGGGGGCGCTCGGACGGGCTCAGTTCCCCGGCGCGGGCCAGCGCCGCCGGGTCGTCGTCGACGGCGACGACGGTGAGCCCCGCGCCGGCCAGTCGGCGCACCAGGGCCAGCCCGGTGCCGCCCAGACCGACGACGGCCACGGTGTACGGGGACGACGCGACGGCGCCGCCTGGCTGCTCGGGCATGGTGTGCTCCTGGTTGTGGAGGGATGTCGGGACTGGTCGAAGGGCCGGGGCCGGGGTATGGGCTGTGCCGGTAGCCGGTGAGCTGCCGTGGGTGACGGCTGGGCGCGGGCGCAGCCCGGCGCCCTGAAGGGGCGCGGGGAACTGCGCGACCGGCCACGACGGCGCCGCGTCCGGCAACGCACCCGTCGCTGCCCTCCCGGCGGAGCAGCAAGCTAGTAACGGCTGCCGGTCGCGGCAGGCGCCGCGTCCAGGTCCCGCAGGTCCCGCGCGGTCAGGCGCAGGTCGGCGGCGGCCAGGTTGTCCGCCAGGTAGCGGGACTGCTTGGTGCCGGGGACGGGAATGACGTGGTCGCCCTGGGCGAGGGTCCAGGCCAGGGCGACCTGGGCGGCGGTGGCCCCGTGCCGGGCGGCGACCTCCTCCACCGCGTGCGCGATGCGCAGGTTCGCGGTGAACGCCTCACCCGTGAAGCGTGGGTTGGTGGCCCGGAAGTCGCCGGCCTCGAAGTCCTCGGGCCGGGTGTAGCGGCCGGTGAGGAAACCCCGGCCCAGCGGCGCGAACGGCACGAAAGCGGCACCGTGTGCGCCGCACCAGCCGGAGATCCCGGTGCCGGGGTCGAGCGGTTCCCGCGTCCACAGGGACAGTTCGGACTGCACCGCGGCCACCGGATGGACGCGGTGGGCGGCATCCGCCTGCTCCCGGGTCACCTCCGACAGCCCGAGGTGGCGCACCTTGCCGGCCCGGACCAGCTCGGACAGCGCGCCCCAGGACTCCTCCAGAGGTACGGCGGGGTCGACGCGGTGCAGGTAGTACAGGTCGATGGCGTCTACGCCGAGCCGCTCGAGCGAGGCGTCGGCCGAGCGCCGGATGTGCTCGGGGGAACCGTCGCGGCTCAGGCTTCGGGTGGCGAGGTCGTCGACGACGATGCCGGTCTTGGTCGCGACCACGGCGTCGCCACGGCGGCCGGCCAGGGCGCGGCCGACGAGGGTCTCGTTGTGGCCCGCGCCGTAGGCGTCGGCCGTGTCCAGCAGGACCGGCCCGGCGTCCAGCGCCCGCCGTATCACCATGACCGAGACCGTGTCGTCGCGCTGCGACTCGGCATAACCCCAGCTCATTCCCATGCATCCGAGGCCGACGGGGTGGACGGCGAGTCCGGTCGGGCCGAGGTTACGCGTGGTCACGCGAACTTCCTTTCTGTCGAATCCGTCAGTCGAATCCGGCGGTCGAATCTGTCGGTCGAATCTGCCAAAGGGAGTTGGTGGGGCCGGGGTGCGAACACCCCGGCCCCGTCAGGCGGCGGTGAGGATCAGGGCGGCGTTGTGCCCGCCGAATCCCAGGGAGGTGCTCGCCGCGACGCTCATCCGCCGGTGCCGCGCCGCGCCCGTGACGATGTCGATGTCGACGTCGATCGCCGGGTCCAGCGACTGCACGTTGGCGGTGGGCGGCACGGCGCCGTGGTACAGCGCCAGTGCGGTGTACGCCGCCTCGACGGCACCCGCCGCGGCCAGGGTGTGGCCGGTGACGCCCTTGGTGGAGGTGATCGCCGCGCGGTCGCCGAGCACCGAGTGCAGGGCGCGGGCCTCCGTGAGGTCGTTCATCGGGGTGGAGGTGCCGTGCGCGTTGACGTGCTCCACTTCGTCGGGGAGCACTCCGGCGTCGTTCAGAGCGGCCCGCAGGGCCCGTGCCAGGCCCTCGCCCCGCGGATGCGGGGCGGTGGCGTGGTGCGCGTCGGACGTGGCGCTGAAGCCGGCGATGTCCGCGTAGCGCCGGGCGCCGCGGGCGGTGGCGTCCGCGCACCGCTCCAGCACGAGGAGCGCCGCGCCCTCGCCGGCCACGAAGCCGTCCCGGTCCGCAGCGAACGGGCGGGACGCCGCCCCCGGTTGGTCGGTACGGCCCGACAGCGCGCCCATCCGGGACAGCCCGTTGAGCGTGCCGGGGCTGATCGCCGACTCGGTCCCGCCGGCCAGGACCACGTCGCACAGCCCGGACAACAGCCATTCGCGGGCCGTGCCGATCGCGGACGCCCCCGACGCGCACGCGGTCGCCGTGACCAGGCTGGGGCCGTGGATGCGCAGGTCCATCGCGATGTATCCGGCGACCATGTTGACCATGCTCATGGGGATCATCAGCGCCGACACGTCCTCGGGGGTGCCCTCGCAGTAGGTGCGCAGCTGCTTCTCCAGGGTGGCCGCGCCGCCGAGCGAGTTGCCGATGACCACGCCCACCCGGGTGCAGTCCCAGGACCCGGTGTCCAGGCCGGAGTCGGTGACCGCCTGCCGGGCGGCGACCACGGCGAGCTGGGTGAAGCGGTCCAGCTTCCAGGCGGTGCGCCGGCCCAGCTCGGCCGTCGGGTCGAAGCCGGGGACCCGGCACGAGATGTCGACCTTCGAGCCCTTCAGTTCGGGGTCGGTGGCCGCGGCGGACACGCCGGACAGCACGCGCCGCCAGTTCTCCTCCACCCCGATGCCCGCCGGAGTGACCAGGCCCATGCCGGTGATCGCGACTCCGCGACCCCGGGCCACGCCGCTCACGCCTGATCCGCCTTCGTGCGGATGACGGCGACGGCCTCGTCCAGCGTGAAGGCGGCCTTCAGCTCGCCCTCCTGGAGGACGATGCCCATCTCCTTGCGCAGGATCAGGCTGAGCTCCACGAGGATGAGGGAGTCGATCTCCAGTTCGTCGAAGGTGGCGCCGGACAGCAGTTCCGCCTCGTCGAGGCCGAACTTCTCACTGATCAGGCCGGAGACGCGGTGCTTGAGGGATTCCTGGATCTTGATGACGGGAGTGCTCATGGTGAGGTTCCTTTCGTGGATGTGCTCGGTGTGTTCGCTGAGTTGACTGTGTTCGGTGAGCTGACTGTGCCTGGTGTGCCTGGTGGGTTCGGTGCGCTCGGAGAGGTCAGTCGGTCTCAAGGGCCGGCCAGACAAGCGCGGCAGAGCCCCAGGTGAGGCCGCCGCCGAAGCCGGTGAGGAGTACGCGGTGGCCCGGCCGCAGCTCGCCGTCGGCGGCGGCGTCCCGCAGGGCGAGCGGGATCGAGGCGGCGACGGTGTTGCCGACCCGGTCCAGGTTCACGACGATCTGCTTTTCGTCGAGGCCGAGTTGCTCGCCGACGGCGTTGAGGATGCGGATGTTGGCCTGGTGCGCCACGACCTTGTCGAGCTCGGCGGGTGTCCAGCCGACCCGGTCGAGCAGCGCCTGCGAGGAACGGCTCATGTTCAGCACGGCCTGGGTGAACACGGGCCGGCCGTCCATCGTGAAGAAGTGGTCCCCGGCGCCTTGGGGTTCGGCCGAGGAGCGCTGCCTGGAGCCTCCGGCGCGCACCGTGATCAGATCGGCGCCCGAGCCGTCGCTGCCCAGGTCGAAGCCGAGCAGCGCCCCCGGCTCGTCCGCCTCGCCCGCCCGCAGCACCACGGCTCCGGCTCCGTCGCCGAAGATGGCCCGGGTGGTGCGGTCGGCCGGGTCGAGGATGGTGGAGAAGGTGTCAGCGCCGATCACCAGGGCCCGTTCCGAGACACCCGCGGTGATCATGGAGGACGCCGTGGCCAGCGCGTAGACGAACCCGGTGCACACGGCGGCCACGTCGAAGGCGGGCACCGTCCCCAGTCCGAGCCGGTGGGCGACGTCCGGCGCGGTGGCCGGGCACGGCCGGTCCGGCGTGCTGGTGGCCAGCACCACCAGGTCCACGTCGGCGGCGGCGTCCCCGCCCGTACGGCGGGCCGAGGCGAGGGCGTGCTCCCCGGCCGCCACGGCGAGGTCGGAGGTGGCCTCGCCCGGGGCCACGACATGGCGCAGGCCGATCCCGGTACGGGTGCGGATCCACTGGTCGGAGGTGTCCAGCTGCCCGGCCAGCTCCTCGTTCGACACGGCCGTCGCCGGCAGCGCGCCGCCGAGTCCGCACAACACCGCGGCGCGGCTCATGAGACCAGCTCCTCGATCTTGTCGGCGGCGGTGGGGTCGGTGGTGGGGTCGGTGGTGGCGGTGGGGTCGTTCGGGTCGTTCGGGGCGGGCGCGCCCGCCCTGTCCGGCGTGTCCAGGGCGGCCAGGGTGGCCGGGGCATCCGGCGCGTCCGGCGTCGAGGTGCGGGCCGTGCGGAAGCTGTTGCCCGCCCGGCGCAGCGCCGTACGGACCGCGCTCGGCTCGGGGGCCGTGAGCGCCGCGATGTGTCCGTCGGGCCTGACCAGGACGGCCTTCGGTGCGGTGCCGAGCAGCGGGGTGAAGCCCGGCCAGACGGAGATGTCCCGTACCGGCACCCCGTCCGGCGCGGCCGCTGTCACGGCCTCGCGGGCGGCCACCCATGCGGCGTCCTGCCGTTCGCCGGCCCAGAGCAGCAGCGTCAGCCGCGCCGGGTCGATCGAGGGCCAGCGCTCGGCGCCCGGCTGGGGAGCGCCGTACGCGGTGAACACCGGCAGCCGGTCGCCGACGCGGAGTCTGCGGGTCAGCCCCGGCAGCGTGTCGCGCAGGGACTCGGCCGGCCGGTAGCTGACGTCGTGCTGCGCCATCAGCGGGGCGCCGAACCGCTGCAGCACCCCGGTCCGGTGGGCCAGCCGTACGGTGGCGTCGCGCAGGGCGAGCTCGTGGCGCCGCTTGAACAGTCCCCAGCTGGTCTGCTTGGCGGTGGTCAGGACGATGCGCTCCGCGGCCAGATGACGGTCGCTGTCGTAGGTGTCGAGGATGCCCGGTTCGAAGGCGCCCTTGACGACGCCGGCCAGCTTCCACGCGAGATTGACCGCGTCCTGGATGCCGGTGTTCATGCCCTGCGCGCCCGCCGCGCTGAACACGTGGGCGGCGTCGCCCGCGAGGAAGACCCGGCCCGCCCGCATGGTCTCGGCGACCCGGCGCCGGGCGCGGAAGATGGTGGACCAGTCCAGCTCGCCGACGATGCCGGGCCGCGGGGAGCGCTCGTCGAGGAACCGCTGGAACAGCTCCGGCGGCGGCCCCTGTTCCCCGCGCCAGTCCGGCACGCTGATGGCGAGCCGGTACGTGCCGCCACCGAAGGGGGCGATGCCCAGGGCTCCGGAGCGGGAGTAGCAGTACACCAGTGCGTGCTGGTCCATGTCACCGGCCACGGGGCCGTCACCGATGGCGAACAGCACGTCGTTCCCGCTGCCCAGGAGCTCGATCCCGGCCAGTCGGCGCACCGCGCTGTGCGCGCCGTCCGCGCCGATCACCCAGTCCGCCTCGATCTGCTCGGTGCGCCCGTCGGCCCGCGTCACGTCGGCGACCGGCCGGGGCCCCGAGGTGTCGAGCCCGCTGAGGGAACCGAACTCGATCTCACCGCCGTAGGCGGCCAGCCGGGTGCGGATCACCTCCTCGGTGGTGTCCTGCGGGACGACCACGCCGAAGGGGTACGGGGTGTCGGCGAGCCGGCTCATCTCGATGGAGCCGAGATGCCGCTTCTCGGAGTAGTACTGCACCTCGTCCAGGCGGTTGCCCAGCTCGATCAGCGGCTCGGACGCGCCGATACGGCCGAGGAGTTCCAGGCTGCGCGGCCAGACGACGCTGGCCCGGGAGTGCTGGACGGGGCCGGCGGCCGAGTGGTCGATCAGCCGGACCGGAACACCCTGTGCGAGCAGTTCGGTGGCGAGTACGAGTCCCACGGGGCCCGCGCCCACGACGAGAACGGGACGCCGCTCACCGGGACCCTCGCGCTGAGGGAACGTCATGACAGTGCCTTTCTTCGAGATCTGAGCGGAGAGGGATCTAAGCGGAGGGGGCGGGAAACGGAGGGGCGGGAAGGGGAGAGGGCAGGAAGGGGGGAGGGTGGGAAACGGAGAGGGACTGGGGAAACGGAGAGGGGTCGGGAAAACGGAGAGAGATGGGGTGAAGTCCCTGTCGGATCAGGTCCGTTGCACCACGACCGCGCTCCAGGTGAACCCCGCGCCAGCGCTCAGCACCGCCGCGTACTCGCCCCGTTCGAGGCGGTGCGGGCCGGTGTCGGCGGCCAGGGCGGCCAGGTTGGACAGCAGGTCGCCGGCGCCGAGGTGGCCGGTGCGGTCGCCCAGGTCGGCCAGGGGCGCGTCGGTGATCTCGGCGACGGCGGGGCCGTACACGTCCCGCGCGGTGGCCCGGCCGAGCCGTGGCAGCAGCACCGTGCTCAGCTGCCGCCCGCCCGGGCCGATGCCCGCCGCGGTCAGCGCGGCGGCCAGTACGGCCGTGGTCTCCCGGCGCAGCCGGGCGAGGAAGCGCGGCTTGTCGTGGTCGGCGAGGAACGCCTTCTTGGTCCGGCGGACGTCCACGGCCGCGCCCCCGGTGTGCGGCGCCGGATGGAAGGCGCCGACGTCACGGTGGGCGTTCTCCAGCTCGGGCGCCGCCCGGGTCCGCAGGGCGCGCAGGGCGAGCGCGCCCTCCGGGACGCCGTCGGGTCCGGCGCCGACGACGGCCGCGGTGCCGCCGTCGCCGTACCAGACGCCGTAGTCACCACCCCATCGGTCGAAGCCCGGCGACGCGAAGCGGTCGGCGGTGGTCACCAGGACCGGCGCGCCGCCAGGATGCGCGGCGAGCTGGTGCACCGCGGCGCGCAGGGCCGCCGCCGCGCCGTTGCACATCTGCTGGATGCCGGTCGGGATCGCGTCGCGGGCGCCGGTCTCGGCGGCCACGTAGTGCGCTGGCGACCAGAAGTCGTGGCCCTGGTAGTACGTCCAGGCGTGCAGGACGGCGGCGAGGTTCCCGGCGGGGACGCCGGCCCGCGACAGGGCGCGCCGGGCGGCACGCACCGCCATCTGAGGGGCGGACAGGTCGTCGGAGACGGGCAGTTGCTCGTAGCCCATCGCGTCCGCCTCCCCGGTGGTCACCCGGCCCGTGGCCAGCGCGTCCGCCGTCTTCTCGGCAGTGGGCGGCAGCCACTCGGCGGGAGCGACCCACAGGTCGTCGGGGATCACGCGCACTCCTCGCCGTCGAGCAGCGCGACGCCCGTCGACGCGGTGGTGGTGTGCATCCGGCCGGAGGCGATGACGTCGCCGTCCTGCTCGAAGTCGATGTGGAAGGTCCGCAGGTCCGGCAGCATCAGGCTGAGGTTGTCCTCGTGCGTGTACGTCTCGGTCTTGCGGATGTGCACCGTCGTGGGGACGTCCAGCTCGGCGTACCGCATGAAGGAGAAGTCGAAGCCGGCGACCGTGCTGCGGCTGACCGAGGCGCCCCACAGGTCGGACACGCCGAGCAGGCACAGCTGGCGGGCCGCCTCCATGAGCACCATGCCGGGCACGTGGTCCTGGCCGTGGTCGAACATGCTGCGGTTGTCCAGCGGGACCCGCACGGTCGCGGAGGCGTTGTCGCTGCCCACGGTGGCCTCGGCGAGCACGACGTTCGCCGGGTCGCTGCGACCGACCAGGTGCGGGTCGACGTACGCGCTCTGGCGGGGCAGGTCCCGGAACGGCACCAGCGGCCGGCCGCGGCCCTGCAGACGGACCGTGTCGTAGACCTCGGCGGGGATGTAGCCGACGTCCATGCGCACGAAGCCGAGGCAGCGCTGGGCGAGCTTCATGTCGATGCCGAAGGTCAGCCGCCGCACATCGCCGGGGGTACCGCGACGGTTGCTGGTGCGCACCGAGATCCGCAGCTCACCTGGCTGCTCCTGCTGAGGGAGGGTGAGCAGTCCCGGCAGCTCCATCGACCAGGACCGCAGCAGGAACTTGCTCTTGCGCGAGACCCCGGCGTACTCGTGGCCGCCGTAGGTCTCGGCCTGCCGGCAGCACTCCAGCAGCAGCATCGGGTCGGGGCTGCCGAGCCGCGAGGTGTGCCCGGTGTAGAAGGCGTGCAGCGGGGGAAGCTGGGCGGCGGCGAGATACTCGTCCTCGCCGGTCTGACGGGCGTCGGTGAGAAACACCTCGGAAAGCGCCCAGCGATGCAGCAGGGAACGGTCCACGGTGCGCATGAATTCGAGGTTCGCGGCGCCCGGCAGGCAGGTCTTCTTTTCGGCAGGGGTCATTTTCTTCGTCCTCCTGATGCGGCGCGAGACGGGAAGTCAATTCCCTTTTCTCTCGCTTGGTTTCATTGTCGGGGGAGGTGGCAAATCGCTCACTAAAAGCGAACTCAAGGGGCGGGCCGCGAAAGTCGGCCGGCAGGCCCCAGGGCCTGACGGGCTAGCCCACCCAGGCGAGCGGACTGCGATAGCCGTTGCCGCCCCGGTCCCAGGCCGCACGGGGTACGGCGGCCCCGGCGCCCGAGGTGTCATCGCCGGCGGCGGCGGTCTCGGTGCGAGCGCGCAGGGCGGTCAACACGGCGACCAGCGCGCCCAGTTCGTCGGGCGTGGGTTCGCCGCGCAGTACGCGGAAGGCGGACGGCGTGGCGCTCACAGCGGGGTGATCCCGTGCTTGCGCTGCGGCAGTGCCTGGTGCTTGGTCCGCAGCATGGCCAGCGAGCGGGCGAGCACCGCGCGGGTCTCACCCGGTTCGATGACGTCGTCGACCAGGCCGCGTTCGGCCGCGTAGTACGGGTGCATCAACTCGGCCCGGTACTCCTTGACCATCTGCTCGCGCATCGCCGCGGGCTCGTCGGCGGCGGCGATCTGCCGGCGGAAGATGACGTTGGCGGCACCCTCCGCGCCCATCACCGCCACCTCGTTGGTGGGCCAGGCGAAGGACAGGTCCGCCCCGACCGAGCGGGAGTCCATGACGATGTAGGCGCCGCCGTACGCCTTGCGCAGGATCAGCTGGATGCGCGGGACGGTGGCGTTGCAGTACGCGTACAGCAGCTTCGCGCCGTGCCGGATGATGCCGTTGTGCTCCTGTGCCACGCCGGGCAGGAAGCCGGGCACGTCCAGCATGGTGACCAGCGGGATGTTGAAGGCGTCGCACAGGGACACGAACCGCGCGGCCTTCTCGCTGGCCTTGATGTCCAGCGCCCCGGCGCCGACGATGGGCTGGTTGGCGACGATGCCGACCACCTGCCCGTCGATCCGGGACAGGGCGCACACGATGTTGCCCGCCCAGGTGGGGTGCACCTCGAAGTACTCGCCGTGGTCGACGATCTCCTCGACGACCTCCCGTACGTCGTACCCGCGTGCGGGGTCGGCCGGAACGAGGTCGGCGAGCCGGTCGGTGCGCCGGTCCGCCGGATCGTCGCAGGGCAGCGCGGGCGGGGCCTGCCGGTTGTTGGAGGGCAGGTACGACAGCAGATAGCGCACGTCCTCCAGGCAGTTCGCCTCGTCGTCGTACGCGAACGCCGCGACTCCGGACACCGACGCGTGCACGTCGGCGCCGCCCAGCTCGTCCATGCTCACCTGCTCACCGGTGACCGCCCGCACGACGTCCGGGCCGGTGATGAACATCTGGGCCACGCCCCGCACCATGAAGGTGAAGTCGGTCAGCGCCGGCGAGTAGGCCGCGCCGCCCGCGCACGGGCCGAGGATCACGCTGATCTGCGGGATGACGCCCGATGCGCGTGCGTTGCGGCTGAAGATGCCTCCGTATCCGGCGAGCGCGGTCACCCCTTCCTGGATGCGGGCGCCCGCGCCGTCGCAGAGGCTCACCAGCGGGGCTCCGGAAGCCTCCGCCAGGTCCATCAACTTGTGGATCTTCGCCGCGTGGGACTCGCCGAGCGCGCCGCCGAAGATCCGGAAGTCGTGCGCGTAGACGAAGACCTGGCGGCTGTCGACGGTGCCCCAGCCGGTGATCACGCCGTCGGTGTGCGGCCGGCGGTGCTCCAGGCCGAAGCCGGTCGCACGATGTCGGCGCAGCGGTTCCAGTTCGGTGAACGACCCTTCGTCCAGCAGGAGTTCGATGCGCTCGCGGGCGGTGCGCTTGCCTCGTGCGTGCTGCGCCTCGGTCGCCCGCGCTCCGGGACCCGCGTGCACCTCGGCACGCAGCCGCCGCAGTTCCTCCACCCGCACATGCATGCTGTCGGGACGCTCGGGCTCCGACTCGGCGAACGGCACCGGGTTTTCCGCGATGGGTTTCTCGACCACGATGGTCATGCCTTGTCCTCCCGTCCGGGTGGCCGCCGGATCGAGGCCGCCCGGAACAAGAGTTCGGGGTCACGGACAATGCCTGACTCAAGCCGCGAAAAAGCCTCCTATTCCTTTTCCGGGCCTTGAGTGAAAGGCAGTCTGGGACATGAGGGAAAAGCGGTCCGGAACTTGAGCGGCCCCCGCGGACGATGTCTCCGACCGTCGCCGGAATCTCGAGAGGGCAGATCATGGTTGCGCACGTTCACGGGTCCACCGCCGGGCCGCGGTACGCCGTCCTGTTCCCCGGTCAGGGGGTGCAGCGCCCCGGCATGGGTGAGCCGTGGCGGGGGACGCCGTCCTGGGAGCTCGTCGACTCCGTCTCCCGGGCCTCCGGCTTCGACGTCGCCGAGCTGCTGCTGACGGCGGACCAGGAGACCCTCTCCCGCACCGACCACGCCCAGATCTCGGTGTTCACCGCGTCCCTGCTGGCCTGGTCGGAGTTCCAGAGGCACGATCCGCCCACGCCCACGCACGTGGTCGCCGTCGCCGGACACAGTCTCGGCGAGTACTCGGCCCTGGTGGCCGCAGGGGTGCTGTCGGTGACCGACGGCGCCTGGCTGGTGGGCGAGCGGGGCCGGGCCATGGCCGAGGCGGCCCGGCAGCGGCCCGGAGCGATGGCCGCCGTGATGGGCGGCGACCTGGAGCAGGTCGAGGCCCTGGTGGAGACGGCCCGCCGGGACGGTGCCGAGCTGTGGGTGGCCAACCACAACAGCCCCCAGCAGACGGTGATCGCCGGCAGCCGTACGGCCGTGGAAGCCACCGCAGCCCGCGCGGCCGAGACCGGCCTGCGCTACAGCGTCCTGCCGGTCACCGCGGCCTGCCACAGCCCCTACATGGAACCGGCCGGCGCGGCCCTGCGCCGAGCCCTGGAACTGACGGGCTTCGCGACCGGGGCGGTCCCCGTGGTGGCCAACGTCGACGCCCGCGCCCACCAAGGCGGCACCCATTGGCGGGATCTGTGCGCCCGTCAACTGATCAGCCGGGTCCGCTGGGCGGACACCCTCCACGCCCTCCACGAGGAACTGGGCGCCACCGCCTTCCTGGACATCGGCCCCGGCTCCACCCTCGCCGGCCTGGCCAGGCGCAACCTGCCGGAGATCCCGTCCGACCGCTTCAAGACCCCGGTCCCGCAGACGGCCTGACCAGCCACCGCAGAAGTCGGCGACCTGGGAGGCCTGTTGATGCGGAGGCGTGTGTGTCGGGGGGGAGAGGGAGGGAGGGAGGGGAGCGATGCGCTCCCAACACCCCCAACACGCTGCACCGCCCCCCACACACACGCCGCACCGCGTCCTACGCACCAGCCTCACCGTGCCGTTCTCCGTCACCAACAGCGGCAACGAGACCGCCCACGGCGCCACCGTGGAGCTGAGGGAGACGTCGCTCTCGGGCTTGGTCTCCCTGCGGCGGTCGGCCGGTACGGCCCTGACCTCGCCGACGGCGCGTCTGCTTCGCGGCGACGGGACACCACCGGACGCGGGCCGGGATCGCAGGCACCTGTGACGGCCCGTATGGCAAGGAGAAGCGGACGTTCGAGGGAGCTGGGCGTACGCCGTCCAGGCCGGACCACCAAGAGCCATCAGGAACGACCGGCTAGGACAGCCTGGGTAGGGTTGATCGCGAGCCCTTGACCCCTGACGGAGCCTGGAGCGACAGTGGCCAATCCCTTTGCACCGCCGCCAGAGATCCCCAGCCAGCCGTTATGGTCGCCGTTTGACGAATACCTCTGGCACTCGTGCGACATCCTCGCCGATGTCCTCGAAGGACAAGTGGCTCGCCGACCGGTCGTGGCCACGACCGCACGGCTGCCACACGGCGATCGTGCACTTGCCGTAGGACCGGCACAACGCCAGACGTGGAGAGCCCTCGGCAACGGGAGGTACACGCACACCAACGTCGCCGCCTTCGGCAGCCCCAGCTTTGTGATCGGCTCTTTGGCGGGCTCTGCCATCGGAAACTCCGCCCGCCGTCGTCAGGCGGCGCGTGACGCCGAGCCACGGTGGGTTGTGGACGGGGCCGGCGAAGTGACGCTCACACTGCAGAGGCTCCACTTCGCGCACCCTGCTGAACTCGACCTCGACTGGAGGGCGTTGAGTTCTGTCGACCTCGTAGCGTCCGACGTGTTCCAGACGGGCTTCGTCGATACTCGAGGTTCCCATACGACGGTTCGCGTGCAGACGCCATGGGCTTCGCTTGCCTTCGTGCTTGCTGCGATCACTGCGTTCCCGGCCCATCCGCGTCTGCTCACCCGAGGTTGGCTTCCTCCGGACTTCGACGAACGGTGTGCCCGAGCAGGCCGTCCATGCCGCCCAGCCGCGCAGCTCGCTCTGCGCGCAAGCGGCGCCTAGCAGGCGCAACGTCGGCCCGCCTGCTGCGACCGCGGCTCTCCGCTCGACAGGAAAGCGGAGCCATGAGCTTGGGAAGCTGAGGTGTTTAAGAGCCTGCTGGGCGCCTGACCTGCGGCCGACTGTGAGGAACTGCTTCAACGCCAGCGGTTCACTACCCGCCATCTCCCGTGGCTCCCCGCTCCACCTGGCGCGGAACTGGCACGGCTCTCAGCGGTGAGGCAGCCGACCCTTGTCGCACCCCGGGTCGCGGCCTTTACCGTGCGGACAACCTCACCGCTCAACAGGTTATGCCTTCTGGACCCGTAGCTCTATGGAGATCGGTCAACAAGGGGCATAGAGGTTGCTATTCGGTCCCTGAGGGTCGTGTGTCGGTCGTGGTCTGGCGAACACCAGACCACGACCGACACACGACCCTCTCCCGCGGACAGTCGCGGTCCCGGGTTCGTCGGGCCGGGCGGACCGGGTCCGGGCCGTCGGGCGACGCTCCCTGGGTTCAGGTTGCTGAAAGCTCGTCGGCGATGAGGTCCAGAAGCTGGTCGGGGGTGAGAGTGGCAAGGTCGACGGAGCGGTCTTCGCGGACGAGCCGTGCCGCCGCCTGCTGAGTCCTGAGCTGTTGGGCGCGTTCGATGAGCTCGCCGGCGCGGCGCCGTTTGTGGATACGGTCGGCGATGTCCGCGACCGCGAGCATGGCCGATGGAATGGACACGATCAGAGACGTCACCGCGACGGGGTCGACGCCCTTGGTGTCCGGATCGCTCGCCAGTTCCGCTGTTGGAGCTGGTTCGGGTTGGTAGCCCCAGCTCGAGGCCAACGCGGCGACACTCTTCCCGGCGGCTTCGACGTCCGCTCCGACAAACTCGATGATCATGATTCCTCGTTTCCGTCGTCGGTGGCATTCAGTAGCTCATCGAGCTGGTCAACAACGTCTGACAACCCGATCTTGGCGGCAGAGGCTCGGCTCGTCTGAAACACCTGTCGGGCCTGCCCTTGTTTACCTGCGACCAGCAGAAGTTGCCCCAACGTAGCCCCGACGACCGCGATGCCATCCGGCCGTTGAAGCTTCAGAAGGAGCTGAAACGAGGTGACCAGCCTCGGCACCGCCGCGTCGAAATCCTGGCGACTCAGATCGATTCGCGCAAGGTCCCAGTTGGCTGCCGCGATGCCGTCCATGTCGCCGAGCTGCTCATTGACTTCCAAGCGCTTGAGCTGCAGTTCGACGGCTTCGTCGACTTCGCCGCGCTGTTGGAGGATGTCGGCGATCTTTCCCCAGGCGACCGCGGCCTCGCGGGTGTCGCCGATCCGCTCGTACGCCGGAAGTTCGACCTCGCGGTGGATCCGCAATGCTTCGTCGACTTCGCCGCGTTGCTGGAGGATGTCGGCGATCTTTCCCCAGGTGATTGCGGTCGAGCTGGTGTCGCCGATCCGCTCGTACGCCGGAAGTTCGACCTCGCGGTGGATCCGCAATGCTTCGTCGACTTCGCCGCGTTGCTGGAGGATGTCGGCGATCTTTCCCCAGGTGATTGCGGTCGAGCGGGTGTCGCCGATCCGCTCGTACACCGGCAGGGTGACCTCGCGGTGGATCCGCAATGCTTCGTCGACTTCGCCGCGTTGCTGGAGGATGTCGGCGATCTGGCTCCAGGTGATTGCGGTCGAGCGGGTGTCGCCGATCCGCTCGTACGCCGGAAGTTCGACCTCGCGGTGGATCCGCAATGCTTCGTCGACTTCGCCGCGTTGCTGGAGGATGTCGGCGATCTTTCCCCAGGTGATTGCGGTCGAGCTGGTGTCGCCGATCCGCTCGTACGCCGGAAGTTCGACCTCGCGGTGGATCCGCAATGCTTCGTCGACTTCGCCGCGTTGCTGGAGGATGTCGGCGATCTTTCCCCAGGTGATTGCGGTCGAGCGGGTGTCGCCGATCCGCTCGTACACCGGCAGGGTGACCTCGCGGTGGATCCGCAATGCTTCGTCGACTTCGCCGCGTTGCTGGAGGATGTCGGCGATCTGGCTCCAGGTGATTGCGGTCGAGCGGGTGTCGCCGATCCGCTCGTACGCCGGAAGTTCGACCTCGCGGCGGATCCGCAATGCTTCGTCGACTTCGCCGCGTTGCTGGAGGATGTCGGCGATCTTTCCCCAGGTGATTGCGGTCGAGCTGGTGTCGCCGATCCGCTCGTACACCGGCAGGGTGACCTCGCGGCGGATCCGCAACGCCTCGTCGACTTCGCCGCGCTGTTGGAGGATGTCGGCGATCTTTCCCCAGGTGACTGCGACCGAGCTGGTGTCGCCGATCCGCTCGTACGCCGGAAGTTCGACCTCGCGGCGGATCCGCAACGCCTCGTCGACTTCGCCGCGTTGCTGGAGGATGTCGGCGATCTTTCCCCAGGTGACTGCGACCGAGTGGGTGTTACCGGCGTCGGTGAACAGCTGGCGGGCCTGGTGGAGCAGGTTCTCGGCCTGGTCGACCTCGCCGCGGGTGATCAGGCGGTTGGCGTGGTCGTAGAGGAGTGCGGCGTGGCCGGCAGGGTTGGTCCGCCGGTCGCTGGTCCGGGTCTGCTTGACGGCACGGTGGAGCAGGGTGTCGGCGTGGTCGCCGTCGCCGCTGGTGACGGCCGCGTCGGCGACGGCCCGTAGCAGGGTGACGGAAACCTCGTGGTTGTGGCGGTCGAGGAGGGTGATCGCGTGGTGGCCGAGCTCGGCGGCGGTGGAGGCCGGGCCTTGCCGCAGGGCGGAGACGGCCGTGGCGGCGCAGCAGGCGGTGATGGCCGGGTTGTCGGCGGCCAGGGCGAGTTGGGTCAGTTGTAGGTCCAGGTCGCTGCCGCGGGCGGGTCGGGGTGTGGCACCGCCCCACTGGGCGTACAGCGGTTCGGCGGCCACGGTGGCGAGGGCGGTCCGCTCGTCGGGGGTGAGGGGGGCCAGGCGTCCGGCCGCGAGGGCGTTGACGGCCAAGGCCGGGAAGTCGGGGCGGTGCTGGTCGGGAAAAGTGTCAAGGAGCCCGAGGCCGCACAGGCGGGACGCCGATCCGCCGACAGCGGCGGCGAGGATGTCGATGACGGGTTGCGGGACCGGGACGGTGAACAGGGTGCAGGCCCGCAACAGGTCGCGGTGGGCGGGCCCGGCCTGGTCGAGGAGGGTGTCGAGAGCCAGCTTCTCCAGGAACTCGCCGATGTCGGAGTTGTCGGCCGGGAGGTCACCCCGGTGAAGGTAGGCCTCCATGCCGGCGACAGCGGCCTCGGCGCGGGTCTGGTCGACCTGGCTGCTGTAGACCAGGCGCAGCCCGATGAGGTCCTGCAGCCCGGGGTTGCCGCAACTGACGTCCAGAGCCCGCTGGGCCAGGTCGGCGCGCTGGGTCCGGTACCCGGCCGGGGCGAGGTCCTGCTGGCGACGTTGGAGCTTGCGCTGGGCCGACGAAGACAGTGGCTGCAACTGGACCGGTTCCAGCCGGGCCTCCAGCCCGCCGAGAGTGAATGTGTAGCGGCTGGTGACCAGTATGCGACTGTCGGTGATGGTCGGGTCGAACGCGGAGAGCACGTCGGCGAGCACGGTGGCGTGCCCGGGGTCGACCTGGTGCGGGCCGTCAGGGTTGGCGGTCAGGATCTGTTCGAGATCGTCGATGATCAGCAGGAGCGGTTTGCGAACGTCGTCGAGTTCCTGGGCGCACGGTCCGGCCAGCAGATCAATCAGCAGCCATTTGAAGCGGTCCGGATGTTCGCGGACCTCGACGCGCCTCTCGTCGATGAGGGAGCGGGCGTCGGGGTTGGCGTCGACGGCGTCGGCGATGGCGTCGAGGATCGCCATCGGGGTGTAGTCGCCGAACACGACCGCGACGGCCCGGTTGGGGTGACGGTCGGCGATCCGGGCGGCCAGGCTCGACTTGCCCAACCGGCCCTGCCCGTGGAGCAGGACCCCGGCCTTCTGCCCGCCGCGCAGGGCCCGCAGCGTGTGCTGCATTTCCGGGCGGCGGCCGACGAACATTTCCGCGGCCGCGACCGGCAGCTGGTGCTTGCGGTCCAGGAACGTCTTGGTCACATGGTGCGGGGGCACCATCTGGCGCTTGCGGGTTCCCGCGACCAGCGGGCCACCACCGGTCGGCCCCAGCCACAGCCGCGCCAGGTGCCAGTCGGCGCGCAGGCGCTCATCGGAACAGGCCAGCAGGTGGCGGCGGGCGCCGGCGACGGCCTCGGCCACCTCGACACGGCGGCTGAGCTGCCGGTACAGGTGTTCGGCGAAACGAGTGGCGGCCTGGTCGCTGACCGAGCCGTCCCAGCCGATGACCGCGGGAATCCCGGCGGCCACCAGCCCGGTGGCCATCGAGTGCGCCACCCACATGCCGGGCTCGGCTGTCGGATCGCCGCGGTGGCCGGCGCCGGCGGGAACATGCCCGGCCACGTCGGCACCGGTGGCGGTCAGGCAGGCCGACACGAACGCCAGCCGCGGCCGAGGAGTCAACAGACCCACCAGCGCGTCCGCGCTCGTCGGACACCCGTCCCCGAGATCATCTTCCATCAGCAGGACGGGGGTGGCAGGCCCGTCAGGCCCCGAGCGCCAGTTGTGCAGACCGTGACACGACAGATGAACCACCGGCATCCCGCCGAGCTCGGACAGACGCAGGCCAAGATGCTCGGGATTGCCGGAGTCCTCGACAACGAGATCAAGGCCCGTCTCCCCGACGGCGTTGAGGATGGCCATCTCCTCGGCTTCGAAGTCCAGATCGTGCTGGCCCCGGGGTGCCGAGGCCATGAACGCCACCCCGAGCCGGTGCCCGTCCAGGGCCTGCGCCGGGCTCGGGTGACCGAGCCGACGTGCCACGGCGAACAGCTTCGGCGCCTCGGCGAGGAACCCGCCCTCGGGGGCGGCCAGCAACTCGTACGGGGCCCGCAGCAGTGCCCACGCCACCGCGGACGGTCTCGCCGGCGCTCGGACCTCGAACACCAGCGGGGCCGACGCCTCATCGAGCAGGCGCGTCAACTGGCCGAGGTCGCCGTCGAGCCACCGATACAACTCGCGTCCCACCGCGAGCAGCGCCTGCTCCTTGGAGCCGTTACGCACGGCATCCACATACTGGTCGGCGACGGCATTGAGCAGGTCGACGTCAGAGGTCTGCAACATCCGACGGGGACCGACCCGCCGGCCATCAACGACCAGCTCAAACCCGTTGGCGTCCACGACTAGCCCGGTAACCATGTGTCATCTTAGCGTTGCTGACCGCCACTCCAGGGCCTGTATGGCGGCTCAGCCATCCGATGGGATCCGTTCCGCGGCTGCCTCGTCCACTACGTGGCACCGGAGATCGCGGTCGGCGTTCTCGCCCCGGGGCGGCCTGAGCCGACGCATGAAGCCGAACGTCTACGCCTTCGGCGTCTCGCTGCTCATCTCCGCTACTGGCTGGCGGACCATCGAGTGCAGACCGGACCGCCCCTCGGCCTGGACAGCACTCCGGGTGGTCCGGTCGCGGAAGCCCTGATCAGGACCCCGGTGCCGATGGTGCCGGGGCGGTTGGCGGGCGCGCCGAGCGAGCACCCCCCCACGTGTGTTTCCGGCAACCCCTTGCTGGCCTCTGCCACGCTTCTTCCGTACGTCACGGCCATCAACTCGACCCGGCCTGGCCGTTGCTGCGCGCTGAGTGGCGGCGGCCCGTGGCCGCCAGCGCGCGCGGCCCGCCGTAGGCGGGCCGCCTTGAACCCGCGAAGAAGGTTGTTACTCAGATGGTGGCTGGGATGCGCCACAGTGGGGTCGAATACTGCTCCGGTCGGTTGTTGATGAGCAGTCGGCGCAGGTCATCGCGCTGTGAGCCGTTGAGGTTCAGGACCTCGGTGAGGTGGCGGAACGTCGTGTGAGTGACTCCGCGGCTTCGGGCTTCCGCCTCGAACTGGGCGAGCTGGATCAGCGCCGATTCGGCGTTGAACTTCGCTGGCCGTCGATCCTTGAGCCAGAGAGTCTTGTTGCGCTCGTAGTCGATTTCGGAGAAGCCGCAGACCTCGCGGCTCAGTGCTTCCACCTGGTCCAGGGTGGTTGTCGACATGATGGCGCGGGCCAACTCGTTGCGGCTCAACGCCTCTTCCAGGTCGACCTCGTGGACGGTCGGACTCTCGTCGGTGAGCGGGATGGGAAGTCCGGCGTCTCGGACCTCGCACGTGCCGCGTACGCCTCGGGCTGTTGCCGCGAGCATGCCTGTTGCCTCTGAGGGGTGCCATTCCAGGACCGGGCTGATCGGCTCCGCATCCTCAGCAGTGAAGGTGTGGACGAGGGGGCCGAGCATGCCTTGCAGGTCTTCGTGTGACAGTTCGCCGTCGAGGCCGGGGCCTGCGACCAACAGGCTTATGGGGGCGTTCACTTGGCCGCATGCTGACAGTGTCAGGGAGTCGGCGAGTGGGCTCTTCAGCGTCGGTTCGTCCCCTCGGGCCAGCACGTCGCCGCCGACGTCCAGGAGATCGATGGAGGTCGGCTGCAAGTGGGTGACCAGCTCTTCGAGTTGGCGCGTGACGCCCTCGGCGCCCTGCCCCGGGTCGAGCAGGGCAAAAGAGTGCGGAAGCTCTGCCGCTAGTCGAGGAAGCGTCGACCCTGCCGGGGCGTTCGGGCGGGATTCCGCCGGCACTGTCCAGACGGCCGGGGTGAGCGGTTCGAGGCCGGTGAAGTCGGCGGGGCCTCGGGGGCCCGGTACCGGGTCGATCAGCAGGCGGTCCCAGGCGTACGTGAGGATCACCGCCCGCTCGCTGTCGCCGTACAGGGCGGCGGCAAGCATTGCGGCGGCGACCGCGTCGCCCCCTCCGCCTGCTGCGACGATCAACCGCGTCATGGGACCAAGGGTACGGGGCGGCTCGTTGACCGATCACCCTATAGTGGCTAGAGGCTATGGCCACTTGGACGAGGAGGGGACATGCCTCAGATTGAGGAGGCGCAGCCGAAGTACCTGCAGATCGCGCACTTCATCCGTGATCAGATCCTTCGGGGCGACCTTCGGCCGGGGGACGAGGTTCCCTCGGAGCGGCAGTTGGCGGCGGTTTGGAAGGTATCCAGGCCGACGGCGGCGCGGTCGTTGGAGGCGTTGAGCCATCAGGGGCTCGTCGAGAAGCGGCAGGGGTCCGGCACGTACGTCCGCAGTCTGGAAGTGAACCGGCGGGCACGTGAGTTGTATGGGTGGGCCCGGCAGACCGGGAAGATCTACACACCCGGTGAGTACGCGGTGATCACGTCGGCCGGGTGGCTGGATGCCCCGGATCACGTTGCTGAGGCGTTGGGCCTGGTGAAGGACCGCCGTGCCGTGCATCGCCGGCGTGTGACCAACAACCAGGACGGGCCCATCACGCTGTCCACCTCGTGGTTCGCGCCGGACGTCGGGCGGAGGGCGCCCAAGCTCCTGGAACCGGAACGGATCCAGGAGGGCACCCTGATGTACGTCGAGAACATGACGGCACGGCAGGGAAGTTACGCCGAAGACCGCATGTGTGCCCGGCAGGCGACCGACGACGAGGTGGCGGACCTCCAACTTGAGTCAAGCGCGGCTGTCTTGATCGTGCATCACGTCGTCTTCGACCTCCAGGACCGGCCGTTGGAGTTCGCCGAGGCCACCTACCCGCCGCACCGCTGGGCGTTCGAGCAGGGGTATCCGCTCACCTGATGGCTCGTCGTTTCGGCGAACTGCTTGCGCGCCACAAGTGGCTAATGCCACTATCCAGTAAGTGGCTAAGGCCACTTGATCGGAAGAGGGCACGGAGTGATGAGTCGGCAGCCGGACCAGGGAGCGCATCTACCCTGCCGGAGTTGCCAGGGGGCGACTGGAAGCGCGTCGGTTCGCGTACGCCCTCGGCGCTTGCCGCTGCCGTCGACAGCACCCGTGCCACATCGAAGCGGCGCTGCCTCGACTGCGACGGCAGCGGCAAGGAGTGAGCGCGGATGGCTTACAGGATCGACCGTTACCCCTCCGAGGACTCACCACGGCTCGGAGCGATGGCCTTGCATCCGACCCCGGAGTCCGTCCCCCGGGCCCGACGCTGGTTCCGGAAGTTCATCGCCCCGTACAACCCTGCCTGCTCGGTCGAGGACTGCGCGCTGATGATCTCGGAACTGGTCACCAACGCGATCCGCTACGGACGGGCTCATGAACCCTGGGTCGTGCGGGTGGAGTGGTTCCGGGAGGAGACCTCGCTGCGGGTCGAGGTGCACAACCCGGGCTTCCCTGCGAACGTGCGGCTCCGGCACCCCGATGCCAACGACGCACACGGGCGCGGGCTGCTGCTCGTCGACTCGATCGCGGAGTCGTGGCACTCCGGGCCCAGTCACTTCGGCGGAACGGTGGTCTCCTTCGTGGTTGCCGATGCCTGGCCGTCGTGACGAGGGGAGTGCGGTCCGTCGGTAATAGGTCGGCGGATTCGTCGTTGGTCTGGTTGACCGGCTGGCTCGGCCGATCCAGGGGGCTGGCGGATGTTCGCGGGTCTGGCACGGCGCAGGTCCGGGGGGACGGCTGTCGGCCGGGTCGGACGAGGCGCTGCTGGATGTCGGGGTCGCGGACAAGGCAGGTGAGACGCCGGCCGCATGATTACCCCAGCCCTCGGCGGCCTGTCTTGATCGAAGCGGACCGCCGGGCCTGTGAACTGGGTTGTCACGCACCTTCCGAGTCAGCAGCCCGCAGGTCTCCCACCCGTGCGGTTGGCAGGTGGTTCGGGGACGAGCACGGTGTCGGGTCGGCAGCGCGGGCCTGGACGCGGGCTGCCGGAGCGGGACCCGCGTGGACAAGCCTCCGGGTGTGTGGCCCGCGCGAGGACCTTCCCGCGCCCCGGTCGGACGAGGGGATCAGCGCAGTCCGGCGAAAAGATCGTTCTCGGGTAGGGCTGTGCCGGTGGCGTCCTGGACACGTACGAAGGTTTCCGTGCCCATCAACTCGCCGAACCTCTCCTTGCCCATCTTGAGGAAGAAGATGTTCTCGCCCTGACTGGCGTGCGCGGCCAGCGCGTCGAACTTCTGGCCGCTGAAGGCGACGGTGTCCACCCACGTGGTGATCTCGTCGTCGGGGAGGCCGATCTCGGCCAGCGCGGCAACCTCGGCGGGATCCGGCTCCGGCATGTCCTCTCCGAACTCGCGCATGACCTCGCCGAACCGCTGCATCGCCGAGCGGGGCATCGTGGTCCAGTACACCTTCGGCGTGAGCGAGGTCATCTCCAGCGCCGCCATCGTGATGCGGTGGGCCTGTATGTGGTCGGGGTGGCCGTAGAAGCCGTTCTCGTCGTACGTGACGACCACATCAGGCCGGTAGTGCCGCATGAGTTCCGCGAGCCGGGCCGCGCCTTCCTGCACGGGGGTCTGCCAGAAGGATCCGGGGGCGTCGTTGCTGGGCCAGCCCGTCATCCCGGAGTCGGCGTAGTCCAACAGCTCCAGATCGCTGATCTTCAGGACGTCACGGCTCGCCTCAAGTTCTTCACGGCGTATCAAGGCGACCGCCGCCGGATCGTGCCCGGGGTCACCCGGTTTGACACCTCCCGGTCCGTCACCGCAACCGCCGTCGGTACACGTCACGAGAACTGTGCGGATGCCTTCCGCCGCGTACCGCGCGAGGACCCCGCCGGTTCCGGTGGCCTCGTCGTCGGGGTGGGCGTGTACTGCCATGAGCGTCAAGGGCCGGTCAGTCATGAAAGGCAGTCCTCCTGCGGAAATACGTCTTGGTCCAAGTAGCGCGGCGGGCGTACCGCGCTTCTGGGGCCCGGATCCTGGTGGGGCCCACGACCGTGTTGTCTCGGTGTTCCCCGCCCGTACGGCGCCGGTCCCTCGGTCGATGCAACCGCGTGGGCCGGACCGCCTGTTCCCGGCGCTGCCCATTGGTCTTCCAGACGTCGGCGTTTCAACGCCAACGAGGGGTACAGGCGGGCCAGTGGACGATCCCCGATTTCACCCCGTTAAGGGGAACTGGCGTAGGACCTGATACGGGCCAGCCGTAGCCGTAGCCGTAGCCGTGCCGGGCAAATGGCCGATCAGCCCCAAGGCCCAAGGCCCAAGCTCCAATGGTAAGTGGATCGACTTGCCGTCGGGATGGTGTGGAAGTTACGTTCGCGGGGTCCACGCCGAACCGAAGCGCGTACTCCGATGAACATGGCGTACGTGTCGGCCGCAGACGATAACTCCAACAACACCCCAGAGGGCAGAACCCATATGAGAATCCGACTGACCGCCGGAGAAACCGTCCTCAACGCAACCCTCGACGACAACGCGACGGCACGCGACCTCGCCTCGCTGCTTCCGCTGACGCTGCAGATGAACGACCTGTTCAAGCGCGAGAAGTACGGTCACCTGCCCCGGTCTCTCGCCGCAGGAGGCGAGCCGCGGTACAGCTACGAGATCGGCAACATCGTCTACTGGTCACCCGGTCCCGACATCGCGATCTTCTATGACCACGACGGCCAGTCCATCCCCGACCCCGGCATCATCGTCCTCGGCGAGATCGACTCGGGGGCCGATGCATTCAAGAAGTACGACGGCACGGTCGACGTCACCATGGAGGCCGTCGACTGATAACCCAGCCGGAAACCACCGGGATCGTCAACCAAGGAGAGGCGGGGAGACGGTCGTGGCCTCGCCGGTCGCGTAGACGGCCGGGGTGAGACCGGTGCGGTCGCGGAAGAAGCGGCCGAAGTTCGCGGGGTCGGTGAAGCCGAGGTGGACGGCCACAGCCCGGGCGTCCCACCGGGCACCTCCGAGCAGACGCCGGGCTTCCAGGAGGCGCCGCTCGTCGATGAGTTCACGTACCCCCTTGCCGGTGGCGTCCCGGGCGGCACGGCTCAGGGTGCGGACCGAACAGCCGAGCAACTCGGCGTAGTCCGCGGCTTGGTGCAGCTCGCGGAAGTGCAACTCCAGGGCGTCCAGGAAGCGCCCGTACCTGTCGGCACGGCCCATGCCGGCCGTGGCCGTGCCGATGGGGGCGATGTCCGGGGAGTTGGCCAGGCGCAGCAGCAGCGATTCGAGCAGGCTGCGCCGCAGGGCGTGGTGGATGTCGAGGGGGCGGCGCCCCAGTGCGCGGTGTTCGTCCAGGAGCTGGAGTGCCGTCTGCTGGAGCCAGGCGGTGTCGTCGGGGTGCGGGCTGAGCACTGCAGGGGCCTCGTGCGCGGTGAGCGGGGCCAGGAGACGGGCGAGGTCGGGCCGCAGCACGTCCGGTTCGAACAGGATGAACGGGCCGCGGGCCGCGCCGGGCGGATGCCAGCACTGCGCGTGCCCGGGACGCACCCACAGCCACTGGCTGGGGGCGACGGTCCGCGTGACGTGGTCGACGTCGTGCCGCAACTCACCCTCGGTGACCAGGATCAGGTAGTGGAAGGTGGCACGGCCCGGACGGGGCGGGTTCCACGGCCAGTCGTCGTGCTGGGCGAAGAAGTCCTCGACGGTACTCACCTCGAGGCCGTACGGAGTACCGACCGGGGGCTGGAAACCGTACAGCGGAACCGCAGCTGGTCCGGCCTGCCCGCTCGGCCTCGTCGGCCCGGAGTGTCGCTTGTCGACCATCACGTGTCCGCAGCCTACCGCCCCTCCGGTCGGCTTCGACGGAAGGATGGGACGTGCCACCGCGCCCGCGCGGCGCACCCTCCGCCTCCTTCGATGCCACAGTCCGTCACCGGGCCGAGCGGCCTGTCGACCCGCGCACCTACCGACCGTAGTGATCCTGCCGCTCTTCGACGAAGAGCCCTCCGGTCAGTCGCCGACCGCCTGCGCCCCGCAAAGCAGCTGGAGCACGCCGTCGGGCAGGACCACCTCCTGGCCGCGGACGCCGCTGCCGGCCCCGGGCGGCCGCCCGGAAGCGACTCGGCTCCACCATCCTGCGGGGCCGCCCGGCGGTCGGGAAGACCACCCTCGCCCGGCTCCTCGCGGACGGCAGCGACATGGCCTTCGAGCCGGTGTCGGTCACCTTCTCCCAATGGTAAGTGGATCGACTTGCCTTATGGGTGATGCGGGGGCTACCTTCAAGTGGTGAGTCCATCGACTTACCTCACGACTCGGCAAGGAACAATGAACATGAATCGTCTTGCGGGCAAGCGCGCCCTCATCACCGGCGGCACGAGTGGCATCGGCCTGGAGACCGCACAGCGTTTTGTCGCGGAGGGCGCCGACGTGCTGGTCACAGGCGTAACCCCGGCCAGCATCGACAAGGCGCGGCAGATCCTCGGGGACAAGGTGCCGGTGGTGCAGGCCGATGCGCGCGACCTCGATGCGCAGCGCGGCCTGGCGGAGCGGGTGCGTGAGCACTTCGGGGAGCTGGACGTGGCGTTCCTGAACGCCGGCGTCTCGGACTGGCGGCCGTTCGAGGACCACACGGAGGACAGCTTCGACCGGCTCTTCGACATCAACGTCAAGAGCGTCTTCTTTCTCACGCAGGCCCTGGTGCCCGTGCTGGCCAACCCGTCCTCGGTCGTCCTCAACGCGTCCAACAGTGCGCACGGCGGCTACGGGCAGTCGAACGCCTACGCCGCGACGAAGGCGGCTGTCGGTTCCCTGATGCGGTCGTGGAACGCGGACCTGCTCAGGTCGCACGGCATCCGGTTCAACGCGGTCAGCCCCGGCCCGGTGGACACCCCGCTGTACTCCAAGCTCGGGATCGAGGATCCCGCGCAGCAGACGGCGGTTCTGGAGGCGATCAGCTCCGGCATTCCGCTGGGGCGCATGGGTCTGCCCGAGGAGGTCGCGGAAGCCGTCGTGTACCTGGCCTCCGATGCCTCCGCCTTCGCTGTGGGCCAGGACCTTATCCTGGACGGTGGCCAGACCGTTCTCTGACAGCGAGGATGCGGCTGGGAGACGGGCGAGGGGCGTGGGTATGTCGGTGGCGGACCGTGACCGAACGGAAACCGGTGGCGATACGTGCCAGGCCGGGTATCACGCGCAGATCAAAGCGGAGAACCGCGCGCGCATCATCCGCGCCGCCCGCGACCTCTTCCTCGCCCGGGGATACGACAAGACCTCCCTGGCCCAGATCGCCCGAGAGGCCCGCGTCTCCACCGGCACCCTCTTCAAGCGGTACCCCTCCAAGGCCGCGCTGTTCGCGGCCGTCACCTCCGAGCAGTGGCAGCTGGACGTGCAGTACGCCGAACCGCCCCCGCCCGGTGATCCCCGGTACGGTCTTGACCACATCGGCCGCGACTACGCCTGCCTGGTCTCGCGGCCCGGCACGGCGGCGCTGTGCCGCCTCATCATCACCGAACTTCCCCAGATGCCGGAACTCGCCGACATCGTCGGCACCGGCTTCGCCATCGACCGCGGACCCTTCTTCGGCCGGCTCCGCGACTACCTGGACGCCGAAGCGCAGGCCGGCACACTCGACTTCCGTTCGGCCGACGGACAGACGCAGCCGGCATCCGCAGTGGCCGAACAATTCCTCGGCATGATCTGCGGCCAGCTCCTGTGGCCCCAACTCGTACGCACCGACTTCATCCCGCCCGACCCCACCGACACCACGATCGTGGACGAAGCCGTCGCCCTCATGCTCACCCGCTACCGCACCGGATCCTGAACCCCGGACGCGGCGGCTACTGCCGGCCGACCGCAGAAGCGTCGGACGCAGGGTGGAGGCCCGCCCTGAGCCGGCCGGCCTGTCGGAGGTCCTCACTCCACACCGATCGGCCGAGCGCTCGGGGCAGGGGGATGAGCAGTCCTACCTCTTCGACACGTTGGCCTACCGGCGGGCGAAGGATGCGGCCGGGCGGATACCGAAGTCGATCGATCAGCTCCCGGCTCCGTCGCCGGCGTCGCCTGCGGTGGCAGGGAACAGGCGTTGCACGGCAGTGACGACGGCGGCGCGGCGGGCTGCCGGGGAGGGGTCGCGGACCTGGTCGGCCGCCGCGTCCACGAGGTCGAGTTGGCCGGCCCAGGCCGTGGCGAGCTGGCTGACGAAGACGAGGATGTCGACGGGGTCCCAGGCGGGATCCAGGTGACCGGCCTCCTGGGCCTTGCGGAGCTGCTCGGCCTTTCGGCGGAAGGTTTCCCGGGTGACGGGGTCGGCGGCGGCGCCGGCGAGTTCCAGGCGTCCCCAGCTGATGAACCGGAAGCGGTCGGGGTGCCGGAGGAAGTAGTCGTGCACCCGCCCCGCGTATTCGGGCAGATCGGTGGGGTCCAGGCGGGTCGCCTCGAGGACCGCGGCCAGCTCCTGTTCGGCGACGAACCGGTAGAGCTCTTCCTTGCTGCGGAAGTACGCGTAGAGGCGTTCCGAGCTGGTCTTCGCGGCCTTGGCGATGCGGGTGATCCGTGCGCCGGCGATTCCGTACCGGGCGAACTCGGCCCGTGCCGCGGTGACGATGCGGTCGCGGGTCGAGTCTGCGCGGGTCGAGTCTGCCATGCCTGAAGACTACCCAACCAAAAAGGTCTGTTTGGCAAAGGCCGCCCGCAAGGCGTACGGTAAAAACAAACATTTTGGTTTGACCTGAGGAGCGCGTCATGCAGAACCGGACACTCGGCAGCCAGGGCCTGGAGGTCGCGGCGATCGGCTACGGCTCGATGGGCCTGACGATGGGCTACGGCCCCGGCGACGAGCAGGAGGGTGTCGCCGCCATCCGGCGCGCCCACGACCTGGGCATCACCTTCTTCGACACCGCCGAGCTCTACGGCTGGGGCACCGGCAACAACGAGGTCCTGCTCGGCAAGGCGGTAAGGGACTTCCGCGACGAGGTCGTGCTGGCCACCAAGTTCGGCTTCGCGCAGACGGAGCAGGGGCTGGGTCTCGACAGCCGCCCCGACAACATCCGTACGGTCACCGACAACAGCCTGCGCTACCTCGGCGTCGACCACATCGACGTCCTCTACCAGCACCGCGTCGACCCGGACGTGCCGATCGAGGACGTGGCCGGCACCGTCAAGGAGCTGATCGACGCGGGCAAGGTCAAGTACTTCGGCCTGAGCGAGGCCGGCCCGCAGACCATCCGCAGGGCGCATGCCGTGCAGCCGGTCTCCGTCCTGCAGACCGAGTACTCCCTGTTCGAGCGGGACGTCGAGCAGCTCTTCCCGGTCCTCGACGAACTGGGCGTCGGCTTCGTCGCCTACTCACCGCTCGGCCGCGGCTTCATCACCGGCACAGCCAAGCCCGCCGGCGAATACGACGTCACCGACATGCGCAACGTCGACTCCCGCTGGCAGCCCGGCAACTTCGAGAAGAACGTCGAGGCCGTGGGCAAGCTCGGCGACCTGGCCGCGACCAAGGGCATCACCGTCTCCCAGCTGGCCCTGGCCTGGCTGCTCACCCGGGGCGAGCGCGTCGTGCCGATCCCCGGCACCCGCAGCGTCCAGCGCATCGAGGAGAACGCCGGCGCCGTCGACGTCCCTCTGACCGAGGCCGACCTCGCCACGATCGACGAGATCCTGCCGCACGGCGGCTTCGGCGCCCGCTACTCCGAGGACCACGCGCCCGTCTGGATCTGAGTCCGCCCCGGGACCCGTCATCGGTATGCCGACGGCTTCCGGTTCTACGGCCTTCCCCACACCGGACACACCCTGTCGACGCGGTCAGGCACCACGCTGAAGGACGCGATGGTCCGCGCCGGCCAGTCCTCGGAGAAGGCGGCGTTGATCTGTCAACACTCCGACGACGATCGACAGCAGGAAGTTGCTACCGGACGGACTCGACGCGACCGCGCGCAAGGCACGTCAGGAAGCTGCTGCCGTGCCAGATGAAGACGCCATTGATCCAGACGATCAACGTTCCGGCACGAATCTGGCACGCAGCGAATAACTGACGACGACAGCAAAAAGGCCCGGGTCGCTGACCTGGGCCTTTGTCATGGAGCGGGTGACGAGAATCGAACTCGCACTCTCAGCTTGGGAAGCTACGGCGCTTGGGCGGGTGCAGGACTGCTGACCTGCGCTGATTCGTTGTGCCGGCGTCGTCGCACGAGCCTGATCGCACCGCTGTTGACCGTGGTTGTCCGCTCTTACGGGCACGCTGTGGGCACGGGCGCCACCAGCAACCGGGCTGCACAGTGCACAGCCCCTGCACCGATCAGCCGCATCTTCTCTGTGGCTGATCCCGAGCGCCGGTCGCGACCGCACACACCGGGAGCCAGCAGGTGGACCACGTCGAGGGCCGGTCCCCGCTTGCGCCCCGGCGTTCTCTTGTTCACATCCAGTCCCGTCGTGGTCTGTCGCGACACCGCCGGCGGAGCACTCGGTTTCGGGGGCGAACGGGGGCGTCGGGACGGTGCCCGCAGGGCGTAGCGCCACATTGTGCACGATCACCAATCTTCTTTCACACAAACACTGTTGTCCCAGCAGAACATGTCATGTTCCACTAATCTTCCTGCGCCGTGACGATCACTGCTTCTGGGCGGGGAGATGCCCGTGAGGGAATCCGTGTGTGAGGATTTGGGGTTCGAAAAACTCCTCGAAGAGGACGGTTTCTTCGCGCACCTGCTCGGGCGGTCACCGTCGGGCGCTGGTCGCGAACTGCTGTACGGCCCCGACCTCCCGGTGGTGCTGCTCACCGGCGGCCCGGGCATGGGCAAGGGACGGCTGTTACGCGTGGTGCGGGACCGTTTCGCCCCCAAGGTGCCGGTGATCCTGCTGGACTGCGGCTCGCCGGTGTACGCGGACCGGGCGGGGCCGGAACCCGGCGCCCGTTCGGCCGCGACCGAGGCGCTGGTCGAGGCCGCCCGGCGGTTGTGCATGTGGCAGGGGACAGGCGGGCCGTTCGTCTTTCCCCGGCTCTTCACGGGCCTGGCGGTGATCGCGACCGGCGTCGCGAACGCCACGCCCACCACGGTCGCCACAGAGATCGCACGGTACGAGGAGCTGCCTCAGAGGCGGCGATTCGGCGGCCTGGCAACGGGCGAATTCTGGAAGGGCGTGTTCCTTGGAGCCGGCCGTAACCTGCTGACGACCCTTTCCGGGCAGGTGCTCGATCCGTTGGCGGCCTCCGTGAGCACCGCGTTGCTGGACGCCGTGTTCGCGAATCTGGCGCCAAGTCTGGCCCCACGGGGCAGGGCGGAACTCGCGCGGACCTACGGCGCGTATCCCGGCGCGGTCGGTAACCCCAAGAACGGGCTGTACGACCTCGCCGAGGACTTCCAGGCCGGCGGCGAGCAGCGGAAGTTGGCGGAGAGCTTCCTCTTCAGGGCGCTACGGGAGGATCTTGAGGCGGGGTACACGGGGGCATCGGCCTGGCTGCGCCGCGTCGGACGCCCGGGACTGCTGCTGGACCACGCCGAGTCACCGCTGGGAGAGCAACTGCTGAGCGGCGTGCTCACCGACCGCCGGGGCGGGCAACGCGACCGCGTGGTGATCGTGGGCACGGCACGCAGGGCGGACGGCGGAGCCTTCCTGTACGAGGGGTTGTCGTCGCAGGAGGTGCTGCCCCCGGCGGTGTTCCGGCCCGTCGGCGGCGTACCGCCCGAGTCGTCCCGGAGCCCGGATCCGGACGAGGGCAGGGCGCCGCTGGCCGACGGGGTGCTCCTCCTGCGCATGCCCCTTCTCACCGATGACCAGATGCGTGAGGAGACCCAGCGAAGACACCGGCGCACGGAACCGGAGGGCAGCGCGAGCCGCCGCCGTGTCGATGCCGCCGTGGCGCGGCTGAGCGGCGGACGACCGCACACGGTGATCCGGCTGGCCGCCGCTGCCGGCGCCTTCCGGATGCCGACGGACGCCAATGACCGGGACATACTGGATGCCACGCTGCGACGCCCGGGCGACGGCGACGCCGCCGCCGGCCGAACGGTGGTGGACGTCCTGCTGCGGGAACTGATCCTGGACCAGCTGCCGGTGAAGTTGCCGATCGAGCACCACGACCAGTGGCTCGATCTGCTCATCCACCTGTCGGTGGCCCATGACGAGGAGTGCGCGGACGTCCTGCTCCGTCATCATCAGGCGGGCCGTGTCCACCGCTTGGCGGCACATGAAGTCTCCCAACTGCTCACCGACACCGGGTGGCCCAGCTGCGAACGGCACTTCATAGGGGACTTCGGACTGCGCCAGCAGCTGGTGCACCGGTTGTACGGGCTACGCCCCGACGGCGCCGCCTGGTACGCCGACCACCACCTGCTGCGGGACCACTACGCCGTACGTACCGGGGACGAGGGTGTGCCGGGCGGCGGGGCGTTCCGTTCGGTCCTCGCGCACCGGATGAACCACCACCTGGTGTCCGGGGGCGTGGACGACGTGGTCCGCCACCTGGCCGCCACGCTGCCAGGCCGCCCTCAGGAATGGTGCGCGGAGCTGCTGGAGATCGCCCAGGCCCCGTATCCGGGCGGGGCGGACACCCGCCGGAAGCGTGCCACGGGCGAGGTCACGGTGGACGGCCCGGCGCTGCGCCGCACGGTCGACCAGCTGCTGCACGCGGTGTGGCTGTGCGAGGAGCGGACCAGGCCGACCGGAAAGGAGACGGCCGGCACCTTGGCCCAGCTGCTGAAGGATCTTTCGAAGATGGACTTCGACGGTGCCGGGCAACTCGGCAGGACAGCCACCCACTGGCGTGAACTGGCCGAGAACGAGAGGCCGTTGCTGCGCTGTGCCTGTACCGACCGACTCGGGCGAAGGAGTTAACGGGGATGCCCAGATGGAAGAAGATCCTCTACGTGCTGCTGGGCGCGGTGACGATCGTGGCCCTGGCCTTGTACAGCTGGTACGCCCTGACCCGACCGGACACCTGTCACAAGGGAGTTGACCGGATCGGCGGCGAGTGCGTCGGCGTCAGCAGTGACGGCTACGACTTCGGCACCCCGGAGATCCGCGACGTGGCCCGGGCCATCGCGGAGGAGAACGAGAAGATCGAGGGGCAGCCCTACGTCACGGTGGCGATGATGCTGCCCCTCCAGTCGGACAGTCCGGCACTGCGACGGCAGATGCGCAGAGACCTGCAGGGCGCGTATCTGGGCCAGTTGGAGGCCAACGAGGGCGAGGGGGAACCGCCGAGGATCCGCCTGGTGCTGGCCAACCCCGGACAGGATTACGGGCACCAGTCCACGGTCGTGGACACCTTGCTGCGCATGGCCGACTCGTCAAAGGACCGGTTGCGGGCCGTCACCGGCTTCAACCTCAGCCTCGTCGACACGCAGGACGCCGTCAAACGCCTGACGGAGCACAAGGTCCCGGTACTCGCCTCCCGGATCACCGGGGACCAGATCGCGAACCAGGACGGGGCGGACGGGATGACCAAACTCCAGTACCCCGGCCTGGCCAGGATCATCCCCACCAACTACGAAGCGGCCCAGGCGCTGTCCAACTTCAACGGTGAACGGGGCCGGGAGAACCGCAGGACGGTGCTGGTCTACGACACGCGTCCGGACAGCTACGACGAGTCGCTGGCCAAGGCGTTCTCCGGGATCAAGGAGAAGGGGCCGGCCGGTCCCGCCGCGATGCCCTACGAATCCCCGGGGATTGACAAGGCGGGATCGAGCGGTAACCAGTTCGCCCAGATGGCCAACAACATCTGCGACTCCGAGGCCGACACCGTCTACTTCGCGGGGCGCACGCTGCACCTGCGGATCTTCGCGCTCAAGCTGGCCCAGATGGTCTGCGAGAACCGGCACTACACCATCATCAGTGGTTCCGACGCCGCCTCGCTGCGGGAGGACATGTCGGCGAAGGACTGGGCGCAACTGCGCGGCGACGAGGGCGGGCAGGCGAAAGTGACGGTGCAGTACGCCGCTCCCGCGCACCCTGCCGCCTGGAGCACCGAACTCGCCGCCTGGCGCAAGAAGTGGGACGCGACCCACGACCGCGAGCCCACCGCGGACGAGCTCCCCCAGTACCTCACCGAGCCCAAGGCGGCCCTGGACAGCCTGAACAAACTGATCAGGACCACGCGCGACAAGGGGACCGATCTCGGCTCCACCCCGGACCTGCTGGACTCCCGGACGATGCTCGTCTACGACGGCCTGGTCACCATCGGCACAGCGCTGCATCAGGTGCAGAGCGGCGGCGCCGAGAAGGTGCCCGGCCTGGAGGACGTCGGCCGGGAATGGCCCCAGCTCCAGTCCCGCCACCGGGTGCAGGGCACGAGCGGCCTGATATGCCTGACCAGCGGTGGAAACCCGTACGACAAGCCGGTCGCGGTGGTCGAACTGGATCCGGGCCGGAAGGGCCTTGGCAAGCTGAAGTTCGTCGGCCTTGGCTGGCCCACCGGCCGGGAACAGCCGAAGAACTGTGTGATCCCGAGCCGCACCCCCTGAGAGGTATCGGGAGCGGAGCGCGCCCGTCGCGTCGGCGATGGTCCAGTCCAGTAGCGCAGGCCTCGCGGCCGAGGGCGACGACGCCGGCACCGACGGGGACGGTGCCGCACACCTGCTGCTCCTGCGGCTGGCCGCGGTGGTCCACCACACCGGGGCATGGGCCACGGCGGCCGCGCTGCGGGCCGGAGTTCCCGTGGTGACCGTGCCGGTGACCGCTGACCAGCCGTTCTGGGCCGGGCGGCCGCCCGCGATCGATGCAGTCCCCGATCCGGTCCATCACCGCCGAACGGCTCGCCGACGCGCTTGACCAGGTTGTGCGGTGGCAGACCTCCACACGGGATGAACAAGGTGAAGCTGTGACCACGGACAACTGAGTGGGCTGTACCCGCAAGGCATTCGTGCCCTCCGCATGCCCCATCCTCGAGCGCGACACGTGCCAGAAGACGCGGGAGAGCCCGCTCGGGTAAAAGCCCCAGGCCGAGGGCGATGGGGGTCTGGAGCCTGTCGGGCAGCGCCTGCGCCAACACCGTGATTGCTACTTCGGCGCATTTATGGTCCCGGTCGGTCATCAGGTGAAGGGGAGACCATGAACGACCTTTTTTGCGGCCCGTCCGTAGGTGGGCCGAACCATGAAGAGGCGGTGGAGAAACGTGCAGCTGAGGAATTCAGTGACGGACGGTAGTGCGGTAAATGTCACAGCAGGGCAACAGACTCAACTGGAGCGGGCTGAAAGGATTTGACGGGGGCACTCGGTTCTTCGCGGCACTGATGGGTGCTGCTTCCTGAGGGAAGGAGAAGCTCGTGTATATAGGTCTGGGTACTGTCGTCGTCATCATTGTCATCGTCGCTGTCGTCATGATGCTGCGCCGCCGCTGAACCGTGCCCCTCGTGGCGCATGAGCAGCCATGACCTCGAAAAAGTGGAATCAACATGGCTGTGTTGACTCTTTACTTCTCCTCGCCCTGATATTGGGCGGCGCCCTATTCGCCCTTCACGTTCTGTGGTTCCTGCGATTCGTCTCCCGGAGTACCGGAACCGGTGGAGCGAGGAGGGGCCGCTGGTACCGCTGGTGAGTCAGCTGCGCGTACCGTCCCTCGCGTTGGTCGTCGTGCCTACGGATGCGTAGACCGAAAATAAATTGTGTGGGACGGGAAACGGTGGGCACCCGACCCACCGAGGGATGCCCACTGAGATATCTGACGGGCTTCCTCGGTATTCACGTACGACAAGGGGAGGTTTTGTATGACGGACAATGTGTGGGGTTACCCGGCCGAGATGGGCCACCAGACGGGGACGGACCTGACGGGATTCAAGGTCGAGGCGAGCGACGGCTCGATCGGCAAGGTCGACAAGCACTCCGAGGACGTCGGGGCCGCGTATATCGTCGTCGACACCGGAGTGTGGATCTTCGGCAAGCAGGTTCTGCTTCCTGCCGGTGTCATCTCGTCCATTGATGTCGCGGAGCGGACGATCCATGTCGGCCGTACCAAGGAAGAGATCAAGAACTCCCCCGAGTTCGACAAGGACAAGCACGTCGGTGACCCCGGTTACCACGAGCAGGTCGGCGGCTACTACGGAGACCGCCGAGCCTGAGCTTGACCGTCACTCCGCAGCACACGAGGGCGGGCACCGGTGTTCTGCCGGTGCCCGCCCTTCGCCGTGCCCGGCAGTCCCACCCGGTGGCCTGGACGCCCGCACGGTCCGGGATCCTCTACGCCTACGTCTACGGCGTCGAGGTCCGAATCGTCGCCGGCCGTCGGGGTACCCGCGCCTGACGCCCGCCCTGCGCGAGGAAGCGAGAACGCCGTGAGCGGGCGCCAGCAGGACGTCTTGCCCTGCACGCCGAGGAGCATCGACTCCAGCTCCAGGACGTCGCTGAGCGGCGAACGGGAGAAGAGACGGCCGTTCGGCTTGAGGCGCCCGGCCTTCTCGGACAGCCGGCCGAGCGCGGCCTTGGAGTGATCGGTGGACACACCCAGGTCGAACATGACCGGGTCGGATCGCACCGCTGTCCACCGTGGTTGTCCGCTCCTACGGGCACGCCGTGGGCACGCTGCGGTGAACCCACGGGGCGATGCCCGTGCGTGGCGGTCGGTGCTCCGGGTTCGGCTCACTCCGGTGTCCGGCCCGGGGCATCGTTGTGAGTGCGCACCTGGATGGTGACGGCCGCGTTCGCTGTCAGTCCTCCGGCTCGGAAACGCGTTGGAGATCAGCCCGGCCTTCGGCGGCGCGGATGAAGCGGGTCATGCCGAACTGGCTCGTTCCGGGGGCGCCCTGAGGGGTGGTGGGCGTCGGCTCGGTGGCGCCGGGTGCGGACGGCAGGACGTAGGGGCGGCGGAGTACCTCGTCGAGGATGATGACGGTCTCGGTGGCGCGGACCGCGGGAATGGTGGACAACTGGTCGGTGACCAGGCGGTGTACGGCGGCGACGTCGCGCACCCGGACCTGGATCATGGCGTCGTGCTGGCCGGTGGTGACGGCGCAGTACTCCACCTCCGGCAGCTGGGCGAGAGCGGTGCGGAACTGCTTCCACAGTTCCTGGCGGACGGTGACGAAGATCAGGGCACAGATTTCGAGACCGACCCGGCCGTGGTCGACGCGGGCGCTGAAGCCGCTGATCACGCCGTCGGCGCGGAGGGCTTCGAGGCGGGTGTAGGCGTTCGCGCGGGAGACGCCGACGCGCTCGGCAAGGGCGGCGACGGAGATGCGGCCCTGGGTGCGGAGGACGTCGAGGATCTTGAAATGTACAGAATCCAGGGCAAGACCGATGCCGATCCGTCCAGAGCGGGGTTCGCCGGACGCGTCGGGGCTGGACGGATCTGCCATGGGAGTGCCTTTCCTGGACGCTTCGTCTCGATCGTGTCCTGTTGGTCAGATGTTGTGGTTAGTTTCAGCCCACCCTAACGGTGAATCGTCCAGGGACTTCCAGGGACTGCCTGGGACTTCCTCCGGCGGCCGTCGATGCCCGCCGTGCCTTCTCCCGCTCCATCCCCCTGCTCTCGGAGGCACCCATGTCCAGATCACGCACCGGGTCGTACCCGGCGGCGGTCTCGCTCGTCGCCGTCGCGGCGCTCGCCCTCAGTGCCTGCTCCGGTGGCGGCGGTACGTCCGGCTCGTCGGGCGGCACGACACTGGTGATCGACACGACCTTCAACCTGAAGACCGCCGACCCCGGCCGTGAGTTCGAGACGACCGGCGCCATCGTGGACAAGGCGCTGTACGAGACGCTGCTGACGTTCAAGGGCGGTGACGTCACCAAGCCGTTGCCGGGGCTGGCGTCCTCGTACGAGGAGTCCTCGGACAGCAGGACGCTGACCCTGCATCTGCGTGCGGGGGCGAAGTTCTCCGACGGCGGCGCGGTCACAGCGGACGATGTCGTGTACTCGTTGCAGCGGGTCATCGACCTCAAGGGCAACCCGTCGTTCCTGCTGGACGGGGTGACGGTGACCAAAACGGACGACTCGACGGTGACGCTGACGTCGAAGAAGGCGAATCCGGCGCTGCCCTTCATCCTGCCGAACCCGGCGCTGGGCATCCTCAACGCCAAGGCGGTCAAGGCGCACGGGGGCTCGGAGGCGTACCTCAACAAGTCCTCCGCCGGCTCCGGGCCGTACACGCTGACGTCCTTCAACACGAACACGCAGGTCGTGCTCGCGAAGAACCCGAAGTACACCGGGTCGAACAAGCCGACGTACGACAAGGTCGTGATCCGGAACGTCCAGGCGCCGACGCAGAAGCTGAACGTGCAGCGCGGTGACAGCCAGGTGGCCCTGGACCTGAACTCGGACCAGGTGACGGGGCTCGGCGGCGGACTGAAGGTGCTGAGCGGGGCGTCGTCGGATGTGATCTTCCTGCTGCTGAACATGGACAAGGGGATCAGCGGTACGACGGCCAACGCCAAGTTCCGTGAGGCGGTCCGCAAGGGCCTCGACTACACCAGCCTGCTGGCGCTCGGCGGGACCGGCGCGGTGCAGGCGCCCGGGCTCATTCCGACGACGTTCGTCGGCGCGCTGCCCGCCTCCCAGGCACAGCAGCGGGACCTGAGCGGGGCGAAAGCGGCCCTGAAGGCGAGCGGGGTCGCGAACCCGACGGTGAAGCTCGGCTACCCGAGCGACCTCAGTGTGGACGGCCTGTCGCTGCAGACGCTCGCCGAGCGGGTCCAGTCGCAGCTCAAGGAGGTCGGTATCACGGTGACCCTCGCGCCGGCGCCGACCACGACGGAGCTGGACAACTACCGCAACGGCAAGGAGCAGGCCGGCCTCTGGTACTGGGGCCCGGACTACCCGGACCCCAGCGACTACCTGGTCTTCCTGCCCGGCGGCCTGGTCGGCCTGCGCGCGGGCTACAAGGCGGGCGCCGACCCGGCGCTGACGGCGCTCGGCGACAAGGCGGCGACCACGACCGACACCGCCACCCGGGCGAAGCTGTACCAGCAGATCCAGACCGGGCTGAACGACAGTGGTCCGTTCATCCCGCTGATCCAGCCGAGCCGGCACATGGTGTCGGCCTCGACGGTCACCGGCCTCGCGTACAACCCCGTGTGGACGGTCGATGTCGCCGCCCTGGGTGCGAAGTAGGCGCGTGGGTGGTGGGCGGCTCCTCGCCCGCCACCCGCTGGCCCGCTACCCGCTCGCGCGGTTCCTGCTCCGCCGCACCGCGGTCGCCGTACTGCTGGCCTTCGGGGTGACGCTGGTGACGTTCGTCCTCACCAACCTCGTGCCCGGCGATCCGGCGGCGGCGGCGCTCGGGCAGCGGGCGGTCGGGGACCCGGCGATCGTGGCACAGTTCCGGCACCACTACGGCCTCGACAAGTCCCTGCCGGTCCAGTACGTCACCTATCTGGGCAATCTGTTCCAGGGGGATCTGGGCGAGTCGCAGCAGAGCCATCAGCCGGTTCTGACGGACCTGTCGACGGCCGTGCCGGCGACGCTGGAACTCGCCGGGGCCGCGATCGTGATCTCGCTGGTCGTGGGCGTGGCGTTCGGTGTCGTCGCGGCACTGCGCCGGGACCGGTTCACCGACCAACTCCTTCGCGTGATCAGCCTGTTGGGGGTGTCGGTACCGACCTTCTGGCTGGCGCTGCTCGCCTTCTACGTCTTCTTCTACCGACTCGGCTGGGCGCCGGGCAGCGGCCGCCTCGACCCCGGCATGACCGCCCCGCCGCAGGTTACCGGCCTGTACACGATCGACGCGGCACTCGCCGGGCAGTGGCCGGTGTTCTGGAGCGCGGTGGGTCATCTCGCGCTGCCGGCGCTGGTGCTGACCGCGTACACCGTCGGCCTGCTGACCCGCTTCACCCGCTCCGCCGTCCTGGAGGTGCTGAACCAGGACTACGTCCGGGCGGCCCGCGCCAAGGGCCTGCCCGGCCGGACGGTCCTCTTCCAGTACGTGCTCCGGGCGGCCCTCGTACCCGTCATCACGGTCGCCGGACTGGCCTTCGGGTCGCTGCTGTCGGGCACCGTCCTGGTGGAGTCGATCTTCGCCTGGCCGGGCCTGGGGGCGTACGCGTACCGGAGCGCGACGACGCTCGACCTGCCGGCCGTGATGGGCGTCGGCCTGGTCGTCGGCATCGTGTATCTGACCGTCAACCTCGCCGTGGACGTGCTGTACGGCGTGATCGACCCGAGGGTGAGGGTGCAGTGAGGCTCAACCTGTTGAAACGGCTGCCGCCCGCCTGGCGCCGCCCGCTGTCCGTCACCGGCGGCCTGGTCGCGGCGTTCTGGCTGGTGATCGTGCTCGCCGCCCCGATGCTCGCCCCGCACGACCCCCTCGCGCAGGACCTGCCCAGGCTGGCCGCCCCCGGTGCCGGACACTGGCTCGGCACGGACGAACTGGGCCGGGACGTGCTGAGCCGGGTGCTGTACGGGGCCCGGGTGTCCATCCCGCTCGCGTTGCTGCTCGTGACGATGTCCCTGCTCGTCGGCGGGATTCTGGGCGCCTGCGCCGGGTTCTTCGGACGCTGGGTCGACGAGACCGTGATGCGGATCGCGGACCTGGTGTTCGCCTTCCCCACCGTCATCCTGGCGATGGTGGTCGCCGCCGCGCTCGGCGCCAGCCTGCAGAACGCGGTACTGGCCGTCCTGGTGGTGGCCTGGCCGTCGTACGCACGGGTCACCCGGGGCCTGGTCATGGGCCTGCGGAACCGCGAGTTCGTGCTCAGCGGACGGCTGCTGGGCTTCTCCGCCTGGCGCTCGCTGCGGGTGGACATCCTGCCCAACGTGCTCGGGCCGCTACTGGTGCTGGCCACCCTCGACATCGGGACCGCGACGCTGCTGTTGTCCGGACTGTCCTTCCTCGGGCTCGGCGCCAAGCCGCCGACGGCCGAGTGGGGCGCGATGGTGGCCGCCGGTACCCAGCAGTTCGACAGGTGGTGGATCGGGGTCTTCCCGGGCCTGGCCATCCTCACCGTCGTCCTCGCCTTCAACTTCCTCGGCGACACGCTCCGGGACGCCCTCGACCCCAACACCGCCCGCACCATCGGCGCGGAGAAGGAGCGTGTGGCATGACTCCGGTGAGCGCCGGCAACGTGCTGGAGATCAGCGGCCTCACCCTCGACCTGGGCGGCCGTCGCATCCTCGGCGGCGTCGACCTGACCCTCCGGCCCGGCCGTATCCACGGGCTCGCGGGGGAGAGCGGGTCGGGCAAGACCCTGACCGGTCTCGCCACCCTCGGCCTGCTGCCGCCCGGCGCCCGTACCGGCGGGCGGATCGAGTTCGAGGGCACCGACCTGCTGACCCTGCCCCCCAGGCGGCTCGGGGCGTTGCGCGGCCGGGTGATCAGCATGGTGTTCCAGGACCCGTCGACCAGCCTGCACCCCATGCTCAGCGTCGGACACCAGCTCACCGACCACCTGCGCCACCATCTGAAGCTGGACCGGAAGGCCGCGAAGGAGAGGGCGGCCGAGCTGCTCGCTCAGGTCCGTATCCCCAACCCCCGTGAGGCGCTGGGGCGTTACCCGCACCAGTTCTCCGGCGGGATGCGGCAGCGCATCGCCATCGCCATCGCGCTGGCCTGCGAACCGAAGGTGCTGATCGCCGACGAACCGACCACCGCCCTCGACGTGACCGTGCAGGCCGGCGTGCTGCGGCTGCTGCGCGGCCTCTGCGACGACCTGGGCCTCGCCGTCCTGCTGGTCACCCACGACCTGGGCGTGATGTCCGCGATCGCCGACGAGGTGAGCGTGATGCGCCACGGCCTCGTCGTCGAGACCGGCCCACGCGGCCGGGTCCTCACCGCCCCACAGCACGAGTACACCCGTACGCTCCTGGACGCGCTCCCCGGAAGGAGCACCGTATGACGACCCGTATGACCCCCCACCCGACGGCCCCTCTCCTCTCGGTCGACGACCTCGTCGTCCAGTACCCCCGGCCGGGCGCGCCGCCCACCCGCGCCGTCGCCGGAGTCAGCCTCCAGGTGCGGGCGGGGGAGGTCGTCGGGCTGGTCGGCGAGTCGGGCTGCGGCAAGTCCACCCTGGCCCGCGCGGTCTGCGGCCTCACCGCACCGGCGGAAGGCCGGATCACCTTCGACGGCACACCGGTGCGCCCGCTGCGGGTACGCCGCCGTGACCCGGCTCTCACCGGCGTCCAGATGGTCTTCCAGGACCCGTACGGCTCCCTCAACCCCCGCCGCCGGGTGGGCGCACAGCTCGCCGACGGCATCCGCGCCGCCGCCGAGCGCGGCGAGGCACCCGAAGGCACCACCCCGGAGGAACTCCTGACCAGGGTGGGGCTGCCGGCGAGCGCCGCACAGGGCTACCCGCAGGAGTTCTCCGGCGGCCAGCGGCAGCGCATCGCCATCGCCCGCGCGCTCGCCGCCCGCCCCCGGCTGCTCGTCGGGGACGAACCGATCTCCGCCCTCGACGCCTCCGCCCAGCTCCAAGTGGCCACGCTGATGCGGTCGTTGGCCGTCGAGTCGGGCGCCGGGCTGCTGTTCATCAGCCACGACCTGTCCGTCGTACGGCTGATCGCCGACCGTATCGCCGTGATGTACCTCGGGCAGATCGTGGAGACCGGCCCCACCGCCGAGGTCTGGGACGACCCACGGCACCCCTACACCCGGGCGCTGCTGGCCGCCGTACCGCGGCCCGACGGGGCGGGAGTGCTGCCCGCCGAACTCCCCGGCGACGTACCCGACCCCGCCGACCCGCCGAGCGGCTGCCGCTTCCACCCCCGCTGCCCACGGGTCTTCGACGGCTGCGACCGTGAGGAACCGCAGCTGATCGCCGGGGGCGTCGCATGCCGTTTGTACGCGGCCTGACCTGACCCGGGCCGAACCGCCCACCCAGGATCGGTTACCAGGAGCGGGTACCGGATCCCGCGCGCCCGCTCGCCGGTCCGTCCGTACGCCCCGAGGCCGTGGGCCCGGCCGGACGTACGCCCGGCCCGGTGACTCACCCGGGGATGCGCGCGCCCGACCCGGGGTGCCGCCCGGCCCGCCGGCCGCGTTCCCGGTGGCTCCGCGTCAGCGGCACCTCCCGCGCGACCGTCCCACCCGCACAACACCTCACGGAGAACCGATGCCCGACGCCCCGACGCCCCACGACGCCCACCTCCGCCACCCCGCCGAACCGCTCGCGGCCCTGTACCCGGCCGACCGTCTTCGCACCGCCGGACAGGCCACGGCACGGGCCGGTCTTGACGCCCTGCTGATCTCCCCCGGTGCGGACCTGCGCTACCTGACCGGCTACGACGCCAAGCCGCTGGAGCGGCTGACCTGCCTGGTCCTGCCGGCCGACGGCTCGCCCTTCCTGCTCGTGCCGGCCCTGGAAGAACCCGCCGCGCGGGCGTCTCCGGCCGGTGACCTGGGCATCGAGATCACCGGCTGGAACGAGACCGACGACCCTTACGCCCTCGTCGCGGCCCGGCTGCCCTCCCGGACGGGCCGCCTCGGCGTCGACAACCACATGTGGGCAGAGAAGACCATCGCGTTCCGCACTGCACTTCCGGGCGCCCGTCAGGAGCTGGCCGGAAGCGTGCTGAACGAGCTGCGGATGCGCAAGACCCCGCAGGAGGCTGCCGCCCTGCGCCGGGCCGGTGCGGCCATCGACCGGGTGCACGCCCGCATGGGCGAGTGGCTGCGGGCCGGACGTACCGAACGCGAGGTCGGCCGGGACATCGCGGACGCGATCATCGCCGAGGGGCATGCCCGCGTCGACTTCGTCATCGTCGGCTCCGGACCCCACAGCGCCAGCCCGCACCACGAACTGTCCGACCGCACGATCCGGCCCGGCGACCCCGTGGTGGTCGACATCGGCGGTACGACCCCGGACGGCTACTGCTCCGACTCCACCCGTGTGTACGCGATGGGTGAGCTGCCCGCGGACTTCCGCCGGCTCCACGAAGTGCTGCTGCGCGCCCAGTGCGCCCAGACCGACGCCGTACGGCCCGGCATCACCGCCGAGCGGCTGGACTCCATCGGCCGGGACATCATCTCCGACGCCGGATACGGGCCGAACTTCATCCACCGGACCGGACACGGCATCGGCCTGGAGAGCCACGAGGAGCCCTACATCGTGGCCGGCAACAGGCTCCCGCTGGAGCCCGGCATGGCCTTCTCCGTCGAACCCGGCATCTACCTGCCCGGCCGGTACGGAGCGCGGATCGAGGACATCGTGATCTGCACCGAGGACGGCGGGGAGCGCCTCAACCGCACCGCCCGCGACCTGGTCGTACTCCCCTGACCCCGCGCCCGCCCACAGAAACCGGAACCGGAACCAGAAACCGGAACCAGGAACCAGGAACCAGGAACCAGCGATGACCTACGAGAGTACGGCCCGTCCCGCCGTCCCGGCACCGCTGTGGCTGCCCGGCGAGGGCCTCGTCCTGCGCGAGTGGACCGAGGCCGATCTCCCCGCCATGACGGACCTGTTCGACGACCCCGGGATCGCGCACTGGACCCCGCTCGCCTCACCGTTCGACCTGGCCGCAGCCCGCGCCTACCTCGCCACCGCCCGGCAGGCCCGCCTCGACGGCCTGCGCGTTCAGCTGGCCATCACCACCGACGGCCAGCTCCCCCTGGGCGAGGTGCTCGTCATCCGCAGGAACGCCAACGACCGTACCGCGAGCCTCGGTTACTCCGTGGGAGCCACACACCGCGGCCGGCACCTGGGGTCCAGGGCGCTGACCGTACTGACGGACTACGCCCATCACACCCTGGGCCTGCCCCGGGTGACGCTGAGCATCGAGGCGGAGAACGGCGCCAGCGCCGCGGTGGCCCGTGCCGCGGGCTACCACCTCACCGACGAGCCGCCGATCCTCACCGTCGACAAAGGACGGTCGCTTGCCTTGCGAACCTGGGCCCACGATCGCCCCTGACCCGAGCCGCACCCGCTCCGCCACCCCACCGAAGGACCCAGCCATGCCCGCTTCACCGCCCCGTACCGCTCAGCCCGCACCCAGTGGCGCCCGCCCGGGTGGCACACCCGCCGACCTGGCAGCAGTGTGGGCGGTGATCACGGACATGTATGCGGGCTACACCGCAGGCGATCGCGAGCGCATCGACTCCCACCTGGACCCGGACGCCACCATCTGGGACTCCGCCACCCCCGAACTGCTCTGTGGCAAAACCGACTTGGACCGGGTCCGGGACAATCGCCCCACGGCCGACGGCAGCCCGGCCGAGACCGGTCTCACGCCGTACGGGCAGGTCATCGACGTCTTCGGAGAACTGGCCGTGGCCCGCTACTGGCTGCGGGTCGACTTCCTCACAGCCCTGCCGGAACTGGCGCGCAACACCGCGGTTCTGCGGCGCGCCCGCCATGACGGTCACTGGCTCCTCGTGCATCTGCACGAGGACATCCAGAGTGCTCGGGACGTGTAGCGACGGGACGCGTGGCGACGGGACGCGTGGCGACGGGGCGGAGAGCCGGAGCCGACCGTCGATCCGGTGACCCGACCGCAGCGGAGAACGGCATGGAACAGCAGGCTGAGGGCTCTCACTCGTGAACCTCGTGACCGGTGCCGCAAAACCACAGGTCAGCGGCGTCGTCACGCCCTTGGAAGGATGTATCAGGCGCAAGCCGGCACGGCGCGTGCGGTCGCTGTTGAATGTGCAACCGGTGGCGTGGTCCCCGTGAGAGCCCCACGCCTCCCGAACGGCGACGCCTTCACCGCCGAGGGTTCCTTCGGCCGCCTCTCTTCGAGGTGACACCCGACGGGGACGTCGTCCGGGAACACGACGTGCCCCACTTCGGCGCCTTCGGCGCGGGCGTTGGCACGGAATCCTCCCGTGGCGCCCAGAACACGGTCTCCCGCGCCTTTCGCTATGGGCCGGAGCACATGTCCTGGCTACGTCGGGAACGGGACTGGCGGGCTCATCTGAGGAGACGTCACCGGTCGAGATTCTCGTACTCCGTCTTGGGCACGCCGATGTCCGAGAAGATAGTCCATGCCTGTCGCCTCATCAGTTCAGCGGCGGCGCCGTCGGTCCTCCGGCGAACGCGGGCGAGGGCCGTGAGGGTGCGGGCCTCGCCGAGTCGGTGGCCGGTCCCGCGATGTACGGCGAGGGCCTCCTGGCCGAGCTCGACGGCTGTGCCATGTGCTTCCTCGGCCTCCGCTGTTTCGCACAGGGCTGTCAGGGACTGGCCCTTCACCACGCGGAAGGAGTGGGTGCGGGCCAGGGCCAGCGCCTGTTCGGCGTGGGTGCGGGCCTCGGCGGTGAAATCCGCTCCCGGGAACAGGCCGAGCAGGCGGAACAGCCGGCGCGCACCGGGAGCCAGGACCCGGTACGACACCGAAAAGGCCGTACGCAAAGGAGAGTTGGTGTCACCGTCCGGCTCCAGTGCCTCCAGCTTGTTGCCCTCGGTCATCTCGGCGACGAGGTCGGCCGTCCGCAGGGCCGGATCACCCGCGAGCCTGGCGGCGGCTACCCGCAGGGCCAGGGGGAGGCTGCCGCAGAGCCGGATCAGTTCGGCGACCGCGTGTTCGTTGTCGTCGACCCGGTCCGTGCCTAGGGCCCGGCTCAGCAGGGCGCGGGCCTCGTCCGGCTGGAGGAGGCCCAGGGGCAGGGCGTGGGCGCCGTCGTGGGCGACTCTTCTGGCCATGCAGTTGGGCGCGGGTATCGCCATGGCGATCTCGTTGCTGGCGGAAGCACGCAAAAGGCGTTCTGGTGAGGGCGAGTTGAGCGGTGGCGTGGCACCTTGCTTGCATGACATCACAGGTATCCGCAGGCCAGAGAGGAGCCCCCGTCAGGAGATCCTGAGGCGGAGAGATGTCTCAGGCAGGCATATCGACGGTCAGTCCGGCCGCCTGGGCGGCATCGGCCAGCCGTTTGTCATACGTGACGAATGAGGTGAGCCGGGAGCGGATGCGGAGAGCCGTTGCCAGATGAATGGCGTCCAGACTCCGTACGGTCGCTGGTTTCACGGTCTGGGCCAGAATGCGAATGCTGGCGTCCAGTTCCACCGACTCGATCAGGTCGAGGACTGGGTGGAGTCGGGCGACGGCTTCTGGGGCGTAGCGTGCCAGCGCCCGGGATGACTCGATCTCCGCCAGAACCGAACTCGTCCACCCGGTCTCCGCCCGTTCGTCGAGCCAGTCGCGCAATGCCTGTGTCTCGGCCTCGGCATGGACGAGTTTTACGATGGCGGCCGAGTCGAGGTAGATCATCAGCGCTCGTCCTCGCGGCTGCGGGAGATCTCCGCCGCGATGTCGATGCCGTCCGGTTCGCCGAGCGGCATCCGCAGAACAGCGCGACGCATCGCGGCGGCCCGCTCCTTACGCAGTGCGGCTTCAAGTACGGCTTGGCGGATGGCCGCCGAGCGTGAGCCGCCGTCATGGGTCAAAACATCCAGGGCGTGCTCGGTCTCCGAGTCGCTGCGGATGGTAATGGTGTCAGCCATGCAGCCAGCGTAAGACATTGTGTCTTACGCGGCAAGCCCCGGCTTGCCGTCCCTCCGCAGCGCACGAAAACGCCATTCGACCCCACCATGGGGACGGCAGGCTGAGGGCTTTCGTGGGTGATCGGCGCTGTTAGGGCACGCGGAGGGCGCGTCACCCTCGAATTGGACTAGACAACAAATAAACCCCAGGCCGTTGACCTGGGGTTTCTTCATGGAGCGGGTGACGAGAATCGAACTCGCACTATCAGCTTGGGAAGCTGATGTTCTACCACTAAACTACACCCGCGTAAGACGCCGGTATGGCCGGTGTCCGAACGCTCGGTCACTCTACCGCACGCCAGGCCCCCGGCATCGAAGCCGTGGGGCCTGCCCCCGTTTCCAGGGGATTCCGGGGGTGTTCCGGGCGTGGACCGGACCTGAACCGGATGCGAACCGGACGCGTTTTCGCGGTGCGACCCGGCTGTGAGGGCCTGGAGTTGAGGCGTACGGTGGGGCGCGGAACAGGGGCTCGGCGGGATCGGAGCGCCGCCTGGAAGGTCGCCCTTTTCGTCCCGTAATGTGGCTTCTCTCGTCGGTCTCGACAGTGACCGGCGATGGCTCTTGGGGAAGGGACTCTGAGGACTTGATCGAGCGCACCGTCGTCCGTTGTGCCGAAGGGCACGTGTTCAGCACCGCTTCGTTCCCGATGCAGCAGGCCGATCGGCTCGGCCCAGGCCGGCTGGTCCGGTGTCCGCGCTGCGCGCGGCTCCGCAGTGTGGTGCCGGTGACGCTGGAGCAGCAGCAGCGGAGCACCAGCAGTAAGTAGAAGCAGTAAGCAGTAAGCAGTAAGCAGTAAGCAGTAAGCAGTAAGCAGTAAGCAGAGGCTGTAGCAGTAAGCAGCAGCAGAAGCAGACATGTGAAGTCGAAGTCGAAGTCGAAGTAGAGCAGTGGCGGGCGCGCGGAACCGGCCGGTGGTGTCGGGTTCGCGCGCCTTGCGTATCCTCGGGGCGTGCTTCTCTCAGACAAGGACATCCGGGCCGAGATCGACTCCGGGCGAGTACGGATCGATCCCTACGACGAATCCATGGTGCAGCCGTCGAGCGTCGACGTGCGCCTCGACCGCTTCTTCCGGGTGTTCGAGAACCACCGCTACCCCCACATCGACCCCTCGATCGAGCAGGCCGACCTCACACGCCTGGTCGAGCCCGAGGGTGACGAGCCGTTCATCCTCCACCCCGGGGAGTTCGTGCTCGCCTCGACCTACGAGGTGATCAGCCTTCCCGACGACCTCGCCTCCCGTCTCGAAGGCAAGAGCTCGCTCGGACGGCTCGGGCTCGTCACCCACTCCACCGCCGGGTTCATCGACCCCGGGTTCTCCGGACACGTGACGCTCGAGCTCTCCAACCTCGCGACGCTGCCCATCAAGCTCTGGCCCGGTATGAAGATCGGCCAGCTGTGCCTGTTCCAGCTGAGTTCGTCGGCCGAGTTCCCGTACGGCAGCGAGCGGTACGGCTCGCGGTACCAGGGGCAGCGTGGGCCCACCGCCTCCCGGTCCTTCCTCAACTTCCACCGGACACAGGTATGACGGTCGTACGAGAGAACCTCTCCTACGACCAGTTCGGCGTCTCCGTCCGCGAACTCGCGCAGACCATCGTCGACGACGGGTACGAGCCCGACGTCGTGCTCAGCATCGCGCGCGGGGGTGTGTTCGTGGCGGGCGGGCTGGCGTACGCGCTCGACTGCAAGAACATCCATCTGGTCAACGTCGAGTTCTACACCGGCGTCGGCACCACGCTTCCCATGCCCGTCATGCTCGCGCCCGTCCCCAACGCCATCGACTTCTCCGACAAGAAGGTCCTCATCGCCGACGACGTCGCCGACACCGGCAAGACGCTCAAACTGGTGCGGGACTTCTGTCTGGACGCCGTCGCCGAGGTGCGTTCCGCGGTGATCTACGAGAAGACGCAGTCCCTCGTGAAGTGCGAGTACGTGTGGAAGCGGACCGATGAGTGGATCAATTTTCCGTGGAGTGTGTTGCCTGTAGTACGTAAGTCGGGGGAGCTGATCACTCCGTCCAAGGACGCGCTCTGAGCGCTGAGACGCACGCCGGGCGGCCGTTGTACCCGTCGTACCTGTTGTACGAGGGCCGCCCGGCGTTCTCCAGGCTCGCTAGCAGTCCCGCCCGTCCTTCGTCAGCACCCCCTGCTCCGTGCCCAGCGTGCGGTCGTAGCACAGGTCCGGGCCGCGCAGGCGGTAGCGCTCGGTGGTCGTCGCGACCGCGTGGCGCTGGTCGCGGGCCACGCCGAGTGTGAAGGTCGCGTCGCCGTCGTACGTGTCGTCCAGGCGGACGCCGTCGATGCGGGCGTGGTCGCCGAAGGACATGATCACGCGGAGGCGGTTGTCCGCGTCGATGGTGGAGCGGCCGTCCAGGGTGTATGTCCGGTTGGTGTGGGACGTCACCGGGTGCCGGCTGCCGCCCGTTCCGGTCGTGCGGACCGTCTGGTCGTCCGTCCAGCGGCCCTTCTGGTTGTCGGTGTTCTCGTCCGGGGTCCAGGTGTGTGTGATGGCGGTGGTCAGGCGCCGGTCGACCGTCGTCGTCACGCGGCCGTGCGACGTGTTCAGGTAGCCGGTGGCCGTGAAGTGGCGGATGCCGGTGGTGTCCAGGGTGCGTGTCGAGCCGTCCGCGTACGTGTTCGTGACGGCCGGATCGGTCGCCTTGTACGAGGTCAGGGCGCCCGTCACCACCGACTTGTGAGCGTCCTGCCAGACCAGGATGTTGGTGGGTGCGCTCCAGCCGGTCTGGCCCGCCGGGACGCCTGCCACGGTCACGTCGACCGTGTGTGCCCTGCCGTCGTTCAGGAGGGCGGCGAAGGGAGTGAGGTCGAACTCCAGGGGGCGTACGTCGAAGGCGGTGGGGGAGGGGATCACGCTCCACAGGTACGGGGACCAGCCGCCCGTCCAGATGTTGGGGTACGGGGAGGCGATCCCGGCGAGCTTTCCGTCGATCGTGACCTGGACCTCGCGGTACGGGCCGTCGTCGCCGCCCTGGCAGGAGTAGGACGCCGACGGGGTGACCGCCGAGTACCAGAACTCCTCGCAGCCGCCGCCCGAGCCGGTCGCGTACACCTCGGCCAGGATGCGCTCGGAGTTGCGCGGGGTGGTGAGCTTCGCTCCCGTGGTGACGCTGTTGCCGTCGCTCAGCGGGATGACCTGGTCGGGGGCGGAGCCACTGGCCTTGGCGGGCCGGGTTCCGTGCTCGGGGGCGTAGAACGTCAGGGTGACCTTGACGTCCAGGACGCCGGTGTAGGTGTCGTTGACGACGTTGCCGATGAGCATGTCCACGGACCGGGACTTGCTCAGCGTCTTCTCGTACCGTGTGACGTCCTTCTCCACCGACCAGTCGATGCCGTCCTGCGACGGTTCGGGGGTCGAGGTGCGGAGTATCTGGACGCCGCCGATGTCGAGGTAGCCGAGGCGGTCGTACTGACGGCCGGCGACGCTGCCGTCGAGGCGGAGCACCACCTTCGACCAGCGGCCCGGCGTGCCGCAGGCGGTGGGCGGGGTGTAGGTGCCGGTGTAGGGCGTGAAGTCCTTGAACTTCGCCTGGGCGACGGTCACTTCGCAGGACCGGGTGTGGGGGGTGGAGATGGGGGGAGCGGCCGTCACCGGGTCGTGGTAGTCGGTGCCGAACTCCGACGGGACGGTGGGGGCAGCCCCGGCGGCCGTCGTGAAGGCCGTCAGGGTGAGTCCGAGGGCGGCGGAGACGAGGGTGATCGTCCGGTCGGCTCTCCGGGCGCTGTGGGGAAACGTCATGCCGCGCAGTGAACACCGGCGGGTATGGGGTGGACTAGACCTCTTGGGTCTAATTTGACCAAAGAGGTCGCAGGGGCCGACGAGAAGGGAGGGCTCCCGGCGCGCGGCCGGGAGCCCTCCCCCTCATGTGCGTCCAGGTCGTCCCTAGAACGTGCCCAGCTTCACGATCGACAGCAGGGCGATCAGCTGGATCGCCGACGCGCCCAGGGCCTTCGGCCACGGGAGGTCGTGGGAGCGGCGGACCATGACGGTCAGCAGGACGCCTGCCGCGACCCAGGTCGCCCAGCCCAGGATCTGCACGAAGGGGGCGTCGCCGCCCACGAACATCGCGACGAGGAGGCGGGGCGCGTCCGTGATGGACATGATCAGCATGGAGAGGCCGACCGTCGGCTGCCAGGCGCCGTCGCCGCCGAGCTGGCGGGCGAGGGTATGGGTGACCACACCGAGGACGAAGGCGCTCAGGACCATCGCCACGCCCGTCGTCAGCACGATCGGGATCGCGTTGCTGAGTGTCGCGTTGATCGTGGTCTCGCGGGTGTCGTCGAACCCGAAGACGGCGATCAGGCCGTACAGGAACGTGACGACGAGGGCCGGCGCCCAGACCTGGTAGTCGCGCATCTGGAGGAACGTGCGGTCGGGGGCGGTCACGATGCCCCGCAGCAGTTCCTTCCAGCGCAGGCGAGGACCGGCCGGTGGGGCCGTGGCGGAGCCGGCGCGGTAGGTGTCGCCCTGGCTGTACGGGTCGTCGTTGACCGTGAACGCCTGTGTGTGACCAGGGTTGTTGGCCGCGTACGGGTCCACGGGGGCGTTCGGGTGCCCGGGCCCGTGTCCCTGTCTGTCGTCGCCGAAGTACTCCGGCTCACCGTGCCCGCCGTGCGAGCCGTGTGCGCCGTAACCGCCGCCGGCGGTCGCCTGCGGGGGCCACGGCCGTCCGGCGCCGCCCGAGCCGCCGTACGGCTGCTGCTGAGGCGTGGACGGGTAGCCGTACGACGGGCCGCCCTGTGGGGGCTGCTGGCCGTACGGCTGCTGCCGCGGTTGTTGTTGCGGTCGCGCTTGCGGGGCCCGGTTGTCCCGGCCGCCGCGTCCGATCCTGAATCCAGCCACGTCATCGAACGTACCTGGTCCCGGAGAGTGACGCGTGGGGCCCGGGCTTTTGGGCCGGGCTTTGCTGCCCAGCTGTTACATCCACTAAGGGGGCCTCCAGGCTTCCCCCTAGGGGACATCGGGGAAGTATCCCGCTTCCCGACGCCGAGCCGAGCGGGCGCCCACCGGCCGTTACAGGAACTCCGAGCTGGAGAACGTCACCGAGGGCTCCGTCGCCACCAGGCCCTTCTTCACCCCGGGATAGACGGCCACCTCGTCCCATGTCTCGCCCCGGTACGTCCGCACCGCCAGGTCCGCCCGGCCGTCGCCGTCGAAGTCCCCGACCGTGAGGACCCGGGTCGTGCCCCGGGTGGGTGGCGCGACGGTCACCGTGTCCGCCGCTGACAGCCCGGCCGCCGCTGTCGGTGCCCGGAAGATCCTCAACCGTGAGCCGCTGGAGACGAGTTCGTCGCGGCCGTCGCCGTCGAAGTCACCGGTGTCGAGCATCGAGCCGGGGGAGGCGAGGGCGCCTTTGGTGGCGTCGGGGAGGTCGTAGCGCAGAGACGTTTCGCCCATCGCGCCCACGGCTGCGTCCAGGTCGCGCCCCTTGCCGAAGCGGCCGAGGGCGACGTCGATGCCCTCGGGCAGCACCGTCCCCGTGCGCGTCGGGCCGTCCGGGCCGCCGAGGACGACAGCCGACTTCGAGGTGCCGTCCGCCGTACGGACGACGAGGTCGTCGTATCCGTCATGGTTCACGTCGGCCGCCGGGCCCGTCGGGACGTTGCCGGGGGCGGTGATCGGCGCACCGGCCTTGCTCGGGGTGCCCTTGCGGGTGAACGGGCCGCGCAGATAGCTGAGTTGGACGTCGGAGGCGTGGACGACCAGGTCCTGGGCGCCGTCACCGTCGAAGTCGCCGCACACCGGCTGGTCGGGCCAGTCGTTGCCGGCGCGGGCCTGGGCGGGGATCGTGAGGGCGACCGCGCGGCCGGTGAGGCCGTCCGGGGAGCCGAACAGGAGCTGGAGGGGCACCGGGGGCCGGCCCTGGCCGTTGTAGGGCGGGTCGGTCGACACGACCAGGTCGGTGAAGCCGTCCCCGTCGAGGTCGCAGCTGGCCTCCGCGTCGAAGACCGCCGGCAACTGGCCCTTCGTACGGGCGGCTTGACGGGCCGGGCTCAGCAACTGCCGGGCGCCCGGGACGAGTCCGCCCGGTGAGCCGTAGACGATGCCGATACCGGCGTCGTCGGTGTGGACCTGGTCCTTGACGAGGTCGTTGAGGACCAGGTCACGGTGACCGTCGCCGTTGAAGTCGTCGGCGACCTTGCTGCCGTCGCCCTGGGGTATCGGGCGTTTGGCGGGGGCCTTGGCGACGCGGATCGGGGTCCGGTCGGCGGCTGCCGGGTCGTCGCCGGACAGCGGGCCGCAGGCGGTGAGTGCCACCAGGGCACCGAGGGCCGCCAGCCCGCTGATGGCCGTCGTACCCCGACCACCTTTTCGCACCCGCACCCGCACCCGCACCCTGCACCTCGTCCGGATCATTGGCCTCATTGACAACGACTCAGTCCAGCAATGATGCACGCGTTCGAGAGGCGAAGACACCCCCGTGGCGGTGCGGAACACCACACCACGGGGGTGCCTGGCGGTAGGTGGCGGAGGGCGTCCTCAGTCCGCCAGCCTCGCCCCCATGAACGCTCGTGCCCCCAGACCCAGCTGCGGGACGGTGAGCGTCACGGAGCCCGTGCCCGTCGGGCCGGACGAGGTGCCGGGGAACATGTGGAGGCGGCCCCCCTCGTTGGCCGTGGCGATCAGCTCGGCGCGGCCGTCGCCGTTGAAGTCGCGCAGAAGGAGAGAGGCACCGAGCCAGCCGTTGTCAGGGGAGGCGTTGGTCAGGCCGGGGGTGGTGCGGTCGTACTGGCGGGCGTTCCTGCCGGTCAGACCGGTGGAGCCACCGCGCAGGACGGTGATGGAGCCGTCGGCCCAGGCCCTGGTGCCGAGCGCCTCGTAGGGGGCACCGACGGCCAGGTCGGGGTAGCCGTCGCCGTTGGTGTCGGCGGCCGAGACGTCGTAACCGAAGTCGTCGCCGTCCTCCACGCTGCCGGGGACGCCCGCGGTGTTCTGGGTCAGGGTGGTGAGCCGGCCGGCAGGGCCGGTGGCCGTCCCGGGCAGGATGTGGACCGCGCCGCCCCTGCCGGAGCGGGAGAGGCCGATCGCGAGGTCGCCGTAGCCGTTGCGGTCGAAGTCGGCGATCACGGCGCTCGATCCGGAAAGCTCGGAGGAGGCGGGCAGGCTCCTCTTCCAGGGCTTGGCGGGGCCGTTCCTGCCGCCCTTGTAGAACCAGACGCGGTTGGAGGCGGTGGCCGCGTCCCACCCGATGAGCGCGAAGTCGGCGGTGCCGTCCTTGGTGACCTTGCCGGCCACCACCATCTTCGGCTTGATGTCCTCGCCGTCCTGCGGGTCGAGGTTGGTGGCCTTGCCGCGCCCGCCGGACTTGGTGAACGGACCGCGCAGGAACCAGACGAAGTCGCCGTCCACGGACACGATGTCCAGCCGGCCGTCGGCGTTGAAGTCGCCGATGGCGACGTCCAGGCCGAAGATCTGCTTCTTGCTGCCCGGGGACGCGTACGTACTGCCCTTGGTCAGGCCCGACCTGGAGCCCCACAGGACGGTGAACGTGCCGTGGCGGTCGGCGTACAGCTCACCGGGGGCGGTGGCGACGATGTCCGCGTAGCCGTCCTTGTTGAGGTCGGCCGAGGTGACCTTCGTGCCGAAGCCGTCCTTCGCCTCGGCCACGCCGTCGATGCCGGGGCTGTTCTGCGTGATCACCGAGCGTTTGGCGGGGTTCAGCCCCGTCGCCGAGCCCCAGATGACGACGACGGCGCCCGCGTCCTTCTTCCCGGCCACGGTGGCGGTCTGGTCGCCGAGGAGCAGGTCGCGGTAACCGTCGCCGTTGAAGTCGTCCACGTGCTTCGCCGGAGCGGCCGACGCCGGGGCGCCGAGGGCCAGTGGACTCACGGTGGCGGCGAGGACGGCGGTGGCCAGGAGGGCGGCGCGGGCGGAGGGTCTGGGGAGCAATGGGGTCTCCAAGGTCGCGGCAGTGCACGAGGAAAGCGGGCGATCAGGAGACGCTCGACAAGTAGTAATGGTTGTACGGCAGTTCGGTGAACCGAAAACGGGGCCGACGCCACCGGCACCGACCCCGTTCGGGCCTGTTCCAGGACTGGAACGGGCCTGTTCCAGTCCCTACTTCACCGGCTGCGGCTCCGGCACGTTCTCCGGCTCCGTCTCGCCCGCCGGGGGCTCCTCGTCCGCCGGGGTCTTCACGGACTCCAGGAGGAGCTGGGCGACGTCGACCACCGTGATGGACTCCTTCGCCTTGCCTTCGTTCTTCTTGCCGTTGACCGAGTCGGTCAGCATGACGAGGCAGAACGGGCAGGCCGTCGACACGATGTCGGGGTTCAGCGACAGTGCCTCGTCAACCCGCTCGTTGTTGATGCGCTTGCCGATCCGCTCCTCCATCCACATCCGCGCGCCGCCCGCGCCGCAGCAGAAGCCGCGTTCCTTGTGGCGGTGCATCTCCTGCTGGCGCAGGCCCGGGACGGCCGACATGATCTCGCGCGGGGGCGTGTAGATCTTGTTGTGGCGGCCCAGGTAGCAGGGGTCGTGGTAGGTGATGAGGCCCTCGACCGGGGTCACCGGGAGCAGCTTGCCGTCGTCGATGAGGTGCTGGAGCAGCTGGGTGTGGTGGACGACCTCGTAGTCGCCGCCGAGCTGCGGGTACTCGTTGCCGATGGTGTTCAGGCAGTGCGGGCAGGTCGCGACGATCTTCTTGGCCGACCTGGGCTTCTTCGTCGACTCGTCCTCGTCGTCCTCACCGAACGCCATGTTCAGCGCGGCCACGTTCTCCATGCCGAGCTCCTGGAACAGGGGCTCGTTGCCGAGACGGCGGGCCGAGTCGCCGGTGCACTTCTCGTCGCCGCCCATGATCGCGAACTTGACGCCCGCGATGTGGAGGAGCTCGGCGAAGGCCTTCGTCGTCTTCTTGGCGCGGTCTTCCAACGCACCGGCGCAGCCGACCCAGTACAGGTACTCGACCTCGGTGAGGTCCTCGATGTCCTGGCCGACGACCGGCACCTCGAAGTCGAGCTCCTTGAGCCACTCCAGGCGCTGCTTCTTCGCCAGGCCCCAGGGGTTGCCCTTCTTCTCCAGGTTCTTGAGCATCGTCCCGGCTTCCGACGGGAACGCGCTCTCGATCATCACCTGGTAGCGGCGCATGTCGACGATGTGGTCGACGTGCTCGATGTCCACCGGGCACTGCTCGACGCAGGCGCCGCAGGTCGTGCAGGACCACAGGACGTCCGGGTCGATGACGCCGTTCTCCTCGGCGGTGCCGATCAGCGGGCGCTCGGCCTCGGCGAGGGCTGCGGCCGGTACGCCTGCCAGCTGCTCAGCGCTCGCCTTCTCGTCACCCTCCGCCGTCTTGCCGCCGCCTGCCAGCAGGTACGGGGCCTTGGCGTGGGCGTGGTCCCGCAGGGACATGATCAGCAGCTTGGGGGAGAGCGGCTTGCCGGTGTTCCAGGCGGGGCACTGCGACTGGCAGCGACCGCACTCCGTACAGGTGGAGAAGTCGAGCAGGCCCTTCCAGGAGAACTGTTCGACCTGCGATACGCCGAAGACGTCGTCGTCGCCCGGGTCGGTGAAGTCGATCGCCTCGCCGCCGGACGTCATCGGCTGGAGGGCGCCCAGGGCCGTGCCGCCGGTCGCCTCGCGCTTGAACCAGATGTTCGGGAAGGCGAGGAAGCGGTGCCAGGCGACGCCCATGTTGGTGTTGAGCGAGACGACGATCATCCAGACGAACGAGGTGCTGATCTTCACCGTCGCGGTGAGGTAGATCAGGTTCTGGAGTGTCGCCGTGCTCAGGCCCTTGAAGGCCAGGACGAGCGGGTACGAGGCGAAGTACGCGGCCTCGTAGTGCTCGACGTGGTGGATCGCGCCCTCCAGGCCGCGCAGCACGTAGATCGCGAGGCCGATGGTGAGGATGACGTACTCGACGAAGTACGCCTGGCCCGACTTGGAGCCCGCGAAGCGGGACTTGCGGCCGGGGCGCGAGGGCAGGTTCAGCAGGCGGATGACGATCAGCACGGCGATGCCGAGGATGGTCATCACGCCGATGAACTCGATGTACAGCTCGAACGGCAGGAAGCCGCCGATGACCGGCAGCGTCCAGTCGGCCGAGAAGAGCTGGCCGAAGGCCTGGGCGAGGGTCGGCGGCAGCGTCAGGAAGCCGACCGCCACGAACCAGTGGGCGAAGCCGACGATGCCCCACCGGTTCATGCGCGTGTGGCCGAGGAACTCCTTCGCCAGCGTGACACTGCGCTGGTACGGGTTGTCCGTCCGAAGGCCGGCCGGGACCGGCTGGCCGAGTTTGAAGTACCGGACGAACTGACCGATGGCGCGTGCGAGCAGCGCGACGCCGATCACGGTCAGGACGAGCGACACGATGATCGCGGCGAGTTGCATGGAAGGGCTCCTCAGGCCTGCGCGCGTAATGACTGACGGATGCGTGGTGGATGACTGGCGGAATGGCTGGGGGAGAGTATTACTAAGCGGTAACTTAGGCAGTCTGTCAGAGACTACCCAACATCCTGGCCCGCACTGTAGTCAGGGGCGGAGTGATCTGGATCGCTCAGGCTTACCTGAGTCGTAGATCGAAGCCGATCAGATCAGACGATGTTAAGTCGTGTTATTCGTACAGAATTGTTACGTTTCCGCCTACCGTGAGCCCGTGCTCTACGGGATCCTCGCCGCCATCGCCGCCCTTTTCCTCGCCGCCGTCCTAGCCGCCCTCCTGCGGACACTCGCCCTGCGCCTCGGCGTACTCGACCGGCGCCGGGCGCGCCCCCTGCCACTGCTCGGCGGCCTCGCCGTCGTGCTCGCGACGGGGCTGGTCGCGGGGGCGGGGGAGTGGACCGGTCACGCCCCCCTCGGGGACGGCGTCGCCGCCCTTCTCCTCGCCGGTGCGGGCGTCGGCGTGCTCGGGCTGGTGGCCGACGTGCGGCGGGTGAAGGCGCGGTTCCTTGTCGTCGGTACGGCCGTCGCCGCCGCGTTCGTGGTGCCGTACGGGGAGCTGGGGTTCGGGGTCGGGCTGCTCGCCGCCCTCTGGATCGTGTTCGTGACCGTCGCCTTCCGGGCCCTCGACCACGCCGACGGGCTGGTGGGGACCGTCGGGGTGCTGACCGCCTTCGGGGTGGCCGCGTGCGCGGCCGTCGAGGTGCTGGACGGGCTCGCCGTGCTGCTGAGCGTGCTGGCCGCCGCGCTCACCGGGTTCCTCATGCACAACTGGCATCCTGCGCGGATCGCCCTCGGCGCGTGCGGGTCCCTGTTCACCGGGTTCGTGCTGGCCTCGGCGGCGGTGGTCGTGCGGACCGGGCACGAACCGGCGTCCAGTGCGGGGGTGCTGTTCGCGCTCACGGCTGTGGCGGGCGCGGATGTGGTGCTCGTCGTGGTGTCGCGTCGGCTGGCCGGACGGCCGCTGGCGCGGAGCGGGCCCGATCATCTCGCGCACCGGCTGCGGCGGCTGGGCCTCACCGCGCGCGGGGCGGCGGTTCTGCTCGGTGCGGGTGCCTTCGGGGCGGTGCTGGTGGGTGTGCTCGCGCACGGCGGATGGGCCGGGGAATCGGGGCTGTGGTGGGTGGCGGGGGTGGCCGGGATGGTCGTACTGGGGCTGCTGAGAGTTCCCGTGTACGGGCTCCGGCGGCCTCCTACCGCGCAGTCGGCGCAGGTCAGAGCGGCATTGCGCGTAAGGAACGGATAAGAGTTGAGTGTGGTCGACTCAGCTCTGTTGACCACGCGACGGGAGTGATGCACACTTGAGCCTGTTCCACTCAAGTCATCTTCTGGAGGATTCAAAATGGCACGTGCGGTCGGCATCGACCTGGGCACGACTAACTCCGTCGTCAGCGTTCTGGAGGGCGGCGAGCCCACCGTCATCACCAACGCCGAGGGTGCCAGGACCACGCCGTCCGTCGTCGCCTTCGCGAAGAACGGTGAGGTGCTGGTCGGCGAGGTCGCCAAGCGCCAGGCGGTCACCAACGTCGACAGGACCATCCGGTCGGTCAAGCGCCACATGGGCACCGACTGGAAGATCGAGCTCGACGGGAAGAGCTTCAACCCGCAGCAGATGAGCGCGTTCATCCTGCAGAAGCTGAAGCGCGACGCCGAGGCCTACCTGGGTGAGAAGGTCGCGGACGCGGTCATCACCGTCCCGGCCTACTTCAACGACTCCGAGCGTCAGGCGACGAAGGAGGCCGGCGAGATCGCGGGCCTGAACGTCCTGCGCATCGTGAACGAGCCGACGGCCGCCGCTCTCGCGTACGGCCTCGACAAGGACGACCAGACGATCCTCGTCTTCGACCTCGGTGGCGGCACCTTCGACGTGTCCCTCCTGGAGATCGGCGACGGCGTCGTCGAGGTGAAGGCCACCAACGGTGACAACCACCTCGGCGGTGACGACTGGGACCAGCGCGTCATGGACTACCTGGTCCAGCAGTTCCGTGCCGGTCACGGCGTGGACCTGGGCAAGGACAAGATGGCCCTCCAGCGCCTCCGTGAGGCCGCCGAGAAGGCCAAGATCGAGCTGTCCTCGTCCACCGAGACCTCGATCAACCTGCCGTACATCACGGCGTCCGCCGAGGGCCCGCTGCACCTGGACGAGAAGCTCACGCGCGCCCAGTTCCAGCAGCTGACGGCCGACCTGCTGGAGCGCTGCAAGACGCCGTTCCACAACGTCATCAAGGACGCGGGGATCAACCTCTCCGAGATCGACCACGTCGTTCTCGTCGGTGGTTCCACCCGTATGCCCGCCGTCGCCGAGCTCGTCAAGGAGCTGACCGGCGGCCAGGACGCCAACAAGGGCGTGAACCCGGACGAGGTCGTCGCCATCGGCGCCGCGCTCCAGGCCGGTGTCCTCAAGGGCGAGGTCAAGGACGTCCTGCTCCTCGACGTGACGCCGCTGTCCCTCGGTATCGAGACCAAGGGAGGGATCATGACGAAGCTCATCGAGCGCAACACCACGATCCCGACCAAGCGTTCCGAGATCTTCACGACGGCCGAGGACAACCAGCCGTCCGTCCAGATCCAGGTCTACCAGGGCGAGCGCGAGATCGCGGCGTACAACAAGAAGCTCGGGATGTTCGAGCTGACCGGCCTGCCGCCGGCCCCGCGCGGTGTGCCGCAGATCGAGGTCGCCTTCGACATCGACGCCAACGGCATCATGCACGTCACGGCCAAGGACCTCGGCACGGGCAAGGAACAGAAGATGACCGTCACCGGTGGCTCCTCGCTGCCGAAGGACGAGGTCGACCGCATGCGCCAGGAGGCCGAGCAGTACGCGGACGAGGACCACCGTCGCCGCGAGGCCGCCGAGTCCCGCAACCAGGGCGAGCAGCTCGTCTACCAGACGGAGAAGTTCCTCAAGGACAACGAGGACAAGGTCCCCGGCGACATCAAGATCGAGGTCGAGGCCTCGATCGAGGAGCTGAAGGCCGCGCTCAAGGGCGAGGACGTCGCCGAGATCCGCACCTCCACGGAGAAGGTCGCCGCCGTCTCGCAGAAGCTCGGCCAGGCGATGTACGCCGACGCCGCCGCGGCGCAGGCCGCCGGTGACGACGCGCCCGGCGCCGAGGCCCCCAGGGCCGACGACGACGTGGTGGACGCCGAGATCGTCGACGACGAGCGCAAGGACGGTGCCGCGTGACGGAGGAGACTCCGGGCTTCGACGAGAAGCCCGACGTCCCTTCCGGCGCCACCCCCGACGACGCCGAGCCGAAGGCCGCCCCCTCTTCGGAGGGGGCGTCCCCGGCCGGGGACGCAGCAGCAGCACAGGTCGCCGGTCTGACGGCACAGCTGGACCAGGTACGTACGGCGCTCGGTGAGCGCACGGCGGACCTCCAGCGGCTCCAGGCCGAGTATCAGAACTACCGCCGCCGGGTCGACCGGGACCGGATCGCGGTCAAGGAGGTCGCCGTCGCGAGCCTCCTGACCGAACTCCTGCCCGTGCTCGACAACATCGCCCGGGCGAGGGACCACGGCGAACTGGTCGGCGGGTTCAAGTCCGTCGCCGAGTCGCTGGAGACCGTCGCCGCCAAGATGGGCCTGCAGCAGTTCGGCAAGGAGGGCGAGCCCTTCGACCCGATGATCCACGAGGCCCTGATGCACTCGTACGCGCCGGACGTCACGGAGACGACCTGCGTGGCGATCCTGCAGCCGGGCTACCGGTTCGGCGAGCGCAACCTGCGTCCCGCGCGGGTCGCGGTGGCCGAGCCCCAGCCCGGGGCGCAGGCCCCGGAGTCGGGCGACGCGGCGGACGGCAAGGAGAGCGGTGGCCCGGAAGAGGGCTGACGTGAGCACTGACGCGGGGAACGCCGGAAAGGAGGGACGTCGGGGATGAGCACCAAGGACTTCATCGAGAAGGACTTCTACAAGGTCCTCGGCGTCCCGAAGGACGCCACCGAGGCCGAGATCAAGAAGGCGTACCGGAAACTCGCCCGCGAGTTCCACCCGGACGCCAACAAGGGCAACGCCAAGGCCGAGGAGCGCTTCAAGGAGATCTCCGAGGCGAACGACATCCTCGGCGACCCCAAGAAGCGCAAGGAGTACGACGAGGCCCGTGCCCTCTTCGGCAACGGCGGCTTCCGTCCGGGGCCGGGCGCGGGCGGCGGCTCCTTCAACTTCGACCTGGGTGACCTCTTCGGTGGCGGCGCCCCGGGCGGGGCCGGATCCGGCCCCGGCGCGGGTGGCTTCGGCGGCGGTATCGGAGATGTCTTCGGCGGACTGTTCAACCGGGGCGGCGGCACCACGCGTGCGCAGCCCCGGCGCGGCCAGGACATCGACACCGAGGTCACGCTGAGCTTCACGGAGGCGGTGGACGGCGCGACGGTCCCGTTGCGCATGACGTCCCAGTCACCGTGCAAGGCGTGCTCGGGAACCGGCGACAAGAACGGCACGCCGCGCGTGTGCCCGACGTGTGTCGGGACCGGCCAGGTGGCGCGCGGTTCGGGCGGCGGTTTCTCCTTGACCGACCCCTGCCCGGACTGCAAGGGCCGGGGCCTGATCGCGGAGCACGCCTGCCTGGTGTGCAGCGGCTCCGGGCGCGCCAAGTCCTCCCGGACGATGCAGGTGCGCATCCCGGCGGGCGTGGCGCACGACCAGCGCATCCGCCTCCGCGGCAAGGGAGCGCCGGGCGAGCGAGGCGGTCCGGCCGGCGATCTGTACGTCACCGTGCATGTCGACGCCCACCCGGTCTTCGGCCGCAGGGAGGACAACCTGACGGTGACGGTGCCGGTGACGTTCGTCGAGGCGGCACTCGGCGGCGAGGTCAGGGTCCCGACCCTGAGCGGCCCGCCGGTCACCCTGAAGCTTCCTCCGGGCACACCCAACGGGCGCACGATGCGCGCGCGGGGCAAGGGCGCGGTCCGCAAGGACGGCACCCGGGGCGATCTGCTGGTCACCGTCGAGGTGAGTGTCCCGACGGAGCTGACGGGGAAGGCTCGTGACGCACTGGAGGCGTATCGCGAGGCGACCGCGGACGAGGATCCGCGGGCGGAGCTGTTCGAGGCAGCGAAGGGAGCTTGACCGAGATGGACGGTCGTCGACGCAACCCGTATGAACTGACGCAGGAGACCCCGGTCTACGTCATCTCGGTGGCGGCCCAGCTCTCGGGCCTGCACCCGCAGACCCTGCGCCAGTACGACCGCCTGGGCCTGGTCTCACCCGACCGCACCGCCGGCCGGGGCCGCCGCTACTCGGCCCGCGACATCGACCTGCTCCGCACGGTGCAGGCCCTGTCGCAGGACGAGGGCATCAACCTGGCCGGCATCAAGCGGATCATCGAACTGGAGAACCAGGTCGCCGCGTTGCAGGCACGGGTGGCGGAGATGGAGTCCGCGCTGGACGGGGCCGCGGCTGCGATGCAGCAGCGGGAGGCGGCTGTGCATGCCTCGTACCGGCGGGATCTGGTGCCGTATCAGGAAGTTCAGCAGACGAGTGCGCTGGTGGTCTGGCGGCCGAAGCGGCAACAGGACTGACGCAGGTGGACAGACACGCGAGAGGGGCCCGGAGAATTCTCCGGGCCCCTCCTCGCATGCTCAGGGCGCCAGAGCCGCCCAGGCGTCGCCGGGGGCGGACTCGGTGCCGTCGGCGTGCAGGGCGGTCACCCAGTAGAAGTGGGTGGTGCCGGCGGTGGCCGTGGTGTCGGTGTACGACCGGCCTCGGGTGCACGGTGAGGGTGAGCATCGTGTTGCCGCCGTACGCCACCGAGGCCGTCGTCCCGGAAGGCCCCGCCGAGGGCTCGTCATCGTGAGGCGATCACGGGCCACCGGCGGAGCTGAGACGGGTCAGGCCGTGGGTGTCGCCGTCACCTCGGGGGACAGTGCGGACTCCGTGCCGGTCTCGGCGACGGAGGCGACGGCGTAGTAGTACGCCGTGCCGTTGATCAGCCCCGTGTCGGTGTAGCTGGTGACGTGGGTCAGGACACTCGACTCGGCGGTCTCCTTGGTGAACCCAGGGGTGGTCGAGCGGTAGACGCGGTAGCCGACGACCACCTGCTCGGTGGAACTCTGGGGACTGGCGTCCCAGAGGAGCCGGACCTGCCCGTCGCCCGGAACGGCCTGGACCGCGTTGACGGGCAGCGGCAGCTGCGTCAGAGGCACCACGTGCGGCCGGAACGAGCCCGAGGGCACGGAACGGACGCCGTACGGCGAGACGGCGACCACGGCGTAGTAGTAGTCGTACTCGTTCTCGGAGACCGTGGCCTGGAACGACGTTCCCCCACCCCCGAAGCGGTTCGCCGCCACGGTCGTGTCCACGGGGGTGGTGCGCGAGCGGTACACCTCGTAGCCGGACACGGGGACGTACCCGTTGTTCTCGAAGCTCATCGAGAGCCGGTTGTTCACGATGGAGGGGTTCATGATGGCCGGTGGCCTCGGAGCACTGCTCGGTCCGACCGGCCTCGTCGCGTGGACCAAGGAATTCCAGGTGGACTCGTTCCCCGCCGCGTCCACGGCCTTCACCGTGTACGAGTAGAGCTGGCCGGGCTCAGCGCTCGTGTCCCGGTAGGCCGTTGTGGACGTCGATCCCAGCCTGGGACCGCCGGGTATCGACGACGTCGAACGGTAGATGTGGTACTTCGCCGCGTCGGGGCCCGAACTCCGCCAGGTCAGGGTCACCCCGCCCTCGTCCGCCGAGGCGACCGTGAGACCTTCGGGCGCCGGCGGCGCGACGGTGTCCCGGGTGGCCCACACGACGGCCGAGTACGCCGACGGGCTCCCGGCCGCGTTCAGCCCCCGCACCTTGTACGCGTAGGGCACGTTGGCCGCCGCGGTCCCGTCGGTGTACGCGGGCGACCCGACCGTCGCGACGAGCTCGAACGTCCCGCTGTCGCCGAACGCGCGGTACACCTCGTACGACGCCGCTCCCGGAGCGGCCTTCCACGCAAGGGAGTTGGCCGCGCTCGTCGACGTCGCCACGAGTCCCTGCGGGGCACCGAACTCGGTGGCGACGGTCTTGTCGGCACTGCCCGCCGACTCGTTGCCGGCCTTGTCGTAGGCGCGGACCTCGTAGTAGTAGGTCTCGCCGGTCGCGAGCGGGGTGTCGGTGTACGAGGTCCCGGTCGTGGCCGAGAGCCGCTTCCAACTGTCGCTGCTCGTGACGCGGCGGTAGACGCGATACCCGGAGAGGTCCATCTCCTTGTTCTTCGCCCAGGTGAGCTTCGCCTTGCCCGTTGTCTTGTCGTACGTGACGGTCGGCGCCGTCGGCGCGAGCGGCTTGACCTTGTCCACCGACGCCGAAGTCCTGGGCGTGTACGCGAAGTTGACGTTCGCGTTGCCGGTGAAGTTGGCGTAGTCGATGCGGAGGGTGTGCTTGCCCTTGGGGATGGTGAGGTTGACGGTCTTCTTCTGGGTCGTCGTGACGTTCTTCCAGAGGTTGACCTTGATCTTGCCGTCGAGGTAGACGCGGATGCCGTCCTGGGTGGCCGCGGTGAGGGTGAAGGGCCCGCCGGAGCCGAAGTCGCGGGTGACGGTCCAGCGGACGCTGAAGTTGTCCTTCGGGAGGCCGGCAGCGGGGGCCTTCGCGCCCCAGTTCTCCGCGATGGCGGAATCGCAGTCCGTCCTCTTCGGCGTACCGGAGAGGCTGGCGTTCGCGAATAACTGGCGTTTGTAGACAGGGGAGTCGCAGGTGGTCGCGGCGGAGGCGACTGGGGCGGCGGTGCTGAGCAGCGCACCGGCGGTGGCGAGCACGACGGCGGTCGCCGTCGCGGTGGTGGCTGTGGGCGTCGTACGTCTGTGTGGGTTCATGCGGTCCTTCGGTCGTGGTCGTCGACGGCAGGAGGGAGCCGTCGACGATCAGGACGCGTGAGGATGCGGCTTGGTTGTACGGGTGTTGGGCGAATGGTCCAGAGATGCGAGGGACGCTGCTGCTCAGGCCGAGGGGAGTTCGTCGGCCTTCAACGCCGTCATGAACGAGGTCCAGGCCCGGGTGTCGAAGGCCAGGTTGGGGCCGGATGCGTCCTTGCTGTCGCGTACGGGCAGCACGTTCGGGAACCCGGCGGCGATCTCCACGCAGTCGCCGCCCTCTGCACTGTGGCTGCTCTTACGCCAAGTCGCTGTCTCAGGACTGGGGGCACTCATCCCTGTTACCTCTCTGCGTTGCATGCTGCTACATCTCCTGCCGTACCCGGCTGATCAGGCCGAGGCTGTCCCCAGGGTTCAAGGCGATTGACCGGAGCGAGTCGAAGATGAGCGCATACTCCGCCGCCTCCTCCGGAGACTCCATGTAGAGCGTCCCCGTGCGTTGCTCCAAGCACACGACATCCGGGAACGACGTACCAGGAAACGAAAAGAGGACGAACGATCCGGTCAGTCCCGCGTGCGCGCCCGCCTGGTCCGGGACAACCTGAATCTCCACGGACGGATGACCGGCCATCTCCTCCAGGTGCTCCAACTGCTTGCGCATCACCCCTCGGCCACCCACTTGAACGCGGAGAGCCGCCTCGCCTTCGATCACGCACAGCCGCGGCGGTGTGGACCTTTCCAGGACCTCCTGACGTTTGATCCGTGCTTCTACCAGCGCGTCCATCTCTTCGCGTTTCAGGGACGAGGGGGCGGCGGAGATGATCTCCCGCGCGTAGTCGGACGTCTGCAGGAGCCCGGCGATGACGCCGTGCTGGTACGACCGGATGCAGTCGGTCATTTCCTCGTACTCGATGAAGTCCGGGTATGTAGGGCGCGCTTGCCCCGCACGCTGCACCCAGCCCGGTTGCCGCCGCCGTCTGGCCAGCGACACCATCTCGTCGACCTGGGCGGAATCCTCGACCCCGTAGAACGTCAGCAGGTCACGCAGCTCCCCCAAGGAGATCCCCAAGCGTGCGTTCTCGATGCGGTTGATCTTCGTTCGGTGGCATCCGATACGGTCAGCCGCCTCATCGAGGGTCTTCCCCGCGGTCTCCCTGAACTCGATCAACAGTGCAGCAAGGCGACGTTGTCGAACCATTGGGCGAGATCCAGCCATGCGAGCCCCCTTCCTGGATGCCTGTCCGCGTGAACGTTAGCTCATTAATTTGATCATGGATATATTTCCATAGGGGATGTTGCGGACAGGGAGATTGCCGTGCACTCTGGAATCCGTTACTCACCGCTCCAGCCCGTGACAGATGAGTCACCTTGACGCACCGTCACCCGCTCGCAAGGGGATGTGCCATGCCCACAAGAGCCCTACCGACAGGAACCGCACCGCCCGCTCCCACACGGAGCGCGACGCACCGGTTCCCCCGGCACCGCCGCAGCGTCGGCCGCGCCCGCGCAGCCCTCCGCCACCAGCTCGCCATATGGCACATCGACGACGCCGAACTCACCGACTCCGCAGTCCTGTTGCTCTCGGAGCTGACTACAAACGCCGTGAACGCCCCGACAACCCCCGGCCGGGAGATCGGCGTCCGGTTCGAACTGACCGGTGCCGCGCTGCGGCTGGAGGTCTCCGACGCTAGCGACGGGCAGCCGAGCTTGCGGCACGCGACGGGCGAGGACGAGTCGGGGCGGGGGCTGGCGCTGGTGGATGCCCTGGCCGATGCCTGGGGCTCCGAACCGCGTGACACGGTCGGCAAGGTCGTATGGGCGCTTCTGCGAATGCCAGAAGAGGGCACGCGGTGACGGCGACCGCAGCCACGCCCCCGGCCCGTGACCGGTGCGGGACGGTACGCGCCTCCCTGTTCTACGGCGCCCCGATACTCGGCGAAGCGGGCGCGTGTGTACGGGAGTCCGGGCACCCCGGGGACCACCGCGACGCCCGTGCGGGCACCTGGTATCTGATCCCGCTCGTTCCCGTCCTGCCTCTGTCCGGTGACGCGGAGGAAATGGAGTGATGTCCCGCCGCGTAGCCAGAAGACGCTCGGAATTCTGCGGATGGGCGTTGACCATCGTGGTTCTGTCCGGGGCTGCGATCCTGCTCGTCCTCGACGTTCTGGAAGTCGTTCAACAACGATGACCGCGATTCGGGGCCAGGGTTCTGTCCGGCCCCTCTCCATCAGACTCCTGGCGAGGGGACCCGCGCCTTTAGGCGTGGCGGAATCGCTTCTCGGTGTTGCTCTGACCTCAGTTTTGAGTACGGATGTTGTGTCTGCGGGCGGGATGGGTGGTGCGCCAGGCGTCGAGCTGGCCTGTGGTCCAGGTGGGTGTGCGGCCGGTGTATTCGGGTTCGGGGAAGTCGTTGTCGGCGGCGTTGAGGTTGTGGATGCGGCGGATGCTGATGCCGAGGTATTCGGCGGCTTCGGCTCCGGTCAGGGGGCGTTGGGTCATGGGCCGATGGTAGGCGTTGCGTGATGTGAGTGCATGCATGGTAGTGTGATGTCACATCACGTAATAGAAAGGAGGCCGGAGGATGATCCGCTCGTACAGGTTCTTGCTCCGGCCGACCGTCCAGCAGGCCGGGGCGCTGACGGAGATGCTCCGCGATCACTGCTCGCTGTACAACGGGGCGTTGCAGGAACGCCGCGACGCCTACCGGCACGTGTCGAAGACCGGCATCAAGTACGGGGACCAGTCCGCGCAGCTCAAGGACATCCGGGCCTTCGACCCCGAGTGTCACGGCCGGTGGTCGTTCTCGTCCCAGCAGGCCACGCTGCGCCGCCTGGACAAGGCATTCCAGGCTTTCTTCCGCCGCGTCAAAGCCGGGGAGACGCCCGGTTACCCGCGGTTCCGTGGGGTGAA
>NZ_JAAGLU010000300.1 GCF_010550245.1 Streptomyces sp. SID12501
GTACATACCCGAGATAATTCGCTCGGCGGCAAACGGCGATGTCGTAGGGTACCTACTAGGTCTCGCGCGTGATGGGTTGCTAACTTCTCTCGCTACGGCGTTCGCCATAGCGTTCATTCGCGGGAGTTTCAGTTCGTTGCGTGAGAAGGCTCAGGCTCGGTCGTCTCTCGGTCCCGAGTACGACTTTACCGGCGGGTCTGTCTATATGGACCCCCCTCCGAATGATGTCGACGGCAATCGATAGACGGCGCCTTTCGTGGTCGATTTACGATCTTAGTGGCGCGCGGAGCTTCACTCGACGCAGCCGCCGGGTGCAGTTATCGCTCAGGTCTGTGGGTCTTGAGAAATGGTTCACGGTCATCGAGCCGATATTGCTGATCGAGATGCACGAACGGCCGGCCTGGCTTCGCGGGATCGAGTGGGTGGCGTGCTGGTCGGCGCGCGTTCTCAGGAGACCTCGCCGTTTCACGCTCGGACCATTTCAGTTGCGTGGTTCGCCTTGGCGCTTGGAGTTAGCTGCGATCGCAGTGGTCCGCGAACTGGAACGAGCGGGCTGTATATCTGAGATTGGCAAGTCTGATGTTT
>NZ_JAAGLU010000301.1 GCF_010550245.1 Streptomyces sp. SID12501
GTGCGGAAGAGCGGCGCGGGAGTGTCGTGCGGGCGGCCATGTGTGAGTTTGCGCGTGGGGGCTACTACGGGACGTCCACCGAGGCGATCGCCAAGCGGGTGGGTGTCTCGCAGCCGTACTTGTTCCGGCTCTTCCCCAACAAGCAGGCCATGTTCCTCGCCGCCACCACCCGGTGCATGGAGGAGATCAGGCTGGTCTTCGAGAAGGCCGCCGAGGGGCTCAGTGGTGAGGAGGCCCTGGGCGCCATGGGGGCGGCGTACCTGACGCTGATCGCCGAGCAGCCGGACAAGCTGCAGATGCAGCTCCAGGTGTACGTGACCGTGGCGGCCGCCGAGGCCGCCGGGGAGAAGGAGTTCGGGGATCTGGTCCGGGCCGGTTGGATGGATCTCTGGGACACCGTACGGATGCCCCTCGGCGGCGACAGCGCACAGGCGGGTTCCTTCATGGCCTACGGAATGCTCGTCAACACCCTCTCGGCCCTCGGGTTCCCGCCCGGGCACCGGGTGTGGGAGGGGTGCTGGCTCTCCGGGTCCACCCATGGCGCAGGCCCTTGCAACGGCTCCGTCGAGCCCCCGCCGCAGGACT
>NZ_JAAGLU010000302.1 GCF_010550245.1 Streptomyces sp. SID12501
GGGCGCGACCGACGAGGAGCTCGCGGAGTTCGACTACCAGCCCGACGCCACGAAGATGGCCGAGCTGAAGAAGAAGGAGATCGCGCTCGCGACCGCGGACTGGACGTGCAAGGACTCCGCGGGGTACGCCGACGCCCTGAAGGCCGCGAACCTCGCGCTGGAGAAGCGCATGTGGGACAAGTACGGCGCCCAGCTCCAGGCGATCGCCGACAAGCAGACCGCGTCGAAGTGACGCGTCGCGCCGAGCGGAAGAGTTCATCGTGAGCACGGTCTCCAGCCACGTCAGCGGCGGCCGCCGCACCATCGTCGCCATGGCCGTCGTCGCCGTGGTCTGCCTCGCGGCGGGGCTCGGGCTGTCCCGGCTGATCGTGTCGCCCGGGCAGGCGGCCGCCAACGCCGCCGCCCCCACCGGGACCTGGCCGGCCGTTGCCGCCACCGCGGGCGCGGTGGAGCTCGTCAACCTGGGGCTCTGCGGCAACGCCCTGCTCGATCCCTTCACCGCCCGGGCGATGCGCGACGAGCCGGCCGACCTGATCAGCGTCAAGATCGGCATCAACCTCGTCAACACGGACCTGATGAGGCT
>NZ_JAAGLU010000303.1 GCF_010550245.1 Streptomyces sp. SID12501
TGCGTGGCTGCACCCCGACCAGCGGTGCCTCGAGCTCGCCGTGAAGCGGCGGGCGTTCGGACGCGCGTTGCGCAACCCGGGCCCCTGGGGAACCGAGGACGTGGCACGCGCCGTCGCGCGGGCCACGGAGCAGGACCAGCCACAGCACAGCACCACGGTGCCGGGGACCGACCCCGGTGCCGACCGTCGACAGGGAAGCGGGTTGGAAGCCGATGGCGACCCGATGAGCACGCACCGATGAGTACCCAGCGATGAGTACCCGGCACTAACGACGGTCCACCCTGTCCGGGGCGGACCAGGACAGGAGAGATGTGGCCAAGGTCCGCGTCTACGAGCTCGCCAAGGAGCTCGGAGTCGACAGCAAGACCCTCATGACCAAGCTGAACGAGCTCGGTGAGTTCGTCCGCTCGGCGTCCTCGACGATCGCGTCGGCGCGGAAGCACGCGAGGTAGTCGGCGGCGGTGCGCGGGTCGTCGAACGCGGCGACGTCGGCGGCGTCGACGCGGGTCGACCGGCCCGTGCCGCGCTGGTCGAGCAGCACGACGCGGTGCGTGCGCAGCGCGCCCGGGAGCCAGCCCGCGGG
>NZ_JAAGLU010000304.1 GCF_010550245.1 Streptomyces sp. SID12501
CCCGGCCGCCGAGGTGGTCCGCCATCGCGTCGAGGAACGCGCGCTTGCGGGCGCGGCTGATCTGCAGCTCGTCGCCGCCAAGCATCACGGACGTCGACTGCCGCACCGCGTGCACGTGCCGCAGGTTCACCAGGTAGCAGTTGTTGCTGCGGAAGAACCCCTGCCCCGCGAGCTGCTCCTCGATCGCCTTGAGGGTCCCCGTGAACGCGTACCTCCGCCCGATCGCGTGCACGACGATGCGGTGCTTGATGCTCTCGACGTACACGATGTCCGCGACGTCGACGCGCGCCGTGCCGCCCGCGACGGGGAGCATGACGCCCTCCGACTGCGTGCGACGCACGCGCTGCAGCGACCTCGCGAGTTCCTGCGAGAACGCGAAGTACGGCACGGGCTTGACCAGGTAGCTCAGGGCGTCGACCTCGTAGCCCTTGATCGCCATCTGCGCCATGCGCGTGATGAACACGATGACGACGCGGTCGTCGAGCGCGCGCACCGCGTGCGCGGTCTCGAACCCGTCCATGCGCGCCATCTCGACGTCGAGGAACAGCACGTCGAAGTCGGCGCGGTAGCCGCGCGTGAGCT
>NZ_JAAGLU010000305.1 GCF_010550245.1 Streptomyces sp. SID12501
GCCGTGGCCGAACACGAGGTCCTGGTCGTACTTGATGCCGCGCTGGCCGTTGAGGTCGATGTGGAAGAGCTTGTCCGCCCACAGCGCCTGCGCGAGGCCCGTCGTGTAGTTGAGGCCGGCCATCTGCTCGTGGCCCGTCTCGGGGTTGAGGCCGACGATGTCGCCGTGCTCGAGCTTGGCGATGAGGCCCAGCGCGTGGCCGATCGTCGGGAGCAGGATGTCGCCGCGGGGCTCGTTGGGCTTGGGCTCGAGCGCGATGCGCAGCTTGTAGCCCTTCTCCTTGATGTACGCGGCGACCGTGTCGATGCCGTCGGCGTACGCCTGGTGCGCGGCGTAGAGGTCCTTGGCCGAGTCGTACTCGGCGCCCTCGCGGCCGCCCCACATGACGAACGTGTCGGCGTCGAGCGACGCGGCGAGGTCGACGTTGCGCAGGATCTTGCGCAGCGCGTAGCGACGCACGCGGCGGTCGTTGGACGTGAACGCGCCGTCCTTGAAGACGGGGTGCGTGAACGTGTTGGTCGTGACCATCTCGACCGTGATGCCGGTCTCGGCGAGCGCGCCGCGGAAGCGGTCGAGGATCTT
>NZ_JAAGLU010000306.1 GCF_010550245.1 Streptomyces sp. SID12501
CGTGAGCGTGTCGAGCTTGGTGACCACGAGGTCGGTCAGGCCGTTGACGAGCGACGCGTACCGCACCACGACCGCGTCGTACCAGCCGGTGCGGCGCGGACGACCCGTGGTCGTGCCGTACTCGCCGCCGGTCTGGCGCAGCCACTCGCCGTCGGCGTCGAGCAGCTCGGTCGGGAAGTCGGGCACGTTGCCGTTGCCCATGACGACGACCATCGGGACGATGCCGCCCTGCGCCGAGTAGTTGTCGAGGATCTGCGGCGCCCGGGCCACCTCGACCCAGTCGCCGTAGTTCTGCCCGCCGCCGTGGTTGAGGTACAGCACGGGGTACGGCTCGGCGCGGTCCGGGTCGTAGCCCGGCGGCGTCCACACCAGCGCGTCCCGCTCGGCGCCGTCGACGGGGCTGTCGTACGCGAGGTCGGCGACCGTGCCGCCGTGCGCGACGTCCGCCATCCACTGCACCGACGGTCCGGGCACGAACAGCGTGCTCCACGTGGGGTGCGCCGTCACCGCGACGGGGCTCGTGGGCTCCTTGAACGACTTCTTGGTCCGGTCGGGCCACGTGGCCGTGTACTGGTAGTAGTA
>NZ_JAAGLU010000307.1 GCF_010550245.1 Streptomyces sp. SID12501
ACCCGACGATCATGATCCCGCAGTTCGTGATGTTCTCGCGGCTGCACTGGGTCGACACCCTGCTGCCGCTGATCGTGCCGCTGCTGTTCGGCAACATCATCATGATCTTCTTCATCCGGCAGTACCTCGAGACCGTCCCGGACTCGCTCATCGAGGCCGCGAAGATCGACGGCGCGTCGTACCTGACGATCTTCGGCCGCATGATCGTGCCGATGATCCGGCCCGCCATCGCGGCGCAGTTCATCCTGTGGTTCATGACGATCTGGAACGACTACCTCGCGCCGATCCTCTACCTGAACTCGCCGGGCAAGCAGACGCTGCAGGTCGTCATCGCGAACCTCAACGTCGAGTACGCCACGCAGCGCGACTACCCGCTGATCATGGCGGCGTCGTTCGTCGCGCTGCTGCCGATCCTCGTGGTGTTCCTCGTCTTCCAGCGGCAGATCATCGAGTCCGTCGCGCTCACCGGCACGAAGGGGTAGCGCCGTGACGACCCTCGACCCGGCCGCGGACGTCCTCGACACCACCGGCTGGGGGGCGGAGCACGCCCACGACCCGACCGCGGTGCGCGACGACGACGG
>NZ_JAAGLU010000308.1 GCF_010550245.1 Streptomyces sp. SID12501
CCGTGCACGTCGGTGTTCGCACCCGTGAGCGTGCGGCCCGCACCCGCGCCGTGCACGAGCACGGTGTTCACGGCACCCACGACCTCCGCCAACGGCTCCACGTGGTCGAGCAGCGGCAGCACCGTCTGCTTGAGCGGCATCGTCAGGCTCAGCCCGGCCCACGTCGGGTCCAGGTCGCGCAGGAACGTCACGAGCGCGTCCTCCGTGACGTCGACCGCGTCGTACCGCCAGCCGTCGAGCCCGAGCGCGGCGTACGCGGCCGCGTGCAGCACGGGTGACAGCGAGTGCGCGACCGGGTGCCCGAGCACGGCGGCCCGGTGCACCGCGGTCGTCACCCGTCCTGCTCCTGCTCGCCCTGCGCCTCCTGGGCCGCCTTCTCGGCCTGCCACTGCCGGTAGAGCGCGCGGTTCTGCTCGTGCTCGTCGTTCGTCGTCGCGAACCGCGTCTCGCCCGTGTCGAGGTTGACCGTCATCCAGAACAGCCACGTACCGTCCGCCGGGTTGAGCACCGCGTCGATCGAGGGCTCGCCCGGTGCGGCGATCGGCGTCGGGGGCAGGCCGTTGACCCGGTTGAGGTTGTAC
>NZ_JAAGLU010000309.1 GCF_010550245.1 Streptomyces sp. SID12501
TGGCCTCCTGCGTCTTGGCGACCATGATGCCGAGGCCGATGCCGGGGCCGAGGGCGGCCAGGCCGAAACCGATCGTTGCGATGTTGCCCGTGATGTCCACGAGTGTTCTTCCTTCCGGTTGGCGGGGCCGGACCCTCGTCCGGTTCCTCCGACGGTCGTGACGACGGCCCGGTGGGCCGCCGACGAGGACTACGACGTGGTCAGTGCCACTCCTGCGAGATGCTGATGTAGACCGCGGTGAGCAGCGTGAAGATGTACGCCTGCAGCGCCGCGATGAAGATCTCGAAGAGCGTGAAGGCGAAGCCGGCCGCGAGCGTCACGGCGCCGACCGCCTTGAGCGCACCCGCCGCCTCGAAGAAAAGGAAGTGGGTCGCGCCGAAGCAGAGGACGAGCAGCAGGTGCCCGGCCACCATGTTGACGAGGAGTCGGATGGTGAGCGTCGCCGGCCGCAGGATGAACGTCGAGATGAGCTCGATCGGCGTGAGGATGATGTAGACCGGCCACGGCACGCCCGACGGGAACAGGGTCGTGCGCAGGTAGCCGACGGCGCCGTGCGCCTTGACGCCCACGACGATGAAGG
>NZ_JAAGLU010000030.1 GCF_010550245.1 Streptomyces sp. SID12501
TTCACCGTGTTTCGGTGGTCATAGCGTGAGGGAAACGCCCGGTTACATTCCGAACCCGGAAGCTAAGCCTCACAGCGCCGATGGTACTGCAGGGGGGACCCTGTGGGAGAGTAGGACACCGCCGAACTCCTTTTATAGCTCCGGCTCTTGGGCATACCGCCCAAGAGCCGGAGCTTTTTTGCGTTGAGGTAAGGTCAGGGGGCATCGTTGGCTCGTTTTCTACAGGAGGCCCCCGGGTGGAGGTTCAGGAGACCCGCGTCCAGACAGACCGGGTCCTCACCATCCCGAACATCCTCAGCATGGCGCGTCTTGTTGGCGTGCCCGTTTTTCTGTGGCTGATCCTTCGGCCTGAGTTCGGCGGTCCGAAGAGTGACGGCTGGGCACTCCTGGTGCTGATGCTGAGCGGGATCAGTGACTATCTGGACGGCAAGCTCGCGAGACGCTGGAACCAGATCAGCGGTCTTGGCCGGCTACTTGATCCCGCAGCCGACCGGCTCTACATTCTCTCGACTTTGGTCGGCCTCACATGGCGCGAGATTCTGCCAATCTGGTTGACCGCTGCGCTGCTGGCGCGAGAGCTGGTTCTGCTGGTGATGGTGGGTATCCTCAGACGTCATGGGTATCCGCCGCCGCAGGTGAACTTCCTGGGGAAGGCCGCTACGTTCAACCTGATGTACGCCTTCCCGCTACTTCTACTCAGTGACGGAAGTGGATGGATCTCGTCACTCGCTGCTGTTTTCGGATGGGCGTTCGCCGGATGGGGTACAACCCTGTATTGGTGGGCAGGAGTCCTCTACGTGGTACAAGTCCGCCGGCTGGTCCGTGCGGACGCCATGGCCGATTGAGCTCGCCGATTGGGCGACTGTAGTGGCTCGATGGCCCGCTTCGAAAAAGTGCGGGACAATCTGGACGGGTGAAGTCGGCTAGACCGTCTCTTCAAGGAGGACGCTTCCGACATGAAGGCCGTCGTGATGGCCGGAGGCGAAGGCACGCGCCTTCGCCCAATGACCTCAAGCATGCCCAAGCCGCTCCTACCAGTGGCCAATCGGCCGATCATGGAGCACGTGCTACGGCTGCTCAAAAGGCATGGGCTCAACGAGACAGTCGTCACTGTTCAGTTCCTGGCCTCGCTCGTCAAGAACTACTTCGGTGACGGTGAAGAGCTCGGGATGGAACTCACCTATGCCAATGAGGAGAAGCCACTCGGTACCGCCGGAAGCGTCAAGAACGCCGAAGAGGCGTTGAAGGACGACACCTTCCTCGTCATCTCCGGTGATGCGCTGACCGACTTCGACCTCACCGAGCTCATCAATTTCCACAAGGAAAAGGGTGCGCTCGTCACTGTCTGCTTGACGAGGGTGCCGAATCCACTGGAATTCGGTATCACCATCGTCGACGAGGAGGGCAAGGTCGAGCGCTTCCTCGAGAAGCCGACCTGGGGACAGGTCTTCTCCGACACCGTGAACACCGGCATCTACGTCATGGAACCCGAGGTCTTCGACTACGTCGAGGCCGATGTTTCCGTCGACTGGTCCGGTGACGTCTTCCCGCAGCTGATGAAGGAAGGCCGGCTGGTCTACGGCTACATCGCCGAGGGGTACTGGGAAGACGTCGGTACACACGAGAGCTACGTGAAGGCGCAGGCCGACGTCCTAGAGGGCAAGGTCGATGTCGAGCTCGACGGTTTTGAGATCTCGCCCGGAGTATGGGTCGCGGAGGGCGCGGAGGTGCATCCCGATGCCGTGCTCCGCGGTCCCCTCTACATCGGGGACTACGCCAAGGTCGAGGCCGGCGTGGAAATCCGGGAGCACACCGTTGTCGGCTCGAACGTGGTCGTCAAGAGCGGGGCCTTTCTGCACAGGGCCGTGCTGCACGACAACGTGTACATCGGTCAGCACAGCAATCTGCGTGGCTGCGTGATCGGGAAGAACACCGACATCATGCGCGCGGCGCGGATCGAGGACGGAGCGATCATCGGCGACGAGTGCCTCGTCGGTGAGGAATCGATCATTCAGGGGAACGTGCGCGTTTACCCGTTCAAGACGATCGAGGCCGGCGCCGTCGTGAACACCTCGGTGATCTGGGAATCGAGGGGGCAGGCGCATCTCTTCGGTGCCCGCGGAGTGTCCGGAATCCTGAACGTCGAGATCACTCCCGAGCTGGTGGTGCGGTTGGCAGGTGCCTACGCGACGACCTTGAAGAAGGGGTCCACTGTCACCACCGCCCGCGACCACTCCCGCGGAGCCCGCGCGCTGAAGCGGGCGGTGATCTCCGCGTTGCAGACCAGCGCCATCGACGTACGAGACCTGGAAAACGTACCGCTGCCGGTGGCTCGGCAGCAGACCGCTCGGGGGAGTGCCGGGGGGATCATGATCCGGACGACACCCGGTGTGCCTGACTCCGTCGACATCATGTTCTTCGACGGGCAGGGGGCCGACCTCTCGCAGGCGAGCCAGCGGAAGCTGGACCGGGTGTTCGCGCGGCAGGAGTACCGACGCGCGTTCCCTGGGGAGATCGGGGATCTGCATTTCCCGGCCAGTGTGTTCGACTCGTACACAGGGTCATTGCTGCGGAATGTCGATACGACCGGGATCGCGGAGTCCGGGCTCAAGGTTGTCGTGGATGCGTCCAACGGCAGTGCGGGACTGGTGCTGCCCAGTCTGCTCGGGAAACTCGGGGTCGATTCGCTGACCATCAATCCCGGTCTCGACGAGTCCAGGCCGACGGAGACCGCGGACACCCGGCGGTCCGGGATGGTGCGGCTCGGAGAGATCGTGGCGTCGGCGGGTGCCGCCTTCGGAGTGCGTTTCGATCCGGTGGGTGAGCGGCTTTCGCTCGTCGACGAGAAGGGGCGGATCATCGAGGACGATCGGGCGTTGCTCGTCATGCTCGATCTGGTGGCCGCGGAACGGCGCAGTGGGAGAGTGGCGCTGCCGGTGACCACCACCCGAATTGCCGAGCAGGTCGCCGCCTATCACGGCACACAGGTGGAGTGGACCACTACATCGCCCGACGATCTGACCCGGGTCGGGCGCGATGAGTCGACCATCTTCGGCGGGGATGGGCGCGGTGGTTTCATCATCCCTGAGTTCAGCAGCGTGTTCGACGGTTCGGCGGCCTTCGTACGGCTTATCGGGCTGGTCGCGCGGACTCAGCTCACGCTCAGCCAGATCGATGCCAGGATTCCGCGGGCGCACGTCCTGAAGCGGGATCTGGCGACTCCCTGGGCCGTCAAGGGACTTGTCATGCGGCGGGTTGTGGAGGAGGCCGGAGAGCGGTTCGTCGACACGACCGACGGGGTGCGCGTGGTCGAGACCGACGGGCGGTGGGTGATGGTTCTGCCGGACCCGGCGGAGGCCGTCACGCATCTGTGGGCCGAAGGGCCGGACGACGCTTCCGCTCAGGCCCTGCTCGACGAGTGGTCCGCCGTTGTGGACGGTGCCGGTCGCTGAATCGACGTCTCCACGCATGCGTGCCGGACGGGAGTTCCCCAAGGGGGCCTGTCCGGCACGCCGGTGGGCCCGTTCGGAGGCAGTGGTCGCGACGTGGGACGATGTGCGGCATGCCGCAGCAGCCCCCCGTTCGGAGCATCCCCACGAGCCGAACCCGCCCGGACGCGTCCATGTCGCTGCTCACCAACGTCATGGACCACAGCCTCGACGAGGGGTATGCCGAGGCTGCCGCGCGTCGGAAGGCCGCGGGCGACGGCGGGCTGCCGAAGCCGCTGAGAGCGAAGCTGGGTCTTGCCGCCGGTCTGGTGCTCGCCGCTCTCGTGGTAACCGTGGGGGCGGCCCAGGCGCGGATAGCGGCGCCGGTGATCGCCAAGGAGCGCGAAGAGCTGATCGACCGCATCGACCGCGAGACCGAATCGGCCGACAAGCTGGAGAAGACGGTCGACCAGTTGCGCGACGACGTGAGCGCGCGTCAGCGTGCGGCCCTGAAGTCGGAGGGCGGCGGTGACCAGGCCGACCTGATGGGCATCCTGTCGGGAGCGACCGAGGTGCACGGGCCGGGCGTCAAACTCGTCGTGGACGATGCGAAGGAAGCCGACAGCGGTGCCGGCGGGGACGCGCGGGAGACCTCCGGGTTCTCCGACACCGGGCGGGTGCGCGACCGGGACATGCAGCGGGTCGTGAACGGGCTGTGGCAGTCGGGTGCCGAGGCCATCGCCATCAACGGGCAGCGGCTGACGGCGCTGTCGGCGATCCGGGCCGCGGGAGACGCGATACTGGTCGACAACAAGCCGCTGGTGCCGCCGTACACGGTACTCGCGGTGGGGGACGGCAAGCGGCTGAGCAGCAGGTTCCAGGACAGCGCCGACGGACTGTATCTGCACGCGCTGCAGGAGAACTTCGACATCCGGACCAGCATCTCCGTGGAGAGCGACCTCCGGCTGCCCGCCGCACCGAGCGTGATCGTACGTACAGCGCAGCCGAGAACAGAGAAGGGCACATCGTGATCGCGGTACTGGGCCTCGTCGTGGGCGTCGTGGCTGGATTGTTGGTCCGGCCCGAGGTGCCGGCGGTCGTCGAGCCTTACCTTCCCATCGCTGTCGTCGCGGCCCTGGACGCCGTGTTCGGCGGTCTGCGCGCCATGCTGGACGGCATCTTCGACGACAAGGTCTTCGTGGTGTCGTTCCTGTCGAACGTCGTCGTGGCCGCGCTGATCGTCTTCCTGGGCGACAAGCTGGGTGTGGGCGCCCAGTTGTCCACCGGCGTCGTCGTGGTCCTCGGTATCCGTATCTTCTCGAATGCCGCGGCGATCCGTCGGCACGTGTTCCGGGCCTGACGCCGATGAGTGACAACGACAAGAACGACGCGAGCGACAAGCACCCCGAGGCGGGCGAGAAGCGATTGCGCGAAGAACTGCCCGAGGAGGTCCCTGCCACGCCCGCGGAGGCCTCGGACGCGCAGGCCCTGGACGTGGGGGCCGCGGTGGCCGGCGAGGGGACCGAGCCGTCCCTGACCGGCCGTCAGCGGCTGGGGAAGGGGCTGTGGCCGCCTCGGGTGACCCGGGCCCAACTCATCGTCGCGCTGCTGCTGTTCGGGCTGGGATTCGGGCTGGCCGTGCAGGTCGCGTCCACCAGTGACAACGACGGTGCGCTGCGCGGTGCGCGTCAGGAGGATCTCGTACGCATCCTGGATGAACTGGATGACCGTACGCAGCGTCTTGAGGACGAGAAGCGGGGTCTCGAAGATCAGCGGACCGAGTTGGAGAACAGCTCGGACCAGGCTGAGGAGGCCCGGAAGCAGACGGTCGAGAAGGAGCGGCAACTCGGGATCCTGGCGGGCACGGTGGCCGCTCAGGGGCCCGGGATCACGCTGACCATCGAGGACACGAAGGGAACGGTCGAAGCTGACATGCTGCTCGACGCGATCCAGGAGTTGCGTGCGGCCGGTGCCGAGGCGATCCAGGTCAACGGTGTACGGGTTGTCGCGGGGACCTTTCTGGCGGACGAGGACGGTGGGGGAGTGAGCGTCGACGGGAACAAGATCGACGCTCCCTATCGTTTCAAGGTCATCGGTAAGCCGCAGGACCTCGAACCGGCGCTCAACATCCCCGGAGGGGTGGTGCAGACTCTGGAGAAGGAGCAGGCCACCGTTACCGTGGAGCGGGCGGACAAGATCGTCGTGGACGCCTTGCGAGCGGCGAAGCAGCCTGACTACGCTCGGTCGTCCTCCCAGTGAACCGGGGGTGCATGGGGGCTGTCCGGGGAGGGCATGAGGTTGCGGGGGGTCGGCGCACCGAATGGGTGGTGCGTGGTGGAAACTGTCAGGTGGCGGCGGACGTTGTGAAGATGTCCGGGTCTACCGGTAGGTGCAGTCAGGGTTCGTCCTGCCCCACGGGCGGGTCTGTTTCGGTCAAGGGGAATCGCCCGTGAAGTTGTTTGCGAAGTTGTTCGGCAAGAGCGCGCGAGAGGGCAACAGCGACAACGCGACCGCCCGCCATCGCGCACAGCCCGACGCGGACGGCCAGCGTCCGCTGTTCCGGGATCAGGTCGGCGGTCCGGGCGGTGACGTTCAGGGAGGTCAGAGCGCGCCGTCTGTTGACCCTGCCCAGTCCGGGCGCATAGGTTTCGGGGAACCGTCAACCTCAAGTTCGGGTGGAGAGTTTCCCTCCGATCCGTATGCGTCCAATGCCCCGGCGGGGCAGCCGCGGCAGGAGGATCCGTCGATGTCGGCCCTGGTGTGTACGAGGTGCGGTAACCGCAACGCGGAGAACAGCCGCTTCTGCTCCAACTGCGGTGCGCCGCTGCGGGCCGGGGTCACCCCCGAGCGTCCGTCGGAGACGACGTCCACGATCTCCATCTCCGGCATCGAGGCGTACGACGCCGAGGTGACCGGTCAGACGCAGATGCCGATGCTCTCGCCCGAGGCGCAGGCCGCGGTGGACGCGCTGCCGCTCGGGTCGGCGCTTCTGGTGGTGCGCCGTGGCCCGAACTCGGGCAGCCGCTTCCTGCTGGACAGTGAGCTGACCACGGCCGGGCGTCACCCGCAGAGCGACATCTTCCTGGACGACGTGACCGTGTCGCGTCGGCACGTTGAGTTCCGCCGTGCCCAGGACGGCATGTTCACGGTCGCCGACGTGGGCAGCCTCAACGGCACGTACGTCAACCGCGAGCGGATCGACCAGGTCGCCCTGTCGAACGGTGACGAAGTGCAGATCGGCAAGTACCGGCTGGTGTTCTACGCGAGCCAGCGGGGCTACTGACCCTCCTCCGGACTGAGTCCGGGGGGATTCCCAGGGAAGGTCCATGCTTCAAACACCGAGCGGCGGTGCCGGGCACGGCATCGCCGCCGCGGACAGTGGGCTTATGAGCATCGGCACAGTCCTGAACGCGCTGCGTGACGAGTTCCCCGAAGTCACCATCTCCAAGATCCGTTTCCTGGAGTCGGAGGGGCTCATCGAGCCGCAGCGGACCCCGTCGGGGTACCGCAAGTTCAGTCCGGAGGACGTCGAGCGCCTCGGCCATGTCCTGAGAATGCAGCGGGACCACTATCTGCCGCTCAAGGTGATCAGGGAGTACCTGGACGCCATGGAGCGTGGGGAGGTCGTCCCGCTCCCCACCGTCGGCCGCCAGCGGGACGGCGAGCCGGTTCTGGAGCCCGAGGGGCCCACCGCCGTGCGGATCGGCCGCGCCGAGCTGCTCGCCGCCGCCGAGATCGGCGACGAGGAACTCGAGGAGTGGCAGTCGTACGGGCTGGTCGCGCCGCTGCCCGACGGGGCGTACGACGCGGAGACGGTCACCGTCGCCGCGCTTGTCGCCGAGTTGGGGCGGTTCGGGATCGAGCCGCGGCATCTGCGGGTGATGAAGGCCGCCGCCGACCGCGAGGCCGGCCTGGTCGACCAGGTGGTGGCTCCTCTCAAGCGTCATCGCAATCCGCAGACCAGGGCCCTTGCGGAGGCCCGCAGCAAGGAACTGTCGGGGCTCACGGTGAAGCTGCACGCGGCCTTGGTGCGACTCGCGCTGGGAGTGCGGCAGCCCTGAGTGCGGAGGGTCGCCGGAGGGTGGATCGGTCACCCGTTCCGTGCCCGACTACCCAAACGTCCCGGGCACGGCCTAGGGTTGCTGTGTGAACGAGCTCGATGTCGTAGGTGTCCGGGTCGAGATGCCCTCCAACCAGCCGATCGTGCTCCTGCGTGAAGTGGGAGGCGACCGTTACCTTCCCATCTGGATCGGACCGACTGAGGCGACGGCCATCGCCTTCGCCCAGCAGGGCATGGCCCCCGCACGACCGCTGACCCACGACCTGTTCAAGGACGTGCTGGAGGCCGTCGGCCAGGAGCTCACCGAAGTGCGCATCACGGATCTGCGCGAGGGTGTCTTCTACGCGGAGCTGGTGTTCGCCAGCGGGGTCGAGGTGAGCGCCCGCCCGTCCGACGCCATAGCGCTGGCGCTGCGTACCGGTACGCCGATCTACGGCAGTGACGGAGTACTCGACGACGCCGGGATCGCGATCCCGGACGAGCAGGAGGACGAGGTGGAGAAGTTCCGCGAGTTCCTCGACCAGATCTCTCCCGAGGACTTCGGGACCAACAGCCAGTGAGCTGCGACGGTTGACGAGGCTCGGGCCGCCCCACGGACCCACTGGTCGGTGGGGCGCATCTTTTCGCCCACGACGTCACGGATGATGGCAATTGCCAGCGGCGTGTGAGAGCGTCCTGCGGCCCACGCGGAGCACATTCGGCTAGCCTTTCCCCGCGGTGGGGCACGGGAAACCACTCCTAGGGTGATTATCACTCGGCGTGCCGAGTGTGGCGATCGTTGACGCGCCCCTGGTGACTGCCTACCGTCGATAAGGCAGTTCAAGGACGGAGGTCGGCGTGAGAAGCAGCGGCGACGGTACGGCTGGGGGTGCCCCCGGACGCGGTCTGGGGGAGTGCGGCCCGTACCAGCTTCACGGCAGCGCGGCCGATCACGTTCCGCGGCGGCCGACGGCTGTAACAGGCAGCGGAGGGGCGACTTCCATGGCGTCCGAGGAGATCGGCTACCGCGGCCCGACGGCGTGCGCGGCGGCGGGCATCACGTACCGGCAGTTGGACTACTGGGCGCGCACCGGCCTGGTCGAGCCGAGTGTGCGGCCCGCGCACGGATCGGGGACGCAGCGGCTCTACAGCTTCCGGGACGTTGTGGTCCTGAAGATCGTCAAGCGCTTTCTGGACACCGGCGTCTCGTTGCAGAACATCCGCACGGCGGTTCAACATCTCCGGGCGTGTGAGTTCCGAGATCTGGAGCGCATGACGCTGATGAGCGACGGTGCGACCGTCTACGAGTGCACTTCCCCTGATGAGGTGCACGCGCTCCTCCAGGGCGGGCAGGGTATTTTCGGAATCGCCGTCGGTGTGGTGTGGCGCGATGTGGAAAGCGCTCTCTCGCAGTTGCACGGGGAGCGCGTCGACACCGGCGAGACGCTCGTCGGGCACAACCCCACGGACGAACTGGCGCGGCGGCGCAACCGGGCGGTCTGAGCGGCGCCCCTGGGTTCCGGGGCATTGTCAGTGGCGTAGGGCAGCATCGGTGATGTGAGAAACGCGCCCACGATCCTGCATCTCGACATGGACGCCTTCTTCGCCTCGGCGGAGCAGGCGTCCAAGCCGAGTCTGCGTGGGAAAGCCGTTGTCGTGGGCGGGCTCGGGCCGCGCGGAGTGGTGGCCACCGCGTCGTACGAGGCCCGCGTTTTCGGCGTGCACTCCGCGATGCCGATGGCGCAGGCGCGCAGACTCGCGCCGAACGCCGCCTATCTCGTGCCCCGGGGCGGGTTCTACAAGTTGATCAGCGAGCAGGTCATGGGGCTCCTGCACGCCCTGTCGCCCCTGGTTGAGCCGTTGAGCCTGGACGAGGCGTTCGTCGACCTGGAGGCCGGGGAGGCGGCCTGGGACGAGGCGTCGGCGCGGCTGGCCGGGAGCAGGCTGCGCGCGGACATACGGGCGGTCACGGGGCTCACGGGATCGGTGGGGCTCGCCGCCTCCAAGATGCTCGCGAAGATCGCCTCGGAGCAGGCCAAGCCGGACGGGCTGGTCGTGATCGAACCGGGAACCGAGCGGGCACTGCTCGGGCCCATGTCGGTGCGGACCCTGCCGGGGGTCGGCCCCGCGACCGGGGACCATCTGCGGCGCACCGGGATCAGTACGGTCGACGAGCTGGCCGAGGCGGGCGAGGACGAGCTCGTACGGCTGCTGGGGAAGGCGCACGGGCACGCGCTGTACGCGATGGCGATGGCGCACGACGAGCGGCCCGTGGTGGCCGCGCGGGAGACCAAGTCCGTGTCGGTCGAGGACACGTACGACGTGGACATCCACGACCGGGTCCGGGTGGGGACGGAGGTGCAGCGGCTGGCCGACCGGTGTGTGCGTCGGCTGCGCGGTGCCGGGCTGTCCGGGCGGACCATCGTCCTCAAGGTGCGCCGGTACGATTTCTCCACGCTCACCCGGTCCGAGACGCTCCGGGGGCCCACGGACGACCCCGGAGTGGTGCGGGAGGCGGCGGCCCGGCTCCTGGAGGCGGTGGACACCACCGGGGGCGTCCGGCTGCTCGGGGTCGGCGTGAGCGGCCTGGCCGACTACACGCAGGAGGATCTGTTCGCCCAGGCCGCCGGAGAGTTGGCGGCACTTGAACCGGTCGAGGAGGCGGAGGGTGAGGCCGTCGAGGAGCAGGAGGCACCCGCCGAGCGGCGCTGGACCTCGGGGCACGACGTGCGGCATGCCGACTTCGGACACGGGTGGGTGCAGGGGAGTGGGCTGGGGCGGGTGACCGTCCGGTTCGAGACGCCGGAGTCGGAGCAGCCGGGGCGGGTGCGTACGTTCCGGACCGACGATCCCGCACTGGAGCCGGCGGACCCGCTGCCGTTGGTGACCCTCGCGCCGCGAAGACCCGACGGTCCGGATGAGGATTCGGTGGATCAGGCGTCCTCCGTACCCGCCAGCCTGCCGAAGTCGTGGTCCGGGAACGGGGGAGGGGGAGCCACGTCGAGGCCGTAGTGGTGGTAGAGCTGCAGTTCCTGCTCCGGGGAGAGGTGGCGGCCCACTCCGAAGTCGGGGGCGTCCTTGATCAGGGCCCGCTCGAAGGGGATGCGCAGTGTGCCGTCGACAAGTTCGCTGGGCTCCAGGGGCACGAAGGCGTCCCTGCTGAACAGCCCTGTCCTTATGGCCGCCCACTCCGGCACTCCCGTCGCGTCGTCGAGGTAGATCTCGTCGATCGTGCCGATCTTGGTGCCGTTTCGGTCGAAGGCCTTGCGGCCGATCAGGTTGCGCGGATCGATGTCGGTCTGCACGGGCCCTCCCAATGGTCGCAACTCATCCGTAAGCACTACAAAAGAGCACTTCGGGGAAGGCGGCCACTCGAAGGTGTGTGTGGGGCCCGCTGATAGGCTGGCCAGTGGCTGCTGACCCTGTGCGGGAGAGTCCTCCGGAACCTCGGAGGACGCCGAAGGAGCAAATCCTCCCCGGAATCTCTCAGGCCCCTGTACCGCACGGACGAGGTCACTCTGGAAAGTAGAGCGGATGCCGACGGCTTCCGCTCTCACCGACGGTGAAAGCCGGGACGTCAGCGCGTTGGCGGACCGGTGAAGCTCTCAGGTTGAGATGACAGAGGGGGAGGCCGTTCGGGCACCCGTGCCGTGGTGCCCCTCGAAGGTCGCGACGACCAGGAGGCCTCCGTAATGACCGCCCACCGCACTCCGCTCGCCGTACTCGAACAGGGAACGCCCTTCGAACGGCGTCACATCGGGCCCGACAAAGAGGACCGGGCCAAGATGCTCGCCCAGGTCGGGTACGGCTCGCTCGACGAGCTGACGGCCGCCGCGGTCCCGGATGTGATCAGGAACGCCGACGCTCTCGATCTGCCGGCCGCCCGCACCGAGGCCGAGGTGCTGGCCGAGCTGCGGTCGCTGGCCGACCGGAACCAGGTACTGGGGTCCATGATCGGACTCGGATACTACGGAACCTTCACCCCGCCGGTCATCCTGCGGAACGTGATGGAGAACCCGGCCTGGTACACCGCGTACACGCCGTACCAGCCGGAGATCTCGCAGGGGCGCCTCGAAGCGCTGCTGAACTTCCAGACCATGGTCGCCGACCTCACCGGGCTGCCCACCTCCGGTGCCTCGCTGCTCGACGAGGGCACCGCGGCCGCCGAGGCGATGGCGCTGTCGCGGCGCATGGGCAAGAACAGGAAGGGGCTCTTCCTCGTCGACGCGGACGCCCTGCCGCAGACCATCGCAGTGATCGAGACACGGGCCGAGCCCGTCGGCGTCGAGGTCGTCGTCGCCGACCTGAGCGCGGGCATCCCGGACGACATCGCCGGGCGCGAGATCAACGGTGTGCTCCTTCAGTACCCGGGCGCCTCCGGTGCCGTACGGGACCTGAAGCCCGTCGTCGAACAGGCGCACGGGCTCGGCGCCTTGGTCACCGTCGCCGCCGATCTGCTCGCCCTGACGCTGCTCACCTCACCCGGTGAGTTCGGCGCGGACATCGCGGTCGGTACGACCCAGCGGTTCGGCGTGCCGATGGGCTTCGGCGGGCCGCACGCCGGATACATGGCCGTGCGCGAGCAGTTCGCGCGCAGCCTGCCCGGGCGGCTCGTGGGTGTCTCCGTGGACGCGGACGGGCACAAGGCGTACCGGCTCGCCCTGCAGACGCGGGAGCAGCACATCCGCCGCGAGAAGGCGACCAGCAACATCTGCACGGCCCAGGTCCTGCTGGCGGTGATGGCAGGCATGTACGCCGTCCACCACGGCCCCAAGGGGTTGCGGACCATCGCCCGGCGCACCCACCGGTACGCCACGATCCTCGCCGCGGGACTGACCGCGGGCGGTGTCGAGGTCGTCCACGGGGCTTACTTCGACACGCTCACCGCGCGGGTGCCGGGGAAGGCCGGGGAGGTCGCCGCTGCCGCGCGCGAGCACGGGGTCAATGTGCACCTCGTCGACGCCGACCGGCTGTCCGTCTCCTGCGACGAGACCACCAACCGGGCTCAACTGGGCGCCGTATGGACCGCGTTCGGGGTCGACGGCGACATCGAGGCGCTCGACGTGTCCGCCGAGGACACGCTGCCGGAGGCGCTGCTGCGCACCGATGAGATCCTCACGCACCCCGTCTTCCACCAGTACCACTCCGAGACCGCGCTGCTGCGCTACCTGCGCCGGCTCGCCGACCGTGACTACGCGCTCGACCGCGGCATGATCCCGCTGGGCTCCTGCACCATGAAGCTCAACGCGACCACCGAGATGGAGCCGGTCACCTGGCCCGAGTTCGGCCAGCTGCACCCCTTCGCACCCGCCGAGCAGGCGCAGGGCTATCTGACGCTCATCCGTGAGCTGGAGGAGCAGCTCGCAGAGGTCACCGGGTACGACAAGGTGTCGCTCCAGCCGAACGCCGGTTCGCAGGGCGAGCTGGCCGGGCTGCTCGCCGTACGCGGATACCACCGGGCCAATGGCGACGAGCAGCGGACGGTCTGTCTGATTCCGTCGTCCGCGCACGGGACCAACGCGGCCAGTGCCGTCATGGCCGGCATGAAGGTCGTCGTCGTGAAGACCGCCGGGGACGGTGAGATCGACGTCGAGGATCTGCGGGCCAAGATCGAGCAGTACCGGGACGAGCTGTCGGTGCTGATGATCACGTACCCGTCCACGCACGGGGTGTTCGAGGAGCATGTCGCCGACATCTGCGCCCAGGTGCACGAGGCCGGTGGGCAGGTTTACGTCGACGGGGCCAACCTCAACGCGCTGGTGGGGCTGGCCAAACCGGGGCACTTCGGCGGGGACGTCTCGCATCTGAATCTGCACAAGACGTTCTGCATCCCGCACGGGGGCGGCGGTCCCGGCGTGGGCCCGGTGGGGGTGCGGGCGCACCTCGCCCCCTATCTGCCCAACCACCCCCTGCAGCCCGCGGCCGGGCCCGAGACCGGTGTGGGGCCGATCTCGGCGGCGCCCTGGGGTTCTGCGGGCATCCTGCCGATCTCGTGGGCGTACGTCCGGCTGATGGGCGGCGAGGGTCTGAAGCGGGCCACGCAGGTGGCCGTGCTGAGCGCCAACTACATCGCCAAGCGGCTGGAGCCGCACTACCCGGTGCTCTACACCGGTCCCGGCGGCCTGGTCGCGCACGAGTGCATCATCGATCTGCGGCCGATCAGCAAGGCGACGGGCGTGAGCGTCGACGACATCGCGAAGCGGCTGATCGACTACGGCTTCCACGCGCCGACGATGTCGTTCCCGGTCGCAGGGACGCTGATGATCGAGCCGACGGAGTCCGAGGACCTGGGGGAGCTGGACCGCTTCTGCGCGGCGATGATCGCCATTCGCGGCGAGATCGAGAAGGTCGGCGCGGGCGACTGGCCGGCCGACGACAACCCGCTGCGGAACGCGCCGCACACCGCCGCCGCGCTCGGCGGGGAGTGGACGCACGCCTACACGCGCGAGGAGGCGGTCTTCCCGGCCGGGGTCTCGGCGGCCGACAAGTACTGGCCGCCGGTGCGCCGGATCGACCAGGCCTTCGGCGACCGGAACCTGGTCTGTTCCTGCCCGCCGCTGGACGCCTACGAGGAGTAGTCACCCTCGGACATGCGTCGGGGCCGGTTCGCAGCAGGTGTCTGCGGGCCGGCCCCTCTTCGTCTGTTCGGTTGTTCGGGCAGTCGGTTCGGGCAGTCGCTCCTGACGTCGGGAGGCTGCCCTTCGTCCGTGTGCGCGGCCGTCACGCGGCCGTCATCACCGCCGGGCGGTGCGGGGCGATGATCTGGCCGTCGGGCAGGAGCTCACCGGTGTCCTCGAAGAGGAGCACGCCGTTGCACAGCAGGCTCCATCCCTGTTCCGGGTGGTGCGCCATGAGACGGGCGGACTCCCGGTCGGTGGAGTGAGCTGTCGGGCACGATGGCTGGTGCTGGCACATTGATGGGATCTTTCGCTCTGTCGTGGAGTGTGAGATGGCTGTGGTGTCTGTCCCGCGGCTCGAAGCACTGTTCATGGCCGCCCCCCGTTGTGATAAATCGTTTGGAGCCCAGTGTTGCCCCACGGGCGTCAATCCGCAGGTATTTAGCCGCACGACTTCTCACAGGTTCAAGACGCATCACCCGGGCGGACGGTTCAGCCCAACTGGGCTGTCCCTTCGGGTGGTTTCTGATGGCCGGATAGGGCTAGTCCGGGCAGGGTGCAGGCCCTTTATGGCTCGTACGAGCGTAATCGCGCGCGAAAGAGCAATGTGCCCCGCCGCCGGAAATTCGGCGGCGGGGCACATGGGAATACGGAGAGTGTCGTGTCGTGTGCTGTCAGGCGGGGGAAGTCAGCAGCGGGGCCGGAGTCACCCGATGGGTCAGGACGGGGAGCAGCTCCGCGACCCGGTGCGGACGGTGGGCCGCGATACCTGGCGGGGCCGGCGCCAGTGGGACGAGCAGGTCGGTCGCGGCGGGGTGTCCCTCGGCTCCGTCGGCGGTGATGTCGCCGTGCAGCCAGAGCGTGAGCATGTACAGCCCTGGGACGGAGAGCAGGCGCGCCTGGTAGGGCTGTTTCATCGTCTCTGCCTGGCGCAGAGCGCGCTCGGTGGAGGCGATGTAGGGCCCTTCGAAGAAGTGCGAGAAGGCCCAGCCGTCGGGGGTCAGCGTGGTCTCGGCCGCGGCCACCGCGCGGTCGCCGGCGCGGATCAGGAAGCGCCACCCGGTCAGCCGGGTGGCGGACGTGCCCTCGGGGGTGATCCGGTCCAGGACGTGCACGGGCAGCGGGAGTTCGGGGGTGGTGGGCCCCTGGGCGTTGCGAAGAGCTGGGGTGCGAGCCTCACGGACGGCGGTGGGGGAACCGAGTGCCGTGAGGACGGTGCGCAGTGCGGGCGCGGGAGCCGGGGGAACATGCAGGGGCATGGTGGAACGCCTCTCATTCGACAGGCACGGTGGCGCGAGGGCGGGGGCGGACGGCGCTGTCAGCTCTCGAAGTCTCGGGGCCGAAGAGGCGGGGGCCGGGTGCACTGACGGGGTGCGGCCTGCCGACGTCACCTGGATGGCAGGACCCAGGACCTGGGCGCCGACTCTCTGCCCTTGTTCGCGGAGTTTATACGACACGTGTTCTGACTATGTTTCGTCTAACTGTTTTCCGCGTGAAGAGCAAGGGCTTGTTGAGTCGGTGTTGAGCGGTGTTTCTACCGACTCTCGACGGTCGTACGGCGATGACCTCGGTAGATGTGCCGGAGGCGGTCGGCCAATTGTCGTCGGCGTTTTTCACGAGTTCGCAAGTGCGCGAAACTGTCGGGTCGCACCGGCCCGAACCGTCTGCTGTGCCATGCCGGACGAATGTGCCGGGGGTCACGTCGGCCAGCGTAGCGGGTGACGGGAACGCGCGGGACGTTATCGATCGCGTTTGGTGGGCATTATCCCACGTGACCCGGGACATCAGCGGCCGGATCTTCGGCCCGCCCATTCGAGGAGGGACGCTCCGATGGGGGAGAAGGTCGTGGCGGGGCCGTTCGACCTGTCCGATCGCCAGCGCTACCGCACCAAGCTCCGGCAGTGTCTGACGGGGCTGGAGCGGCTGCTGGCGGAGAAGCGGTTCGACCGCCCGAAGAATCTCCTGGGCCTGGAGATCGAGCTGAATCTTGTCGGGCCCGACGGGATGCCGAAAATGATGAATGGGCAAGTACTCGAAAGGATCGCGAGCCGAGATTTCCAAACAGAACTCGCCATGTTCAATCTGGAAGTCAACATTGCCCCCCACCGTCTCGCAGGTCGGGTATTCGACCGGCTCGCCGAAGAGCTCCGTACGTCACTGGCATATGCCCACCGGAAAGCGAGCGAGGTGGACGCGGGGATCATGATGATCGGCATTCTGCCGACGCTCGAGCGTGACGACCTGGTCTCCTCCAACCTTTCCGACGTCGACCGTTACGTCATGCTCAACGATCAGATCGTGGCAGCCCGCGGCGAGGACTTCACCCTCGACATCGAGGGCGTGGAGCGCCTGTCGTGCACGTCCAAGTCCATCGTTCCGGAGGCCGCCTGCACCTCCGTGCAACTGCATCTCCAGGTCACTCCGGCGCGGTTCGCCGATGTGTGGAACGCGGCTCAGGCGATCGCCGCCGCGCAGGTGGCGATCGGGGCCAACTCGCCGTTCCTGTTCGGCCGCGAGCTGTGGCGCGAGTCGAGGCCCCCGCTGTTCACCCAGTCCACGGACACGCGTCCGCCGGAGCTGCAGGCGCAGGGCGTACGGCCGCGCACCTGGTTCGGGGAGCGGTGGATCTCGTCGGCGTACGACCTCTTCGAGGAGAACCTGCGCTACTACCCGGCGCTGCTGCCGATCTGCGACGACGAGGATCCGCTGAGCGTCCTCGACGCCGGAGGAGTGCCGAAGCTCGGCGAGCTCGTGCTGCACAACGGCACCGTGTACCGCTGGAACCGCCCGGTCTACGGCATCGCGGACGGCGTTCCGCATCTGCGCGTCGAGAACCGGGTGCTGCCCGCCGGGCCCACCGTCACGGACGTCATCGCCAACGCGGCCTTCTACTACGGGGTCGTCCGGGCGCTCGCCGAGGAGCCCCGGCCGGTGTGGACCCGGCTGCCCTTCGAGGCCGCCGCAGCCAACTTCGACGCCGCCTGCCGGCACGGCATCGACGCGCGGCTCCGCTGGCCCCGGGGCGGCCGGTTCGGCGGCACGGCGGAGGTCGACGCCGTGCAACTCGTACGGGACGAACTACTGCCCCTCGCCGCGGCCGGCCTCGACGCGTGGGGGGTCGAACCCGCCGACCGGGACCTGTACCTCGGGGTGATCGACGAACGGTGCCGGCGACGGGCCAACGGAGCGTCCTGGCAGGCGGCCACCTTCCACCGGGCTCTGGAGAAGGGGCTGTCCCGGGAGGCCGCGCTTGCCGCGACCACCCGTCGCTACAGCGAGCTGATGCACCTCGGGGAGCCGGTGCACACCTGGCCCGTGGGGCTGCCGGAGCCGGTGCCCCTGGGGTGAGCACCCAGAGACAAAGAGTGCCGTCGCTGTGGCTCCCGTGCGGTGGCCGGCGCGTGCGCGGGGGTCACCCGCGCCCTCCTCAGGTCGATCGGGCAAGCTGTGATGTCCCATGACGGTGGTGTCCCTCCCTGGTCAACAGCACACGTGCCGCGAAACAGCCGTATGAGCTGATTCGGGTGCCGGGCCGTATGGCAGGGAAACGGGGAGGCGCGCCGGAAGCGGCGGGACTACACAACTGGAGGCAGGAGTGCAGGTGGAGGCGGGCGCGGTGGCCGGTTCTGTTCCTGAGGAGCGGCCGTCGCGACGGACTCTCCGGGACGAGACGCTGTTGGTTCTGGGGCTTTCCCTCGGGGCGAGCGGCGTATCCGCCCTGATCAGCTTTGTCGGGTCGGTCACGAAACCGGGCGGCCTCAAGGACCAGGCGGCCACCCTGAACGCGTCGGCGGCACCGGGGCGTCCATGGCTGGACCTCGCCTGGCAGCTCTTCGGCATCACGACGTCACTGGTACCGGTCGCCCTGGTCGCGCACTTCCTGCTGCGCGAGGGGAAGGGGCTGCGCACGCTGGGCTTCGACCGTACCCGGCCCTGGCCCGACCTCAGCCGCGGAGCCGCCGTCGCGGCGGTGATCGGCAGCAGCGGAATCGCCTTCTACCTGGCGGCCCGTGGCCTCGGCCTCAACCTCACGGTGGTGCCGGAGGCGCTGCCCGAGGTGTGGTGGAAGTTCCCGGTGCTGATCCTCTCGGCGGTGCAGAACGCCGTACTGGAAGAAGTGATCGTCGTCGCCTATCTGCTGCGCCGGCTGAACCAGTTGGGGTGGACCCCGGGGACGGCGCTGGTGGCCAGTTCCGTGCTGCGCGGGTCTTACCACCTCTACCAGGGCATCGGCGGGTTCATCGGCAACATGGTGATGGGGGTGGTGTTCGTGTACCTCTACCGGCGGTGGGGCCGGGTGGGGCCCTTGGTCGTGGCGCACTCGCTGCTCGACATCGGGGCGTTCGTCGGGTACGCGCTGCTGGCGGGGAAGCTGCCGTGGCTGCCCACCGCGTGAGCGGCACGGAGGGGTGAGCTGCTCACGAGCTGAGGGGCGTACGACGGTTTCGTGCGCCCCTTTCGTCCGGTCTGGATGCCTCAGACGAGCAACGTGCCGTCGATGGTGGTGACCGCTCGGCCGGTCAGCAGGGTGCGGTCGCCGCGGAGTTCCGTGCGGACCAGGCCGGTGCGGGCGGACGCCTGGAGGCCTGTGAGGCCGGGGCGGCCGATGCGCTCGGACCAGTAGGGGGCGAGGGCCGTGTGGGCGCTGCCGGTGACCGGGTCCTCGTCGATGCCGATCCGGGGGAAGAAGCAGCGCGAGACGAAGTCGTAGCCCTCGGCGGGGTTGTCCGCGCGGGCGGTGGCGATGACGCCGCGTTCCGAGTGGGCGCTGAGGGCCTTGAGGTCGGGGGTGAGACCAAGGACCGTCTTCTCGTCGGCGACCTCGACCAGCAGGTCGTTGATGTTCGGGCCGGTGTCGAAGGCCGCGAGCGGCTCGGCGCCCAGGGCCTCGGCGATTCCGGCGGGCAGCTCGACGCGGGTCAGGGGAGCGGTCGGGAAGTCCAGGGTGATCGAGCCGTCCTCGTGGGGCGTGGCGCTGAGGACACCGCTGAGGGTGGCGAACCGTACGGGGCCCGAGTGGGAGCCGGTGGTGTGCAGGACATGGGCCGTGGCGAGTGTGGCGTGGCCGCACATCGCGACCTCGGCGGCCGGGGTGAACCAGCGCAGCGCCCAGTCGGCCTCGCCGCCCTCGGGCAGACGGTGGGCGAACGCCGTCTCGGCGTGGTTGACCTCCAGGGCGATCCGCTGGAGCCGGGTGTCGTCCGGGAAGGCGTCGAGGAGCATGACGCCGGCCGGGTTGCCGGCGAAGGGGCGGTCGGTGAAGGCGTCGACGATTCGAATGCGCATGGGGACGACGCTAGACGGGTGGCGGGGTGGGGGACCAAAGCCAATTCCCAGGTGCTGGACCTGCTTCGGCGGCTGACCGGGTGGGGCGGGTCGGGCAGGTGGGGGTGCTGGGCGGCGCGGAGCGTCAGGCTGCCGGTCGTACCAGGCCGGACTCGTATGCGAAGACCACCGCCTGCACGCGCGCGCGTGCGCCGATCTTGGTGAGGATGCGGCTGACGTGGGACTTGACCGTGGTCGGTGAGATGGACAGACGGGTGGCGATCTCGGAGTTGGACCAGCCGGCTGCGACGGCGGTGAGGACGTCCCGTTCGCGCCTGGTGAGTGCGCCGAGCTCGGTTTCCCGTTCCAGCGAGCCGATGGTGCGTTCGTGCCGGACGGTGTCGATGAGCGCGCGGGTGAGGCTGGGAGTGGTGACGGCGTCTCCGGCGGCAACGATGCGGACGGCCGCGGTCAGTTCTTCGGGGGTGGCGTCCTGGGGAAGGAACCCGCCGGCTCCGGCGCGCAGGGCCGCGTAGGCGTGCCGCTCGTGGCCGGTGGGGGTCAGGACCAGCACGCGCGGGCGGTGTCCTGCGGCTCTCGCCGGTTCGGAGACCGGCAACAGAGTGGGGGGCCGGCTGATACGGCGGATGATGTCGACACCGTCCGTGTCGACCACCAAGCTGTCCATCAGGACGACGTCGGGTCCGAGCGCGGCGCTCATGCGAACCGCCTCCACGCCGCTCGTCGCCTCACCGACGACGGTCAGGTCGGGCTGGGCCGCCAGCAGCATGCGCAGTCCGAGACGCTGCAGGGACTGGCGGTGTACGACGAGTACGGAGGCCATGGGGGGCACTCTCCTTGTACGAAACCGTTTCGTTCACTTTGCTTGCGTCAGCCTAGCTCTCGGCGCTATCGAAACGTCATCGTTTCTACTGTGGCCTGGGTCACTTCCGTGCAGGGGTTGTCGGGCGAGCTATTCCGATATATCGTTAACGCATCGCGACAGATCAAAGACAACACAACGAATGGAGTGGTTGCGATGCGTTCCCATGGAGAAGAATTCGGTCCGGGCTTCGGTCCCGGACACGCACACGGTCATGGCGGCCCCCGAGGCTTCGGGCGGGGCGGCTTCGAGGGGCGGCGAGCCGCCTTCGGTCCCTTCGGGCCCGGTTTCGGCGGTCCCGGCGGTCCTGGCTTCGGCCCGGGTCCCTGGGGTGGGCGCGGAGGTCGGGGCGGACCGCGGGGCAGGGCGCGGCGCGGTGACGTCCGCGCGTCGATCCTGGCCCTGCTGAAGGACCGGCCCATGCACGGCTACGAGATGATCCAGGAGATCGCCGAGCGCAGCGGAGGGGCGTGGAAGCCCAGCCCCGGCTCGGTCTACCCCACCCTTCAGCTGCTGGAGGACGAGGGCCTGATCGCCAACGAGAGCGAGGGCGGCAAGAAGCTGTTCGCGCTCACCGAGTCCGGTCGCACAGCGGCTGACGAGGGCCCCGACGCACCCTGGGAAGAGGCCGGACGCGGCGTCGACTGGGAGGCGCTGAGCGACATCCGCCAGGCCGGCTTCGGTCTGATGGAGGCCTTCGGTCAGGTCTGGAAGACGGGCTCCAAGGAGCAGCGCGAGAAGGCGCTCACGGTGATCAACGAAGCGCGCAAGAAGCTGTATCTGATCCTCGCCGACGAGGACTGATGGGCCGTCCTCGTCAGACGTGGCCGCCCCCGGCGGCGCGTCCCCCAGCGCGCGCAGGCGCCCCGCGGAAGTGTCCGCGGGGCGCCTGTGCGTTGTCGGTCGGCGCTTGCGGCCGGGCTCAGGCGACCAGGCCGGCCAGTTTGCGCAGAGACTCGTTCAGGGCGGCCGTCCCCGAGTCCTTCAGTTTGCCGGCCATCAGGGAGACGGCCGCGCCGGTGAACTCGCCGTCGATACGGACGGTCGTGGCGTCGCCGTCGGGCGTGAGGGTGTAGCGCGTGGCGACGATCACCGCCATCGGGCCCTTGCCCCGGATGGCCAGCGTGCGGGCGGCCTCCAACTCCTCGATGGTCCACTCGACCTCGGCCGGGAAGCCCATCAGCTTCATGTTCTCCTCGAAGGTGCCGCCGACCTCGAATGCCGAGGGGCCGCCCTTGGGGAAGCTCGTGTGGGTCGCGTTCCACGCTCCGTACGCCGACCAGTCCGTCAGCTGCGCCCAGATCTTCTCCGCCGGCGCCTGGATGTGTGCCTCCGCGCTAATTTCGGCCATGCGACCACCTCTGTGTCTCGGGCTGCGGTGTCGCGGAAGGTAGCCGCAAGGGCTGGAACAATCAATACTGACGGGGCATCAGATCTGCTGCGGGAGGGGGCGCGGCCTCAGCCCACCCGCTGTATCTCCGCCGCGTCGAACAGGTCCCACGCGCGCGGGAAGGGGCCCTCGTCATGACAGTGCCACGCCTCCCAGAACAGGTCGGCGAGCAGCGCGTCCTCCGGGGCGTACACCCGGTACACATACTGTCTGCCGTCCGTGGCCGGCAGCGCCACCAGCCAGCACCTGCTCTCCATGTTGGAGTGGGACGTGCGAGCGGGTGCCCCGGTTGCGCCAGAGGCGCGCGGAATGAGGGTGCGCGCCCCTTGCGTCGGATTGGTGCCGGAGCGGCGTGATGTCCTCCGTAAGGAGGAGATTCCGTGCTCCATGCCCACCCTCCGTGGGACGCGGAAATGGTGCCTCGCGAGGATGACCGGATCCGCTGGGACTGATGGGGTGGGGATGTGCAACCCCGTATCCCCCGGCAGTCGACCACTGAGCACGGTGCGAACCGTGTGGACAACGATGCCAGGCTCACCACCGAGCTGGCAGCGGTGGTCGCCGGCGCGCGCAGACGGGCGTTGCGGGACGGGGACCGGCAGATCGACACGGCCCATCTGCTGCACTCGCTCCTGGAGTCCGATCCCGAGGTGCGCACGGTGTTCGAGGGCGGGGACCAGCAGGTCGCGCGGCTGCTCGGCTATCTCGTGCAGCGCAGCATCGGCTACGGGCTGCGCTGGCAGGGCTCGGTCGAGGACTCGGGGGCCCTGCCCGTGCTGCCGGGGGTGGCGCACACGGCGGGCTGGTCGCCGGTCGCGGCGGGCGCGTTGGAGGAGGCGTGCGAGCGGGCCGGGCGCCGCGGTGACGCACGGGCCCGCGGTGTCGATCTGCTCGCGGCGATCGTCGTGGATCCGCAGTCCCGGGCCGTCGAGGTGCTGCGACGGGGTGGAGTCGACGCGAGGGAGCTGCCGGCACGGCTGCTACAGGTCGAACTGATGGCGGCAGCGGGATACGAGGAATACGCCGAGGGCGTTGACGGCGTCGGCTGAGGGGCGGGGCATGCTCGGCCGACCTCTGTGGGCCCGTCCGGTCGGTGAGACAGGTGTCATCGGGGGTGACGGTCATGTCGTCGCCTGTCATCATGTGCCGGTGTGTACGTCAGGGAGTGGTGGGGTCGGTCGGGGCAAGGGAGTCGGGCTCGGGCTCGCGCTCGTGTCGGCGGTCGCGTTCGGCGGGTCGGGGGTCGTGGCCAAGCCCTTGATCGAGGCGGGCCTCGATCCGCTGCACGTGGTGTGGCTGCGCGTGACGGGTGCCGCCCTCGTGATGCTGCCCCTGGCCGTGCGACACCGCGCGTTGGTGCGTCGGCGCCCCGCGCTGCTCGCCGGGTTCGGCCTGCTCGCCGTGGCCGGCGTCCAGGCCTTCTACTTCGCCGCGATCTCCCGTATCCCTGTCGGGGTCGCGCTGCTCGTCGAGTACCTCGCACCCGCCCTCGTGCTGGGCTGGGTGCGGTTCGTGCAGCGGCGGCCGGTGACCCGTGCCGCCGGGCTCGGTGTCGTCCTCGCGGTCGGCGGGCTCGCCTGTGTCGTGGAGGTGTGGTCCGGGCTGAGCTTCGACGCCGTGGGGCTGCTGCTCGCCCTCGCCGCCGCCTGCTGCCAGGTCGGCTACTTCCTCCTGTCCGACCAGGGCAGCGACGCGGGCGACGAGGCGCCGGACCCCCTCGGTGTCATCGCTTACGGCCTCCTGGTCGGCGCCCTCGTGCTGACCGTCGTCGTGCGTCCTTGGCGCATGGACTGGTCCGTGCTCGCGGGCACCGCGCACATGGACGGCACGCCCGTCGCGGCCGGGCTGCTGCTGGGCTGGCTCGTGCTGGTCGCCACGGTCGTCGCCTACGTCACCGGTGTGCTCGCCGTACGGCGGCTCTCGCCGCAGGTCGCCGGTGTCGTGGCCTGTCTGGAGGCGGTCATCGCGACCGTGCTGGCCTGGGTGCTGCTGGGCGAGCATCTGTCGGCGCCGCAGATCATCGGGGGCTCGGTGGTGCTCGTGGGCGCGTTCATCGCGCAGTCGTCGGCGCCCGCCAAGGGGTCGGCGGAGCCGGTCGCCCGGGGACCCGAAAAGGATGTGGCGGACCGCCGTACCGCCGCATAGGGTCGTGATCATGCACGCACGCGCACTCGTCCTGCCGCCTCCGGCCGCCTGAGGCGGGCTCTCCGGAGAACGTGTCCGACGTATCGCCGTCGGGCTGAACGGTGCTGCCCGCAGACGACGTCAGAGGACCCCGTGGAGCCCTGAGGGGCCGGGTCCTTTCGTCAACTTCCGTGTGGTGGGCGGCCTTTCGCCTTCTCCCCGCGCGGCTGCGGAGAGACTCCCGTGTCGAACACCGTTTCCGGCCTGCCCATCGGGCGAGGCCTGCTCTTCCTGACCGTCGCCGGTGCCGCCTGGGGTACCGCGGGCGCTGCCGCCTCCCTCGTCTACCGGGTGAGCGACATGGGCCCCGTCGCCCTCTCCTTCTGGCGCTGCGCCGGCGGTTTCGTACTGCTGCTCCTCGCCCGCTCACTACGGCGCCGTACTGCCGTCAGGCCCGAACCGAGGCGGCGCAGGGCCCTGCGTGCCGGTGTCACCGGCTGCTCGCTCGCCGTGTTCCAGACCGCGTACTTCGCGTCCGTGCAGGCCACCGGCCTCGCGGTCGCCACCGTTGTCACCCTGGGCGCCGGGCCCGTCCTCATCGCGCTGGGCGCCCGGCTGACCATGGGCGAACGGCTGGGGGCGAGCGGGATCGTCGCCGTCGTCGGGGCGCTCACCGGGCTCACGGTGCTGGTGCTGGGCAGCGGGGGCGCCCAGGTGCGGCCGTCGGGTGTCGCGTGGGCCACGGTGTCGGCGGCCGGGTACGCCGTGATGGCCCTCCTCACCCGCTGGTGGGGGCGGGACGGCACAACGGACGCGTTCGGTACGTCCGTCAGGGCCTTCGGCGTCACGACGCTCTGCCTGCTGCCCTTCGGACTCGCCGAGGGGCTCTTCCCGCACACCGGCGACGGCCTGCGGTTCGTCGGTCTTCTGGTGTACGTCGCCGCCGTACCGACCGCCCTGGCGTACGGGCTGTACTTCGCCGGGGCGGCCGTCGTCCGCTCGGCGACCGTCTCCGTGATCATGCTCCTGGAGCCGGTGAGCGCGGCACTCCTCGCCGTCACTCTGCTCGGCGAGCGGCTGACGGCGGCGACCGTCGCGGGCACCCTGCTGATGCTGGGAGCGGCGGCGGGGCTCGCGGTGGCGGAGACGAGGAGTGCCGGTACGGACGGGAGTGCGGACGGAGGTGTGGAGCGGCGGGCGGAGCCCGGAGGGGCGTTCGGCTGAGACTCAGTCGGTCTGCGAGGTGTCCGTCGCGTAGTCGATCGCGTCGCCGATCGTGTCGAGCTCCTCTACGGCGTCCGCCGGCAGTGTCAGATCCGCGGCGGCGATGTTCTCGCGCAGGTGGGCGCGTGAGGAGGTACCGGGGATGAGAACGATGCTCGGCGAGCGCTGGAGCAGCCAGGCCAGGGCGACCTGCTGGGGCGAGGCGTCGAGACGGGCGGCGACGTCGGTGAGGGTCTGCGACTGGAGCGGGCTGAAGCCGCCGAGCGGGAAGAAGGGGGCGAAGGCGATGTTCTCCGCCGCGCACCGCTCGACCAGCGCGTCGTCCCCGCGGTTGGCCAGGTTGTAGAGGTTCTGCACGGTGACGACCGGGGCGATGGCCTGCGCCTCGGTCAGCTGGTCGTCGGTGACCGCACTGAGCCCGAGGTGCCGGATCAGGCCTTCTTTCTGGAGCTCGGCCAGCACCCCGAACTCCTCGCCGAGCGGCGCCGATCCGCCGGCCAGGTCCGTGCCGACGCGCAGGTTCACCACGTCGAGCACGTCCACGCCGAGGTTCCGGAGGTTGTCGTGGACAGCCGACCTGAGGCTCTCGGGGTCCAGCGCGGGCAGCCAGCTCGCGTCGGCGCCGCGGCGGGCGCCCACCTTGGTGACGATGCGGAGATCGGCGGGGTAGGGGGCGAGGGCTTTCCTGATGAGTTCGTTGACGACCGTGGGCCCGTAGAAGTCGCTCGTGTCGATGTGGGTGAGGCCCCGGTCGACGGCCTCGCGCAGCACCGCCACAGCCTCGTCGGGGTCCTTGGGCGGCCCGAACACGTGGGGTCCCGCCAACTGCATGGCGCCGTACCCCATGCGGGTCAGGGTCAGGCCCTCGGCCGGGGTGAGGGTTCCGCCGGAGACGGTGTCGGCCATGGTGATGCCTTTCGTCGCGTACCGCTGTGTCGTCGTTGCGGTTGTCGTCTGTCGTCCGGGTCGACTCTGGCGCGATCGGTACGCGGGTGGCAGTACCCCGCTGTTCCTGGGAGCGACAGGGACACCCACATCCCGAGCCGCCCGATCTACGGTGGTGGGCATGGACGCCAACAACGTGCTCGGAGAGTTCCTGCGGGCCCGCCGGGAACAGGTCCGGCCCGAGGACGTCGGGCTCAGCGGCGGCGGTCTGCGCCGGGTGCCCGGGCTGCGCCGCGAGGAGGTCGCGACGCTCGCGGGGATCAGCTCCGACTACTACCTGCGGCTTGAGCAGGGACGGGACCGCAACCCGTCCGCCCAGGTGCTCGAAGCGCTCGCCCGGGTACTGCGCCTGGACACCGACGCGACCCGTCACCTGCTCGGGCTGACGGGGACCGGGCGTCGGCCCGCGCGGCGCAGCCGGGCGGCGAAGCCCGCACCGGTGCCGCTGAGCATCCGGCAGCTCATGGACGGCTGGACCACGAACCCCGCCTATGTGCAGAACAGGTACGCCGACGTACTCGCGGTGAACGCGCTGTACAGCGCACTGGCCCCCCATCATGTCCCCGGCGTGAACCTGCTCAGGACCGTGTTCCTCGACCCCGGCGAGCGTGAACAGCACCGGGACTGGGAGGACTTGACCGCGGGAGTGGTCGCGAGCCTGCGCGCGCGGGCCGGTGCCGAGGTCGACGATCCGCGTCTGGTCGAGCTGGTCGGGGAACTGTCCCTGCGCAGTGAACGCTTCCGGTTGCTCTGGGGCCGCCACGACGTCCTCCCCATGCGCGCACGCGTCAGCAGGAGGACCCATCCCCAGGTGGGCGACCTCGACCTGTACTGCGACAAGCTCGACGTCGGCGGCCTGGACGGCCTCACCCTCGTCGTCTTCCACGCCGAGCCCGGCAGCCGGAACGCGGAGTTGCTGGGGTTGTTGGGCAGCCTCAACGCCCCGCTGTCCGCAGGGCACTTGGACGCCGGTGAACAGCACCGGCACACGGATGCGCCGGGCGTCGACAAGAAGAGTGACGAGAAGAGCGTCAAGAAGAGCGTCAAGAAGAGCGACGGGAAGATCATCGACGGACAGTGAGTCCGCTGCGGCTACAGTCCCCGCCTGCGCCGCTGAACCGCCAGCGCCCCCGCGTCCCGTGGCCCGGCCCGAGCCGCCAGCCCGGCCGCGATACGGTCCTGGACCTCCGCCGGCTTCTTCTCGGCGTACTTGAACTTGGCCCGTACGTCCGTCACTTCGAGCCTGATGCCACGGATACCGGCGAGCATCCGCCCGAACGGCGCCTCGCCCGCCGCCACTCGCGCCGAGCCGCCTGCCGGCTGGAAGTGGCTCAGCTGGCGGTTGAGCAGCGCGGCCTTCTCCGCGGGGTCGTCCACGACGTGGGCGGTGCAGCGCAGTTGGACCGCGGCGTAGAAACTCGTCGGCGTCCCGTGCTCCGACGGGCCGTCCGGCGCGGCCTGCCACGGTCCGGGGACGAACGTGTAGTCGTCGACCACGCTGAGCAGGACGACCGGGTTCTGCTCCAGCGCGGGCCAGAGCGGGTTGGGGCGGGCCAGGTGGGTCACCGCCTCGGCGCGCTCGACGTCGTACGCGAAGTGCAGCGGCTGGACGTACGGCGCCTCGCCCGGCAGGCCGTTGACGGAGAGCTGGCCGAAGTCGTGGGCGGCCAGCCACTGTTGCCATTCCGCTTCGTCGCGCGGGGCGTCCCAGGGGTGGATCAGCATCGGGATCAGCGGGCCCTGAGGTAGTCGGGGAGCTGAGTGCCGGGTGCCAACTCCGCGTCCGCGAGCGGGGTTTCGTAGCCCTTGCGCAGCGGGACCACGCCGGCCCAGTGGGGGAGCGTGAGGTCCTCTGGCTCGTCGTTCACCCCGCCGGTGCGCATCTTCGCGGAGACCTCGTCGAGGTCGATGCGGATCACGGCGGTGGCGGCCAGTTCCTTGGCGTTGGCGGGCCGCGAGTCGGCCGAGCGGCCTGCCACGACGTTGTCGACCAGGACGTCCAGGGCCAGGCGCTTCTCGTCCGGGTCCGTCACCTGGTGGGCGATGCCGTGGACCACCACCGAGCGGTAGTTGATCGAGTGGTGGAAGGCGGACCGGGCCAGGATCAGCGCGTCCACGTGGGTGACCGTCAGACAGACCGGCAGGCCCGGGTCGGGCTGGCCGGCCATCCGCAGCGGGCGCGAGCCCGTGGACCCGTGCACGTAGAGGCGCTCACCGAGCCGCGCGTACAGCGTCGGCAGCACGACCGGGGCGCCGTCACGGACGAACCCCAGGTGGCACACATACCCCTCGTCGAGGATCGCGTGCACCGACTCCTTGTCGTACGAAGCCTTGGCGGCGGAGCGGGTGGGGACCGTGCGGTCGGTCTGGGCATAGGTGTCGGCTGCGGGCGGCAGAGGTGACTGGTGGTCGGCCTGTGGTGTCGCCGACGCCGCTTCCTGGACGGCGTCTTTCGTGTCCTGTGCGTCCTGCGTGGTCCCTGACATCAAGGTCTCCTTGCGATTCTTATTGCACTAGTGCATAGTTCATGTTGTGCTAGGAGAATATCCGATCAAAGGTCGGGGCGCAGCAGAGATTTCCGCGAGCGTCGAACGCGCGGTGGGTACCGGAGAGCTGGAACCCGGGCAACTGCTGCCGCCCATGCGGGAGTTGGCGGAGCGGCTCGGGGTGAACCCCAATACCGTCGCCGCCGCATATCGCATGCTGCGTGAACGAGGGGTCATCGAGACTCATGGGCGGCGCGGCAGCCGGGTGCGCTCCAAGCCGGCCACCACCGGGCGCGAATACATCAGGGTGGAAGTGCCGCCCGGTGTGCGGGACGTGGCGCGCGGGAACCCCGATCCGGCGCTGCTGCCGTCACTGGCGGCGGCGTTCGCGGCGGCCGGTGAGCAGGGCGACCGGGCTCTGGTGCTCTACGGGGACGCCACCGTGGAACCGGAGTTGGCCCGCATCGCCCGAACCGACCTCGACACCGACGGTGTGCCGGACGGGCCCCTCGCCGTCACCTCCAGTGCGCTGGACGGCATCGAGCGCGTCCTCGCCGTACACCTCAAGCCCGGTGACACCGTCGCCGTCGAGGACCCCGGGTGGGGTGGGCTGCTGGACCTCGTGCCGGCGCTCGGGCTGCGCATGGTCCCGGTGGGCGTCGACGACGAGGGGCCGCTCGCCGAGGACGTACGGCAGGCGCTGGCAGCCGGGGCGCGGGCGCTGATCGTCACGGACCGGGCGCAGAACCCGACCGGGGCCGTGGTGAGCGCCACGCGTGCGCGTGCCCTGCGTTCCGTGCTCCGGGAGCACCCGGAGACCCTGCTCGTCGAGGACGACCACGGCTACCGGATCGTCGACCAGCCCCTCCATCCACTGGCCGGGGTCACCCGGCACTGGGCGTTCGTCCGCTCGGTCGCCAAGGCGTACGGCCCCGATCTGCGTCTCGCCGTCCTCACCGGGGACGCTGTCACCGTCGACCGGGTCCTGGGGCGGCAGCGACTCGGGCCGGGCTGGGTCAGCCGGCTGCTGCAACGGGCCGTCGTGCGGCTGTGGGCCGATGGCGTGCTGGACGCGCGCGCGGTGGCCTCGGCGTACGGGGAGCGCCGGGACGCGCTGATCGACGCGCTCGCGCAGCGCGGGGTCGCTGCCCGTGGGCGCAGCGGACTGAACGTATGGATCCCCGTCCCGGACGAGACCGGCGCGGTCGCCCGGCTGCTGCACGCCGGTTGGGCCGTCGCCCCTGGTGCGCGCTTCCGGATGAACGCCCCGTCCGGTATCCGGGTGACCGTGGCGACGCTGACCCGGGAGGAGACGGGTCCGTTGGCGGACGCGATCGCCTCGGCGGTGGGATCGGCGCCGACGCGGACCCACGTCTGAAGCGGGGCTCTGCGTAGGCGCACCAAAGGGGTATGGGGCTGCGTCGGTCCACGGCGTCGGGGCCTATGTCTGAGGCTCGGCCCGATGGCGGCGGCGAGGGCCGACCTGGGTGAGTGCCGCTCCGGCCAGCACCACCACCGCGCCCACCGGGGTCGACCAGGTCAGGGTCTCGCCGAGCAGGGTGACGCCCGCGACCGTGGCGATCACCGGGATGAAGTACGTGACCATCTGGGCGGTCGTCGGCCCCGTCTCGGCGACCAGGCCGTACTGCAGCAGCATCGCGCAGCCCGTGCCCAGTGCGCCGAGTGCGACGATCGCGAACAGTGGCCCGACGGGGAAGCCGTCGGGTATCCCGGTGAACAGCGGTGTGACCACGGCCAGTTGGAGAGTGGCCAGCAGCAGTTGGGCGCCGCTGAGCGACAGATGGGAGTGGCTGGAGCCCGCCAGTGTGCGGCGGACGTGGATCCAGCCGATCGGGTAGCTGAGCGAGGCCAGCAGCGCCAGCGCCGTGCCCGTCGCGTCCAGGCCGTGGAAGCCCTGCCAGGCGCCGAGGACGGTCAGCACACCTATGAAGCCCAGGCCGAGACCGGCCACCCGCACCCGCGTCGGACGGTCCTCCGAGAGCGCGACCAGGGACAGGGCCATGCCCCACAGAGGCGAGGTCGCGTTGCAGATGCCGGCGAGCGTGGACGGGATCGTCAGCTCCGCGTACGCGAACAGCGAGAACGGCAGGGCGTTCAGCAGGAACGCGGCCACCGCGAGATGCCCCCACGTGCGCGCGCCGCGCGGCAGCCGCTCCCGCTTCACCGCCAGCGCCGCCGCCAGGACCGCCGTACCGAAGAGCAGTCGGCCGAAGGTGACCTGGAACGGCGCGAACCCCTGCGTACCGACCTTGATCAGCAGGAAGCTGAAGCCCCAGATCAGGGACAGGACGCCGAAACGGATACGCCAGTCGAGGGCGGGGCGGCGACTGACCTGGGCGGACGCGGACGTGGAAGTGGGCGAGGGTGTCGGTGTCTTGGGCCTCGGGGTGGTGAAGCGGCTCATGGGTGCCACGATCCCGGAGTCGATCTCGTAGCACAAGCGAGCAAGTGTTCGCCTTATCTCGTAGGATCACTTACATGTTGAACCTGGAGCGCCTGCGCACCCTCCACGCCCTCGCCCGGCACGGTTCGGTCAGCGGGGCGGCCGAGGGGCTGCATGTGACGACGTCGGCCGTCTCGCAGCAGATGTCCAAACTGGAGCGGGAAGTGGGCCAGCAGCTCCTCGCCAAGAACGGGCGGGGCGTGCGGCTCACAGACGCCGGACAGCTGCTCGCGGACCATGCCGCGCGAATCCTGTCCCAGGTCGAGCTGGCCCAGTCCGACCTGGAGGCACAGCGCGGGCAGGTGGTGGGTGAACTGCGGCTCTCGGCGTTCCCGACCGCCGCGCGCGGACTGTTCCCGGCCGCACTCGCGGCCCTGCGTGCGGAGCATCCCGGGTTGCGGTTGCGCTCGTGCGAGCTGGAACCGGAGGCCGGGGTCGCCGGGGTGGTGCGCGGGGACCTCGACCTGGCGGTCGTCCTCGACTGGTACAACAAGCCGATGCCGCTGCCCGACGGTCTGGTGAAGGCGGCGATCCTCGACGACCCGGCGGATGTGGCGATGCCGGTCGCCCATCCGCTCGCCGGCCGGAGCGAGGTGGACCTCGGGGAGTTCGCCGAGGACGAGTGGATCACGTGGGGCGAGGGGGAGTTCTGCCACGAGTGGCTGATGTTCACGCTGCGGTCCAAGGGTGTCGAGCCGTGCATCGGCCATCGTGCGGCGGAGACGCACACGCAGTTGGCACTGGTGGCGGCGGGGCTCGGTGTGTGCATCGCGCCGCTGCTGGGCCGCGATCCGGTACCCGCCGGGGTCGTCACCGTTCCGCTGCGGCAGCGTGTGCGGCGGCATGTGTACGTGGTCTGGCGTGCGGACGCCGACCGGCGGCCGTCGATCCGTGCGGCGGTCGAGGCGTTGCGGGTGGTGGGGCGGGGGGTTGCGTGAGGGGCGCTCCGCGGGTTTGGCGGGTTGGGGGTGGGCGTGGCACAGTTTTCGCCCCCGCCGCCCCTACCCGTCCCATCCCCTTGCTGGGGGCTGCGCCCCCAGACCCCCGTTCGCGCTGAACGCGCTCGTCCTCAAACTCCCCCAGAGGGGGGACCCCCAGACGGGCTGGGGGCGCGGGCCCGTTACTGGGGTGGCAGCTTGCGGAAGTCCCAGGAGACCGTTTTTTCCGGGGTCAGGCGTATCCAGGCGTGTCTGCCGTCGTGCGGCATCTCGTCCAGGTGGAAGTTCTTGCGGGCGAACAGGGTTTCCGGGACGTCCAGTTCGGCGCGCAGTTCTCCGGTGCGCGGTGACTCGCCGACGAACTCGACGGCGCCGGACAGCTCGACGCCGCGCAGATCGTCGTACTCCTCGCCCGTGTCGACGACGATCGCCACCCGCGGGTCGCGGCGCAGGTCGGTCCAGCGCTTGCTGCGGACCACCGAGTACAGCCACATCGAGGTGCCGTCCCAGGCGAACCACAGCGTGCTCACGTGCGGAGCGCCCCCGGCCGACACGGTGGCGACCCGGCAGGTGCGCTGGGTCGCCAGGAACTCGTCCAGCTCGCCCGGCGTCATCATGATCTTCCGGCCTCGGCGCTGAGTGGCGGTCATGCGATCCTCCCCCTTTTGTTCTCTTACGTCAGAAAAGAATATGGGCTGCCTTCCGCCCTCACGCGACGGACGTTAGTCTCGCGCCCGCCCACCCGTACGGTCCGCGAGCCAAGGAGCGCCATGCCGTCGCACGAACAGCTCAGCGAACTCCTCGACCCCGCGACCACGGTCCTGCTCACCGTCGAGTGCCAGCAGGGCGTCGTCGGACCGGACAGCGCGCTGCCCGAACTCGCCGGGGAGGCGCGGTCGTCGGGGGCGCTCGCCCAGGTAGCCAGGTTGGTCGCCGCCGCCCACGAGACCGGTGTCCAGGTCATCCACGCGATCGCCGAGCGCCGTCCGGACGGCCGGGGCGCCAACCACAACGCCCGTCTGTTCCGGGCCGCCGAACGGCTCCCCGTCCAACAGCTCTCGGGCACCACCGCGGTGCGCGTCGCACCGCCGATCGAGGTCGCCGACGAGGACTTCGTCGTACGGCGGCTGCACGGACTGTCGCCGATCCAGGGCACCGACGTCGACGCCCTGCTGCGCAACCTGGGCTGCCGGACCCTGATCGTGACCGGGGTGTCGGCCAACGTCGCGATTCCCAACGCCGTGTTCGACGCCGTGAACCGTGGATACACCGTCGTCGTGCCCGGGGACGCCATCGCGGGGGTGCCCTCCGACTACACCCCCGCGATGATCCGCAACACCCTCGCGCTGGTCGCCACAGTCGCGACCACCGACGAGGTGCTGGCCTGCCTCAAGCGGCCTCACCGCGCCGGGCGAGGGTGAGGCCGAGGGTCAGGCGAGCGTGATGGAGTCCCCGGACACCTTGATCGACTCGGCGGCCAGCGCCTCGGTCGCCGGACCCTTCTTCACGCTGCCGTCCGCGACCGAGAACTCGCTCTTGTGGCACGGACAGATGATGGCGCCGTTGGCGATGCTCGTCACCGCGCAGCCCGCGTGCGTGCACTTCGACGAGAACGCCTTGTAGGTGCCCGCCGTCGGCTGCGTGACCACCACACCCTGGTCCGCGAAGATCTTGCCGCCGCCCTCCGGGATGTCGGAGGTCTTGGCGAGGGCGGTGCCGGCAGCGGCGCCCTGGTCGGTGGAGGAGTCCGACGCGTCGTCCTCCGACCCGCAGGCGGTCAGCGCGACGGCGAGCCCCGCCGCCCCGGCCGCCGCCATGACCGTACGACGAGCCGGTCCCGATACGGGCTGAAGCGAGGCGCTGCTCATGCTGGCGTTTCCTTCCGCAGGCGTTTCCTGATCCGTACGAAGATACGAACCCTGCGCGCGCGCCGTTCAGGCGGGACGGGCATCGGGCCGCGAACGCCCCAGTAACCTGGGCCGATGCTCAAGGAAGTCATCGCGACCCGCTACATCACGCCCCTGCGTGAGGGCGGTTCGCTGCCGGGACTCGTCGAGGCCGACGATCTCGCGGCGTACGTCATGAAGTTCACCGGCGCGGGACAGGGCCGCAAGACCCTCGTCGCCGAGGTCGTCTGCGGTGAGCTGGCCCGGCGGCTGGGGCTGCGGGTACCGGGGCTGGTGACGGTCGCCCTGGACCCGGTGCTGGGCCTCGGCGAGCCCGACGAGCAGGTGCAGGGGCTGCTCAGGTCGAGCGGCGGCACCAACCTCGGCATGGACTTCCTGTCGGGGGCGATCGGCTTCGACCCCCTCGCCTTCGAGGTGAGTGCCGCGGAGGCCGGGCGGGTGGTGTGGTTCGACGCGCTCGTCAACAACGTCGACCGCTCGTGGCGCAACCCCAACCTGCTGATGTGGCACGGTGAGTTGTGGCTCATCGACCACGGCGCCACGATGATCTGGCACCACAACTGGCCTGGCGCCCGGGCCTCCGCGGCCAAGCCGTACGACGTCTCCGAGCACGCGCTCGCGCCGTTCGGCCCGGACATCGCCTCGGCCGCCGCCGAACTGGCCCCCCTGGTCACCGGGGAACTGCTTGCCGAGGTGACCGCCGAGATCCCCGACGCGTGGCTCGCGGACGAACCCGGCTTCGACTCGCCGGACGCCCTCCGGCGGGCCTACGCGGAGCCGCTCCTCGCGCGCGCCGCCGTCATCCATGAGCGCGTCCAGGGCGTCCAGGGCGTCCAGGGTGCCGAGGGGGAGAAGTGAGCGAGCGGGACGTCTTCGAGTACGCGCTGCTGCGGGTCGTACCGCGGATCGAGCGCGGCGAGTGCTTCAACGCCGGCGTTCTGGTGTACTGCCGCGCCAAGTCCTTCGTCGCGGCGCGTACGCATCTGGACGAGGGCAAGCTGAGGGCGCTGGACCCCGAGGCCGACGTGGCCGGTGTGCGGGCCGCGCTGCGTGCCGTCGAGGGGGTCTGCGCGGGCGGGAAAGCAGCAGGTCAGGCGGCGCTGGATGATGCCGGGCGGCGCTTTCGCTGGCTGATCGCGCCGCGCTCGACCGTGGTTCAGCCGGGGCCAGTGCACACGGGCCTCACCGCCGATCCCGGGGCCGAGGCCGAGCGGCTGCTCGCGTTGCTGGTCAGGTAATGGCTCACACCGGCGCCGCATGCCGTTGACACCGGGTGCCAGGACTTCTAGCGTCACGTCTACTGAAGGTACTAAGCGGTCGCTCACCTGAGGGCGTACCGTGGGCCGCAGGCTTTTCAAGGGCGAGGAGAACCAGCAATGTCCACCACTGAGCAGCGGGTCGCCGTGGTCACCGGCGGTGCGCGCGGCATCGGCGCCGCGACCGCCGTACGACTGGCGGCGGAGGGCCGCGCCGTCGCGGTGATCGACCTCGACGAGGCCGCCTGCAAGGACACCGTCGAGCAGATCACCGCCGCCGGTGGCAAGGCGCTCGCCGTCGGCTGCGACGTCTCCGACGAGGCCCAGGTCGCGGCCGCGGTCACGCGTATCGCCGAGGAACTGGGCGGACCCACGATCCTCGTCAACAACGCGGGTGTCCTGCGCGACAACCTGCTCTTCAAGATGAGCGTCTCCGACTGGGACACGGTCATGAACGTGCACCTGCGCGGCGCCTTCCTGATGTCGAGGGCCTGTCAGAAGTACATGGTGGACGCCAAGTTCGGCCGGATCGTCAACCTGTCCTCGTCCTCCGCCCAGGGCAACCGGGGCCAGGTCAACTACTCGTCCGCCAAGGCCGGTCTGCAGGGGTTCACCAAGACCCTCGCCCTCGAACTCGGCAAGTTCGGCGTCACCGCGAACGCTGTCGCCCCCGGCTTCATCGCCACCGACATGACCGCCGCCACCGCCGAGCGCGTCGGTATGGGCTTCGAGGACTTCAAGGCCGCAGCCGCGACCCAGATCCCCGTGCAGCGCGTGGGCAACCCGGACGACATCTCCAACGCGATCGCCTTCTTCACGGGCGAGGCCGCCGGATTCGTCTCCGGCCAGGTGCTGTACGTCGCCGGCGGACCGCTCGACTAGGGCTGGGGAACAGAACATGACGACAGTGGAACTCTCGGGCAAGGTCGCCCTCATCACGGGTGCCAGCCGGGGCATCGGCTACGGCATCGCCGAGGCGCTGCTCGCGCGCGGTGACCGGGTCTGCATCACCGGACGCAACGAGGACGCGCTCAAGGAGGCCGTCGAGACACTCGGCGCCGACCGGGTCATCGGCGTGGCCGGCAAGGCCCACGACGAGGCCCACCAGGCCGTCGCCGTCGAGCGCACCCTGGAGGCGTTCGGGCGCGTCGACTTCCTGGTCAACAACGCCGGTACGAACCCGGTGTTCGGTCCGATCGCCGACCTCGACCTCAACGTGGCGCGCAAGGTCTTCGAGACCAACGTCGTCTCGGCGCTCGGCTTCGCCCAGAAGACCTGGCACGCCTGGCAGAAGGAGAACGGCGGCGCGATCGTCAACATCACGTCCGTCGCCGGCCTCTCGGCCTCGCCGTTCATCGGTGCGTACGGCGTCAGCAAGGCCGCGCTGGACAACCTGACACTCCAGCTGGCGCACGAGTACGCGCCCGGGGTGCGGGTCAACTCGATCGCGCCGGCCGTCGTGAAGACGAAGTTCGCGCAGGCGCTGTACGAGGGCCGGGAAGAGGAGGCCGCTGCCGCCTACCCGCTCGGCAGGCTCGGCGTACCCTCCGACATCGGGGGCGCCGCCGCGTTCCTGACCTCGGCCCAGGCCGACTGGATCACCGGCCAGACGCTGGTGGTCGACGGCGGCATCTTCCTCAAGGCCGGCAACAGCTGACGCACGGACCCCCTGTGTACGAGGCGGGGCGGGCGTTACCCGATGAGGGAGCGCCCGCCCCGCCTCGCTGGTTTCGCGCACCCTGTCCGGAGCGTCCGCCAGGAGTCTCCGTATGCCGGCGAATCTGATGTCCACTCCGACATCCACCGGAAGATGAACGGCGGAAAGTCTCCATGTCGACCGTCGCAAACCAATGCGGCCCCGGCTGACAGAAAAAGCTCCTGTGTCGACGTCCGAGGTCACACAGTCCGATGGCAGTGCTGTCCGATACGTGCTGATCAACGGGCCGTCCTGGAAGCTGGACCGTCCGGTGGGGCCCTGCGGTATGGTCTGCCGACCGTTGGCTTGGTATGGCAGATCGAGGAGCGTGCACGTGTTCAACCGGAACCGGGGCCTGCGGCAGCTGGCGACAGCCGCGTCCATATCCATGGTCGCCGGATGCGGAGTCTTCTCCTCCGACTCCTCCAACGACGGTAAGCCGATCGTGGTGGGGACGACCAGCGAACCCAGCACACTCGATCCGGCGGCCTCCTGGGACAACTCGTGGGAGCTGTTCCGCAACGTCCACCAGACTCTGCTCAACTTCGAGACCGGCGGGTCCGAGCCCAAGCCCGACGCCGCCAAGAGCTGCGAGTTCACCGACAGTTCGAGCACGGTGTACAGCTGCGAGCTGCGCGAGGGCCTGAAGTTCTCGGACGGACACGAACTGGACGCGCAGGCCGTCAAGTACTCCATCGACCGGATCAAGAAGATCAACGTCAACGGTGGCCCCGCCGGTCTGCTGACCAGCCTCGACCGGATCGAGGTGAAGGGCGACCGCGGGATCGTCTTTCACCTGAACCAGGCCGACGCGACCTTCCCCTTCGTGCTCTCCACGCCCGCCATGTCGATCGTGGACCCCGAGGAGTACCCCGCGAAGTCACTCCGTAAGGACGGCAAGGTCAGCGGCTCCGGGCCGTACACCCTGGAGTCCTACAAGGAGGGCGACAGGGCCGTACTCGTCAAGAACAGCGGCTACAAGGGCATCGCGGGCCTCAAGAACGACGCCGTCACCATCCGCTACTTCCGGAGTTCGTCCGCGGTGGCCGACGCCCTCCGGGAGAAGTCCATCGACGTCGTCTACCGCGGTCTCAGCGCCGCCGACGTCGTCGACATCGAGGACAACGAGAAGGAGGAGGGCCTCCAGCTCATCGAGAACGCCACCACCGAGATCAGTTACCTGGTGTTCAACCCCAAGGACCCGTGGTCCAACAAGCTCTCGGTCCGTAAGGCGATCGCCCAGATCGTCGACCGTCCGGCGCTCGCCCACAACGTCTACAAGGACACCGTCGAGCCGCTGTACTCCATGATCCCCAAGGGGCTGGTCGGCCACACCACGGGCTTCTTCGACGACTTCGGGAATCCCAGTTCCTCCAAGGCCCGGCAGATCCTCCTGGAGGACGGCATCACCGAGCGGGTCCCGCTCACCCTCTGGTACACGAGCGACCGCTACGGCTCCCAGACCAAGCCGGCCTTCGAGGAGTTGAAGCGGCAGCTGGAGTCCTCCGGCCTGTTCACCGTGACGCTCAAGAGTCGCCCCTGGAAGACGTACGTGGACGGCTACCAGAAGGGCGAGTACCCGGTGTTCGGGCGCGGCTGGTTCCCCGACTTCCCCGACGCCGACAACTTCATCGCCCCCTTCGTGGGCGAGCAGAACGCGCTCGGCACGCCGTACACGTCGCCCCAGATCACTGGTCAACTACTGCCCGAGTCACGCCGGGAGAGCGACCGCGGGGCCGTCGGCGAGCAGTTCGAGGAGGCCCAGCAGATCCTTCTGGACGACGCCCGGCTGCTGCCGCTGTGGCAGGGCAAGCAGCATGTGGCGGCGAACGAGGACATCGGCGGCGCCGAGGTGTCCATCGACCCGGCGACCATGATGGTGATGTGGGAGCTGTACTGGAAGACCAGCTGGTAGCGGAGCCCGTGACCGGTACTCGTGGTCGGCGCACGGCAGGCGTCGGGAGCCTCGGGAGTCGTGGTCGGTGACCCGTTGTCAGTGGGCGCCGGTAGGTTCTTCGGTGAGTGGAACACACCGCACATCGGAGGAAGTTCACGTGACCGACATCGCCATGCTGCCCGAGTCCTGGCGCGGCGTCCTGGGTGACGAGCTGCAGCAGCCCTACTTCAAGGAGCTGACCGAGTTCGTCGAGGAGGAGCGGGCGAAAGGTCCTGTCTATCCTCCGCGCGAAGAGGTGTTCGCCGCGCTCGACGCGACGCCGTACGACCAGGTGAAGGTTCTGATCCTCGGTCAGGACCCCTACCACGGCGAGGGGCAGGGCCACGGCCTGTGCTTCTCGGTCCGCCCAGGGGTGAAGACCCCGCCCTCGCTCCGCAACATCTACAAGGAGATGAAGGAGGAGCTGGGCACGCCCGTCCCCGACAACGGCTATCTGATGCCGTGGGCCGAGCAGGGAGTCCTGCTGCTCAACGCGGTGCTCACGGTCCGCTCCGGCGAGGCCAACTCGCACAAGGGCAAGGGCTGGGAGAGGTTCACGGACGCGGTGATCCGGTCGGTGGCCGACCGTCCCGACCCGGCGGTCTTCGTCCTGTGGGGCAACTACGCGCAGAAGAAGCTCCCACTGATCGACGAGGAGCGGCACGTGGTGGTGAAGGGGGCGCACCCGTCACCGCTGTCGGCGAAGAAGTTCTTCGGCTCGCGCCCGTTCACACAGATCAACGAGGCGGTGGCCGGCCAGGGGCACGCGCCGATCGACTGGACGATTCCCGACCTCGGCTGAGCCTCGACCCGCGCCGACTCCCGACCCGTGCCGATCCGGGTGCGGTGAGCCGCGTCGCCGGGCCGGTCTGCGTCCGTCACGGGGCCGGTCCGGTGCCGTACCGGCTCGCCTGACCGGGATTGTCAGTGCCTGCGGCTAGCGTCGGGAGGGACAGCGGGCACAGCGGACGAGGGCGGAGGGCGCGGTGACGGAGCGGCAGGAACAGGTGGCACCGGATGCCATGATGACCCGGATCGGACAGGCCGTCATGTTGCATCACGGCGGTGACCGCGAGGAGGCCCGGGGCCGCTTGCTGGGGCTGTGGGCGGAGATCGGCGCGACCGGCGACCCGTTGCACCGCTGCACACTGGCGCACTACATGGCTGACACACAGGACGACCCTTCGGACGAACTGGCGTGGGATCTCCGGGCGTTGTCGGCGGCACAGGAGCTGTCGGACGAGCGGGTCGCGGAGGTCGTCCAGCACGAGGGAGCGCTCGCGGTACGCGCCCTGTATCCGTCACTGCACCTGAACCTCGCCGCCGACTACGTCAAACTGGACCGCCCCGACGCCGCCCGCACCCACATCCGTCGCGCCCGCGGCGCGGCCGACGCCCTGGGCGACGACAGTTACGGCGACGGGGTCAGGGCGGCCATCGGGCGACTGGAGCTGCGGCTGGGGGAGGGGGACTCCGCCGGGGAATCGGAGGGGGATCCCTGGGGGCCGCCGAGACAGCGGCCCTAGGGAGTCCTGGCGGGGGCTCTGGAGGGCTCCGGAAGGTGCCTGTCCGTCAGCCCGACGCAGACCACCTGATCTCCAGACCGATCTCTCGACCGAACTTCTAGTTGCTCAACGCCCGTACGCCTCCTTGCAGATGACCGTCTGGGGACTGTCCTTGCCCCAGCCGCCGTACTTCTTGCCGAGGGCGCACACATCCGTGTTCTCGCGTACCGGGCGGGACACCTCGGGGAGCTCGACGCGGGGCTGGGTGTGACGGCGCTCCGGCTTCGGCGGGCGCTTCTTCGGCTTGGTCCGGCGGGGCGGAGGTGCCGGAGCGGCGGCAGGCGGTGCCGCGGGCGCCGCGGCAGCCGGGCGCTGCGGCTCGCCCACGGCCCGCGGGGCCCGCGCGGGCCTGCGGTCGGGGCCGATGAGCTCCAGTGCCTCCCGGGCAGGCGCCTGCACGATCTGCGGTTCGGCCCGGCCGTCCGGACGGGGCACCGACGCCTGGGACGGTGCCGGGGGCGGGCCGGGAGCAATCGGGTGCTGGATCGTGACGCAGCCGGAGAGGGCTGTGACAGCCACAGTTACCAGGAGCGTTGCGGTGGTCGTCGTTCGATGCACCCGCGCAACTCTGCTGGTTCCGCCCCGTTTCGCAGCCGTGGACAAGCGGAGGATGCCCCACACGGGTGATCTCCGGCCCCTTACGGAGGGCCTGGGAGGGTCCCGGCTGACGGCCCCGCACCGTCCCGACGCGTGACCCTCCGACGCGTGACCCTCCGCCGGCGTGGCTCAGTCGCCGGTCGTTCCGTCGAGCCGTTCGCGGAGCAGGTCGGCGTGGCCGTTGTGGCGGGCGTACTCCTCGATCATGTGGGTGTAGATCCAGCGCAGGTTGAACGGCTCGTCGCTGTGCCTGCTTCGGCCCTTCGAGAGGTCGTCGAGACCGAAGCCGGCGGCGTTGCGCCGGGCGATCTCGATCTCGGCCTGCCAGGTGCTGCAGGTCTCCTGCCAACTGTCCGACTCGGTCAGGTGGAACTCGCCGTCCGGGTCCTCCTCGGTGTAGTAGATCGGCCCCGGATCGTCGGCAACCAGCACCTTGCGGAACCAGCCCCGCTCCACTTCCGCCATGTGCCGCACCAGACCCAGGAGGGACAGTTCGGAGGGCTCCACGGAGGCGGTCCTGAGCTGGGCGTCGGTCAGGCCCTCGCACTTCCACGCCAGAGTCTGCCGGTGGTAGTCCAGCCAGCCCTCCAGCATGGTGCGCTCGTCGGCGTTCTGGGCGGGTTCACTGCGTGGCGTCTGTGTCGTCATGCAGGCATGGTCGCTCACCGGGACCGTCCCCACCATGTGTTTTCCGGAAGCTCGGGCGGCCGGCGAAACCTCCGTCGGCCCTATGCTTCCGGCATGACCCCGGCAGACAACCGTTGAAGGAGACCCCGTGAAGGTCGGCTGCATCGGACTCGGTGACATCGCGCAGAAGGCCTATCTGCCGGTGCTGGGCGCGCGACCCGGCGTCGAACTGCATGTGCAGACTCGGACGCCCGCGACACTTGCCCGGGTCGCCGACGGCCTGCGCCTGCCGGCCGGGCAGCGCCACGCCGACCTCGACGAACTGATCGCCCAGGGCCTCGACGCGGCCTTCGTGCACGCGCCCACCGACGTGCACCCGGAGATCGTGACCAGGTTGCTGGAGGCGGGCGTACCGACGTACGTGGACAAGCCGCTCGCGTATGAACTCGCCGAGTCGGAGCGGCTGGTGGGGCTGGCGGAGGATCGTGGGGTCTCGCTCGCCGTCGGGTTCAACCGGCGCTTCGCGCCCGGGTACACCCAGTGCGCCGATCATCCGCGCGAGCTGATCCTGATGCAGAAGAACCGCATCGGGCTGCCTGAAGAACCCCGCGCGATGATCCTCGACGACTTCATCCATGTCGTGGACACGCTGCGGTTCCTGGTGCCGGGCCCGATCGACGACGTGACCGTTCGAGCCCGCACGAAGGACGGACTGCTGCATCACGTGGTGCTCCAGCTCGCCGGGGACGGCTTCACCGCGCTCGGGGTGATGAACCGGCTCAGCGGCTCCGCCGAGGAGATCCTCGAAGTGTCCGGGCAGGACACCAAGCGTCAGGTGATCAACCTCGCCGAGGTGATCGACCACAAGGGGCAGCCGACCGTACGGAGGCGCGGTGACTGGGTGCCTGTGGCCCGGCAGCGCGGCATCGAACAGGCCGTGCTCACCTTTCTCGACGCGGTGCGCGCGGGCAAGGTGCTCAGCGCCCGGGACGCACTGGCGACTCATGAACTGTGCGAGCGGGTTGTCCATGCGGTGGAGGAGCGGACCGGCGCCGCCTGAGCAGGCCCACGCCCTCGACGGCACCCAGGACGAGGAAGACGAGGACGGCCGCATGCACCGGCCAGTCGCCGAAGCGGACGTACGCCGTGACACCCCGGGCCAGCGGTACGTCGTACACCTCCGAGGTGCTCGCGTCGGTGCCGAGCCAGGAGCCGACGCGCTCGCCGCTCGGACCGTAGACGGCGGAGACGCCGGTCAGCGTGGCGTGCACCATGGGCCGGCCGGTCTCGGCGGCGCGCAGGGCCGCGATCGAGGCGTGCTGCTGGGGGGCCCAGCTGTGCTGGAACGACGAGGTCGAGGACTGGGCGATCAGTACCTGGGCGCCGTCCTGGGCGAGATGCCGGCTCATGTCCGGGAACGCGGACTCGAAGCAGACCATGGGCCCGACGCGCAGCCCGTGCCCGACGTTCATCACCACCTGCTCGGTGCCGCGTTTGCGGTCCTCGCCCGCCGCCTTGCCGACGGAGGTGGCCCAGCCCAGCAGCGAACGCGCCGGAATGTACTCACCGAAGGGGACGAGCCGCATCTTGTCGTACCGGTCGCCGGTGGGGCCGTCCGGGCCGACGAGCACCGAACTCTTGTAGATGCCGGGCCGGTCGGAGCGCCTGGCGTCCACGTTGACGAGGATGTCGGTCCCGGTCGTGCGTGAGAGTGTGGCAAGCCTTTTCGCCAGGTCGGGGCGGTCGGCGAGGTCGTAGCCGACGCTGCTCTCACCCCAGACGACCAGATCGACGTCCTGGCCGGCCAGCCGGCGCGTGAGCGCTTCCTCGAGCGCGAACCGTTTCCCGATGCTGTCGGCCCCGTCGACGATGCCCGGCTGCACGACGGCGATCCGTACCCGGCCGTCCGCCTCCGGGCGCGGTGACCACACCCAGGCCGCGGAGGTCACGGCGACGGTGGCGACGAGCCCAGCCACGGCCGGGACCCGGGACTCGCGCACCGCGACCAGGACGGCGACCGCGACGTTCACGGTCACCACCAGGAAGCTGAGCAGCCACACCCCACCGACCGAGGCCAGCCGCAGCGCGGGCGCCACCTGCCACTGGCTGGATCCGATCATGCCCCAGGGCCCGCCCAGCCCCTGCCACGAGCGGACCAGCTCGGCCATGAGCCACCCCGACGGCAGCACGACGAGACCGGCGGTGATCCGTCCGACGGACGGTCTGCCGCCCAGGAACCGGCGTACGAGAACACCCCAGGGCGCCCAGAGCGCGCCGAGCAGCGCCGCGATGACGACCGTGAACACATGCAGGCTCGGCAGCAGCCAGTGATGCACGGCCAGCATGTACCCGAGGCCACCGAACCAGCCGTCGTACGCCGCCCGTCCGGCGGTCGGCGCGGACCGGACGAGCAGGATCCAGGGCACGAGCGCGGCATACGCGAACCACCACAGGGCCGGCGCCGGAAAGGCGAACATCGGCAGGGCACCGGCCAGCGCGGCGACGACGGAACGGCGCCACGGGGAGGCGAGCCAGTGGCCGGGCAGTTTCATACGGCGCCTCCTACCAGTCGGTTTCCCAGGATCACCGGGTCAACTACCCAGTCGGTCAACCCTTACGTGGGTCACCTGGGTTCAGTGTGCGTGGTGGGGGCGATCCCGGACCAGCAGGACTCCGGCCAGGCCCGGCGGATTCCTCGTACGGTGTACGGCGGCTGGTCCGGGTGGGCGGGGGAAGGGGTCAGTCGGTGGCGGGCTCGATGACGGGTTCCGGACGCGGATGCGGAAGGGGGCGCGGATTCGGCATGCGCCGCCACTTCTCCTGGACGACCACCTCGCGCAACCGCCAGCCGTCCCTCGTACGGATCAGCTCGAATGCGTACCGGCCGCCGCACACGAAGTCGGGTGCGGTGGATCCGCCTTCGCCGTCGCGGTCCGCGAGGCGCATGGGATTGACGTAGTCCGCCTGGACGCGGGCCGTGTCGCCGGTGTCCTGCTCCAGGAGGCCGAAGCCGACCCGGCGGTTGACGATCAGATGCTGCCGCATCGGGAACAGTTCCATGTTCTGCCTGAGCCACCCGGCGACCTGCCGGGCGTCCCCCTCGATGCCGCCGGCCGAACGGTAGTCCGCCCGCCCGTCCGGCGCGAACAGGTCCACGTACGCCTCCCAGTCACCGTCGTCCACCGCCACCGCGTACGCGGTGACGAGTCCATCGAGGGAGAGCCGGTCCATCACGGTCGCGAGCTCCACACGCTGCGTCATCGGCTCAGTGTTGGGCACGGGACGGGCACAGCCAAGGGAAGTACGGATATTGGGTGGCCGACGGGCGTGTCCGCCTCCCAAGCTGGTCGCGTGAACGATCAGACAGTCGGCCTTCCCGACCTTTCCCACGAACAGGAACCCAAGTTCCGCGTACGCGCCCTTCATACGGCCTCCACGGTGACCGTCTATCAGGCCTACAGCCCGCAGATCGGGCTCGCGGCGGCACGCGAGGGTCGGTTTCCGGTGGCGTGGAAGCGGGACCGTATGACGTGGATCATCAAGCCGCGTTCACAGCCCTCATCTGCGTTGCCAGTGCCGTGACCACGTAGGCGCAGGCGTCTGACTGGTCAAGCTGAGTGGCTTCGGGCGCCTGGGAGTCGAACGTGATCGGTTCGCCATCCGGGCTTGCGTGCGTATCTCCGGTCGCGCAAGAGTTCGGTTGACGCGGGACTTGGGGCTCATGGAGGCAGGACGGGGGTGTACAGGTGTGTGGGATGGACCTGGTCGCCAAGGAGGCGACGATCGCTCGGTTTCTCCAAGAGTACCCGCAGGTAGCTGATTCCGACCGCGGGCATCCTGCCCTCCACGGGTGCGAGGAGGTCCGCTGGTCAGAATTTTTCGAGTGCCCTGCCGCGATCCCGATCCTGCTGTACGGCCTTCTCGATCAGACCGCCGCGGCCGAGGCCCAGCGTGCGCTCATCAACACCATGTTCAGCATTGCCGACATGAATCCCGCCATGTCGGAAGTACTGCCGTTCCTGCTTCGTCTCGCGGGCGACTCGCAGGTTCCTGAGCGGGTCGGACTACTGAATCGTCTGGTCATGGTCGCCGACTACTCAAGGCCCATCGATTCCGGCAACGAGGCCATGGCTCTGTGGTTCGGCAGCGACAGTGATCATCCCGAGCGTGAGCAGTGCAGGGCCGTGTTCGCGCAACATGCGAATGTGGTGGCGATGCTGCCGGAGGGCCTGATCAGCCCGGACAGCCGCGCAAAGCTTCGGCAGGTCGCTGGCCTTCCGTGAACGAATCAGGTTCACCGGGCTGCTGTCACGGGCGTTCGGATGTGCCATGACGCCCGATCCAGTCACGCGAACCGCACCTGGCCGCCGAGGCCGAGGAACTGCACGAAGAACGGTGCTCTGACCGGGAACGCTCGGCAGGTCGGCTGGTCCGACGATTGGATGTGCGGTGGCGGCCGAGGGTCATCGTGAAGGGGCTGTGAACGCGCCTTGACATGCGTCATCAAGCCGCGTTGACAGACTCCTGCGCGTCGGCCAGGGAAAGGGGATGCCGCCGCAGCTCAGAAGCCAGCCGGGTGGCTGGAAAGCCAGCCTGCGTGTCGGTCACGCACACGGTCGCGCTCTGCAAGCGTGGCAAGGATGACGTCTGCGCCGCCGTCGTAGGGATGGTGGATGCATCGCAGTTCCGTGTCGGCAATGAAGACTTCGACGAGCGTCTCGTCCGCGACGGCTCGCAACAGCCCGTCGACGCAGCCGCGGTTCCACCGGCGCTGGTCGGCGTAGAGGCGTGTGTGGGTGTGGAACTCCGGGTCGGGGTCGTCCTGCTCCGACTCGGTCCACCAGCGGATGCTGTCGGGGTGCAGAATCTGTCGTGGCGTCGGGTACCCGGCGGGCCCGGTCGGTGTGTTCGACCAGTCCATGGTCACCACGAACACGTCCGTGCCCGCGAACAACGCGTCGAGGATCGTGTTGTACCGGTCCACCACGATCGCGTACTCGTCCTCGGACTCCGGGTAGCGCTTCGAGCCGGGAAGGCTGTGGAAGCGCACCCAGCGATCCGTGTACCTAGTGCGAAACGTGTGAGCGACGGGAGGACCCGACGGATGCCGTTTCCTCCACAAAGCCGCCAGGAGATCAGGGTCGATGGCGAAACTCACCCCTTGGCCAGAGCCACACCGATCGGGCAGGAAACGCGGGTCCCAGTGTGGCCGTTGATATGTTGCAGTGAAGAAACTGCTGGTGGTAGCCGTCGGCCGTGCAGAACGTACAGCCCTCCAAAGGAAATTGGCGTCCACCCCAATCATGGTGGATGCAGTCTGTGAACGCGGCTTGACATGAATCATCAAGCCGCGCTCACAGGCCTTTTCCGCCATGTGACCCGGGGGTGATGTCAGCCGTCGTACCGGACAGCCGGTCAGGGACGCAGGTGGGCGAGTAGCTCTTCACCAGCGGGGTATCCCCGCTCCTGAGGGAGCAGGCGGGTGGCTGCATCCAGTTCGCCGTCCCTGACGAGTGCGTGGATCTCGTTGGTGAGCGGAGTCACGTCACTGATGGACATGATCCACTCGTCCGCGTAACGCGACGATGCCTCACCCGAGAGCCCCAGTTGCAAGGAGCGGCGCGGTAGAGGACGCAGGTGCAGATCGCGTTCGGCATCCCACTGGACACGGGCCGGTGCGCGCTTGAGGTCCCGCTGCCAGGCGCCGCGATCGGAATGCAGTCCCTGGACGTAACCCGCCAGGCAGGCATGGCGCAGCGCCCACTCGAAGCCGTCGCGAGTGATCTCGATGGCGAGGACGGTCTCCTGACCCTCCTTCGTGCCCCAGCCGGAGCGGTACATCATCCACATGAAACTGGGCTTGATCCACGTCATGCGGCCCGGCTTCCACGCGGCGGGAAAGCCGCCGTCTCGGATGGCGGGCAGTCCGATCTCAGGGGAGTACGCCTGGTGGACGGTGATCGTGGATGCTGTGTGGAGCGCGCGGATCCTGCGGTGCGGTTCTTCCATGGCGTACAGCGTGGGGTCGGCCGACTCAGGTGACCACCGATTTTCGACCGTTGCGCGACGCGACGGAGCAGGCCGGCCACGCGCGGCAGGCAGTCGCCCGTGCGGGCCAACTAGCGTGCGGCCAGGGATGCGTGGCGCTTGGCTCACGAAAAGTCCGTGAGGACGGCTTGACGTGGGTCTCACCGTCGTTCCCTGCGGACCTCAAGTCGGTACGTTCCTATGATCACTTGGCGGTCGTCGGATTGCTGATCTTGTCCAGCTGTGTCCTGATGATCTCTTCCGGAACGACAGCCGGCCCCTTGGCCCTTACCGCTCCGGGGCGGTTGAACGTGTAGAACATGGTGACCGTCGACCCTTGCCGAACAGCCACCACGGCGTAGGGAACTCGGACGGGCTCGTCGTCCTCATCGAACGCCGCGAGTTGTGTGAGCCGCAGAGACACGGATTCATCGCCGTAGCCTGGGTCGGGCTGGAGTGCGACCTCGTCGTAGCGGAAGCCCACCCCGATGTCCAAGAAGGTCTTGCATCGTTCGGCGGCTGTGCGGAGTGCGTCGATCACCCGAGCGGCGTCCCCGGAGCTGTGAGACGCAAGGATCATGGAGGTTCCGGGGCCGTGCTCCTTCGGGAACATCGTCCGGCCGATGCGCGCGGTGGCTACGAAGCCGCTGCTTCCCCCCGTCGCCTGAACGACGGGCGCGCATTCGGCAGGATCCGCCGTCCTGCGAGACGCCATGGGAGCAGCCAGGGTCTGTTCGACCTCGTAGCCGTCGAGATCCGCGTCCGTGATCGCTACCCGCTCCAGGTCCGCCTTGCCCAACGGCTTGTCCTCTGCGCCGGCCGTCCTGGTCTCTTCCGACTCCGACTCCGATGCTGCACCTACCCGGGAGCCCTGCCCCGGCTCGCACGCGGAAAGCGCGAAGAAGGTCATGAGCATGGCAATAGTAATGCCGACCCGTGATTGGCGAACCACTCTCATCCCCACCCGTTCCTGTGTGAGCGCGCGCAAGTGCCCGTCGGCTCAGAAGTACTGCCCGAGCCCTTCACTCGGCTCACAGCATCAAGCAGCAGACTAGATCGTCAGATCGGGAGGCGGAACGGGTTTTGGGGCTGAGGGACGATGCGCATAGTTCTGTCCCGTTGGGAAAACGTCTGTGAACGCGGCTTGACATGGATCATCAAGCCGCGTTCACAGACACCAGCCGTGCTCCTCGTGGGGGCCGATCCAGGTGGCTGACTGGAGCGAGCGGATGGCTCGCGAGGCGCTGAGATGAGAGGCTCCGTGTGGTCAGTCGAACGCCACGACCAGGCGAACCCCGTCATCACCGAAGCGGTGGGCCAAAGCCTTCATTACGGCGAAGACATGTTGCCAGTGCGTTTCAGTGCCCAAGACGGCGCCAACGGTCAACGGTTCGTACGTGCACATCACTTCGTTGGTGGTCCACTGCACGCGTTTCGCTGCGCCACGCACGTCCGCGGGCGGCATGCCCACCCTGGACAACGCTTCCGGCGGCCAGGAATCAGACACGAGTTGTTGATGCAATGTCGACGGCAGCGACTTCGTACACCAGGTCAGCCGGCCGATGAAGTGATCAGGTTCGGTCGTGAGGTCCATCTCAGCAAGCTCGGCCCAGCTGACCCAGCTGGCACTGTGCAGGTCGCCCGCAATGACCGAAGAACCCAAATGCGATTGCATCCCGCTCGACAGATCGACGGGAAGGCCACGGTCTGGTGCGAGCGGTTGAAAGCCTGCGTAGTTGCGCACTCCGAAGAGACATCCGAAGGCGGCGTAGTCGGTCTCGTCGTACAGCGGCCAAAGGTCCATGGACGCCACCCACGGCTCGCCGTCGTAGTAGTCGGTGCCTATGCCGGGGTGACGAAACTCGATGCCGCCATGGATGTCTGTACTCACGATGGCGCACCGTAACAGCGCTGGCCTGGACAGGCACCGCGTTTGTCGGCGAGTGCCGTTCGGGTCCGCGCAAGCTTCGAGAACCAGCCCGGTCGCTGGTCGCCTGTGATTGCAGACCGCAGCGACCGACCGCCAACTCATCGGGTCGGCATGCCTCCGTGCGGGCTGTTGACCACCAAGGGCACGGACCCTTCGGCGAGGTAGAAATGCCCGGGGAAGTATTCCAGGTGGAGGTGACCGCCGTCCTCGGCGGTGGCCATGGCCTGCAGGTTCTCGGCGAGTACTGCCCTGCTTGCCGAGTCACCGCTGATGACAAGGATCTGCTGCTCGGTGTCCCGGCGGATGAGGGCACCGGGGCCGGAAGTCCTGTCGACCCGGATCCCGGTCAGGGCGGTACTGCCCGGCAAGGAGGTGGCGCTGACCAGTCCTTCACCCAGGGCCACAGCGCTTGCCAACCGCATCAGCTCTTCCGCCGATGCGGCGAGGTCCACTTCGCCGTACCCGGGGTCGGATACCAGTCTCATGGGTGTCTCTCCTTCGAAATCGGACTCCTATGATGCCTGTCGACCAAGATCGTCCGACATGTGTCCGGCACAGTGAATACGACCCGACCGACGGGACACATCGAAGCTGCTCGTAGGGCTCGTCGCCCACATCAACGACGGCTTGTTCCAAAGAGAGGTCTGTGAGCGAGGCTTGACATGGATCATCAAGCCGCGTTCACAGACCTCAACCGCCTTCCTGACGCGATGCCCCGGACACAGTTCGCCGCATGGGGCACCGGCAAGCGTGTGCGAAGGTGCAGCATGATCCAACATCTGCGGTTCTTCTTCGAGGCCGGTGTGGACACCCCGCTGTGGCCAGAAGACATGGACAGCCCGTACGGCTACCCCTGTGATCTGTCGCGCCTGCCGATCAGCCAGGAGACTCAGACCGAGTTGGCGAGACTGAGCCAGTGGTACCAGTCGTCGATCGACTGGGACTATCCGCCGGATCCGTCCCCTTGGCCCGACGAGGAACTGCAAGGGTTCAAACAGCAGGCGCATGCGGCATTGGAGGTCCTGCGCCGCGAGTTGGGTGAGGGTTGGATCGTCCGGGACGAGAGCCTTCTGTGAGAAGCGGTACCGTCCCCGGGGCGAGCAACCGACAAGACCTGTGGATGGGATGGGGATGACGCTGCGCGTTGCGCTACGGCCGCGCCGAGGAGAGCGTCGCCACCCGGCTCACCGTGACCACCTCAGGAGAAGTCTGCTGCGGTGATGCCGTCGGGATGTCCGAACGGCCACTCCACCAGCTCGATCCGGTAACCGTCCGGGTCAGTGAGCCACGACGTCTTCGGGCCGTGGGGGCCGCCCGGATACTGGACACGCTCCGGCTCCAGGCCGGCTTCGGCCAGCGTCCTCAGGGTGACAGTCAGCGTGTCCACCTGGATCGCGAGGTGGTCGATTCCGCTGCCCACGTCGACACGTCCGTCGGCGGGACGGTGGACCAGTTCGAGCGAGGCCGCCGGTTCGCCGGGGAGCTTGAGGATCACGAGGCGACTCCCGTCGCCGATCTCGACTCTGCCCAGTTCTACGTAGCCCAAGGCGGTGTAGAAACCGAGCGAGCGGTCCAGATCGGTGACGCGGTAGGAGACGAAGAGCGTCTTCATGCGGCCTCCCCGGGTCGGCGCACCTGGTAGCGGAGGTGCGTGACGTCTCGATCCTCGAGCCGTCGGACGAGGTCGCGTTCGATGTGATCAGCACCGAGGTGGTCGAACAGCCGTCGGCCGTCCCCGAGGAGGACCGGAATCAGGTGGATCTCCATCTCGTCCAGCTGCCCGGCTCGGAGAAGCGCTTGGGCCGCCCCCGCCCCATGGACCATGACCGGTCGGTCCCCGGCGGCGGCGCGAGCCTGACGGGCGCATTCCTCGACGCCGGTGACGAAACGCGCGTGGCCGGGTGGCACGTCCCCGTCATCCACGTGGTGGGTGAGGACGAAGATCGGCACGCCGTCGTGGTGGTCGCCCTGCCAGCGCCCGGCGAGTTCGAAGGTCCGTCGGCCGGAAATCACCGCGCCGGTCGCCAGCGCCTCGCGGTAGATCTGGCCGCTCGGACCGTCGAACTTCCGGTCGTCGAGCCAGTTGAGAAGCCGCCCGCCGTCGCGTCCGAGCTCCTGGCCCGGCCGATCGTCCGGCCCGGCGATGTAGCCGTCGAGCGACATCGACATGTACAGCCGAATCGGATTGTGCATCCTGGCCTCCCTCTCTCCTCCATGACACCGGGACCCGCCGCTTCCTGATCCACCGACGGGGCGGGCATGTCACGAAGAAGACTTCAGACAGCCGGCAAACTCATCGGTCTGACGCGTCGGCCTGCTGCCCAGGGCGGCGCGGGCAGGGGAGTTACAGTCAAGATCTGTGGATGAATCGAGGTCGTTCAGGCCACGTGGCTCTCGGGGCGTTCGACGAGGTGGCCGCGCTCGAAGTGGGCTCTGGCACGGACGAGAGCGGCGAGGTGAGGTGCGTAAACGGCTCGCCAGCAGGCCTGGGCGGATTCGACAAGCTTGAACACCATCGCCAGGGTGGCCGCGCGGGAGCCAGCCCCTTCGGTGACCTCGGTCCGTAGCCGGACGGTCGCGAAGGTCGACCCGACCGGATGCGCGGAACTACGAGCCTCCGGCTTCTTTCCCTCCGGGGAGACATCGCCGTCGCAACGAGCAGTGATGTATCTCTGCGAACCCGCCGTCCTGACCACAGCAACGGCAGCGACGCTCAGCGCTGACCAGCCCGCGACGCGAGCCTGCAACCACCCGAGCCAAAAGGTCTGCGAACACGGCTTGACGTGGATCAAGCCCAGCTTTCTCTGGATGATGTACCGCTGCGGATGGGGCGCCAAGGAGGGCCAGGAGACCGTCCTGGCTGTGGAGATCACCCGTGAGGGATTCGAGTGGGCGCTGCGGCACGCGTGTCTGTCGCACTATGTGCCGGAACTGCATGCTGACCAGGCCGAGTGGAAGCGGCAGTTGAAGCACGCTCCGGCGCGGGTGCAATGGGATCCGGAGCGGGACCTGCACCTCGACCCCCTGCCCTACCGCTCGCTCCAGCTGGGGCTCGGGGGCGAGGCGGCGGAGCGGTATGCCGACGAGTGGATCGTCGGGATCGAGGACGTGACGCCGCTGGCCAAGCAGGTCCACGCGCATGTGCGTGTGGGCGAACTGACAAGGGCAGCCGCGTTGTTGCCGGCGGAGCGGCCGTATCCGGTGGCGGAGAGGACTGTGTCGCGCCTGCGGGGATAGGGCCGAGGGACAAGCTCAGTTCTGATGGGTAGTGGTCGGAAGGAGCAGCCTCTGACTCACCTGGTCTGCCGCGCAGCCTGCCGCAAGGCGTCCGACACGGTGAGGAACAGGACGGCGTCCGGCACGGCCGCGACCGGCTCTCGGACCGGCTTGCGCTCACCGGTCACCACCACGCAGACGGTCGATCCCATCAGCTCGACCTCGCTGATCTTCTTCCAGTCCATGACGGTGCCCCCGTGCTCGAGTCCGGCCAGACTCACCGTGAACGGCCCGAACTCCACTCGCCCACCGGTCTCCAACAACGCGCCCAGTTCAACCATTCGGACCGTGGCGTCCTCTTCGGCGATCCGGTTCTGGATCTCGACCCAGCTGTTCGCGATCAGGGCGCTGATTTCCTGAGCGTCAGGCGTGTCACCCGACACCATGAAGTTGCCGGCGGGCATCTGGACGTACACGGAATGTGTAGTGGACATGGTGACCCCGTTGCGTACGAGGTCCGTCGCCTGACGCTGGCATCCGGTGATCTCGTCCCAGGCCCCGGCGATCGGTGGCTGCGAACCGTACTGGTAAACGACGCCGTTTTCGAAAACGGCACACCATACGACCGGTCTGAACCGTGCGACCAAGGGGACGGCAATCGCCCCGAGAAAGGTGCACGCGCCGAGGATGATGAAGAGGATCGCGTTCGTCCACTCACTCTCACCACTGATGACGAAGAACATCATCACGCAGAACGCCGTGACGAGGAGGAGCATGAACGAGCCCCACCAGGACACCGCACTGGTCCGTGTGCGAAAGGCGTATCGACCGGCGCCGAGTTGCCGCGCCACAGCCGCGCCCGGCACGGTTTCCGGGATCTCGTCCCATAGATTTCTGGCCCCCATCGACACTCCCGCCGCACGCTGATGTACCCCAACAGGCCTGCCAACAAGCTGAGTTGACGATCCAGAATGTCGTCGAGATGCTACGGTGTCCGGCTGGAAACCGGTAGACGATTGTCGCTCATCGTGGCGGGCCATGCCCATGGCCGAGTTGTTCCCGTCGTCGCTGTGATCTGCACCTGCGGCCTCTGCCGTACCGTTCGCTTCAACTCGGGCTCCGCGGCGAGGCAGCGGAACGTTACGCGGACGAGCTACTGGCCGCGCTGCGCCCGTGACCGACAAGAGCAGTACCTCGTGACCGCCGGCGAGCGGCAGGGTCGGACCCTGATCATCATGAACGGCCCCAGCTACCGCCCAACAGGCGCCTGGAGAGCCTCACCAACGGGAACGGCGGGCCCCCGACCAAGCAGGAAATCAGGTGGACGCTGTCGGGATACTGGCGTCATGGCCGTCACCCAGCAACTCGCCCGCGTCCCGGCGGAGTATCTTGCCGCCTGCCGTCAGTCAGCCGGAACATCGACCGATGGAGATCCCTGTTGGGATCCGCCGTCGGCGGACGTCCTGGACCTGGACTGGGCGCCGGCCGTGTTGGAACGGGCCTGCGAGCAGGCAGGTCTCGACGGCGTCCACCTGGATGCTCTTCGGCAGGCCACCGAGGGGGACCCGGTGATCGATCTCGGCTTCCTCAGCACGCACCCGCATGCCATTGGTGCCTTCGGACCGCCTCCCACGGCCCTTTCCGCAGCTCAAGTGGCCCGGGTCTCGGAACTGCTCGGTCAAATCGACCTTCCGGCCGTCCTGGCCGTCCTGCCGACCGAAGACACCGAGGCCGCTTCCGTGATCGGGCATGGGGCGGACAAGATCGTCGGTGACCCGAGGAAGTACCTGCTGAGGCACTTCAATGCCCTGCGCGAGTTCTACCTCGCCGCATCCCGACGGCACCTTCTCCTCGTGCTCTGGTGGGACTGACCCGGGACTTCATGGCCAGGTGCGGAGCAACGCGATGCGGAGGTGCGTCCATGAGTGGGTCGTTCGTCACGGTGGTCACGGGTGGCAGTCGGGGGATCGGTGCCGCGGTCTGTCTGCGGCTCGCGGCGGACGGTCATGACGTCGCGGTGGGGTATGTGCGGGACGTCCGGGCCGCCGAGTCGGTCGCGACGAGGGTGCGGGAGGCGGGGTCGCGGTGTGTGACCGTGCGGGTCGACACCTCGGTCGAGGCGGAGGTGGACCGGCTGTTCGACACGGTGGAGGAGCGGCTCGGGCCGGTCACGGGGCTGGTGAACAACGCAGGGGTGACCGGGCCGTTGGGCAGGCTCGCCGACGCCGACCCCGTTGATCTGCGGCGCGTGGTGGACGTCAACCTGCTGGGCACGCTGCTGTGTTCGCGCCGGGCCGCGCGTTCCATGACGGCTCGGGGCACCGGCGTGATCGTGAACGTCTCCTCGGCGGCTGCCACCCTCGGCAGCCCCGGTGACTATGTGCACTACGCGGCGACCAAGGCGGCCGTCGACGCGCTCACCGTTGGCCTGGCGAAGGAACTCGGTCCGGACGGCGTCCGCGTCAACGCGGTGGCGCCGGGAATCGTCGACACCGAGATGCACGCGACGATGGGCGACCCGGGCCGGGCGGAACGCGTGTCCCCGACGATTCCGCTCCGCAGACCGGGGCTGGCCGGCGAAGTCGCGGCGGCCATCGCCTGGTTGATGTCCGCGGAGGCCTCGTACACGACGGGCGCGGTGCTGCGGGTGTCGGGCGGGCGGTGACGCTGTGTCGCCGGAAAGAGGGAGGGAGGAGGCGTGTGAGGCAGTGGTGCGGGGGAGGGCGACAGGCGTCCTGCCCTCCTGGCGTCCGCCTCGCGGTCAGGCGGCCTCGGTGATCTCGCCGCGTATCGCCGCCGCCCACTTGACCACCAACAGCTCGTACTCCTCCCGCTCTTGGGCCGAGAGGGTTCCGCCCGCGCGGAGCCAGAGCGCACGGATCTGCTCGTTCAACGACGCAGCAGACCGCACGGAACCAGGGGCCAGGGAATCGGGGGACATGCGCACCAGCGTAGGCGCAAGGACTGACACTGCGCTACCAGGTGGCTACTCGTACGGTATGTGGTTGGTCACGGTCGGATGATCTTCCGCCGTGTGGGTGGTCAGGGCGTCAGCCCGAGGACTCCGCCGCGTGCGGGCTCAGGGCGCCCGTGGCCACCAGGGCGATGATCACGATGCCGAGCACGACGCGGTAGTAGACGAACGGCATGAACGACTTGGTCGAGATGAACTTCATGAACCATGCGATCACCGCGTAGCCGACCGCGAAGGCGATCACCGTCGCGAAAGCCGTCGGGCCCCAGGAGACGTGGCCGCCCTCCGACGCGTCCTTGAGCTCGAACACGCCCGAGGCGAGGACGGCCGGCATGGCCAGCAGGAAGGAGTAACGGGCCGCCGCCTCACGCGTGTAGCCCATGAACAGGCCGCCGCTGATGGTCGCGCCGGACCGGGAGACGCCGGGGACCAGGGCCATCGCCTGGCACAGGCCGTAGATCAGACCGTCCCGTACGTTCAGGTCCTTGAGGCCCTTGCGCTCCTTGGCCGCCCGGTGCTTTCCGCCGGTCTCGTCGCGTGCCGCGAGGCGGTCGGCGACGCCGATGACGATGCCCATCACGATCAGCATCGTCGCGGTGACCCGCAGATCCCGGAACGGCCCCTCGATCTGGTCCTTGAGCGTGACCCCGAGGACGCCGATCGGAATCGAGCCGACGATCACCAGCCAGCCCATCACCGCGTCGTGGTCGCTGCGCATCGCCTTGTCGGTGAGCGAGCGGAACCATGCCGAAAGGATCCGCCCGACGTCCTTGCGGAAGTAGATCAGCACCGCCGCTTCCGTACCCAGCTGGGTGATCGCGGTGAAGGCGGCACCCGGGTCCTCCCAGCCGGAGAACGCGGCCGTCAGGCGCAGGTGCGCGCTGGAGGACACGGGGAGGAACTCGGTCAGCCCCTGGACGAGTCCGAGGATGAGGGATTCAAACCAAGACATGAAGTTACGTGGTCCAAGCGCTGATCGTGGAAGGGCCGACGGACACACCGGGCCGTCGCGCGCGACAGCGAAGGACGGCGGAGATCAGGTGTGTTGGAGGCAGCCTAGCGGCCCCCGGTGACAGGCCGAGCACAGGGGCTGGGGTCAAGGGGTGGTAAAGGGCCAGGTTCTCCGTATTGCTCACCCGCGCAGTCCGTCCCGTGGACACCGCCGACGTGGTGTTGACCGACCGCTCGGACGGAACATACTTTGCAGCGAAGAGAAAGCGCTTGCTGCCCCCGGGGTGTCCGGAGCCATCACGCGTTGGCCCACGTCAGTCATCGCGTCCGATGGAGTGCTGATCACGTACATGACCACACCCGCAACCAGTCCCGGCACCGTCGCCACCTCCCCGGGGCAGCCCCCGGCCGGCGGCGCTCCCGCCGACCTCACCTCACTCGCCCCGCTCCCGCCGCTCACCGGCCGTCGTATCCGGGCCGCCGTCATCGGGGCGGGCGCCATCGGGCGTGGGTCGCATCTGCCGGCGCTCGCCCAACTGGCCGACGAGGGCGAGACGGAGGTCGTCGCCGCCGTCGACATCGACGCCGACGCGGTGAAGGCGTTCTGCGCGGAGAGCGGGATTCCGCACGGGTACACCGACCTGGAGCAGATGCTCCGGGAACAGCGGCCCGACCTGGTGACCATCTGTACGCCGCCCACCCTGCACCGCGAGCAGACCGTGGCCGCGCTGCGCGCAGGGACCTGGGTGTGGTGCGAGAAGCCGCCGGTGCCGACGCTCGCCGACTTCGACGCCATCGAGGCGGAGGAGGGGCTCGGGGGCGGCCCGTACGCCTCGATCGTCTTCCAGCACCGCTTCGGTTCCGCCTCCACCCACGTACGGCGACTGCTCGCCGAGGGGGCGCTGGGCCGGCCGCTCGTGGTGCACTGCCAGACCACCTGGTACCGCGACACCGCCTACTACGCCGTGCCCTGGCGCGGGCGCTGGGAGACGGAGGGCGGCGGGCCCGCGATGGGGCACGGCATCCACCAGATGGATCTGCTGCTGGATCTGCTCGGGCCGTGGAGCGAGGTGCGGGGCATGGCCGGACGGCTCGTGCACGACGTCGAGACCGAGGACGTCTCCACCGCGCTCGTCCGGTTCGCCAACGGCGCGCTGGCGACCGTCGTCAACAGCGTGCTCAGCCCCGACGAGGTCAGCCGTATCCGCATCGACTGCGAGCGCGCCACCGTCGAACTCACCCATCTGTACGGGCACAGCAACGCCGACTGGACCATCACCCCGGCGCCTGGCGTGCCGGAGGCGGAGGTGGCCGCCTGGCGTGACTTCGGGGCGGATGTACCGAGTTCGCACCTCGCGCAGTTGCGCGAGCTGGTCGCCAGCATGCGCGCCGGGGAACGGCCGCGCAGCAGCGGGGCGGACGGGCGGACCAGCCTGGAACTGATCACCGCGCTGTACAAGTCCGCCTTCACGGACACGACCGTCAGGGCCGGCGACATCGGCCCGGGCGATCCCTATTACGCCGCGCTGCACGGCGGTGCGCCCGGCTGGGCGCCCGCGACGGAGGATGGTCCCGAGTCCGTTACCGAGGAGGCGTCCGCGTGACCACGTCCACCGACCTGCGCATCGTCCACGCGCACGGCGACCGCATCACCGTGACCGAACCCGTCACCGGGGTCGAGCTGTTCAGTTACGTGTACGGGGCGGAGGCGGCCTGGGAGGCGCCGAAGCCGTATCTGCACCCGGTCCGGACGCTCGCCGGCAACGTCGTCACCGACTACCGGCCCAACGACCACCGCTGGCACAAGGGCCTCCAGCTGACGGCCTCGCACCTGTCCGGGGCGAACCTGTGGGGCGGCAACTCCTATGTGCACGGAGAGGGATATCTCGCTCTCCCCGAGCGCGTCGGCTCGATGGCCCACGTCGGCTTCGACGAGGTCGCCTCGGACGCGGGCCGGGTCGTCATCGCGGAGCGGCTCACCTGGCACCCGTACAGCGGGGAGCTGTGGGCGGAGGAGTCGCGGCGGGTCGAGGTGCACGACGTCGATCCGGCGGCGGGTTCCTGGGCGCTGACCTGGACGAGCGCGATCACCAACCGGCGCGACGAGCCGCTGCTCTTCGGGAGCCCCACCACCGCCGGGCGCGAGGGGGCGGGCTACACCGGCCTGTTCTGGCGCGGCCCGCGCGCCTTCCGGGACGGGCGCGTCCTCGGCCCCGAATCCGAGGGGCCGGGACTGATGGGCGAGCAGGCACCGTGGCTGGCGTACTCCGGCGAGTTCGACGGCGCCGACGGGCACGGCACCCTGGTGTTCGTACACGCGCCCGAGAACGACCATCTGGGGGCCGAGGGCGCGCATCCTGCCCACTGGTTCGTGCGCAACGAGCCGTTCGCCGCCGTCGCCCCCTCCTGGGCCTTCTACGACGAACTGGAGCTCGCGCCCGGCGACACGCTCACCCGTCGCTACCGGGTCGTCGTCGCCGACGGGGAGTGGGAGCGAGAGGGCGTCGTCAAGTACCTGGAGGAGCACCCGTGGTGAGTGCGGGACCTGACGGGACGGCCTTCGCGGGGCTGCCCGGCGGTGTCGCCGTCTCGCACCTCGCCGTCTACGACTGGCCGGCAGTCGACGGGGTGTGCGGCGGAACTCCCCATATGCATCTGACCTGTTCGGAGGCGTACGTCGTCACGGGCGGGCGGGGCGCTGTGCAGACGCTCACGACGTCCGGGTACGAGGTGACGCCGCTCGCGCCCGGTACGGTCGCCTGGTTCACGCCGGGCACCATCCACCGGCTGGTCGACGAGGACGAACTGCGCATCACCGTCCTGATGCAGAACAGCGGGCTGCCGGAGGCAGGGGACGCCGTGCTCACGCTGCCGCCGCGCTACCTGACCGACCCGGATACGTACGCCGCCGCGACCGTGATCCCGGCCGACGTGCCGGTGGCCGAGCAGGAGCGGATCGCGCGGGCCCGGCGCGACCTCGCGCTTGAGGGGTTCCGGGCGCTGCGGGACGCGGAGGGGCCGGAGGCCCTGGCCGCCTTCCACGAGGCCGCGGCCTCTCTCGTACGGCCCCGTCTCGCCGACTGGCGCGAGCGCTGGCGGCGCGGCGCCGAGGCGGCGGCCAGGGCGACGGGCGGCCAGCTCGACCGGCTGGAACGGGGCGACACGTCCCACCTCGCGGAGGCCGTCGTACGGGCCGAACAGCCTTCGGCGCACGGGAAGTTCGGGATGTGCGGGCGGCTGGACGTGTACCGGTGCACCCCTTGAGAGGGATCAGTGTCCGCGCAGATGGTGTCGCTTGCGCCAGGCCACCACGGTGCCCACCACGGCCGGTACGGCGATGAAGGCCATCGCGATCAGGAAGGCGGGGGAGGTCGGTGACGAGGCCTGGGCCCCGGCGACGACGTACGCGGCGGTGTTCGGGACGGACCCGAGGGCCGTCGCGATCAGGAACGGCAGCCAGCCCATGCGGGAGACGGCCGCGCAGTAGTTGGCGGCCCAGAAGGGCACCCCCGGGAACAGCCTCGCCGCCATCATCGAGCGGAAGCCGTGCCGGCTGAGCTGGCCGTCCGCCGCCTGGAGCCAGCGGGCGCGCAGCAACGGGCGCAGGGCGTCCTGGCCGAGGACGCGGCCCAGGCCGAAGGCCGCCCCGGCGCCCAGGACCGTGCCCACGAGGGCGGCGGCGAGGCCCAGCTGGGAACCGAACAGCGCGCCCGCCGCGAGGTTCAGCAGCGGGCGTGGCACGAACGCCACGGTGCACAGCCCGTACGCGGCCCCGAAGACCATCGCCGCGGCGGCACCGCCGACCTGGGGCGGCCAGCCGTCGGCGAGCAGCCGCTGCGGTTCGAAGAGCAGGACACACGACGCGGCAGCACCGAGCAGCAGCACCAGGAGCGACAGCCGCGACCACGGTGAGAGCAGTGCTCTCGTGCAGCGCGCGGCGAGGCCGCCGACCGGGGCGACGACGATGACGGTGGGGGAGAGCGGGGCGAGCTCCGTGGCGATGGCCCGGGGAGTGGCCGTGGCGGTGCCCCCAGAGCGGGTGGTGGCATCGAGCATTCGCCGACACTAACCGACGTGTATGTGTGATCGCCGTATGGTTCGTCTCAACGGTGGAACAACAGGGGGGACTACCGGCGCGCCGGGTGACACGTGCGCCCACACCCTGCGGAAACTGCACGCCGTGACATGCGCCACGGTGATGGACGCGCCTGTCCCCTTTGGCTGTCGTTCGCGGAAAACCATTCGACGTACCGTGACGCGTCGGCGAGGATCGGCCTCATGTTCCGGTACGCCTTCCTCCTCGCAGCATCCGCAGTCGCGGATGCCCCGAAGGCTGCCGTCCCGATCATCGCGGCAGCCGTCGACGGCGCCCGAAGCTGACCCTTCCCGGATCGTCCGGCGGACCCCGCAGGGGGAGGGTCGGCGAACTTCCTCGGGGTCCCCGTCCCGGCCGCGTTCTCCGCGCCGGGGCCAACACTCAGTACCACCGAAGAGGCTTCGAGGTACCGGCATGTCCAAGACGGCATACATCCGCACGAAACCGCATCTCAACATCGGCACGATGGGCCACGTCGACCACGGCAAGACCACCCTGACCGCCGCCATCACCAAGGTGCTCGCCGAGCGCGGCTCCGGCACGTTCGTTCCGTTCGACCGGATCGACCGCGCCCCCGAGGAGGCCGCGCGGGGCATCACCATCAACATCGCGCACGTGGAGTACGAGACCGACACCCGGCACTACGCGCACGTGGACATGCCGGGTCACGCCGACTACGTCAAGAACATGGTCACCGGGGCCGCGCAGCTCGACGGGGCGATCCTCGTCGTGTCCGCGCTCGACGGGATCATGCCGCAAACCGCCGAACACGTCCTGCTGGCCCGGCAGGTGGGCGTCAACCACATCGTCGTCGCCCTCAACAAGGCCGACGCCGTCGACGACGGCGAGGACGCGGTGCTGACGGACCTCGTGGAGCTGGAGGTCCGCGAACTGCTCACCTCGCACGGCTACGGCGGCGACGCGGTACCCGTCGTACGGGTGTCCGGCCTCAAGGCCCTTGAGGGGGACCCCCGTTGGACGGCGTCGATCGACGCGCTGCTCGACGCGGTGGACACGTATGTACCCATGCCCGAGCGGTACGTGGACGCGCCGTTCCTGTTGCCGGTCGAGAACGTCCTCACGATCACCGGCCGGGGGACGGTGGTGACGGGTGCGGTCGAGCGCGGCACCGTCCGGGTGGGCGACCGGGTCGAGGTGCTGGGCGCGGACGTGGACACGGTCGTCACCGGCGTGGAGACCTTCGGCAAGCCCATGGAGGAGGCGCAGGCCGGGGACAGCGTGGCGCTGCTGCTGCGTGGGGTGCCACGGGACGCGGTCCGACGCGGCCACATCGTCGCGGCGCCCGGCAGTGTCGTGCCGAGCCGGCGGTTCTCCGCGCAGGTGTATGTGCTGTCCACCCGGGAGGGCGGGCGTACGACGCCGGTGGCGACGGGGTATCGGCCGCAGTTCTACATCCGTACGGCGGATGTGGTCGGGGACGTCGATCTCGGTCGGATCGGGGTCGCGCGGCCCGGTGACACGGTCACGATGACCGTCGAGCTGGGGCGTGAGGTGCCTTTGGAGCCGGGGCTCGGGTTCGCCATCCGTGAGGGTGGGCGGACCGTGGGGGCGGGGACTGTGACAGCCGTCGTGTGAGGGTGGTCGGGGTGCGTGAGGGACCGCGGGACCGTTGTGGCTGGTCGCGCAGTTCCCCGCGCCCCTTTCCGGCGCTTCTCCCAGGCACAATGAGAAAGTGAACGACGAGTCGATACCCGTTGCCCGTGCCGTCGATCACGGGTTCGCCAAGCTGATGCCCGACGTCGACCGTGAGCGTGCCTGGCTGCTCACGGTCGACGGGGCGCCTCAGTCGTACGTCGATCTGGATGAGCCGACGCACCTGGAGTTCGAGTACGCGCGACGGCTCGGACACGTCCTGGACGTCGTCGCCGGGCCGGGGCGGGCGCTGGACGTGCTGCACCTCGGTGGGGGTGCGCTCACCCTGCCCCGGTACGTCGCCGTGACCCGGCCCGGTTCCCGGCAGGACGTCGTCGAGGCCGATCGCGGGCTGCTCGACCTGGTCGTGGAGCATCTGCCGCTCCCCGCCGACGCGGGCATCGCCCTGCACGCGGCCGACGCCCGCGCCTGGCTCGAAGCCGCGCCCGACGCCTCCGCCGATGTGATCGTCGCCGACGTGTTCGGCGGCTCGCGCGTTCCGGCGCACCTGACGTCGCTGACGTACGCCGAAGAGGCCGGGCGGGTGCTGCGCGGTGACGGTGTCTACCTCGCCAACCTGGCCGACTCGGCGCCCTTCGTCTTTCTGCGTTCCCAACTCGCCACCTTCTCAGCGGTGTTCGAGGAGCTGGCACTGATCGCCGAGCCGGGCGTCCTGCGGGGCCGCCGTTTCGGCAACGCGGTGCTCGTGGCCTCGCACCACCCCCTGGACCCGGCGGCCCTGTCCCGGCGCGTCGCCTCCGACGCCTTCCCGGCCAGGCTCGAACACGGGCCCGCGCTTAGGGACTTCATCGGGGGTGCGGTACCCGTACGGGACGAGGAGGCGGTGCCGTCACCGGTGCCGCCGCAGGGGGCGTTCGGTATCGGGTGAGGCTCGGAGGAGGAGACGAGGACAGCGGAACAGTCGTCAGCCGCCGGTGCTCTCCAACTCGCCCCGCACCGGCGCCTCCTGGGCCGTGTCCCGGGTGGCCTCCGTCGTGCGCCGGGTGAGGTTTCGTACGTCCCGTACTGACAGGGCGCCCGCCGTCACCAACACGACCAGGACCGCGCAGCCCCACAGGGACGGTGTGCGGCCGAAGGCGTGTTCCGCCGGGCCCGCCAGTGCCGTGGCGAGCGGGAGCATCGCGACCGAGCCGAACCAGTCGTACGCGGAGACGCGGGAGAGCTTGTCCTCGGGGATCTCCTGATGCAGAGCGGTCATCCAGCTCACGCCGAACACCTCCTCCGTCGCGCCGGTCACGAACATCACCGCGCAGAGCACGGCGATCGGCACCGGCACGGCGAGCGCGGCGGCCGGCAGGGCCAGCGGGAACACGCAGAGCGTGCCGGCGAGCAGCAGCCGACGTGGTTTCCAGCGCATCATCAGCACGGCCCCGGCGACCGTGCCGGCCCCGAACATGGCCAGCGCCAGCCCCCATGGCCCGGCCCCGCCCAGGCTGTCGCGTGCCACGAGCGGGCCGTAGACCGACTGGGCGGCGCCGATGACCGCGTTGGCGACGGCGAACTGGACGACGATCACCCACAGCCACGACCGTCCGGCGAACTCCCGCCAGCCCTCCCGCAGATCGGCGAGCATCCCGCCGCCCGGCCGGCGCGCCGGGATGTGACTCACGTCGAGGAACGAGCGCAGCGCCCCGGCGATCGCGAACGCCACCGCGTCCACCGCGAGGACCCAGCCGGGCCCGAGCACGGCGACCATCGCGCCGCCGACAGCCGCGCCGCCGAGTGCCGCGCTCTGCATGGCCATCCGGAACACCGCGAAGGCGCGGGCGGCCTGCTCGCCCTCGACCGAGGACAGCAGCATGCCCTCGGCGGCCGGGCCGAAGAACGCCTGCCCGGTGCCGCCGAGGGCGGTCAGGAGCATCATCTGCCACAGCTGCGGCTCCCCCGCCAGGACGAGCACCGCGAACGCCGCCTGCGAGAGGCAGTTGAGGGCGTTGGCGGCGACCATCACCCGATGCCGGGGGAGCCGGTCGGCGATCACGCCGCCGACCAGCAGGAACAGCACCAGCGGTAACGTCCGCGCCGCCGCCACCAGGCCCACGTCACCGGCGTCGCCGCCCGTCTCCAACACGGCGAACGCGGCGGCGATCATCGCCCCGTTGCTGCCGAGGTTCGTCACGACCGCCGAGACGGTCAGCAGCCTGTAGTTGCGGCCGGCCCAGGAGGGGAGGCGCGAGCGTACGGCGGGGGAGTCGGCGGAGGTCACCGGGCGACTATCGCGGGCCACCGCCGACTTGCCAATCCATTTCCGACCCGCCCCGGCCGGAACCGGCCGGTTTCAGCCGGTCAGCGGCACCCACGCTCCGCCCTGCGGGGCACTCACGCCCCTGTCGGGTCCCCGTACAGCCGCACCGTGCTCAGGATCTGCATGATCGTCTTCTCGGGGACCTCCGAGGGGAGACCCGTCGCGCCGTACAGGCTCCACGCCACGTAGTCGCCGGCCGAGTTCTTGAAGCCGAAGGTGATGGCCTTGCCGTCGCTCGCGCACTTCCCCGTCCGGGGCGTGTTCTTCGAGTGGGCCCGGGCGAGGCTGCCCTTGATGCCGGACTTGGTCGTGTACGGCGTCGCCTTCTCGTCGAGGACGAGGCTCTTCCTGTCCGGCTGTGTGTAGCCGCCGTAGACCCACCAGGGGACCTGGTTCACGGCGACCTCGTCGGCGTTCTTCGCGCCGCTCGCGCCCTTGGTGCCCACGGCCGCGAGCGCGGTGTCCGACGTACGGCCGTCCTTGTCGTCGTCCGACACGCACCACTTCGACTTGTAGTACGCGGGCGCCGACATGGTGATGAGCGGCTTGGCGCCCGCCTTGGCGTCGTCGTCCTCGAAGCCGATGTACGTGCCCGGCGTCTCCACCTCCCAGTCCGCCGGTACGTCGAAGGCGGTGCCCCACTTCGGATTCACGACCACCTTCCAGCCGGCGACGGTCGGCTGCTCGGCCTGGGAGTCCCGCGGGTTGTCGTCGGAGCCCGGCGCGGAGGCCGAGTCACTCGGGTCCGCGGATGCCGAGGCGGGCGTCGAAGCCGGCGCGGACTCGCTCGACTGCTTGTCCTTATTATCTGTGCCCGCTTCCTTGTCCTTGTCGCCGCCCAGGACGAGGAAACCGGTCACCCCGGCCGTGATCACGACCGCGGTGGCCGCGACGATCGCGGTGATCTTCGTCCGGTTCCCGTTCCCGTCTCCACCTCCGCCCGGCGGCGGCTGCGGCGCGCCCGTCGGCGTCGGCGCGCCCCACCCCGGCTGCGGCTGCTGTTGCGGCGGCTGGGGATGCGGGTTGGGCTGCGGATACCCCGTCTGTTGGTATCCGGGCTGCTGGTACGGGTTCGGCTGCTGATAGCCCGGCTGCTGGTACGGATTGTGCGGCGGGACCTGCGCGTGCTGCGGGTCCTGCGGGTTCTGCTCGCCCCCGGGCGGCTGCTGTTCTGGCCACATGGCCGGTAACGATACGGCGGTCGGTCGGCGGTCGACGGGCCGTATCTGGCCAGAACTGGCTACTCATCGGTAACATAAGGCCGTGAGTGCGGAGCGGATGCCGATCGGCGAACTTCTCGCCGCCACGGTGCCGATGGTTCGCACGCTGAACCTCGACCACGTCGGCGGACCGCATGCTGGTGTCATGGTCACTCTCGGGGAGTCGGTCGGCGAGGCCGTCGTCCTCGCGGCCTTCGGCGATCGGCTCTCCCGCGGCGTACCGCTGCCCGTCACCGCCGAGATCGCGTTCAGGGAGATCGCGCGCGGCCCCGTCAAGGCCACTGCGACCCTCGGCCGTCCCGCCGCCGAGGTGGTCGCCGAACCTGACGAGGGCAAGCGCTCGAGTTCCCGGTGACCCTCGCCATCCAGTGTGAGGGCGGGGCCGTCACCGGCGAGATGAACGTCACCTGCACCCTCCGTCCGAGCGGCTGACGGTCGTCCCTCGAACGGTTCACCGGCTCCCGGGGGCCGCTGCGACCCGGTAGGTCCACGGACCTGCCGGGTCTCGGGCTTTTCGGGCCGACGGCCGGCCGGTGAGGCCGGTGTCAGTGGTGAACTGCGTCCGGGCGTCGGCCGGTTGGGCCTGGCTGCCCCGGCCTGGCGGTGTACGGCGATGCTCTCGGTGCCTTGTGCCCGCTACCGTCCCCGCGAGGCCGGAAGTTGAAGATTGTGTGTGCCATCCGGGTGCTCGTGCACACAACTCGACGGGTGACCGGGGGCTATTTCGAATGTCGGTGCGGATACCGCCGGTAACACATCTGAATTCTCTTCATTTTGAACTTTGGTCACTCGGACTGCTTGTTTATGGTGAGACGTGTGTGCGAGTGTGAGCCAACTCGCGCGGGGGCGGAGGTCAGACCCCCTTTTCCCGCTCGGGATTCCGTGCCGGTCGACCCGAAGTCCCACAGCTGACGAGTCGTAGGTACGCACCAATGAAGCGCCTCTTTCCCGTGGATGTGCAATTCGCTCGTGCCGTCCTGCGGCTTGGAAGGAATTGGTTCTGTGCAATCCCCACCCCCCCCACGTCCGCCCTACCCTCCTCGTCCTGGCGCGAGCCCGGCCGAATCCGACATGAACCTCGCCGCGCAACTGCGCGGGCGGGTGGAGGGCGAGAGCGCGTACGCCGTCGCGATGCTGCTGGCGCGGCACTGGCAGTCGACGTACGACTACGCGGCCATCTGTCTCGCGGCCGAGGGGGACCTCGCCACGATGGCGGCCACGTCGGCCTTCCACCGGGTGTTCGGGCGACTGGAGCGCAGTGAGTCGAATCAGGCGCTGCGGCCCCAACTGCTCGTAGCGGTACGGGAAACGGTCCGGGAGTGGTCCGCCGAAGACGGTATTTCGGTGGTGCTTCCGGAACTCCGCAAACCCACTGGTGCGCGAGGTCTACGCGCGGCGAGGGCCCGGACATCCGAAAGGCGGCAACTCGCCGAGCGGTCATTCCGCGCTCTGCCGAGAGCGGCCCAGTGCCTGCTCTGGCACACCGATGTCGAGGCCGAGCCCATTTCCGGAACGGCCGGTCTGCTGGGAGTGGACTCCACAAGCGCTTCGGCAGCGCTGGAGCAGGCCCGCGAACAATTCCGCTCCACCTGTGTACGTGCCCATCGCGAACTCGCGCCGACCAATGAATGCCGCTTCTACAACCGTCTCCTCGACGTCTCGATCCGGCGCGGTGGTGCCCTGCTGCCCGATGTCGAGCAGCATCTGCTGACGTGCCCTCACTGCCGGCATGCCGCCGAGCAACTCGGCCATTTCGAAGGTGAACTCGGCACTCTCCTCGCAGAGGCGGTGCTCGGCTGGGGAGCCCGCCGCTACCTCGACTCCCGCCCGGGACGCGGCGGCCAGCGGGCCTCTCCCGTCGGCCCGGCCGGCCGGGGCGACGGGCGTGCCGGTGGCCGCCATCGGTTCATGGCCCATCTCCCGCTGCCCGACGAGGGGTTCGTCCTCCCGGGAAGGCGCAGGCGGGCCGTTGCCGTCGGAGTCGGCGTCATGTCCTTCGCACTGCTCGCGAGCGTGCTCGGCGCCCGCAACTGGTCGGACGAGAGCACCGTGCCGACGGCCACCTGGGGCACGGCGAGCGGCTACTCGGCCGCCCCGGACACCGCCTCCCCGAGTCCCGCCGACCACGGTTCGCCGCCGGCCACCCCGGCCGCCTATCCCGGCGTGACGGAACGCGGCAGGCTGCGCCATGTCGCCACGGGCCTGTGCCTGGACATCCAGGGCGGCCAGGTCGTGGCCGGCGCCGGGACCCGGCTGGCCGCCTGCTCGTCCGCCGGGACACAGCAGTGGTCGTACGAGTACGACGGCCTCCTACGCAGCCTCGCCGACCCCAGCCTGTGCCTCGACTCCCACGCCGGTGACGGGAACGTCGTCCTCTCCGGGTGCGTCGGGTCCAACGCCGACGACGTTCGCTACGACATCACTGTCCAGGGCGAACTGCTGCCCCAGCGGCGCGAGGAACTGGCCGTCGTGCCCGTCTCGCTCCGCGCCGGCGCGGACGTGGTGGTCAGGACGAGGTCCGGGTCGGCGGGGGAGATGTGGACGATCGACTCCAAGTCGTCCGCGGCCGACGACTCCGCCAAGGAGGGTGACCGGCAGGAGAGCGGCAAGGGCGGTGAGGACGCGAAGGGCGGGGAGCCCGGACAGCAGCAGAAGGAAAAGGGGGAGGGCGGTCCGGAAGGGTCGCAGCAGGAGCCCAAGCCTGATGCGGGAGGCGGGACTTCGGGATCCGGCGGGGCGCCCACGCCCTCACCGGAGGCCACTTCCGACCAGCGGTTCGAGACCCGGTACGTCGCGAACAGTGGCAGCGAGCAGTCCGCGCCCGCTCCGGGGACGGCTCTGCCACCGCAGCCGCTGAACGTGGCGGAGCCCGTCGGCGTCACGGTGGTACAGGCGATCGGGACCATCACGGGGGCCGTCGGTGGGCTCCTGCTCAGCTGATCGACACGATGTCGTCGGCGGCCGGGATGCGCGCGGCGTCGTGACACCGGGGCTCCTTCTCCTGCACGGGGGTGTCCCGCGCGCGGACGACGGTGTCACCCTGACCCGGTAGGCTTTTGGCGTGCGCCCGGGGCCGGGCGCACGCCGGGGACACAGGCGTACCGGGCGTACGGCGAGATCGGAAGGAACCGGCGTTGCACGTGCAGGAATGGCTGGAGACGATCCCCGCGGTCAGTATCTACGCGCTGGTGGGGCTGGTCATCGGGCTGGAGAGCCTGGGCATTCCGCTGCCGGGCGAGATCATTCTGGTCTCCGCCGCGCTGCTCGCCTCCCAGCACGGTGACATCAACCCGTTCGTCCTCGGCGCGTGCGCGAGCGCCGGCGCGATCATCGGCGACTCCATCGGCTACGCCATCGGCCGCAAGGGTGGTCGGCCGCTGTTGGCCTGGCTCGGGGCGAAGTTCCCCAGACACTTCGGGGAGGGGCACATCGCGACCGCCGAGCGGTCCTTCGAGAAGTGGGGCATGTGGGCGGTCTTCTTCGGCCGCTTCGTCGCACTGCTGCGGATCTTCGCGGGGCCGCTGGCCGGTGTGCTGCGGATGCCGTACTGGAAGTTCCTGATCGCCAACGTGCTTGGCGGGATCATCTGGGCGGGCGGTACCACGGCGGTCATCTATTACGTGGGTGTCGTCGCGGAGTCCTGGTTGAAGCGGTTCTCGTGGTTGGGGCTGGTGTTGGCGGTGCTGTTCGGTCTGACGTCGATGCTGGTGCTGAAGCACAAGGCGAAGAAGGCACAAGGTGCTTTGCGTGACGTTGAGACCGTAGGGGCTGGGGAGTGATCCTGGGCGCGGGCCACGTGTGGTTTGTCTCGCCCACAGGGCGGAGCCGCAGAACGACACAGCCCCGCGCCCCTCAGGTGAGTTGCCCTACTCGTGGATTTCCCGGTGGGCCTTCGCCAGTTCCGCGTAGTGCGTGCCGTTGAGAGTTACGCCCTGGCGTTCTTCCTCCGTCAGCTCCCGCCGCACCTTCGCCGGTACACCCGCCACCAGTGAGCCCGGCGGGATCCGCATTCCCTGCGGTACCAGTGCCTGTGCCGCCACCAGTGAGCCCGCGCCGATCACCGCGCCGTTCAGGACCGTCGCCCCCATGCCGATCAGGCAGTCGTCCTCGACCGTCGCGCCGTGCACCACCGCGTTGTGGCCCACGGAGACACGCTCGCCGATGGTCACGGGGAAGCCCGGGTCGGCGTGGAGCGTGCAGTTGTCCTGGATGTTGCTCCGGGCACCGACGGAGATGCGCTCGACGTCACCGCGCAGCACCGCGCCGTACCAGACGCTCGCGCCTGCCTGAAGCGTCACGTCCCCGATCACCGAGGAGAGGGGCGCCACGAACGCCTCCTCGTCCACCTTCGGTTCCCTGCCGCCGATGCCGGTGATCAACGCCTTGTGCGTCATCTCGCCTCCTGGTCCTCGAGTACGTCAGACCGTACGCCACCTCCGTGGGGCGAAGATCACAGGTGTGCGGCATGCTGGGCCCGCTCGGCCGTGAGTACGGTGTGCGGGTGCCCAAGCCCAAGAACACGTTCTCGTCATGGCGGCGTCGGCTGGCGCAGCGCGCGGTGCACGCGGGCTGGGCCTGGGTACAGCGCACAGGCTCCGTCACCGCCGAGAACCCCGGGCGGCTGACCTTCCGGGCGATGGGAACAGGTACCAGGCTCGCCTTCCCGCTGGGCACCGTCTTTGGTGAACCCTGGATCGAACTGGGCTCCCACTGCATCGTCGGCGAGCAGGTGACCCTGACGGCGGGCCTGATGCCGGACCTCGATCTCGGCCCGGACCCCATCCTGCGCATCGGCGACGGTGTCGTCCTCGGCCGCGGCAGCCATGTCATCGCCGACACGACGGTCACCATCGGTAGCGACTGCTACTTCGGGCCGTACGTGTACGTGACGTCCACCAACCATTCGTACGACGATCCGCACGAGCCCATCGGCAAGCAGTGGCCGCGCATGGAGCCGGTGGAGATCGGCCCGGGCTGCTGGATCGGCACCGGTGCGGTGATCCTGCCTGGGGCGCGGATCGGGCGGAACGTGGTGGTGGCCGCGGGTGCGGTGGTACGCGGGACGGTGCCCGACCACGCGGTGGTGGCGGGGGCTCCGGCCAGGGTCGTACGCCGCTGGACGCCGGCCGGGGGCTGGCAGCCACCTCTGCGGACACCGGCTCCCACACCGATACCGGAGGGCACCACCCCGGATCAGCTGCGGGCGTTGGCGGAGCTGGACGAGGGTGCGGTGGCGCGGCTGGCGGAGCTGGTCGCCGAGGAGCACATCGGGGACGTACGCGCCGAGTCCTGATCCCGCGGTCACGGTCGCCGGTCGGGTCGTCGGTCGTCAGCCCGTCGCCAGTAGGAGCGTGCCCACGAGGGCCAGGCCCGCGCCCGCCGCCTGGACCGCCCGCAGCCGTTCGCTGAGGAATCCGCGTGCCGCCAGGGCGGTGACCACCGGGTAGAGCGAGGCGAGTACGGCGGCCACGGTGACCGGGCCGTGCTGGGCGGCGACCGAGTAGGTGCCGTTGGCGGCGACATCGGCGAGGCCGACGAAGCCGAGCGCGGGGAGCAGGCGCCAGGGGAAGCCGCCTGCCGGGAGGGCGGCGCCGCCCCGCCGGACCGAGACGTACAGCGCGACGCCGCCGACGGCCACGTTCGTCACGCGCTGCACGAAGAGGGCGAGGAAGAGGCCGGTGAGTGTGGTCGAGGCCTCCGCGATCAGGGCGAACACCGTGCCGAAACCGAACGCCGCGAGCAGGCTGAGCAGGATCGCCCGCCGTTGCACGGGCGCGCCCCTGAGCTGCGGGCCGCCCGCGAGTACGACCCCGACGACGGCGACCGCGATCCCCGTGAACTGGAGCAGCCCGGGACGCTCGCCGAGGAAGAGCCCGACGCTGATGGGGACGGCGACGCCGAGGGAGCCGAGTGGGGAGACGACGCCCATCGGGCCCAGGGCGAGCGCCTTGTAGAAGGAGAGCAGGGCCACCGGTCCGGCGACGCCCGCGGCGACCGCGAACCAGAGCCTCGGATCCGCCTCGCTCCAGGCGCCGGTCAAGGCCACGATCGTGCCGAGCACGACCGCCGCGATCGACTGCGAGACCACGACCACCGTCAACGCGGACATGCGCCGGGTCAGCAGGCCGCCACCGAAGTCGGCCAGCCCCCAGAGCAGGCTGGTGACCAGGGCGAAGAATGCGGTCATGAGGACGCCTCGCAGTACAGTGGAGTGAACAGTTCGGTGCACCACACGGTAGTGCAGTGGAGTGAACCTTGTCATCCATAATCTTGCACTCGGGATCGTGCGGCAGGATGAGATCCTGAAGACGAGGGCGAAGGCAAGGCCGAAGACAAGAGTGTCGGACGAGAACTTGGACGGAACGTTGTCGGACCTCGACCTGTTGACCCAGTCGCTGGCGCGCAGTGTGAAGCGCTGGCGTGCCGAGCGCGGTTTCACCCTGGAGGCGCTCGCCGCCCGTGCCGGGGTGAGCCGCGGGATGCTCATCCAGATCGAGCAGGCCCGCACCAACCCCAGCCTCGGCACGGTCGTGAAGATCGGTGACGCGCTCGGCGTCAGCATCACCACCCTGCTCGACCAGGAACAGGGCCCGAAGGTCCGTATCGTCGCCGCCGACCAGGCCGTGCGGCTGTGGCACACCGACGCCGGCAGCTACAACCGGCTCCTCGCGGGCACCGAGGCGCCGGGCCCGCTGGAGCTGTGGGACTGGCATCTCATGCCCGGCGAAAGCAGCCCGTCCGACCCGCACCCCGCGGGCACGTTCGAGATCCTCCACGTCACGGCGGGCGAACTGACGCTCACGGTCGACGGAGGCGAACACCGTGTCCCAGCGGGCGCGAGCGTCACCTTCGAGGCCAACGTCCCCCACACGTACGGCAATGACGGCGCCGAACCGCTGGAGATGCTGATGTCGGTGTCGGTCCCGCCGGTGAGCTGAGACGCCCGGCCGGGTGGTCGCCCGGGGCTGTTAGCGTGCCGTCATGCGCGCCCCCATCGGAGACTTCGACACCGTCACCCCGGCCCCGGACTGCCTCGGCGAACTCGTCGGCCCGGTCGCCGACGCCGTACGGCGCTGGACGGCTGAGGGTGCCCCCTCCGGGGGAGTGCCCGCTGACCAGATCCTGTACGTCGACACCGACCCGGAATGGGCGGACACCGCCGTCTTCGTCGAGCACTATGGGCGGGACCTGCTCGAACAGTCGGCGAACTGTGTGGTCGTGGCCGGCAAGCGCGGTGGCGAGACCACCCTCGCCGCGTGTCTCGTCCTCTCCACCACCCGGGTCGATGTGAACGGAGTGGTGCGCCGCCAACTCGGCTCCCGCAAGGCCTCGTTCGCGCCGATGGACACGGCTGTCGGGGAGAGCGGCATGGAGTACGGAGGCATCACGCCGATCGGACTCCCTGACGCCTGGCCCCTGTTGGTCGACTCGGCCGTCATCGACCTCCCCTGGGTGCTGGTCGGCAGCGGGCGGCGGCGCGGCAAGCTGCTGGTGCCGGGGAAGGCGTTCGCCGGGCTTCCGGGTGCTGTGGTGGTGGACGGGCTGGGCGTCAACTGACGGCGGGCGGCGGGCGGCGGGCTGTTGGCGGGCCGGTGTCAGGTACGGGGTGTCGTGAATTCCGGTTTCAGTGGTCCGCGTCCTTGCCGATGTACACGTCGGCGAACGCCGCCGCGGCTGCTGGGGAGTTGAGGATGCGGCGGAGGCGGGCCAGGGTCGTGCCCGAGCGGAACGGGTCGCCCGACGACGCCCCGTGATAGATGTCGGACAGCCACAGGGAGAACTCCTGGTACTGCCAGACGCGCCGCAGACACGCCTTCGAGTAGTCGTTGAGGGCGTCGGGGTCGCCCTTCGTGAGGTAGTCGACGAGTCCGTCGCCGAGCAGGAAGGCGTCGTGCAGGGCGAGGTTCATTCCCTTGGCGGCGATGGGAGCGGTCAGGTGGGCCGCGTCGCCGGCCAGGAACAACCGACCGAACTGCATGGGTTCCACGACGTAGTTGTGCATGTCGAGAACGCGCTTCTCGATCAGGCGGCCCTCGTTGAGCGGGGGCGCGCCCAACGCGTCCAGGCGTTCGTGGAGTTCGGCCCAGACGCGTTCGTCCGGCCAGTTCTCCGGGTCGTCGCCGGGCGGGCATTCCAGGTAGTAGCGGGTGACCTCGGGTCCCCGGGCCATGTGCCCGGCGAAGCCGCGCGGGTGGATGCCGAACATCACGCAGTCGTTGGACGGCGGCGCCTCGGCGAGAAGCGCCAGCCAGCCGATGCCGTAGTCGTGCCGCGCGACGCGGGCGTGCGCAGCCGGAATCGCGGTACGGGTCACCCCGCGTGCCCCGTCGCATCCGGCGATGAACTCGCCTTGCACATACTCCCGTTGGCCGGTCTCCGCGGAGACGTAGGACACCGCGGGCCGGTCGGTGTCGAGGTCGTGGACGAGCACGTCCCGCACACTGAAGCGGATGTCGCCGCCGCGCACGTCGGCGTACTCGCGCACCAGGTCCGTCACCAGCAGCGGCTGGGGGTAGGCGAAGTGGCGGTGGCCCGACAGCTCGGCGTACTCGAAGCGATGGCGTCGACCGTCGAACCGGAACTCGCACTTCGTGTGCGTACCGGCCCGCTCCAGCAACGTGTCTGCCAGGCCCCGCTGTTGGAGCGCGCGTACCGCCCACTCCTCGATGAACCCGGCCCGGGGGTGCTGCTCGATGAACTCCCGGCTCTCCGTCTCCAGCACCACACAGTCGAGGCCGGCGGCCCGCAGGATGTTCCCGACGGTGAGCCCGGCGGGTCCGGCGCCCACGATCACCACCGGAAACCGTTGCGTGGAGGGGGAGTCGGGCGTGCGGCCGGGGGGAGGTGAGGCGAAAGTCACCCGAGCATTATGGCGACCGCCCGCCGTGGTCGGGTAACCCGCACTTTTCGTTATCGGCGGCCCTGGAGCGCGTCTCCTCTCCGTAACTCCGAGAGCAACTCACCCCCCAGAGCCAAGGACCGGAGCTTTGAACACAGGGATCAGCCGTCGCGGCATGTTGAAGTTCACCGGCGTGACGGCGGGCGCCGTCGCCGGCACTGTCGGTACGACCCTCGCCGCCCCGCAGGCCATGGCGGCCGGCGCGGGTCTCGTCCACCCGGGCATGCTGCACACCCGGACAGACCTGGACCGGATGGCGAAGAAGGTGAAGGCCGGGGCGGCGCCGTACACGGCGGGATTCGCGCGGCTGACCGCCAACCGCCACGCGCAGAGCGGCTGGACGGCCAACCCGCAGGCCACGGTCTACCGGGGCTCGGGCTCGCCGCAGAACTACGCGATCCTCTACAACGACATCCACGCGGCCTACCAGAACGCCCTGCGCCGGCATGTCACCGGTGAGAGCGCGTACGCGGACACCGCCGTCGCGATCCTCAACGCCTGGTCGGCGACGCTGACCGAGGTGGCGGGCTCGGCCGACCGGTTCCTCGCGGCGGGTCTCTACGGTTACCAGTTCGCCAACGCGGCCGAACTCGTGCGCGACCACAGTGACTTCGACCTCGCCCGCTTCCAGAAGATGATGCTGGACGTCTTCTGTCCGCTCGGCGAGGACTTCCTGACGAACCACAACGGCGCCGTCATCACCAACTACTGGGCCAACTGGGACCTCACGGCCATCGCCTGCGTCCTGGCCGTCGGGATCCTGTGCGACGACCGCGACAGGATCGACCGGGCCGTCGAGTACTTCAAGCACGGCGCCGGCATGGGCTCCGTCAAGAACGCCATCCCGGTCGTTCACGACGACCAGGGACTCGGCGAATGGGTCGAGGCGGGCCGCGACCAGGGGCACGCGCTGCTCGGCGTCGGCCTGATGGGCACGGTCTGTGAGATGGCCTGGAACCAGGGCATCGACCTGTACGGCTACGACGACAGCCGCTTCCTCAAGGGCGCCCAGTACGTGGCCAGGTGGAGCATGGGAGGTGAGGTGCCGTACACGGCGAACACCCGCAGGAAGGGTGCGGTGGGCGGCTGGTCGGGCAGCGAGAGCACGACCGGTGCCGCCGCCGTGGACCCGGCGATGACCCGGCCGATCTGGGCCATGATCGCCAACCACTACACCAGGCGCCGGGGTCTGTCCGCGACCTACCTGACCCGCATCGCCGCCCAGGCGTCCCCTGAGGGCGGCGGCGGTGACTACGGCCCCAACAGCGGGGGATACGACCAACTGGGCTTCGGGACACTGGCGTTCACCCGGGACAGGGCGATCGCGAGCGTGAGTCCGAGCCCAGGTGCGAGTGCCGGCAGGGAGAGCGCGAGCGCCAGTGGGGCGGGTGCGTCGCCTTCGGCCGGTGCGACTGCCCAGGGCGGCGAGGCCGAGGACCTTGCCGCGACCGGTACGACGGACTTCGTCGCCTGGACCGCCGCGACCGGAATCACCGCTCTCGCGGGCGGACTTCTGCTGCTGCGGCGACGGGGCCGGTCCGGTGGGCCGGCACAGTGAGGCTGTCGGAACGGGACAGTGCGAGGGTCAGCCGAGGCGGGGCAGCTCGATGGCCGGGCAGCGGTCCATGACCATGTCGAGGCCGGCGGCGCGGGTGCGGTCGTACGCGGCCTCGTCGATGACGCCGAGCTGGTACCAGACGGCCTTGGCACCGATGGCGGAGGCCTCGTCGGCGATCTGACCGGCGAGGTCGCTGTTCAGGAACACGTCGACGACATCGACGTCGAAGGGGATGTCGGCCAGCGAGGCGTAGCCCTGCTCCCCGTGAACCGTCTCGGCCTTCGGGTGCACGGGGACGATCCGCTTGCCGTGCCGCTGGAGCACCTCGGCCACGCGGTACGCGGCCCGCTGCTGGTTCGACGACAGGCCCACGATCGCCCAGGTGTCGCCGAGCCCGGTCAGGATCTTGCGGATCGTCGCTGGGTCGCCGTACACGCCCGGCCTCCTTGGGATTCGTACAGCCGCTGTCGTGCGTGACAACAGCGGCCCGTCGGCGATGATTCCCCGCGTTGCCGCCGGGGTGGGTGTCCGGGGGCTCGGCCGATGCATGATGTGCGGTGTGGTTGCTGACACGGGACGGCGGGAGAGCGTGGCGGGCGGAGCGGCGGGGGTGCGGTCGGCGGAGTACCGGGCGGGCGGTGACGCCCGGGAAGGGACGACCCGTACGGGCCGGCCGCGGGTCACCTCGCGGGCCGCTCTCGAACGCCTGGGCTTCGAACTGTTCGCCCAGCAGGGATTCGACGCGACGACGGTCGACGACATCGCGGCCGCCGCCGGCATCGGCCGCCGTACCTTCTTCCGCTACTTCGCCTCCAAGAACGACCTCGTGTGGGGCGACTTCGAGGACCAGCTGGTGAGGCTGGAGCACCTGCTGGCGGCGACCGATCCGGCCGCTCCGATGATGGACGCGCTGTGCGGCGCGGTGGTCGAGTTCAACCGTTTCGACCCGGCGGTGGTGCCCTGGCACCGGCAACGGATGACGCTGATCCTGCGGGTGCCGACGCTCCACGCCGACTCGACGGTTCGCTACACGACGTGGCGTGCGCTCGTCACGGAGTTCGCCGCGCGGCGCATGGGCCGTCCGGTGTCCGACCTGCTGCCGAGGCTGCTCGGTCATGCCGCTCTGGCCGCGTGCATCGCCGCGTACGAGCACTGGCTGACGGACGAGGAGGCGAACCTTGGCGTGCTTCTGGATCAGGCGATGCGGCAGCTCGCCGTTGGGTTCGACGGGGCCTTCCCCGGTCCGTGACCCATGGTGCGCCGGGAGAGCTGCTGCGAGGGGTTGTCGGTTCGGTGCGGCGCCGTCGTGGCTGGTCGCGCCCACGCGGCAGAGCCGCATACCGATACAGCCCCGCGCCCCTTACGGGGCCCACCGGCCCAATGAACCGCCTATCCCGCGGAGCGCATCGCGTTCGCGATCAGCTCGCCGATGAGGACGGCGGTCGCCGCCGGGCCGCGTAGTGGGGCCGAGGGGAGGATCGAGGTGTCCGCGACTCGGAGACCGTGTATGCCGTGCACCCTCCCGTACGGGTCGACGGCGGGGCCCATGGGGGCCGTGGCGCAGGTGTGGTGAGAGGTGCCGAGGTGGGCGTGGATCCAGGTGTCGAGCGACCGGTCGTCGTCCAGTACCCCGGGGCCCGGCTCGACGAGACCGGCGGACACCCTGTCGAAGGCGGGGGTGGCGAGCAGTGCGGCGGTCGTGCGGACGGCTTCGCGCATCCGGCGCCTGTCCTCGGGGGTCCGCAGATAGTTGTAGTCGAGGCTCGGGGGCACGGCGGGGTCGGTGGACCGGGTGCGCATACGGCCCCCGAGGCCGGGTGACTGGACGGACACGAGGAACGCGAGGGGAGCGAGGGGTGCTCCGGGCACGGTCACCGTCCCGCCGATCAGTCCGGGCAGGGGGACGAGTGACTGGAGGATCTCCAGGTCGCCGCCCGGGTGGTCGCCGTCCGACGACGGCAGGTGCAGGCCCCCGCCGAGCCAGGAGCCGGCCGGTTCGGGGAGGGGTGAGCGGGGCGTCCACTCCAGGACGACCTGGGGATGGTCGCCGAACCGGGCTCCGACGGCGGGGGCGTCCTGGACGACGGGGATGCCGAGGCGGTCCAGGTCGGCGCGCGGTCCGACGCCCGAGAGGTGCAGCAGGTGCGGGGAGCGCAACGCCCCCGCGCACAGGACGACTTCGCCGCACTCCAAGAGCTCGCGGTGCCCGTCGCGTTCGACGACCACGCCGGTCGCGCGGCCGTGCTCGACGACGATCCGGTGGACCGTACTGCCGCCCCGCATCGTCAGGTTGGGCCGGTCGAGCACGGGCAGCAGGTAACTGACGCCGGTGTTGAGGCGCACTCCGTCGACCACGTTGCACGGGACCGGTCCGAACCCCGGTTCCTGCTGGGCGTTCTTGTCGGGCTCCGGTGGAAAACCCAGGTGGTGGGCCGCTTCCCGGAACGCGATGGCGGCGGGGTGCCGCAGGTCCGTGCGCCGTACCCGCACCGGGCCGGCAGCCCCGTGCGACGCGTCGGCGCCGTGGTCGAGGTCGGTCTCCAGCGCCCGTAGGAACGGCAGCACACCGTCGTACGACCAGACGGGACCGCCCGCCGCCGACCACCGGTCGAAGTCCTCGCGCCGGGCTCGCACGAAGTACCCGCCGTTGACGGTGGTCGAGCCGCCGAGGAAGCGCCCCCGGACGACCGTGTACGGCCGGCGCGGTGTGAGGTGCGCCGGGTACGGCTGCACCGCGGGATTCCCGGGCTGCGCACCGGGCACGAGCCGTGCGTCCAGCAACTCGGCCGGGAATGCCGAGAGTTGACGGGGTACCGGGCCGGACTCCAGTACCAGCACGGTGCGATCGGGGTCCTCCGTCAGCCGGGCCGCGAGCGCGGCTCCGCTGCCGCCGGCCCCTATGACGATGACGTCGTGCGTCATCTGTGCCTGTTTCATGGGGAGTTGGCCTTCTCCTGTGTCTCTCGCATGTCCCTCGGGTGTCCCTCGCAGTTCTCGTGGCGCCCCGCCCCTTCACTTTCGGCACCCGGTGCCATTATTCTCCGAATGTCCGATGGGAGCGATGTACAGGGAGAGTCGCATGACCGAGATCCACGTAACCCAGTCCGTCCCGGCCACCGAGATCCGGGGTGGGGAGACCCCTGCCGAAGAGTCGTTGGAGTCGCTGATCGAGGCGGACGACCTCGTCGAGGAGATCTCCATCGACGGCATGTGCGGCGTCTACTAGGCCGCGCCATGACCACGGCTGTCCTCATGGACCTAGACCGGGCCTGGGACCTGCATCCTCAGGTCTCCGTGCGCCCGGAACCCTTCGGCGCGCTGCTCTACCACTTCGGGACCCGCAAGCTCTCGTTCCTCAAGGACCGTCGACTGCTGGCCGTCGTCCAGTCCCTCGCGCAGGCGCCCACGGCCCGCGCCGCCTGCCTGACAGCGGGCCTCGGTGAGGACGAACTACCGCGCTACGGCCGGGCGTTGGCGGTTCTCGTCCAGTCGTCGATGGTCGTCGGAAGGACATCATGACCACTCCCGTCGCTGCCACGCCACGGCTGGTCGACCTGTTCGAGCACGGGCTCGACGCGCCGATCTGCCTCACCTGGGAGCTGACCTACGCCTGCAACCTGGCCTGCTCCCACTGTCTGTCCAGCTCCGGCAGGCGCGACCCCCGTGAGCTGAGCACCGAGGAGGCCAAGGCCGTCATCGACGAGCTGGAGGCCATGCAGGTCTTCTACGTCAACATCGGCGGGGGCGAACCGACCGTCCGCGCCGACTTCTGGGAACTCCTGGACTACGCCACCGCACACCACGTGGGCGTGAAGTTCTCCACCAACGGCGTCCGCATCACCCCCGACGCCGCCGCCCGCCTGGCCCGTAACGACTACGTGGACGTCCAGATCTCCCTCGACGGCGCGACCGCCGACGTCAACGACGCCGTACGCGGGGCCGGTTCGTACGCGACGGCGCTGCGGGCGCTGGAGAACCTCGCCGCCGCCGGAATGCGGAACTTCAAGATCTCCGTGGTCTGCACCCGGCACAACATCCCGCAGCTGGACGCCTTCAAGGCGCTCGCCGACCGCTTCGGCGCCCAACTGCGCCTGACCCGGCTGCGGCCCTCCGGACGGGGCGCCGACGTCTGGGACGACCTGCATCCGACGGCCGGACAGCAACGCGAGCTGTACGACTGGCTGTTGGCGCACGGCGAGAACGTGCTGACCGGGGACTCCTTCTTCCATCTCTCCGCGTACGGCGAGGCGTTGCCCGGTCTCAACCTGTGCGGCGCCGGACGCGTTGTGTGTCTGATCGACCCGGTCGGCGACGTCTACGCCTGTCCGTTCGCCATCCACGACGAGTTCCTCGCGGGCAACGTCCGTGAGCCGGGTGGCTTTTCGGGGGTGTGGCGCGGCTCGGAGCTGTTCCGGCGCCTGCGGACCCCGCAGCACGGCGGGGCCTGCGCCTCCTGCGCGTTCTACGACACCTGCAAGGGCGGCTGCATGGCCGCGAAGTTCTTCACCGGGCTGCCGCTGGACGGCCCCGACCCCGAGTGCGTACAGGGATACGGCGAGGAACTGCTGGCCAAGCGTGACGGAACCGGGGTGCCCAAGCCGTCCGGCGACCACTCCCGAAGGACGGTGGACCTCGTCCTCACCCGGCGGCCACCGGTCAGGCCACCGGTGAGTGACTGCGACGAACACCCGTTGGCCGGGCTGGAGTTGACGCCCACCGGAAAGGACGCGAGACATGGCTAGGAACCCCTGGTTCGAGACGGTCGCCGAGGCGCAGCGCCGGGCCAGGAAGCGGCTGCCGAGTTCCGTCTACGGCGCGCTCGTCGCGGGTTCCGAGCGTGGGCGCACCATCGACGACAACATCACGGCCTTCGCCGAACTGGGCTTCGCCCCGCGCGTCGTGGGCCATCACGCGCAGCGCGACCTGTCGACGACGGTTCTGGGCGTGCCCACCGCGCTGCCCGTGCTCATCTCGCCGACCGGCGTACAGGCGGTCGACCCGGACGGTGAGGTGGCCGTCGCACGGGCCGCCGCGAACCGGGGCGTCGTCATGGGCCTCAGCTCGTTCGCGAGCAAGCCGGTGGAGGAGGTCTCCGAAGCCCAGCCGGACTTCTTCTACCAGCTGTACTGGAGCGGCACGCGCAGCGCGATGGTCCAGCGCATGGACCGGGCCAGGGCGGCGGGCGCCAAGGCGCTCATCGTCACCCTGGACTGGTCGTTCTCCCACGGCCGTGACTGGGGCAGCCCCGCGATCCCGGAGAAGCTCGATCTCAGGACCATGCTGAAGTTCGCCCCCGACGTGCTGCCCCGGCCCGGCTGGCTGTGGCGCTACGCCAGGTCCGGCCGCGTCCCCGACCTCACCGTGCCCAACCTGCGAGCCCCCGGCGGCGAGGCGCCCACCTTCTTCGGTGCCTACGGCGAGTGGATGCAGACCGCGCCGCCCACCTGGGAGGACGTCAAGTGGCTGCGTGCGGAATGGGGCGGCCCGTTCCTGCTCAAGGGGGTGACCCGGGTCGACGACGCCAGACGGGCGGTCGACGCCGGGGTGTCGGCCCTGTCCGTGTCCAATCACGGCGGGAACAACCTGGACACCACCCCGGCCACGATCCGCGTGCTCCCCTCCGTCGCGGAGGCGGTCGGCGACCAGATCGAAGTCCTGCTGGACGGCGGCATCCGGCGCGGCAGCGATGTCGCGAAGGCCCTCGCCCTCGGCGCCCGAGCCGTCCTGATCGGCCGCGCCTATCTGTGGGGCCTGGCCGCCAACGGGCAGGCCGGTGTGGAGAACGTGCTGGACATCCTGCGCGGCGGCCTCGACTCGGCCGTACTGGGCCTCGGCCACTCCTCCGTCCACGAACTGTCGCCCCAGGACCTGGTGATACCGCCGGGTTTCCCACTGACCCTGGGGGGCGCAGACCTGCCGGGTCCCGCCCCGGTCGCCTGACCATGGCGGCGCACGTCCTGGCCGACGCGGTCTGGCCGGCCGTACCGTCCGGCGCGCTGGTGCTCGTACCGGTCGGGTCCACCGAGCAGCACGGCCCGCATCTGCCGCTCGACACCGACACCGTCGTCGCCCGTGCCGTCGTACAGCGCACGGCGGACGCCCTGCCCGGGTCGTGGGTGGCACCGCCGATCACCTACGGAGCCAGTGGCGAGCACGCGCACTTCCCGGGCACCGTATCGATCGGGCACGAGGCGCTGTGCGCGGTGGTCGTGGAACTGACGCGCTCCCTCTCCCTGTGGGCGGGCCGCGTCGTGTTCGTCAACGGTCACGGCGGCAACACCGCCGCCCTCGACACGGCCCTCGGCCTGTTGCGCGCCGAGGGCCACGACATCGCCTGGACGGGCTGCGGGACACCCGGCGGCGACGCGCACGCCGGCCGCACGGAGACCTCCCTGATGCTGCACCTGGACCCGGAGCGTGTGCGGCTCGACGCCGCCGTCGCGGGCGACACGCGCCCCGTGGCCGACCTCCTGCCGGACCTCGTGGCTCACGGCGTCCGGGCGGTCTCGCCCACCGGCGTCCTCGGCGATCCCGCCGGGGCCTGTGCCGAGGAGGGCCGCCGGACGATGGACGCGATGGTGTCGGCCGCGATCCGCCGGATCGGCGGGTGGACGGTCGACGACCGGGGCCGCCTCGCCGATCCGGCCCGCCGGCCCGAAGCCGTACGACCATGACGCTTCCCGTCGGAGTCGGCGTGGTCGTCGCGTTCGACCGGCACACCAAGGTCGTCGACGGAGGCCGCTCGCTCGTCGGCGGGTTCCCCACCCGGCTGCTGCGGCTGACGCCACGGGCCCGCGGACTCCTCGTCGGCCGGACAATTCCCGTACGGGACGCGGCGAGTGCGCTCCTCGCGGACCGGCTGCTCGACTGCGGCATGGCGCATCCCGTCATCGCCTCGCTGCCGACGCCGCCCGACCCCCGGTACACGGTCGTGATCCCGGTCCGCGACCGTCCGCGTCAACTGGACCGGCTGCTGCGCAGCATCGGCACAGGAGGTACGGGCAGTACGGGCGGTACGCGGCCTCCCGTGATCGTGGTCGACGACGCCTCGCGCGACCCGGCGGCCGTGGCGGCCGTCGCCGCCCGGTACGGCGCCCGGCTGGTCGCCCTGGACACGAACGCCGGCCCCGCCGGTGCGCGCAACGCCGGACTCCGCCACGTGACCACGCCGTACGTCGTCCTCGCCGACTCCGACATCGTGCTGGACCCCGACACGGTGCCGACCCTGCTCCGGCACTTCACCGATCCCCGGGTCGCCATGGCCGTACCCCGCATCACCGGTCTGACCGGCGACGCCACGACGTGGATCGAGCGGTACGAGAACACCCGGTCCTCCCTCGACCTCGGCGCCCACCCGGCCGCGGTGCGCCCCGGTACGCCCGTCTCCTGGGCGCCGACGGCCTGTGCGGTGGCGCGGGTGGACGCGCTGCGGGACGGGCACGGGTTCGACGAGGGGATGCGGGTGGGGGAGGACGTCGACCTGTGCTGGCGGATGGTCCGAGCGGGGCTGCGGGTGCGTTACGAGCCCGCCGTCCGTGCCTCCCACGAGCATCGGGTGCGGCTGGGCGACTGGTTCCTGCGCAAGGCCGTGTACGGGACCGGGGCGCATCCGCTCGCCCTGCGGCATCCCGAGTTCATCGCACCGGCCGTGTTCGCGCCCTGGAGCGCGGTGTTCGCTGCCGCGCTGCTCGCCCAGCGGCGCTGGTCGGCGCCGGTCGCGGGGACCGTCCTCGGGGTCGTCGTCCTGCGCATCGGCCGTAAGTTCGACGGTACCCGGCATCCGTACCGGCTGGCCGTGCCGCTCGCGGGCAACGGCGCGCTCGCCACCCTGGCGCAGACCTCCGCGCTGCTCACCCGGCACTGGTGGCCGCTCACCGCCGTCGGCTGCCTGGTGTCCCGGCGGATGCGCCGGGCCGCCGCGGTCGCGGCTTTGGCCGACATCGCACTTGAGTACCGGCGCGGTGACGACTCACTGGACCCGCTCCGCTACGGCGTCGCCCGTCGGCTCGACGACCTCGCCTACGGCGCCGGCGTGTGGTTCTCCGCCCTCAAGGGCCGCTCCACCGCCGCGCTGCGGCCCCGCGTCACCCGCTGAGGCGAGCCTGTCCCGGTCAGCGGAAAGTGCTCAGCGGGCCTCGGGGGGCGTCACGACACTGAGGACATCCTGCCGCCGAAGACATGCGGCGTACGCGAGGGATCAGTCACCAGGAGGTGTGCGGCGTGACGCATGAAGTGGTCGGTCGTGTCGAGGAGCTGGGTTCCGAACTGGCCGCACTCGCCGACGAGAACGAGTCACTCGGCAAACTGAGCGACCGGACGGTGGAACTGCTCCGCTCGGCCGGTGTGATCAGGATGCTGCAGCCGAAGGCGTACGGCGGCTACGAGGCCCACCCCCGGGAGTTCGCCGAGGCGGTCATGGAGGTCGCCCGGCACGACGGGGCGGCGGGCTGGGTGTGCGGTGTGGTCGGCGTGCACCCGTGGGAGCTCGCCCAGATGAACCCCAAGCTCGCGCAGGAAGTCTGGAACGACGACCCGGACACCTGGATCGCCTCGCCGTACATGCCCAACGGTATCGCCGACCCGGTCGACGGCGGATATGTCCTCAGCGGTCGCTGGCCGTTCTCCTCGGGGAGCGACCACTGCAGGTGGGACTTCCTCGGCGCGCTGCTCGGGGACGGCAAGGGCAGGCCCGCGGGGCCCATCACCGTGCTGCACGTGGTGCTGCCCCGCGAGGACTACGAGATCATCGACGGCACCTGGGACGTCGTCGGCCTGTCCGGCACCGGCAGCAAGGACGTCGTCGTCGACAAGGCGTTCATCCCCGAGTACCGCACGGTCCGCCAGGAGATGGTCCAGGAGGGCACCGCGGCGGAGGCGATCGGGCTGACCGACACCCTCTACAAGCTGCCGTTCAGTTCCATGTTCCCGCTCGGCATCACCGCGGCCGTCGTCGGCATCTGCGAGGGCGCCCTCGCCCTGCACCTGTCCCAGCAGAAGGAACGGGTCGCCGTGACCGGCGTTCAGGTGCGCGACGACCCGTACGTCCTCTACGCCGCCGGCGAGGCCGCGGCCGAGATCGCCGCCTCCCGGGTGCAACTCCTCGACGGCATCAGCCGGTTGTACGACCAGGTCGAGGCGGGCAAGCCGATCAGCCTGGAGGACCGGGCCAACGTACGGCGCAACCAGGTCCGGTGCGCCTGGCGGGCCGTCGCCGCCCTGGACGAGATCTTCGCCCGCTCCGGCGGCAACGCGATCCGGAAGGGCAACCCGATGCAGAGGTACTGGCGCGACGCGCATGTCGGACTCCAGCACATGATCCATGTGCCGGGCGCCGCGTATCACGCGAACGCGCTGGCCGCGATGGGCCTCGAACTGCCCGAACCGATGCGCATCCTGATATGAGCGACGGCGCGACGCACTCCCGGACGGCGGACGCGGACGCGCACGTGATCGACGGGCGACGGTTCCGCGACGTCCTGGGCAACTTCCCCACGAGCGTGGTCGCCATCACCACCACGGACGCCGAGGAACGACCGCACGGGATGGTCGTCGGTACCTTCACGTCCGTGTCGCTGGACCCGCCCCTGGTGTCCTTCCTGGCAGACAGCTCCTCCGCGACCCTGCGGACGATCAGGACCGCTGGCCGCTTCTGCGCCAACGCGCTCGCGGGCAACCAGGAGCGGCTGTCGCGGCAGCTGGCGGCGGGGCCGGCCGGGCAACGGTTCGAGGGCGCCACATGGCAGGCGTCGGCTCTGGGCAGTCCCGTGCTGGACGGGATCATCGCCTGGGTCGACTGCACGGTGGAACAGATCGTCGAGATCGGCGATCACCTGCTGGTCGTCGGGCGGGTCCGGGACCTGCGCGTCGAGTCGATGAAGACCCCGCTGCTGTTCTTCCGGAGCGGATACGGCGACTACCTGTCGAGCGCGAGCGTGCTCATGGACAGGCTCGTCGGCTGGGACGAGATCGGTCGGTAGACACCGAAGGAACCGGTAGAAACCGGTCGGTACACAAGGGAGCCGCAATGAAGAAAGACCTCTATATAAGACTGCAGAGAATTTCGGCGTGGTGTGGCGTGATCCTCTTCGTGGGATTCCTCATCGCGTTCGCGGTGGGTCACCTCACGCCGCCGATGAGCCCGACGGAGAGCCCCGATGACGTCGTCGCCTTCCTCAAGGACCATCGCACGGGGATCCTCACCTGTGTCGCCCTGATGGTTCTGCTCGTTCCGTTCGAGTACCCGTACGTCATCGTGACGAGCCTGCAGCTGCGCCGGGTCGAGGGCGGCTGGGGACTGCTGTCCATGACCCAGCTCACCACGGGCGTGGTGGCCCCGCTCGGGTTCTTCTTCCCGCTCGCGATCCTCGCCGCCGCGGCCTACCGGCCGGAGGCTCACTCCGTCGACGTCCTGACCGCGATGGTCGACATCTTCTGGCTGATGTTCGTGGGCAACGCCTGCATCTTCGTCCTCCAGGTCTGGTCGATCGGATACGCCGCGTTCATCGACCACACCCGGGAGAAACCGCTCTTCCCGCGCTGGTACGGCTGGCTGAGCATCGTGCTGGGAGTGACGCTCATCCCGGGCGCCTTCGTCTTCCTCAACCAGGACGGGCCGCTCGCCTGGAACGGAATTCTCGCGAACATCATTCCCTCGGTCGCGTACGCCGTGTGGAAGATCGCCACACCGTACGTGCTGCTGAAAGCGATCACGAACGAGGAGAAGGAGCTGGCCGACAAGCCGGACAACGAACCGGTGACCGTGTAGGACGGCCAGGACGGCCAGGACGGCTGTGGCCCCGCGACGAATGTCGCGGGGCCACAGCCGTGCCGAGGGGGAAAGAGGGCTAGACCGAGAGCGCGAAACCGCCCGTCACGCGCAGCGTCTCGCCCGTGACGAAGGACGCCTTCGACGAGACCAGATACAGCAGCGCCTCGACGATGTCCTGCTCCCGGCCCTCCTGCCGCAGGATCTGCTCGCCCAGGACGCGTTCGGCCTCGGCGGCGGACAGTTGGGCCCGTACGGCGTCGGTGAAGATCAGGCCCGGCGCGATCGCGTTGACCCGGATGCCGTCGCCGGCGAACTCCCGCGCGAACGCCACCGTCAGGCCGCGTACGGCCAGTTTGGACACGCCGTAGATGCTTCGGTTCGCGTAGGCCGCCGACGACGAGATGTTGACGATGGAGGCACCGGGCCGGCCCCGCATGGCCTGCTGGGCCGCGAGCGTGCAGATGACGGTGCCCATGACGTTGACGTCGAGGACTCGCCGTACCTTGGCCAGTCCCAGTTCGGTGAACGGCCTGTTGTAGGCGGCGTGCAGGCCGGCGTTGTTCACCAGGACGTCCAGTCCGCCGTGGTGTTCGACGATCCCGCTCACCATCGCGCCGACCTCGTCCTCGTCAGCGACGTCACAGGTGACCCCGGTCGCGCTCAGGCCCTTCGCGGTGAGCTCGGCGGCCGCCTCGGCGGCGGCGTCGCCGTCGATGTCGGCGAGCACGACATGCGCGCCGAGGCCGGACAAGGCCTCGCCGAACGCCTTGCCGAAGCCCCGGCCGCCTCCGGTGATGAGGGCCACCTTGCCCTGGTGTTCCGTCTGTTCTGTCTGTTCCGGCATCAGAACCTCACTTCGGTCCGAATCGCTGGCCGGCGTCCAGACGGAGGCACTGGCCGTTGAGCATGGGGTTGTCGATGACGGCGATGGCGAGCTTCGCGTACTCCTCCGGGTGGCCGAGGCGGCGGGGGAACGCGGCGTCCTTGACCAGTGCGGCCCGTACCTCGGCGGGGATCCTCTCGGTGGCGCCCGTCTCGAACAGGCTGGGTGCGATGGCGACGACGCGGATACCGAGGGAGCCGAGATCGCGGGCCATGGTGAGGCTCATGCCGGCGATGGCCGCCTTGGCCGCCGAGTAGGCGACCTGGCCGATCTGCCCCTCGAAGGCGGCGATCGACGACGTGTTGACGATGACGCCCCGTTCGCCGTCCGGCTCCTCGGGCTCGTTGCGGCTCATGTGCGCGGCGGCCAGACGGCTGACGTTGAAGGTGGCCACGGCGTTGAGGTCGAGCACCCGGCGGAAGGTCTCCAGGTCGTGCGGCCCGTCCTTGCCGAGCGTGCGCCGTACGCTGCCGCCGCCCGCGGTCGTGACCGACACATGCAGCCCGCCCAGGGCTTCCACGGCGGCGCTCAGCGCGCTCTCCGTCGCCTCGAAGTCGGTCACGTCGACGGGGTGGAAGCTCCCGCCGAACGCGGCGGCGACCTCGGCGCCCGCCGACGCCGGACGGTCGAGTACGGCGACCTCGGCGCCGCGGGCCGCGAGCAGCTCGGCGGTGGCCCGGCCCATGCCGGAGGCGCCGCCGAACACCACGGCCTTCTTGCCCTTGATCTCCATCGGGAACCTTTCGGGTCTGCTTCGGGTCTTCGCGCTTCTTCTCGCTCAGGAGGATGCGGTTGCGGGGGAGGGCCGCAGGAGGGTGCACAGACGGTCGCGGTGGACGGCCGCGTCGCCGTACAGGACGCTGTCGGCCCTGGCACGGCGCAGATAGAGGTGGAGGTCGTGCTCCCAGGTGAAGCCGATGCCGCCGTGCAGTTGGAGCGCCCGGGCCGCGACCTCGCCGGATCCCGCCGAGACGTACGAGGCGGCGGCGCAGGCAGCGCGAGCCGCGTCGTCGGTGCCCGCGTCGGCGGCCATCGCCGCGTAGTGGGTGGCCGCGCGGGCGCCGTGCACGAGGAGCGCCATGTCGGCGGCGGAGTGCTTGACGGCCTGGAAGGTGCCGATCGGCTGCCCGAACTGCACGCGGTTCGTGGTGTGTTCGACGGTGAGCTCCAGCAGACGCCGCATCACTCCGAGCGCGTCGGCGCACCGCAGCACCGACGCCTCGTCGAGCAGCCGCTGGATGCCGGCGGGCCCGTCGGTCAGGCGGCGGTCGTGCGGGACGCGTACGCCGTCCAGGCGGACCTCGTGGAACGCGCGGGTCGGATCGAGGGTGCGTTGGCGCCCGACGGTGACGCCCGGGGCGTCTCGGTCGACGAGGAACGAGGTCGGGACGCCTTCGTGCAGGGTGGTGACGAGCAGCCAGCGGGCGCCGCCGGCATCCTGAACGGCCGTCTTCACCCCGTCGAGGACGAACGCCCCGCGGTCAGCGCGGGCGGTGGCACGGACGCCGCCCAGGGACCAGGGAGCCCGCGGTTCGGCGAACGCCCAGGTGGCCCAGGACGATCCGGCGGCCAGGGCGGGCAGCACCTCCGACCGCAGATCGGGTGAGCCCCCGGCGGCGAGTGCCCGGCCGACGGTCGTGGTGGGCGCGAACGGACCCCGCCCGAGGGTGCACCCCAACTCCTCGGCGACTAGGGCGAGTTCCACCAGCCCCTGGCCGCTGCCGTCGTACTCCTCGGGCAGGCCGAGCCCGGGCCAGCCGAGGTCGGCGGTGAGCCGCCACACCTCGGGGTCCACGTCCTCGTCGCGGTCCAGCCACGCCCGTACGTGCTCGATCGGGGCCCGGTCCGCCAACAGGTCGCGCGAGGCTTCGCGCAGCATGCTCTGCTCTTCGCTGAGCTCGAAGTTCACCGTAACAAGGTATCCTCTTTTACGGGTCGGGTCGAGGTCCTCGACGAGGATCGGCCGCTGACCGCTGATTTCCAGAGGGATCCACGGAAGGCCTGTTGATCTCTCCTTGATTTAAGTACTCTCAATTGCATGGTTGATGCCGTGCTTCTCTCCGCGTGCCGTACCGCGATCGGAACCGCCCGACGAGGAACCCTGCGGGACACCAGCGCCTTCGAACTCGCCACCGTCGTCGTGCGCGAGGCCGCCTACCGCAGTGGGCTGCCGCTGGAGATGATCGACGACGTCGTCCTCGGCGAATCCCTCGCCGGCGGCGGCGACATCGCCCGGTACGCGGCTCTCCGGGCCGGACTGACCCACGTACCCGGTCTGGCCCACAACCGGCACTGCGCCTCCGGACTGGCCAGCGTGGCGACCGCCGCCGGGAGCGTACGGGCAGGAATGGACCGCGTGGTCGTCGCGGGCGGCACGCACTCGTCGTCCACGGCGCCGGTGTCCCGGTGGCGGATCCCGGGCACCGACGACTGGCAGGACCCCTGGATGGCGCCGACCCACGTTCCGACACCCGAGGCCCCCAACAACGACATGGGTGTCCTCGTCGGCTGGAACACCGCCCGGCTGGCCGGCCTCACCCGCGAGGAGATGGACGCGTGGGCGCTGCGCTCGCACGAGCGGGCCGTACGAGCCATCGACGGGGGCCGGTTCCACGACGAGATCGTGCCGGTGAAGGTCACGGGCAGGGACGGCGCGACCTCGGTCTTCCACATCGACGAGCATCCCCGGCGCGACACCACCGGCGAGAAGCTGGCCGCGCTGAAGGTGCTGCACCCCGAGATCGAGGGCTTCTCCATCACGGCGGGCAACTCCAGCGGGATCAACGACGGCGCGGCGGCGGTCGTGGTCGCCGGTTCCGACGTCGCCGCCGCGCACGGCCTGACGCCCCTGGCGACCGTACGGTCCTGGGCGAGCGTCGGTGTCGACCCGGTCGAGACAGGGCTGGCGCCGATCGCCGCGATCCGCAAGGCGCTCGGCAGGGCCGGGCTCGGTGTCGAGGACGTCGACCTCTTCGAGGTCAACGAGGCGTTCGCGGCGGTCGCCGTGGCCACGACTCGTGAACTGGGCCTCGACCCGGAGCGGGTGAATCCGTTCGGGAGCGGATGCAGCCTCGGCCATCCGATCGCGACGACGGGTACTCGCATGGTGGTGACCCTGGCGCACGAGCTGCGCCGCAGGGGTGGCGGGACGGCGGTCGCGGCGATGTGTGCGGGTGGGGGGATGGGATCGGCGATGGTGCTGACGGTGTGACGCGTGTTCTTCGGGTGCGGGTTCGCTGTGGCTGGTCGCGCAGTTCCCCGCGCCCCCAAAAGAGGAGGCGGGCTGCGCCGCCTCCTCTTTTGTCAAGAGCTCGTCAGGCTGCCGTTGCCTCACCCAGGTGCCGGTTGTGCAATGCGCCCCGAAAGGGGCGCGGGGAACTGCGCGACCAGCCCCCACCGGCCGCGGCCGAGGAACCGCTCACCCAGCGGAGCGCTACCGTGCCGCCCAGCTGACCGTCTTGGTCTGCAGATACTCGTCGAGTCCGAACTCGCCCCACTCCCGGCCGAGTCCGCTCTGTTTGTATCCGCCGAAGGCGGCCCGCGGATTCACGCCGGCGCTGCCGCCGTTGATCGTCACCCCACCGGCCCGGACGCGTGACGCGATCTCGTGGGCGGCCACCGTGTCGGCGCTCCAGACGGCGCCGGCGAGGCCGTACGGGCTGTCGTTCGCGATCCGGACCGCCTCCTCGTCGGTGGCGAACGGGATGACGACGCCGACCGGTCCGAAGAATTCCGTACGCGCGATGGTCATGCCGTTGTCGACGCCGGTGAAGAGGGTGGGCTCCACGAAGTAGCCCCGGTCGAGGCCCGCCGGGCGTCTGCCGCCGTGGACGATCCGGGCCCCTTGCTCCTCGCCGACGTGGATCAGCTTCTCGACCTTGTCCCGCTGGGCCTCGCTGATCAGCGGGCCCATGGTGGTGGCCGGGTCCGCCGGGTCGCCGACCCTGACGGCGGCGAGACCCTCGCTCAGCCGGGCGACCAGTTCGTCGTGGACGGACTCGTGGACGAGCGTGCGGGTCAGCAGCGAGCAGCCCTGTCCGGCGTGCGTGGTGATGCCCGCGAGCGCGGACCGTACGGCGCCGTCGAGGTCGGCGTCGGCGCGGACGATACTGGCCGACTTGCCGCCGAGTTCCAGGACGACCTTCTTCAGGGAGGCCGAGGCCTGGGCGTAGACCGCGCGCCCGACGGTGTCCGACCCGGTGAAGCTGACCAGGTCCACCATGGGGTGGGTGGTCAGCTCGCGGCCGGCCGCGATGTCGCCGGTGACGATGTTCAGCACGCCAGGGGGCAGCCCGGCTGCGTCGGCGAAATCGCCGATCAGGAGGGACTCCAGAGGGGTCGCGGGCGCCGGTTTGAGCACGGCGGTGCAGCCTGCCGCGAGAGCCGGGATCACCTTCATCATGCTGAGGAAGAAGGGGAAGTTGTAGGCGGAGATCAGGGCACACACGCCGAACGCCTCGCGGCGCAGCACCCCTTGGGAGATGCCGATGCCCGGCGCGACGGTGGGCTGCATCGGGCGCTCCCAGGCGAACGTCGGCATGACCCGCTCCGCCATGTCGCGCAGGTGCGCCACCGGCACGCGGGTCTGCAGGCTCTCCGCGAGCGGACGGACCGATCCCGCCTCGGCGATGTTGACGGCGACGAGGTCCGGCAGCCGGCGCTCCATCTCCTCGGCCATGCGCAACAGCACCGCGGCCCGCTCGGCGGGCTTCAGCCGGGGCCACGGGCCCTCGTCGAAGGCCCGGCGCGCCGCCTCGACGGCGCGCCGCACATCCGTGAGTGAGGACTGGGGGACCTCGGCGATCAATTCCTCCGTCGCCGGATTGCGAACGACGAGTGACGCCTGTGAATCACCGTCCGTGCGGCGCCCGTCAATGTAGAGCTGCGAAGAGAACGAGTAAGCCGTCGTCATGCAGTTGAGTGTACTTAATTGCAGGCACGAGGGAAGAGGGTGCGCTGATCGGCCCCAAGTCAGGCGTTTGTCAGGATTCTTGAACGCGTCGGGACGCTAATCCGTATGCTGAATCATTGACTAGACCGATCGGTACAGGTAACTTCGGCCTCATCCGCGGGGTGGATTCTGCGCGAACAACGATGTTCGAAAGAGGTACCGCCTGTGTTCAAGGAATTCGTCGTCTCCGGCGATTCGCACATCATCGAGCCGGTCGATCTCTTCAAGACCCGGCTCCCCAAGAACCTGCGTGAACGGGCCCTCTGGGAAGAGGAGTTCACGCTCGACGAGCCGATCGTGCCGGGCGGGCACACGGAGTTCAAGAAACTGCACACCATCGGGTTCGACGGCTGGACCATCTCCAAATACCGTCAGACCGGCGGGGAGACCCCGGACGGCGATCCCGAGCACATCATCCGGGACATGAACATCGACGGCGTCGACGCTTCGGTGATGTTCCCGAATCTCTCACTCTTCGTCCTGTTCACCGACGACCACGAACTGTCCATGGCGCACGCCCGCGTCTGGAACGACTACCTGGTCGAGCGGTATCTGCCGTACAAGGACCGGCTGCGCCCGACGGCGGCGATCCCGCTGACGAACGTGCCCGAGGCCGTCGCGGAGATCGAGCGGATCGCGCGGCTGGGCCTCGGGGCGATCCTCCTGCCGGAGATCCCGCCGCTGCCCTTCTACTCGCGGGAGTACGACCCGGTCTGGGCCGCCGCGCAGGCGCACGGTCTGCCGGTGTTCATCCACGTGGCGACCGGCGGGGTGAAGGTCAAGGAGGCGGTGTCCGAGACGGCGGTGACCGTCCGGGGCCTGATGAACGCCATGAACATGGGCAAGGGCAACCTGACCGACGACATGGTGGCGGGCCGCACCATGGGCTTCGCGGTCGGGTCGGCTGTGGCCGGTCCGCAGGGCATCATCGCCAGCCTTGTCGGCGGCGGTGTGTGCGAGCGCTTCCCCGACCTGCACTTCAACCTGATCGAGTACACGGCCGGCTGGCTGGTCTCCTTCATGGGCTACATGGACAAGGCGTGGAAGACCGGCACCGGTCAGGACCCCGACTGGTGGCTCGGGTTCTGGGACGACAACCGTCCCCCGACCGAGCAGCACTCCATGGGGCGGCTGTTCGCCATCAACGACAAGTGGCCCTACCCGCTCAAGCCCACCGAGTACGTCCGGCGCCAGATCCACGTCCAGTTCGCGGACGATCCGACGGCCGTCAAGGCCCGCCACATCACCGGTCTTTCCACCGTCATGTGGGGCAACGACTACCCGCACGCCGAGGGCACCTTCCGCGACAGCGCCGAGTGCATCGCGGAGAACTTCGACGGGGTCCCGGACGAGGACCGCGCGGCCATCCTCGGCGGCACGCTGGCCGACGTCGTGCACTTCGACAAGAGCAAGAAGCTCGCGCCGCTTCCGCAGGACGCCTGAGCTGCGCCTGATCCGCGGCTGAGCTCGGCCGGCAGGCGGTTGTGCCACGGACCGGCCCCCGGAGTGTGAGTGTCCACGCTCCGGGGGCCGGTCGCTTGCATGCGTGTATCAGGGGCGTTCCGGAGCATCCGGTACGTCCGGCGTGTCCGGTACCGCGCCGATCAGGGCGAGGGCGGCCCGGGCGTACGCGGCCCGTCGCCGCCCGCTCACCATGAAGCTCGGCGGTGCGAAGTAGCCGACGTCGCGGGGGAGTGAGCCGGCGCGGCGGGCGAGGGCGTCCTTCGCCTCGGCGGTCGTCCCGCACACGGCGATCTCGGTGACCATCTCGTCGGTGACCGCCCGGGCCATGGCATCGGTGTCGCCCGTCCGGAACGCGGCGCGGAGTCGGGCGACCGGTTCCTCCCAGCCGTGGTGGGCGACATAGGGGTCGTACGTCTTCACCGTGAGGTAGAAGGCGATCATCCGGCGGGCGTCCGCGACGGCGCGTTCGGGTGCGGAGTCGTCAACTGCCGTGATGATCCAGCCGTGTTCGAGAAAGCGCGACTCCGGGTCGCCGCCGCCTGTGCCGCCCGTGCCGCGCTCCACCGAGGGCCGTACGACATCGTTCCACCAGGAGGAGGTGAACAGCCCGTGCCCGACGACACCGTCGGCGACCCGGCCCGCGGTCGCGGCCATGCCGGTGTTGAACGCGGCGAGCAGGACCGGGATGTCCAGCCGGCCGAGCACCGGCGCTCGGACATCGGCGTCGAGCGAGTAGAACTCCCCGGAGTAGCTGACCTTCTCGCCGTTCTCCGCGTGGAGCCAGGCCCGCACCGCACCGACCGTCTCGGCGATCCGGGCCACGGGACGTTCGGCGGGCACGCCCAGCCAGTCCCGGTTGATCCTGAACGCGGCGCTGCCCAGGCCGAGGAACAGCCGGCCCGGCGCCTGCGCGTGCAGCTGGCGCAGGGCGGTGGCGTGCGCGTAGGGGGTGCGGGCGAACGCGTAGGCGATGGCGGGACCCGCCAGGGCGTGTTCGGTGTTCGCCACGATGTCGGCCACCGTGAGGTAGGCGTCGTGGTCGACGAACTCCCCGGCGCAGAAGGCGCCGACGCCGGCCTGCTCGGCCTCCCGCGCGACGTCCCGGCCGGGCCAGGGCATGCCGAACAACATGGAAGCCTCCCCTTCACAACCTTTATGATCTCTATAAAGTACACTCTTTTAGTGCAGGCTAGGGGAGTGTCAGCGCAGTGTCCACTGCCTCCGGGGCACTTCGGCGCGATCGACCTCGGCCTTGCCGATGGGGTTGCCGATCTGTGTGTACGACAGTCCGGTGCGCAGCGCCTGGGTGCGCGTCGAGTCGAGCGACTCCCAGATCGCCCGGACGGTGCCCTGGATGGCGGCGGGCGGTTTGGCGGCGATGATGCGCGCGATGCCGTCGGCGCGGTCCCACAGTTCCGCACGGGGGAGCACCTCGCTGACCAGGCCGATCTGCAGGGCGCGGGCCGCCGACACGCGCTCGTCCAGGCCGAGGAGCGCGATGCGCAGCGCCTCGCCGAGAGGGATGCGCCGGGCGAGGCCGATCGGCTCCATGGCCGCGGTGAGCCCGTAGCTGACGTGCGGATCGAAGAAGGTGGCGTCGTCCGAGCAGATCACGATGTCGGCCTCGTTGAGCCAGTAGAAGGCGCCGCCGGCGGCCATCCCGTGCACCGCGCAGACCAGGGGTTTCCATACCTGGTTCAGCTTCGGCGAGAGGTACTCGCCGGGGTCGGTCTGCGACCAGACGTTGGGGTGGCGGGCGATGCCCTCCTTCACGTCCATGCCCGTGCAGAACGCCCGCTCGCCCGCGCCCCGCAACACGACGACGTGCACGTCGTCGTCGGTCTTGACGGTCTGCCAGAGGGCGGAGAACTCCTCCAGCATCCGCTGGTTGAAGCCGTTCATGACCTCGGGCCGGTTCAGGGTGATCGTGGCGACGTGGTCGGCCACCTCGAACAGGACGGTCTTGAGTTCCATCCGGCACTCCGTTCGTCATGTTGTCTCAGTTCGTCGTCTCGTCATCTCGACGTGATCTAGGTAAGTAGTATACTTTTTTCTGGTCTTCGGGCACCGGAACGGAACAAGATCCGCGGAGGGACCTGCGATGAGGCCACGTGTGGGGCAGATGCTCGCCAGTACGGTCGACACCACGGCGGTGATCGTCGTTCGCTGCCCGGAGCAGGAGCTGGAGATCGCCTGCGGCGGAGCGGCCATGGCCGAGGCGAACGGGCCGGGGGCTGCTGCCACCGGCACAGTCGACCCCGACCCCGACCTGATGGGCGGTTCCCTGCTGGGCAAGCGGTACGCCGACGAGGGCCTCGGCCTGGAACTGCTCTGTACCAAGCAGGGGCAGGGCACGCTGGCGGTGAACGGCGTACCCATGCCGATGAAGAGCGCCAAGCCGCTCCCGGCCTCGGACTGAGGGCGGGGCGGGCCGATGAACATAGCGATGCTGCTGGACATGGCCGCCGAGGGATTCGGCGACCGGGTCCTGATCGGGCGCACGGACGACGGGCTGACCGCCCCGAAACTGCGTGAACTGGCCGTCGGCGGGGCGCGGTCGGTGCGTGCGGCCGACGCCGACGCGATCGTGTACCTGGCGGTGAACGGCCCGGCCCTCCCGGTCGCGCTGTTCGCCGCCGCCCGCGCCGGAGTTCCGCTGATCCCGGTCAACTACCGCCTGGGCGCGGCGCAGTTGGACGCGTTGCTGGCGAACCACCCCCGCGCCCTGGGCATCGCCGACCCCGAGCACGGCGAGGCGTTGCGCCGGGCCGGCCTGGCAGTGCGCAGCCCGGACCAGTGGCTGACCCAGGCGGCGGCGGAGGCCCCAGCCGCTCCGGGCGACGAGGAACCGGCGCCGTCACCCGACGCCCCGGCGGTCCTCATCTACACGAGCGGCACGACCTCGACGCCGAAGGGCGTGGTGCTGCGCCACCACAACCTCGTGTCGTACGTACTCGGCACAGTGGAGTTCGCCGGCGCCGATCCGGACGAGGCAGCCCTGGTGAGCGTTCCGCCGTACCACATCGCCGCCGTGTCCAACGTGCTGACCAACCTGTACGCGGGACGCCGCGCCCTGAGCCTCGAACAGTTCACCCCGGAGAGCTGGCTGGACCTCGTACGGCGGCAGCGCGTCACCAACGCGATGGTGGTGCCGACGATGCTCGCCCGCATCATGGACACCGACGGCCTGGACCGCTCGGTGCCCTCGCTGCGCGCGCTCGCCTACGGCGGGGCCAGGATGCCCGTACGCGTGATCGAGACCGCGTTGCGCGTCTGGCCGCACGTCGACTTCGTGAACGCCTACGGGCTGACGGAGACCTCGTCCACCATCACGGTCCTGGGCCCGCAGGAGCACCGGACGGCCGTCGCGAGCGACGATCCGGCCGTACGGGCCCGGCTCGGCTCGGCCGGTCTGCCGGTGCCGGGTGTCGAGTTGGAGGTCCGTGACGCGTCCGGCGCGGTCGTCGGCCCCGGTGAGACGGGGCAGATCTGGGTGCGCGGCGACCAGGTGTCGGGGGAGTACGCGGGGCAGGGTTCCGCGGTCGACGAGCGCGGGTTCTTCCACACTCGCGACCAGGGGAGGATCGACGCCGACGGCTATCTCCACATCGAGGGCAGGGCCGACGACACGATCATCCGGGGCGCCGAGAACATCGCGCCCGCCGAGATCGAGGACGTCCTGCTGCGTCACCCGGACGTGCTGGACGCGGTCGTCGTCGGTGTCCCGGACGAGGAGTGGGGCCAGCGCATCGAGGCCGTGGTCGTGGTCCGGGACGGCGCGGAGCTCGACGCCGGGGACCTGCGCGCACAGGTGCGCGGCACCCTGCGCGGCTCGAAGACACCGGAGCGCATCACCCGCTGGGCCGAACTGCCCCGCACCCCGACCGGCAAGCTCGTGCGCCGCGACATCGTCGAGGCGCTGACCGCCGACCGTTGACCCGCTGACCGACGTACGCCGTCGCCAGGCCGTCGGCCGACAAGGATGAGAGACCGGTCCATGAGCACCGTCGCCAACAGCACCGATCCGATACCGGAGTTGACGCAGCGCACAGTCGCGGCACTGCGCGGCTGGGCCCCCGAGGGCGCGGTGGAGTCGGTCGAACCGCTCACCGGCGGCACATCGAGCCTCACCTATGTCGCCGTACTGTCGGGCGTCCCCGCCGGATACGAGCGGGTCGTCCTCAAAGTGGCCCCGCCCGGCCTCCAACCGGTCCGCAACCGGGACGTGTTGCGCCAGGCGCGGCTCATGCACGTGCTGGCCGGCGTGCCTGGCGTACGGGTGCCGAAGGTGCTGTTCTGGGAGAAGGGTGCACCCCCGGCCCAACAGCCCTTCGTGGCAATGGAGTTGGTGCCAGGAGAGTGTGTGGAACCGGTGCTCGTGCCCCGGGGCGCACTGCCCGCCGCACAGGTACGGGCCCGTGCCCTCGACGCGGCCCGGATGCTCGCCCACCTGCATCGTGCGGACCCCAAACGGACCGCCCTCGCCGTGGAGCCGGTGGTCACGCCCGGCGCCGAGATCAACCGCTGGACCCGGGCGTTCACGACGGTCCCCGAGGATCTGCGCACCGGCTACGAGGCGGTCGCGGAACGGCTGCTCGCCACCGTGCCCGCCGCGATGATGCCGGTGTTCACCCACGGCGACTACCGGCTCGGCAACACACTGTGCGACGCGGACTCGGTCAACGCGGTCATCGACTGGGAGATCTGGTCGCTCGGCGACCCCCGGGTCGACATCACCTGGCTGACCTTCTTCACCGACGAGGCCCACCACCCGGCGTCCCTGTCGGAGCAGCCGACCGGCATGCCTGGCAAGGCCGAACTCGTCGACACCTACGAGGAAGCGCGGGGCGAACGGCTCCCGGACCTACGGTGGTTCGAGGCCCTGACGAAGTACAAGGAGTCCGCCGCCACCGCGCTCTTGATCAAGCGTGGCCGCAAAGCAGACCACTTGACGGACATGCACCGCAGAATGCTGCCGGCGCTACCGGTCCTGCTGGCAGAGGCAAGGGACCTACTGGGCTGAACGTGTGAGCGGACCCGCGCCCCGACAAGGGGCGCGGGTCTGTATCTGTCTGCGGCTCCGCCGCGTGGGCGCGACCAGCCCACACCGGCCCGCAGGCAACCGACTACCTAGTACAACCCGCCATCCACCCGAATCAACGCCCCAGTCGTATAACTGGACGCATCACTGGCCAGATAAAGCGCCGTACTGATGATCTCCTCCGGCCGCCCGGGCCGCCCCACCGCACTACGCGTACTCTCCCGCTTCTCCTCCGACCAGGACTTGGAGATGTCGGTCAGAAAAGGCCCCGCCGAGATCGTGTTGACCCGCACGGTCGGCCCGTACTCCAGGGCAAAGACGGTCGTCAGCGCATTCAACGCGGCCTTGGCCCCGGCGTACGGACCGAACCGAGGCTGCGGAAACAACGCTCCCGACGACGAGACGTTGATGATCGAGCCGCCTCCCCCCGCCGCCATCTGCTCCCCGATCAGCGAGGCGAGCCGGAACGGCCCCTTGAAGTTGACCCCGATCACCTTGTCGAACAGCTCCTCGCTGGTCTCCGTCGACGAGGGCGCCAACGGCGACATCCCCGCGTTGTTGACGAGGACGTCGACCTTTCCGAACTCTCCGTACGCGGCGTCGACGAGCAGACCGAGGTCGCCCCAGTGCCCCACGTGCGCGGCGACCGGCAACGCACGCCGACCCAGGTCGCGGACCTCCGCGGCAACCGCCTCGCACGCGTCGGCCTTGCGGCTGGCGATCACCACATCCGCACCGGCGGCGGCGAACGCACGCACCATCTCGCGCCCCAGCCCCCGGCTGCCCCCGGTGACGAGCGCGACCTTGCCGGACAGGTCGAACAGGTCGGCCGGGGCGCCGGCCTTCGTATCGCGGTCGCCGCTCATGAGTCCGCCCGGCCCGCGAGGCTGTCGTCCTCGACGATGTGCGCGTACCGCTTGCGCGCGGCCTCAAGCTTCGGCGGGATGTGCTCGCTCGGGAACAGGCCCTCCGCCGGCCGGTAGTTCTTCAGCAGCCGCTTGGCGATCGTGGTTCGGTGCACCTCGGTGGGGCCGTCGGCGAGGGCGAGGTTCGGCGCGGCCATCCACCACTTGGCGAGCGGCAGTTCGTTGGTCGTGCCGAGCGAACCGTGGACGTGCAGGGCCCGCTGGATGATGTCGTGCAGCACCTTGGCCGTCTGGACCTTACACATCGCGATCTGAGTGCGGGCCGCGCCGTGCGGCTGGGTGTCGATGAGCCAGGCGGTGTGCAGCACGAGCAGCCGGAACTGCTGCAACTCCACCCAGGAGTCCGCGATGAACTGCTGCACCGCCTGCTTCTCCGCGAGCAGGGTGCCCTGCGTACGGCGGGACAGCGCTCGTTCGCACATCATGTCGAAGGCACGCGTGCACTTGCCCACCGTACGCATCGCGTGATGGACCCGGCCGCCGCCGAGGCGTGCCTGGGCGACCTTGAAGCCCTCGCCCGGGCCGCCGAGCATGGCGTCGAACGGGACCCGGACCTGGTCGTAGCGGATGTAGGCGTGGATGCCCTCGTCAAGGTTGTCGCGTTCGTCCATGGTGCCGACGTTGCGCTTGATCTCGATGCCCGGCGTCTCGGCGGGCACGATGAACATCGACATGCGGGCGTGCGGCGGCGCGTCCGGATCGGTGACGGCCATGACGATGAGGAAGGCGGCGTAACGGGCGTTGGACGAGAACCACTTCTCGCCGTCGATCACCCATTCCTCCCCGTCGCGCCGGGCGCGGCAGACGAACTCCTTGGGGTCGGCGCCCGCCTGCGGTTCGGTCATCGAGAAGGTGGAGACGATGTCCCCGTCCAGCAACGGCCGCAGATAGCGGGCCTTCTGCTCCTCGGTGCCGAACATGGCGAGGATCTCGGCGTTCCCGGTGTCCGGGGCGGCGGTGCCGAAGACCGTAGGGGCCCAGTAGGAGCGGCCGAGGATCTCGTTGAGGTAGGCGAGTCTGACCTGTCCGTACCCCGCGCCGCCCAGTTCGGGGCCGAGATGGCAGGCCCACAGGCCCTGCGCCCGGACCTTGTCCTGAAGCGGCCGAAGGATCGCACGGGCCTTCTCGTTGTGGGTGTCGTACGGGTCGCCCCCGTGCGGGAACAGGAGGTCGAGCGGCTCGACCTCCTCGCGTACGAAGGTCGTTGCCCAGTCCAGCTTGGCCTGGAAATCGGGTTCGATCGAGAAATCCAGCATGACGAAAACAGTATACTTTTTACGACCCTCGGTCCATACTGGAGCGCGTTCTTCGTTGATTGGGTATGCGCAATAGCGTCTCAGGAGAGTTCAGGCTCGGAGGAGTTGGTCCGATGCAGAGGCCCATGGAAGGTGTGCGGGTTCTCGAGGTCGCACAGTTCACCTTCGTCCCGGCGGCAGGTGCCGTGCTCGCGGACTGGGGTGCCGACGTGATCAAGATCGAGCACGCCGAACGGGGCGACGGTCAGCGCGGCCTGGTGCGGGTGCTCGGGTACGACGCCGTCAGCAAGGAGTCGTCGTTCTTCCCGATCGTGGAGGGTCCCAACCGCGGGAAACGCAGCGTCGGTCTGGCTCTGGAGAAGCCGTCCGCGCGGCGCGTGCTGGACGAACTCATCCGTAACAGCGACGTGTTCCTCACGAACTTCCTGCCCGACGCGCGGGCGAAACTGCGCATCGACGTCGAGGACGTCCGGGCGGTCAACCCGGACATCATCTACGTCCGCGGCAGTGGCTTCGGTGCCCGTGGGGAGGAGGCGGGCAAGGGCGGCTACGACAGCACGGCCTACTGGGCGCGCGGCGGCAGCGCCGCCGGTGTCACCCCGGTCGGCGCTGACCGGATGATCCGGATGCCCGCCGGTGCCTACGGCGACGCGATCGGCGGTATGACCATCGCCGGAGGCATCGCCGCCGCCCTCTACTCCCGCGCCACGACCGGCGAACCGTCCGTCGTGGATGTGTCGTTGCTCGGCGTGGGTGCCTGGGCGACGCAGTTCACGGTCAACATGGCGCTGATGCACGGCGGCCCGCTCCCGGTGAACATCCAACCCCGGTACGGATCGGCCACCAACCCCCTCATCGGGGCCTACCGCAGCTCGGACGGCCGCTGGATCGAACTGTCGATGCTGCAACCCGGCCGGTACTGGGCCGAGTTCTGCAAGCTGGCCGGCCGCGAGGAACTCGCCCGCGACGAACGCTTCGACAGCACCGAGAAGTTGATGGCGAACGCCGGCGATGCCGCCGAGATCGTCGCCGGGCTCATCGCGTCCCGCCCGTACGACGAGTGGGTCGAGATCCTCTCCCGGGGCGAGGGCCAGTGGGCGGCCGTGCAGAGCGCCTGGGAGGTCGGTCAGGATCCGGCACTGCGGGCCAACGGTCTCATCGCCCCCGTCGTGGACGCCGAAGGGGTCGACCGTGAACTGGTCGCCAATCCGGTCCAGTTCGACGAGACCCCGGCCACCCTGACCCGGGCACCCCTGTTCGCCGAACACACCGACGATGTCCTGCGCTCGCTCGGGATCGGCGAGGAGGAGCTCATCGTGCTCAAGATCGACGGCGCGGCGACGTGACCCCCCCGTAGGTGACCCGTACGTGACCCCCCGTACGTGACGACCCCGTACGTGACGACCCCGTACGAGATGACCTCGTACGACATGACCCCCGTACGGCGTGACGGCGGACGACGTGACGAACGTACGACGAGAGGAGCCGTGATGAGCACGACACTCGAACCCGAGGGAACCCACGAGGGAGTCCCCGCCTACCACTTCGACAACCGGCTCAGCGGACCGGTGCTCAGCCACCAACAGCGCTGGGACGAACTGGCCGTCACCCACACCGGGTTCCGGAGCACCATCGCGCAAGGATATTGGGTCGTCACCGAGAGCGAGGCGATCCAGCGGGCGCTCCAGGACTGGCGGACGTTCTCCAGCGAGTCGGTGACGGTGCTCAACCCGAATCCGAGGTTCCTGTGGATCCCCGAGATGCTGGACCCGCCCCAGCACACCGAGTGGCGACGGCTGTTGGGCAAGCACTTCTCCCCGAAGGCAGCCGCCGCCGACGAGCCGAAGATCCGGAAGATCGCCGGCGACCTGATCGACGGACTGAAGGACGCCAGAAGCGCCGATGTCCTCGACGCTTTCGCCCGCCGGTTCCCGACCCGGATCTTCATGGACCTGATGGGCCTGCCGGAGGAGGACCTCGGCCAGTTCCTCCACTGGACACATGACCTGCTGCACCTGACCTACGGCGAAGACCCGGACGGGCAGAGGCAGTTGACGGCCATGAACGCCGTGTCGGACTACTTCGACGAGCAGATCGCCCTGCGCCGCGAGGCCCCGCGCGACGACCTGCTGTCACGTGCGATGACCTGGACGATCGACGGCGAGAAGATCAGCGACCGGGACATGCACGCGTTCTGTGTCCTGTTCTTCCAGGCGGGCTTCGACACCGTCCCGATCTCGGTCGGCTGGGCGCTCTACCACTTCGCCACGCACCCCGAGCAGCGTGCGGCGATCGTCGCCGACCCCTCGCTCATCTCCACCGCAGTGGAGGAGATCCTGCGCGTCTACTCGCCCGTGGTCCCGGCCCGCAAGGCGACACGGGACGTCGAGATCGGCGGCTGCCCGGTCCGGGCCGGCGACATGGTGATGCTCCCGGTCGCGGTCACCAACCGTGACCCCGGACGGTACGACAACCCCCTGGAGGTGGACCTGCACCGGGAGACCACCAACCACATCGCCTTCGGCTCGGGCCCGCACCGCTGCCTCGGTTCACACCTCGCTCGCCTCGAACTCAACGTGGCGATCGAGGAATGGCACCGGCGCATCCCGGACTACGAGGTCGAGCCCGGCCAGGACATCGAGGCGCACGGCAACATGTACGGCATCAAGCAGCTCCGGCTCGCCTGGTGAGCGCCGCGACGGACCGTCCGCTCAACGCGGCCGACCTCTACCACACGGGGATCGTGGTCCCGGACGTCGACGAGTGGAAGACCCGGATGACCGAGGTCGCCGGCTACCGGTGGACCGAGACCATGTACGCCGAACTGCCGGTCCGCCTCGCCGAAGGTGAACGGGTACTGCCCCTGCGCTTCGCGTACTCGCTCGACGCCCCGCACATCGAACTCGTCCAGGAGATCCCCGGGACCCCGTGGACGGCGGCCGAGAACATCGCCACACACCACCTCGGCTACTTCTGCGACGACGTCCCGGCGACGTCGAAACGGCTGGTGGAGGCGGGCTTCGCCCTGGAGGCCTGCGCCGTGATCGACGGAGAACCGTCGATCTTCGCCTACCACCTGGCTCCCTCCGGCCTGCGCATCGAGATCGTGGACCGCGCCCGGATGCCGGACTTCGCCGCCTACCTGCGGTCGAAGACGCCCCAACAGACACCCCAGTGACAGTTGCCTCAGTGACAGCGAAGGGCACGACGTACGTGGCACCGACCTTCACCACCTTCACCGAGGAGCACGAGGTACTCCGTTCGACGCTGCGCCGCTTCCTGGCGGACAAGGCGCCGAGCGAGGCGGTACGCCGCGCGATGGAGTCCGAGGGGGGCCACGACCCGGTGCTCTGGCACCAGATGGCGGCCCAACTCGGCCTGCACGGCATCGCGTTGCCGGAGGAGTACGGCGGTTTCGGCGGCGGCCCGGTCGAGTTGGGGATCGTCCTGGAGGAACTGGGGCGGGTCCTGCTGCCCTCGCCGTACTTCGCCACCGTGGCCCTCGCCGGCCAGGCCCTCACCGCGTCCGGCGACGACACCGCCAAGGCGCGCTGGCTGCCCGCGATAGCCGACGGTTCGCTGACCGGCACCCTGGCGCTGGCCGAGGCGGGTGGGTCGTGGCACGTCGAGGACGTGGCGGCCTCGGCGACGCGCGACGAAAGGGGCGACACGGGCTGGCGGGTGTCGGGCACGAAGATGTTCGTGATCGACGGCGACAGCGCCGACCTGCTCCTCGTCACGGCCCGCGCGGACACGGGTCCCGGGCTGTACGCCGTGGACGGCACCGCGACCGGCGTGACCCGCACCCGGCTGGAGACACTCGACCCGACCCGGCGCCTGGCGCGGATCGACCTCGACGGCGCGACAGCGGTGCGGGTCGGTCCCGAGGGGGACGCCACGGAGTATCTGCGTGCCGTCGTCGACCTCGTGGCCGTTGCCCTGGCCGCCGAGCAGGTCGGCGGGGCGCAGGCATGCCTGGACGCCGCGGTGGAGTACGCGAAGGTCCGGGTCCAGTTCGGCCGTCCCATCGGGTCGTTCCAGGCGGTCAAGCACAAGTGCGCCGACATGCTCCTCCAGGTCGAGGCCGCCCGCTCGGCGGCCTACCGTGCGATGTCCGTGGCCGCCGGGGAACCGGACGAACTGCCGGTGTCCGCCGCGCTCGCCGCCGCGTACTGCGCGAACGCCTTCACCCGCGCCGCCAAGGAGAACATCCAGATCCACGGCGGCATCGGCTACACGTGGGAACACGACGCGCACCTGTACCTGAAGCGCGCGAAGTCGTCCGAGCAACTCTTCGGCAGCCCGGCGACCCACCGGGCGCGACTGGCGGACCTGGTCGGAATCTAGAACGGCCCCCGGCAAGGTCTCCGTGGGCCTCTGTGTCGCAATTTCAGGTCACTGAATCGCATGGTTCTCGTCACTTCGGACGCCAACTGAGGGGATCCATGACCCACCGTTCGTTAATTCAGTGTACTTTATAGCTCTGGTCTGGTGACGAAAGGCTCCTCCCGTGGGAATTCGCGACCGCCTGTCCCGGCTGCTGACCGAGGCGCCGGCCAACGCCGAGGCGATCGAGTACGAGGGCGACTGGTGGACCTGGGGGCAGATCCAGGAGACCGCGCGTGATGTCGTCGACGCACTCGACGCGCTGGGGCTGCCCGCCGGTGGCCGTGTCGGTGTCGTCCTGGAGAACCGGCCCGAACACGTGGCAGTGGTCGCCGCGGTGATCGCCTCCGGGCGATGCCTGGTGATGCTGAGCCCCTTGCAGCCTGCCGCGCGCCTCTCCGCCGACATCGCGCGCTGTGCACCGCCCGTCCTGGTCGCCGGCGCCGAAGTCCTGGCTCGCGAGGGCGTGTTGAGAACGGTGACGGGTCGCGGCGCGGCTCTGGAGGCAGGCACCGACGGCGCCATCAGGCTCGTGGGCGGCACGCCGTCCGACGGGGCACCCGCAGCAGGCCCCGACGTCGCCGTGGAGATGCTCACCTCGGGCACCACCGGCCCACCGAAACGCGTACACCTGCGCATCGGACAGCTGGACCAGGCTCTAGTCTCCGGCGGCCAGACCCCGAAGGACACACGGCTGCTGTCGAGATCGGCGGCGCTGGTGGCCACCCCGCTCGTGCACATCAGCGGCTTGTGGCGGGCACTCGCCTGTCTCGCCACCGGGCGCCGCATGCTTCTCATGCCCAGGTTCGCCGTCGAACCCTGGGTGGGCGCCGTGGAGCGCCACCAGCTGCGTGCGGCGAGCCTGGTACCGGCCGCCATCCGCGCCGTACTCGACGCGGGCGTCCCGAAGGAGCGGCTGGCGAGCCTCCAGGTCGTCACGTCCGGCACCGCGCCCTGCCCGGCGGAACTCGCCGACGCGTTCTTCCGTGAGTACGGCATCCCCGTCCTCATGACCTACGGCGCCACCGAGTTCGCCGGAGCGGTGGCCGGCTGGACGCTGCCTTTGCACGAGCGCTGGTGGCAGCGGAAGGCGGGCAGCGCCGGCCGCGCCTTCGACGGCGTCGAACTGAGGGTGACCGGCGAGGACGGCATCGAGCTGCCCGTCGGCAGGTCCGGCACCCTGGAGGTCCGCACCGAGCAGAGCACCCACGGCGGCACGGCCTGGACGCGGACCAGCGATCTCGCCCGGATCGACGCCGACGGGTTCGTCTGGATCGAGGGCCGCGCGGACGACGCCATCATCCGTGGCGGCTTCAAGGTGCAGCCGGAGACCGTCCAACGCGTCCTGGAGACCCACCCCGCCGTCCGCGAGGCGGCCGTCGCGGGGCTGCCGGACCCGAGGCTCGGCGAAGTGCCGGTCGCGGCGATCGAGACCGAGCCTGACCTGCCCGTCCCGGACACCGCCGAACTCGTCGCCCTGTGCCGGTCCCGGCTCACCCCGTACGAGGTGCCGGCGCACATCGTCGTCGTCGACGCGCTGCCCCGCACCCCGTCGAGCAAGGTCAGCCGCGTGGACCTGCTGGAACTGGTCCGCGTCCGGCTCGCACAGCAGGAGCGCGTCAAGGAGGAACAGCGATGACCGGCCACCGGACGGACACCCAGACGGGTACACAGGCGGGTACGCGGCAGACGGGTACGCAGGAGAAGCCCGCCGAGCGGTTCGGCGTACTGACCGACGAGGCGGTCGAGCGTTCCCGGCGCCGCCTGGGCGTCCCCCAGCCCCAGCACAACCCCCCGCACAACTACGAGGTGACCTGGGACGGCGTACGCCACTTCGCGTACGGCTACGGCGACGCCAACCCCCTGTACTGCGATCCGGACCACGCGGCCCGCACCCGCTGGGGCTCACTCGTCGCACCGCCCACGTTCCTCTACACGATGGGGGAGGACGCCGCCCTGAAGCCGGACCCGGAGACGAAGGCGCTGCTGAAGGGCGACCCCTTCGCCGGACTCGGTTCCTACCAGGCGGTGATGGAGTTCGAGTGGTGGCGCCCTCTCCAACTGGGCGACAGGTGCCGGGTGTTGCAGACCCAGGTGGGTGTCCACCTCAAGCGCAGCAGCTTCGGCGGGCGCACGGCACACGTCGTCCGCGACTACCTCTACGCCAACGGGCGGGGCGAGATGCACGCCCTGCGGCGCGGCACCTGGATCAACGCGGAACGGCACACGTCGAAGAAGCGGGCCAAGGAGCACCTGGCTCAGGAGCCCTACACCGCCGACCGACTCGCCGAGATCGACGCGGCCTACGCGGCCGAGACCCGGCGCGGCGCCGAACCCCGCTTCTGGGAGGACGTCGAGATCGGCGACGAACTCCAGCCCCGGGTGAAGGGGCCGCTCACCACCACGGACGTGGTCGTCTGGCATCTGGGCTGGGGTATGCAGCTCACCCCGCCGGGCGCCTTCGGGATCGCCGCGCGTGTCCGGCGCAAGGCTCCGGGACTGTATCCGCCGAACCCGTTGAACGTTCCGGACACCGTGCAGCGGCTGCACTGGGAACCCGAGCGGGCGAAGGAACTCGGGCTGCCGAACTCGTACGACTACGGCGGGATGCGCGAGACCTGGCTGTGTCATCTGCTCACCGACTGGATCGGCGACGACGGCTGGCTGTGGAAACTGCGCTGCGAGCACCGCAAGTTCAACTATCTCGGCGACACCACCTGGGTGCGCGGCACGGTCGTCGACAAGCGGCGGGTGGACGGGCGGGCCGAGGTGCACATCGAGGTGCGCTGCGAGAACCAGCGCGGTGAGGTGACCACACCCGGTACGGCCGTGGTTCTGCTCCCGACCCGCGATCGTGCCGTGGAACTTCCGGCACCGCCGGCCGAGGACCTGGACGGCATGGTCGCCCATGAACTGGCCCAGTTCGCCGTCACCGGCGATCAGTTGAACGATTCGAGGAGGTAGACGTGTCCGACGAGGTGCTGGTGGAGCGCCGAGGCGCGGTCCAGATCATCACGATCAACCGCCCGGCGGTGAAGAACGCGCTGGACGCCGGGGTGGCCGCCGGAGTGGCGGCAGCCGTGGACGAGCTCGACGAGTCGGACGAGTTGCGGGCGGGCGTCCTCACGGGGGCCGGCGGCACGTTCTCGGCCGGGATGGACCTCAAGGCGTGGCTGCGGGGCGAGTCGCCCGCGATCGAGGGCCGCGGACTGTGCGGGATCACCCTGACACCCCCGCGCAAGCCGCTGGTCGCCGCGGTCGAGGGCTGGGCCCTGGCCGGCGGCTTCGAACTCCTGCTGGCCTGCGACCTGGTGGTCGCCTCCCGCACGGCGCGGCTCGGTGTCCCCGAGGTACGGCGGTCCCTGGTCGCCCGCGCCGGCGCGGCCCTCCACCTCCCGCGCCGCATCCCGTACGCCATCGCGCTGGAACTGCTGCTCACCGGCGAGCCGATCAGCGCGGTACGGGCGGCCGAGGTCGGCCTCGTCAACCGGCTCACCGACGAGGGCGGCGCCCTCGACGGCGCCCTCGCACTCGCCTCGGCCATCGCGTCGAACGGTCCCCTCGCCGTCGCGGCCACCAAGGAGATCGCGAGCCACGCCACGGACTGGACGCTGGAGGAGGGGTGGGCGCGGCAGTTCGAGATCGCCGCCCCCGTCTTCCAGTCGGAGGACGCCCGTGAAGGAGCCGCCGCGTTCGCGGAGAAGCGGGCGGCGGTCTGGAAGGGCCGCTGACACCGGCGTGCGCCGCAGGAAATCAAGTGCCCGTAATTGAGTATCCGTAATTAAATGTGGCTGGAAGGGTGACCATGACGGCGGGACCTCTCGTCGGCTGCCGGGTCGTCGAACTCGGTGGCATCGGACCGGGGCCGTTCGCCGGGATGCTGCTCGCCGACCTCGGGGCGGAGGTCGTCCGGGTGGACCGGCCCGGGCGGGCCGACGAACCGGACGCGGGCGGACCGGCGGATGTGCTGGGCCGGGGGAAACGGTCGGTCGTCCTCGACCTGAAGCAACCGGCCGGAGCCGCCGCACTCCTCCAACTCGTCGTGCACGCCGACGTGTTGATCGAGGGGTTCCGCCCCGGTGTCACCGAACGGCTGGGCATAGGGCCGCACGACTGCCTCGCCCGCAACGCCCGCCTGGTCTACGGCCGGATGACCGGCTGGGGCCAGGACGGGCCGCTGGCCGCCGCCGCGGGACACGACATCACCTACATCGCGCTGACGGGCGCCCTCGGCGCGATCGGGGAGGCGGGCGGCCCGCCGCGCATCCCGCTCAACCTCGTCGGCGACTTCGGGGGCGGCGGCTGCTACCTCGTGATCGGCGTCCTCGCGGCCCTGCACGCCGCCGCGCGCACAGGCAGGGGCCAGGTCGTCGACGCGGCCATCGTCGACGGCACCGCCCACCTCCTCGCCAGTACCTTCGCCAAACTCGGGCGAGGCGAGTGGAGCGACGAGCGCGGGGTCAACCGCTTCGACGGGGGCTGGCCCTTCTACGCCGTGTACGAGACCCGGGACGGTCGTCATATGGCCGTCGGCGCGCTGGAACGCAAGTTCTACCGGCGCCTGGTCGAGCTACTCGACCTGGGCGTCGACCCGGACCGGCAGCACGACCGCTCGACCTGGCCGCAACTGCGGCAACTGCTGGGGAAGCGGTTCGCGGAGCGCACCCGCGACGAGTGGGCGGCGCTGTTCGAAGGCACCGACGCGTGCGTGGCCCCCGTCCTGAGCTTCACCGAGGCGGCAGCCCACCCCCACCTGGCCGCCCGCTCCACCCTGATCGCACCGGACGGCGTCGTCCAGCCGGCCGCCGCACCCCGCTTCTCGGACACGCCGACCCGTCCCGCGACGACCGCACCCGCGGTCGGCGCGGACACCCGTGCCGTGTTCCGGGACTGGCAGGTAGACGGCGTCGACGCGCTGCTGGACAGTGGCGCGGCAGTGCAACTCCCCACCGACTGAGAGGATTTTCCTATGCGAGACGCCGTCATCGTCGACGCCGTACGTGCCCCGATCGGCAAGCGCAACGGCTCGCTGGCCTCGGTGCACGCGGCCGATCTGTCGGCCGAGGTGCTCAAGGCCCTCGTCCGGCGCACGGGCATCGACCCCGGCACGGTGGACGACGTGGTCTGGGGCTGTGTGACCCAGGTCGGCGACCAGTCCAGCAACGTCGGCCGGTTCGCCGTACTCGCCGCCGGCTGGCCCGAACACGTCCCGGCCGTCACCGTCAACCGGGCCTGCGGCTCCAGTCAGCAGGCGGTCGACCAGGCCGCGCACGCCGTCATGTCGGGCCAGTACGACATCGTGGTGGCAGGCGGTGTCGAGACCATGAGCCGGGTGCCGCTCGGCTCGCACCGGACCACGGGACAGCCGTACGGACCCGCCGCCATCGCCCGTTACGGCGGCTTCGAGTTCAGCCAGGGCGTCGGTGCCGAACTCATCGCCGAGCGCTGGAAGTTGAGCCGCCACCGGCTCGACGAGTTCGCCTCCGACTCGCACGCCAAAGCCGCAGCCGCGATCGACTCGGGCGTGTTCGACGACCACATCGTGCCGATCGAGGCCGACGGCACCAAGTTCACCGTCGACGAGGGCCTCCGGCGGGGCACGACCCCCGACACACTGGCCAGGCTCAAGCCGTCGTTCAAGGAGGACGGCGTGATCCACGCCGGAAACTCCTCCCAGATCTCCGACGGCGCCGCTGCCCTGCTCATCACCACCCCGGAACGCGCCCGCGACCTCGGCCTCACCCCGATCGCCCGCTATCACTCGGGTGCGGTGAGCGGCGCGGACCCGATCACCATGCTCCTGGGCCCGATCCCCGCGACCGAGAAGGTACTGCGCCGCTCCGGCCTGTCCATCGAGGACATGGGCGTGTACGAGGTCAACGAGGCCTTCGCCCCAGTCCCGTTGGCCTGGCTGGCCGAGACAGGCGCCGACCCCGAACGCCTCAACCCCCTGGGCGGCGCGATCGGCGTAGGCCACCCCCTCGGCGGCTCGGGCGCCATCCTGATGACACGGCTGCTGGCGAGGATGCGCCAACAGGGCCTGCGGTACGGCCTCCAGACAATGTGCGAGGGCGGCGGCACGGCAAACGCGACGATCATCGAGCTGTTGTGATTCGGAGGCGGCGCCCTGTAGGGGGCTTGCCTCTAGGGGCGCGGGGAACTGCGCGACCAGCCACAACGGCGCCGCAGCCGGATTGACAACCCATCGCGCCCTTCAACGGGGCAACCCCAACCCCCGCTCAGCAACCTGCGTACGCAAAACCTCGTTGGCCCCACCAGCAATCGTGTACGCCCGCGAGTACAGATGCGCGTCCTGCCACCACCCGCCCGCCACAACCCCCGCCTCACCCTCGACGAGCAACCCGTCCGTCCCCTGCAGTCGCAGCCCGAACTCAGCCAGATCATGGTTGAGTTCGCTGAAGAAGATCTTGCCCAGCAGGGCGTCAGCAACCCCCTCGGTCCCGTGCAGCATCCGCGACTGCGCCAGCGAGATCATCGCCGCGTTCACCTGCACCCGCGCCGCCAGCTCCCCGATCGTCTGCCGGGTGGCGGAGTCCTCCAGCGCGGGCCGGCCACCGACCGGCGTCTCCTGCGCGAGCCGTACCAGGTCGTCCAGTACGGCGGACAACTCGGCGCCGCGCGCGGCCACCCCGGAACGCTCGCGGCCGAGGCTGCTCATCGCCACCCGCCAGCCGTCGTTCACCCGGCCGATGACGTTCGCGGCCGGGATCCGGACGCTGTCGAGGAAGACCTCGTTGAAGTCGGTGGTCCCGGTGATCTCACGCAGCGGCCGGATGTCGACACCCGGGCTGCGCATGTCCAGCGCGAACGCGGTGATCCCCTTGTGCTTGGGCGCGTCACCGTCGGTGCGCGCCAACAGGTAACCCATGTCGGCATGCTGACCGTTGGTCGTCCACACCTTCTGCCCGTCGACGACGAAGACGGCGTCGCCGGCCTCGTCCTCCCGGCGCGCCCGGGTCCGCAGCGAGGCCAGATCACTCCCCGCCTCCGGCTCGCTGAACAGCTGGCACCACACATCCTCGCAGGCGCGGATGCGGGGCAGGAAGCGCGCCTGTTGCTCGGCGGTGCCGAAGTCGAGCAGGGCGCCCGAGGCCAGCGAGGCCGCGCCGACGGGCGGCCAGGTGCGGGCGCGGGCGATCTCCTCGGCGACGACGAACGGTTCGAGGGGATGGGCGTCGGGCCGGCCGCCGTACTCGGCGGGCCAGTCGATGCCGAGGAGGCCCGCCTCGTACAGCTTCGCGGTCCACTCCCGGATCGCCGGCATCAGCGCGGGGTCGGGGGCGCGCGCACCGGAGTGGGTCTTGACGCCGGGCGCGTGCTCGGTGACGAATGCCCGCACCTTTCTCCGGAACGCCTCGAGTTCGGGGGTGGACTCCAGTCGCATTGCTGCCGGCTCCTTAACGTCGTCGTCATGCGCACGATCTCGAAATGAGGGTACTCTAAAGGTGCTGGTTGTCACTCGCCAGAGACCGCCAGAGATCAGGAGCAGAACGGGAAACGCCGATCCGATCTCGGCGTCAGGCACCCGGCTCGCACGTCACCCGTGCCACCGACGAATAGACTGGGGATCCGCAATTTCCCCGCTGAGGAGTTGGCCCCATGGCGACTGCCGTCGACCGCGAACCCGCCGACGGCGAGGCCGGTGTCCCGGTCGGCAAACTGGCCGCACAGACCGCGCACCGCATCGAGGCGACCGTGATCCGCCAGGGCTGGCCCGTCGGTGAGTCCCTGGGCTCCGAGGTGGACCTGCGGGAGCGCCTGGGCGTGAGCCGTGCGGTGCTGCGCGAGGCGGTACGACTGGTCGAGCACCACCAGGTCGCCCGGATGCGGCGCGGCCCGAACGGCGGCCTGATCGTCTGCGCCCCCGACGCGGGACCGGCGACCCGCGCCATGGTGATCTACCTCGAATTCGTCGGCACCAGCGTCACCGACCTGCTCCAGGCCCGCCAGCTCCTCGAGCCGATCGCCGCCGGCCTTGCCGCCGACCGCATCACGGAGGAGGGCATCGCCACCCTCCGGGCCACGCTCGACGGCGAACTCGCCCACTGGGACGACCCGTCGGTCCATTCGCAGGACCCGCTGCACCCGGTGCTCGGGCAGTTGTCGGGAAACCCGGTGCTGCATCTGTTCGTGGACGTGCTCACCCGCCTCACCGCCCGGTACGCGCACACCTCCCGCCGGGTCACCAAGGCCGAGATGCATGCGGCGAAGGAGACCTCGCACCGCGCTCACCGCGCGGTCGTCGAGGCCGTGATCGCCGACGACGGCGCCCGCGCGCAGGCCGAACTCACCGCCCACCTGGAGTCGGTCGCCGCCTGGATCGAGAAGCACCGGGTGCATCGCGGGCAGCGGATCTCGGGGAACGTGATCGAGCCGGAGCTCGTCGAGGGCCTGCGGGCCAAGCTCGCCGAAGTGGTGGCCGCCCGGATCCACGACGACATCGCGGCGCGGGGCTGGCAGATCGGCATGGTGCTCGGCTCGGAGGCCGACCTGCTGGCCCGTTACGGCATCAGCCGGGCCGTGCTGCGGGAGGCCGTGCGGCTCCTGGAGTACCACTCGGTTGCCCGGATGCGCCGGGGCCCCGGCGGCGGACTGGTCGTCACCGCGCCGGAACCGCAGGCCAGCATCGACACGATGGCCCTCTTCCTCGAATACCAGGGCGTCAAGGCTGACGACCTGCGGATCGTCCGCAACGCCATCGAGCTCGGCATCATCGCCAGGGTGACCGCCCGGCACGCCGGAGGTGACACCGAGGTCGTCGAACGCCTCACGAAGGCCGTCCGCTGGCCCACCGAGGGCCCGGCCGACGAACTCCGCAAGGCCGACCTGTTCCACTCCGAACTGGCCGCCCTGGCCGACAATCCGGTGCTGTCGCTCTTCCTCTCCATCATCACCGAACTCTTCCGTCGGCACGCCTCGGGCCACGATCGCCCACTGCCCGGCGACACGGCGGCCGAGGAGGTCCAGCACGTGCACCAGCGCATCCTCGACGCGATCGTGCAGGGCGACGCGGGGGTCGCCCGCCACCGGATGGGCCGGCATTTGGATGCACTCATTCCCTGGTGGCACTGACGAGACGCGGTCGTCTACGGCTGTGTACTGCCACTTTCCTGATCGCCCTGGACCGAGGAAGGTAATTACGTATACTGAATAGGGTCCACTGAAGGAGCTGCGATGCGCCGGACCCTGTTCGAACAGGATCATGAGGACTTCCGTCTCCTGGTCCGTGACTTCATCGCCCGCGAAGTGCTCCCGCTGTACGAGGACTGGCGCCGCGCCGAACTCGTCCCCCGTGAGCTGTTCACCGCACTCGGCAAGCTCGGCATCATCGGTACGGCGATCCCCGAGGAGTACGGCGGAGGCGGCTCGGACGACTACCGCTTCAACGTCGTCATCCAGGAGGAGTGCGCCCGCGCCGGCGTGACACTGGGCGGCCTGCGCACCCATCTCGACGTGGTCGTCCCGTACTTCACGGGGCTGGCCGACGCCGAACAGCGGGCCCGCTGGTTCCCGGGCCTCGCCTCGGGCGAGCTGTACACCGCGGTCGCGATGAGCGAACCCGGCACCGGCTCGGACCTCGCCGGCGTCGCGACGAAAGCGGTCCGTGACGGCGACCACTACGTCCTCAACGGGGCGAAGACGTTCATCACCGGCGGCCACCACGCCGACCTGGTGATCGTCGTGGCCCGCACCGCCACCGATCCGGACAACCGGCGCGCCGGGCTGTCCCTGCTGGTGGTGGAGAAGGGGATGCCCGGGTTCGAAGTCGGACGCAAGCTCGAGAAGATCGGACTCCAGGTCCAGGACACGGTGGAGCTGTCCTTCGCCGACGTCCGCGTTCCCGTCGCCAACCTGCTCGGCGAGGAGGGCGCGGCCTTCTCCCTCCTCGGCCGCAACCTGGCCCAGGAACGGCTGGCCATCGCGGTCGGCGCCGTCGCCCAGGCCCGTGCCGCGATCGACCTGACCGTCACCTACGTACGCGACCGGACCGTCTTCGGGAAACCGGTCGCCCACTTCCAGAACACGAAGTTCGAACTTGCCGCCCTGGACACCGAGTTGACGGCCGCCCAGGCCTTGCTGGACGCGGCGGTCACGGCGCTCGTCGCCGGTGAACTCAGCCCCGTCGACGCGGCCAGGACCAAGCTGTTCTGCACCGAGACACAGGGCCGGGTCGTCGACCGCTGCCTCCAACTGCACGGCGGCTACGGCTACATCCTCGAATCACCGATCGCGCGGCTGTACGCGGACGCGCGGGTGACCCGTATCTACGGCGGCACCAGCGAGGTCCTGAAGACCATCATCAGCAAATCCCTGGGACTGTGACCCGTCCCGTTCGAGACCCGTTTCATTCAACACCCGTCCCATTCGAGAAGTGTCCCGTGAGGAGTGGGAAATGAACATCGACGGTTCATCGGCGCTGGTCACCGGAGGCGCCTCCGGCCTCGGTCTGGCCACCGCCCGCCGGATCATCGAGCGTGGCGGCAAGGTCGTCCTCGCCGACATCTCCGAGGAACAGGGCGTCAAGGCGGTCGCCGACCTCGGTGACGCCGCCCGCTTCGTCCGCGCCGACGTCACCGACGAGGCCGCGGTCACCACCGCCCTCGACACCGCCGCCCAACTCGGCCCGCTGCGCTTCGTCGTGCACTGCGCGGGCCGCGGCGGCGACCGCACCCGGATCATCGACCGCGACCGCAACCCCGGCGAACTCGACACGTTCGCCGAGGTCGTACGGGTCAACCTGATCGGCACCTACAACGTGCTGCGCCTGGCCGCCGCCCGCCTCGCCGCCAACGACATCGTCGACGGCGACCGTGGCGCGGTGGTCCTGACCGCGTCGGTGGCCGCGTTCGACGGCCAGATCGGCCAGACCTCCTACACCGCGGCCAAGGCGGGCGTGCACGGCATCACCCTGGTCGCCGCCCGTGACCTGGCCAGCTGGCAGATCCGGGTGAACACCATCGCGCCGGGCGTCATGGACACCCCCATGCTCGGCCGGCTCCGCGAGGACATCCGCGACGGACTCGCCGCGTCCGTCCCGCACCCCAAGCGCCTCGGCACCCCGGACGACTACGCCCGCCTGGCCATCGAGATGCTGGAGAACCCGTACCTCAACGGCCAGACCGTCCGCCTCGACGGCGCCATCCGCATGGCTCCGAGGTGACCGAGCCCGCCCAGCTGGCCCAAGAGGCGGCCACCGACGAGGAGTTCAGGACCCGCCTCCGTACCTTCCTCACCGCCCATCACCCCGGCCGCCGCCCGAAGGACCCCACCGAGCGACTGCCTTGGCAGAAGGCATGGCTGGCCACCCTGTTCGACGCCGGGTACGCCGGTCCGAGCTGGCCACGCGAATACGGCGGCATGGAACTGGACTTCGCCCGACAGGTGATCTACCAGGAGGAGTACGCGCGAGCCCGGGTGCCAGGACCCCTCGGCACCGGACTCGGCATCGCGGCGCCGACCCTCATCAAGTACGGCACTCCAGAACAGAAGGAGCGCTTCCTGCGCCCCATGCTGCGCGGCGACGCCGTCTGGGCACAGGGCTATTCGGAACCGGAGGCCGGCTCGGACCTGCCCGCCCTGCGGACGACCGCGCGACGGGACGGTGGCGGACCCGACGACTCCGGTGCCGTGTACGTCGTCAACGGGCAGAAGGTGTGGAACAGTTCGGCCGACATCGCCGACATCCTCTTCACCCTCGTCCGCACGGGAGCGCCCAACTCCCGCCAGGATGGCATCAGTTACCTGCTGATCGATGCCCGCGCCCCTGGCATGAGCGTGCGCCCGCTGCGGGACCTGACCGGGGACGCGCACTTCTGCGAGATCTTCTTCGACGACGTACGTGTGCCGGTGGCCGACCGGATCGGCCCGGAGAACGGCGGCTGGCCCCTCGTACGGACGAGCCTCGGCCACGAACGCGCGGCCGGCGCGATGAACCAGGCGGCGCTGTACCGGCGGGTCCTCGACGAGCTGATCGAGCTGGCTCGTGAGCGCGGCGCGACGACGGACCCCCTGGTGCGCGACCGCCTCGCGGACTTCGAGATCCGCGTGCGGATCATGCGCCTGACCGGGATGCGGACCATCGCCGACATCATGACGAAGGGCGAGCCCGGGCCGGCGTCCTCGACGTCACGGCTGTTCATCGTGACCTTCGAACAGGAACTGCACGAGTTCGCCCTGGAGTTGCTGGGTGCCTACGGCATCCTCGGCCGCCGCGATCCGCACGCCGTCCAGCGCGGACGCTGGGTGTGGGGCTTCCTGCGCACCCGGGCCTCGTCGATCGGGGCCGGCACCGCCGAGATCCAGCGCAACACCATCGCCGAACAGGTACTGGGCCTGCCCCGTGACCCGGCGATGCCCACTGCGCACACTGCCGAGAGGACACGATGAGAGCCGCACGCTGTACGGAGTACGGGCCCCCGAGCGGCCTGAGCGTCGTCGAACTCGGCGACCTCGAACCTGGCCCGGGGGAGGTGCTGGTCCGGGTGCACGCCGCTGCCGTCAACTTCCCCGACGTACTGCTCGTGGCGGACCGCTACCAGGTCCCCGCGCCCCTGCCGTTCACGCCGGGCAGCGAGTTCGCCGGTGTCGTGGCCGCGCTGGGGCCCGGGGTGTCCGGCCCGCCGGTGGGCTCACCCGTGGCCGGGGCGGTGCTGACCGGCGCCTTCGCCGAGCAGGTCGTGGTGCCCGTGTCCGGCCTGCGTCCCGTCCCGGACGGGCTCGACATGGTCCACGCCGCCGCGTTCCACGTGACGTACGCGACCGCCTACCACGCGCTGACCACTGTCGGGCGGGGCGAGGCGGGAGAGTGGGTGGCGGTGCTCGGTGCCGCGGGCGGGGTCGGCTCGGCGGCCGTCGACGTCGGGAGCAGGCTCGGGATGCGCGTGGTCGCGGCGGCGTCGAGCCAGGAACGGCTGACGGTCGCCCGCAAACTCGGGGCGCTGGCGGGCGTGGACTACGTCCGCGAGGACCTGAAGACCCGGCTCCGTGAACTGACCGACGGCGGCGCCCATCTCGTCGTCGACCCGGTGGGCGGCGACCACGCGGAGGCCGCCCTGCGCGCACTGCGGCGGGGCGGCCGGTTCGTCACGGTGGGCTACGCCGACGGGAAGATCCCGCGGATCCCGCTGAACCTGGTCCTGCTCAAGGACGCGGTCGTACGGGGCTTCGAGATCCGCATGCTGCGCCAGTACGCCCCGGACGCGGTGGCCGCCGGCGACCGGGCGCTCGCCGCGATGGTCCGCGACGGGATGCGCCCGCTCGTCTCCCGCGTCCACCCCCTCGCCGACGTGGCCGCCGCCCTGACCGACGTCGCGGAACGCCGGACCACCGGGAAGGTGGTCATCGACATGACGGGCGGTGCGTGAACCCTGTTCGCGTGGAACCGTTTGCGTGAAACCCGTTCAGAAGGTGGGCAGTTGGGGCCGCCGCTTGACGTACCCTGCCGCGTCGACGCGCATCTGCATGCCGGTGACGTAGCGGGACTCGTCGGAGACCAGGAAGAGGACGGTGTCGGCGATGTCCTCGGGCTCGACGTAGGGGATACCGAAGCCGGTCGTCGCGGGGAAGCTGGGCAGCGCGTCCTCGCGGGTCGGGTTCTCCAGGTCGGGCCGGAACGACCGGTACATGAGGTCGCTGTTGAGCATGTCCGTGTTGACGTTCGTCGGGTGCAGCGCGTTGACGCGGATCTGCCGGGACGCGAGCACCGTCGCCAAGTCGTGGACGAACGCGGCGACTTGGCGCTTGGCGAAGGAGTAGCCCAGGCCGCCCGGACCGTTGGCCGGGTTGTCCGTGGTCGCCGGGATCAGCCCGGCGATGGACCCGGTGGCCACGATCGAGGCGCCGTCGGGCAGATGGGGGAGCGCCGCGTCGACGGCGTGCACCACCCCGTTGAAGTCGACGGTGACGGCGTCCAGGAAGGCCTGGGCGGTCTGACCGGGGCCCAGCGGGCAGATCCCCGCCTGGGCGACGACCGCGTCGAGCCGCCCGAGTTCGGCCACGCCCTCGGCCACGACAGCCTTGAGTGCCCCCGGCTCACGCACATCGGCCTTGCGCGCGACGATGCGTCGCCCGAGCTTCTCGACCTGACGCACCGTCTCGTCCAGGTCGGCCTCGGTGGCCAGTGCGTAGCCGTTGGTGGCGATGTCCTCGCAGAGGTCCACCGCGATGATGTCGGCGCCCTCCGCGGCGAGCCGGATCGCCTGGGCCCGGCCCTGGCCGCGTGCCGCCCCCGTGATGAAGACGACCTTGTCCTGCACTCGACCCATGGGGTCTCCTTCCGTCGAATAAAAGAGTAGCCTGAATGTTCGTGAAGGGATCTGACTCACATCCATGATCCGTGAGAAGCAAGGGGTTTCATTTCCTTCTTCCACTGAGTGAGACCCGATCAGTACACGCAATGTGTCGATGCTGGAGAGTCTCCGAGACCGAGGGAGCGCAAGGATGCCGTTGCAGCCATGGATGAAGTTGCTGTCGACCGACGACCACCTGATCGAGCCCCCACGACTGTGGTCCGACCGACTGCCCGCGAAGTACCGGGAGGCGGGCCCCCGGAGCGTCGAGCAGCCGCGCGGAGCGGGCCAGGCCCCCGCCGAGGTGTGGGTCTACGAGGACCGGATCTACCCCTACATCGGCCTCAACGCCGTGGCGGGCAAGAGCCCCGAGGATTTCGGCCTCGAACCGACGCGCTACGACGAGATGATTCCGGGCTGCTACGACCCGAAGGCCCGTCTGCGCGACATGGACCTCGACGGGGTCTGGGGGGCGTTGTGCTTCCCGTCCTTCCCAGGGTTCTCGGGTCATGTCTTCATGGAGGGCAAGGACCGTCGACTCGCGCTGCTGTGCGTTCAGGCGTGGAACGACTTCGTCCTCGACGAGTGGTGCGCCACCGCGCCCGGCCGGCTCATCCCCCTGGTGATCCTGCCGCTGTGGGACGTCGAGGCCTGCGTCGCCGAGATCCACCGGACCGCCGCCAAGGGCGCCAAGGCGATCTCCTTCCCGGAGAACCCGGCCCCGCGCGGCCTGCCCTCCTTCCACACCGACCACTGGGACCCGGTGTTCTCCGCGGCCGAGGAGACCGACATGCCCCTGTGCCTGCACTTCGGCACCTCGGGCAAGGCGCCGAAGACGGCCGACGAGGCGCCGTTCGCGGTGACGATCGCCCTGTTCGGCACCAATGCGATGTACGCCACCGCCGACCTGCTCTTCTCCCCGGTGCTCCACAAGCACCCCAAGCTCAAGATCGGGCTGTCCGAGGGCGGAATCGGCTGGATCCCGTACCTGCTGGAGCGCAGTGACGGCACCTGGGAGCGGCACCGCTTCTACCAGAACGTCAACCAGAGCGTGCGGCCCTCGGAGCTGTTCCACAAGCACTTCCACGGCTGCTTCATCGACGACCGCTTCGGCGTCGAGGTACGCCACCATGTCGGCGTCGACAAGATCACCTGGGAGTGCGACTACCCGCACTCCGACTCGTACTGGCCGGGGAGCCGCGCCTACGCCGCCGAGGTCCTCGACGACGTACCGGACGACGAGGTGCACAAGATCGTGGAGCTGAACGCCCGCCGCCTCTACAACCTCCCCGCATGAGCCGGCGGCCGGAGTCCGAGCGGTCCGACTGGACCGACCTGGACCTGCTCACCCGCGAGGAGGCCCACGGCAGGCTCCTCACGGAGATCGCCGAGACGGACGTACGCCTCGCCGAACTCGGCGCCGACGACGAGGCCGAGGCCGAGCGCGAACTCCTCCAGCGGCGGCTGCGCGCCCTGCGCGAGGCCGCCGAGGATCTGACGAACCCGACGAACCCGACCGACCTGACCGACCACTCGAAGAACTGAGGTTGCCATGGGGCGAGTTGAGGACAAGGTTGCGCTCATCACGGGTGCGGCACGCGGTCAGGGCCGCTCGCACGCCGTACGGCTGGCGGAGGAGGGCGCGGACGTCGTCATCACCGACGTCTGCCACGACATCAGCGACGCGCTGCCCTACTCGCTCGCGTCGAAGGAACAGCTGGAGGAGACCGCCGAGTTGGTGCGGGCGACGGGCCGGCGGTGCGTCGCGGTCCAGGCCGACGTCCGCTCCGTCACCGAGATGCGGGCCGCCGTCGACGCCGCGCACGAGGAGTTCGGGCGCCTCGACGTGGTCGTCGCCAACGCCGGTGTCATGAGCTCGGGTTCCGCCTGGCAACTGACCGAGGAGGCCTGGGACGTCGTCGTCGACGTCAACCTCAAGGGTGCCTGGAACACGGCACGGGCGGCGCTCCCGGGGATGATCGAGGCGGGCAACGGCGGCTCGATCATCATGATCAGCTCGGCGGCGGGCATCCGCGGCCATGTGCCGTACGCCCACTACGTGGCCGCCAAACACGGCGTGGTCGGCCTGATGAAGGCCCTCTCCAACGAACTCGGCACACACCGCATCCGGGTGAACACCGTCCACCCCACCGGCGTCAGCGACACGGGCATCACCGTCGGGGTACCGATCGACGAACTCGCCGCGCGGGAACCGATGTTCGCCCTCGCCGCGATGAACACCCACGCCCCGTACGTCGAGCCCCGGGACGTGTCGAACGCGGTCCTGTTCCTCGCGTCGGAAGAGGCGAGATACGTCACCGGCCTGCAGTTCACCGTCGACGCCGGGTCGACCAACAAGCCGTAGAACAGGAGTGGTTCGTGAAGATCACCATCGATACGTCGTCCTGCTCGGGACACGCCCGGTGCGCGGCGGCGGCACCCGGACTCTTCCGCCTCGACGACGACGGCTACGTGCTGCCCGTCGACGGAGAGATCCCGGAGGGCCTCGGAACAGCGGCCCACGACGGTGAACGGGCCTGCCCGGAACGGGCGATCACCGTCGAATGACCTCCCGCCCGACGACTGGGCCCTACGACGACTGAGCCCCACGACAACTGAGCCCCACCGCCTCCGATGCACTGGAGGCCGTGGGGCTCAGCCATGTCCAAGCAGTCGGCTCAGCCGCCCGGCATCGGCGGCGGTGTGAAGTTGTGGCCCCAGAACGCGCCGTCGGTGATCTCGTAGACGGGCACCGGCTCGGGCACCTTCAGACCGTTCCAGCCGAACTCGACCGCGTAGTTCTCCGGCGACCAGACGTAGAACGACACCATGTGGTCGTTGGTGTGCTTGCCCAGCGAGTGCATCATCGGGACCTCGTACTTCCCGGCCCGGTCCAGCGCGCGCCCCACGTCGTCCAGCGTCGCGCCCTCGACCATGAAGTGCAGCAGCCGCCCCGGACCGGGCATCGGCGTCACCCCGAGGGTGTGGTGCCGTGGGTTGCAGCCCATGAACCAGGTGGTGCCGCCCGGTGAGCGCATCGTGTTCCGCTCGATGAAGCCCAGCACGTTGACGTAGAACTCGAACGTGCCCCGCGCGTCCTCGGCGGAGATGATGGCGTGCCCGAAGCCCATGTCGCCGGTGACGAACTGCGACACCAGCGGGGTCTGTACGGGCACATGGTCGAGAGTCGTGCCGTAGAACAGCTCGACCGGGTTGCCGCCCGGGTCGTTGAACTTGACGAAGCCCGTGACCTTCCGCGCCGCGGCCTCCGCCTCGGTGCCGGCCGTCACCTTGATGCCGGTCTTCTCGACATCCGCGACCAGCCCCGCCAGCTCCCGCTCGTCGAGAACCTCGAAGCCCAGCGCCGTCATCCCGGGCTGGGCACCCGGAGAGACCACGATGCGGGCCGGATAGTCGTCCATCCGGAAGTGCAGGGACTCGGGATCACCGCCCTCGACGGGCATCAGACCGAGGAAGTCGCCCCCGAAGGCCTTCCACTTGTCGATGTCGTTGGACTCCAGACGCAGGTACCCGAGTGAGCGAACACCCATCAGGTCCTCCCCTCGCATTGATCAGGTCCGGGCGGCCCGAGGGCCCCCGGCATCGTTACGTCCACGACGCTAGACAGCCCGCGCCACCCACCGCCGGGACCGTCCCACTGATCGGGAGCCCACCCACGGGCGCCGACTGCCCGGTGGCACGGTGCTGGCATGACACTCACCTCCCTGACGTACGAGGACACCCTGCGCGAACTCCCCACCGACGAGGGCGTGTTGCGCTACCACGAGGCGGGCGACGGACCGCCGCTGCTCCTGCTGCACGGGTCGGGTCCGGGGGTGACCGGCTGGCGCAACTACCGGGGCAACCTGCCCGTGTTCGCGAAGCACTTCCGCACCCTCGCCCTGGAGTTCCCCGGCTTCGGCGTGAGCGACCCGACCGATGAGAACCCCATGGCGGCGGCCCCGAAGTCCGTACTGCGCTTCCTCGAAGGACTCGGGCTCGACCGGGTGGACGTCGTCGGGAACTCCATGGGCGGGTACGTGGCCGTGGGCCTCGCCGTCGCGCACAAGGACCTGTTCCGCAGGGTCGTGACCATCGGCGGGGTGGGCCGCAACATCCTCTCCCCGGCGCCCAGCGAAGGGCTCAACCTGCTGGTGGAGTTCACCGAGAACCCCACCCGGGAGAACCTCGTGCAGTGGCTGCGGTCGATGGTTCACAACCCCGCCCTCCTCACCGACGAACTGATCGAGGAGCGCTGGGCGAGCGCCACCGACCCGGCGACGCTGGAGGCGTCCCGCCGGATCTACGGCCGGCAGGCGATGGCCGCGATGATGGCCGCCCAGGCCCACTCGGACCAGCCCATCTGGGCGGCGCTCCACAAGGTCACCGCACCCACGCTGCTGACCTGGGGCCGCGACGACAGGGTGACCCCGCTGGACAACGCGCTGCTGCCGATGCGCACCATCCCCAAGGCGGAGTTGCACGTCCTCCCCGACTGCGGGCACTGGGCCATGATCGAGCAGAAGGCGGCCTGGGAGAGCGCGGTGCTGGCCTTCCTGACCCGCCCGGAGACCTCCTGAGCCTCCTCCTGAGTGACGCGGCGGGGAGACTCGACGACATTCGACATGGGGGGCCGACGACGTGGCGAGACCCGCAGAGGTACGGCAGCCCGCCGCTCCGATGTCGAGCTCCCAGGCCGCCCGCCAGATACGCATCCTGCGCGCCGCCTCCGAACTCGGCGCTCGCGAGGGGCTCGCCCGAGTGCAGATGCACGACGTGGCCAGGGAGGCCGACGTCGCCATCGCCACGCTGTACCGCTACTTCCCGTCCAAGCCCTGTCTGTTCCTGTCCGTCCTCGAATGGCACATCGAGGAGTTCCTCGGCGGCCGGGATGTCACTCCTCCCGCCGCCGACGGGAACGACCCGGCGGCGGAGGTGGCGCGGACGCTCGTCGCGCTGAGCGGGAAACTGCTGGCCAGCCCCCTGCTGGCGTCGGCGGTGGCGCTGTCGTCGTTCACGGAGTACGCGAGCGTGGTCCCGACCCGGTTCGACATCGTCGAGCGGGCCCTGGGGCAGCGGCTCCTGCACCTGCTCGGATGCCACGGAGGCTACGCGGACGCGGAGACCGCGCGCAGCAGGGTGCGGCTGCTCGTCTACAGCTGGTGGGGCCTGTTCGTGGCCATGCTGACCGAGGAGATCACCACCGAACAGGCGGAGGCGGACCTCCACCTGGCCGCGCGACTGATCGCCACGCCCTGAACACGAACACGAACACGAACACGCGACTGTGCCCGGGACACGACAGGTGTCCCGGGCACAGCCGTGGGGTCAGTCATTCGCGCCGGCGATGTCGAGCACCGCGAGGTAGGAGAAGGCGAGACTCGAACCGATCGGAGTCCCCGCACCCGGATACACGCGTCCGGACATCGCCGCCGCGGTGTTCCCGCTCGCGTAGAGCCCGTCGATCGCGCTGCCGTCCGGCCGCAGCACCCGCGCGTTCTCGTCGGTCGTCAGGCCGCCCTTGGTGCCGATGTCGGCCGGGAGGATGGTCGCCACGTAGTACGGCGGGGTGTCGAGCGGCAGCAGCAGCGGATTCGGCCAGTCGGGCGTGGGCGGCGCGGGGTAGTTCAGCGCGGGCAGGGCGGGGAAGCCCAGCACGTGGTGGGCGATCTGGTCCCAGGGCGTCTCACCGCGATGGAACCTCTCGTCGACCCCGGTGGGCGCGTAGCCGTTGAACTCCTCGATGGTCTCGCGCAGGGTGTCGAGCGGTACGTCGATCAGCTTCGCCACCTCCTCGAGGGAGTCGGCCTTCCTCAGCGCGCCCGACTCGAACCACTCGGGGCGCACCGGCTCGTCGGCCGGGCCGCCGAAACTGTCCCGGTCGAGCTGGCGCTGGTCGATGATCCAGTGGGCGGGGATGTGCGAGACACCTGTCGTCCTGTGCAGACGGAGGATCTCGTGCCCGGCCTGGTCGTACGGGCGGGTCTCGTTCATGAAGCGTTCACCTGCGGCGTTGACCCAGATCCCGCCCCGCGTGCCCGTGTGGAAGACGGGCAGCCCGTCCGGCCACACCAGGCCCGGCACGAGCCAGGCCTCGTCGAGCAGGTCGGTGGCGGCACCGACCGCCATCCCCGCCAGCAGGGCGTCGCCGGTGTTGCCCGGGGCGCCGTGCGACCACTCGCCGGTGAGCGGTGGCTGGTGCTTCCCGCGCAGGTCGGCGTCGCGCTCGAAGCCGCCGGCGGCGAGGATCACGCCCCGTGAGGCCCGGATCCGGACGGGCTCACCGTCGCTGACGGCGTTCACGCCGACGACCCTGCCGTCCTCGACGATCAGGCTCTCCAGCGCGGTGTCGAGCCGAAGCGTGCCGTTGCCGGTCTCCAGGAACGCGGCCAGCGCCCTGCCGATCAGGGCGCGGCCACCGTTGAGCACGGGGCCCTGATCGACGCCCCACCGCTCCATCGAGACGGGCTCGCGCACGAGCCGGGCATGCTCGCCGAGTTCGGCGGCGGGAATCTCCGGCGGGAAGATGGTGTGCCCGGCGGGGGAGGCGCCGGGGGCGTCCGCGTAGTACTCCGGCACGGGCGCGTACACGAACGACCTGAACCACTCGTTCTGCTCCAGCTCGTCGATCAGCTGTGCGCCCGCCCGCAGATACGCGTCCTGGCGCTTGTCCCGGGAACGGTCGTCGACGATGGTGCGCAGATACGTCCGGGAGCCCTCGACGCCGTCGTCGACGCCGGCCCGCCGCAGCGGTGCGGAGCCCGGGAACCAGAGCCCGGCACCGGAGTAGGCGGTGGTGCCGCCCACCCGGTCGGTCTTCTCGATGACGAGCGTACGCAGGCCGCGCGACGCCGCCACATAAGCCCCGACCAGACCTCCGCCGGACCCTACGACGACCACGTCGTAGACATCTTCGTTGATGCTCACCATGACCTCCTCATGAATGCCGACGTTCTTCGGTGGGGGTGTGCGTGGGGATCGCGACCACAGGTGGGGGACGTCGGGCGGAGACGTGCACACTCTCTCGCCACCAGCCGTTCAGCGGTTCGCCGGACGACGGTAACGAGCCGTCGCCGCCCCGATGTTCGGACATCTCGCTCACCGAGACGCCCCCCGGTCGACGCCTCAGTCCCGCTCAGCGGAACGTTCGCGCCTGCCATGCGCCGGGGCCGCTCAGGCTGGAGACCCGGTACGAGCTGAGGATGCGAATGACAGACATTGGGGAACCGACGGCCGTCGCACAGCGCGCGGCCGTCGTCGCCGAGGCGGCCGCCCGCCTGACCGGCGCGGCCCGGGACCACAAGCCGTGCGCCCCCGTGCGGGACCTGCTCGGCGCGAGCGACATCGGCCTCGCGTACGCCGTTCAGCAACGCGTCATCGGTGACCGGATCACCGCCGGAGCAAGGGTCGTCGGCCGCAAGATCGGGCTCACGTCCGAGTCCGTCCAGCGCCAAGTGGGCGTCGACCGGCCCGACTTCGGGGTCCTGCTGGACGACATGGACGTCTCCGCGCTGCCGGAGGTCCCCAGCGAACGGCTGCTGCAGCCCCGGGTCGAGGCGGAGATCGCGTTCGTGCTCGCCGCGGACCTGGACGACGACGACCTCGACATCGAGCGGGTCCGCTCGGCGGTCGGACATGCCGTGGCGGCCCTGGAGATCGTGGACAGCCGGGTCGCCGACTGGGACATCGCGATCACGGACACGGTCGCCGACAACGCCTCCAGCGGCCTGTTCGTCCTCGGCGGCGAGCGCGTCGGCCTCAAGGAGTTCGAACCCCGGGACGTGACCATGCGGTTGTACGCCGACGGCGAGCTCGCGTCCGAGGGCACCGGAGCCGCCTGTCTCGGCGACCCCCTCGCGGCGCTGCTGTGGCTGGCCCGTACCGCCCGGGAGTTCGGCGACCCGCTGCGCGCCGGCCAGGTCGTGCTCTCGGGCGCCCTGGGCCCACTTGTCCCCACCCCGCCGGGCAGCACCGTACGGGCCGAGATGTCGGGCCTGGGATCGGTGACAGCGACCTTCTCCACCAAGGGACTTGAGGAAGACGGATGACGAAGACGAAGGTGGCCGTTATCGGCTCCGGCAACATCGGCACCGACCTGATGATCAAGGTGCTGCGCCTGTCCGACACCCTGGAGATGGCCGCGATGGTGGGCATCGACCCGGACTCGGACGGACTGGCGCGCGCCGCCCGTCTGAAGGTCCCCATCACGCACGAGGGCGTGGACGGACTGATCCGTATGGACGGCTTCGACGAGATCGCCATCGTCTTCGACGCCACGTCGGCGAAGGCCCACGTCGAGAACGCCGAGAAGCTCGCCCCGTACGGCAAACGCCTCGTCGACCTCACGCCGGCGGCCATCGGCCCGTTCGTGGTGCCACCGGTGAACCTGGACGAGCACCTTGCGAACGCAGATGCCGCCGACAACGCCGCCGACAACCTGAACATGGTCACCTGCGGCGGCCAGGCGACGATCCCGATCGTCTACGCCGTCAGCCGGATCACCCCCGTGCCCTACGCCGAGATCGTCGCCTCGATCGCCTCGAAGTCGGCCGGGCCCGGCACCCGGGCCAACATCGACGAGTTCACCGAGACGACGTCCGGGGCGATCGAGAAGGTGGGCGGCGCCCGGCGCGGCAAGGCGATCATCGTCCTGAACCCGGCCGAACCGCCGCTGATCATGAGGGACACGGTGTACTGCCTGATCGGCGACGCCGACCACGACGCGATCCGTGCCTCCGTGGAGGAGATGGTCGCGGCGGTCGCCGAGTACGTGCCGGGCTACCGGCTCAAGCAGCAGGTCCAGTTCACGCCGGTCCCTGAGGGCGACCCGGTGCACACGCTCTTCACCGGCGACCCCTCCGAGGCGACCACCAAGGTCTCCGTCTTCCTCGAAGTCGAGGGCGCCGCCCACTACTTGCCCGCCTACGCCGGCAACCTCGACATCATGACCTCGGCCGCCCTGCGCGTCGCCGAGCGCATCGCCCAGCGATTCTCCTCCGAGGCGACCACCGAGGTGACCGAATGACCGCCACCCCCAGGCTCTACGTCCAGGACGTCACCCTCCGGGACGGGATGCACGCCATCCGGCACCGGATCACCCCCGAGTTCGTGGCGAAGATCTCCAAGGCGCTCGACCAGGCGGGCGTCGACGCCATCGAGGTCGCGCACGGCGACGGTCTGGCCGGCGGCAGTCTCAACTACGGGCCGGGCAGCAACACCGACTGGGAGTGGATCGAGGCGGCGGCGGACGTCATCGAGCGCGCGACGCTCACCTCCCTCCTGCTGCCCGGCATCGGCACGATCGTCGAACTCAAGCGGGCCTACGCCCTCGGGGTCCGCTCGGTGCGCATCGCCACGCACTGCACGGAGGCGGACGTCGCCGCCCAGCACATCTCCACCGCTCGCGAACTCGGCATGGACGTCTCCGGGTTCCTGATGATGGCCCACATGGCGTCCCCGGAGGTCCTCGCCGGGCAGGCGAAGCTGATGGAGTCGTACGGCGCGCACTGCGTGTACGTCACCGACTCCGGCGGCCGGCTGACCATGGACGGGGTGCGCGACCGGATCCGCGCCTACCGGAACGTGCTCGATCCGGAGACGCAGATCGGCATCCACGCGCACGAGAACCTGTCCCTCTCGGTGGCCAACTCGGTGGTGGCCGTCGAGGAAGGGGTGGCCCGGGTCGACGCGTCGCTCGCCGGACAGGGCGCAGGCGCGGGCAACTGCCCGATCGAGCCGTTCATCGCCGTCGCCAACCTCCAGGGCTGGAAGCACGACTGTGACCTGTTCGCCCTCCAGGACGCCGCCGAGGACCTGGTCCGCCCGCTCCAGGACCGACCGGTGCGCGTCGACCGGGAGACCCTCACCCTCGGCTACGCCGGCGCCTACTCCAGTTTCCTGCGCCATGCCGAGGCGGCGGCGGAGCGCTACGGCCTCGACGCCCGCACGATCCTCCTAGAGGTCGGCAGGCGCGGTCTCGTCGGCGGCCAGGAGGACATGATCGTGGACATCGCCCTGGACCTCACCCAGGGCTGACATCGGCCGTCGTACCGCTCCCCGTAAGCAGTCTTCCGGGGAGCGGTACTTTTTTGCGTCCCCGGAATATTAGACCGACCGCCCCAATTAGTCGGTGCACGACTCTTTCTCTATGGCCCATGGCGTTGGTACCTTGACGCCGAAGCCGAACTAGAATTGATTTCAGTTTGAGCAGAGAGGCACCGACGATGACGTCTGCCCTTCGCCTGGACTCGCGACCCTCCGAGGTCGTCGGGCAGGTACTGCCTCCGTCGATGATGGAGCGCGTGACGCTGATCATGGATCTTTTCGAACGTCCGCAGACCCATCTGACGCTCGAAACGGTCTCGCGCCGGACCCATCTCCCGCGCTCCACCACCCACCGGATACTCGACCAGCTGGTCCGCCTGGACTGGCTGCGCCACACGGTGGCCGGATATACGCTGGGACAGCGGGCGCTCGGCCTGGGGGGCCGGGAGATCGGCCACAGCGCGCTGCGGTCGGCCGCCGCGCCCCACCTCCTCGACCTGGCCGTCCGTACCCGAATGGTCGTCCATCTGGCCGTGCTCGACGGGCCCGAGATCTACTACCTGGACAAGATCGGAGGCCGTGCGGCGGTCGACATCCCGTCGAAGGTCGGGGGCCGCGCGGTCGCCCACTGCACCGGGCTGGGCAAGGCCATGCTCGCCTGGCTGAGCCCGGAGGAGATCGACGCGCGGTACGCACAGCTGATCGAGCGCCGTACCGACCACAGCATCGGCCACCTCGACCACCTGCACAGCGAACTCCGCACAGTGCGCCGCCGCAACGGCCTGGCGATCGACCGAGGAGAGTGTTTCCCCGACCTCGGCTGCGTAGGCCTCGCTCTGCGCGGTCCCGAAGGCCCGATCGGCGCGATCTCGGTGGTGGGGGACGGCAGCTCCTCCCTGGAGTTGGTGGCCCCCTTGGTGGTGAACGCGGTAAAGGCGGTCTCCGAGGACCTCTTCGGAATCGGCTAGAGCAGGCGCGCCCTTCTTGAGGGGCGCGGGGGTGTATCGATTTGCGGCTCCGCCGCGTGGGCGCGACAAGCCCCGACCGACCCGCGGCCAACGAACAACCTCGTTGTATGTTCACCGCAGGCCGCCGGGGGCCACCTCACCAGGCAGTCCATCCCCCGTCCGCGGTGCCCGTCGATTCACCCGCACCCCCGGTCCGCCTGCTCCACAGGCGGCGACTTGGTGGGCGCCTCGCCCCCACCCTTGCCGGCCGCGTACGCGGCGATCCGCTCGAACCCCGTGCTCGCGTGCACCCCGATGCAGTTGATCACCACGTGCGTCCCCGCACCGGTCACCCGGACGCTGCGGCCGTCGAGGCGCAGGTCGGTGCCGACGTCGGCCACGGTCAGTTCTCCGCGGGGATGTCGCGCAGCGTCCGCTTGAGGACCTTGCCCGAGGGAGTGCGGGGGAGTTCGTCGACGACGTCGAAACGGGCCGGCACCTTGAACTTCGCCAGGCGCCCCTGACAGAACTCCCGCAGCTCGTCGACGCCGGCGTCGGTGCCCGGCCGGAACACCACGAAGGCGCGCGGGACCTCGCCCCAGCGCGGGTGCGTCAGGCCGACGACCGCCGCTTCCAGGACGGCCGGATGCTCGTACAGGACCCGTTCGACCTCGGGGGTGGCGATGTTCTCGCCGCCGGAGACGATCATGTCCTTCTTGCGGTCGTCGATGTAGAGGAAGCCCTCCTCGTCGACGTGTCCGATGTCGCCGGTGTGGAACCAGCCGTCCCGCAGGGCCGCGGCCGTCGCCGTCTCGTCGCGCCAGTAGCCCGCGAAGACCTTCGGGCCGCGCAGCGTGATCTCGCCGAGTTCGCCCGCCGGGGCCTCCTTGTCGGTGTCGTCGACGATCCGGATCCGGGTGTGCGGCACGGGCCGTCCGACCGAGCCCAGTTTGGACAGGGCGTGCTCGCGGTCCAGGAAGGTGTCGCCGGACACCGTCTCGGTCAGGCCGTACGCGTCGGCGAACCAGGCGTTCGGGAACGCGTTCATGATGCGCCGCAGCACCGGCTCGGGAGTCTTCTCGCCGCCGCCCACGATGAAGCGCATCGAGCTGGTGTCGTACGACTCCCGGTCCGGCACCTCCAGGACGGCGTTGACCATCACCGGCGCCAGCCAGGCGTTGGTGACCTTGTGCTCCTCGATGGCCCGCAGTACACCCGGCGCGTCGAACTTGCGCTGGAGGACCACACCGCCACCCGCGTACAGCACCGGAAGGGCGGGCATGTCCAAGCCGCCGACATGGTAGAGCGGTCCGGCCACGAGCGTGGTGTCCGCCGCGGTGAGGCCGAAGTGGACGATCTGGGACACGTTCTTCGCGTGCAGATTGCCGTACGTGATGCGCACACCTTTGGGGCGTGAGGTGGTGCCCGAGGTGTACATCAGCCGCTGGAGATCGTCCGGCCCGACCTCGACAGGATCCACCCGGGCGCCCTCGTGCCGGTCGAGCAGCGCCTCGTAATTGGTCCACTCGTCCGATTCCGGTTCACCGTCCACCAGGATGCGGTGCTCCAGGTCCGTGAGTTTCCCGGCGATCCGGTCGGCCGCCCGAACGAACTCCGGTTCGGTGATGATCGCCTTCGCCTGGGAGTGGCCCAGAATGTACGCCCATTCCTCCTCGGACAGGCGGTAGTTCAACGGGAGGAAGACTGCCCCGACGCGGTTGGCCGAATAGACGAGTTCCAGGAACTCCGGCCGGTTGTAGAGCAGCAGCCCGACGACGTCGCCGCGCCGGACGCCCAGCTCCGTCAGGCCCGCGGCCAGCCGGTTGACCCGGTCGTGGAGCTCGCGCACCGTCAGGCGCCGGTCCTCCTGTGTCACGGCCACGGCGTCGGGCCGCTGGGTCAGGTGGTAATCGAGGATGCTCGCGAAATTGTGCACGGGTCTCTCTCGCTCTGTGTCTGCACGGCGAATGCTTCTTGCCACCGCTCATACGAAAAGGCGGGTTCCGGCCGGTTGGTTGCCCGCTACCATGATTTAGTGTACCTCTTGGTCTATAAAACTTGTTGGCCGAACTGTACGACGACACGAACCCATCGACAACCATCTGCGCGCCGGTGAGTTCGCCTTGTTTCCCCCGATGAGGAGGCCTTGGTGCCGCGCATCCGTCTCGACACCGACGGACCCGTTGTCACGGTCCGCCTCGACCACCCGCCGATGAACGCCTTCGACACCGACCAGCGCGACGAACTCGCCGCCCGCGTACGCGAACTGGCCGACTCGCCCCGGGTACGGGCCGTCGTGCTCTACGGCGGCGAGCGGTTGTTCGCCGCCGGGGCGGACGTCAAGGCGCTCGCCGCGATGGGTATCGAGGAAGTCCGGGGCTGGAACCGGGCGTTGCAGCGCACCTTCGACGAGGTGGCCCAGATGCCCATGCCGGTTGTCGCGGCGATCACCGGGTACGCGCTCGGCGGCGGGCTCGAACTTGCCCTCGCCGCCGACTACCGCATCGCGGCCGACGACGCGCTCCTCGGCCAGCCCGAGGTGTTGCTCGGAATCATCCCCGGCTCGGGCGGCACCCAGCGCCTGGCCCGCCTCCTCGGCCCGTCCCGTGCCAAGAACCTGCTGATGACCGGCCGCCGAGTGGACGCGGCCGAGGCACTCCGACTGGGCCTGGTGGACGAGGTGGTCCCGGCGTCGGAGGTCCACGCCACCGCCCTCCGCTACGCCCACCGCCTCGCCGAGGGCCCGGCGGCAGCCCTGGAGGCCATCAAGGAGGCCGTCAACCACGGCACCGACACCTCCATGTCCGCCGGCCTGGCCCTCGAACGCTCCCTGTTCACCGGCGTGTTCGGAACGAAGGACGCGACGACGGGCCTCCAGTCCTTCCTGGAACACGGCCCGGGCAAGGCCCACTTCGAGAGCCCCGGGCAAGGCGCCCCGTAAGGGGTCGCCTTGCAGGGGCGCGGGGAACTGCGCGACCAGCCCCCACCGGACCCGCAGCGTGCAACGCATCGCACCGACCACCACGACACGAAAGGAGGGAAAGCATGAAGGCCCTGCGCTGGCACGGCGCCCGAGACCTGCGCCTGGAGGAGGTCCCGGACCTCCCCGACCCCGCACCCCACGAGGCCGTCGTGGAGGTGAGCTGGTGCGGAGTCTGCGGCACAGACCTGCACGAGTTCCTCGAAGGCCCCCACATGATCCGCGACAGCGCACACCCCCTCACCGGCGCCGCCCCACCCCTCGCCCTCGGCCACGAACTCAGCGGCACAGTCGTCGCGTTGGGCACCGAGACACCCGGCATCGCGATCGGCGACCGGGTGACCGCCGACCCCGTCTGGAGCTGCGGCGTCTGCTTCTGGTGTGCCCGGGGCGAGTACCACATCTGCCCCAGGAGCGGCTCCGTCGGCCTCGCCTCGCCCGGCGCCTTCGCCGACCGCGTCACCGTGCCGCTCGCCGGGCTGACTCGGCTGCCCGACAACGTCAGCGACGAGATGGCGGCGGTCGCCGAACCCCTCGCAGTGGGCCTGCACGCCGTCACCCGGGCGGGAGTGCGGCCGGGCGACAACGTCCTGGTCGTCGGCGGCGGCCCGATCGGCGTCGCCGTGGTCCTCGCGGCCCGCATCGCCGGGGCGGCCGGGCTCTATGTGAGCGAACCCCTCGCAGGGCGCCGCGAGTTGCTGCTCGGCCTCGGTGTCACCGAGGCGTTCGACCCGCGCGAGACGGACGTACGCCGTGAGGTGTTCCTGAAGACCGGACGCATCGGCCCCGACGTCGTCATCGACGCGACCGGTGTGCCCGCGCTCGCCGGCCAGGCCGTCGCCACGGTCCGGCGCGGCGGACGGGTCGTGCTGGCCGGTGTCGGACACGGCAGCGTCGAGTTCGACATGGGGCAACTCGTCTTCTACGAGCGCTCGGTGGTCGGCACTCTCGGCTACAACTTCGACATCCCCCGGGTGATCGACCTGATGAGCACCGGGCGACTGGACGCCTCCGCTCTGGTCACCGGGCGTTTTGCGCTTGCGGACGGAGTCGAGGTCTTCGCGGACCTGGCCGCCGACCGGGCCAGGCACCTCAAGGTGCTGCTGACTCCGAAGGGACTGTGACATGGATTTCGACCTGCCGGAGGAGACCCGGGACCTCCAGGAGATGGTCCGCGAGTTCGCGGCGAAGGAGATCGCTCCGAACGCCGCGCAGTGGTCGGAGACCGAGACGTTCCCGACCAAGATCTTCACCAAGCTCGGCGAACTCGGCCTGATGGGCATGCTCGTGCCCGAGGAGTACGGCGGCGCCGGCTCCGACATGGTCTCCTACGTCGCGGTCATGGAGGAACTCGGCACTGCCGACCAGTCGGTGGCCTCCTCCTGGAACGCGCACTCGACCATCGCCACGCTGCCGCTCCTGACGTACGGCACCGAGACGCAGAAGCAGCGCTGGCTGGCCCCGCTGGCCAGGGGCGAGGCCATCGGGGCGTTCGGCCTGACCGAGCCCGGTGCCGGTTCCGACGCGGCCGGCATCACCACCACGGCCATCCAGGCGGACGGGGGTTGGCTGATCAACGGCACCAAGATGTTCATCACCAACGCCGGTACCGACATCAGTCAGGGCGTCACCCTGCTGGCCACGACCGGCAAGGGCGAGGACGGGCGGAAACGGTTCGCCACCTTCTACGTCCCGACCGGGACGCCCGGTTACACCTGCGGCGCCAAGCTGAAGAAGCTCGGCTGGCACGCCATGGACACCCGGGAACTGGTCTTCGAGGACTGCTGGATCGCCGAGGACCATCTGATCGGCGAGGAGGGCAACGGGCTGCGCCAGTTCCTCTCGGTCCTCGACAAGGGCCGTATCAGCGTCGCCGCGCTGGGTATGTCGCTGGCCCGGGCGGCGCTCGCGCTGGCCGTCAAACACGCCACGGAACGCCACCAGTTCGGCCGCCCGCTGTCGGCCTTCCAGGCGGTCGCCCACAAGATCGCCGACATCGGTACGGAGTTCCAGGCCGCCCGCTGGATGGTCTACCGGGCCGCCTGGCTCGCCGACCAGGGACGCCCGTACGGCACGGAGGCCGCCATGGCCAAGCTGTACGCCTCCGAGGTGGCCAACCGTGCCGCCTCCCAGGCGGTGCAGATCCACGGCGGCTACGGCTATGTGCGGGAGTCGGAGATCTCACGGTTCTACGCCGACGCCAAGATCCTGGAGATCGGCGAGGGCACGAACGAGATCCAACGCGACGTCATAGCCCGGGCGTTGCTGAAGCAGGCTTGACGCGGGCAGGCGGGCCTGGAACGCGAAGAGGCCCGCGGTGGATGCCGCGGGCCCTCGTACCGGCTGTACCGGCTGTACCGGCTGCGCTGGTTGTACCGGCCGGCTCAGCTCGCCAGGACGGCGGGCTGCCACACGGCCTCGGGGTCGAGCGGCAGGTCCGGCCGGTCACGCTTGAAGGCCGCGGCCTCCTGCTCCACGTCCGGCAGGGCGGCGCCGGGTGCTCCGAACCCCCGCAGCAGCGTGTCGCAGTACTCGCTGGACAGGTACGAGGCGTCCCAGTCGCCGTCCGGCTTCACCCATTGGTAGGTGTGGTTGTGCAGATTCAGGAACTGCAGGGTGGCCAGGTGCGGTTCGACCGCGCGGAAGGTGCCCTGTTCCACGGCCTCCGTGAGCAGTCCCCGGACCAGTTGCTCGAACTCCGCGCGCTGGCCGAGCAGTGTGTCGAGATAGTCGCCGGTGAGGCTGCGGTAGTCGTGCTCGTAGACCCAGATGTGGTCGAGCCTGCGGAAGATGATCGTCAGCAGCGACTCCGACAGCAGCCGCAGCCGCACCAGCGGGTCCGCGTCGAGGCCCGCGATCTCCCGGGCGCGGGACAGCAGCGGGTCCATCACCCGCGACTGGATCTCGATCAGCAGGTTCTCCTTGGACCCGATGTAGTAGTACAGGGCGCCCTTGGCGAGCCCGACCGCGCGGCCCAGTTCGTTGATGGAGGTCGCCGCGTAGCCGTAACGGGCGAAGAGGGTCGCCGCGGTGTCGATGATCTTCTGGCGTCGGACCTCGTAGTCCGGCCCGTGGCCCGGTGGTCGTGGCATGTGGTTCTCCCCGCCTGGTGTGTCGACATTTCGACGTGCCGATGAGACATGGCCTCGGGCCCGCGTCCGGACGGCCGGTGGCACATCCGGGGGGAAACGGGTCCGGGACCTCGCTCTATTGTGCTTGACCAGTTTGCTAGACCAGACGGTACATTAAAAAATGGACTCCGGCGGCGCGGCCTTGTACCGCCCGCGCGATCATTGCGAGGACGCGCATGACGACCGAGGCACCCCACCAGACAACGACCGGTTCCGCCATTTCGGCCGGTTCCGCCGGTTCCGCACACGCGGAACAGCTCCTGGAAATGTACCGCCGCATGCGACGCATCCGGCGCTTCGAGGAGCGGGCGTCCGTCCTGTACAAGGCGACGGAGATACCCGGCTTCCTGCATCTGTCGATCGGTCAGGAGGCCAGTGCGGTGGGCGCCTGCTGGCCGCTGCGCCCCAGCGACGGAATCACCTCCACGCACCGGGGCCACGGCCACGTCCTGGCCAAGGGCCTGGACACGGCGTCCATGATGGCCGAGCTGATGGGCAAGGAGGCCGGGACCTGTCACGGCCGCGGTGGTTCGATGCACATCGCCGACCCGGGCCTCGGCATCTACGGCGCCAACGGCATCGTCGGTGCCGGCCTGCCGATCGCCACCGGGGTGGCCACCGCGGCCAAGCTGCGCGCCGCCGGAGACGTGGTCGTGGCGTTCTTCGGGGACGGCGCGGTCGCCCAGGGCATGTTCCACGAGGCCGTCAACCTGGCCGCCGTATGGGACCTGCCAGTCGTCTTCCTGTGCGAGAACAACCACTACTCCGAGTTCTCGCCCGCGTCAGAACAGCACCGCGCCCCGCTGTCCGCCCGCGCCGCCGGGTACGGCATCGACTACGCGCATGTCGACGGCAACGACGTCCTCGCGGTGGCGGGGCTGATGAACGACGTGGTGGAACGCCTGCGCGGCGGCGCGGGGCCCGTCCTCGTGGAGGCCGAGACCTACCGCTGGCACGGCCACTACGAGGGGGACCCCGAGCGCTATCGCAGCGCCGAGGAGGTTGCCGCCGCCAAGGAGCGCGACCCGTTGCTGGTCGCCCGCCGGCACCTCGCGGCGGTCGGCGTCCCCGCCGTGCTGGCCGACGCCGTCGACGAGGAGATCGACAAGGAGATCGAGGCGGCCGTGGAGTGGGCCAGGAGCCTGCCCGAACCGGCCCCCGAGACCCTGTACGACTTCGTCTCCGCGCCGCGCTCCACGATCCCCGAGCCGGTGGCCCCCGCCGAGGGCGAGGTCTTCCGCTCCATGGACGCCGTACGCCTCGCCCTGGAACACGAACTCACCGCCGACCCCGACGTGTTCCTCGCCGGGATCGACATCGGCGCGGGCGGAAACGTCTTCGGCCTCACCCGAGGCCTGGCCGATGCCTTCCCCGGCCGGGTCCGTGACACCCCGATCAGCGAGAGCGCCATCCTCGGCACAGCGGTCGGGGCGGCCATGGCCGGCATGAAGCCGGTGGTCGAGATCATGTACATGGACTTCATCGGCGTCGCTCTCGACATGCTGCTCAACCAGGCCGCCAAGTTGCGCTTCATGACCGGCGGCCGGGCCTCCATGCCGCTCGTCGTCCGCACCCAGTTCGGCGCGGGCCGCTCCTCGGGCAGCCAGCACTCGCAGAGCCTGGAGGCACTGCTCGCTCACATCCCGGGCCTGACGGTGGTGATGCCGTCCAACCCTGCCGACACCTACGGTCTTCTGCGTGCCGCCATCCAGGACCCGAACCCGGTGGTCTTCGTGGAGAACCGGCTTCAGTACGGCCTCAAGGGCCCGCGTCCGCCGGCCGACCACCTGATCCCGCTGGGCAAGGCCAAGGTGATCCGCGAGGGCACCGACATCACCGTGGTCTCCTGGTCGCGGATGGTCCAGGACTGCCTGGCCGCCGCGGATGTGCTGGCCGCCGAGGGAGTGAGCGTGGAGGTGATCGACCTGCGTACGGTCGCCCCGTTGGACCGGGAGACCGTTCTCGCCTCCCTGGCCAAGACCAACCGCCTGGTCATCGCCCACGAGGCAGTACGGGACTTCGGTGTCGGAGCCGAACTGGCCGCGCTCGCCGTGGACGAGGGGTTCTGGCACCTGGACGCTCCGGTGACGCGCGTGGCCCCGCCCCATGTGCCGGCGCCGTACGCGCCCTCACTGGAGCGGGTGTGGCTGCCGTCGCAGGACACGATCGCCGAGACACTGCGACGGATCGCGGCGGTCTGAGAACGCGAACGGAGAACGAAAAGGGAGAGGCCCCCAGGATCAAGATTGAGGAGCTTGAGTCCTGGGGGCCTCTCCCTCGGGGAGCCGGTGTCCGTGTCAGACGGTGGCCACCGGTGTGAGGGGGCTGCCTTGGGTGCCGGGGAGGTGGAGTGGGGGTGCGGTGAGGAGGAAGCGGCTGCGGTGGTGTTCGCGCAGCCAGGCGGCGAGTTCTTTGAGGTACCAGAGTTCGCCGAGGGGGA
>NZ_JAAGLU010000310.1 GCF_010550245.1 Streptomyces sp. SID12501
GGCGCCGCGTCGAAGGCTGCTGCTCACGGCGGCGGCAACTCCTAGGACGTACGGACGGAAGGGTGGACGCTCGGGACGGCCGAGGTAAAGCCGCCCTAAGGGTGTGTCAGCGCGCTTAGGTTACCGAGCCGCCGCCCCGCCCCCGCACCCGACCCTCCGCAGCGGACGCACGGCCCTGGACGGCCTCGGCGATCTTGCATTCCGGATATCCCCGCCCGGGCCGCCCGATGATCAATTCCGGGATTCCGTCGAACGTGGCTCCGTGATCAATTTCGGATTGGGCCGGAACCCCCTCCGTACGGGCGGCCGCCAGTCGAACGGAGTACTTCGGTTTCCCGCACCTGAAACCGTCAAAACGGGACGTACGCCCCATCGGCAGGGCTGCGGACCGGGTGTAACGTAGCCGTTTCGCCCGGTCCGCACAGCGCCTCCGACCTGCGAATACCCCGTCGCGGAAGCTTCCCGCAGCACGTTCCTTGCGTTGTAGTCAAGCCCCGAGATCTGCCATCTACAGTAAAACCGCCACTCATACCCGACACTACGCGTTTCCCCCTGGCGAGCCCCGCCCCGCCGACCTCGC
>NZ_JAAGLU010000311.1 GCF_010550245.1 Streptomyces sp. SID12501
GGATCGCCGGTGACCTCCAGGACGGGGGTTTGCGTGGCGAAGGCCCGGCCGGCCGGGGCTCCGTCCCGTACCGGGACCTGCGTTCCCGTGTGGGGCAGGTGCGTCACCGGCTGCAGCACGTCCAGCCCGTAGTCCGCCAGCAGGAGCGTGACCTCGCTCGCCCGAACGTGGGTGGTGAGGAGTTCCCGGGCCGCTGACGGCAGTGCGGTGGGTGCTGTCGCTCGCAGCGCTTCTTCAGCGGCGCCGAGCCAGGCTTCGGAGTGGTTGCGCATGCCCTCGTCCCTTTTCGCGGTGGCCGGTGCCGGCCACAGGTGCAGTCTGCCGGGACGGGCGCCGACCCGTGCGCATCTCGTTGCCCCGCCGCCCCATCGGGCGCGGTTCAGGCAGTGTCCGACAGGGTGTCACCTCGCGGAGGGACACCGAGGGCCGCCGGATCGGCGGCCGCGGCGCGGAAGGCGGCCAGGCTTTCCGCGAGGGCGCGCCTGTCCTTGGCCGACATCCGCTGCATCACCTCGGCCGTCCTGAGCGCGCGCAGGGCGCGGTTGTTCGCCAGGACGGCGTGTCCGCGCCTGCTCAGGG
>NZ_JAAGLU010000312.1 GCF_010550245.1 Streptomyces sp. SID12501
CCCGACCACAGCCCGCTGTCCTACGCCCAACAGCGACTCTGGTGCCTCCACCAACTCGAAGGCCCCAGCTCCACCTACAACCTCCCCGCCGCCCACCGCCAGCCCGGCGACCTCGCCGTCGTCTCCCTCCGCCTCCCCATCGGTGACGTCGTCGCCCGCCACGAGAGCCTGCGCACCACCTTCGCCGAGGACGAGGAGCACGGTCCGCACCAGATCGTCCGGCCCGTCGGTGAAGCCGTCGTGCCGTTCACGGTCCGTGAGGCGGACGCGGACGACGTCTCCGCCCTGATCGCCGAAGCGACCGGTCGTGGCTTCGACCTGACGTCCGAGATCCCGATCCGGGCCTCGCTCTTCCGCATCACCGACGAGGAACACGTCCTCCTGCTCCTCATCCACCACATCGCCAGCGACGCCTGGTCCCGCACCCCCCTCGCCCACGACCTCACCACCGCCTACACCACCCGCACCACCAACAACTCAGCCACCCACTGGGAACCACTCCCCGTCCAATACGCCGACTACGCCCTCTGGCAACGCCAACTCCTCGGCAACGACACCGACCTCACCACCACCGACG
>NZ_JAAGLU010000313.1 GCF_010550245.1 Streptomyces sp. SID12501
CACGCCGCTCGCCCCCAGGTCCCGCAGGCGCACGCGCATCTCGGCCGCGGCGCCCGCGGTGAACGTCACGGCCAGCACCGACGCGGGGCGGTAGACGCCCGTGCGCACGCCGTACGCGATGCGGTGCGTGATCGCACGGGTCTTGCCGGTGCCCGCGCCCGCGAGCACGCAGACGGGGCCCGTCAGGGCGGTGGCGACGGCACGCTGCTCGGGGTCGAGCGCGTCGAGGAGGGAGTCGGCGGACATTGTCGACCAGTCTCCCAGCACCCGCCGACACCCGGGGCCGCCGACTCCCGGCGCGCGTGCGAGGATCGAGGGACGACGACGCAGCACCGCCGTCGGCACCGTGAGGCACCTGCGAGGAACCATGACGACCAGCACCCCGGCACCCGGCACCGTGACGATGTACTCGACGACGTGGTGCGGGTACTGCCACCGGCTGCGCACGCAGCTCGATTCCGCCGGCATCGGCTACGACGTCGTCGACAGCGAGCAGACGGCGGACGCCGCGCAGCTCGTCGAGTCGCTCAACGGCGGCAACCAGACCGTGCCGACCGTCGTGTTCCCCGACGGCTC
>NZ_JAAGLU010000314.1 GCF_010550245.1 Streptomyces sp. SID12501
TCACGACCGTCGTCGCCAAGCTCGACGAGACCGACTACACGGTCGTGCAGACCTACGACTACGACACCAACGAGCTGATCGCCGGGCCCGAGCTGCTGTACCCCTTCGCGGGGAACATCGAGATGGGCGCGTTCGACAACAGCACGGTCGTCGTCCCGGTGCCGCTCGCCGCGCTCGGCGTCGAGCCCGGCACGCCGGTCGGCGTGTGGGCGCAGATGCGCAGCACCTACGCCTTCCCCGCCGACGGGATCGTCGACGAGGTCGGGCCGTTCACCGTCGACCCGTACGACCCGCCGCTGTGGTTCGGCTCGAACATCGGCGCCGACTTCGTGTCGCAGACGTTCGACGGCGCCACGGTCGAGGTCCACGGCGGGCCGGGCGCGGGCGACCAGAAGGTCCTCGTGCTGCACCACTCCAACGGCACGGGCGACCGCGCGCAGGTCGTCGACGTGACGGTCCCCGAGGCCGTCGCGACGACCACGACGCTCGACGTCGAGTCGTCCGGCACGGCCGGCGGGGAGACGGTGCTGCGGGCGGCGGTCACGCCGTCGGAGGCCACCGGGACGTTCACGTTC
>NZ_JAAGLU010000315.1 GCF_010550245.1 Streptomyces sp. SID12501
GAAGCCCCCGTCGAGGCCTGCCCTCCCGACGGGGCCACGATCGGTGATTTCGAGCACGAGCTGGCCATCTCTCTGCCGGGCGCGGTGCGGTCGGCGATCTTCGCGGCTCTGTGGTGGCACCGGCTGGGCTGCGATCTCTCGTTGCCGCTCGACTCGAGGACGTGGGTAGCAGGTAGGGCTTGCGCTCTGTGAATCGTTCGTAGTCGGCAGCCGATAAAATGAGCGAGTCAGGGTCGTTGTGGTCACCGTGGATCTTAGAGATTTCCCCGATTCCCTGAATGTCGGAGAAGAGCAGGTCCTCCTCTCCGACGAACACCTTGCAGTCCGGGAAGAGGTGCTCCATCAGCGGGTCGTACTTCGTGGTGATGATCCCGTCCACGACAGCGGCGCGAAGCAGGTCCATCTCGGCGACTTCGTCGACCTCCGCACTCAGGTCCGCTAGCTCGGCACCGGCGAACGCGGCAACTTCGGCCTTCAGTGATGAGTCCTTTGTCTTTAGGTCAAGGTGCGCGTACCGAGCCCGGGTGGCGACGAATTCTTCGGTGGTCCACCAACGATCGTGCAGCACGTGGGC
>NZ_JAAGLU010000316.1 GCF_010550245.1 Streptomyces sp. SID12501
CCGGGTACGGCTGGCCGCGGGAGCCGCCCATGGACATGGCCGTCGTCGCGGCCGGGCCCCGGCCGTGCGGGAGCGCCATCGTCACCGGGCCGGTGTTCCAGGTGCCCGTGTTCGGCCCCTGCTCGTGGAGCATCCGGAGCGCGTACTGGGCCAGCCCGCGCATCTCCTCGGCGCTCTGGAACCGGTCGTCCGGGTCCTTGGCGAGCGACCGCATGACCAGGCCGTCGAGTTCCTTCGGGATCGAACCGCCCTCGGGCAGCTGCGAAGGCGGCACCGGGGCGTCCTGCACGTGCTGGTAGACCACCGAAAGGGGGGTCTCTCCGGTGAAGGGGGGCCGCAGCGCGAGGAGTTCGTAGAGCAGGCAGCCGGTCGCGTACAGGTCGCTGCGGTGGTCCACGGCCTTGCCGAGGGCCTGTTCGGGCGACAGGTACTGCGGGGTGCCCATGACCATGCCGGTCTGGGTCATCGTCGACTGCACGCCGTGCAGGGCGCGGGCGATGCCGAAGTCCATCACCTTCACCGCGCCGGTGTTGGTGATGATGACGTTCGCGGGCTTGATGTCCCGGTGCACGAT
>NZ_JAAGLU010000317.1 GCF_010550245.1 Streptomyces sp. SID12501
CGCAGGCCTACGCGCACGTCCGCGACGCGCTCGACGACGCCGGACGCGACCGGCTCGTGCGGCAGGCGCGGCCGTGACCGTGACCGCGGCACCCGTGGAGTGGTGGGAGCACGCCGCCCGCATGTTCGAACCCCCGCCCCCACCCCGCTGGGCCACCCCCGGCGACCTCGCCCGGTTCCTCGACCCACGGACCATGCAGACGCCCGCGCTCGACGTCATCGACGCCGCACTCGTCCAGACGTTCACCACCCCCGACGCGCGCGTCATCATCTCGATGCCCCCACAGGAGGGGAAGTCCCAGCGCGCGTCCCGCCGGTTCCCCCTGTGGGGCCTCACGCAGAACCCGAACCTGCGCATCGCGATCGCGTCCTACGAAGCCGGCGTCGCCCGCCGCTGGGGCCGCGCGATCCGCAACGACATCACCACCCACGGCGCCGACCTCGGCCTCCGCGTCCGCGACGACCTGTCCGCGCAGTACGAGTGGCAGCTCGCCGGGCACGACGGCGGCGTGTTCACCGCTGGCGTCGGCGGCGCCATGACCGGACGCCCCGTGGACATGCTCATCATCGACG
>NZ_JAAGLU010000318.1 GCF_010550245.1 Streptomyces sp. SID12501
AGACGTGCCTGCAGACCAAGTACGTCGGGCAGAAGCGGTTCTCGCTCGAGGGCGGCGAGTCGCTCATCCCGCTGCTCGACGCGATCCTGTCGCGCGCCGCGAACGGCGGGCTCGACGAGGTCGGCATCGGCATGGCGCACCGCGGCCGGCTCAACGTGCTCGCGAACATCGCCGGCAAGTCGTACGGGCAGATCTTCAGCGAGTTCGAGGGCAACCAGGACCCGAAGTCGGTGCAGGGCTCGGGCGACGTGAAGTACCACCTCGGCACCGAGGGCGTGTTCACGGCCGAGTCCGGTGCGACGACCGCGGTGTACCTCGCGGCCAACCCGTCGCACCTCGAGGCCGTCGACCCGGTGCTCGAGGGCATCGTGCGCGCCAAGCAGGACCGCATCGACCTCGGCGGCGACGGCTTCTCGGTGCTGCCGATCCTCATCCACGGCGACGCGGCCTTCGCGGGCCAGGGCGTGGTGTTCGAGACGCTCAACCTCGCGCAGCTGCGCGGGTACCGCACGGGCGGCACGATCCACGTCATCGTCAACAACCAGGTCGGGTTCACCACCGGCCCGTCGTC
>NZ_JAAGLU010000319.1 GCF_010550245.1 Streptomyces sp. SID12501
CGGAGGAGACCATGTGCACCACTTCCAGGGGCTCTACGGGGGCGTCGGGTGTGGCCACAACGTAGGAGTGCCCAGGTCGGCGTCATATGGTGCTCGTCATCACAATCAGGCACCGCCAGGTGTGTCCGGCCACCACACGGCCCGAGCCGATCCCCTCGGCGTGCCTCGACGAACTGGAAGCGGCCCACCGGAACCCTCGCGACGGAGGACAGCTCCGGTGGGCCACTGGGAATGAGTCGGTTACCGGCCCGCGATGAAGGAGGCGGGGCCGCCGACCTTGTGCCAGGTGGTGCCGTTGCCGGACCACTTGAAGACGGCGTCGCTGGTGGGTGACAGGCCGTAGATGGCGTCTGCGGCGACGGCGAACTGGTGGCCGGCTCCGCCGATCTTGGCCCAGTTGTCGGGGCCGTTCATTTTGTAGAGGTCGCCGTTGGTGGGGTTGGTGGCGAAGAGGCCTGCTCCGCCGGCGAAGAGTGTTCCGGCTGCTCCGCCGACTTTGTTCCAGGTGGTGCCGTTGCCGGTCCATTGGAAGATGGCGCTGCCGTCGGGGGAGAGGCCGAAGATGCCGTTG
>NZ_JAAGLU010000031.1 GCF_010550245.1 Streptomyces sp. SID12501
CGTCCGCGTCGCCCAGCGCGTCCTCGCGATGGCCGCCGCGATCTGGCACAACCACAGGACAGGCCAGCCGGTCCTGCGATCCCTGATCGCCTACGACCACTGATCACATCGGAATGACTCGTCTAGGCCACCTCGGGTTGCGAACAACGATGAGCCACCCACACGCTGTGGGCGGCTCATCGTTGTTCGCTACTGGTCAGGTGCCGGGCTACGGGGCTCCTATGCGGAGAAATTCACCATAGATTCGATGCAGCAGAGCTGCATACCGGCAATGGGCCTCGACAGCTTCACGCTCTTCCGTGGTCATGCCCTCAGTGAATCTTTCCAGGCGGGAGATGATCTCTTCAAGCGAACCCATGACGTCCCCCCGGGCCGGCTCGAATACCCCCTCGTCGACAAAAAGGATCACCTGGGTCACATGTTCGTCAGTGACTGCCAGGTCGCCATGAATGAGTGCCAGGTTCTCGCCCGCGCGCACCAGATTCTGGCCGCGGCGCAGACCGGGGAACGGCAAGCGCCGCCAGAGGACGTAGTCCTCCATGAAATCCGACATCGACTCGACTCCCCCTCCCATTTCAGTTGTCGGCGCCATACCAGAAGGATACGGGCTTGCCGTCGGGGCCGATGAGCCCGCCCTTACCCGTCTGGGGGTCCACGTATTTTATTCCGCGCGACCCGTCCACCAGCGTCTCCAATTTGGCGTTGAGACCTCTCTTCCCTCCTGGCTGCGCAATACCAGTCGCCCAGTCCTTCGCATCTTGGAGGTACTGCTCGCGCGTGAAACCGCGCGCCTTCGCATGTTTTTCCCAGTGGTATTCGAACTGATCCTGAGAGGACCTGCTGCTGGGGTTGTTGAAGACGTTGTCGATTTCCTCGGGACACAATCCCGCGTTGTGCACCAGCACGGGCACTGTACCGGCTAGCACGTAGTACGTGTGCAGCTCATCGACCGTGAAGTTGTACGTGCGGGCATGGTCCGCGTACGCGCGGTTGCCGGTGACGACGACGGTGTCGCCCTCGTCCGTACGCAGCGTCATACCCGGCGCGAGGTCGCCCGCGGCGATCCAGTCCCTCTCGGACGGTGACCAGAAGGGGTGCTCGTGGGTCGCCGTCAGCTTCTCGACGCTGTCCTCGGTGGCGATGGACAGCTCGTTGAAGTGCTTGTCGCTCTCGGTGACGATGACACGGACGACTTTGCGGGCGCCGGTCTCCCCCGTCTTCGGATCGGTCGCCAGGACCTCGTCGCCGACCTCGATGTCCTCGATGTTTTTGGTGGAACCGTCGGCCATCTGGACGTCCGTGCCGGCGAGGAAGCACTTGCAGCCGGGTTTCGGGACGTCTGCGTCCTTCGCCGCCTTCTTGCTCGTGTTCTTCAGCAGCTTCTTGGACAGCGACTTGAGCAGACCGGGAAGGTTGAACATGCTGGCCACCTCGGCCACGTCGTCGCCGGTGTCGTAGGCCTGGGAGTCTTCGTCGACGCCCTTGCCCTCGACGAAGTCGTCGTACGCGTCGGTAGGGGCTCCGCAGTCCTGGAACCAGCAGCTCGGGGTGAGTTCGGCCATGGCCTCCCAGCCCGAGAGCAGGTTGTGGCCGAAGCCGGCCGCAGCGTCCTTGAAAGACCCCTCGGCGCGCGGGTCGGCGGGCTCCTTGTTGTTGCAGAGGCCGTAGTTCTGCTGGACCAGCGGGCAGTCGCTGCCGCCGCCGGAGGACGAGGCGTAGTTGGCGCTGCCCATCGTCGACATGCCGCCGGAGCCGTTGGACCCGGAGGACTTGTTGCTGACGTAGCTGATGTACGCCACCACCAGCCTGATGACCGCCACGATGAGGGCGAAGAGGGCGAAGAGGAACTTGCCGTCGGGGTCCGCGAAGGTGACCGGGTTGTTGTTGCTGTAGGCGTACCCGTTGATCTGCTGCGGGTCCTTGAGGTCCGCCAGCGGGTCGACGCTGACGAACCGTCCGGTGGACGGGTCGTATTCGCGTGCTCCCAGGTGGGTGAGGCCCGTCGGGTCCTGTGTGCCGCCGACGAAGCCCCGTTCGCCGACCCACGCGGTGGCGCCCGTGCCCCGGTCCTCGCCGAACGGCTTCAGCTGGCGCCGGGTGACCCGCTGGGTCGCCGCGTCGATCTGGACACTGGCGGTGCCGTTGTGGTCACCGGCCATCCAGGTCAGGCCGGCTGTGCTGCGCACCGCGACGGTCTCGCCGCCGTGGACGTAGTAGCGGGTCGCCGACACCTTGCCGCTCGCCTTGTCGAGCCGCAGTTCGGTCTCGCCCAGGTGGAGGGTGGTCCCGGTTGCGTCGCGGCGGATGAGGCGGTTGCCGTCGGCGTCGTTCAGGTACTCGGTGGTCGACTTGTCCGCCTGGGTGACCTTCTCCAGGCTGCCCTCGGTGTTGAAGTCGAGGTCCTGGGTCTTGCCGCCGACGGTCCTGAGGTCGGTGTTGCCCGCCTTGTCGTAGGTGTAGCCGGTGGTGGCGGTGACCGCGCCGTCCTTCTTGGTCTCGGTGGAGGCCAGGGCGTGCGGGCGGGGCTGGTCGGCCGTCTTGTAGGCGTACGAGGTGGTCGCGCCGGACAGATGGTCGGTGGACGTCTTGCGGTTGCCCGCGCTGTCGTAGGAGAACGACTGCCAGTACTTGCCCGGACCGCCCACGTTGTCCGTGGCGGGCGCGGTCGCGCAGTCCGCCGTGGTCGTCCAGGCGGTCTTCAGGCGGCGGTGGCCGTCGTAGGTGAAGCACTGACGGTCCGTCGGGCTGGTGGCCTTGTCCTCGATCTCGACCGGGTTGCCGGCGATGTCGTAGCGGTAGTACGCGTCCGCGTCGGTGCCGGTGTGGGTCTCGGAGACCACGTTCTGGCGGGCCAGCCGCTTGGTGCCGGTCTCGTAGGACCGGTTGATCTCCGTCCAGTCCGCCGTCGAGGAGACACCCAGCGTGGTGCGGATCTGCTCGCCGGCCGGCAGGTAGTCCGTGTTCTGGACGATGCCGGTGAGCCCCTTGAGGGTGTCCGGCATCCGCTGCTCGGTGTAGCCGTAGTCCAGAACCTCCTGGCCGAGGCCGCCCATCGCGGGGATGGTGCGCTTCTGCGGAGTGCCGTCGACGTTGTAGGCGTTGGCGATGGTCCAGGTGCCGTTGGTACCGGCCAGGGCCCCCTCGGTCTTGCTGACCGTGTACTGCTCGTTCAGGACCCGGTAGACCTTGTCGTACTTGGCGTTGGTGGTCGCGTAGACGCTGCCGGCCTTGCCGCCGACATAGCGGATGGCCGAGGTGGGCTGCCCCTTCGCGATCGAGTCGTACGTCCAGCGCGCAAGGTACTTGGCGTCCTCCGGCGCGGGAGCGCCGTTCACCACCGGCACCTTGCCGTCGAGCTTGCCGGTGGTCCGGCCGAGCAGGTCATAGGTGAAGCCGACGGTCTTCTGCCGGGCGTCGGTGGCCGCGACGACCTGGTCGAGGTCGTTGTACTCGGAGGAGCCGACGCCCGCGTCGGGGTCGGTGACGTCGGTCTGCCGGCCCAGGAAGTCGAAGGCGTACGACCAGGTGTTGCCGTCGTCGTCCTTGACGGAGGTGAGCCGGTCGGCGTGGTCGTAGCCGTAGGTGAGGCGGCTGAAGGAGCCGGTCGGCCGGTTGCCGTCGTACTCCAGCTTCTCGGTCAGCCGGCCGCGGGCGTCGACCTTCTCCCGCACGGCCGGGGCACCGGCGGGCGGTTCGACGGTGGTCGTGTCGCCGTTGTAGGTGTGCGTGGTGCGGGAGAACTCCTTCTCGTTGGTGAGCACCTTCTCGATCACGGGCCGCCCGGCACCGTCGTACACGGTCTCCGTGCCGGCCGGGGCCGCCGTCAGCAGGTCGGCGAGCTTGCCGGAGGGCGCGGTGGTGTCGATGTAGTCCGCCGCCGCCGACACGGCGAGGCCGCGAGTGTCGTACTTGGTCTCGGTGACGACCCGGCCAGTGCCGGACGCGGCGGGCGTCTGGGTCTGGCGCAGCCGCAGCAGCGCGTCGTAGATGGCGTACTCGGTGCGGTATGTGGTGCCGTCGTTGTTCAGCGACTTGGTGGCGACCCAGGAGGCGTCGGTGTTCTGGACCTTGTACTCGAACTTGTGTGTGGGCGTCTGGTTCGCGCCGCGGTCACGGTCGGCGAGCCATACGTCGGTGAGGCGGCCGAAGCTGTCGTATGCCAGCTCCGTGCGGTTGCCGTTCGGGTCGATGGTGGCGGTCCGCACACCCCAGTCAGGGGCGAACTCGGTGGTGGTGGAGTGGTCGAGGGCGTTGGTCTCGGTCAGCTTGGTCAGCGGACCGCCCGCGGCCGGGGTGTACACGGCGTGGTTGGTCCGGGTGCCCTTGGTGTCCCAGCTGTCGATGAGGCGGCCCAGGGCGTCGTACTTGGCGGTGGTGACGGCCTGGAGGACGGCGGTGCCGTCGGCGTTGTAGCCAGTGACCCGCTCCTGCCGGGTCGCGTCGCCCTTCGTGGGTGCCTTGCCGTAGGCCTGGTCGTCGTACGAGACCCGCACTTCCGAGATCACGTCGGTGGTCTTCGGGTCGTTCGTCCGCTTCGGCGTGGCGTCGCACCCGGTGGAAACCTTCTCCGCCCGCTTGGGCAGCGACCGGATCCAGGCCGACTCGTTGACGGCGTACTCGGTGACGACGCAGTCCTTCTCGCCGCCGGCGTCGGTCTCCTCCTTCAGCGCGAGACCGCTCGTCGGGTCGTACGTCGTCGACTTGGTGGAGGTCAGTGTGGTGCCGCCGGTCACCGGGGTGCGGGTTGCCGAGGAGGCCGTGCGGACCATGTACGCGTTGACCGTGCCGTAGGAGTGCTTGTCCGTGGCGGTCGTGCGTGACCAGGGGGTGTTGATGGTGCCGCTGGTCTCGGCGCCGTCCACCCCGTTGTACGTGATCTGCTCACGCTGCTGGCCCGCGAACTGCTCGGAGTCCGTCACCGCCTTGCCCGTGGAGTCGGTGACCGTCTCCTTGCGGGTGGTGGCCCCGGACTGCTTGTCGCCGTCCATGCCCCGGTAGTAGAGGGAGGCCGACTTCGAGCGGGTGCCGGAGGGCTCGCCGGTGGTCGTGGTGACCTTCTGGTAGCCGCGCCAGATGCCCCAGGTGCGGTACTTGGCCTGGGTGATGGGCGACTCGTCGTCGTACGCCCACGCACCGCCGCCGCTGTAGTTGTAGTCCGTCTGCTTCAGCGGGGCGCCGCCGTACGGGTCGGACTCGGTGACCTGGGTGACGACGTACTTGTGGAAGAAGTCCGTGCGCGGCTGGGGGTCGGTGCCCGGCGTCGGGTTGGACGGCGGAATCCACTTCACGGGGTAGCAGCGGCGGGTGTTGGAGTCCAGGTCGGACGGGACGTCCGAGCCGGCGACGCAGTCCTCCTCGGAGTAGTTGACGGTCAGCTTGGAGCCTGTCTCCGAAGTGACCGTGCGGACTCGCCACTTGATGAACGGGGCGACCTGGTCGCCGGTCCGGTCGACGCGGTTGTGCAGCTGGACGCCGCTGAAGGTGACCGAGGGCAGGGAGGCGTCGGTGCCCGCTTTGCCGGTGCGTTTGATGGAGTCCAGCCACAGGCCGGCGTCCGAGCCGTCGCCCGGGTCGGGGAAGGTCTGCCCGAGGTGCCAGGCGTTGACCGCGCGGTAGTCGGTGTCGGCGCTGCCCGCACCGTCGTACACCTGCGTCGTCACATCGGTCAGGCGCTTGCGGGTGAAGAACGACGGGCTGGGCTGGTCGGTGCAGGGCTTGTCGGCGGCGCAGATCTGGTCGAACGGGACGTCCGGCCAGGCGTTGCGGCTGGAGGACGTCAGCGAACCGCAGGTCTCACCACCGGAGACCGGCAGACAGCGCTCGGCGACCGTGAAGTTCACCCGGGCCGCGGCCGGTTGGGTGGTGGAGAAGATCGTGTCGGTGCGCTGGCCGTAGGCGATGCGCTTGAGCCAGCCGCTCCGGACGTACTCGGTGCCGTTACCGGTGGTGCCGTTCTTGGCGTAGTGGTTGAGCTCTTTGTCGTACCAGTACGTCATGACGTTGCCGTGCGGGTCCACGACGTAGTCGAGGTTCCACCGCCAGGCCTGTGTCTTGGCGCGGCCGGAGAAGGAGTCGCCGGAGGCGAAGCCGGGTTCACCGGAGTCGTCGCCGAAGACCGGGAGCGTCCATACGGAGTTGGTCTCGGCCTTCCCCGAAGTCCAGCCCGGCAGACGGTTCTTGCCGAAGACGTACTGGGTGCCGTCGGTCGAGGTGACCGTCCAGAACTCGCCCTTGTCGCCCGCGTCACCGTCGTCGCCGTTGACGGCGCCGGTGTCGTGGACGATCCGCTCGCCGTCGTCGCTCTTGGGCCGCCACTTGCCGCCCTCGTTCACCAGGGGCGTGGACTTGCCGTTGAGGACGAGGGAGGCGTTGTCCTCGTTCCAGCACTGGTCGTACTTCTTGTCCTGGCCGTCGTCCTCGCAACTGCCGTACGCCCGCTCGACGTACGAGGTCGACAGGTCGAAGCCCTCGCCGATCCAGGACGGCTGCGCGCTGGTGGAGGAGGTGCGGCCGTCCACGCTCTGCGCGGAGTAGCCGATGGACAGGTTCGGGGCCGGTCCCGCCGGGGTCGGCGGGGTCTCCAGCGGGTAGTTCCAGGTGAAGTCGCCGTTGGAACCGCCGGCCGACCAGGTGGAGGAGGCCGCGAGCGGGGTGGCCTCGTAGGTGCCCTGGTCGGAGCCGGCCGCAGCGGACAGGGCCATGACCATGGAGGCGGACCGGGCCCGACCCGTTCCGGCCTTCGGCGGGGTGACCTGGGCGGTCACGGTCTCCGCTTCGGCGTCGTTCTCCGAGGCCACCGGGGTGGTCCTGCGGCACTCCGCCTTCTCCGGGGTGGTCAGGGCGCACTCGGGGAGCTGGACGAGACGCAGCCGCGAGGACCAGTTGCCGCTGTAGGCGTCGGCGAAGGAGCTGTAGTCGACGGTGGTGGCCGCCTTGCCGCCGTCGCTGCCGGAGACGGCGAACACGAGGCCGTCGATGCCGAGTCGGCCGGTGGCCTCGCGACCGAGCACGCGCACCGTGGGCGCCTGTGACTTGCTCTCGCCGCCCTCGGCGGTCCTGGTCGCCCGGACCGCCTTCGTCGGCCGGACCCGTACGGCCGACGAGTCCGGCCATGTCACCTTCGCACGGGCCTTGGCGAGGGTCTCGCGCGCGGCGGCCACGGTCGGGTCGTCGACCTTGGCGGCTTTCGGGTCGAAAGGCTGGGCCTTGCCGTACCTGGCCTTCGGCAGGGCGGTGTGATCGCGGTCGTCGTCGGCCGCGAGCACCGGGGTGGCGCTCAGTAGGGTGGCGACGACCGCCGCGGACACGGGCAGGGCGACGGACGCCAGCCGGCGCCGGCTCGCTCTGCTCCATGCCCAGCTTTTGGGCAGCAGTGAGCTGTTCCTGGACAACACGGAGGGAGTACTCCTGGTTGTAGAGGGGTGGTGGCGTGCCGGACCTGCAGCCCGGCACGCCGTATGAAAGAAGAAGAAAGGAAGAGAGTCGCGCGGCGACTACTCGATCGGCACCGGAGGCTCGTCCACCGTCGCGAGCTGGGTGATCTCCGCGTCGGAGAGCACGCCCGCGTAGACACGGAGGTCGTCGAGCCGGCCGGGCAGCGGGTTGCCCAGTTGGCCGTTGTCGTGTCGGAGTGAAGCACCGACCATCAGTGAGCCGGTCGGTTGGTAGGTGTCCTTGCTGAGGACACCGTCCTCGTCGCCCTGCCGCTGCCCGGAGACGTACAGCTTGATGGAGCTGTTCACCGAGTCGAAGACGGCGACGACGTGCACCCAGCCACCGGGGGACTCGACCTCGTCAGAACTGACCTCGGCGGCCGGGCCGTTGAGCACGTCCGTCTCGTACCGCCCGAAGCGCCAGTCGCCGACGGACTGCCCCGCCTCCTGCCGATACCAGAGCCGGAAGGAGTTCCGCGCCTCGCCCGGGTGGGAGAAGACGGTCGCCGAGTGCGCCGTGGTGGTGTCCTCAAGCTTCGACTGGGTGGCCAGGTCGACCCAGCCCGCCAGGCTGTAGCTGCCGGACTCGTCCAGCGGCACGGGCGAGATGGCCCGGCCGTTATTCGCCGCGTCGAGTGCCAACACGTCACCGTGGGCCGGATCGTCGGTCGTGGCGATGGTCGCGCCCGTGTCCAGCCGGAGCTCGTTGCCCCGGCCGGATGCGTCCAGAACGCTACGTCGGACGACCGCGTCGAACCTCCAGTTGGCGAGCAGCGCGGCCTCGGTCCGGCCTGTGGCCGGGCTCTCGGCGTTGGCGATCGCCCACAGCTCGTTCTCGAATACCACCCGGTTCCACACCTGGACCTGGTCGAGGTCGCCCTCGAACCAGGAGGAGTAGATCCCCAGCCCCTTCATCCGGCCGACCTCGAAGGTGCCCTTCGCCGCCCACGGCGTGGTGAACTCCGTGGCCGCCTGGAGCTGCCCGTTGACGTACAGCCGGATCTGCTTCTTGTTGTGGTCGTACACACCCATCAGATGCGTCCACGCGCCCGCCACCGGCGGCTTCTTGGAGACCGCGCGGACGATCGTCGTGTCGTCGGTGTCGGTCGAGTACCGGTTGAAGATCCACCGGTCGTACGACTGTGAGTAGTACAGCTGGAAGGCGCCCATCCGGGTGCCGCTCTGTGAGGCCAGGGTGGAGACGTGGTCCTTCCCGGTCAGCCGCACCCAGCCGCTGACAGCGAAGCTGTTGGTGGTGTCCAGCACGGAGGACGTGGTGACACCCGCACCGCTCGTGCCGTCGGTGCTCACACCGCCGCCGAGGCGCGCCTTGTCGGTCCAGGCCGTAGAGGTGAGGGTCAGCGGCCGGTTCCTGCCGGAGGAGTCCTCGGCGGTCGTGCCGCTGCCCTCGTCGAACTTCCAGCTCGCCACCGGGTCGGAGCCCTTGGCCACCCGGAACTGGTAGTCGGCATGGGGACTCGCGTTGCCCGCGCCGTCGTACGTCTGCACCCGCAGGGTGTTGGTCAGCCGCTTGTCGGGCGCGGCCTCGATCTCGTACGTCGGCGTGTTGGCGGTGAACGTCTTACTGCCGAGCTTCACGCCGTTCAGCCACCAGTCGTAGCGGCGTACGTCACCCGCGCCGCCCTCGACCTTGAAGCCGGCGGTCATGCCGACGCTGCCCAGCTCCGGGTCGGCGGCGTCACAACTGGTGCCTGCGCACTCCTTGTACACGGTTGAGGAGACCTGCGGCAGCAGTGGGCCCTTGGAGTCCACCTTGAAGTAGCAGAAACTCGACCATGGCCCGAACAGGGAGTGAGTGGCGCCCTTCCACGTGTACTTGTACTCGGTGCGGGCGCGGAACTTGTAGCTGACGGTCTGGTCCAACGCTGCCGTGACCGCTGTTCCGGCTGTGCCGCTGTCCGTCCACGTGGACGGCTTGAGCGAGGTCTCCGTGGTGCTGCTGCCCTTGTACAGCTCGAAGTTGGGGCGCAGCGAGGCACTGGATGCGTCGCTCGATGTCGGCGTCGCGGTCAGCCTGGGCGTGGTGTCCCGGATCTGTGCGGGCGCCGTCGACGCCGAGCAGGAGACCTTCGGGTCGGACATCTTCACCGACGACGGCTTGCTGTCCGGCGGTGTGACGTACGTGATGGACAGCCGGGGCTTGCGGGAGGACGTGGCGTCGGGGTCCAGCGGCGACATGAACTGCTTCCAGGCGATCGGGTCGCTCTCGTCGGCCCGCAGGCCGAGCGTGGTCAGCGTGTCCTTCGCCTTCGCGGTGTGAGCGACGGCCGCCGTCGCGTCGAACTCGATGTCCCCGTCCGGGCAGTCGGAGGAGTGCCCCTTCGAGGCCGAGACCGTGTCCACCTTCGTGTACCACTTCAGCGACGAGTCCTGCGAGTTCCACGTGGTGCCCGAGGAGATCTGGCTCGTGCGGTACAGGTGGACGTCCTGCTTCACGCAGTTCGCCGACCAGATCGCGTACGGCGTGAAGGTCGCGTTCACGATCTTCTTGCCGGCCACCCTGCGGGTGTCGAACTGGAAGAGCGAGCGTGCCTTCTTGTTGTCGACGAACGCGTCGTAGCCCACGCCCAGCGCGTGTTTGGTCTTCCAGAAACTGGTGCCGGGCGAGTTGGACCACAGCGAGGTCCAGCCCGTCAGGGTCGCCTTGACCGCGGGCGGGTCGAGAACCACGGGGTACGAGGTGGCCTCGTCCGCGAGGAAGCTCTGGTCCGGAACGATCGAGAGGGTGTCGTCGGTGACCGCCGTGTCCATGACGGCGGTACGGGAGTTGGAGTCGGCGCTGAGGGTGTCGGCGACGGCTGTGGCTGTGGCTTCGGCGGAAGAGGCGGCGACGGGAGCCGAGGAGGCAGACCTGAAGGTGGCCTTCTTCGCCGTGCCCGCAAGGGCGCTCGCGCCCCTTCCCGCGTCCCACATCAGCGCGGAACCGCTGGAGACCACGGCGTACCCCGAGGCGTCCACGTACGAGGTGGCGCCCGAGTCGTCCGCGCGCACGGACAACCCCTTGGACTGGATCGGGAAACTCACCTTCTTCAGGGCGGGGTTGGCGGCGGCCTCCCGGCTGTGCACCACCAAGTGGTAGGTAAACCCGTCCGGGTGGGCCTGCACGGCGAGGTCCACGTCAGGCAGCACCGAGCGGTAGATCGCCGACGAGCCGTCGATCTCCGGCTTCGGCAGCGCCCAAGGGGACGACACCGCGTACTCCTTGCCCGCCGTCACCAGCCGGGCCAGCGGTGCGTCGGTGTCGCCGCCCGAGAGGCGGATGTCCTCGGCCGCGCGCGGCGCGAGGCTGCCGTCCGGGCGGGTGACGAGCGTGGTGTCGACGCCCATCCACTCGCCGTCCTTGCGGACGCGCTCGGGCGACGTCGCCGCCTCGGCGGTGAAGGAACCGTCCGGATTGGCGACGACCCTGCTCGTCGTGGACGTCAACTCATCGATCTCGACAGGCTTTCCGGACGCGACCGCCCGCTCGGAAGCATGCCGCTCGGCCGTGGCGGCCGGCAACTCGTCGTCTTCCCAGAAGTCCTTGCCCCGTGCCCCGTCGTCGGCCGTGAGGCCGGAACTCCCCGTGTCCGCCGCCCGCACCGGCACGGCCTGTAGGCCGCCGGCCAGGACGAGCGCCGCGCAAGCGCTGGTCAACGCCCCGCGCATGACTCGACTGCGACTGGTCGGTCGCACTCTTCCCCCCGCTATTTATGAGATTTTGATTATCTTTTGAACGAACGGAGATTAACCGGTAACTCTGTGTTGACCAAGGGTGTTTGGTGAGGTGCATCTCACAGTTGACTCACCGTCGTACGATTCCCACGTATTGATCGGCGAGCGTGAGGAGGCACACGCATGGCGGACGAGAGTTGTCTGTTCTGCAAGATCGTCGCGAAGCACATCCCGGCGACGATCGTCCGGGAGACCGACACGACCCTCGCCTTCCGGGACATCAACCCCCAGGCGCCGACGCACATCCTGGTGATCCCGAAGGTCCACCACCCCGACGCGGCCTCCCTCGCCGCAGCCGAGCCCGGCGTCGCCGCCGACGTGTTGCGTGAGGCCGGGGAGATCGCCGACGAGGAGAAGCTGGACAGCTACCGCATCGTCTTCAACACGGGCAGCGGCGCCGGGCAGACCGTCTTCCACGCCCACGCGCACATCCTCGGCGGGCGCGGCCTCCAGTGGCCGCCCGGGTAGCCGGTCTGGTCGGCACAACGAATCAAGGTCGGTAACTTCCTTTGTCCGCACGTGAACTGGTGGTCCTCGGCACCGCCAGCCAGGTACCCACCCGGCACCGCAACCACAACGGCTACCTGCTCCGCTGGGACGGCGAGGGGCTCCTCTTCGATCCCGGCGAGGGCACGCAACGCCAGATGCTGCGTGCCGGGGTCGCCGCCCACGACCTCAACCGGATCTGTGTCACGCACTTCCACGGGGACCACTCGCTCGGGCTCGCCGGAGTCATCCAGCGCATCAACCTCGACCGCGTCCCGCACGAGGTGACCGCGCACTACCCGCGCTCCGGGCAGAAGTTCTTCGACCGCCTGCGGTACGCCACCGCCTACCGCGAGACCGTCCAGATCCGGCAGGAGCCGGTGGCGGGGGACGGTGGGGTGCTGGCGGAGGCGGGCGGTTATCGCCTCGAAGCCCGCAAGCTCTCGCACCCCGTCGAGTCCTACGGCTATCTCCTCGTCGAGCCCGACGGGCGCCGCATGCTGCCCGAGCTGCTCGCCGAGCACGGGATCAGGGGGCCGGACGTCGGACGCCTCCAGCGGGAGGGCTCCCTCGGTTCCGTCACCCTCGACGATGTCAGTGAGCTGCGGCGCGGACAGCGGTTCGCGTTCGTCATGGACACCCGGCTGTGCGACGGGGTGCACGCGCTCGCGGAGGGGTGCGACCTGCTTGTCATCGAGTCGACCTTCCTCGACGAGGATCTGCAACTCGCCGCCGATCACGGGCACTTGACCGCCGGTCAGGCGGGGGCCGTCGCGCGGGAGGCCGGCGTACGGCATCTCGTCCTGACCCACTTCAGCCAGCGGTACTCCGAACCGGCCGAGTTCGAGCGGCAGGCGCGGGCCGCTGGGTACGAGGGGGAGCTGACCGTCGCCCACGACCTGCTGAGGGTGCCGGTTCCGAAACGTCGGTGAACCGGTCGTACGATTCTTCGATGTCCCTGATGTCCCTCCCCAAAGCCGAACTGCACCTGCACATCGAAGGCACCCTCGAACCCGAGCTGGCCTTCGCGCTCGCTGCGCGGGGCGGTGTGTCGCTGCCGTACGCCGACACCGACGAGCTGCGGAAGGCGTATCTCTTCGACGACCTGCAGTCCTTTCTGAACCTGTACTACGGGCTCATGGCCGTCCTGCGCACCGAGCAGGACTTCGCGGACCTCGCGAACGCCTATCTCGCGCGGGCCGCCGCGCAGGGCGTACGGCACGCGGAGATCTTCTTCGATCCGCAGGCCCACCTCGCCCGTGGCGTGGACATGGGGACGGTCGTCGAGGGGTTGTGGCGGGCATTGGGGGAGAGCGAGTCGGCGTACGGCGTCTCCACGCAGCTGATCATGTGTTTCCTGCGCGACGAGTCCGCCGAGTCGGAGATGGAGACGCTGGAGGCGGCCAAGCCCTACCTCGACCGGATCGTCGGCATCGGGCTCGACTCCGCCGAGGTCGGGCATCCGCCGGTGAAGTTCCGCGAGGTGTACCAGGCCGCCGCCGGGCTGGGGCTGCGGCGGGTGGCGCACGCGGGGGAGGAGGGCCCGCCCGAGTACATCACCGAGGCCCTCGACATCCTCGGCGTCGAGCGGATCGACCACGGGCTGCGCTGTATGGAGGACCCGGATCTGGTCGCGCGGCTCGTGCGGGACCGGGTGCCGCTGACGCTGTGCCCGCTGTCGAATGTGCGGTTGCGGGCCGTCGATGTCCTGGCCGCGCATCCGCTGCCCGCGATGCTCGACGCCGGTCTCCTCTGCACGGTCAACTCCGACGACCCCGCCTACTTCGGCGGATACGCCGGCGACAACTTCGGGGCGGTACGGGAAGCCCTGGGCCTGAGTGAGGAGCGGCTGCGGGAACTGGCGCGGAACTCCTTCCTGGCGTCGTTCCTGGAGCATGACGAGGAGCGCCGGGCGCGGTACCTCGCCGAGGTGGAGGCGTACGAGTTCGAGGGCTGAGTACTCCCTCCCCAGGCGCCGCGCGTCGGCTTCGCGCCGACTTCGCGCCGATTTCGGGGCGATTTCGGGGTGGGAGCAGCGGTCCGCTGTCAGTGGTGTGGTGCAGACTGGCCTGATCCGCACCATCGTCAGGGAGCGCACAGTGATCGCGTCCACCGCGTCCACCGGAGAGGGATCGTCCTACCGTCAGGCCCAGGTCGATCCCCTGGCCGCCCTGCGCACGCCCGACGAACCTCCGTGGGATGTCTATCTGACGGGCACCGTCTTCCTCGACATCATCTTCACCGGGCTTGATTCCGCCCCCGTGCGCGGCACCGAGTCCTGGGCGCGCGGGATGGGGTCCAGCCCCGGCGGGGTCGCCAACATGGCCACCGCGCTCGCCCGGCTCGGCCTGCGGACCTCCCTCGCCGCCGCCTTCGGCGACGACCACTACGGGGAGTACTGCTGGGACGCCCTCGAACAGGGCGAGCACATCGACCTCTCCACCTCACGCACGGTTCCCGGCTGGCACTCCCCGGTCACCGTCTCGATGGCGTACGAGGGTGAGCGCACCATGGTCTCCCACGGCCACGAGCCGCCTCATGAGGAACCGGCGCCGGAGTGCCCGCCGCACGCCCGGGCCGCCGTCGCCTCCCTCACCCCCGGTGTCCGCTCCCCCTGGATCGCCCAGGCCGCCCGTAAGGGTGCCCGGATCTTCGGCGACGTCGGCTGGGACGACACCGGCCGCTGGGATCTCGCCGGCCTCGCCGACCTGGAGCACTGCGAGGCCTTCCTGCCCAACGCGGAGGAGGCGATGCGCTACACCCGCACCGATTGCCCCCGCAAAGCCGCCCGAGCCCTCACCGACCACGTGCCGCTCGCCGTCGTCACCCTCGGCGCCGAGGGCGCGTACGCGGTGGACGGGCGGACGGGGGAGACGGCCGAGGTGCCCGCCATCGCCGTCGAGGCCCTCGACCCCACGGGCGCCGGCGATGTCTTCGTCGCGGGCTTCGTCACCGGCACCCTCGCCGAGTGGCCGCTCGCCGACCGCCTCGCCTTCGCCGGCCTCACCGCCGCCCTCTCCGTCCAGGACTTCGGCGGCTCCCTCTCCGCACCCGGCTGGTCCGAGGTGGGGGCCTGGTGGCGCGAGATCCAGTCGTACGAGCACCAGGACCCCGCGGCCCTGCGCCGGTACGCGTTCCTCGCGGACCTGGTGCCCAGGAGCGCCAGGCCGCGCCCGTGGCCGCTGCGGCGGGCCGTTCCGACGATCGGTTTCCGCAGATCGGCCTGAGCGCGGACGCCGGACGGTGATCACAGACGCCGGACCGTGACCATGTACACCGGACCGTGACCGCGTACACCGGGCCGTGTTCGAAAAGCCTTACGACGTTGTCAGTGCACCGTCGTAGGCTGGGAGCGGAAGGCTACCCACGTGGTAAGCGAGCCTCATCGAGGAGGTCGTGCAGGCCTACGAGCCGGCCCATGACTCAGACACCCACAGCTCAGCCCCCTGCGCCGGGGCAGGCACGAGCACAGTTCACCGTCCCGGCCGCCCACCCCATGGTGTCCCTGCTGGGTTCGGGCGACTCCCTCCTGCGTGTGATCGAAAAGGCCTTCCCGGCGGTCGACATCCATGTCCGGGGCAATGAAGTCAACGCCACTGGCGAAGCGGCCGATGTCGCCCTGGTCCAGCGGCTGTTCGACGAGATGATGCTGGTGCTCCGCACCGGACAGCCGATGACGGAGGACGCGGTGGAACGCTCGATCGCCATGCTCAGAGCGAGCGAGAACGGGGAGGGTGACGGCCAGGAGACACCGGCCGACGTCCTCACGCAGAACATCCTGTCCTCGCGGGGCCGCACCATCCGCCCCAAGACCCTCAACCAGAAGCGCTATGTCGACGCCATCGACAAGCACACCATCGTCTTCGGCATCGGCCCGGCGGGCACCGGCAAGACGTACCTCGCCATGGCGAAGGCCGTGCAGGCGCTTCAGGCCAAGCAGGTCAGCCGGATCATCCTGACCCGCCCGGCGGTGGAGGCGGGCGAGCGGCTGGGCTTCCTGCCCGGCACGCTCTACGACAAGATCGACCCGTATCTGCGCCCGCTGTACGACGCGCTGCACGACATGCTGGACCCGGACTCGATCCCGAAGCTGATGGCTGCGGGGACCATCGAGGTGGCGCCGCTGGCGTACATGCGTGGCCGTACGCTCAACGACGCCTTCATCATTCTGGACGAGGCGCAGAACACCAGCGCCGAGCAGATGAAGATGTTCCTCACCCGGCTCGGCTTCGAGTCGAAGATCGTGGTCACGGGTGACGTGACGCAGGTCGACCTCCCCTCCGGGACGAAGTCGGGCCTGCGGCAGGTGCAGGACATCCTCGACGGCCTCGACGACGTCCACTTCTCGCGGCTCACCTCCCAGGATGTCGTCCGGCACAAGCTGGTCGGCCGTATCGTCGACGCGTACGAGAAGTACGACAGCGAGAACGGTACGGAGAACGGCACCCACAAGGGCGTCCGTAACAAGCGGAAGTAGACAAACCAGCACCATGTCGATCGACGTCAACAACGAGTCCGGAACCGAGGTCGACGAGCAGGCGATCCTCGACATCGCCCGCTACGCGCTCGCGCGGATGCGCATCCACCCGCTCTCCGAGCTCTCGGTGATCGCCGTGGACGCCGACGCCATGGAGCAGTTGCACATCCAGTGGATGGACCTGCCCGGTCCGACCGACGTCATGTCCTTCCCGATGGACGAGCTGCGCCCGCCGTCGAAGGACGACGACGAGCCGCCGCAGGGGCTTCTCGGTGACATCGTGCTCTGTCCCGAGGTCGCCGAGAAGCAGGGCAAGGAGGCCGAGACGCAGCACTCCATGGACGAGGAGCTCCAGCTCCTCACCGTCCACGGCGTGCTGCACCTCCTCGGTTACGACCACGAGGAGCCGGACGAGAAGGCCGAGATGTTCGGCCTCCAGGCCGCCATCGTCGACGGCTGGCGAGGCGAGCGGGGGATGACCGGTCCGTCGCCCGCGCCGACGGTCTCCTCATGAACCCCCAACTCGTCACCGGTGCCATAGCGCTGATCGTCGTAGCCTGGCTCGCCGCCTGCGCGGAGGCGGGCCTCGCGCGCGTCTCCAGCTTCCGCGCAGAGGAAGCGGTACGCAGTGGGCGGCGCGGCAGTGCCAAGCTCGCGCAGATCGCCGCCGACCCGACCCGCTATCTCAACGTCGCTCTGCTGGTGCGTGTGGTCTGCGAGATGGCCGCCGCCGCGCTCGTCACGTACTCCTGCCTCAAGGAGTTCGACCGGACCTGGCAGGCCCTCGCCGTCGCCATCGGTGTGATGGTGCTCGTCTCGTACGTCGCCGTCGGGGTCTCGCCGCGCACGATCGGCCGTCAGCACCCCCTCAACACGGCCACGGCAGCCGCGTACGTCCTGCTGCCGCTCGCCCGTGTCATGGGGCCGATCCCCTACCTCCTGATCCTCATCGGCAACGCACTCACCCCCGGCAAGGGCTTCCGGCGCGGCCCGTTCGCCTCCGAGGCGGAGCTGCGCGCGCTCGTCGACCTGGCCGAGAAGGAGTCCCTGATCGAGGACGACGAGCGCCGCATGGTGCACTCCGTCTTCGAACTGGGCGACACCCTCGTACGCGAGGTCATGGTCCCGCGTACGGACCTGGTCGTCATCGAGCGGTACAAGACGATCCGGCAGGCGCTCACCCTCGCGCTGCGCTCCGGGTTCTCGCGCATTCCGGTCACCGGGGAGAGCGAGGACGACGTCGTCGGGATCGTGTACCTGAAGGACCTCGTCCGCAAGACGCACATCAGCCGGGACGCGGAGAGCGAGCTGGTGTCGAGCGCCATGCGGCCCGCCGCCTTCGTACCCGACACGAAGAACGCCGGTGACCTGCTCCGCGAGATGCAGCGCGACCGCAACCACGTCGCCGTCGTCATCGACGAGTACGGCGGCACGGCCGGCATCGTGACCATCGAGGACATCCTGGAGGAGATCGTCGGCGAGATCACCGACGAGTACGACCGTGAACTCCCGCCGGTGGAGGAGCTGGGCGACGAGCGGCACCGCGTCACCGCCCGCCTCGACATCACCGACCTCGGCGAGCTGTACGGCCTTGAGGAGTACGACGACGAGGACGTGGAGACGGTCGGCGGGCTGCTGGCGAAGGCGCTGGGCCGCGTGCCGATCGCCGGGGCCTCGTCCGTCGTCGAGCTGCCCGACGGGCGCCGACTGCGGCTCACGGCGGAGGCCGCGGCCGGTCGCCGGAACAAGATCGTGACGGTGCTCGTCGAGCCGACCGACCACGCCGCTGCACCGGAGGAAGAGAAGCAGGGGAACGACGCGTGACTCCGCAGGAACTGCGTGCCTTCTGCCTGTCCTTCAACTCCGCTGTCGAGGACTTCCCGTTCAGGCCGGAAATCTCGGTCTTCAAGGTGCTGGGCAAGATGTTCGCCCTGTCCTGGACGGACAGCCTGCCCCTGAAGGTCAACCTGAAGTGCGGCCCGGAGGACGCGATCCGGCTGCGCGCCGACCACCCGGGGATGATCAACCCGGGGTACCACATGAACAAACGGCACTGGAACACGGTGACGGTGGACGGGGAGTTGCCCGACCAGCTCGTACGGGAGCTGATCGAGGACTCGTACGACCTGGTGGTGGCCGGTCTGCCGCGCGCGGAGCGGTTGCGGCTCGACCGGCCCTGACAGGGGTCGGCCCGGTCCTAGTACGGCAGGATGCGGCCCGAGGGCGTCCTGCGGTCGATGGGGAGGTCGCGGGGCGAAGGAGCGCTGGGCCGACGAATGACGCGGATGCGGGTCTGGCGGTTCATAACGCCTCCTCATGGCTCGCGGTTCCTGGGTCATGCCCTGATCGCCGGTACCTGATACCTGTTCTTGTGTGACTTCCTTGTGTCATGAAGCCTCAGGCGGCCTCAGCAGGGGACAAACCGCGTAAGTATGCTCATGGCATGACCGACAGCAGCGCGCCCGACCTCGATCCCGAGGACCGCAAGATCGTCACCCTGGCCCGCTCCGCCCGGGCCCGCAACGGCGTCCCCGAGGGGGCAGCCGTACGGGACGAGACCGGACGTACGTATGTCGCCGGCACGGTCGACCTCGACTCGCTGAAGCTGAGCGCGCTGCAGACGGCGGTGGCCATGGCGGTGGCGTCAGGGGCGAAGTCGCTGGAGGCGGCGGCGGTTGTGACCGGTGCCGAGGGCGTATCGGCGGGGGACCTGGCGGTCGTACGGGATCTGGGTGGGCCCGCGACCCCGGTGCACGTGGCCGCGCCGGACGGCGTGGTGCGGGTGACGGTGTCCGCGGGCTGAACGGTGTCCGCCGGGTGAGATGAGTCCGGGCGCTGGGACGAGGGTCGATCTTCGGCCACTTTCGCCGCGCCCCGGAAGAACTCGCAGAGCGTCTCTTGCAATCGCGAGCAACCCACGCCTCAATGGAACCCGTTCTTCCGACGGACCGTCAGATTCCACCGCGCGGCGCCCCGCACCCGCCCCGCGGCTGACCGCACCCGGCCGCCGTACCCCCCACATCGCAATTCCCCACATGGCAATTCCCGTACCAGGGAAGGGAATCCGATCGATGAAAAGCACTACAGTACGCCGGCCTGCGCGCAGGCGGCTCGGTATCGGTGCGGTACTCGCGGCGGGCTCGCTCGCCGTCGCCGGTCTGGCCTTCGCGCCGGCCGCCGCGGCCGTCACCCCCACCACCGCGACCATCACCTACAGCTGCGGTCTGTTCGGCGGTGGTGCGACAACTCTCACCGCCGTACAGGACGGCACCTCGGCCACGATCACCGTCAGCTCGAACATCGCTGCCCCGCTCCCTCTCGCCGCCGACTCGATCGTCTCCACGCTGACCCTGGCGAAGGCCAGCGGCGGTACCACGGCCTTCACCGGCACCAAGAACCCGGCCACGGCCACCGGTGCCACGGTCACCGTCGGCCCGCTGACCGGCACCGTCGCCTCCGGTGACAGCCTCGAAGCGGGTGGCGGCACCCTCAAGATGGTGCTCTTCGGCATCACCGTGACCTGTACCCCGACCGGAAACCAGTCACCGGGACCGTTCGTCTTCTAGGGACGGCCCGCCTCCCCGCACCACCTCAGGTGAAACGGCCGGCGTCGCCCGCTCCGCGGCGGCGTCGGCCTTTGCCATCGTGAACTGATGGGTCGTCAGGTCACTTGCTGTGATTACGCGTTTTTCCGTCGGATTGCATTGACTTCTCACACAGCCTGCACATCAATGGCCCCCTGTCGGCGCAGACGAGCCGCTGCGCCCGCATCCCTCAGAGGGGGCAACCATGGCCAACACGGCATCCATGGGTTCGACCGGTCGAAGACGACGACGTCTGGTCGCGCTGCTCGGGGCGACCGCACTCGCGGTCGCCGCGGGCGGTGCGCTGGCCGTCCCGGCCGGAGCAGTCGCCACGGCGTCCGCCGCCGTGGACTTCGCCACGCACTGCGTACCGCCGCCGATCGCGGGTCTTCCGGCGATCGACGGCACCACCACCGCGCAGATCACGGTGGACAACGCCACGCCCAAGGTCGGCGACACCGTCACCGTGACGTACGCGGTGGTCAAGCCGGCCGCGAGCAATCCCACCGATCTCGCACTGCCCGCCGACATCATGACACCCAGCGGAAAGGTCACCCTGGGCGGAGCACAGACCGGCGACATCACCGTCGCGGGGCCGAAGAAGAACGACCCCGTGCCCGGCAAGGGAGCCTTCCCGGGCTTCGAGATGACCGGCACCTTCACGGTCACCGCGCCCGGCACGATCACTCTCTCGCCCAGCGACTACAACATCCACACCAGCTACATCCTTGAGCTGGACACCCCGTGCACGGTCATCACCCCGCCCGCGCCCGTCTCCGAGACGATCACGGCGACGGACGGGACCCAGACCAACACCCGTGCCATCACACTGGGTTCGGCCTCCGGAGCACCCGGGGCCAACGTCACCGTGAACGGCGCCAACTTCACCGCCGGTGCCACGGTCACACTCGCCGGCCGGTCCGGGGCCACCCAGACCGCCGACACCGCGACCGTGACCGCCGACTCCCAGGGCGCCTTCAGCGGCACCCTCGCCGTCAGCGACAAGACGACGACCGGGGTCGTGGCGTACGAGGGCAGCGCGTGGAGCGACACCAAGGGTGCCGGCCCGGCCGCCTACGTCGTCATCGACGACACGCCCATTCCCGACAACAGCCAGAAGCTCACCACCACCGTCAACGCCGGGCTCCTGTCCATGACCCAGGCCGGGGACGCCGTCAAGCTGAAGGCAGTCGACTTCGGCACGGGCGGGCCCTCGAAGGGTGATCTGCAGACAGTGACCGTCAAGGACTTCCGCGGCGGACCCGCGGGCTGGTCCCTGACAGGCAAGGTCACCGACTTCACCGGACCCGGCGCCAAGATCGATGCCGGCAAGCTCAGTTGGACCCCGGCCTGCACCACCAAGGCCGGAAGTCCCAGCACCTGCCAGGCCGGTTCCCCCGGTGTGGTGGGCGGTACGGGAGCCACCCTGGCCTCCGCACCCGCCGGAACGGTCACCGGCGGTGAGTTCACCGTCAACTCCGAACTGTCGCTGGACGTACCGGCGTTCACCCCGCCGGGTTCGTACTCCGGCGTACTCACCCTCACCCTCACCTGAGCGGCGTCCGTCCGGACAACGCTCTTCAGAACACGCTCATCCGAACGACCTGCACCTGAACAACCTGCACCTGTAAGGCTGTTGGTCATCCGGTGGCCGGGCGCGCACCCGCCCGCCCACCTACCTCTTCCGTGGGGGTCCGCACCCATGCGTAAGCCGTACGTCCTTCTCGCGCTCCCCATGCTGCTGCTGGCAGCGCTCGGCACGTCACTTCTGACGTCCGTCCCCGCCCGGGCCGCCGACAACGGCAGCTGGTCGGTCTTCCCCATCGCCTCCGTCGTGGCACAGCGCCCGTACTTCTACCTCTCCGCCGATCCCGGTACGACGGTCCAGGACAAGGTCACCGTCGCCAACAAGACCGGCAAGCCGCTCACGTTCCGGCTGTACGCGGCCGACGCCTACAACACCGTCCGCGACGGCGGGTTCGCGGTACGCACCCTCAAAGAGAAACAGCGCGGCGTCGGCGCCTGGGCGCGGCCCGCGAAGGCCCGGGTCACCGTGCCCCCGCACAGGTCGGTCACCGTCCCCTTCACTCTCCGGGTGCCCGAACGGGCCGAACCCGGTGACCACGTGGGCGCGTTGGTCGCTCTCGACGAACGGATCGACGCGGGCGACGGCTCACTGGCACTCGGGGTGCAGCGGGCGGTCGGAGCGCGGATCTATCTGCGGGTGAACGGGCCCGCCGTCTCCGCCATCGCCGTCGAGCGGGTCCGGATCAGCCACCACCAGCCCCTCGTACCCGGCATCGGCGACAGCACCGCCACGATCTCCTACACCCTCCACAACACCGGGAACGTCACCCTCGACCCCCGGGTGGAGGTGCGGGCACAGGGCCTGTTCGGCCGTACGCTGCTCGCCCGCGACCTCACCAGGATCCCCTCCGAGCTGCTGCCCGGCCAACGGGTCCGGCTCACCGAACCCTGGCAGGACGCACCCCAACTCGACTGGGGAGACGTCACGTTGACGGCGTCCGCCAAGGACACCCGGGAGTCGGCGAGCGTGTCCTTCTTCGCGCTTCCGTGGCTCATGGCGGTGGTGGTCGTGGTGTTCGGCGCGGTGGGGTCCGTACTGGGGGTCAGATGGTTCAGAGCGCGTCAGGACCGCGCTCGCCCGTCCGAACCCGCACCACCGTCTCCACCGGAAGAGCCCACACCTTCCCGTCCCCGATCTTCCCCGTCCGTGCGGCCTTGACGATCGCCTCGATGGCGGTCTCGGCGTCCGCGTCGTCGACGACGACCTCGATACGGACCTTGGGGACGAGGTCGACCTGGTACTCGGCGCCGCGGTACACCTCGGTGTGCCCGCGCTGACGCCCGTACCCGCTGGCCTCGGTCACGGTCAGACCGTGCACACCGACTTCCTGGAGCGCGGTCTTGACCTCGTCGAGGCGGTACGGCTTGACGATCGCGGTGATGAGCTTCATGACTGGCTGTCGGCCTTCTGCGCGGAGGAGCGGGAGGAGTGTGCGGCGGACGAGACCAGGGCGCCTTGGCCCAGGACGCCGTGATCGTATGCCGTCTCGGCGTGCACCGTAAGGTCGAGACCGGTGTGCTCCTCGTCCTCGCTCGCCCGGAACCCCATGATCCGGTCGATCACCTTTCCGATGCCGTACGTGACGGTGAAGGCGTACGCGCCCACGGCCGCCACGGCGACCGCCTGCCGGCCGAGCTGCCCGAGCCCGCCCCCGTACAACAGCCCCTCGGCCCCGCCGGTCATGGACTCGGCGGCGAAGACGCCGATCAGCAGGGTGCCGATCACTCCGCCGACCAGGTGGACGCCGACGACGTCGAGCGAGTCGTCGTATCCGAACCGGAACTTCCACCCGACGGCGTACGAGCAGACGACACCGGCGGCGAGCCCCACGACCAGCGCGCCGAGGAGCGAGACCGACCCGCAGGAGGGCGTGACGGCCACCAGTCCGGCGACCGCGCCGGAGGCCGCGCCCAGGGTCGTGGGATGACCGTCGCGGCGCTGCTCGACGAAGAGCCAGCCCAGGAGGCCGGTGCAGCCGGCGGCGAGGGTGTTGAGGAAGACGGCGGCGGCCAGCCCGTTGGCGCCGAGCGCGGACCCGGCGTTGAACCCGAACCAGCCGAACCAGAGCAGACCGGCGCCCAGCACCACGAGTGGCAGGTTGTGCGGCCGCATGGCGTCCTTCCTGAACCCGAGGCGCGGGCCGAGGACCAGGCAGAGGGCGAGCCCGGAGGCGCCGGAGGTGATCTCGACGGGCAGGCCACCGGCGAAGTCGAGGGCGCCGAGATGCTCGAGAATCCAGCCGCCCGGGCCCCACACCCAGTGGGCGACGGGAACGTATACGAGCAGCGCCCACACCGGCACGAAGACCAGCCACGCCCCGAACTTCGCCCGGTCGGCGACCGCGCCGCTGACCAGGGCGGCGGTGATGATCGCGAAGGTGAGCTGGAAGGTGGCGAAGAGGAGGGTGGGGACGGTGCCCTGGACACTGTCGGGGCCGATCCCCGACATGCCCGCGTGCTCCAGTCCGCCGATCAGCCCGCCGCCGATGTCGTCCCCGAAGGCGAGGGAGTAGCCGGCGGCCAGCCACACCACCGTGACCAGGGCGATCGACACGAAACTCATCATCAGCATGTTGAGCACGCTCTTCGTACGGACCATGCCGCCGTAGAAGAGGGCCAGGCCCGGGGTCATGAGGAGTACGAGGGCGGTGGCGGCGAGCAGCCAGGCGGTGTCGCCGGTGTCGATCCGGGCAGCGGTGGCGGCGGCCAGGTTCACGGTGATCTCGGTGGGCGCGGTGGGCACGGTGTCTCCGGTCTCTCCAACGGGGGGCGGGGGCTCGTCAGAGGGTCACCGCTGCGCGTTTCGGGTTCCGTACGGGGGTGTTTCCGGCGCGTTTCGTGTTGCGAGGGAGTTTCCGGAAGCTCACGGAGATCCGGTGAAGGGCTGCCGCAGTGCTGCCGAAGAGCCGTGGAAGTGCCGTGGAAGTGCCAACGAAGGGCGGCTGGAGAGCCCTGGCGGGGGCTCGGCGTGCGATGGGTCTCCATGGATCAGGGACAATGGGCGCCATGAGTGTTCGTACCCCGTCATCCGAGCCGACCGAGCCGACCGTTCCGACCGAGGTCCCGGCCGCGCACCGCGCCGGCTTCGCCTGCTTCGTGGGCCGCCCCAACGCGGGCAAGTCCACCCTCACGAACGCTCTGGTCGGCCAGAAGGTGGCGATCACCGCGGACCAGCCGCAGACGACGCGGCACACGGTGCGGGGCATCGTGCACCGCCCGGACGCGCAGCTGATCCTGGTCGACACCCCGGGGCTGCACAAGCCGCGCACACTGCTGGGCGAACGCCTGAACGACGTGGTGCGTACGACGTGGGCCGAGGTGGACGTCATCGGCTTCTGCCTTCCGGCGAACGAGAAGCTCGGCCCCGGTGACCGTTTCATCGCGAAGGAACTGGCGGCGATCAAGAAGACGCCGAAGATCGCGATCGTGACGAAGACCGACCTGGTCGAGGGCAGGGCACTGGCCGAACAGCTCATCGCGATCGACCAGCTCGGCCGGGAGCTCGGCTTCGAGTGGGCCGAGATCGTGCCGGTCTCGGCGGTCGCCGACCAGCAGGTGGGCCTGCTCGCCGACCTGCTCGTCCCGCTGCTGCCCGAGGGCCCGGCGCTCTATCCGGAGGGTGACCTCACGGACGAGCCGGAGCAGGTCATGATCGCGGAGCTGATCCGGGAGGCCGCGCTGGAGGGCGTACGCGACGAGCTTCCCCACTCGATCGCGGTCGTGGTCGAGGAGATGATCCCCCGCGAGGACCGCCCCGCCGACAAGCCGCTCCTCGACATCCACGCGTTCGTCTACATCGAGCGGCCCAGCCAGAAGGGCATCATCATCGGCCCGAAGGGCAAGCGCCTGAAGGACGTCGGCATCAAGAGCCGCAAGCAGATCGAGGCGCTGCTGGGTACGCCGGTCTTCCTGGACCTCCACGTGAAGGTCGCGAAGGACTGGCAGCGGGATCCTCGTCAGCTGCGGAAGCTGGGGTTCTGAGGGGTTTCCTTTCCCGTCGGCCCGCCCGTTTCCAGACTGTTTGCCGGGCACCCTCGAATTCCTCGGTGCCGGCCCGCGTTTTCAGCGCGCCCGGCGTCGGAGAAGCCGGTATCAGCTCCCGCTGCCCAAGTGCGGTCGGGAGCGCTTCAGTTGGCCCTCTGCGTCCAGTAGCCGGCTGCCGGGCGCCCTTGAACCCTCGATGCCGGCTGGGCGGCACCGGCTCTCGCCCTCCGCCCGGCTACCGTGGCTCCGCATGACTCACACCGAGATCGAGATCACCGCGGAGCTGATCCGGGATCTGCTGCGTGACCAGTACCCCGACCTGGCCGATCGACCTTTGCGGCTCGGTGCGCGTGGCTGGGACAACCAGTTGTGGCGGCTCGGCGCCGACCTCGCCGTGCGGCTGCCCTGGGCGACGCTCTCCGCGGACGAGTTGTTGCTCAAGGAGCATGCCTGGCTGCCGACGCTCGCCCCGGCCCTTCCTCTCCAAGTCCCCGTCCCGCAGCGCCTCGGTGAGCCCTCCGAGCGGTTTCCGCGGCCCTGGATCGTCACCACCTGGGTGCCGGGCGAGGCCCCCGCCCCCGCCCCCGCCACCCGCGCCGCGGAGGCGGCCGACACCCTGGCCGCGTTTCTGACCGCTCTTCACCGGCCCGCCCCCGAGGAGGCGCCGCCAGGCCGTGGCCGTGGAGGGCCGCTGACCGACTACGTCGAGCAGTTCGCCCAACAGATCGCCTCGGCCACCGAGTCGGGGCTGATCCCCGACCCGGACGCCGTCCACACCGTCTGGGAGGACGCCGTCGCGGCGCCCGTCTGGACGGGGCCGCCCATGTGGCTGCACGGCGACCTGCATCCGGCCAACGTCCTCACCACGGACGGCACCTTCTGCGGCGTGGTCGACTTCGGCGATCTCTGCGCGGGCGACCCGGCCTGCGACCTCGCCGCCCCGTGGATACTGCTGCCGGACGGTGCCATCGATCGCTTCCACGGCGCCTATCGGCCGGCCCTGGACCCGGCGACCCTGCGCCGCGCCCGCGGCTGGGCGGTGCTGCGCGCCCTCAGCGGCATCCTCATCGGCGAGGCAGGCGTCCAGGGCCGCCCCGGAGGCAAACCCACCTGGGGCCCACCCGCACAGGCCGCGCTGGAACGCCTCGTCGCGACGGTCGGCCACTGACACGGCCCACTCCGTCCGGCCCACCTCACCCGCCACTCGGCGACAGGTCCTGCACCCCCACCACCCGCAGCAACCGCAGCCGTTCGTACGACTCCGTCCCCGGCCGGGCCGTGTGCACGATCAGCAGCTGGCGGTGGTCGGGGGCCAGCATGATCTCGCAGTCCAGTTCCAGCAGCCCCACCACGGGGTGCACGAACCGCTTCGTCGAGGCCCGCCGTACCGCCACCTCGTGCGACTCCCACAAGCGGGCGAACTCCGCACTGGCCGCCCGTAGTTCGGCCACCAGAGCGCCCGGCACGGGATCGTCGGGACGGGCCGCGGCGACCGCCCGCAGGTTCGCCACGTGGGAGCGCGCGTGCTCGGCGAAGTCCTCCGGTGGGAACAGCGCACGGGCGGCCGGGTCCGTGAAGAAACGGCGTACGAGGTTCCGGTCCCGTGACGGACGGGCCGACACGTCGCCCGACAACGCGCTCGCCATCGCGTTCTGCGCCAGGACATCACCGCAGTCGGTCACCACCGCCGCCGGGGTGTCGTGCAGCCGGTCGAGGATCAGCAGCAGCCCCGGCCGCACATGCCCGGACCCGCTCACACGCCGGGGAGGTTCCTCGCCCGCCAGGTGGAAGAGATGGTCCCGTTCGTCGTCGGTGAGGCGCAGGGCCCGGGCCAGGGCGGTCAGCATCTGGCGGGACGGGTGCGGGCCCCGGGCCTGCTCCAGGCGCGTGTAGTAGTCCACCGACATACCGGCGAGCGCCGCCACCTCCTCGCGGCGCAGACCGGGCGTACGACGGCGGGCGCCGGGCGCGAGGCCCACCGCCGAGGGCTCCAGGCGGGCACGCCCATGGCGCAGGAAGTCGGCGAGTTCGGCTCGGTTCACCCCTCCAGGATGTCGCCGCCCGCCCGGCTTATCCAGGGACTCCTGATCCCCTGATCGACGGGTCTCTCCCGCGCCCGACGGCTCCGCCGGACAGTGGTGGCACCAGACCGAAGGAGAAGATCATGCTGACACTGGTGACGGGTACGACGGGACAGGTCGGCCGGCGCTTCGTGCCGAGGCTGCTGGCGCAGAGCCGGGCGGGGGAGCGGGTGCGGGTCCTGGTGCGTGACGCGGCCCGCGGGGAGCGGTTCGCCGAGCTGGGCGCCGAGGTCGTGGTCGGGGACCTGCGTGACACGGAGGCGCTCGGCAAGGCGGTCGCCGGGGTGGACGCGGTCGTGAACGTCGCGGCCTCCTTCCGCGGGGTGCCGGACGAGGAGGCGCGGGCCGTCAACCGGGACGCGGCCGTCGAACTGGGACGGGCGGCGCTGACCTCCGGCGTACGGCGCTTCGTGCAGGTCAGCACCGGGATGGTGTACGGCGTCGGGCGAGGCCGCCCGCTCGTCGAGGAGGACGAGAGCCGGCCCGGCGGCCAGATGTGGGGCGCCTACAACGAGTCGAAGGCGGCGGCCGAACGGGAACTGCTCGCGCTGGAGGGTCTGGACGTACGCGTCGGCCGGCTCCCCTTCGTCTACGGCGAGGGCGATCCGCACCTGGCCCAGTCGCTGATGTGGGCCGCGCGCTGGGCGGCGGCGCAGCGGCTGCAGATGGGGCACCACGCGGACGTCGCCCAGGGTCTGCTCCGCATCCTGCACGCCCCGGGCATCGCCGGCCGGATCTACAACATCGGTGACTACGCCCCCGTCACGGCGGTCGAACTCCACCAGCTCAACGGGGTGGAGGTCCCCGCCGAACTGTACGAGAACACCGACCCCGACCCGTGGTTCGGGATCACCTCCACGGAACGCATCCGCAGGGAACTCGGCTACCGCCCTCTGTATCCCAGCGTCTACGCGGCCCGGGACGCCGGCGCGCTGTGAGTCGACCGGCGGTCAGTCGACGCCTCTGATCCGCCCCACCAGCACCGCCCCCGCCAGCCCGATCACCGCGGACACCAGGTACAGCACCGGGTACCCGCCCAGATACGTCACGATCGGTGCAGCGAGGGCCGGTGCCATCACCTGGGGCAGGGCGTTGGCCACGTTGATGACGCCCAGGTCCTTGCCCCGGTCCAGTGCCTTCGGCAGCACGTCCGTCATCAGGGCGAAGTCGACCGACGTGAACACACCGAAGCCGATCCCGAGGACCGCCGACGCGACGATCGCCCCCGGCCAGGTCTGCCAGGCGGCCATCATCGCCGTGGCCGCCGCCATCAGCACGCCCGACCACTTCACGAACGGCTTGCGGCGGCACACCCGGTCCGACCAGACCCCGCTGACGACGACCGTGGCCATCAGCGTCACGCTGTACACCGCCGTCAGGATCAGGACACCCTGCTCGGGGTCGGAGTAGTCGAGGCGGTCACGCAGGTAGTACAGGAGGTACAGCAGTACCAGCGCGTTGCTCAGGTTGATCAGGAAACGGGTCAGCCATGCCCAGCCCAGGTCCGGATAGCGGCGCGGGCTCAGCCAGAACCCGGTCAGGAAGCTCCGCGCGGACCACACCGGCCGCTCCTCGACCGCGAGCCGCAGATCCTTGTGCCGGAGCACGTACGGCAGCACGCCCAGCAGAGTGAACGCCGCGCACGCCGCATAGCCCGCGCCCACCCCGCCCACCGCCGTCGCCAGCCCCGTCCCGCCGACCACGCCGAGGATCTGCGCGACCCCCAACCAGCCGCCCACGGAGCCCCGTTGAAGCCTGGGGACGCGGTCCGGGACGGCGGCGGTGATGGCGGCGAAGGCCGCGTTCAGGGCCAACTGGACCAGGCACCACCCCGCCACCATCGTCCACAGCCCACTCGCCCCCGCCAGCAGCAGCAACGACAGGGCACCGCCCGCCGCGCCGGCCACGATCCACGGCGTACGGCGCCCCCACCGCGACGTCGTACGGTCCGACAGCGCGCCGAAGAACGGGTTCGCCGCCAGTGACACCAGGGCGCCCGCTCCCGCCACCCAGGCCAGCAGGGTCTCCTTCGACATCCCGGTGCCGGGCGCGAAGTCCTCGGCCTGGGAGGCGAGAAGGATCTGCAGCGGCCCGAACCAGCCCACCCAGATCGCCCCGTTGGCGAGCGAGAGCGAGGCGGTCCATCCCCGCCCGACCGGCTCCACGGGCTCGGCGAGCGCCGCCGACGTGGCCGAGGCCCGTTCCGCCCCCTCCGCGCCCTGGGTCGTCGTCACTCCTGAGTCACCGCCCCGCCCGCTCTCGACTCCTCGCGCTGCGCCCGGAGGACGCCCCTGAACCAGTCGTACGAGGCCTTGGGCGTCCGCTTGAGAGTGGTGGGGTCGTCGAAGTCCACGTGGACCAGGCCGAACCGCTGCGCATACCCCTCCGCCCACTCGAAGTTGTCCAGCAGCGACCACACGAAGTAGCCGCGCACATCCACGCCCGCCTCCAACGCCTGGTGCAGTGCCCGGACATGACCGTCCAGGTAGGCGATGCGGTTCTGGTCGTCGAGCCCCTCGTACGAGCAGCCGTTCTCGGTGATGACGACGGGCGGCAGCCGGTCCCCGTAACGGTCCCGGAAGGTGGTGAGCAGCTCCGTGAGGCCCTCGGGTACGACGGGCCAGCCGAAGTCCGTCACCGGGACGTCCGCGATCTCCTGGACGGAGAAGGGGAGTTCGGCCGGGATCGTCAGGCCGCCGAACTCGATGTCGGCGCCCTGCGGCGCGCCCACCTTCGTCGGCGCGTAGTAGTTGACGCCGTAGAAGTCGAGCGGCTCCGCGATCACCTTCAGGTCGGCCGCCACGTCGCCCGGCATCAACTCGCCCAGACCGTCGGGGTATTCGCCCAGGAGGATCGGGTCGGCGAACAGCCGGTTGAGGAGGAGGTCGTAGAACCCGGCCGCCTCCAGGTCCGCCGGCTCCTGCGACGCGGGCCAGGTCGGCCCGTGCGAGTTGGCGATACCGATGTCGGTGGCACCGGTTGCGCGGAGAGCCTGTACAGCCAGTCCGTGGCCGAGGAGTTGGTGGTGGGCGGCCGGGAGCGCGTCGAACATCAGCTGCTTCCCCGGTGCGTGCGCGCCCAACGCGTGTCCGAACAGGGTGTGTTCGGCGGGCTCGTTGAGCGTGATCCACTTGTTCACGCGGTCGCCGAGCCGCTCGGCGACGACGGACACGTACTCGGCGAACCTGGACGCCGTGTCCCGCTCCAGCCAGTCCAGGGTCACCGGCAGGTCCCAGTGGAAGAGGGTCGGGACGGGACGTACGCCCGCAGCGCACAGCTCGTCCACCAGCCGGTCGTAGAAGTCGAGGCCGCCGGGGGAGTTCACGCGGGGCCAGGAGATCGAGAAGCGGTACGCGTCCACGCCGAGGCCGGCCAGCAGGGCCACGTCCTCGGGGTAGCGGTGGAAGTGGTCGCAGGCCACCGCCGCCGTCGAGCCGTCCTTCACGCGTCCGGGCTCTGCCGTGAAGGTGTCCCACACGGACTGTTCGCGCTGGTCCGCCGCGCCCTCGATCTGGTGCGCCGAGGTGGACACACCCCACAGGAAGCCGGCCGGGAACTGGGGTATCGGGTTGATCGCCATGCGCCGGATCATCGGTACCGGGAGTAACGGGTGTCAACGGGCCGGGGTGACGATGCGGTCACACCCTGCCCGTCGGCACCCGGGACACCCGTTATGCCCCTTCTTTCAACACCCTTGAGATCAGCTTCCGCTGCTCTTCCGTGAGCCGGGGATCGGCGCAGTACACCGTCTTCCCGTCCACCGTGATCTCGTAGCTGAAACCGTCCGGCACGCCGGCCGGCGGGGTGCCCCCGCCGGCCGCGATCGCAGAATCGGCCAGGGTGTGCCACTCGGCGGCGTCGGGCAGTCCCGAGGTGTCCACCTCGGCGCACCGCTCGATGCCCGCGAATCCGCCCGTACGTCGCACCTGAATAAGCATGGGTTCCTGTCTAGTACGAGAACGGTTCCAGTACGAGTGACGAGTGCCCTGATGCGGGTGCCTGATGCGGGTGCCTGATGCCGAGTGCGGCCGGCAGGGGCGGGCCGTAGGGGCTACAGGCGGGCCCGGGGCGTGATGGGTACTCCGACCCGCTCCCACGCCTTCAGTACGGACTGGAGTTCCTCGCCGTCGCCGTAGCGCTCGTTCGCGGTGGCGACGGTCAGTTGGGCGAAGTCGTCGAAGAACGCCTCCTTCTTCAGCTCACCGCCGGTCAGCACGTCGTACCAGATCTGCCCGGCCCGCTCCCACGCGTTGCCGCCGAGCGCGGTGGCGACGAGGTAGAAGGCGTGGTTGGGGATGCCGCTGTTGATGTGGACGCCGCCGTTGTCGCGGCCGGTGCGGACATAGCCGTCCATGGTCGCGGGCTGCGGGTCCTTGCCGAGCACGTCGTCGTCGTACGCGCTGCCCGGTTCCTTCATGGAGCGCAGGGCCGTGCCGGTGACGCTCGGGGCGAGCAGGCCCGCGCCGATGAGCCAGTCGGCCTCGGCGGCGGTCTGGCCGAGCGAGTACTGCTTGATGAGCGACCCGAAGACGTCCGACATCGACTCGTTGAGGGCGCCGGGCTGGCCGTAGTACGTGAGGTTCGCGGTGTGCTGGGTGACGCCGTGGGTGAGCTCGTGGCCGATGACGTCGATGGAGCTGGTGAAGTCGACGAAGATCTCGCCGTCGCCGTCGCCGAACACCATCTGGTTGCCGTCCCAGAAGGCGTTGTTGTAGCCCTCGTCGTAGTGGACGGTCGCGTCGAGGGGCAGGCCGTCGCCGTCGATCGAGTGGCGCTGGTAGGCGTTGAGGTAGAGCTCGAAGGTGGCGCCGAGGCCGGCGTAGGCGCGGTTGACGGTGGCGTCCTGGCCGGGTTCGGAGCCCTCGGCACGCACCTCTGTGCCGGGCAGCTCGGTGCGGTGCTCGGCATCGTAGATGGTGCGCAGCGGCTGGTCGGAGGGTGCTTTCACGGCCGGGGCGACGGCCAGGCCGAACTCGGTGATGAGGCGGCGCTCGGTTCGCTTCTGGGCGTCGAGCAGCAGGGTGCGCAGTGCGGGGCCGGAGACGGCCGGGTCCTCGTGGCGGGCGAGTTTGTTGAGGAGGTGCGGTGGCACGATCGTGCAGAAGACGGGCTCAGAGCCCCCGTTTGTCGTCATGCCCGGCACCCTTGCACCGAGTCATGCGGCTGTCACCACCCGCAACCATGATTGGTGAAATACCCGGACAAGGAGCCCATCATTCGGTGACGCAGTGGTATGAGGCGGGCGGCATCGAGTGACGCCTGGTGGAGTGGCGCACTTTTTGCACCTTTTGTTCTCGCGCTCCCGCATACTGAGGGTCCCGCATAGTGATACAGGCCCGCGCGTCCGGCGCGGCTCGGCTACAGTGCGGAGCATCATGCGTATCGGGCTGCTCCTCCTTAGCTGCCGCGGCGAGGGCCTGTAAGTAGAGGCCGACCCCCTCCCCGCGGAGTCTGGCGTTGCGCCGTCGGCCGTCCTTCAGGACACCACGAGGAGCCCACGCATCATGGCCCACAGCGCCAATCGCCAGCAGCCCAGTTCCATGCCGATCCACAAGTACGGCCGGTACGAGCAGGTCGACATCCCCGACCGCACCTGGCCCGGAAACCGGATCACCGTCGCCCCCCGCTGGCTCTCCACCGACCTGCGCGACGGCAACCAGTCCCTGATCGACCCGATGTCCCCCGCCCGCAAGCGTGCGATGTTCGACCTGCTGGTGAAGATGGGCTACAAGGAGATCGAGGTCGGCTTCCCGGCCTCCGGGCAGACGGACTTCGACTTCGTACGGTCGATCGTCGAGGAGCCGGGCGCGATCCCGGACGACGTCACCATCTCCGTACTGACCCAGGCCCGCGAGGACCTGATCGAGCGGACCGTCGAGTCGCTGAAGGGCGCCAGGCGCGCGAACGTCCACCTGTACAACGCCACCGCCCCCGTCTTCCGCCGGGTGGTCTTCCGCGGCTCCAAGGAGCAGATCAAGCAGATCGCCGTCGACGGCACGCGGCTGGTCGTGGATTACGCCGGGAAACTGCTGGGCCCCGAGACGGAGTTCGGCTACCAGTACAGCCCGGAGATCTTCACGGACACCGAGCTGGACTTCGCGCTGGAGGTCTGCGAGGCGGTCATGGACGTCTGGCAGCCCGGTCCGGGCCGCGAGATCATCCTCAACCTGCCTGCCACGGTGGAGCGTTCGACCCCGTCGACACACGCGGACCGCTTCGAGTGGATGGGCCGCAACCTGACCCGCCGCGAGCACGTCGTCCTGTCGATCCACCCGCACAACGACCGGGGTACGGCCGTCGCCGCCGCCGAACTGGCGCTGATGGCCGGCGCCGACCGTGTCGAGGGCTGTCTGTTCGGCCAGGGCGAGCGCACCGGCAACGTCGACCTGGTCACCCTGGGCATGAACCTGTTCTCGCAGGGCGTCGACCCGCAGATCGACTTCTCCGACATCGACGAGATCCGTCGTACGTGGGAGTACTGCAACCAGATGGAGGTCCACCCACGCCACCCGTACGTGGGCGACCTGGTCTACACGTCCTTCTCCGGCTCCCACCAGGACGCCATCAAGAAGGGCTTCGACGCCATGGAGGCCGACGCCGCCGCGAAGGGCGTCACCGTCGACGACATCGAGTGGGCGGTCCCGTACCTGCCGATCGACCCGAAGGACGTCGGCCGGTCCTACGAGGCCGTCATCCGGGTCAACTCCCAGTCGGGCAAGGGCGGTATCGCGTACGTCCTGAAGAACGACCACAAGCTGGACCTGCCGCGCCGGATGCAGATCGAGTTCTCGAAGCTGATCCAGGCGAAGACGGACGCCGAGGGCGGCGAGGTCACGCCGAAGGACATCTGGACGATCTTCCGGGACGAGTACCTGCCGAACCCCGAGAACCCCTGGGGCCGGATCCAGGTCAGCGCCGGTCAGTCGACCACCGACAAGGACGGCGTGGACACCCTCACCGTCGAGGCGGAGGTCGACGGCGTCGAGCGCACTCTGGTGGGCACCGGCAATGGCCCGATCTCGGCGTTCTTCCAGGCCCTGCAGGGTCTGGACATCGACGCCCGTCTCCTGGACTACACCGAGCACACGATGAGCGAGGGCGCCTCCGCGCAGGCCGCCTCCTACATCGAGGTCGCCATCGGCGACAAGGTCCTGTGGGGCATCGGCATCGACGCCAACACGACCCGCGCCTCGCTGAAGGCGGTCGTCTCCGCCGTCAACCGCGCAGGTCGCTGACTTCACCCGACCGGTTGGTTTCACGCCCCGTCCGCCCTCCGTGGCGGGCGGGGCGGCCGTCGTTTACCGGCCAAACCAAGGGTCGGTCATGGGCAGGTCTGGTCCTGGGTACTGACTACACATCAACAATGTGGCTAACATCACGCCAGCGCGGCGGTGTTGCCGGTGGGGGTACCTCCCGCGCCCTGCAGGCAGTTGGGGGTAGTTACCGGAGGTGCGACGTGCTCCCAGGACAGCGACGAGACGGCCGGGGCGGCCGAGCCGTGCGCGGAGGCCGGACGGCACGAGTCCTGGGCTCCCGTACGGTCTGGGCCGGTGTCGGTGACGGCGAGTTCTTCTGCCCCGGTTGCGGTGGAGACCGCAACTACCAGCGCCTGACGGGCCGTCGCCGCTTCACCTTTCTCGGCGTACCGATCCTGCCGCGCGGTGAGACCGGCCCGGTCGTCGAATGCGCGGCCTGCCAGAGCCACTTCGGCACGGACGTCCTCGACCACCCCACCACGACCCGCTTCTCCGCGATGCTCCGCGACGCGGTCCACACGGTCGCCCTCGCGGTCCTCGCCGCCGGCGGCACCCAGGCCCGGCCCACCCTGGAGACGGCGGTGACCGGCGTCCGCGCGGCGGGCTTCGACGACTGTACGGAGGACCAGCTCGCGGCCCTGGTGGACGCCCTGGCCGCCGACACGGGCCGCCTCTTCGGCCCCCCGTGCGGCCCCGGCCTCGCCATAGAGCTCCACGAGGCACTGGACCCCCTGGCCCCCCACCTGGCCGCCCCCGGCCGCGAATCGATTCTCCTCCAGGGCGCCCGTATCGCCCTGGCCGACGGCCCGTACACCCCGGCGGAACGCGACGTCCTCGCGACGGTCGGCGCGGCGCTGACGATCTGCGGGGACGACGTGACACGGCTGCTGGCGGCGGCGCGTACGCACTCCTAGGTCCTCGGCGGCCTGTCGTTGGCCCGTCATCGGCCCGCCACTACTCCCGGGGGAGTAGTGCGGCCCCCGGGTCACCCCCGGTAGTACTCCCGAACTCGCCCTCCCGCGTGACGAATCCACCCCCGCGTGACGGAATTCTGGTGAGCGTCATCCAGATGTGCGGACGAGGGGAGGGACTCGACATGGGGGCCATGGGTACCAGGGGGTCCATGGAAGCAGAGAAGACAGCGCCGGGCGCACGGCGCGGGCGGGCCGTGGCCTTGCTCGTGCTCGGGCTGTGGGTCGGGGTGCTCGCGATCGTGGGGCCGTTCGCGGCGAAGCTCTCCGAGGTGCAGCACAACCGGATCACCGACTATTTGCCCGCGAACGCCGACTCGACCCAAGTCGCGCGTATCCAGGACCAGTTGCCCGGCGGCGAGACCACCCAGCTGGTTCTCGTCTACCACCGCGACGGCGGCCTCACCGCCGCCGACAGGGCGACGGCCACCGAACAGGTCGACCGGATCGCCGGCGAGCACGTCCTGACGGCCACCCCGCAGGGCGTACCGTCCGCCGACGGCGCCACCCTCATGTACCCGGTGAGCAGCAACGAGCCCGGCACCGACGAGAAGAAGCGGGACGCCCTCGTCGACGACATGCGCGAAGTCGCCCACAGCGAGGGCGGGTTGGCCGTCGAGGTCGGCGGTCCGGGGGCGCTGGCCACCGACGCCGCAGAGGTCTACAGCTCGCTCGGCGGACCGCTGCTCTACACCACCGTCGCCGTGGTCGCCGTCCTGCTGATCCTCATCTACCGCAGTCCGGTGCTGTGGCTGGTCCCGCTCGTCGTGGCGGGCGTCGCCGACTTCCTGGCGATGGGCGTCGCCTACGGCCTCAACCAGGCCTTCGGCACCACGGTTTCGGGCCAGAGCTCGGGCATCATGACGATCCTCGTCTTCGGCGCGGGCACGGACTACGCCCTCCTCCTCGTCTCCCGCTACCGGGAGGAACTGCGGCTCGTCGAGCGGCCGTACGACGCCATGGCCGCCGCCCTGCGCGGCTGCGGCCCCGCTGTCCTCGCCTCCTCCGGCACGGTCGCCGCCGGGGTGCTGTGCCTGCTCGCCGCAGACCTCAACTCCAGCCGCAGCATGGGCCCGTTGGGCGCGGTGGGTGTGCTGTGCGCGCTCGTCGCCATGCTGACCGTCCTCCCCGCGATCCTCGTCCTCCTCGGCCGCCGGGTGTTCTGGCCGCTCGTCCCCGCGTACGGCAGCACGCCCAAGGCGCGCCGGTTGTCTCTGTTCGCCGCGATGGGCAGCTCCGCCGGACGCCGGCCCCTGGTGGTCCTCGCCGGCGGTGCCGTCCTGCTCGGCGCGCTCGCCCTGGGCGTGCTGAACCTGGCCGGACCGGTCAAGCAGCAGGACGCCTTCGTCGACAGGCCGGAAGCCGTAGCCGCGATGCGGACCCTCGCCGAGGCCTACCCCGACCGGGGTACCCAGCCCATCGGCGTCATCACCCCGGCCGGACAGGCGGAGGCGACACTCGCGACGATCCGGGGCGCCGACGGGATCGGCGACGCGCAGAAGGGACGTACGGGAGACGGCTGGACCGAGATCACCGTCTTCGCCGAGGACGCGCCCCAGTCGGCCGCCGAGACCGCGACCATCGAGCGGCTGAGGGCGGAGCTGAAGGGCTCCTACGTCGGTGGACCGAGCGCCCAGCAGATCGACCTCGTCGACACCAACGCGCGGGACGTGTGGGTGGTCGTACCGATCGTGCTGCTGTCCGTGCTGCTGATCCTCGTCGCGCTGCTGCGCTCGCTCGTCGCGCCGCTGATGCTGGTGGTCGCCGTGGTCGCGGTGTGGGGTGCCGCGCTCGGCATCGGCGGACTGGTGTTCGGCCCGCTGCTCGGCTTCGAGGGCACGGACCCCGGACTCGGGCTGCTGTCCTTCGTGTTCCTGGTCGCGCTGGGCGTCGACTACGGCATCTTCCTCATGCACCGGATGCGCGAGGAGGCGCTGCGCGGCGCGGAACCGGTGGCGGCGGCTCTCACGGCGCTGCGAACGACGGGCGGGGTCATCGCCTCCGCCGGTCTCGTCCTCGCCGCGACCTTCGCGGTGCTGACGAACATGGGCCTCGTGCAACTCGTCGAACTGGGCTTCGTGATCGCCGTCGGGGTGCTCCTGGACACGTTCCTCGTCCGGACGTACCTGGTGACGAGCGCGAGCGTGGCACTGGGCCGGCGTGTGTGGTGGCCGGGCGCGCTGTCCCGCAGGCCCGACCCGGACGCCGTACGACGGGAACGGCAGCCGGAACCCGTATGACCTCCGTCGTACGAGCGGGCGGGCGCCCCTCCCTGACGGCGGGGCGCCCGCTGACGCAGGATGACCCTGTGCAGCCAACTACCGGAAGAGCGGCCCCCGTCGGGGTGGGCGAGCGGATCATGGCCGCGATCATCCGCGACCCGCGCAGCGCCCCGCACGCGATGCGCAACGACGTGCTGCTGGCGCTGACCGGCGCGCTGATCGCCACGGCCCTCGCTCTGCTCACCGACGGGGGAAGCAGCCGACCGGACACCCTCGACCAGGGCGGCCGTCCGAACGCGCTCGGCTGGGCGTTGCTGCTCGGCGCGTACGTGCCGATCGTGTGGCGGCGGCGCCGTCCGACGCTGGTGCTCGTGGGGGTGCTGGCGTGCGTCGTGCCGTACCACGCGCTCGACTACAACCACACCGCGCCGACCCCGGCTTCGTACATCGCGCTGTACACGGTCGCCGTCACCGGCCGCCCGCTGCGCACGATCGTGACCGGAGTCGTGGTCCTCGGCATCACCCTGAGCGTGATGCTCGCCGTGAGCATGCACCAGGCCGTCGAGCTGGTGCGGATCTCCGGTTGGGTCGTCGCGGTGCTCTTCTGCGGCATCGACGTCCGCTTCTACCGCCAGTACGTGTCGGCCATCGTCGAGCGTGCCGAACGGGCCGAACGCACCCGCGAGGAGGAGGCCCGCCGCCGCGTCGCCGAGGAACGCCTGCGCGTCGCCCGCGACCTGCACGACCTGCTGGCCCACACCATCACTCTGGTCGGCGTCCAGACCGCCGTGGCCGCACACGTCCTGGCCGCCGATCCGGACCGTCTGGACCGGACGGCGGTGGCCAAGGCCCTGGACGACATCGCCGAGACCTGCCGAACGGCACGCGGTGAGCTGCGTACGACGCTGGAGGTGCTGCGCGAGGGCCAGGGCGGCGCCGAGGGACGGGGCCCGCTCCCCGGCATAGCCGGCCTGCCCGACCTCGCGGAGACCGCGCGGGCGGCGGGCGCCGAGGTCGAGCTGGAGGTACGGGCGCACGAGGTGCCCCCGGCGGTGGGCGCGGCGGCCTACCGGATCGTCCAGGAGGCGCTCACGAACGCCGTACGACACGGGGGACGGGAGGATCTGACGGTACGAGTGCTGCTGTACGGGGGTGAGGGCGCGTTGCGCGTCGAGGTGACGGACGACGGGGTGGGGGAGGACGCGTCCTGCGCCGACGGGATCACCGGGTTCGGGCTGGTGGGGATGAGGGAACGGGCGCGCAGCGTGGGCGGCACACTGGACGCCGGGCCGGGGGAGGACAGGGGGTTCACGGTGAGCGCGGTACTTCCACTGCCGGTGAACCGGGCGAGGGAGAGTGAGCGGGAGGTGGCCGGATGACCGACATTCGCGTACTGCTCGCCGACGACCAGACGCTCGTACGGGCGGCTTTCGCGATGCTCGTCGAGTCGGCGCCGGGTATGGAGGTCGTGGGGCAGGCGGGCACGGGTCGGCAGGCCGTCGAACTGGCCCGCAGCGCCCGCGCCGACCTGGTCGTCATGGACCTGCGGATGCCCGACCTCGACGGCATCGAGGCGACCCGCTTGATCGCCGCCGACGAGGACCTGGCGGGCGTGAAGGTGCTGGTCCTGACGACGTACGACACGGACGAGCACGTGGTGGAGGCGCTGCGCGCGGGCGCGTCGGGCTTCCTGGTCAAGGACACGAGGCCCGCGGAACTCCTGGACGCGATCCGCACGGTGGCGGCAGGCGAGGCACTGCTCTCACCGGGCCCCACGGCCCGCCTGATAGCCCGCCTGCTGCGCAACGCCGAGGCGCCGACGACGACGGGCGGCCCCGAATGCCTGTCGGAACGGGAACGCGGGGTGCTGAGGCTGGTCGCGCGGGGCCTCAACAACACGGAGATCGCGGAGACGCTGGGCCTGAGCCCGCTGACCGCGAAGACCCACGTCAGCCGGATCATGGGCAAGCTGGGCGCGCGGGACCGGGCGCAACTGGTGATCGTGGCGTACGAGTCGGGGTTGGTGACGCCGGGGGCGGGGTGAAGCGGGTCCGAGGGCGAGTGGCGCAAAGGGGCGGGGTGGGCGTGCGGGTACGTATGTTCCGTACGCGCCCCCGTGTGGTGACGGTTCGTCAGCAGGGTTAATGTCGCATCCAGTCACTTCCTGTCAGACCCCGTTGGACCCTGTCGCCGTTGTACCGGCACTCCGGTACTCCCGCGTCCCGACCCCCTCACTCCGCAAGGGAGAGCGATGACGCCCCTGAGTCGCATCCTGCTCGCCGCCACCACCGGCGCGGCCCTGATCACCGGCACCGGCATCGGCACCGACCTCACCGCGACGAAGGCCCAGGCGGCCACCCGCTCGTACTGCACCTCGTCCGTGCCGTACATCGCGGGCAAGGGCGGTTACGACACCTACCGCATCCCCGCCGCTGTCACGACCCGCAAGGGCACCCTCCTGGCCTTCGCCGAGGGCAGACACGGCGGCGCGGGCGACAGCGGCAACATCGACGTGGTCCTGCGTCGCTCCACGGACGGCGGCTGCACCTGGGGCCCGCTGTCGGTGGTCGCGGCCGGGCGCGGTGACACGCGGGGCAACCCGGCGCCGGTGGTGGACGAGGAGACGGGCCGCATCGTCCTGGTGACGTCGTACAACGACGGCGCGGTGACGGAGGCCCAGATCATGCGCGGCGAGGTGACGCCTCAGCAGAGTCGCCGAGTCTTCGTCCAGACCAGCTCCGGCACGAACGACGGCCGCCGCTTCACGCCCCCGCGCGACATCACGGCCCAGGTGAAACTCCCGAACTGGCGCTGGTACGCGACGGGTCCGGGCCACGCGGTGTACCTGTCGAGGGGGCCGCACACGGGCAGGATCGTGATCCCGTCCAACCACTCGGCCGCCCCTCCCACGGGCTCACCGGACACCGGCCAGGAGTCCAAGTACTACGGCGGCCACGCGATCTACAGCGACAACGTCGGCCGCACCTGGCACCTGGGCTTCGTGGACGACTCGTACGACGGCATCGAGAACGCCAACGAAACGAGCGCCGCCCAACTCCCGGACGGCAGGCTGTACTTCTCGTCCAGGGACCAGAACGGCCTGATGCCGGGCAACCGGTTGGACTCCTACTCAAGTGACGGCGGGGAGTCCCTGGACCGCCCGTACAGCGTCCAGCCGACGCTGAACGACGTCCCGATCGTGCAGGGCAGCGTCCTCCAACTGTGGGGCGGCTCGAACGCGTTGCTGTTCGCAGGCCCCTCGGAACCTACGGAGCGACGGTCGATGGCCATCTGGCGGAGCGAGGACGGGGGAGAGACGTTCGAGAAGGCGCTGACGCTGTCGGACCGGAGGGCGGCCTACTCGGATCTGGTGCGCGTGGACCGACGGTTGGTGGGGGTGCTCTACGAGACGGGGACCGAGGGGACCTACGAGTCGATCGAGTTCCGGCGGGTGGTGGTGGGTGGGGTGGGCTGAGGGGCCCTGATCTGAACCGGGTCCAGAAGAAAGGAGAGGGAGGGACCGCGAAACCGCAGCCCCTCCCTCAGCGCGCCCTTACAACAACCCCGCCCCCGCCAAGAACTTCCCCACCCTCTCCACCTCGTCCTCCGACAGCGGGATCTGCGGATCGGCGGTAACCGGGCAGTCGATGACCCCCCGCAGATAAAGCGCCGCCTTGAACGCCCCCAGCCCCGCCGAGCTGCCCCCCATCCGTACGGGATCCCCCGCCCCCACCATCCCGAACAGCACGCACAACCGTTCCTGCTCTGCCCGCGCCCGGTCCCAGTCGCCTGCCCGGCAGAAGCGGTCCAGGCGTACGTAACCGTCCGGGTCGACATTCGCGAGCCCCGGCACCGCCCCGTCCGCCCCCATCGCCAGCGCCGAGTCCACCAGCAGCTCGCTCCCCGTGAGGACGCTGAACCCGCCGATTCCGGGGTGTTCCCGCGCCCCCGTCACCACCGCCCTGAACGACGCCAGGTCGCCGCTCGAATCCTTCAGGCCGGCCAGGACGCCATCCGCCGCCAGCTCCAGAACCAGACCCGGAGGCAGCTTGCTGTGCACGGAGGCCGGGAGGTCGTACGCCACGACGGGGACCGGGCTGCCCGACGCCACCAGGCGGAAGTGGCGGGAGATCTCCGAGGGGTGCGTGCGGGTGTAGAAGGGCGCCGTGACCACCACCGCGTCCGCGCCCGCCGCCGAGACCGACCGTACGTGGTCCAGTACCCGGGGGGTCGTCATGTCGATCGCGCCCGCCAGGACCGGTAGCGCGCCGGCGACGTGGCCCACCACCGTCTCCACCACCAGCCTGCGCTGATCATCCGTCAGATACGCCGCCTCCGACGACGAACCGAGCACGAACAGGCCGTCCACGCCCGCCTCGACCAGGTGGTCGACCAGCCTGACGAGCGAGCGTACGTCCACCTCGCGGTCCGGTGTCAGCGGAGTGCAGACGGGAGGGACGACACCGGTCAGCGGGGTGGGGAAGGTCATCAGGGCTCCCTGGGGTCTTTCGGGCCGTGCGGCTGTACGGAGGGGGTGGTGTCGGGGGCGTCAGCCACAGGCTTCGTGGGTACGTCGGGCACGGCGGCGACCGCCTGGGCGACCAGGTCCCGCGTCGCCCGGCCCTCCTCCACAGGGTGGTGGCAACGGAACCGGTGTCCCGGGATTGACGCGGCCGTGAACTCCGGCATCACCTCCGCGCACACCTCCGTCGCCTTCCAGCAACGAGTGCGGAACGGGCAGCCGGACGGGGGGTGGGTCGCCGAGGGGACCGGGCCCACCAGCGGGATCGGGTCGATCGGGTCCAGCAGGCCCGGCGTCGCCGAGAACAGTGCCCGGGTGTACGGGTGACGCGCCCCGTCCGTCACCTCGTCCGCCGGGGACTCCTCCACGATCCGGCCCAGGTACATCGTGATCACCCGGTCGCTCATCCGCCGTACCGTCTGGATGTCGTGCGAGACGAAGACCAGAGCCAGACCCAGCCGCTCCTTCAGGTCCAGGAGAAGGTTCAGGATCTGGGCTCGGACCGACACGTCCAGGGCGCTGGTTGGTTCGTCCGCCACCACCAGGTCCGGGTTCAGGGCCAACGCCCTCGCGATAGCCACCCGTTGGCGTTGACCGCCCGACAGCTGGCCCGGGAGGCCGTCCGCCAGGGCGCGGGGCAGGCCCACCAGGCCCATCAACTCCCTTACCCGTTCGTCTCGTTCCCTTTTCGTGCCTCGCTTGTGCACGTCCAGCGGGTCGCGCAGGATCTGGCGGACCGTCAGGCGTCGGTTCAGGGCCGTCGAGGGGTCCTGGAAGATCATGCCGGTGCCTGTTCCGATGGCCGACCTGCGTTCCGCCGGCTTCATCGTCCACAAGTCGTCGCCACGGAACGACACTTGGCCCGACGTCGGCGGCTGTACGCCCACCAGCACCTTCGCCAGCGTCGACTTCCCGCAGCCCGACTCGCCCACCACGCCCACTGTCTCGCCGGGCGCGACCGTGAAGTCTGCGCCTGTCAGGGCGTACACGCGGTCACGGGTGAACAGGCCGCCGCTGCGGGCCTTGTGGACCACGTGTGTGTCCGACAGTTCCACCAGAGGAGTCGACACAGGCGTAGTCGTAGCCGTGGCCGTATTGGTGCTCACTTCGCCCTCTCGCTTCCCGTGGGCGCCAGCGCCGTCAGGTCGATCGCCGGGTGGTGGCAGGCCGCCAAGTGGGTCTGGATGCCCAGGAGATCGGGGGCCGTCGTACGGCACACCTCCGTCGACATCGGGCAACGGTCCGCGAAGCGGCAGCCCTTGGGGAAGTCGGCGGGGGAGGGGACCGTCCCCTTGATCTGGGTCATGCGGATCGCTGCTGATTCGAGGGACAGGACGCTGCCCAGGAGGCCTCGGGTGTAGTGGTGGGACGGGGCGCCGACCAGGTCGGCCGTCACGCCCGTTTCGACGATCTGGCCGCCGTACATCACGACCACCCGGTCCGTCACGTCCGCCACCAGGGCCAGGTCGTGCGAGACCAGGATCAGGGCGAAGTCCAGCTCCGCGCGCAGGCGCAGCAGCAGCTCGATGATCTGGGCCTGGACCGTGACGTCCAGGGCTGTGGTCGGTTCGTCCGCGACGATCAGCTTCGGGTCCCGGGACAGGGCCATCGCGATCAGGACCCGCTGACGCTGGCCGCCCGACAGTTCGTGCGGGTAGCTGCGGAGGGTGCGGTCGGGGTCGAGGCCCACCAGACCCAGCAGTTCCTCCGGTGTGCGGTGGCCTCCCCGGCGTACGACCTGCTTCAGCTGGGAGCGGATCGTCATCGCCGGGTTCAGGGACGACAGGGCGTCCTGGTAGATCATCGCCATCTCGTGGCCGAGCAGCTTGCGGCGTACGCGCATCGGTTCTGTGAGCAGGTTCCGCTGGTTGAAGCGGACCTGGCCGGTGACCCGGGTGCCCTTCGGTTCCAGGCCCATCACCGTCAGCGCTGTCAGCGACTTGCCGCAGCCCGACTCGCCCACCAGGCCCAGGACTTCGCCCGGGTGGACCTCGAAGCTGATGCCGTCGACGATGTTCACGCCTGAGTGGCGCGCGGCGAAGCCGATCGTCAGGTTCTCAACCGCCAGTACCGGTTGTCCGGTCGGTACCGGGCGGGCTCTCGCGCGCAGGCGCTGCGCCGCCTCCGTCAGGCCCGGCAGGGCCAGGACCTTGCCCGTCCCCGGCTCGGGAGCCTCCAGAGGGTCCTCCTGCTCCCGTACCTTCACGTCCCTGGCCGCCGGTGCCGCCCAGGCGTCCGACACGCCCTCCGAGAGGACGTTCAACGACAACACCGTGATCAGCATCAGCAGGCCGGGGAAGACCGTCGCCCACCAACCGCCCGTCAGGACCATGTTCTTGCCGTCCGCGATGACGCTTCCCCAGGACGGGTCCGGCGGCCGTACGCCCGCGCCGATGAACGACAGCGACGCCTCGAAGACGATCGCCTCGGCCACCTGCACCGTGCAGAACACCAGGACGGGGGCTGCGCAGTTGATCGCGACGTGGCGAAGGACGATGTGGGGTGTGCGGGCGCCGATCACCCGTTCCGCCGTCACGTAGTCCTCGCCGTACTGGTCGAGGACGTTCGCCCGCACCACCCGCGCCACCGGCGGGGTGAACAGGAACGCGATCGCGCAGATCAGGACCGTGATGCCGCCGCCGAAGACCGCGACGAGCACGGCGGCCAGCGCGATGCCCGGGAACGCCATCACCACGTCCAGGCAGCGCATCAGCGTCTCGTCGACCGCCTTGCGTGACGTCGCCGCGATCGCGCCGATCAGCGCGCCCACCGTCAGGGCGAGCGCGGTGGCGCCGAGGCCGATGGCGAGGGACCAGCGGGCGCCGTGGATCAGGCGGCTCATGATGTCGCGGCCCAGGCTGTCCTGGCCCATCCAGTGCTCGGCGGAGGGGGCTCCCGTGCCGCCGGTCAGGGTCTGTTGGTCCAGGGGGTCGTCGGGGGAGACGAGGGGGGCGAAGACGGCCACGAACACCACCAGCGCGAGGAAGCAGACCGCGATCCGGGAGATGACCGGGAGGCGGCGCCACCCGCGCAGGCGGATGCCCGGGCGGGAGAGGAGGGCGGCCAGGCGCCCCCGTTCGAACATCATGAACATCAGGCCGCGTCCCTCAAGCGTGGGTTGACCAGGAGATAGAGGATGTCGATGACCAGGTTCACGACCACGAAGCCGGTCGCCGTCGTCAGGACCACTCCCTGGACGACAGCCGGGTCGCCGTTCTTCACGGCGTCGATCATCAGCTTGCCCATCCCCGGGAGCGAGAAGATCGTCTCGATGACGACCGCGCCGCCCAGCAGGTAACCGACGCGCAGGCCCAGGACCGTGAGCGGGTTGATGAGCGCGTTGCGCAGCACGTTTCGGCCCACCACCACCCTCGGGGGCAGGCCGCTGCCGATCGCCGTACGGACGTAGTCCTTGTCCAACTCCTCGACCACCGCCGTACGGACGATGCGCGTGAGCTGCGCGGCGACCGGGAGGGAGAGCGCGAAGGCCGGGAGCGTCATCGTCTTCAGCCAGCCGGTGAAGGAGTCGGCCGGGTTGATGTAGCCGCCGGTCGGGAACCAGCCCAGGTCGACGGCCAGGTACTGGATCATCAGCAGCGCCAGCCAGAAGCCCGGCGCCGCGACCCCCGTCAGCGACACGACGCGGATGATTTGGTCGGGGAGCCGGTCCCGGTAGATGGCCGCGGTGACGCCGCCCAGCAGGGACAGGACCACCGCGATGGCCAGGCCCAGGAAGGTGAGTTGGAGGGTCAGCGGCAGGGCGGTGGTGACCTGGTCGAGCACCGGCGCGCGGGTGAGCGCGCTGATGCCCATGTCGCCGTGGAGCAGGTCACCGATGAAGTGGAAGTAGCGGACGAGGAACGGATCGAGCAGGCCGTTCTGTTCGCGGAAGTCGTGCAGTTGCTGTGGGGTCGGGTTGGCGCCCTGGAAGAACGCGGAGGCCGGGTCGACGTCCGAGAACCGCATGACGAGGAACACGAACAGCACGATGCCGAGCATCAGCGGGACGAGCAGGACGATCCTGCGGGCCAGGATTCTGGCGATGGCGACCACGTACGAACTCCCGTACAGCTAGCGGTATTTGGCGGTGGTCAGAGCCGCTGTGGTCAGACCCACTTGGCCTGGAGGAGGTTGATGCCCGGGTACGGCTGTGCCCTTATACCGGCGAGCTTCTTCGGGTCCCAGGCCGTCATCAGCTCGTTGTGGACGACCGGATAGAGCACGGCCTCCTCGGCGACGACGTCGATGTAGTCCTGGATCATCGACTTCTTCTTCTCCATGGTGGGCTCCTGGGTCGCCCGGTCCATGTCCTTGAAGAGCTGTTTGGCCACAGCGCTGTCGGCCCAACGGGCGTAGCCCATCCAGAGGTTCTGCGGCCCGTAGTTGTAGTGCATGATCAGGTCCGCGTCGAGGCCGAACTGGTTGGGGTTCGAGGCCGCGGACACGACCTGGTAGTCCTGCTTCTGGTCCATCTTCGTGAACACCGCTGTGGTTTCCTGCGGGTTGAGGGTCGTCTCGACGCCGATCGCGTCCCAGGACGCCTTGATGGTGGGCAGGCAGTCGAGGATCCAGCTGACGTTCACCGACAGGATCTCGATCTCCAGCCCGCTGACTCCGGCCTCCTTCAGTAGCGCCTTCGCCTTCTCCGGGTCGTAGTCGTAGACCGTCTTCGCCCGCCGGTAGCTGGGGTTGGCCTCGTTGAGGAACGACGAGGACGGCTTGCCGTGGCCCTTGAGGGCCACCTCCACCATCTTCTCCGTGTCGATGGCGTAGTGCAGCGCCTGGCGGACCCGGACGTCGTCGAAGGGCTTGTGCTTGGTGTTGAACATCAGGAACAGGTTGTTCATCCCCGCCCCGCCCTGGACGTCCATCCCCCCGCTCTTGAGCTGCTGGATGTTGGCGTACGGGATGTTGTCGGCGATCTGCGCGCCGGCACTGGACCCCGAGATCTTGGCGACGCGGGGCGCGGCATCCACTATCGTCATCCAGTTCATCTTCTTGAACGCCGCTTTGCGTTGCCCGTTGTAAGCGGCGAACGCCTCGAACGTCGTGTTCGACTTCGGGTGGTGCGCGGTCTGCCGGTACGGTCCCGAGCCGATCGCCTTTCCCTTGATCGCCTCGTCCCAGCCGCCCGGCTGGGAGAAGACGTGCTTCGGCATGATCTTCGCCAGGGTGAGCCGGGAAACCCCTTCGGGGAAGGGGAACTTCAGCACCAGCTCGACATTCTGCGCGTCGATCTTTTTCACTTCTTTCAGCCAACTGGCGAAAAACCCCTTGGCGAGTGTCTGCGTGTTCGGATCGAGGATTCGATCGAATACGAAGACCACGTCGTCGGCGGTGACCGGCTTTCCGTCGTGGAAGGTCGCCCCGGCCCGCAACGTGAACTTCCAGGAGGTGCTGCTGAGATCAGCGGGGACCTCTGTGGCGAGCGCCGTGTACGGCTCGCGGGAGATCGGATCCGTGTCGATCAGACCCTCGTAGATGTGGTTGTTGGCGGCCATGGAGAAGGCGGAGGCCGTCTGCGTGGGGTCCCAGCTGCCGTCGTTGCCGTAGCCGATCACGGCCGTGAGCGTGCTGTTCGCGCCCCCGGTGCCGCCCCCGGTGTCGTTCGTCGACTCCGGCCCGGACGAACAGGCCGACAGGGAGGAGGAAATGGCGGCGGCGGCACCCAGCGCGCCGGTGTACTTCAGAAACGACCGGCGGTGCGGGGCGGTCGATACGTCGCGAGTCACGTCGTGGGTCACGTAGCGGGTCACGTCGCGCACGATTCCTCCAGCGGGGTGGGGTCCGAAAAGGTGAGGAGATACGACGTCCTACGTCATAGGGGGCAGCGCGACCATAAGAGGGGCGGTGGGGCCGGTCAAGAGATCGCACACGAATGGCGTATCTGCCAAAGGTGCGACCAATGACGATATGAAATTCGACCAAGGTGAAGTTGATATTTGCATCAAGGGTGTGGTGAATTCACGGCAGTTGGATTTTGATATGCCTGGAGGTGGGACGTGGGATGTCCGGCGAGCGTACGATGCGCCGCATGTCTCAGGAGCCCGGGAAGCGACGCCGGCCCGAGCGGCGGGTGAGCGGCCAGGTCCAGCGCGAGGTCATGCAGCTGATCCTCGACCGCAAACTCCGGGCGGGCGCACCGCTGCCCACCGAGGTCGAGCTGATGGCGACCCTCGGGGTCAGCCGCAACTCCGTCCGCGAAGCCCTCAAGGCACTCCAGGCCCTCGACATCGTGGAGATCAGACACGGCTACGGGACGTACGTCGGACAGGCATCGTTGACGCCGCTGATTGACGGACTGACGTTCCGTACGCTCGCCCGGCACGACGGGGACGGTGCCGCGCTCGCCGAGATTCTCCAGGTGAGGGAGGTGCTGGAGGACGGGCTCATCCGGCGGGTCGCGGGCGTGCTGTCCGACGCGCAGTTGGACCGGCTGGAGTCGGTCGTCACCCGGATGGAGGAGGCGGGGCGCTCGGGCCGACGCTTTCCCGAACTGGATCGCGAATTCCACGAGGCCCTGTACGGCCCCCTCGGCAACGCGCTCGTGCCGCAGTTGCTCGGCGCCTTCTGGACGGTGTTCCGCCGTGTCTCGGGCGCCCGCGGCTGGCACGACGACCCGGAGCCGGAGCTGACGGCCCGCAGGCACCGGGACATCGTGACGGCGTTGCGCGCCCACGACGTGGAGAGCGCGCAGCGAGCGCTGGCGGTGCACTTCCGCGGGATCGAGGCACGGGTGGCCCAGGAGTCACGGGGAGTGGGGTGACCTCTGCCCTCCGGAGGTTCGTGGACACAGGCATGGGCACGGACGCGAAGGAGGGCGCCGAACCCTGTACGGCGCCCCTTCGCCCGCGGGATTTCCGGCCCCGGGATATGTGACTCGGCTACGGCAGCGTCTTCGCGTACCCCGGGTCGTAGTCCGAATCGTTGCCTTACCCGTGTTGTCGTACCGTTCCTGTGGACTGAACAGGGATGAGTCTGTTCAGCCGCGCGCCACGAACGGTCTTGGGCGTACTGGTCCCCGGCGTACTCGACCCCGGGGCGCCGACACAGATCCTGTCCGTGGTCCGATCCCGGGAGGCCAGTTCCCTGTGCGACCTGACCAATTGGGCACGGCCAGAGGCGACGGGGATGCCTCGAACCATCACTCCGGTGGATCGGGGGCCCCGCACGCTGGCACCGTCCCCGATGTCCCAGATCGCCTGATCACCGTAGCCTGACTGGCCTAAGGTGCCGCAAGCCCGGAAGCCGACCATCACACGATCGAGTTAAACCGCCCTCGTGTCGACGAAGATGCGGTCGCAGGGCGCGTTGGAGTCAGCAGCACTGTTCATGGCCAGGATGATCCGGTAGTCGACAGCGTTGCCCAGTCCGCGCCGCGGGCGACCTACCCTTCTGGCCTCCAGGGGCCGAGGCGAGGCACTTCTCCGGGCCGTCCGAGGCCTGCGCCAGCGTGATCCCGTCGAGCAGCTGCCCCGGCGTCGCCGGTCCTGCTGGCCCAGCGGGCGTCGACTGCACGTGAGCCGGCGCCCTCCCTTGCGAAGCGCTGGCCGAGGCCGGCGCCGCCGCCGTGTCCGGGCCCTGACGCCGCCGTTCCCGCTCAGCGCGTACGCCACCCACGGGCGCCGCCGTCAGCGCGACCAGAACCGCGCCGGCCGCCGCCACGCGCCGCCGCTCGATCGCACCCGGCTGGCGGATCGCCGGATGCGGCGCCGACGAGGGCCGGATGGTGTAGGCGTCCTCCGCGATTAAACCGCGCACCTGTGCCTCGAAGCCCTTCTCGTGCTCGTTTCCCACGTGCTGCCCTGCTTCTTCTGACTGTTCCGGCTGTTCCGGCCGCTGTTCCCCGTTCACTGGATGCCTTCCCGAACGTGTGACGTCTGACTGGGCTCGGGGTTGCCCATGACCTGCGCCAGCCCGGATACGCACGCAACTTCGCCAGCCCTTTGGAGGCCTGGCTCTTGACCGTGCCCTGGGAGCAGCCGAGGGTGTCGGCCACCTCGCTCTCGGACAGGTCCTCCCAGTAGCGCAGGACCACCACCGCCCGCTGCTTGGGCGGTAGTTGGGCGAGTGCGCCGAGGAGTGCACTGCGTTCGTCGGCCCATGAGACGGCCTCGTCGCGGCCCACCACATCGGGCGGCGCGTCGGTCAGCGCCTCGCGCACACGCCGCTTGCGGAACCGGTCACTGTTGCAACTGACCAGCATCCGACGGACGTACGCCTCCGGACTGTCGGTACGCGAGACCCGCCGCCAGGAGCGGTACGCCTTCGCCAGCGCCGTCTGCGTCAGGTCCTCGGCGTGGTGGGCGTCGCCGGTCAGCAGATACGCGGTGCGCACCAGATGGGACCACCGCGCTCTGACGAACTCATGGAACCGGGCCTCTTGTTCGGCCTGCATCAAGTACCCTCTCGCCCACCAGACCACCGTTTCCCCGGAATCGGTTGCCCTGCTTCCGGGACCGCGTTCGAATGTACGGATGGAGAGGCAGGGGGATGCGCGGATGGGTGAGCGGATGGACGATCGGGCCGACGGGCTTTGGGGCGAGGGGGACTCGGGTGTGCTGCGGCTGCCGTCCGGCCGCCTGATCAGGGGACGCGGCCTGCGCCGCCCCCTCGACCCGACGGCGCCGTCCCCGTCGTACGCCGTCTATCTCCTCGGCCGCCAACCCCCGGAAGTTCCCTGGGAGTTCCGCTGGCTCCACTGGCCCGACTTCCGGCTCCCGAAGGACCGCGTGGACGCCCGCGCGGCCCTGGTCGAGACATGGGAAAGGGCGGCCGACGAGCGGGTGGAGGTCGCCTGCGAAGGCGGGCGGGGACGTACGGGGACGGCGCTGGCGTGCCTCGCGGTACTGGACGGGGTGCCGGCGGGGGAGGCGGTGGCCTACGTGCGGGCGGGGTACGACCGGCATGCGGTGGAGACGCCTTGGCAGCGCGGGTACGTCAGGCGGTTCACGGGCTGAGGGGGCCGGGCTTACAGGTGCCGGACCATGATGTAGCGGTCTCCGCCAGGTCCGAAGTAGTTCTCGCGCAGTTCGCCGTCGGTCGTGAAGTCCAGGGACTTGTAGAGATCGATCGCGGCGACGTTGCCGGGCGCGACCGAGAGCGACACCTCGCGCACGCCGTCCGTGCTCAGGCGGGACAGTACGTCCGACATGAGCCGTCGGCCGAGGCCGCGTCCCCGCTGGTCCTCCGTGATGCCGAGGCCCAGCACCCAGCTTTCGCCGTCCCTGTTCGTGCCGACCAGGACGTACCCCTGGATGTTGCCGCGGTCGTCGTCGAGGACGAGGAAGTGCTTTGCGTAGAGGTCGTAGAACTGGCGCAGCACGGTGTACGAGTACGAGTCCCTCGTGAAGATCGCGTGGTCGAGCAGCGCGATGGTGTCAAGATCGGACTCCGTCACGTTTCTCAGCGGTGACGGCGGGTCCTCGGGAAGGCTCTTCCATGCGGCAGTCATGCCGCTCCCCTCGTGAAGAGTCGAGGCCTGTGACCTCATATGGGTGATTAGGGTCCGAACGGCTTGCTTCCTCTCAATCTGTGGAATCGCTGGGCGTTCGACCAGCATTCCCTGGCAGCGTCGGGCCGATCAAGTTCGGTTCCGGACCAAAATTCCTTTCGCAGGACCCTGTGTCTTCGTGTCACAGCTCTGTCGCATCGCCGCAAAGACGGTGCGGGTTGTCGCCGAGGTGTACCGTGGACCGATGGACTTGAGATCTCCAGAGGGCACCCATATGCTCAACGCCGACGCCCCGTGGGATGCCTTCGACCCTCGCGTGTACTTCGATCACAATTACCGCGTTCCGCTTGACGCGGACGAGGAGATCGTCCAGCGGGTTGGGCGGCACTTCAGTGATCACTTTCGCGAGAATTCTCATCGTCCGGTTCTGGGTATTGACGTGGGTGCGGGAGCGAACCTCTATCCGGCGCTGTCCATGCTTCCCTGGTGTCGCCGGATCACTCTGCTTGAGCGGTCGCCGCAGAACGTGGCGTACCTGAAGGGCCAGCAGGGCGCCTTCGATCCGGAGTGGGACGCGTTCTGGAAGCTGCTGCGCGAGGACGACCGGGCCTACGAGGAGGTCGACTCCGGGCGGAGGGAGCGGTTCCACGACGTGGTCCGGGTCCGGAAAGGTGATCTGTTCGACCTCGCGCGCCCCAATCTGCTGGGCCGCCGCCCAAGTCGGGGGCGATGGCAGATCGGCACCATGTTCTTCGTCGCCGAGTCACTGTCGAGCTCCCACGACGAGTTCCGGCACGCTGTCGAGTGTTTTATGCGCGCTCTCGCCCCGGGTGCCCCTTTCGCCGCCGCGTTCATGGAGGGCTCGAAGGGGTATTCGGTGGGCGATCAATTCTATCCGGCATGCGACGTCAATGAGGCGGAGGTGGCGGAGAGTTTGGAACCGTTCGCCGGGAAAGTTGACTTCTGCAGTCTGGGTGAGGTGCGTACTGGTCACACGGGAATCATCCTGGCACTCGGTCACCGGGACTCGGATGTCATCACCGCGGGTAATTCTGGCGGTATTTCCGGGTTTCTCGATCGGGCATTCCAGAATCGCCTCTGAATCGGCCACCCGTATTTGGCAGATGGCGGCACTACCTGTGTGAGGGGGCATGGGGATGCAGATCAAGCCACGTCAGCACCTGCTGGATATCTGGCAGGCCATTGCCAGGCACTCATTCGACGGAGGCAAGTGGTCCTGGGGTGAACGGGGAGGTCTGAGCAGTGTGGCGGACGCCGAGCGGCTGCTGTGCCTCATGTATCCCGCCACCGAGATTCCCGCTTTCCGTCTCGATGAGCCGGACATCACCAAGCGGGACGTCGAAGCGGTCCTGAAGCGGGCCGGCGGGCGTATGGAGATCCCGGGCAACCTCGTCACGGTGCTCACCCAGTTCATGAGTATGCACACCGGACCTGAGGGCAGCCCCACATTCGGCGGCGGCCACTACTTCGGCAGCCAGGATCCACAGCAGGAAGTCACCCGGGAACAGCGGGAGTTGGGAGTCGTCGACTCCTTCTCCATGTCGGTCACACTCTGCCTTGCCACGCTCGGATTCCTTAAGGTCTACGAAGAGAAGACGTCACGTTCGGACATGAAGGAGTCAATCAAGCGACTCCGGGAGGCAACCAGCGTCCGGCTCACCGCTGCGATGGTCAGTCTGTTGCGCTCTTTCGCCGTCAATGTCTTCGACCCCGACTCCCCGCAGGGCCAGCGGTTGCGCCGGCTCGTCAGCCAGGGGCGGCTTTCCGAGCGTGCCGTGCTCCAGGAGTTCCAGACGCGCTTCAAGCCGCTGCGTGCCACCATCACCGAGAGCCTCACCCTGGGCGTCGACGTCGAGGAGGCGCTCCGGGACGAACAGCAACTGTTCGAATGCGGTTGGGCGTGGAGCCTGGTGAAGGACGCGCCCGCGGTGAAAACCACCCCGCATGTCGGTCAGCCCGCCGGCATCGCCGACTCCGTGCCCTACCTCTACTTCACCGTGGTCGCCCTCGACGGAATCCAGGACCTGTTCTCGGACCGCACACTCACCCTCGGTCTGCTCACCCCCGAGCAGCAGACGCTCGCCGGCGCGCTCAGACTCCGCTGGGAGATCACCCAGCAGTACTGGTCGGGCATCGCCCGCTTCGACACGGACCGCTGGCCGCTGGAGGACCTTCCCTGGCGTACGACGGGACAGCGGCTCGAGTCCGACTACTTCTCGCTGTCCGTCGCGGCCATCGTGGTCCACGACCTCGTACGGCGTCGCGCCACCGACGACGACCTCACCCGCACCGTCGCCGTCATGGAACGCCTGGCTGAAAGAGGCCGTATCACCAGCCGCATGGCCCGCGCGGATCCCGCCGTCGAACTCCACCACCCGGGTGTCACCCTGCCGTTGCAAGGCAGCGAGAGAGCGGGCCCGCCACTGCACTGGACGATGACGGATTTCTCCGCGCAGCTGCTCAAACGGACCATCCAGCTCTGCGAGTTGTCCCGCAACATCTCCTCGCACGACCGGCTGCTGCGGCTGGCCGAGGACATCCTCGACCATCTCTGGCAGCGACGTATCCAGGACGGCGAGGGGGCAGGCCTGTGGGACAACGTCCACGCCGTCTACCCCGGTGCGCCGCCGAGTGAGGAGCAACCGTCCTGGAGCGTCACCGAACGCGTCACCGAGTGCCTGGTCGCGGCGCGCAAGCTCTACGAACAGCGGCCCATCCGCAGTCCCGAACTCGCTGTCACAGCAAGGGCGTTGCTCAGTGAGGCCACCCATCTCTTCGGCTACGAACAGATGGAGCACACGGCGGCCGGCGACAGCGAACGAGGGAAGTCACTGAGAAGTATCGAGATCAGGCTCCGTCGCGCACGCCGCATCATCGACGAACAGCCGGGGACCGCCAGTGCGTTGACACTGTCGGTCCTCGGCGAACTCGACACCCTGGCTCAGGCCAGGGCCGCCGCCGCGCAGGAGGTGTGACCGATGCTCGTCTTCGCCACCTCCGACAAGGGAGGCACGGGCCGCTCCGTCACCAGCGCGAATCTCGCCTACCAACGGGCGCTTGCGGGCGACGACGTCTGCTACGTCGACTTCGACTTCGGTTCACCCACCGCCGCCGTGGTCTTCGATGTGCCCGAGGCGACACGCGGTGTCCAACAGGGCGGTCTGCACTCCTATCTGGAGGGCGAGACGGCCGAGCCGGCCCGGCTGGACGTGTGGGCCCGCACCCAGCACCCGGTACTGCGGCTCCGGCCCAACGGCTCCGGCCGGCTCGTCCTCATGCCCGGTGATCTCAGCGGCGGAGAGTTCGCCACGGACCAGGAGACCCTGCGACGCTGCGTCGACCTGATGCTCCGGCTCAACGCCGAGTTCGACGTGATCATCGTGGATCTCAGCGCAGGGCGCAGTTACGCCATGGACATGGTCCTGGAAGCGACCGCACGGCCCGAGATGCGAGGCGTCGACGCCCGATGGCTCGTCTTCCACCGCTGGACCCGGCAGCATGTGACCGCTGCCTCAGGGCTTGCCTTCAAGGAACGCGGCATCCTGAAGGGCGGGGCGGACCGGGGACACGACGAGGACGCGCTCCGGGACGCGATCCGCTTCGTACGGGCCGCGGTGCCGGGCCCCGAGTCACCGCTGCGGTCCCATGCGACGCCTGCCCAGTCCACATGGATGGAGCGGTGTGACGAAAAGCTCAGAAGTCTGGCTTCCGAGAACGGCATAGGTGACAGCGTGGTGCTGGGAACGGTGCCGCTGGAGCCCATTCTTCACTGGCGTGAGCAACTCATCACCGAGGAAGACGTGATCGCCACCCAGATCGCCAACAAGGAGACCCTGGACGCCCTGGAGGAAATCGCCCGGCGGCTGACGGACGACGCGTACTGGGGGCGGCCGTGACGGAATCCGTGTTCAGGGAGACCACCGCCGAGCCGCGCACCCAGTCCGTTCCGCTGTCCCATCTCTCCCTGGAACTCGGGCACTTGTACATGGAGGACTTCGAGGGTGGCCCCGGACGGCTGCGCAGGCACTTCGAGCGGGTCCGGCCCTGGGCGGACGCGGTCCGTGCCGACGCCGCCGCTCAGGCAGGCGGCAAGCGCCCGCGGATCAGCACGTGTTTCCTCATCGACGACTATTTCACCCGCTTCTCCACACCCGCCGCCGTCCTGCCCGTGCTGCTCGCCGAGGCCGAGCGGGCCGGACTGGTCATCGACTACCTGGCCAGGGAGTCCGCCTGCGCGGTGGCGGACAAGATCCCGCTCGCCGAATCCGTGGCCAACCGCCTGGTCCAGTCACCACCACCCGGCAGTGACGGACGGCGCCCACCCGTCGGGCAGAGCGGATGGCTGGCCAACGGCGAACGCACCCCGGAGGCGCGTACCCAGCAGGCGATGAGGACGGCCGGCGCCTGGCAGCCGCCCCGAGAGACCGCGGCGCGCCGCCACTCCGTCTTCGTGGACGTCGAACTGTGGGACGACGAGGGTGGCCGGCGTACCTGGTCCTGCCCCTTCCTCGCCGCGGTCTGGCAACTCGCCCGGTTGGGGCTGCTCCGCAACGAGGGCGAGGCCGTGCTGCTTCCCCAGGCCCGCAAGCCGGGCGAATTCCCCGCCGAATGGGACGAGTTGGCGCCGCTGATTCAGCTCAACGACTCCGCCGCCGCCTTCTGCGCCTACCGCACGTGTTCCGTGCTGCCGTCCAGGTTCCTGCCCGTCGAGCACGGCGTGCGCGTCGTCCTCGACCAGACCGACGTTCACGCGGGCGCGCTGGGACAGGTGGCCGAGCGCTCCGCCAAGGAGGGCATAAAGGTCCCCGACTCCGTCGCCGACCGAGTCTCGTACGTCTTCTACACGGGATCGTGACATGGGAGCCCCGGGGGACATGACGCGCGCCGTGCTCGCCTGCGGTGAAGTACGCACCTGTCTGCTGCGGTCGTCACGCCCGCTGGACGTCGGGGCGGCCGAGCAACTCCTCAGGCTGCGTACGGACGAACGGGTCCTCGTCTCGCAACGCCCCAATTCCTACGTACTGTCGCCGGACACCCTCACCGGAGTGGACTGCCGACTGCCCACCTCCAACGGCTCGAAGGTGCGCGCGGTCGGCACGGTGGCCGCTCGCGCGGTACTCACGGAGGGTCGCCTCCTCCAGGCCAGCGCCTACTTCCGGGCCCCCGCGGCAGGGCCCGACGAGCGGCAGCCCTGGGGGCACTACCTCGTACGGCCCGGACTGGTGGAACCCTTCGGGAAGCTGCCCGGGGAAGCGACCGCACAGGGTGTGCTCGCCGGGTGCCGCCGCGGTGAACTGGATCTCGGGCAGATCACCGAGGGCCTGCTCACCCGGGTGCTGCGTCACCCGCTGATCGACAACAAGGTCCCCATGAAGTCCCGTCATACCCAGCTGCGTTGGGCGGCCCTGCCATCGCCGGCCGGCTGCGGCCCGTCGATCGAACGCTTCACGGTCGCCGACGACGAGCTGCGCACCCTGCTGCTACGGGTTCCGGACGGCACGGAACCGGCCGTCGTAGCCGGACTGAGCGAGGATCTCGCGCGGCACGACTGGTTGCTGACGACCCTCGCAAGGCTGCTAGGCAGCAGCCGACTCGGATCGACGGACGGGCCGGGCACGATGGATGTGCTGCGCCCCGCCGTCGACCACCTGCTGCATCTGTGGATGCCCGGAGCACGGGTGCACCGGAGCCTGGCTCCACTGTGGGACGTGCTGGAACGGGAGCCGGGATTCAGCCGGCAGTGGCAGACCCTGGTCCATCGCATCCGGGACCAACTGGCAGTCCTGGCAATTCCGTTACCGCGCGACCAACTGACGACGCGCTGAAGCTGTTGCGGGCACGACCTCGGAACAGCACTCAAGAAACCCGACGGGGGAGAGCGAAATGAGTGGAGCCGCACCGGGAACGACGACAAGGAACGACGGGCGACCGGAAGGGCTGCGGGTCCCGCCGTTGCTGATGAAGATACTGATCACCGCACTGGTGGCCATCTTCGCCTACGTCCTGACCGACCTGGTCGAGCAGAAGCAGGGCGAGGTGTGGAAGCTGACCGTCTCGATCGTCATAGGCGGCGCCGCGCTGATCGTCCAGTACCTGGTCGACTTCGAGCGGCGGCTGACGGATATCGAGACGGGCCAGATCAACCGCATCCGCGATATGAAGGAGAGCCTCGCCGCTCATCACACCGCGATGACAGAACTGGTCGACGACCGTTTCGCCCGCATCAGCGAGGCCACTGAACTCTTCAGCCAGGTCGACCGCTCCGTGCTGCGTTCCGACGGGGTGACCAAACTCGCCCGCAGCGCCACGATGGTGGGGCAGTTGGCCAACCCGCTGGTGGAGAAGTTCGCGGACACGGCGATCGACAAGCTCGCGACACTGATGGAGGACCTCAGCAGCCGACGGGCCGACTGTCTCGGAGAGAACCACGACTGGCTCATCGACCTCACCAAGTGCGTCCAGACCAGTCTCGTCGCCACCAGCACCTCCGTGGACCGGGGCTTTTGGAACAGTGAGCCCGCGAAACGCTATCTGGAGGCACAGAGCGACGCGATCGGGCGCGGGGTGAAGGTGCGGCGGCTGTTCGTGGTGAACACTCCCGGAGACATCGACACCGAGTTGGAGGAGATCTGCGAGAACCAGAAACTCCTCAACATCGACGCGTGCATCGTCGCGCTGTCGGAGCTGCCGCACCGGGTGCAACTGGGTACGACGAGCGACTTCATCGTGTTCGACGAGGTGCTGTCCTACGAGACCGGCCAGGACACGCTCGACGTCAACGCCAAGACGACTCTCGACGCCCGTGCGGAACATGTCAGCCGCTGCCTCAAGCGGTTCAACGAACTGTGGGGCGCGACGCAGAACCTCCCGGGTTTCGGCAACGGGCGGTGACCGCGCGGACCCCTTGTACGGTCCTCAGCCCACTACCCCAACAGTGCTGATTACGTACGGGAGGTGTTCCGCGGGCCGGCCCGGCGGTATGCGTGCAGGGAGGCGAGACTCGTGGTCATCGCCTACGAGGCGGACCCGTCGGCCGCCACCGTCCGCAGGTAGGCTCCCAGCCGTGCGATCGCCGACGGGTTGCGCGGGCTCTCGACGAGGTCCACGTAGTCGAGGACGAAGATGCGCTTGTGCTTGACGGCGGAGACGTTCTTCAGCGGGGCGTACGACAGCAGGAACCTGCGCTTCTGCTCCGCGCTGACGTCTCCGTAGTCGCAGATGACGATGACGTCGGGGTCGCGTTCGACGACCGTCTCCCAGCCCACCGTCGTCCAGGAGTCGGCGAGGTCGTGCATGACGTTGACGCCGCCTGCCTTGCTGATGACCTCCTCGGGAGCGGCGTACCGCCCGGAGGTGAAGGGCGAGTCCGTGCCACTGTCGTACAGGAACACCTTGGGGCTCTTCGCGGGCGCCTTGGCCCGCACCGCCGCGACCTGCTTCTTGAAGCCCGCGATGAGGGTGGCCGCACGCTGCTCGACGCCGAAGAGCCTTCCGAGGTTGGTGAGGTCGGTGTAGAGGGCGTCCAGGGGCGGCATGATGCCGCGCGAGGTCTTCGTACGGCCGTTGCGGCAGGACTCGGTGAGGATGTACGAGGGGATGCCGAGCTTCTTCAACGCGTCCGGGGTGAAGCCGTTGTCGTCGCGGAAACCGTAGTTCCAGCCGGCGAAGACCCAGTCGCCGCGGGCGTCGAGGACGTTCTCCTTGGTGAGCTGCTGCTTGGACAGCCATTTCACCTTGTCGTAGCCGTCCTTCCAGGGCACGCCGGTCAGATCGCCCTTGTCGTCGGGCATCGCGAACCCGGCCGTCCGGTCCTCCAGGCCGAGCGCGAACATCAGCTCGGTGATCCCGACGTCGTTCGTGACGACCCGCTCAGGAACCCTGTCGTACGTCACCCGCCGGCCGCAGTTGGTGAGAGTGACGGCGGACGAGGACGAGGACGCGGCTGCCTTCGCCGAGGGCTTCTCCACGGTCGCCCCGCATCCGGTGGCGAGGAGGGAGAAGAGGCCGGAGAAGAGGGCAGCTGCCGCAACTGGCTTGCGCATGGGGGTGGTTCCTTACAAGGAGGGGGGCTTGGGAAGCAGATCGAAGAGCAGCTGGACGGCACCCGTCTCCGGATGCCGTACGGGATGGGCGCGCACCCCGAACACCTCGGCCAGCAACCCGGGTTGGAGCACATCGTGCGGCGGGCCCGACGCGACGACCCGGCCCCCGGCGATGACGTACAGCAGATCGCAGTGGGCGGCGGCGAGGTTGAGGTCGTGCAGGGCGGCCAGTGCGGTCAGGCCGCTGGCCCGGACCAGGGACAGGACGTCCAACTGGTGGGCGATGTCCAGGTGGTTGGTGGGTTCGTCGAGTACGAGGACGCGGGGCTGCTGGGCCAACGCCCGCGAGATGAGCACGCGTTGCTTCTCGCCGCCGGACAGAGCGAGGAACCCGCGGTCGGCGAGGTGCGCGACGCCGGTGCGCTCCATGGCGGCGGCGCAGATGTCCCGGTCCCCGGCCGCCGTACGCCCCCGATGCGGCAGCCGCCCCATCGCGATCACCTCGGCTACGGTGAAGTCGAACTCGGCGGACGACTCCTGGGGCAGTGCGGCGAGCACCCGGGCGGCGGCCCGGGGTTCCATGCCGTGCACGTCGACGTCGTCCAGCCGCACCGCACCCCCCGTCGGCCGCAGCGCCCGGTACACGCATCGCAACAGGGTGGACTTCCCACTCCCGTTGGGCCCGACGAGCCCCACGAAGGCCCCGCTGTCCACCCGCATCGTGATGTCCTCGACGAGCCGGACCGCCCCCGCGTCGACCGACACACCCTCCACATCGAGCCGCATGCCTTCACCGCCCCCCGAACGCGTAACCGCCGCGCCGCATCAGCAGCAGGAACGCCGGTACACCCACCACGGCGGTGATCACCCCGACGGGCAGTTCGGCCGGCGCGAGCAGCAGCCGGGACAGTACGTCGGCCCACACCAGCAGCACGGCCCCGGCGAGCGGCGCGACGGCCAGCACCCGCCGGTGATCGGCGCCCACGAGCATCCGTACGACATGCGGGACCATGAGCCCGACGAAGCCGATGGCCCCGCTGACGGCGACGACGGTGCCGGTCACGGCGGCGGTCACGAGGAACAACTCCCGCCGCAGCCGGGCCGGTTGGACCCCGAGTGCGGCGGCTGTCTCGTCCCCCATGGCGAGCGCGTTGAGCGACTCGGCGCGCCGGGCGAGCCACGCCCACCCGGCGAGGACGGTCACGGCGGCGATCGGCACCTGCGCCCAGGTGGCCCCGCCCAGACTCCCGAGCAGCCACATCATCGCCGACCTGGCCGCCTCGCCCCGGGCGGCCCCGAACACCATCACGGTGGTGACGGCCTCGAAGCCGTACGCCAGCGCGGTCCCGGTGAGGATCAGTCGCAGCGGGGTCAGCCCGTGCGCGGCGGACCGGGCAACGGCGTAGACGAGCACCATGGCGGCGAGCGCGGACACGAAGGCGGACGCGGACAGCGCCCACACCCCGAGCCCGGCGAACGCCCCCAGCAGAATCACGGCGTTGGCCCCCACGGCAGCGCCGGACGAGATCCCCAGCACGAACGGATCGGCGAGCGCGTTGCGCACCATGGCCTGCACGGCCACCCCGACGGCCGCGAGCCCCGCCCCGACCACGGCGGCGAGCACCACCCGGGGCAGCCGCAGCTCCCAGACGATGGTGTAGGAGGCGAGGTCGTCGGCGCGGATGGTGCCTCCGGTGACGCCGTCCCACAGGAACCGGCACACCTGCCCCCAGCCGATTCCGGACGCCCCCAGCCCGACCCCGCACAGCAGGGAGAGGAACAGCAGCAGAACCAGCCAGGCGGCCAGCGGCAGGACGGGTATACGGCGCACGGTCGGCGATCCTTCGCCTCGGCTCGCAGTCCGCGGCGAGCAGTCACAGGGGCACGCGCACCGTGGGTGATCGGGCTCGCACGCCGAAGTCCTGGCCGAACAGCCGAGTGGCTGAACGGCCGGGCAGGAAGGCGTGCATACCGTTGCGGGTCAGCGCCGGAGTCTCACCGGACTTCCCCCAGGGGACGCGCCGCGAGCGTAGCAAACGCGTCGGACCGGTCATTTCGGGGCTACCGGAAGGGTTGCGTCCAGGGAAGTGGTGTACGGGTTCGAATCGGCGCGGCCCCGCCGCCCCTACCCGTCCCATCCCTCTCCCAGAGGGGAGACCTCCACTGGGGGGCTGCGCGCCCAGACCCCCTACGGCCCAGACCCCCTACAGCCCTGAACGGGCCTTGTCCTCAAGCGCCGGACGGGCTGGAGATGTGCTCGGCGGAGCCGAAGTAGTGACCCGCCGTCAGGTCCGTCAGCAGCTCGCCCTCCACAGGGCGCCACCCCAGCCGCTCCCGGGTCGCCGCGCTCGATGCCGGAAGGTCGAGGGCGAAGAAGTTGCCCAGCCACCCGAAGTGGTCGTTCGTCTCCGCGTGCGGAACCGATGTCACCGGCACCCCCAGCCCCCGCCCGATGGCCTCGGCGATCCCGCGCACCGGGACGCCCTCCTCGGCGACCGCGTGCAGCCTGGTCCCCGCCGGCGCCGACTCCAACGCCAGCCGGAACAGCCGGGCGACGTCGAAGCGGTGGGCGGCGGCCCAGCGGTTGGCGCCGTCACCCGGGTAGGCGGAGACACCCTTGGCGCGGGCGATGTCGACGAGCCGCGGTACGAAACCGTGGTCCCCCTCGCCGTGGACGGACGGCGGCAGCCGTACGACCGACGCCCGCACCCCGCGCTCTGCGAACCGCATCACCGCCGCCTCGGAGGCGAGCCGGTACATATGGGACCTATTGGGGTCGCCGGGGTTGTCCTCCGTCGCCATCACACCCGGCGAGAACGCGGTGCCGGAGCAGATGAGGAGTGGCCGTCCGGAGTCCACCAGCGCCTCGCCCAGCGTCTCCACCGCCCGCAGGTCGGTACGCGCGGCCTCCGCGAAGTCGCGGAAGTCATGGATGTACGCGGTGTGGATCACGCCCTCCGAGGCTGCCGCTCCCGCCCGCAGACTGTCCAGGTCGTCCAGGTCACCCCGGTGGACCTCGGCACCGGCCTCCTTCAGTGACACGGCGGACCCGTCGGAGCGGGCCATCCCGACCACCTCGTGACCAGCGCTGAGCAACTCCCGTACGACGGCGGACCCGACGAACCCGCTCGCTCCGGTGACGAACACACGCATGATGAAATCCCCTTGGGTATCGGCCTGTTGATGCCGGCCGGTGTGCTTTCAGCGTGCGTGCGGGGTCCGCTCCGCGTCCAAGACCTGTTCCGTAACGGGCAATGCGGATCAGGCATCACAGCAGCTCAGGATGTTTGTACGAGGGTCATGTCCCCAACCGCACGATTACGCTGGCCACATGACCGACTTGCCGTCCTCACCGCCGCCGGCCGACTCGGGTGATCCAGGTGGCCCCGATCTCGATCTGCGGCTCGTGCGGTACTTCACCGTGGTCGCCGAGCACCTGCACTTCGGCCGTGCCGCCGAGACCCTGCGCATTGCCCAGCCGTCCCTGAGTCGGCAGATCCGGCGTCTGGAGAAGGAGTTGGGGGCTCGTCTGCTGGACCGCACCCCGCAGGGCAGCCGTCTCACCGACGCCGGTGAGGTCTTCCTGCCGCATGCCAGGGCGTTGCTCCGTACGGCCACCCGGGCCGCCTCCCAGACCCGCGCCGCCGCGGAGCCCAGCCGTCTGGTCGTCGGCTACACGTCGAACCTGATCGTCACCCCGGCCGTACGGGAGCTGCGGCGCCGGCATCCGGACGCCGACGTACGAGCCCTGCACCTGAACTGGGACGAACCCCGCACCGCGCTGCTCGACCACCGGGTCGACGCCGTGATCGCCCGACTCCCGCTGGCTACGCAGGAGTTGGAGGTGACCGTCCTTTACGAGGAAGCCCGGGTCCTGGTCGTGCCCCTCGATCACCGTCTCGTCGGCAAGGAGTTCGTCACCCTCGACGACATCGCCGACGAGCCGTTGCCGAGGGTGCGGGAGGACGCGGACTGGAACGCCTTCTGGCGTATCGATCCGCGTCCGGACGGCAGCCAGGCACCGGACGGTCCGCTGGTCAGGGCGCTGGAGGACAAGTTCGAACTCATCGCCGCCGGACAGGCGGTGGCCATCGTTCCGGGTGGTCTGGGCATGGAACGGCTCCGCCCCGACCTCACCACGATCCCCCTGCACGGCATCGACCCGAGCCATGTCGTCCTCGCCACCCGGGCGGACGACCGCAGCCGCCTGCTCGCCGGGTTCCGCAAAGTGGCGCGGGCTCTGCTGACAGGCGGCACCACCACCTGAACTCAGGCCGCCGGCCAGCCAGGTACCGTCGGCAGTACCCGCTCGGCGACCCGGAGCAGTGCCGTGGCGTCGGGGGGCAGGTCGTCCTGGCGCCAGATGGAGATCTCGTACGTACCGCCCCCGTCCTTGGGGTCCTTGGCGACCAGGAGGTTGCGGGAGATGCCGCCGGGGCCGGAGGAGCCCTTTCCGTCCTTGAAGATGATGCCGATGGTCTGGCCCGAGTAGAGGAACGCCTTGTGGCCCAGGACCGTTTTCCGCTCTCCCGGCACGGACAGGTACTCGGAGTCGGCGATGTCGGCGACCGTGATGTCCACGGCCTCCGAGAGCTTCACCGAGTAGCCCTCCAGTTGGATGGTGGCCTCGGGGTCGGTCGACATGACGTCCTGCTTGTCGCTGGACGTGGCTTCGTTGCTGGAGGCGCTCCACACGCGGTCGTCGGGCGTGCCGAGGAGCGTCGCCAGGTCCGGGCGGTTCAGCGCCTCGCACAGTTGCACACCGGAGACGGGCTTCGACAGCGGCACGTCGTCGTCCGAGCGGGAACACGAGGCGGGTGGGCTGTCCTTGGGGTCGGGCTCGAACTTCGCCATCACCCAGAAGCCCACCGCGAGGCATGCGACCACTATCAGCGCCGATGCGACCTGCGCACCCTCGCTCATGCCTTTCTCGGATCTGGCCGGTCCTGCCACTCCCGTCGTTCCAGTCGATCCAGCGGCTCCTGCCGATCCGGCTGAACTGGTCGATTCAGCCGAACCCGCCGAACCCGCCGAACCCGCCGAACCCGCCGAACCTGCCGATCCGGCCACTTCGGCCGACTCGGCGGATCTGGGTATGCCGGTGTCGTTGATCATGTCCCCCACCTGAATGTCCCCCACCCCACACGTCGCGCCCGTTGCGCGCGCCGGGGGAGCCTAACCGCGCGATCTCCGCTTTTGGAAGCTGCTTTTGGAAGCTCCGAAAGTGCGCGTCCGTGGTCGAGGGGGCTTCGGGGGCGGCGTCCGTCGCGCGGTCGGCGGCTGTCAGGGCGCCGGGCGGACCGGCTATGCCGCGACACACCGCGAAGGCGCCCGCTTTCACCCCTTTCGGTAAGGAGGGCCGTTCCACGGCTGAAAAGTGTGCCCAGCAGGACGGATCCCCAGCTGGGCATGGTCATTTCAAGCCGTTGTTTTGGCATTCTCATGACAAAGCGCGGCACGCAGTGCCACGCTTCTGCCGAAGTTCACCATTCCTTCACACCCGCATCAGCTGCGGGGCATCGTCCCCTCACCCCCCACCTCCTTGCACCCGCCTGCCGTGCAGCGCTCCGGACCGGCCCCATCCCGTCGGTCCGTCCCCACGTCGGTCCCCACCACGGGCCGGCCGTCGCACAGAAGGAGAACCCGTTGCCCCGGCGACACCGCCCCACCCTCCGGCGCAGACGCGCCACCGCCGCCCTCGCGATGACGACCATCGGAACCCTGCTCGCGCTGGGAGCTCCCACCGGCACCGCGACGGCGGCCCCGGCCGACCCGAGCCCGGCCCGGATCACCGCCGTGCCTCGCGCGGGAGCCGCAGCGGCGCCCCTGTCGGCGGCCCGCCGCGCCTCACTGATCAAGAGCGCGCAGACCGCGTCCGGCTCGACGGCCCGTCAACTCGCCCTCGGTGCGCAGGAGAAGCTCGTCGTCAAGGACGTCGTCCAGGACGCCGACGGCACCACCCACACCCGCTACGAACGCACCTACGCCGGACTGCCCGTCCTCGGCGGTGACCTGGTCGTCCACCTCAAGAGCAACCGCACCACCGTTTCCAAGGCGAGCGGGGCGACCCTCGCGCTGCCGTCCCTCACCCCGAAGCTCTCCGCGGCCAACGCCACCGGCAAGGCTCTCGCGGCGGCGAAGGGCGCCGACGTCACCGGTACCGAGACCGAGCGCGCGCCCCGCCTCGTCGTCTGGTCCGGCGCGTCCAAGCCCGTCCTGGCCTGGGAGACGCTGGTCGAGGGCGTCCAGCCGGACGGCACGCCCAGCGAACTGCAGGTGGTCACCGACGCGAGTACGGGCAAGCAGATCCTTGCCGCCGAGAAGGTGCACACCGGCGAAGGCACCGGCCAGTACGTCGGCACGGTTCCCCTCGGCAGCACCCTCTCGGGATCGACGTACCAGCTCACCGACGGCGCCCGCGCCGGGCACAAGACGTACGACCTGAACCAGGGCACCTCCGGCACCGGCACCCTCTTCACGGACGACAACGATGTCTGGGGCAACGGTCTGCCGTCCAACCGCCAGACCGCCGGTGTCGACGTGGCCTTCGGCGCCGCAGCCACCTGGGACTACTACAAGGACGTGTACGGCCGCAACGGCATCCGCAACGACGGTGTCGCCGCCTACAGCCGGGCCCACTACGGGAGCAGCTACGTCAACGCCTTCTGGCAGGACAGCTGCTTCTGCATGACCTACGGCGACGGCTCGGGCAACACGCACCCGCTGACCTCCCTCGACGTGGCCGCCCACGAGATGAGCCACGGTGTCACCGCCGCCACCGCCAACCTGACCTACTCGGGTGAGTCCGGCGGTCTCAACGAGGCGACCTCCGACATCTTCGCCGCGGCCGTCGAGTTCCACGCGAACCTCGCCGCCGACCCCGGTGACTACCTCGTCGGCGAGAAGATCGACATCAACGGCAACGGCACTCCGCTGCGTTACATGGACAAGCCCTCCAAGGACGGCTCCTCCCGCGACAGTTGGAGCTCCACCCTGGGCAGCGTCGATGTCCACTACTCCTCGGGCCCCGCGAACCACTTCTTCTACCTGCTCTCCGAGGGCAGCGGCGCCAAGACCGTCAACGGCGTCGCCTACGACAGCCCGACCTACGACGGTCAGGCCGTCACCGGCATCGGCATCGACAACGCCGCCGCCGTCTGGTACCGGGCGCTGACGACGTACATGACCTCGTCGACCAACTACGCGGGTGCCCGCACCGCCACCCTCCAGGCGGCGGGTGACCTGTTCGGCGCCTACAGCCCCACCTACCTCGCCGTCGCCGACACCTGGGCCGCCATCAACGTCGGCGGCCGGATAGCCCTCGGCGTCAACGTCGCCCCGATCGCCGACCAGACCAGCGGCGTCGGCCAGGCGGTCGGCCTTCAGGTGGACGCGTACACCACCAACTCCGGTTCGGAGCTGACCTACGAGGCCACCGGCCTGCCCGACGGACTGACCCTCAGCCCGAGCGGTCTGATCTCCGGGACGCCGACCACCCTCGGCACCAGCGACGTCGCCATCAAGGTCACCGACGGCACGGGCGCGTCCGTCACGGACACCTTCACCTGGCGGATCGCGTACATCTACGCCACCGCCACCCGCGTCGACATCCCCGACAACGGTGCCGCCGTGGAGTCCCCGATCACCATCGAGGGCCGCGACGGCAACGCCTCCGCCACCACCTCGGTCTACGTCAACATCGTCCACACCTACCGCGGTGACCTGACCGTCGACCTGGTCGGCCCCAACGGCACCGTCTACTCGCTTCTCAACCGCACCGGCGGCTCCGCCGACAACGTCGACCAGACCTTCACGATCGACGCCTCGGCCCAGCCCCTCAACGGCACGTGGAAGCTGCGAGTCCAGGACCGCGCGTCGATCGACGTCGGGTACATCCAGCGCTGGCAGCTCAGTCCCTGACCGGATCACTGCCTGACAGCAGACCGGTACCGGTTATTGGTACCGGTACCGGTCTGCTGACTTCAGACCACGGAACCGACGAACTCCGCCCAGGCGTCGGCCCCGAGGAGCAGCACGGGCCCGTCCGAGACCTTGCTGTCGCGGACGGGCACGATGCCGGGGACTCCGTCGGCTACTTCGACGCAGTCGCCGCCTTCGCCGTTGCTGTACGTGCTCTTACGCCAGCGGGCGGCCCCGATGAAGTCGTACGCGACCTCGATGCAGTTGCCGCCCTCGCCGTTGCTGTAACCGCTCTTGCGCCAGCGGGCGTTGCTCAGGTCGTACTCGCGCATCGTCTGTGGTCCTCAGCCGCCGACTCGATCAGGGCGAGGGATGCCTCCGGCGACATTGCGGCGCCCCTGAGCAGATCGTATGCGCGCTGCGCCCGCTTCACCACTGCCGGGTTGTCGAGTAGGTCGCCCGAAAACGAGGTCTCTGTATAGAGGGTTGGCGGCGCGTCCTCGAACTCCATGAGCTTCAGCATCCCGAGCATGGAGGCGAACGCTCCCGCCGAGTACGGAACCACCAAGACCAGTACCTTTCGCTCCCGGGCGAGCGTGGCAATGTGGTCCAGTTGCTCGGCCATGGCCGCCGCCCCACCGACGGGTGTGCGCAGGGTGCACTCGTGCAGGATCGCCCAATACTCGGGCCTTGTAGCGTCCTTGAGGATGCGAGCCCGTTCCAGTCGGGCGGCGACCTTTTCGGCTACGTAGTCGTCCGTGACGAACGGGTTGGCCGCGAGCGTGACCGCCTGTGCGTACGCGGCCGTCTGCAGCAGGCCCGGGATCACCGTCGGCGCGAACTCACAGATCTTCGTCGCCGTCCGCTCAAGCTCGACAACCTCCGCGAAGTAATCCGCGTACCGCTTGTCGTCGATGAGCTTGCGCCAGGTCCGCTCGAAAAAACCAGCGGTTTGTAGTACCTCGTCAATCCGTACCGCCACATCCAACTGCGGCTTCCGAATTGCCTGTTCGAACTGTCCGATGTAGCCCCCGGAGACGAAGACCATCGCCCCCAACTCCACCTGGGTTAATCCGGCCTCCTCCCGGCGCCGCTTCAACTCCGTTCCGAAGAACTCCCACGCCGCCTGCCGCTGTGACCCATGTGAACCATTGGCCATAACTGAACCGAACCCCCTTCGACTGCACCGCCGTTGCTGCGCCCAGAGCCTTCCGAGTGTAGGCACGGCACGTCATCGTAGAAGTGCGAAGAGTGAAACTCGATTGATCAGGGGAGCACGGTGGCGGCACGAAAGACGGCACACTCGACGGCCTGTGTCGAAGATGCGGAGGAAATTGTGAAGGAATTGCGGATGGCGTTGAAAAACGCCGGGATTACTCTGCCGTCGCTCCGATTGGACGCGGCGAGTGTGGCCCGGGAAGCGCCCTGTCCGCTCATCGAATTGGGGCGCTGCAACGTCGAGACGGCGGCCCGGATCGCGGCGGCGCTGCGATGAACGACGTGAGGCCGGCGAAGTCGGGAAGGCCGGGGCGGCCGGAGGTCGGTGCGTACGTCATGGACACCCGCACCGCGAAGGTGGGCATCGTCATGGGGCACGAGGGGCCCTACGTCCAGCTGAGGTCGTACGGCGGCGGCAGGGAATGGGACGCGGCCCCGGACGCCCTCCGGCCCGCCACCCCGGCGGAACGCCTCAGCGCGGCCACGGCGTACGCGAACGCCCGCAGCCGCGGTGAGGTTCCTTGAGGGTCCCCTGTGAGGCCTTGGCGGAGGGGATCGATCACTCGTACGTAGGCGACAATGACCCCATGAGCCTGTTCCGTGACGACGGTGTCGTGCTGCGTACCCAGAAGCTGGGCGAGGCCGACCGGATCATCACGCTGCTCACGCGCGGTCACGGGCGGGTGCGGGCCGTGGCCCGGGGGGTGCGGCGGACCAAGTCGAAGTTCGGGGCCCGGCTCGAACCGTTCTCCCACGTCGACGTGCAGTTCTTCTCGCGGGGGAGCGAGCTGGTCGGGCGCGGGCTGCCGCTGTGCACGCAGAGCGAGACCATCGCTCCGTACGGCAGCGGAATCGTCACCGACTACGCCCGGTACACCGCCGGGACGGCCATGCTGGAGACGGCGGAACGGTTCACCGACCACGAGGGCGAGCCCGCCGTGCAGCAGTACCTGCTGCTCGTCGGCGGCCTACGCACCCTCGCCCGCGCCGAGCACGAGCCCCACCTCATCCTGGACGCGTTCCTGCTGCGCTCCCTCGCCGTCAACGGGTACGCGCCCACCTTCAGCGACTGCGCGCGGTGCGGGATGGCGGGCCCGAACCGGTTCTTCTCGGTGTCCGCCGGAGGCTCCGTCTGCGTCGACTGCCGGGTGGCCGGCAGCGTCGTACCCTCTCCCCAGGCCCTCGAACTGCTTGCCGCGCTGCTGACCGGCGACTGGGCGACCGCGGACGCGTGTGAGCCGCGTCACGTCAGGGAGGGGAGCGGACTCGTGTCCGCCTACCTGCACTGGCACCTGGAGCGCGGCCTGCGCTCCCTGCGCTACGTAGAGAAGAACTAGCAAGCGGCAGCAGTAGTAGAAGCAGCAGCAGCAGTAGTAGAAGCAGCAGCAGCAGAAGAAGCAGCAGCAGCAGAAGCAAGCCGAAGCAAGCCGAAGCAGTAGAAGCACGTAACAAGGAGACGAGAAGCGCATGGTCGTACGCGGAATCCTGGGGAGCCGGCGCCGCGAGTACAAGACGCCGGAACCGCACCCCTCCGGCGCCACCGCGCCGAAGCTTCCCGGCGAGCTCGTACCGAACCATGTGGCCTGCGTCATGGACGGCAACGGGCGGTGGGCCAAGGAGCGCGGGCTGCCGCGTACGGAAGGGCACAAGGTCGGCGAGGGCGTCGTCCTCGATGTTCTCAAGGGATGCCTGGAACTCGGCGTCAAGAATCTCTCCCTCTACGCCTTCTCCACCGAGAACTGGAAGCGGTCACCGGAAGAGGTCCGCTTTCTCATGAACTTCAACCGTGACGTCATCCGGCGCCGGCGTGACGAGATGAACGAACTCGGTATCCGGATCCGGTGGGTCGGGCGTATGCCCAAGATGTGGAAGTCCGTCGTACAGGAACTCCAGATCGCCCAGGAGCAGACCAAGACCAATGACGCCATGACGCTCTACTTCTGCGTCAATTACGGTGGCCGGGCCGAACTCGCCGACGCCGCGAAGGCGATGGCCCGCGATGTCGCCGCCGGAAAGCTCGACCCCGACAAGGTCTCCGAGAAGACCATCCAGAAGTACCTCTACTACCCGGACATGCCGGACGTCGACCTTTTCCTTCGCCCCAGTGGTGAACAGCGCACCTCCAACTACCTCATCTGGCAGTCGAGTTATGCCGAGATGGTGTTCCAGGACGTTCTCTGGCCCGACTTCGACCGCCGCGACCTGTGGCGCGCCTGCGTCGAATTCGCCTCCCGCGACCGGCGGTTCGGCGGCGCGGTCCCGAATGAGCAACTGCTGGAAATGCAGCGGGACATGCGGGGCAACACCCAGGCCTGAACGCCCCCGGGGGGGCATGGCCGGGTTCGGTGGGTCAGGGAACGAGCGTGAAACTCGCCCGGTAGACATGGCCCGGCGTGGGGGTGCCCCACGAGAAGCCGTGCCCCATGGTGAGGGTGCCCGTGTACCCGTCGGGATGGTCCACCCCGTGCATGGAGTAGCTGATGGTGTACGACACCGTGGCCGGAGTCGACCCCGACCACTCGTAGCAGCTGAGGATCTCCGGGTGCTCGTCGAAGTCCCTGACAGCCGTGGGGTTGTCCGGACCGAGGAAGATGTGGCGGATGTACTGCGGAAATATGGACCAGTCCTGGCAGATGACCTCGGTTGTCGGGATGGTGGCCGAGGCGGTGGGGGCAGGCGCCGTCAACGGGATGCTGAGGGCGGCGGCAACGGCCAGCAGGGCACCAGGTCTACGCATGGTCAGCTCCACGGATACGACGACGGGCCACTCATTGTGACAACGGCCACCGTCTTCCACAGGACGGATTCGAGCCCCCTTGGCCCTCGCCCTGGTCGGCACCGGGGGATGCGGGGTTGACGACGATGACGGCATGCCAAGGGTTCGCCCGGTGCGCTGCACCACATCAACCCAAGCTGATAAGCCGCAGTTGGACCGCCCCGCGGTCAGGGCTGGTCGTACCAGGCAAACGCTGCGATCCGCCAGCCCTCGGAGGTGCGGACGAACTGGATGGTCTTGGTCCCGTCTCCCTCGAACGGCTCACCATCCAAGATCCCGGACTTGCGGTACTCGCCGAACCGCGACGCGATATCGCCCGCGATCTCTGTCCGTTCAGAGGTCTCCCACTCGGAGAACTCGACCAGCCGACTGTCGGTCAGCAGCCGCCGGCGAGGCTCGATGAACTCGTCCACGGTGTAGACCGTGAACTCCGGGCCGGTCTTGACGATCACGCCACCCGGAAGAACCAGCCTGCGGATCCGGGCCACGTCGGCAGCCTTGCCGCCCCGGTTGTCAAAGGCATCGAAGAACTCGGCGGTCACGACGTCTATCTCGATCTTGGACATGGCGCGACAGTAACAGCGAGGGGGCGCCGGACATCGTCGGTCTCGACCGGGTGCGGAATGTCGCCGAGGCAGACCGTCGCGCGCCGGTTCAAGCGCCTCGCAGTCCGCCGACAGACGGCTCGACCTCCACAACGCCATAGTCCCCTGGCCTGCGGACTGATCTGCTGGAGACGACTCAACAGCCCTTCAACACGACCGTGTTACGAGCTCTGTGCAGAGTTGAGTTGGAATACCTTGCCGAGCGGCCCCCGGCGCCGAGAAGGCGCCGGGGGCCGCTGTCATACCCGTGGGGGGTTGCTTGGTGGGCGTTGGTCAGCTGGTCGTGACCGCCGTGTCGTCGATCACGAAGCTCGTCTGGAGTGACGAGTCCTCGACGCCCGTGAACTTGAGCGAGACCGTCGTACCGGCGTAGGCCGACAGGCTCAGCGACTTGGCGACGTAGCCGCTGGCCGCGTTGAGGTTGGAGTAGGTGGCCAGGGTGGTCGAACCGGCGGTGACCGTCAGCTTGTCGTACTGGGTGCTGGTGGAGGTCTCAGCCGTGTCGATGTGGAGGTAGAACGTGAACGTCGTGCCCGTGCAGCCGCTCGGGATCGTCACCGACTGGGACAGCGTGTCGGTGTGGGTCGAGCCGTAGCCGTCGAGCCAGGCCTTGTAGGAGCCGGTGCGGGCCGCCTGGCTGCTGGAGGTGGTGATGACACCGCTGGACGCCGTCCAGGTGGTGTTGCCGGACTCGAAGCCCTGGTTGCCCAGCAGTTGAGCCGAGGTGCAGGAGCCGCCGCCGGTCGCGCTGACCGTCCAGGTGAAGGACGCCGTACCGGTGGCGCCCGTGCTGTCGGTCACCGTGACCGTCGAGCTGTAGGTGCCCGCGGTGGTCGGGGTGCCGGAGATGGCGCCCGTCGAGCTGCTGATCGACAGGCCGGTCGGCAGACCGGTCGCCGCGTAGGTCAGCGAGCCGCTGTTGGTGCTGCTGGCCGTGATCGCCAGGCTCACCGCCGTACCGACGGTCGACGACTGGCTGCCCGGGTTGGTGACCGAGACACCCGAGGTCGGCACGGTGATGTGGCTGCCGACGTTGATACCGGCGAAGGCGTTGCCGACCCCGGCGTACTGGGTGGAGCTGGCGCCGTAGAGCGACGAGGCGGCGTTCAGCGCGGCGGTGCGGGCCTGGGCGTACGTGGTGCTGGACGTCATGTACGTCGTCAGCGCCTTGTACCAGATCTGCAGCGCGGCGGCCCGGCCGATGCCCGCGACGGCGACACCGTCGGAGGTCGGGCTGTTGTAGGTGACGCCGTTGATGGTCTTGGAGCCGCTGCCCTCGGAGAGCAGGTAGAACATGTGGTTCGCCGGGCCGGACGAGTAGTGCACGTCCAGGTTGCCGACGCCGGAGTACCAACTGTCGGCCGAGCCACCGTCCTTGTCGGGCTCGTCCATGTAACGCAGCGGCGTACCATCGCCGTTGATGTTGACTTTTTCGCCGATGAGGTAGTCACCGACGTCGGTGGAGTTGGCCGCGTAGAACTCGACGCCGGTGCCGAAGATGTCGGAGGTCGCTTCGTTCAACCCACCTGACTCACCGGTGTAGTTGAGGCCCGCGGTGTTGGAGGTCACGCCGTGCGTCATCTCGTGCCCGGCGATGTCGAGCGAGGTCAGCGCCTTGACGCTGCCCTCGCCGTCGCCGTACGTCATGCAGAAGCAGGAGTCGTCCCAGAACGCGTTCACGTATGCCGTGCTGTAGTGCACGCGCGAGTAGGCGGCCACACCGTCGTTCTTGATGCCGCTGCGCCCGAACGTGTTCTTGTAGAAGTCCCACGTCGTCTGGGCGCCGTAGTGGGCGTCGACGCCGGCGGTCTGGGTGTTGGACCCGGCTCCGGTGCCCCACGTGTCGTCGGCGTCCGTCATCAGGGTGCCGGTGCCCGACGTGCCGTTGCTGAGGCTGTACGTCTTGTGGGTGCCGCGTGTCGTGTCGTTGAGCTGGTACGTCGAACCGGACAGCGTTGTCCCGATGGTGACCGTGCCGCTGTACTGGCTGTTGCCGGTACCGGTCTTGATCGCCTGGAACTGGTACAGCTTCGCGCCGGTCTGGGCGTCCGTGATGACGTGCAGCTGGCTCGGCGTACCGTCGTCCTGGAGGCCGCCGATCACCGTCTCCCAGGCCAGCTTCGGCGTACCGTTGCCCGCCCAGATCACCTTGCGGGCGCTGTCGGTGGTGGCCTTCTCCGCGTCCAGCGCCTTGGCCGCGCCGAGCGCCTTCGTCTCGGCGGCGGACTTGGCGTACGTGGGGGTCGTGGACGCGACCGAGATGGCCCGCCGCGTGTTGAACGTGCTGCTCACCGTGCCCGTGGCCTTGGAGGCGGGCGGGGTGTGCACGACGAGGTCGCCGCCGAGTACCGGCAGTCCGGCGTAGGTGCGCTCGTAGCGGGTGTGCAGGGTGCCGTCGGCGTCCTTGCTGACGTCCTTGACGACCAGCTTCTCCTTGGCGCCGAGGCCGAGGGTGCCGGCGGTCTGCGTCGTTCGCTGCGTCGCGGTCTTGATCAGCGCCGTGCGCTGGGCCGGCGTGAGCTTCGTCTGGAGAGCGCCGGCGCGCAGCGGACTGGGTGCCGGGAGCGCGGGCTTTGCGGCGGCGGGAACCGTCTGCACGCCGACGGCCAGCAGAGTGGCGGTCGCGAGCAGGGCGCCGGCCGCGGTGGCCTTGTTGGTGCGGCCGGATCTGTGGGGGGTGTTGCTCGACTTTCGTCTCACTCGTAACTCCTCCTGCGACGGCCGCGCCTTCCACGGCCGGAAACAGAACCGGGCGAACGGGGGTGTGCGGCCCGGGATGAGCTGAGCAGTGCCTGATGTGCTTGAGACGTGGGGGGTAACTGCCGGAAGAGTGGCACTGTTGAGGAGGGCATGTCAGCAAAAAATAAGAGGTCGAGGGTTATCCCTGTGCGCGCGACGGAGCCCCTCAGCGCTCGCCTCGGCACTCGCCCGTACTCCTCAGTAGCCTCTCGACGGCCCCTCAGCAGCGCTTCGACAGGCCCTCAGTCCTGGTTGCGGGGCAGCAGCAGCGGAGTCGCGAGGATCAGGACTCCGGCGGCTCCGACGGCGGTCAGGGGTGTGGTGAGGGCCGCCAGGAGCCCCCACAGCGCGGTCAGTGCCGCGACGGTCAGCTTGCTGGACACCGACCAGGCGGAGAGGGTGCGGGCGACCCGGTCCGCCGGGGTGTGCTGGAGCCGGTAGGTGGCGTACACCGGGTTGAACACGCCCATGCTGGTGATCAGCCCGAGCTGCACGACCATCACGAGGACGAGCCCTGTCGTGCCGCCGTGCAGGAACACCATCCCGACCGGCCAGCACACCCGCAGCGTCCCGAAGGTGAGCATGATCCCGCGCTGCCCGTACCGCGCCACGAGCGGCCGGGACAGACGCGAACCGACGAGGCCGCCGGCGCAGGGCACGGCGAAGGCGAGGGCGTACTGCCAGGGCGCGAAGCCGAAGCGGCCGAGCATGAGGACGGCGACGAGCGGTGCCGTCGCCATGATCAGCCCGCTGACCAGCACGGTGTTGAGGAACAGGGGCCGCAGTACCGGATCGGCCAGGATGAACCGCCACCCGCCGACCAGGTCCCCGGCGCGTACCTGTACCTGCCGTTTCCCTTCGGGACGAGCCTCCGGCTGCCCTCCGATCGCCCGGATACCGGCCGCCGACAACAGAAAGCTCACCGCGTTGGCGACGACGGTGGTCACCGGCCCGAGCAGTGCGATGGCGGCCCCGCCCAGCGGCGGCCCGAGCACGCTGGCCGTCCACATCGTGGACTCGAACCGACCGTTGGCGACGAGGAGTTGGGACGGCGGCAGAAGTCCCTTGAGGTAGGACCCGCTGGCGGCGGTGAAGGTGATGTCGGCAGCGGCGACGACGATCGCCACCACCACGAGCTGCCCGAAGGAGAGCGCGCCGAGCGCGTAGGCGGCGGGGATGCTGAGCAGTGCCCCGCACCGCACGAGATCCATGGCGACCATCACCGGCCGCTTGCGCCGGAACTCCACCCAGGGCCCGAGCGGCACCGCCACCACCGCCCCGACGGCCAGCCCGGCCGCCGCCAGCAACGACACCTGGGCGGGTCCCACATGCAGCACAAGAACCGCGATCAACGGAAACGAGTCGAACGCGAGCCAGGTCCCGGCCAGACTGCTGGCGTAGGCGGCCCACAACCACCGAAACGGCACCCCCAAAGAGGCACCGCTCAGCTGACTGTCCTGTTCCCTGACATCACCCACGGCGAGAAGCTATCGGACGGGACGGGTTTTTAGGGGCGCGGGGAACTGCGCGACAAGCCACAACGAACCCGCACCCGACAACGCACCGAACGGAACCGAACCACTTACCGCCCAACCGCAGAGCACTCCGCACAGGTACCGAAGATCTCCACCGTATGAGCCACGTTCACAAACCCGTGCTCCACGGCGATCGCCTCCGCCCACGTCTCCACCGCAGGCCCCTCGACCTCCACCGCCTTGCCGCACACACGGCAGACAAGGTGATGGTGATGGTCACCGGTCGAGCAGCGCCGGTAGACCGACTCACCGTCGGACGTCCGAAGGACATCCACCTCACCGGCGTCCGCCAGGGACTGCAGTGTGCGGTAGACGGTCGTCAGCCCCACCGAGTCGCCCTTGTGCTTGAGCATGTCGTGGAGGTCCTGGGCACTGCGGAACTCGTCGACCTCGTCCAGCGCCGCCGCCACAGCGGCACGCTGGCGGGTGGATCGTCCCTTAACGGGCGGACCGGCCGTCGTCACCGTTGTTCTCCTCACGTCTGCGCTTGCCGGGCCATTGTGCCAGCCCGGACTGTGCGCGGTCAGACGCCCGCCTTGCCGGAGGCCTCCCGGCTGGCCGGAATCACACACTCCGCCGGGTCCCCGGCCGTCTGCGCGGTAGCCGCCGCACGGGCCCGGCGGCGGGCCACCGGTGTCGCCAGCGCGGTGAGCGCGATGAACGCGCCGATGGTCAGCAGGACGATCGTCGCACCGGGCGGCACATCCTGGTAGTACGAGGTCACCGTCCCGCCGATCGTCACGGACACGCCGATCGCCACCGCGATGGCGAACGTGGCCGCGAAGCTCCGGCTGAGCTGCTGGGCCGCCGCCACCGGAACCACCATCAGGGCGCTGACCAGCAGCAACCCCACCACCCGCATCGCGACCGTCACCGTGATCGCCGCCGTGATCGCGGTGAGGAGGTTGAGGGCCCGGACCGGCAGGCCCGTCACCCGGGCGAACTCCTCGTCCTGGCTGACCGCGAAGAGCTGCCGACGCAGACCGATGGTGACCAGGACCACGAAGGCCGCGAGTACGCAGATCGCCGTCACGTCGGATTCGCTGACCGTCGACAGCGACCCGAACAGATACGAGGTCAGGTTGGCGTTCGAGCCCGTCGGCGCGAGGTTGATGAACATCACGCCGCCGGCCATACCGCCGTAGAACAGCATCGCGAGGGCGATGTCGCCGCGCGTCTTGCCGTACCAGCGGATGAGTTCCATCATCACCGCGCCGACTACGGCGACGCCCGTCGCCATCCACACCGGTGAGGTGTTCAGCAGGAAGCCGAGGCCGACGCCCGTCATCGCGACATGGCCGATTCCGTCACCCATCAGCGCTTGGCGGCGCTGGACCAGGTAGATGCCGATCGCGGGGGCCGTGATGCCGACGAGTACCGCGGCCAGCAGGGCCCGCTGCATGAAGGCGTAGTCGAGGAAGTCCATCAGCTCAGCAGTCCCGTCCGGATCGGTTCGGCGTCGTGAGCCGCGTGCGGGTGTACGTGGTCGTGGCCGGGCAGGGCATGCTGTCCGACCGCGTGCGGCGGCGGCCCGTCGTGCGTCACGCATCCGTCGCGGAGCACCACCGCCCGGTCGATCAGCGGTTCCAGCGGCCCGAGTTCGTGCAGCACGAGCAGCACCGTCGTACCGGCCGCGACCTGCTCCCGCAGCGTCCGGGCCAGGACCTCCTGGCTCGCCAGGTCGACGCCCGCCATCGGCTCGTCCATGATCAGCAGCTCGGGTTCGGAGGCGAGGGCGCGGGCGATCAGTACGCGCTGGTGCTGGCCGCCCGACAACGCGTTCACCGAGTCCTTGGCGCGGTCCGCCAGCCCGACGAGGCCGATGGCCCGCTGAACGGCCTCGTGGTCGGCCTTGCGCAGCACACCGAAGCGGGCGCGAGAGAGCCGGCCCGACGCGACGATCTCCGTGATCGTCGCGGGTACGCCACCGGCCGCGGTCGTGCGCTGCGGTACGTAGCCCACGCGCCGCCAGTCCGTGAAGCGCCGGCGGGGGACACCGAACAGCTCGATCTCGCCCGCGCTGACCGGGACCTGGCCGATGACCGTGCGGATCGCGGTCGACTTGCCCGAGCCGTTGGCGCCGAGCAGCGCGACGACCTCACCGCGGTTCACGGTGAGGTCGATGCCCCGCAGGACCGGGCGCGAGCCCAGTTCGGCGCGTACACCGCGCAGCGAAATGACGGGCTCGCCCATGCCTGCATCCTCCGTAACGATCATCAACTACCGCTCATTTACAGCTCATTCACCGCTCATTTGGCGCCCAGAGCCGTCCGCAGCGCCTTGAGGTTGGCCTTCATGACCGCGATGTAGTCGTCGCCCCGGGACTTCTCGGTGATGCCCTCGAGCGGATCCAGGACGTTCGTTGTGAGGTTCGCGTCCTCGGCGAGGGTCTTCGCGGTCTTGTCGGAGACCAGTGTCTCGTAGAAGACGGTGGTCACTCCGTCCGCCTTCGCCTCCTGCTGAAGTTCCTTCATCCGCGCGGCACTCGGCTCGCTGTCCGGGTCCACACCGGTGATGGCCTCCTGGGTCAGGCCGTAGCGCTCGGCGAGGTAGCCGAAGGCCGCGTGGTTGGTGAAGAACACCTTCGTCTTGGTGTTCTTCAGGCCGTCCTCGAACGAGGTGTTGAGCGAGGTCAGCTTCGCGGTCAACGCCTCGGTGTTCAGCTTGTATTCCGCCGCGTTGGTCGGGTCGGCCTTCTGGAAGGCGGCGCTCACACCGTCGGCGATCTCGGCGTACTTCACCGGGTCGAGCCAGACGTGCGGGTCGAGGGCGGAGGCGTCCTCGTCGGAGGGCGCTTCCTCACCCTCGTGGCTGTGCTCGGTGCTGCCGTGCTTCTCGAGGGTGGTGAGGGTTGCCGCGTCGATCTTCGTCTTCGCCTCGGACTGCGACACCGCCTCGTCGACGGCGGGCTGGAGGCCCTTGAGGTACAGGACCGCGTCGGCCTTCTGCAGGTCCACGGTCTGCTTGGCGCTGATCTCCAGGTCGTGCGGCTCCTGACCGGGCTCGGTCAGCGTGCTGATGGAGACGTGCCTGCCGCCTATCTGCTCGGCGAGGTACTGCATCGGATAGAACGACGCCACGACATCGAGCCTCCCGCTGATGTCCCGGTCGGCGGCGCTCGAATCCGAGGAACAGGCGGACAGGGCCCCGAGGCCGAGCGCGGTGGCCGCCGCGATCGCGGTGCCCGATATGAGTCGTCGTACGTTCATGACAGTCATTTTCAATGATTCTGGAAACGATTGTCAACAAGCGGGTTTTTCGGGCGCGTGCCGGGCATGGTCCGGGGCGCGGGCGAGGCCCTCGCGAGGCTCGTGGCCCAAACCGATTTGATTGGGGGGCGGGCCCCGCCGGTAACCTGAAGCATTCGCTCTGAAGCGCGTCCGCTTCCGCCCCTGGAACGCGTCCGCTTCATCGCCCGTCGTCGTAAATCGTCGTAATGAAGAGAGCACCGTGGCCGCCGACAAGATCGACACCATCGTCAGCCTGAGCAAGCGCCGTGGCTTCGTATTCCCGTGCAGTGAGATCTACGGCGGTCAGCGCGCCGCCTGGGACTACGGACCGCTGGGTGTCGAGCTCAAGGAGAACCTCAAGCGTCAGTGGTGGCGCTACATGGTGACGTCGCGCGAGGACGTCGTCGGTATCGACTCGTCCGTCATCCTGGCCTCCGAGGTCTGGGTGGCGTCCGGTCACGTCGCCACCTTCTCCGACCCGCTCACCGAGTGCACCTCCTGTCACAAGCGCTACCGCGCCGACCATCTGGAGGAGTCCTACGAGGCGAAGCACCACCGCCTCCCGGAGAACGGTCTCGCGGACATCAACTGCCCCAACTGCGGCAACAAGGGCCAGTTCACCGAGCCCAAGCAGTTCTCGGGTCTGCTGTCCACGCACCTCGGCCCGACCCAGGACTCCGGTTCGGTCGCCTACCTGCGCCCCGAGACCGCCCAGGGCATCTTCACCAACTTCTCCCAGGTGCAGACCACTTCGCGCCGCAAGCCGCCGTTCGGCATCGCCCAGATGGGCAAGTCGTTCCGCAACGAGATCACGCCCGGCAACTTCATCTTCCGCACCCGCGAGTTCGAGCAGATGGAGATGGAGTTCTTCGTCAAGCCGGGCGAGGACGAGAAGTGGCAGGAGTACTGGATGCAGGAGCGCTGGAACTGGTACACCGGCCTCGGCCTCCGCGAGGAGAACATGCGCTGGTACGACCACCCGGCCGAGAAGCTCTCGCACTACTCCAAGCGCACCGCCGACATCGAGTACCGCTTCCAGTTCGGCGGCAACGAGTGGGGTGAGCTGGAGGGCGTCGCCAACCGCACGGACTACGACCTCAACGCCCACTCCAAGGCCTCCGGCCAGGACCTCTCCTTCTTCGACCAGGAGGCCGGCGAGCGCTGGACGCCGTACGTCATCGAGCCCGCCGCCGGTGTCGGCCGCGCGATGCTGGCGTTCCTCCTCGACGCGTACAACGAGGACGAGGCGCCCAACGCCAAGGGCAAGCTGGAGAAGCGCGTGGTCCTGCGCCTCGACCCGCGTCTGGCGCCCGTCAAGGTCGCGGTCCTGCCGCTGTCCCGCAACCCCGAGCTGTCCCCGAAGGCCAAGGGCCTGGCCACCGCCCTGCGCCAGAACTGGAACATCGAGTTCGACGACGCGGGCGCGATCGGCCGCCGCTACCGGCGCCAGGACGAGATCGGTACGCCGTTCTGCGTCACGGTCGACTTCGACACGCTGGACGACAACGCGGTGACGGTTCGTGAGCGGGACACGATGAAGCAGGAGCGCGTGTCGCTGGACCAGATCGAGGGGTACCTGGCGCAGCGTCTCGTCGGCTGCTAGGTCCTGCTCGACGCGGCGGGGGTCTGGGGGCTGCCGCCCCCAGACCCCCGCTTCGGCCTGAACGGCCTCGTCCTCAAACGCCGGACGGGCTGATAAGTGGCCCCGGAGTCCTGTGACTCCGGGGCCACTTGACGTTCTAGCCCGCCGTCGGGTCCACCGTTGCCTGATGCTCCTCGGCGAGGTGTTCCTCCGCCTTCAGCCAGGGCAGGAACTGCACCTTCTTGCGCCAGCCGCACGTGTCGCAGCTCATGAGGCGCTGTGCCCCGGTGCGCGTGACGTGGACTATGTGCTCCCGCCCGTGCTGGTCCCAGCGGCTCACCTTGCTCGTGTTGGTCTGCAACATGACCTCTCCGCTGTCCAGGGGATGCGTGCAGGTGTGAGTGTGCAGCAAGAGCAACATCAACAGGGGTCGTATGTGTGAAGAGTTGACAGTTGATGCGTCTGATACGTCATGGGCGCTCAGGGCTCGGTACCGGGAGCGATCAGGCCCGTCTCGTAGGCCAGTACGACCGCCTGGACCCGGTCGCGCAGCTCCAGTTTCGACAGGATGCGGCCGACGTGCGTCTTGACCGTGGTCGGGCTGAGGAACAGACGTTCCGCCAGCTCGGCGTTGCTCAGGCCCGTTGCCATCAGGCGCAGGACCTCCAGCTCACGGGGTGTCAGACCAGACAGGTCGGCGTGGCGGGCGGGCGCCTTCGGGGGTTCCTGGCGGTGGGCGAAGCGTTCGATCAGGCGGCGGGTGATCGCGGGGGCGAGCAGGGCGTCGCCTGCCTGGACCAGGCGTACGGAGGCGACCAGATGCTCGGGGGTGACGTCCTTGAGGAGGAAACCGCAGGCGCCGGCGGTGAGGGCGGCGTAGACGTAGTGGTCGAGGTCGTAGGTGGTGAGGATGACGACGCGGGTTCCCCCGGCCTCCGGGGCGTCGTCGGCGAGGATCCGCCGCGTGGCCTCGATACCGTCCATGCCCGGCATCCGGATGTCCATGAGCACCACATCGGGCCGGGTACGGCGCACGGCGGCCACCGCCTCGGCCCCGTCGGCCGCCTCGGCGGTCACCTCGATGCCGTCGGCGGCCAGGATCATCCCGAAGCCCGTACGCACCAGCGCCTGGTCGTCGGCGATGACGGCGCGCAGCGGTGGGTGGGGCGGGTGTTGCGGGTGCTGTGGACGGGGTTGGTTCACGGGGTCCGCCACGGGACTCTGGCCGTGATGCGGTAGCCGCCGGCGAGGGTCGGGCCGGCGGTCAGCTCGCCGCCGTAGACCGTCAGCCGTTCACGCAGCCCGATCAGACCGCGGCCGTTGCCGGTTCCCGTGGGTCCCGTGGTTCCAATGGGTCCCGTGGTGCCGATGGTGCCGATGGGTCCGGTGGTTCCGCGCGTGTTGCCGACCTCGATCTGGAGGCAGTCGTCGGTCCAGCCGATCAGGACGGAGGCCTCGGCGCCGGGTGCGTGCCTGATCGTGTTGGTCAGCGCCTCCTGCACCACGCGGTACGCCGTCAGGTCCACCCCGGGCGGCAAGGGGTCGGGCGGCAGCGACACCGCGACGACGACCGGGGTCCCGGCGCCGCGCACCCGCTCCGTCAGGGCGTCGAGGCGGTCCAGGCCGGGCTGCGGCTCCAGTCCGTCGGCCGGAGTCTCCTGCGGGCCACCGGTGTCCGGGGCGGCCAACAGGCCCATCACATGCCGGAGTTCGGCCATCGCGGCCCGGCCCCCGGCCTCGACGGCGAGCAGCGCCTCCTTCGACCGCTCGGGCGCCGTGTCCATCACCTTGCGTGCCGCACCGGCCTGGATCACCATCACGCTCACATTGTGGGTCACCACGTCGTGCAGCTCGGCGGCGATCCGCGAGCGCTCCTCCGCCACGGCCCGCCGCATGGCCTCCTCCTGGGTCCGCTGCAACCGCGTGAACCGGTCCCGGCCGGCCGCGACGCGCCGCCGCCAGAAACGGACCAGACCGGCCAGCACCCCGGCGATCAGCAGCACGACCCCGGGACTCGACCAGCCGGGGAGCAGGGGCTCCGCCCGCTGGAACGCGAGGCCGGCCAGGACGGCGCCGACGACCATCGCGGCGATGGCCCCCACCCGGTAACGGCTGTGCATGACGGCGCTGTAGGCGCCGATGACGCAGGTCAGCACGGTGATCCAGGAGGCTTCGTCGCCGATGGCCACGGCCGCGCCCAGCACCACCGCGAACACCGCGAGCGGATACCGGCGCCTGGCCAGCAGCGGCAACGTCGACAGGACGACCAGGGGCCAGGGCGCGAGGGGTGCCTCGCCCTCGACGAACCCTCGCCGGGACGGGACGGGCGGAACGGGCGGCGGGCTCGGCAGCACGTTCTCGGCGCCGGGCGCGCGTACGCTCACGCTGTCTCTGTACTCGGTCGACGGGAAGAAGCGCACCGGGCCGTCGCCGGGATAGCGCGCCGCGACGATCAACGCGACGACGGTCAGGACGACCGCCAGCGCCAGATCGACGCCCACCGCCCGCCGCGACAGCGGAGCGGGTCTCGGCTCCGGCCGCAGCGTGTCCCGCAGTTGCTGACGCCAGTGCCATGAGCGCCGGTGCGGGTCCTCCGCCCCCATCGGCGTCTCCAACGGCGTCGTGCCGATCGGCGTCGTCTCCATCGGCACATTGTGCGGCCGGTCGCCCCGCCCCGCGCCCCTCCGCACCGAACGGCCCAACAAGCCGTTCCTCAGGCCTACTTCGCAGGGATGACCCCATGGCCGGGTCCTCCGCGGGGAGGGCCGGACGTCGGTGCCGAGGCCGACGCGCCGCGACGACGCCCGCCCCTACCTTCACCGAGTCCGACAATTTTCCGCTCGAACCGACCGTAGGGACAGGCGAGTTCATGACTCAGGTGATTCAACTGGAGGATGTGGCCAAGCGCTACGACAGCGCAGGCAGGCCCGCACTCGGGCCCCTCACGCTCACCGTCGAACAGGGTGAGGCACTCGCCGTGACCGGCCCCTCCGGCAGCGGCAAGTCCACCCTGCTGAACCTCGTCGCGGGCCTGGACCGGGCGACCGAGGGCACCGTGTCCGTGGCCGGCCGGCAACTCGGCGGCCTGACCGAGCACGCGCTGGCCCGGTTCCGCCGCGAACAGATCGGCATGGTCTTCCAGTTCTTCAACCTGCTCGACGATCTCACCGTCACCGACAACATCCAGCTCCCCGCCCAACTGACCGGAACCGCACGGCGCGAGACGGCGGCCCGCGCCGGGGAACTCATGGAGGTGCTCGGCATCCAGAAGCACGCCCGCGCCTATCCGGGCCGGCTCTCCGGCGGTGAACGCCAGCGGGTCGCGGTGGCCAGGGCCCTGGTCAACCGCCCCGCCCTGCTGCTCGCCGACGAGCCGACCGGCGCCCTCGACACCGCCTCGGGCGAGGACGTACGGGAGCTGCTGGTCGAGCTGCACCGAGGTGGGCAGACCATCGTGCTGGTCACACACGACCTGGCACTCGCCGAGGCGTGTGCGAGCCGGACCATCCAGCTCGTCGACGGCCACCTCGCCCTCGACACCCGGGCGGGGGCGGCCCGTTGAACGCCTCCGGCTTCGGTATGGGCATGGGCTTGGGCTTGGGTGGTGCGCTCGGCAGGGTCGTACGGTCCGGGGTGGGGCGGCGCCGGGTGCAGACCGTGGTGATCGCCATCGCCACGATGATGGCCGTGGCCTCGGCGGTGGTCGCCGGGTCGCTGATCGTCGCCTCGAACGCCCCCTTCGACCACGCCTTCGCGCAGCAGCACGGCGCGCATCTGACCGTCCAGTTCGATCCGGGCAGAGCGAGTACGGCGCAGCTCGCGGCCACCGGGGAGGAGACGGGCGTCACCGCGAGCGCGGGACCGTACCCCGCCACGACGATCAAGCCGGTGGACTCGAGGGGCGGCCACCTGCCGACGCTGACGCTCGTCGGACGGTCCGATCCGCGGGCCGACGTGGACGATCTGGACCTCAAATCCGGCCGGTGGACGGCGAAGCCGGGCGAGATCGTGCTGAACTCGTCGCTCGTAGGACCCGACCTCGGGCTCGGCTCCACACTCCAGGCCTCGGCCGCCGCCGGCAGTCCCACCCTGACGATCGTCGGCTTCGCCCTGTCGGTCAGCAGGACCGCCGACGTCTGGGCGACCCCGGCCCAGGCCAGGGCGCTGGCGTCGAAGGAGACGCCGCTCACCAGCCAGATGCTGTACCGCTTCGACTCGGCCGGGACGGAGAAACAGCTCACCGCCGACCGGAAACAGCTGGCCGCGGCCGTGCCGTCCGGCGCGCTGCTGGGCAGCCAGTCCTATCTGCAGACCAAGCGTGACGCCGACCAGGGCGCGGCGCCGACCATCCCCTTCCTCGTCGCCTTCGGAGTCCTCGGCATCGTGATGTCGGTGATCATCGTCGGCAGTGTGACCAGCGGCGCGGTCGGCTCGAGCCTGCGCAGGATCGGCATCCTCAAGGCCATCGGCTTCACCCCGCGCGAGGTCGTACGCGCCTATGTGGCCCAGGCGTTGATCCCGGCCGCCGTCGGCATCGGGTTCGGCGTCGTCCTCGGCAACCTGCTGGCCGTACCCCTCCTCGACGACACCGAGCAGGCGTACGGCACCGCCACGCTGGGCGTGACGTGGTGGGTGGACGTCGTGGTGCCGGCCGCCGCGCTGCTGGTCGTCGGGCTCGCCGCGCTGGTGCCCGCGCTGCGCGCCGGGCGGCTGAGTACGGTCGAGGCCATCGCCGTGGGCCGGGCCCCGCGCCCCGGACGCGGCCAGTGGGCGCACCGGGTGGCGGGACGGCTACCGCTGCCCAGGGCGGTGACGTACGGCCTCGCGAGCCCCTTCGCGCACCCGGTCCGCACCGTCGCGATGCTGCTCGCGGTGGCCTTCGGTACCGTCGCGGCGACCTTCGCGGTGGGGCTGACCGCGTCCCTGACGGCGGTGGGTGCGGCGGCCGATCCCGAGGAGAGCGCCGCGGTCACCGTGTTCGGCGGCGGCGGACCGGGAGACGCCGCCCCCGGTGGATCCCAGCGGGTAGAGGGCAAGTCCGAGGCCCCGGCCGCCGCCCCGGCACGCATCCGCGCGGCCATCAAGGCGCAGGAAGGCACCGCCTCGTACTACGCCATGACCCGGAACGACGGCGCCGTGGCCGGGGTCACCGGCTCGGTACCGGTCGTCCTCTACCAGGGGGACTCCCGGGCCGGCAGCTACGAGATGATCTCCGGGCACTGGCTCGACGGGGCCGGCCAGGTCGTGGTGGGCTCAGGCTTCCTGGAACGGACGGGCACCGAGCTCGGTGACACGGTCCGGGTGACCTACGAGGGGGACACCCGGACCCTGCGGATCGTCGGCGAGGCCTTCGACACGTCGGACGGCGGCCTGCAGATCCACGGGAACATCGCCGACTTCCCCGCGGCCCAGCCCCGGACGTTCCTCGTCGAGGTGAAGCCGGGCGTCTCTCCCGTCGAGTACGCCACGAAGCTCGCCGCGGTGGTGCAGCCGCTGGGCGGCGACGCCATGGCCAACGCCCCCTCGGCGAACGACAACTTCATCATCATCCTGGAGTCGATGGCGGCACTCCTCACCCTCATGCTGGTCTCCGTGGCCGGCCTCGGCGTCCTCAACTCCGTCGTCCTGGACACCCGGGAACGCGTCCACGACCTCGGCGTCTGCAAGGCGCTCGGGATGTCACCACGCCAGACCGTGAGCCTCGTACTCGCCTCGGTGGCCGGAATCGGCGTGCTCGGCGGTCTGATCGGCGTACCCGCCGGCTTCGCCCTCCACGGCTTCGTACTGCCGGTGATGGGCCATGCCGCCGGCACCGAGCTACCACCGTCCATCCTCGACGTGTACGACCCCTGGCAGCTACTGCTCCTGGGCCTGGCAGGCATCGCCATCGCGCTGCTGGGCGCCCTCCTCCCGGCGGGCTGGGCAGCGAAAGTGCGTACGGCAACGGCCCTGCGCACGGAGTGAGGGGGCGCCGCTGAGAGGAGGGCTGGGGGTGGGCACGGGCTGGGGAGCGGAGGCGGGGTGGTGATGGGGCGGCGCGGTGACGGGGCAGGGCGGTGACGGGGCAGGGAGCAGCCCCGCAGGGGCGCTCCCGCCAGGGGCGCGGGGAACTGCGCGACCAGCCACAGCGCACCCGCACCCGACAACGAAACCACCTGCCCCGAGCTCTCAATCGCACCGGGCCGGAGGCCAAAGCGACTCACCCCGCGGTGCGCGCCCCCGCAGAGCCCCGCACACCCGCATCCCCGCCTTCACGCGAAGCGCCCTCTCCGTCCTCCAGCCGCCCGGCCGCCCGCTCCGCCGTCCGCCGGGCCCAGCCGCCGGTCGTGACGGCGCCCAGGATCAGTACGGCCAGACCGCAGCCCGCGATGATCCACCAGCCGGGCCGCGCCGCGTCTGCGAACACCTCCTTGTACGGGCCCGCCCCGATGCCCGACGCCAGCACCGCGCCGATCACCGCGACCCCCAGCGTGCCGCCGGTCTGGCGGCTGGTGGAGGCGACCGCGGCGGCCACCCCGGCCTGGGAGCGGGGCATGCCCGAGACCGCCGTGTTGGTGATGGGCGCGTTGACGAAGCCGAAGCCGAGGCCGAACACGAAGTACCCGATGACCAGCGTCACGTTCGACGACTCCGCGTCGAAGGCGGCGAACAGGACCCCGCTCACCGTCATCCAGACCCCGGCCATGAGCAGCGAGAACCGTGGACCCCGACTGCCGACCAGCCGCCCCGAGATCGGCGCGCACACGAAGCACATCACCGCCATCGGCAGCATCCACAGACCGGCGTGCAGCGCGGACAGCCCCCGCACGTTCTGCAGGTACAGCGTCGACAGGAACAGGAACCCGCTCAGCGCCGCGAACGCGCTGACCGCGATCACGGTCGCCCCGCTGAACGGCACCGACCGGAAGAACCGCAGGTCGATGAGGGGTTCGGTGCGCCGGCGCTCGTAGTACAGCAGCCCGAGCAGTGCGGCCAGGGTGACCGCCCCGAAGGCGAGCGTGTGCGTGACCGGCGAACCGGGCGCCTCGATGATCGCGTACGTCAGCGAGCCGAGCAGCGCGATGACCAGGACCTGGCCGACCGGGTCCGGGCGGCGGGCCTTCGGCGCCCGGGACTCGGGGACGTACCGCAGGGTCAGCAGGAGCGCGGCGAGGCCCACCGGCAGGTTGATCCAGAAGATCGAGCGCCAGCCGACGGTGTCCACGAGCAGGCCGCCGATGATCGGCCCGGCGGCCATGGAGATGCCGACCACCCCGCCCCACACCCCGATCGCCCGGGCCCGCTCGCGCGGGTCGGTGAAGGTGTTGGTGATGATCGACATGGCGACCGGATTGAGCATCGAGCCGCCGATCGCCTGGACCATGCGGAACACGATCAGCCAGTTGAGGCTCGGGGCGAGCGAGCAGAGCACCGAGCCGAGCGTGAACAGCACCAGCCCGGTCAGGAAGACCCGGCGGCGGCCGATCCGGTCGGCGGTCGAGCCCGCCAGCATCAGCAGCGAGGCCAGCACCAGCGTGTACGCGTCGAGCGCCCACTGCATACCGGCCACACTCGCGCCCAGGTCCCTCTCCATGGAGGGCAGCGCGACGTTGAGCACGGTGACGTCGAGGCTCACGATCAGCAGGCTCATGCAGCAGATCGCGAGCACCAGCATGCGGCGGCGGGGACTCAGCTCGGACATGCGGTCCATAGTACGGCTAACTAACGACTTTGGCTGTACTCCGTTCGGTGCGCGAGAATGGCCTGATGTCCACGCCCGTGACCGCCCCCGCAAGCCTCCTCCGGATCGGCCCGCACACCGTGCAGCCGCCCGTCGTCCTCGCGCCCATGGCCGGGATCACGAACGCACCCTTCCGCACCCTGTGCAGGGAGTTCAGCGGAGGTAAGGGCCTGTTCGTCAGCGAGATGATCACGACTCGGGCGCTGGTCGAGCGCAACGAGAAGACCATGCAGCTGATCCACTTCGACGCGACCGAGAAGCCGCGCTCGATCCAGCTGTACGGCGTCGACCCGGCGACCGTCGGCAAGGCCGTCCGCATGATCGCGGAGGAGGACCGCGCCGACCACATCGACCTCAACTTCGGGTGCCCCGTCCCGAAGGTGACGAGGAAGGGTGGCGGCTCGGCTCTCCCGTACAAGCGGCACCTGCTGCGCGCGATCCTGCGCGAGGCGGTGTCCGGCGCCGGGGACATCCCCGTCACGATGAAGATGCGCAAGGGCATCGACGACGACCACATCACCTACCTCGACGCCGGCCGTATCGCGGTGGAGGAGGGTGTGACGGCCATCGCGCTGCACGGCCGCACCGCCGCCCAGCACTACGGCGGCACGGCGGACTGGGACGCGATCGCCCGCCTCAAGGAGCACGTGCCGGAGATCCCCGTACTCGGCAACGGCGACATCTGGTCGGCCGAGGACGCGCTGCGGATGGTCCGGGAGACCGGGTGCGACGGGGTCGTGGTCGGGCGCGGCTGCCTCGGTCGGCCGTGGCTGTTCGCGGACCTGGTGGCCGCCTTCGAGGGCCGTACGGAGGCCATCGCGCGTCCGTCCCTCCGCGAGGTCGCCGACATCATGGTCCGGCACGCCACGCTGCTCGGTGAGTGGATCGGGGACGAGCCGCGCGGGGTCATCGACTTCCGCAAGCACGTCGCCTGGTACCTGAAGGGGTTCGCGGTCGGCTCCGAGATGCGCAAGCGTCTCGCGATCACGTCGTCCCTGGCCGAACTCCGTTCCGGCCTCGACGAGTTGGACCTCGACCAGGCCTGGCCGCTCGGCGCCGACGGGCCCCGCGGCCGTACGTCGGGCAACAACCGGGTGGTGCTGCCGGAGGGCTGGCTGAAGGACCCGTACGACTGCGCGGGCGTGAGCGAGGATGCGGAGTTGGACACGTCCGGGGGGTGAGGTTCCCTTCGGTAGCGTCGTCGTCTGCGGGTCCGTTGTGGCTGGTCGCGCAGTTCCCCGCGCCCCTTCGGGCGCTTACGGGTGCGGCGTCGAGCCGTATGCCGTCAGGAACTTGTCGCGGAACTCGCTCATCTTCCAGACCGGGGCGTTGTGGGCGGGGCGCAGGCCGTCCGACCAGTTCCAGTCGGCGATCTTGTCGAGGATCTTCGGGTCCTTGGCCACGACCGACACGGGCACGTCACGACTGGCGTTGCTGCCGCTGACCCGGGACATGGGCTGGTGGTCGCCGAGGAAGACGAGGACGGTGTTGTCGGTGCCGTACCGGGTCAGCCAGTCGATGAGGCTGGTGACCGAGTACTGGATCGACTTGCCGTACTCCGCCTTGGCCTCGGGGCCGTTGTAGAGGACGTCCTTCGGGTTCTTGCCGGCCTTCTGGATCGCGTTGAACACCGTGCCGTCGCCGAGTTCGTCCTGCGGGACCGTCTTGGGAAGCGGCGCCCAGGGCTGGTGGCTCGACGTCAGGATGATCTCCGACATCAGCGGCTTGGCCTGCTTCCTGCCGTGCTCCAGGCGCTGGTAGGCCTCCAGCGTGTACTGGTCAGGCATGGTCGACCAGCTGAACTTCGGTCCCTTGTAACCGAGATCCTTCGCCGCGTAGTTCTTCTCCAGGCCGTAGAACTTCGCCTCCGGCCAGCTCTTCTGCACGCCCGGCATCACGCCGACCGTCCGCCAGTCGCCGGTGCGCCGGAACACCTCGGGGAGGGTGAGGCGGTCGCTGTTGACGAGGGTGCGGTAACGCTGCTGGTTGTTGATCCACAGGCCCGACAGGAACGTGGAGTGGCCGAGCCAGCTGCTGCCGCCGTACGTCGCCGACGTCAGCCAGCCGCTCTTCGCGGCGAACCCGGCGTTCGTCAGGGCCTGGGTCTGGTCGGCGAGCGTCTGGTCGACGCCGGGCGACATGATCGGGTCCTCGATCGCGCTGCGGCCGTAGCTCTCGATGAACGTGAAGATGACGTCCTTGCCGCGCAGGTCCGGCACCAGCTGATCACCGGGCGTCTTGGCGAACGGGTCGTTCTTCGCCAGCTCCTTGAACTCCGCCTCGTCGTGCAGAGTGTCGCTCACCCGCCGCGCGTGCACTTTGACGACCCCCGCGGTGTGGTCCGAAGCGATCGGCACCCCGCCGACCGTGAGGCCGAGGGACATGCAGGTGATCCAGACGGTGCCGGCGATGAGCGCGCCCTTGGTGGCGACGGCGTTGTGGCGGGCCAGCTGGTTGCTGAGCCGCAAGGTCGCGAAGGCCGTCCCGACGAGCAGGAACAGCACGAGCAGGAACACCCCGATGGTGGCCGCGATCGACCCCACCGCGCCGAAGGAGTCGGTGAGGTACGCCTGCGCGTCGCTCAGCAGCGTCCAGTCGAGCAGCACGTTGAAGTGCCGGCCGAGGAACTCGACGAACCCCATGTCCAGCAGGTTCACCACGGTGACCGCACCGAGGAAGACCCCGATGCACGCCGCCGTGATCACGCGCGGCCGACGTGGCATCGCGAGCAGCACGACGGCCCCGACGATCGCCTCGGCCGGAAGCCGCAGGAACTCCGTGATCCGCAGGTTGCCGAAGGTGTTCGGCATCTGCAGCGAGACGAGAACGAGAAGCCCGGAGAGGGCGGTCACCGCCCAGCCGAGGTTGCGGGCGGCGATGGGGTGCCGGGTGCGCCAGTCGGGCTTGGGGGCTGTCCTGGGCGCCGTCTGCTCGGCCTCGGTCGCCTCGGTGGTCTCAGTGGTGGCCTTGCCGGGCGCTGCGGCGGCCGTGTCTGCCTCGTCGGCGGGCTTGTCGGGTTCTACTACGGCGGTCGCGGTCGGCTTCTCGGCCGCCGGTTCAGCCTCCGCCTTCGTCTCCGTCTCCGAGGCCGGTTCAGCCGTCGCGGTTGCCTCCGGCCCCTCAACCGCCGTATCGGCGGCATCGGTTGCTTCAGTGACCGGCTGACTCGAAGGCACCTCGGACGGTGCCTCGGAAGGGCCCTCGGGGATGGCGTCCGTCGATGGGTTGGTGCGAGTGAACTGAGGCACCCCGGAGGTCCTTCCGTGTGAAGCCGTGCAGGAGGCGGCGGACCCGGCGCGGGAGCCGAGGTCCGCCACCATCCCGTACGGCGGGCCCTCAGCCTCCGTTCAGCCTCCGCGCCCAAGCACCCGGCAAACACCGGGCAAACGCCTCACCAAGCCGACCGGCCACACACCTCGCAGTACGTCCCCTCAGGCGCCCCCGACCGCCGTGAGCAGCGCCAACGGGGCCGCCGCCGACCGGGACTCCCGTACGCACGCGTGCGGGTAGGGCACCGGTTCGCCGTGGGTGTCGCGGCCGTAACCGGCGAGGACCTCGGGGAGGCGGTGGCCGGTGGCGGTCGCCGCGTCGACGAGGGCGTGGGCGACCGTACGGGCCTCGTCGTGCAGGCCGTACCGGGCGAGGCCCAGGGTGATCAGGGCGTTGTCGTGCGGCCAGACCGAGCCCCGGTGGTAGGAGAGGGGATGGTAGGCGGCCTGGCCCGACGCCAGTGTCCGTACGCCCCAGCCGGAGAAGAAGTCCGGTTCGACCAGGCGTCGGCCGACCTTCTCGCCGAACTCCTTGTCGAGCAGCCCCGACCAGAGCAGATGGCCCGCGTCCGAGGCCAGCGCGTCGACCTGCTTGCCCTCGCCGTCGAGCGCGAGAGCCGGGAAGGAGTGCTGGGGCATCCAGAAGTCCCGCTGGAAACGGTCCCGGAGGTCGGCCGCGGCCTGTTCGAGGAGAGCGGCGTACGTCTCGTCGTCCCATACCGTGCGGGCGAGTTGGGCGGTACGGCGCAGGGCGTCGTACGCGTAGCCCTGGGCCCCCGCCGCCATCACCGGGCCGCTTGCGCGGGTGCCGTCGGCCGAGCAGATGGCGCCGGGGGAGTCCTTCCAGTTCTGGTTGGCGAGGCCGCCCTGGTCGGCCCGGTAGACCAGATAGCCACGGGATGTCAGGCCGCCGTGGTCCAGCATCCAGCCGATCGCCGCACGGGCGTTGGCCTCCAGGCGGCGGGCCAGAGCCGTGTCGCCGGTCTGCTCGACGTACGCCCCGAGGAGCACCAGGAAGAGCGGGGTGGCGTCGACCGAGCCGTAGTAACGCCCGTACGGCACCTGCCCGAAGTGGGCCAGCTCGCCGTGCCGTACCTCGTGCACGATCTTGCCCGGCTGGGCCACGGAGTCGGGGCCGACCTCGGTCGCCTGGGTCGCGGCGAGCGCCGGGAGGGTGGCGGCGGCGAGTTGGGGGCGGTAGGGGAGTGCGAAGAGGGAGGTGAGGAGTGCGTCGCGGCCGAGAAGGGTGAGGAACCAGGGCGCCCCGGCGGCCGGTACGCGCAGCTCCTCACCGTCGGGTCCGGTCGCGGGGACCTGCATCGACGCCAGGTCGGAGAGACCGCGTGCGCAGGCCGCCGCCAACTCCGGCCAGCCGGTGGGGAAGGCAACGCCCTCGACGAACTCCCCTTCCAGGGCGAGGAGTTGGTCATTGGCAGCGGATGGAGAGGCGGGGACCAGCGGCTCCTTGGCCGCGCCGTGCGGGCGGGCGGCGACGCGCAGCGCCAGTTCCGCCGAACCGTGCGCTTCCAGGTCCAGGGTCCAGACGAGGCGCCGGGCGCCGGTGCCGGTCTCCTCGACGCCGTCGGGGGCGGGCTCGGCGGTGACCGTCGTACGGGACAGCCACTCACCACGCCGGTAGCTGAACTCGACGCCGTCGTCGAGCACTTCGCGTTTGCGGACGGCGCCTGACTTGACGTACGTCCGGTAGTCGGAGCGCAGCTCGAACTGGTCGGTGAAGTCGGCGTCGGCGGTGACCGCGATCCGGACCGTCACCGGCACCGGCCGGTTGCTGGTCACCCGCAGCGACTCGACGAACGCGCCGTCCGCGACGGCCTGTTCACGGAAGAGCGTGTAGGCGGGCGGCTCCTGACGGCCCCCGCGCGGTACGAGGACACAGCGCGCGGTGTCCCCGTCGGCGACCGGGCTGAGCGTCTCGGGCACGGCGCCGTCGACGGTGAGCTGCCAGCGGCTCAAGTGCCGTGCGTCGCGTACGAATAACCCGTCGGGCTGGCTGCTTCCGCGTACGCCGCTGATGTCCCCGCCGTCGCCGACGGCCGCGAACGTCCCGCCGTGCACGAGCAGATGATGCCGGTCCGTCATGCCCGTTCGCCTCCCTTGTCATCCATGTCGCTCATGTCGCTCATGCCATTCACGTCACTCATGCCACTTGTGCCGAATACGGTGTTGATGTCGCTGTCGCCGAAGGGCTGTTGGTGGAGCAGGTCGAGGGTGAGCGCGGCGGTCCAGCCGAAGCCGAGCGCCCCGCAGGCCTCTCCCGTGTACGGGTCCACGTACTCCGCGAACTCCGTCGCGTCGGCGGTCTCCAGCAGCGCCGTGCGCAGCGCGTCGGCGTGCGTCTGCTCGCCGTGCTGCCGCAGCCCGCGCTCCACCAGCCACCCCGTGTTGAACCAGGCCGGCCCTCGCCAGTAGCGGTGCGGGTCGAAGGCCTCGCCGAGCAGGTCGTAGGACGGCACGAGGCGGGCGGCGCCGCCGACCTCGAAGTGCGGCCCGCGCGCGGTACGCACGAGGGTGTCGGCGATGTCCCGGGGGAGCGTGGGCAGCAGGAGCGGGATGAGCCCGGAGACGCTTCGCTCGGGAATGAGGGCGCCCTCCACCACGTCGCGGCAGAAGAACATCCCCTCCGCCGGGTCCCACAGCCGCTCCACCAGGGCCGCCGTCAGGCGTTCCGCGCGGGCGTGGCGGGCCGTCCCCGTCGCGCCCAGTTCGCGGGCGATACGGGCCAGCGCGTGCTCCGAGGCGATCAGCAGCGCGTTGAAGGAGGGATCCTCGACGGCGAACTCGTTCGCCCCGTCCTCATAGCCGGCGTCCCGGTAGTCCGTGGCCAGTCGCACGTACCGCCCGTAGTCCAGGTCGGTCGGCCGGTCCTCGGCGGCTCCGTGGTCGAGGTCGGCGCGGCGGAAGGAGCGGGCCGGGGCCGGGGTGACGCGGCTCAACGGGGTGTCCCAGCAAGGGCTGTTGTCCATACCCTGTTCCCAGGGGTGCACGACCGACGCGAGGCCGCCACCGCCCAGGTCGCGGCGGTGCAGCAGATAGCGGTGCCAGGCGGCGAGCGCCGGGTAGGCGCGGGCGAGGAAGCCGCGCGACCGGGACAGCCCGGGGTCGGCCTGGTGCACCAGCCAGACGGCCAGCGCGTGCACCGGTGGCTGCACGATGCCGGACGTCTGTACGGTGCGCGGGGCGCCCGCAGCGCGCCCCGCGGTCGAGGAGCACCAGAAGTCGGGGCTCGGGAAGTACGCGTCGAGCGGGACGGAAGGGTTGAAGACGATGTGCGGGATCCGCCCGTCGCCCCACTGGGCCGAGAGCAGCGTCTCCAGCTCCGTCTGCGCGCGCAGGGGCGACAGATGACGCAGGCCGATCGCGATGAACGCCGAGTCCCAGGACCACTGGTGCGGATACAGGCCGCGCGAGGGCACCGTCGAGGTACCGGTCCAGTTGCTCTCCAGTACCTCGGCCGCCCTGATGTGCAGGGTGTGCGGGGCATGTGTCGTAACGTCCGCTTCGTATACGAAGGAGTGCCCCGTGCTGCGGGCACGGGAGGTCAGCTGGGCAGTGCGATCCACTCGGGGCTCCCCGAAGACGTTCGGCCCGACCGGTTCGGTTGGGCCACCGTAGAGTTACGTCTATTTAACACGCATAACTCAATATGTAATGCAAGCTTGAGAAACACAAGGGGGTGCGCATGAGTGGTCGTGCTCAGGCGAGCGCCGGCGATCTGCTCGAACTGGTACGCAGTGGACGCGCCACGACTCGCGGTGCCCTGCAACAGGTGACGGGTCTCTCACGCGCGACGGTCGGCCACCGGCTGGACCGGCTGTTCCGTGCGGGCTGGCTGCGCGAGGGCGCCTCGGGCCCGGTCGACTCACCGCTCGGCGGTCGCCCGTCGATCACTCTGGAGTTCGACGACGCCCACGCCGTCGTCCTCGCCGCAGACCTCGACACCCGTCACGCCCGCGCCGCCGTTCTCACCCTCACGGGTGAACTTCTCGCGGAACACTCGGGCACGCTGGCCGTCGACGACGGCCCCGAAGCCGTACTCGGCGAACTCGGCCGCTGGTTCGTGGAACTGCTGACGAAGGCCGGCCATCGCCCGTCCGAGGTCTGCGGCATCGGCCTCGCGGTACCGGGCCCGGTCGACATGGACACCGGCCGCGTCGTCCAGCCGCCGATCATGCCCGGCTGGGACGGCTACGACATAAGGGCCCGGCTGGCCCGCGCCTTCGCCGAACACGCGGACGAGCCGGCCGCCGCGAGGGTCCCGGTACTGGTCGACAACGACGCCAACCTCATGGCGTACGGCGAACAGCGCACCGGGTACCCCGACTGCTCGGCCTTCGTCCTGGTGAAGGTCTCGACGGGCATCGGCGCGGGCGTGGTGGTCGGTGGTTCGGTGTTCCGGGGCATCGACGGCGGCGCCGGGGACATCGGGCACATCCGCGTCCCGCAGGGCGCCGAGGCGCTCTGCCGGTGCGGGTCGTACGGCTGCCTGGCCGCCATCGCGAGCGGTGGCGCCGTCGCCCGCCGGCTCACCGAGACCGGGGTGCCGGCCGCGTCGGGCTCGGACGTACGGGACCTGCTCGCCGCCGGGCACCCGGGAGCGCTCGCGCTCGCGCGGGAGGCGGGCCGGAGCGTGGGGGACGTACTGGCGACGGTGGTGACGCTGCTCAACCCCGGCGTGCTGATGATCGCGGGCGACCTGGCCGGCACGCCGTTCCTGACCGGCGTACGGGAACTGCTGTACCAGCGGGCGCTGCCGCGCTCGACCGCTCATCTGGACGTGGTGACGTCGAGGCTGGGGGAGCGGGCGGGGCTGGTGGGGGCCGGGGCGATGGTCGTGGAGTACCTGTACGCGCCGGAGCGGGTGGAGGAGCGGTTGACGGCGCTCGGGATGTGACCTTGTGACGAGGGTGTTTCCCTCTCTTGTCGGCGTCCGCATGGTGAAATTCCGGCGCCCGTGAGTGCGTGATTCTCGCCACCCCTGATAGGGGTTGCGCTCAGATGAGCGGATGGTAGGCGACTGCACTTCTCAAAGGGTGGCACTGAGTGCCACCCTTTGATCGTTCATCGATAGAACTCAGACGTGTCACATGCCGCTCACCTGAGCGACAAAATGCGCATGAGGCCATGACTGCCTTCAAGAAGTGAAAACATGCCGCCCCCGCGGCTTGCGAGCTTTGACTTTGGATCTGCTGGCTGACGGCTGGTTACAGGCACATGACGCGCAAGTGGACGTACCCAGACGCCTTCGATCTGGGTATGTTCCTGGCCGTCAGGGCAGCCACCGCGTCCTCAAGGAGTTGGGACCCGTGTCGGAAAACAAAGATCCCCACGTAGCTCGGCCGGCCAACAGCGTTGAGGACGTGAAGTTCGTTTACGACTTCACCGAGGGCAACAGGGACCTCAAGGACCTTCTCGGCGGAAAAGGTGCCAACCTCGCCGAGATGACCAACCTGGGCCTCCCGGTGCCGCCGGGATTCACGATCACCACCGAGGCCTGCAAGACCTACCTCAACAGCGGCGACGAGCCGGCGGCACTGCGTGACGAGGTGAGCGAGCACCTCGCGGCCCTCGAAGCGGCGATGGGCAAGAAGCTCGGCCAGGCCGACGACCCCCTCCTCGTGTCCGTCCGTTCCGGGGCGAAGTTCTCGATGCCCGGCATGATGGACACGGTGCTGAACATCGGCCTGTCCGACAAGTCGGTCCAGGGCCTCGTCAAGCAGTCCGGCGACGAGCGCTTCGCGTGGGACTCGTACCGCCGCCTCATCCAGATGTTCGGCAAGACGGTCCTCGGTGTCGGGGGCGAGCTGTTCGAGGACGCGCTGGACGCGGCGAAGACGGCCAAGAAGGTCGCGGTCGACACCGAGTTGGAGGCCGCGGACCTCAAGAAGCTGGTCACCAAGTTCAAGAAGATCGTCAAGACCGAGGCGGGCCGCGACTTCCCGCAGAACCCGCGCGAGCAGATGGACCTCGCGATCCACGCGGTCTTCGACTCCTGGAACACGGACCGCGCGAAGCTCTACCGCCGCCAGGAACGCATCCCGGGCGACCTCGGCACGGCGGTCAACATCTGCTCGATGGTCTTCGGCAACCTGGGCCCCGACTCGGGCACCGGCGTCGCGTTCACCCGCGACCCGGCGAGCGGCCACGCGGGCGTGTACGGCGACTACCTGCAGAACGCGCAGGGCGAGGACGTCGTGGCGGGCATCCGCAACACGGTCCCGCTCGCGGAGCTGGAGCAGATCGACAAGAAGTCGTACGACCAGCTGATGCAGATCATGGGGACCCTGGAGAACCACTACAAGGATCTCTGCGACATCGAGTTCACCATCGAGCGCGGCCAGTTGTGGATGCTCCAGACGCGCGTCGGCAAGCGCACGGCGGGCGCCGCCTTCCGTATCGCCACGCAGCTCGTCGACCAGGGCCTCATCGACGAGGCGGAGGCGCTCCAGCGCGTCACCGGCGCCCAGTTGGCCCAGCTGATGTTCCCGCGCTTCGACGACGAGGCGAAGGTCAAGCCGGTCGGCCGGGGCATCGCGGCGTCGCCGGGTGCGGCGGTCGGCAAGGCGGTGTTCGACTCGTACACCGCGGTGAAGTGGTCGCGTTCGGGCGAGAAGGTCATCCTGGTCCGCCGGGAGACCAACCCCGACGACCTCGACGGCATGATCGCGGCCGAGGGCATTCTGACCAGCCGTGGCGGCAAGACGTCCCACGCGGCCGTCGTGGCGCGCGGCATGGGCAAGACGTGCGTGTGCGGTGCGGAGGAGCTGGAGGTCGACACCAAGCGCCGCCGGATGACGGTCCCCGGCGGTCACGTCGTGGAAGAGGGCGACCTCATCTCCATCGACGGTTCGAGCGGCAAGGTGTACCTGGGCGAGGTCCCGGTGGTCCCCTCCCCGGTGGTGGAGTACTTCGAGGGCCGGATGCACGCGGGCGCCCACGACGCCGACGAACTGGTCGAGGCGGTCCACCGGATCATGGCCTTCGCGGACCGGAAGCGTCGCCTGCGGGTCCGGGCCAACGCGGACAACGCCGAGGACGCGATGCGGGCGCGGCGGTTCGGCGCACAGGGCATCGGCCTCTGCCGTACGGAGCACATGTTCCTCGGCGACCGGCGCGAGCTGGTGGAACGCCTGATCCTGGCTGACACGGACGTCGAGCGCGAGGAGTCCCTGAAGGCGCTTCTCCCGCTCCAGAAGCAGGACTTCGTCGAACTGTTCTCGGCGATGGACGGACTGCCGGTGACGGTCCGTCTCCTCGACCCGCCGCTGCACGAGTTCCTCCCGGACATCACGGAGTTGTCGGTACGGGTGGCCCTCGCCGAGTCCCGCAAGGACCCGCACGAGAACGACCTGCGCCTGCTCCAGGCGGTGCACCGGCTGCACGAGCAGAACCCGATGCTGGGGCTCAGGGGTGTGCGCCTGGGCCTGGTGATTCCGGGGCTGTTCACCATGCAGGTACGGGCGATCGCGGAGGCGGTTGCCGAGCGCAAGAACGCCAAGGGCGACCCGCGCGCCGAGATCATGATCCCGCTGGTGGGTACGGTCCAGGAGCTGGAGATCGTGCGCGAGGAGGCCGACCAGGTCATCGCCGAGGTCGAGGCGGCGACAGGCATGCAGTTGAAGCTCGCCATCGGCACGATGATCGAGCTGCCGCGGGCCGCGCTCACGGCCGGCCAGATCGCCGAGGCGGCGGAGTTCTTCAGCTTCGGCACGAACGACCTGACGCAGACGGTCTGGGGCTTCAGCCGGGACGACGTCGAGGCCTCCTTCTTCACGGCGTACCTGGAGAAGGGCATCTTCGGGGTCTCCCCCTTCGAGACGATCGACCGCGACGGCGTCGGCGCGCTGGTCAAGCTGGCGGTCGAGGCGGGCCGCGCGACCCGCCCCGACCTGAAACTGGGCGTGTGCGGCGAACACGGCGGCGACCCGGAGTCGGTCCACTTCTTCCACGAGGTCGGCCTGGACTACGTCAGCTGCTCACCGTTCCGGATCCCGGTGGCGAGGCTGGAGGCGGGGCGGGCGGCTTCGTCGTCGGCGGGGAGTGACCACCGGTAGAGGCTCTGGGCCCACCCGGGCCTCCAGGAGGCCCTAGAGACGCCGGAACCGCTGCCATGTCACCCCGACCCTCAGCGACACGGCAGCGGTTCCGGAGCACGAGAGAAGGCGGCACCCCTGTGCGGGGAGTGCCGCCTTCTCGCTGTCCGTGCTCATGCCGATGGCCGATGGCCGATGGCCGATGCGCGATCCGTACGCCTGTCGCCCTACCACCCGAACTCGGCGGGCCCGACAACCCGCGAGCCGACCTGTGCCGCCAGCCAGGCGGGCCGCTCGTCGTCCCCGGGGCGCGCATGGACGAACACGGTGTGCTCGGCGGCCCACTCCTCGCAGTGGATGGTGTGACTGTTGCACGCGACCTGCAACTCGGCGTACTTGTACTCCTCGTCGAGCCCGAGTTCTGGCACAGCCGGCCACTTCATGTTGTGCCAGAGCACGTAACACCTGCTGATGCGGGCCCAGATTCCGAGGGCTTCGGACGCCTGGGCGAACGTGCCGGCCCTCACGCTCAGGCTCGCGGGAAGACCGATGTCCCCCTTTCCGTACCAACTGACATTTACATCCGGCAGGGCTTCCGTCAGCCGCCGCAGGACATCGTCGTCGTATGCCCAGGCGTCCAGGTAGCAACCGCCCGGATCGTGCCAGGAGGCGACGGACAGCAGTTTCTCCGCGAGGTTCAGTGCCTCGGCCAGGTCCGTGGTCCGCAGCACGGGCCACGCGATGGTGTTCCCCATGTCGGCATCCTGACAGAGGGGGGTTGCCTGACGCAGGTGGGTTATGTGCCGTCCGTCCAGTACCGCTGAAGACGGGCCATCGCGTCATCCTTGGTCAGCTCGGCCACCGCGCCCTCCGAGAGACCCACACGGTGGATCAAGAGATGGACCAGATCCGCCGGCAGCGACTCCTTGGGTGCCGAGGGGGCTCCCCGGTCGGGGAGTTTTGCATCGAGGACACAGTCCCAGAACTCGTTTTTGGTGACGGTCAGCTGATCGCGAAGGATGTGGCTCCACAGCGCGGCGCCATAGACCGTGCGATCGACAGGGTGCGAGATACGGGTCCGCAGGATCCGTCCGTCGTGCAGCGTCAACTCGTAGGTGACGTGATGCGTGCCGGTACGCCCACGAGCGTCCCGGACTCGCTTCCAGTCCTCGACGACACAGAACCGTTCATGGCGCTCACGGTCCGGTTGTGGTCGGCTCACCGCTGCACTCCCACCAGCCAGTCCGCCAACTGACGGTCATCGCTCAAGGCGATCAACTGCACCAGCCCCCAGTTGTCCTGATGATTGGGAGCCAGTCGCAACCGCTCCTGCCAGTCGTCGGCGTACTCCCGCAGGGCGTCGACCATCTCGGTCACGGCGTCGTCGAAGGTTGCTCCGTCAGCCGCGACCGGGAGCCCGGGGATGAAGATCGACCAGCCGCCCGCCTCCGCGATGACCTCAGCCTTGGACGAGCACACTGAGGACAGATACCGACGCAGTCGCTCGACGTCGACGACCGCAGCGCATCCGGTGGCTCGACGAACGGTCGCGACCCGCCCCTCATCTGCGGCGTCAAGAAGCTCTTTCAGGTGCGTACGCGCTTCGGTGTAGCTCTCAAAATGCACTGCGGACATGGTGACCTCCTGCCGGGCCTCGTGGGATCAGGGTGCCTTGCTTGACTAAGTACGTCAAGTACGTCAAGTACGTATCTGAGGTGAAGGGTGCTTGGTCTGCGGGCTGCCGAAATTTACAGAGGGCTACGGGGCCGTGGTCACCCGTGGTGTGGCAGCTCTGCGCCGCGGTCGTTCTGCTGGCCGGGCGTCCTCGATGCCTCGTAGCCCCTTGCGCCAGGGACCCGGGAAACTCCGTTGGGGAAGCGATCTCATAGCCTTAGAATTATGGATCTGGCGACATCGATTGGAATGCCATGTTCAATGTTGACTTAAGGTCGGCGCGTGCGAAGCTTCGGCATGCCATTAAGCGATGTGAGGAGCTGGAAGGTCATATTGATGGATTCCAGAAAGATCCGGAATTTCGAGCTATTTTGAGAGCCGACTTTGATTCTGGTAGTGGCCGCCATGTGGTTCGAGTGTGGAAGATCCCCGACTGTGAACCTTTCCTGGAAAGTGTGAGTCTTGGTGTGGGAGACGTAGTCAACAATCTCCGATGCAGCCTGGATCACCTGGCGTGGCAGTATGCTTGCGCGTTCGCGAATGGCGCTCCCCGTAAGCCTAAGGACGTTAGCTTTCTCCTCTGTGGGGCCAGTGGGGGACATCAGCACAAGAGTCCCGGTTTTCTTGACCCGCAGGTGTGGTGTCGGATGCATGCCTACCAGCCGTGTCAGGGGATAAATGGGCGCTCTGACAGTTGGAGTGGTCCGTACATACATCAGCTCGATCTGTTGACCGAGCTTTCAAATTCTGACAAGCATAAGATGCTGGCGCACGTTGGGCTGGTGCCAAGTCATTTCCAGATGTTGCCCACCCGAGGGGACCTGCCGCCGTGGTTGATGCGGACAGAATCCGGCACAGAGCTGCTTCCGGAGCGAATTAATGATCCCGACCCAGGGGCAGATCACTTGGATTTCTCGCATTTGTCACGCACTGTAGAGACTGGCTCAGAGGTTGTGCGTGTTCTTGCGCCTTTGTGGGGCAGCACCCCCAAGATCGAGCCTGTAGGTGCCGCCTTTCCGCGATTCTTCCTACCGGAGGGTCGACCAGTCATCGCAACCCTCCAAAGGCTCGCTGTGTTCGTTGAGTTCGTCATCGACGACCTTCAACGCAACTGCTCGTGAAGCTTGATGCGCGAGCCCCAAGTTGAGAGGGTGGCGCTCTGGTGCGGGCCTATCGCTCTGTCCAGGTGCAATGTGTCGGGTAGTCCGTTTCAACAACTAAGCGGCGGCAACCAACTCGCGTGCCCGTTCGTTGAAGTCCGCCACGAGTCGATGCCGACCGAACGGCTGCATCCGTGTCTGCAGATCCTGCACCGCCTCCACACACCGCGACGACTTCACCCGCTGCGACAACTTGATCGTCCGGACGCCGGCCGAGTACGCCGCCTCAAGGTCGTTGCGCTGGAGGTGGGCGGCAGCGAGCGCAGCCTGGGACATCGCCCCTCGGCGGGCTCGCTTCTGCTTCGTGGCATGGCCGATGGACAGGCGCGCGTGTTCCTCGGCCATGTCCGCGTCGCCCAGGTCCCGGAAGGTGTTCGCGTGTTCGCCGTGCAGGTAGGCGGGGTCGATGAACTCCGCCCAGTCTGGTTCGCTGGCCGGGCGGACTTGCTCGTACGCCTTCTCGGATTGGGTCACCGCGTGCGCTGCCGCCGACTTCTCACCGAGCAGCGCGAGTGCCCGTGCCTCCAGGCACCACAGGTCCGCCAGGCAAGCTGGCGAGGTCACTTTCGACAGGCCTTGGCGGCCTGCCTGGGTGAGGCGTCGTCCCTCGGTGGGGTCGCCGAGCAGCGTCGCCTGGTCCGCCATGCCCGCGAGGACATGTGCGCCGAGCGGCGAGTTCTGTGATTCCTGGGCGAGGCGCAGGGACTGGATCAAGTACCGCTGCGCGATGCTGTGTTCGCCGTTGTCGTAGGCCATCCAGCCGAGCAGGTACGTCTGTTCGGCAGCGGCCTCGCACAACGCCCGCCGTACGTCCTCGCTGTGGGCACGACGGAGCAGGGGGTAGACATGCTCGTTCATGTAGTCGGCCAGGACCAGGCGGCCCGAGCCTCCGCCTTGGAAGATGTCCATGCGCTGGAACGTCGTGAACATGTTCTTCACTGCGGTCACGTCTTCAAGGCGCACGCGCGGCCCTGGTGCTGAATTCGCTTCCTGATCAAGCGTGTTGAGCAGCCAGTCCCGCGAGGGAGCCACCCCGGCCACGGCCGCGAATGGTGCGGCGGCAAGGAACTTACGTCGGTCCACGTCAGCTCTCCCCAGGTCTGCGACGACTTCCACCGTAGCCGCGTAGGAGGAGTTGTACACGAGTGCGGCGTCGGGTGAACCGCTCTCGCCGAGCCCGAGATCGTATGTAGTGACCCGGAAACCGAAGTGGTCGGAGAAGACGGCAGCGAGTACGTCGGGGATGGGCGCCCGTGGCGTCTCGCCCTGTAGCCAGAAGCGGATACGGGTCGTGCCCGGCGAAATATGGGGCTGGCTCCACTGCAGCGCCTTGGATTTCACGCGTCGCGCCAGTTCCCCGCGGCTCATCCTCGACCGGTCCAGCCAGTGGGCGAGCTTGTCGTTCGGAGTCTTCATCCTCACAACCTTCTGTGACGGGGGGTAGTGGAAGCGACACCCTTCGACACCCCTTCTGCCGGTACCCCGGATTCCGTCACGCGTGTTGTCTGGACGTCAGAACCAAACCGTCCGCGACGCGAAGCGCAGCAGAGCGACCAACTGCTGCGACTCGCACGTAGGGGGACACGCATGATCGAACGACGAAGGGGTGCGGTGCCTGTGCGTTGCGCCCTGCCCACCAGCCCCGCACCGATCCTGTTACTGCCAGGCAAGGCTGAATCAGCAAGAGCAGCACGCGAGTTCGTGCGCGAGCACATGGGCCACCACGCGCCGGACGCGTCCGAGGACTACGTCGAGAACGTCGTGCTTGTGGCGTGTGAGCTGGTGACCAACTCGATCCGGTACGGCACAGAGCCCGGAGACCAGATCCGGCTCGTGCTCGACGCCAACGACGCCTGTACACGAGTAGAGGTGCACGATCCTGTGAGACGCCATCCTCGTGTTCGGCCGGAATCCCACGAGCGCGACCGAGGGCGTGGCCTGGTCATCCTGGATGCGCTGTGCCCTGAGCGCTGGGGTGTGATCGACGTCGTATTCGGCAAGGTCGTGTTCGGGGAGGTGACGGCATCATGACCTTGTCCTCGCCGAGTACCAGCATTCCGCCCGGTCCCGGGTTCGTCATCGGCGTCGCCGCCGCAACCGGCATTCGCCGCACCCCTGCGTACGCGACCGCCCAACTGCTACTCACGCACCCCGGCCCCCGCCGGGACAGCGAGACGGTCGAGGGTGTCGAGGACGGAATGCGACGGCTCGCCGATGCGCTGAACCTCGGTCCAGGCGACCGGCAACCCCCGGTGATCGGCGGGCGCCTTCTGGTCTGTCAAGGATTCGCCGCGTTGGACTACGGCCATGCCGAGTACATGATGACGATCCCCTCGCCGTCACAGGACTGGCTGGCACTGGTCGAGAGAGGCGCCGCGTGCCGCGTCTGCCTCGTGTTCGCGCCACTCGCTCTCACCGCCGACCAGGCCGAGACCGACGCACACCTGCGCGACAGCTTCGAGCGCGGCTCGGTTGTGTGGGGTACCACGTACGTCCGCCGCCGGCTCTGAGCCTCACCACACGAAGAACGGGCCGCCCCGAGGTGGGATAGACCCCGGGCCGACCCGCCAAAGGTCGAGCGTAACCGGCTAACGAACCCGTCCCGCTCGTGTAGTAGGCGCAAGGCCGAAAGCGGACGGCGCGGTCAGCAAGTGCAGGCAACCGTCGCCCAATTCATGGAGGCAAGCACGTGACCACAACTCAGGAACGCCCCGTAACCGACGCGCGCACCCTGCTCGACGCAGACATGCGGGCAACCCTCATGTCCAACATGCGCGCCAAGTTCCCGCAGCTCACCGAGGAGAAGACAGACCGAGGCGTCGGTCAGATGCTCGCCTTCCTCGCCGCGTGCGACCACGCCGGAAGGCCGCTCAGCCCCTCGCCGCTCGTCGACGACTTCTGGCACGCCTTCCTGCTCCACACCCAGGCGTATCAGGAGTTCTGCGAGCAGCGGTTCGGCAGGTACCTGCACCACCAACCCGGATTCCTCGACAGGGAGGAGCACGGCGGGGGCAAGGCGTTGCGCGCCCGGACCGTCGACGCGATCACCCTCGCCGGGTACGAGATCGACATGGAGTTCTGGCCCGAGCTGGACCTCGCCGACTGCTCGCAGTGCCACGCGAACTGCTCGGACAGCCCCAACCACCTCTGACCGTTCCCCTGTCGGCGCTCGGCCTGTGCCACGCTGTGGCCGGGCCGGGGGCCGGCCCTCTTCTGGGCGACCGACTCTGGAGTACGAGGGTGGACCGTATCGACTGGCACGACCTACCGGCGGCGACGCGGGCCGCCGTCGAGAGGCACACCGGCCCCGTGGAGGCAGCCGAGACTGCGCCGCACGGTGTCATGTCCCGGCTCGCCTGCACTATCCGCACCCGGTTCGGCCGAGTCTTCGTCAAAGGCACCCGGCACGACGACCCGCAGGCGTGGGTGTATCGCCATGAGGCACAGGTCACCGGAAACGCGCCACTCGCGCCCCACGTGCTGTGGGAGGTCGACGCCGGTGAGTGGCAGCTGTACGGGTACGAGTACGTCGATGGTCGGCATCCTGACCTGACTCCGGGGTCCGACGATCTCGGCCCCCTCATGCGAACTCTCACAGTCCTGTCCGAGGTGGCATGGCCCGAGGACCTGCGCAAGAAGCCTCTGTACTCACGGTGGGCCGAATTCCTGCCCGAGGACGTGCCGCCCGGGCTGCAGGGCCGCGCGCTCGCCCACACCGACATGTCCCCGCACAACATGCTGGTGACCCCCGCCGGTGAACTGCTGCTGCTGGACTGGGCCCTTTCCTGTCCCGCCCCCGCATGGGCAGACACCGCGCTGACGATCCCCCGGCTCATCTCCGCCGGCCACACACCCGAGCAGGCTGAGGCGATCGCACAGCAGGTTCCCGCGTACAGCACGGCCGGCCAGACCGCCGTCACCACCTTCGCGCGCACCCTTTACGCAGCCTGGGAAGACTGGGAGCGGACCCGCCCGCTGCCTCACCGGGCTGCCCTTACCGCCGCCGCCCGGACCTGGGCCGCTCACCGCGACACAGGACGGCAAGCAGGTGCTCGCGAGCTTTCCCCTTGATCAGACCAATCAGACCAATCAGGCCGCGCTGTTCCTGCCCCCCGTTACCGCAGAGGTGGGGCGTGACTCGCACCGACCGTCCAGTGAGCGCCCTACTGTCGTCGACATGACGAAGCCAGTGGCAGAGACGCACTCGCACGAGAACGACCCGGGCACGGCACGCCTGATCGTTCTGTCCGACGGCGTCTACGCCATCGCGATGACACTGCTGGTCATCAACGTGGCCGTTCCCGCGCATCTGGAAGACGCCGCGTTCCATCGTGCCCTGGGCGATGCGCTTCCCAACCTCGGTGCCTTCGCTCTCAGCTTCACCCTCATCGCCGGGTTCTGGCGTGATCACCGCCGCATTCTCACCGCACTGCCCATCGAGACGGCCCTGGTCACCCGCCTGATCCTCCTCGGCCTGGGCCTGGTCGCCCTGTAGCCCTTCCCCACCGCGCTCCTGGCCGAGTACGCCTCCCAGCCCGAAGCCGTCGCCCTCTACGCGGGTGCCATGGCCGCGATCCACGCGGTGCACGCGACCCTGCTGCTGCTCACGCAACGCGAAGTACACCCCTCGCCCGCGTCCTCCGGCGCGGCGGCCCGCCGCCGCTTCACCGCCCAACTCGGTTCCAGCGTTCTGATCTTCGGCCTGTCCATTCCCCTGGCCTTCGTCAGCACGGATGCGGCCATGTGGTTCTGGCTCACGCTCATCCCCGCCCACCTCATCCTCGGCCACCACCTCTGCCGGCTTCCGCAACAGTGAATCGCCTGGTCCGGGCATCGCCGACGGTCCCGCTGATCTCGCGAGGCGGTGGATCGCGCTGCCGCGCCCGTGCGTACGGCTACGCCGGGGCAGGCCCCGTCGCACCAGGTGTTCAGGCCTGCGGCGATCTGCGCACGCCCACCCTCGTCCTCGCCGAACCACTCCTCCGCACCGACATATCGACCAGGTATACGCCCTTGACATCCTCCCCCTCCTGAAGGAGGGGGATTCCTACGGCTCGCGCCGTGGGGTTTTCTGCTTCGTCGCCGACTGCCCGCCCGGAGTGCTCCGTTGAGGTCTTACACCGGCTCCACAGACAGACACCGAGAGCCCCTCGGCCAGAATGTTCTTCGCCGCGTTCACGTCCCGGTCGTGGGTCGTCCCGCAGTTGTCGCACGTCCAGGTACGGACGTTCAACGGCATCCTGCCCTGCAAGGTGCCGCAGTGGGAGCACAGCTTGGACGAGGGGAACCACCGGTCCACGGCGATCACCTCACGCCCGTACCAGCCTGCCTTGTACTCCAGCATGGACCGCATCTCGGTCCAGCTCGCGTCCGAGACGGCTCGGGCGAGCGAGTGGTTCTTGACCATGTTGCGTACGGTCAGGTCCTCGATCACGATCGTTTGGTTCTCACGAACGAGTCGGGTGGTCAGCTTGTGCAGGAAGTCCCGGCGCCGGTCGGAGATCCGGGCATGGACCTTGGCGGCCTTGCGCCGGGCCTTCGCCCGGTTGGTCCCGTCACCCTTGGCCTTACGGGCAAGCTCGCGCTGAGCCTTGGCGAGCCGGGCGCGGTCCTTGCGCTCGAACTTCGGGTTGGTGATCTTCTCCCCGGTGGAGAGTGTCACCAGGCTGGTGATTCCGGCGTCGATGCCAACGGCCGTGTTGACCGGCGCGGGCATGGTTGGCCTGTCGTCGCACAGCATCGAGACGAACCAGCGTCCGGCCGCGTCCTGGGACACGGTCACGGTGGACGGTGCCGCACCCTCGGGAAGGGGCCGGGACCACACGATGTCCAGCGGATCGGCCATCTTCGCGAGAGTCAGCCTGCCGTCACGGAAACGGAAGCCGCTGGTGGTGTACTCGGCGGACTTCCGCGACTTCTTCCGGCTCTTGAACGTCGGGTACTTCGCCCGCTTGCCGAAAAAGTTGGTGAACGCCCCCTGCAAGTGCCGGAGCGTCTGCTGCAACGGAACCGACGACACCTCGGAGAGGTAGGCCAGCTCCTCGGTCTTCTTCCACGCGGTCAGCAACACCGACGTGGCGTTGTAGTTGACCCGCTCCTGACGCTGCGCCCACGCCTCACTACGGGCTGCGAGCGCCAGGTTGTAGACCTTCCGCACACAGCCGAACGTGCGCGACAGCTCGGCTGCCTGCGCATCGGTCGGATAGAAGCGGTACTTGAACGCCCGCTTCACATGCTTCACGGTCACGCTCACAAACTAGCGGCCATGCGACTTAAGATCAAATCTGCGGGTCGGAGCACCGCGATCCGCCCTGGCGGTGAATCCCAGCCCGCTGCCTTGCTCCGCAGGAGCTTCGTTTCCTCCCCCGGCTGAAGCCGGGGGTATCCACGAAGGAGATCTGATGACCGCAACGTACTGCGCACCACTGACATCGACGCCGGTGCGCAGTACGGGCGGGGTGTACAGGGGCGGTGCCTACGAGCGGAACGGGCCTGTCACCTCGTACGTGATTCCGCCCGAGGAACTGCCGCTGGTGCCGCGCTGGCTGGAGAAGTACAGGCGGCTGCCGTTGGGGGAGAATGCCGGGCCCGTGATCTCCGAGCCCGACTGGCCGTCGATGCGCAGGAACGGGGCGATCACGTCGTCCGGAGTGATCAGGCAGATCTCCATGTTGCCGCCGTCCTCCGCCACGAACAGGTCGCCGGAGGAGGTGCCGGTGATGTTGTCGACGCCGGTCAAGGGAGCGGTGCCTGACGTGACCAGGGAGTCGTCGTACGCCAACTCATATGTGTTCGTCAGCAGGTTGAGCTGCCAGACCCTGTTGTCGCCCTTGGTCGTGAACCAGACCTTGTCGTCGGCGTAGTAGCAACCCTCGCCGCCGTTGAAGGACTTGGAGCCGGAGACCTGGGTGCGTGTGGTGGTCGGGGAGCCGTCCGGGTCGGGGATCGTCGTCCAGGTGTAGGAGCCCGAGGTCGCCGTGCCGGCCACCAGGACCTGGAGGGTGCCGGCCGACAGGTCGCCCCAAGTGGTGGGAACGAAGCGGTAGAGGCGGCCGTTCGTCTCGTCCTCCGTCAGGTAGACGACCTTGCGGATCGGGTCCGCTGCCGCCGCCTCGTGCTTGAAGCGGCCCATCGCGGGGCGCTGCGTCGCCGCGTTCGTGCCCCACGGGTCGGTCTCGTAGACGTACCCCAGCGACACCTCCTCGCAGGACAGCCACGTGTTCCAAGGCGTCCGTCCGCCCGCGCAGTTCTGGCGCGTGCCCGACAGGATGCGGTACGCGGAGGTGATGGCGCCCGTTGACGAGAACCTCACCGCGCTCGTACCGCCCGACGGGTTGATCTCCGAGTTGGAGACGTAGATCCAGCCCGTTCCGTCGGCGTAACAGGCGCCGCCGTCAGGGGCGTTGTGCCAGGTGTACGACGTTCCGGTGACCGTCTGGCCCGAGCGGGCGACGACCCGGCTGGTGAAGCCGGCGGGGAGCCTGATGCCGTTGGCGTCGGGCGCGGCGAGGGCTCCGTACGGGCCGGTGCCCGGCTGGGCGGGGGCCGCGTGGGCGGCGCCGCGCCACAGGGTGCCGCCGAAGACGGCAGCCGAGCCGCCGATGACGGCGGCGCGCAGGAGGGTACGGCGTTCTATGTGTGCGTTCACTCGTGCGTCCACTCTCGCTCCAAGAGTCCAAAGGGGGGTGGCGTGACGTGCGGTGACGTCAGGGACCCTAGGGCGGTGGGGTGGAATTGTCATGTACGCGCGATGTCGCCTTGGCGGTCGTTCGCTGCTGTACCGCGAGACGGTCGGGCGCCTGGTCGTTGACGTGGTGGTTGATGTGCCGGCCGACACGCCGGCCGGTGCGCCTGGGGCGCCCGAGGGTGACGCCCGCCAATACCAGGGCCAGTCCGCACAGTTGCTGGATCGTCAGTACCTCTCCGGCGAGCGCTGTGCCGAGCAGCACGCCCGTGACCGGGTTGAGAAGTCCGATCAGTCCCACGGTGCCCGCGGGCAGGTGTCGCAGTCCGGTGAACCAGACGGTGAAGGCCAGCGCGGTGGCCACCAGGGCGACGTAGCAGAAGGCCAGGAGTGTGGGCGGGGGGAGCGCGGGCGGGCTGCCCTCCACGACTACGGCGACCGGCAGCAGGAGCAGGCCTCCGGCGGTGAGCTGCCAGGCGGTCGTGGCGATCATGTCGGTGTCGCCGCTCCACCGCTTGGTCAGGATGTGACCGAAGGACGACACGAGTACGGCCGCCGCCGCGGCGAGGATTCCCGGCATGCTTGTCGCGCCCGCCCCGGTGAGCAGCATGAGGCTTACGCCCGCGAGGCCGACCACGGCCCCGGCCAGGTGCGCGGGCCGGGGCCGCTCGGACACCAGGGGCCAGGCGATGAACATCATCGTCAGCGGGGACACCGCCATGACGGTCGAGGCGACGCTCGTCGGCAGCAGCTTGGAGGAGACGTAGACGAGGACGAAGAACACGCTCACGTTGACCAGGCCGAGCACGGCGGATCGCCACCACCAGGCACCCCGGGGCCGGCGCCTGCGCAGAGCCAGCAGGGCGAGTCCGGCGGGCAGTGCTCGCAGGGCGGCCCCGTACAGCGGGCGATCCGCCGGGAGGAACTCGCGGGTGACGTAGTAGTTGGCCCCCCAGGCCACGGGAGCGACCGCGGGCAGCGCCACCCAGCGTGCATTAGCTTCCATGGAAGATACTATAGCTTCTCGGGAAGCTAATATGGGAGTCATGGGAGTCAGGGAAGTCATGGGGGACGAGGGAGACCGGCAGGGGATGGATCGCGTAGCCCGCATCCAGGACGAATGGCGCCGCGAGCGGCCCGAGCTCGACATCACGCCGCAAGGAGTGATCGGCCGGCTGCACCGGCTGGCGGACCGTCTCGGCGAGGAACTCCGCCTCGTCTACGGCCGCTACGGCCTGAGCGAGGGGGAGTTCGACGTCCTGTGCGCCCTGCGACGCGCGGGCGAGCCGTACGAACGGGCGCCCGGTGAGCTCGCCGCGCACACGATGGTCACCACCGGCGCGATGACGAAGCGAATCGACCGCCTGGAGCAGGCCGGACTCGTCACCCGCCGCCGGGCCGACGACGACCAGCGGGGCCGGATCGTCGCCCTCACCGAACCCGGACGGGAACTCATCGACCGGGCGTTCACCGACCACATGCGCAACGAGCGGCGGCTGCTGGATCTCCTGCCGCCCACCGAGGCTTCGGCGCTCGAAACACTGCTGACGACATGGCTCTCCCGCATGGAGTATCCGGGCCCGACCGGTGGCGACTGACCCCGATGCGCATGCCTGCGAGCAGTCGGCGCCGGATGGCCGGAACCCTACGGTGCGTGGGCGCGGATCTTCACAACTCCGTTGCGGGGAAGGCGAGTTCACCTACGTTGGTGTCTGATGATCACCATCACGACACAGGAGGCTCTGCCGTGTTAGACGACGACCCCACCCCCTCGGTCGACTCCACCCCCTCGGTCAACACCGGCACCGGCGCACGGGCACGGGCGCACATCGACACCTCCAAGCCGCACTCGGCCCGGTTCTGGAACTACTTCGTCGGCGGCAAGGACAACTACGAGGTCGACCGTGAGATCGGGGACCAGATCAAAGGGATCTTCCCCGGTCTCGTCGATGTCGCCGTCACCAGTCGGCACTTCCTGGGACGCGCCGTCCGCTACCTGGCCGACGAGCAGGGCGTACGTCAGTTCCTGGACGTCGGCACCGGGCTGCCGACCGCCGACAACACCCACGAGGTCGCGCAGCGCGCCGCCCCGGACGCCCGGATCGTGTACGTCGACAACGACCCCGTCGTGCTGGCCCACGCGGACGCCCTGCTCGGCAGCACCCCCGAGGGCCGGACCGTCTATCTGAACGCCGACCTGTACGCCCCCGAGACCATCCTCGAAGCGGCGGCCGACACCCTCGACCTCTCCCGGCCGGTCGCCCTGATGATCCTCAACACGCTCGGCCACGTCGCCGACCACGACCAGGCGCGCGACCTGGTGAACCGGCTGATGGCGGGCCTGCCGTCGGGCAGCCATCTGGTGGTCAGCGACAGCACCGCCACCAGCGAGGGCATGATCGCCGCGTCGGAGGCCTACAACGCGAGCGGCGCCGTGCCGTACTACGTGCGGAGCGTCGCGGAGATCGCCGGGTTCTTCGACGGCCTCGACCTGGTGGAGCCGGGCGTGGTCCAGGTACCCGAGTGGCGCCCCGACCTCCGGGGCCCGGCCGCTCCCGCGGCAGCCGTCGACGCCTACTGCGGGGTGGGCCGCAAGCCCTGACGGGCAGATGCGGAGCCTGGAACTGGCCATGGGGGTCGATCCGGCGCAGTCTGGGACACGTATCCGTATCCGGACACGTATCCGGACACGTATCTGTGTCCGCCGGAACCGCCGGACTCGTCGCTCATGGAGGTCACCCGAACATGCCGGGCTGGAACACGCAGGACATCCCCGACCAGAGCGGTCGCATCGTCGTCGTCACCGGTGCCAACAGTGGTCTCGGGTACGTCACCGCGCGGGAGTTGGCGCACAAGGGGGCGCGGGTGGTGCTCGCGTGCCGGAGCGAGGCGCGCGGGAACGAGGCGGTGGGGCGGCTGCTGGCCGAAGTGCCGGACGCCATCGCCGAGTTCTGGCCGCTCGACCTCGGAGACCTTGGCTCCGTAAGGGAGTTCGCGGACGAGCTTCCGTACGAGAGGCTCGACCTCCTCGTCAACAACGCGGGCGTGATGGCGCTGCCGTACGGGACGACGACGGACGGGTTCGAGACGCAGTTCGGGGTCAACCACCTCGGGCACTTCGCGCTCACCGGCCTGCTGTTCCCGACCTTGCTCGGCTCGCCCGGCGCCCGGATCGTGAACCTCTCCAGCGGTGCCCACGCGCTCGGCAACATCGACATCGACGACCTCAACAGCGAGCGCAAATACCGGCGTTGGACCGCGTACGGGCGTTCCAAGACGGCCAACCTGCTCTTCACGCACGAGCTGGCGCGCAGGCTGGCCGCGATCGGCTCCGGTGTCGTGGTCGCCGCCGCGCACCCCGGGTACGCCGCCACCAACCTCCAGACGGCCGCGCCCAAGATGCAGGGCCGCAAGGGCGCCGAGCGGTTCATGGAGTTCGGCAACCGGGTCTTCGCCCAGTCCGCCGAGGCGGGCGCCCTGCCCACGCTGTACGCGGCCACCGCACCGGACGTACGGCCCGACGCGTTCGTCGGGCCGTCCTTCCTGGGCTGGCGTGGCTCGCCCACCAAGTCATGGCGGGCTTCCTGGACGCTCAACGACCATGCGGGGGAACGGCTTTGGGCCGCCTCCGAGCAGCTCACCGGGGTGACGTACGAGGGCCTCAAGTCGTGAACGTGAGTGGCACCCCGGCCGCCAGAACGCAAGGCGGAGGCCGGGGTGCCACTCACGATCATTGCTCAGACGCGTCAGGCGGCGGTGCGTACCTCGTACGCCGTCACCGCCACCGTGTCGTCGTCCAGGCAGCGGCCCGACTCCAGGTCGAAGCGCTGCTTCAGGAGCGGGGAGGCGACGTACGGGCGGCCCTGGTGGGTGCCGGTCAGGCCGCGGGAGAGGACCGCCGCGCCGCCGAACGGGTCGCGGTTGTCGATGGCGTACAGGGTGCCCGCGCGGTCGCGGAAGACGGCCGCCTGCCGGCCGTCCGGCAGCAGGGCCGCCACGCCGCGGCCCGGCAGCAGGAGGCTCAGGTCGCAGACCGTGAACCAGTCGTCGTCGGCGCCGTCCGCGCTGTTGTCGATGCGCAGTTGGATCTTCAGGTCGGTCGTCTCGGGTGCCAGGGTCATCGCTGGGCGCTTCCTTCCAGGACGTCATCGGCGGGGCGCAGGCCGATGGACAGCAGCGGCAGGTCGGGCTTGATCTGGTCGCGCTCGGGGACGAAGCCGACGACCGGGTCGGGGGTGTCCGGCGCGTTCACGAAGGACACGAACCGGGCGAGCTTCTCGGGGTCGTTGATGGTGTCCGCCCACTCGTCGCGGTAGTGGGCGACATGCGCGGTCATCAGCGACTCCAGCTCCTCGCAGATGCCGAGGGAGTCCTCCACGACCACGTCCCGTACGTGGTCCAGACCGCCGGGGAGCCGCTCCAGCCAGGTCGACGTGCGCTCCAGACGGTCCGCCGTGCGGATGTAGAACATCAGGAACCGGTCGATCAGCTTGATCAGTTCGGCGTCGTTGAGGTCCTGGGCCAGCAGGTCCGCGTGGCGCGGGGTGGCGCCGCCGTTGCCGCCGACGTACAGGTTCCAGCCGCCCGAGGTGGCGATGATGCCGAAGTCCTTGGACTGGGCCTCGGCGCACTCGCGGGCGCAGCCCGACACCGCCGACTTGAGCTTGTGCGGCGACCTGAGGCCCCGGTAGCGCAGCTCCAGGTCGATCGCCATCCGGACCGAGTCCTGGACGCCGTAACGGCACCAGGTCTGGCCCACACAGGACTTCACCGTACGGAGGGACTTGCCGTAGGCGTGGCCGGACTCGAAGCCGGCGTCGACCAACCTCGTCCAGATCAGCGGGAGTTGTTCCACCCGCGCGCCGAACATGTCGATCCGCTGACCGCCGGTGATCTTCGTGTAGAGGCCGAAGTCGCGAGCGATCTCGCCGATGACGATCAGGCCCTCCGGGGTGATCTCACCGCCGGGGATGCGCGGGACGACCGAGTACGAGCCGTTCTTCTGCAGGTTGGCGAGGAAGTGGTCGTTGGTGTCCTGCAGGGTGGCCTGCTCGCCGTCCAGGACGTAGACGTCGGCGCCGATCGTCGGGGCGAGGGAGGCGATGATCGAGGCCACCGCCGGCTTGCAGATCTCGCAGCCGTCGCCGCCCCTGGCGTGGTCGCGGCCGTAGCGGTCGAGCAGATCCTGGTAGGTGTTGACGCGCAGGGCGAGGACGATCTCGTACAGCTCCTCGCGGGTCTGCGAGAAGCAGCCGCACAGGCCCTTGTCGACGACGACACCGCTCGCCTCCAGCTCGGCGGTGACGAGCTGGCCGAGGACCTTGACGCAACTGCCGCACGTCGTACCGGCCTTGGTGCACTTCTTGACCTCGGGCACGGTGGTGCAGTTGTGCTCGGTGACCGCGCCGCGGATCGTGCCCTTGGTGACGTTGTTGCAGGAGCAGATGATCGCGCTGTCCGGCAGCGCGGACGGGCCGAGCTGGACCGGGCCGCCGGCGCCGGCCGGGAGCACCAGGGACTCGGGGGAGACCGGCGGGACCGTACCGGTGAACGCGCGCAGCGTCCCGTAGGCCTCCGCGTCGCCGACGAGGATGCCGCCGAGCAGCGTGCCGTCCCGGCCGATGACCAGCTTCTTGTACAGGCCCGAGCGGGAGTCGGAGTAGACGACGTCCAGGCAGTCCTCGGTGGCGCCGTGCGCGTCGCCGAAGGACGCCACGTCGACGCCGAGCAGCTTCAGCTTGGTGGAGAGGTCGGCGCCGGTGAACGTCAGCTGCTCGGCCTCCTCGTCCGCGGCGATCGCGGAAGCGGCGGTCTCCGCCTGCTCGTAACCGGGGGCGACCAGGCCGTACACCCGGCCGTCGGAGGCCAGCGCGCACTCGCCGATCGCGAAGACGTGCGGGTCGTTTACCGTACGGCACCGCTCGTCGACCGCGATGCCGCCGCGCTCGCCGACGGAAAGGCCGCAGTCCCGGGCGAGTTGGTCCCTCGGCCGGACACCGGCGCTGAACACCACCAGGTCGGCGGCGAGTTCGGAACCGTCGGACAGCTTCATACCGGTGACAGCGCCGTCCTCGCCGACGACGATCTCCTGGGTGCCCACGCCCGTGTGGACGGACAGGCCCATGTCCTCGATGGTGCGCAGCAGCGCCGCGCCGCCGCCCTCGTCGACCTGCACCGGCATCAGGCGGGGCGCGAACTCGACGATGTGGGAGGTGAGTCCGAGCCCCTTCAGCGCACCGGCCGCCTCGAGTCCGAGCAGACCACCGCCGACCACGGCACCCGTCGTACGGGTACTCGCGTACTCCTCGATGGCGAGGAGGTCCTCGATGGTCCGGTAGACGAAGCAGCCCTTGGCGTCCTTGTTGGGGACCGGCGGCACGAAGGGGTAGGAACCGGTGGCGAGGACGAGGACGTCGTAGTCGACGACCAGGCCCGAGCGGGCGGTCACCCGCTTCGCCTCGCGGTCGATGGTCTCCGCCGGGTCGCCGATGTGGAGCTCGATGCCCTCCCGCTCGATGAACGCCATGTCGGTCATCGAGAGATCCTCGGGCGTCTTGCCCGAGAAGTACGAGGTCAGCGCCACGCGGTCGTATGCCGGACGCGGTTCCTCGCACAGCACGACCACGCGGTGCGCGGCGGTCAGACCCCGCTCGGCGAGGGCTTCGAGGAAGCGCTGGCCGACCATTCCGTGGCCGACGAGCACGATCGTGGGGGTGGCCCCATCAGCGGCGGTCATTAGGAGCCTCCATCGTTGGTGAGCAGGTGGAGCAACGGGCCGCCGTCAGTGGGGAGCGGCTCTGCTCCCTCCCAGGCGCGCGCGAGGGCGCCGACGGTGCCGAGTTCGCCGACGAGCACCCCGCCGACCAGCCGGTCGTCGCGGACGACGACCTTGCGGTAGGTGCCCCGGGTCGCGTCGGCGAGCTGGATGACGTCGTCGCCGGGACGGGGGGTCGGCTCGCCGAAGGCGGCGAGGTCGAAGGGGTTGCCGGTGTCGGCGGTGAAGTCGGTGAGGGTGAGCCGGGTGAGGGCACGGGTGCCGGTGTAACGGGCGTCGGTGTCACCCGAGGCGCCTGCCTCGCCCGCGATCAACTCGGCCAGGACCTCGGCCTGTTCGAGGGCGGGGGTGGCAAGCCCGTAGATCGTTCCCTGGTGCTGGGCGCAGTCCCCGAGCGCCCGGATGTGCGGGTCGGAGGTGCGCAGTTCGTCGTCGACGAGGATGCCCTTGTGCACGGCGAGCCCCGCGTCATGCGCGAGCCCCACCCGGGGAGAGACACCGCATGCCAGTACGACGAGGTCGGCGTCGAGGGCGTAGTGGTCGGCCAGCTCGACCGAGCGGACCCTGCCGCCCACACAGCGCACGTTCCGCACGCGGCACTCGGTGTGCACCTCGACGCCCAGATCGGTGAGGTGCCGCAGCACCAATGCCGAGGCGCCTGGGTCCAGTTGACGTTCCATCAGCCGTTCGGCCTGCTGGGCGAGAACGACCTGCGCGCCGCGTACGGCGAGGGCGCGGGCGGCGGACACACCGAGGAGCCCGCCACCGATGACGACGGCCCGAGACCCCGGACGTACGTCCTTGGACAGCCCGAGGCAGTCGTCCATCGTCCGGAACGCGTGGACGCCTGAAGGGAGTTCGTGATCCGGGGTGAACAGCCCACGCAGGGGAGGGAGTACGGGGTTGGAGCCCGTCGCCAGCACCAGCGTGTCGTATGCGATCACCGACCCGTCGGAGCAGTGCACGGTCCGGTCGGCGCGGTCGATGTGCTCGGCGCGGGCCCGGACCAGCCGGTCCGGCGTCGGCAGGGCGATCACGTCGGGGCCGTACCGCCCGGCGAGGACCTCGGCGAGCAGCACCCTGTTGTACGGGCGGTGCTCCTCCTCGCCGACGAGCACGACGTCCGAGGCGGACAGGCCGAGCTCGCCGAGCCGCCGGGCGAGCCGTACGCCCGCGAGCCCGGCGCCGATCACCACCACACGCGTATTCGAGGTCATGTACTGCAGCGTGCGTTGCCGGTGTTACCCGGCGGCATCACGTCTGTTTCCCGGGAGGCACGCTTCCCTCAGCGGAAGACGGGAGGGGGTGTGAGGGTTCGGGAGGGGCGAGCCGGGCGGCTGTGAGGTGCGGGAACGTCACGGCAGGGAGCTGCCCCGTGTCCTGGGCGGGCGGAAACGCCACCTAAAATCGCGATCATGCCCGACATATCGCTGCCCATGATCGTCGCCCTCTGTGCCGCCGCCCTCGCGGCCGGCTGGATCGACGCCGTCGTGGGCGGCGGCGGACTGCTCATGATGCCCGTACTGCTGCTGGGCCTCCCGGACACGTCTTCGGCGGCACAGTACGCCCTCGGCACCAACAAGGCCATGGCGATCGTCGGGACCACGGGCGCGGCCGTGACGTATACACGCAAGGCGCCGGTGGACGTACGCCTGGCGGTACGCATCGGGCTGGCGGCGGTCGCCGGCTCGACGGCCGGGGCGTTCGTGGCGGCAGGCATGAGCACGGACACTCTGAAGCCGGTCATCATGGTCGTCCTGCTCGGCGTCGGCGCCTTCGTGATCTTCAAGCCCGCCTTCGGTACGGCCCCGGCGACCACCCCGGTCTCCGCACGCCGCGTCCTCGCCGCGATCGGACTCGCGGGCCTGGGCATCGGCTTCTACGACGGCCTCATCGGCCCCGGCACGGGCACGTTCCTCGTCCTCGCGCTCACCGCGCTGCTCCACCTCGACCTGGTGACCGCCTCCGCCACCGCCAAGATCGTCAACTGCTGTACCAACGCGGGTGCCCTCGCGATCTTCGCCTGGCAGGGCACGGTGTACTGGCAGCTGGGCGCGCTGCTGGCCGCGTTCAACCTGGCCGGGGGGATGGTGGGTGCGCATACGGCACTGAAGAAGGGGAGCGGGTTCGTACGGGTGGTGCTGCTGGTGGTGGTGTTCACGCTGGTGGCGAATCTGGCGTACCAGCAGTGGCTGGCGTAGCGGCGCTCAGGCGGTACCCCATGGGTGCCTCATGGGTGCTCAAGCGGTGCCCGACGGGTGTCGGCTGCCGCCGGTGAGGTGGGCGAAGACGACCACGTTGCCCTCGTACCCCTTCCCCGGTGTGTAACCGCCGCCGCAGGTGATGACGCGCAGCTCGGGGCGGGGCGCCGCGCCGTACACCTTCTCGTCCGGGAAGTGGTCCTTGTCGTACACCTCGACGGCGTCGACGGTGAAGCGAGCGGTGCTCCCGTCGAGCCGTTCAACCTCTACCAGGCCGCCCTTCTCCAGGGCGCCGAGGCGGTAGAAGACGGAGGGCCCGTCGGCGTTGTCGACATGCCCGGCGACGATCGCGGTGCCCGTCTCGCCGGGCGCCGTACCGGCCTCGTACCAGCCGGCCAGGTCCTCGCGCTCGGCGGGCGGCACGTCCAGGCTGCCGGTGGGGGTGAGGCCGAGGCCCATCAGCGGGGCGTTCACGCTGATGGCGGGGATGCGGATACGGAGGGGCGGGGAGGGCGGGAGCGCGGGGGACACCGGTACGGCGGACTCCGGTTGGGTGGGCCGTGTACGGGCCTGGGCGGCGGACGGCTGCGGCGGGGCATGGGTCTCGCCGCCGCTGCGCACCAGCCAGGCACCGGAGCAGAGGGCGGCGACGGTGACGACGGCTATGGCGAGGTTGGTGAATCTGCGCACGAGGGCCTCCGGCCTCCTGGATGCCCCCGGTTCCACCCTGATGTCTCGCCCTGAGGTTTCTTGTGATTCTGCTGGTTCGTCCTGGCCCCCCTCCGGGCCGCGAGGGGCGTCGGGCCCGGAGGGGAGGGGACGTGCGGTACCGGCGGACGGACGGCGGAGGACGTCCGTCAGATCCTGTCGCCTCTCGCCCGGCGATGCAGGAGCCAGGTACCGCCCGCAGCGGCGACGGCGAGAGCCGCCACGCCTGCCGCGGTCTGCACGGGGTCGGGCCCGAGTGCGCCACCGACCCCCGTCTTCACACTCCCCCTGGGATGCGCCGGGAGATGCGCGGGCGGCCGGGTCGAGGTGAGCGTGACGACCAGATCGCCACTGACCCGCCGACCGTTCCCGTTCCCGTTCCCATTCGGGTTCCCATCACACCGGGCGACGATCTCGTACGTCCCCGGCTGCGCGCCCGGCGGCACCCGGAACTGCCCGACGGCGACCTCCTTGTGCGTACCGGGCGCCAGAACGAAGGCCCCGGCACCCACCGCACTGGCATCCCCGGCGCCGGTACCGCCCGCTCCGCAGGCCGTGGTGTTGACGGTGACCCGGGTACCGGGGGTGACGGTCGCCGGATACACCTCAAGGGAACCGCCGGTGCCTGCGTGAGCGGGCCCCGCGAGAGCGACGGCGAGCGCAAAACCGGTCAGCAGACGGGCGGCGGCGGTACGTCGCATCGGGCTTGCTCCTCCGAGAGCTCGCGAACGGGGTGGTCTGCTACCGAGGTAAGCGGCAGGGGCCCGGACGCGCTCTCTGAGGGATCGTCAGAAATGCGGTGAACGGGTGGCCGGAGGCCGCGGGAAACGACCGGCGTGTCGACATTCGGGCAGGTCATCGCCGTACGCCTGGCGTCTCGCGGAAGGAAACCGGATGGACGGGGACCGGGGGTGTGAACGGGTGACCGGGGCGGAGGCGAACGAAGGGCTTGACCTCAAGAAAGCTTGAGGTATGAGGCTGTACCGCATGCAGACACACACTGAATCCAGTGAACGCAGCGACTCTGTCGAACCCGTACGGGTGACCGTCGTCGTCGGCAGCAACCGTGAGGGCCGTTTCGGGCCGGTGGTGGCCGACTGGCTGCTGAACCGGATGGAGAAGCACGACGACCTCGTGGCGGAGGTCGTCGACGTCGCGGCCGCCACCCTCCCGACGACGTTCGCGACCGACGAGGACGCGAAGGCCCAGCTGGCGGCGATCACCCCGAAGCTGGCGGCGGCGGACGCGTTCATCGTCCTGACCCCCGAGTACAACCACTCCTACCCCGCCGGCCTCAAGAACCTCATCGACTTGCACTACACGGAGTGGCAGGCCAAACCGGTCGCCTTCGTCTCGTACGGCGGCGTCTCCGGAGGCCTCCGTGCGGTGGAACACCTCCGCCAGGTCTTCGCGGAACTCCACGCGACGACGGTCCGGGACACGGTGTCGTTCCACAACGCGGGCGCGTCGTTCGACGAGGAGGGACACCTGAGGGACCCGTCGGGACCGGATGCGGCAGCGAGGACGATGCTGGGTCAAGTGGTCTGGTGGGGCCGGACGTTGAGGGAGGGGCGGGCGGCTCGGGCGTACGGGGGGTAGTGGGTAGTGGGTACGGGGTCGGGGTCGCGTGACGTCGGGGCTGACCAGCGACAAGGCCGGTCATGGACATCATCGTCGAGATTCATGTACCCCTTGAGGAGCCCCCGGCGCTCCTGCGGGCTCGTACCCCTTTCCCTGGATCCGACAGGGTCGAGGACTTCCTCGCCGACCTGGAGGAGGCGGAGGAGCGGGACGTCGGTGAGGAGCACGAGGGGTCGTACGTCTCCTTCGTCACCGGCGCCCCGGAGGCGGATCTCCTGGCCGTCGCCTCGCGAGTGGCCGCGCGGCAGGGCGTAACCCGGGGGAGTGTTCGCGGTGGTGATGGACGAGAGGGCGGAGGAGACGGGGGCGGGGCGGCGGGTGGAGTTGTAGGGCGAGCGGCGAGGGAGGGGGAAGTCGTGACGAAGGCCCCGAACCGATGGCCGGGGCCTCGCCAGGGTGGGTCCCCTGTCGGTTTGCGCTCCGTGCCGTCACCGGATTCCCGTTCGCGCAGGTACTCCTCGACGACCTCAGGGTGTCGGCGCATGGCCGCGAGCAGCTGGGTTCGCCGATACCGATTCCGGCCTTCCTCCAGCTTTTTCTCCCAGCCTTCGCGGCCCTCGGTAAGCCGCTCCGTGATCAAGAATTCGATGACGTCCTCAATGCAAGGACGAAACCGTTTCCCGCCCACCGGGATGTGCAGCTTCTCCAGTGGGCGCTTCCGGTCGTCACCCTCGTTCAGTGAGCGACTCTGTCGGGGATCTTGGGTGGGGGATCACTTTCCTTGGCGCCACCACAAGGGGCGGGGGAAGCCGTGCGACACAAGGTATTGCTGAAACGCTGTCGGTCGGCGAGGGCGGTGGGTGGCGTTCTGGGGATCTTGTTCGGTAAGGCGTTCGATGTTCACGGCGATTGCGGTCAGGACGTGTTGGACGTGAGTCTTGGGAAGGCCGTGGTAATGGCAGCGGCGCGCCCGGTGGCCGAGGGCCAACTCGGCGATGGTGCCTTCGACTCCGGAGCGCATGGCGTAGAGCCGGCGCCAGGCGGGGTCCTGCTGGTCGGCGCGGTTGCGCGCCTGGAGTTCATGTAGTTGTTGGGGAAGGAAGTAGACCGTGCGGGCAGCACGGCCGCGGGCGCATGACGACCGGGCCGGGCAGGGGTCGCAGTGGCGGGGGCGGAAGCGGGCGGCGATGTAGGGGGCCTGAGCCGGAGCCTCCACCCAGCTCTTGGTGGCCTGATCGCGTGGGCAGGTGACCTGCCGGTTCGCGAAGTCGATGGTGAAGTCGTCGTGGGCGAAGCCGGTCTGCTCTTTGTGTTGCCACTGTCCGCTGGCCTTGACCGGTCCGATGAGGGTGACGCCGTAGGTGCGGTCGGCGTGGTCGAGGAGGGCCACCGAGAGGTAACCGCCGTCCAAGAGGTGCTCGGCGGGGAGCAGACATCGTTTGTTCAGGCGGGTGTGGATGCCAGGCAGGGCCGCGGTGTCCCGGGTCGGCACGGTGGTGGCCACGTCAGTGATCACATTTGGGCGGTCGGAATCGCAGGTTTCCGTCACATGCAGCAGGTAGCCGCTCCACCGTGTGTTCCCGCGCAGCGCAAAGCGGGTGTCCAGGTCATAGGGCGAGCGGATCTGTCGCGCGCCCGGCGGGAAGCCGTCCTTGTCGGCGAGTGGCCGCAGCCGGCCGTGCTCGTCGACGATGAACTGTTGCACCAGGATCTGCCGCAGCACCTCTCGTGCGGGACCGGTGGCCCGGTCGGGAGCCCGGGTGCGGGCCAGGGCGAGCAGAGCGTGGGCATCGGCGCCGGCCTCGGTCAGCCGCGCGATCGGGTGGCTGGGCTGGGAGCACAGGGCGCACCGGGCGCCCGTAGCCTCCGGCCCATTCGACGGTGACCAGGGGATCGAGTAACTCGGGAGCGTCACGGGCAAGTTCCTCCAGGGCGGCCCGGACCGCTTCGAGGACCAGTTCCAGGCGCGTCAGATCACGGGCCGCGGCGAGTACGTGGGTGGAGTCGGTGCGCTGTCGGCCTCGCTGCCTGACCAGCCCGGCCGCCGCAAGTCGTGCCAGGGCCAGGTCAAGGAGTTGGTCGGGACGGTCGCCCTGGGCGAGCCGGTCACGGAAGGTGATGGAAGCCGGGATCGTCCAGCTCCAGGCCCAGGGCGTACTTGAAATCGAGGCGGCAGCGCACGGCCTCGGCGGCCTGCCGGTCGGACAGGTTGAGCAGGAACTGCAGCACGCAGACGGCAGCCAGCTGCGCGGGCGAAAGTCCGGGGTGACCGTCACGGGGGTACCAGGCTGCGAAGTCCTCGTCGCACCACAGCCCGTCGAGTCGGTCGCGCACCCACATCGCCGTAGTGCCCTGCGGGTTGCTCGCCCGCGCCACCCGCGCGGTCAACGGAGGAACCTCCACTGCGGAACGGGGACGTACAGACATCGAGCACCTCAACGAGAGCAGCGAGCAGAAGACCGCTCTGAGCGTGCCCGGTGATCAAGCCACCCCGCCGGGAAACTCCAAGATCCCCGACAGAGTCCCTCAGTGGCGCGCCTGGTCGGACAGTGCCCCGCCGCCCGAACTCCAAGCCCTGATCGATGCCGTCGGCGACGGCAGACCCCTTGATCTCTACTGCCCGGTTTAACGAACTACCGGTACAGCCGTGCGCCAACTCTGTCATAGTCCCTTAGGGACAATATTTTTGGCCTGGGGAGGGTCTCGTGACAGCTCTTAATAATGACAAAATCGAGGAGATCTCGATTCAGGCGACAATGAAGGAAGTAACCGATCTGGAGTCCGCAATGCGGGACTTCATGTCAGGTGCGGATAAAGGTGTGGGGGCAGCGGGGGCCCTCATCGTCACGGCCCTCACACTCGCGTTGACCAAAAGCCAGATGGCTCTCTTGATCGCATTGCCGTATGCATTGACGGCGGTTTTCTTCTTCATGTTGCAAAAATACGTGGAACGCGAAGTCTGCGCGGGAATTCGTCGCTTCCTTGAAGAGTGTCTGAACAAGCGGATCGGTCAGGATATCTTTAAGCGCATGGAGGTCGCTAGAAACCTTGAACGGAGAGACGAGAGGGCAGCCTTAGGGGTGTACGCGGCGGCCGGCATCGGCGTCCTTATGCTGAGTGGATGGGCGCTGTCCACCTATGCTCCCTTGGATTGGGATCATCTTTCTAAAAATATTGGATGGTGGGCGCTGCATCTGTTTGGGATCATCGCCTGCGGATGCGCAGTATATGTTGTAATTGACCTGATGAACAACGCAGAGAAGCGTGCATACACTAAAGCAAAAGAAGCAGATGTGAGCCTCCGAATCATTTGAGAGGACTACGCCTTTGAGGGTTTATGAAACTACTGTTGGTTTCCGATGATTATTGGCCAAATCTCGATGGAGGCGCACTCTTCGAGCGACGCTTGGCTAATTCTCTGGCAGCTGTTCACGAAGTGAGAGTTTGGGCCCCTAGTACCACCGACACCCCAGGGGTGCAGCGAGATGGTAGAACCGTCATTACCCGAGTGGCGTCGCGATCGTTGAAGTCTAATCCACGATATCGCGTAGCGCGTCTGCGACCGCTAAGGCTCTGGCAAGAATTCAGGCGATGGAAACCCGACATCATTCACGTCCACAATGCCGGCTGGCTGGGCCTGTGCGCCATGGCCCTGGCAAAGATTTTCGGCGTGGCAAGAATCAGCACCAACCACATGACAGTGCAACAATTCACATTGAGCGCCCCTCGCCTGCTCCGAAATGTGGTTCTGGAAAAAATTGTCGGCAGTTATCTGGCATGGTTCAATAATAAATTTGATGCCGTCATTGTTCCCAGCACTTACGCTAGGCGACTGGCTCTAGGATTGGGAGTCGAGTCTCCCGTTTCAATTATCAGTAACGGGGTCGACGTTGACTACTTCATTCCAGGCGTATCGCAGAGCAGTGAATCGAAGGGAGATGCGCCACTGCGACTTGTGTACGTGGGAAGACTGGATGCGGACAAGGAGGTAGGCGCGCTCATTCATCTATTCACGTCGATTAAGAACAAAGTCGCTATCGACCTTACGGTCGTGGGAGAAGGAAGCTGTCGTACAGAGCTTGAGAACCTTGTGCACAGAGACGCGAAGCACAGTGATTGGAACGGTTCGTCAATCGTTTTCACGGGAGCTGTATCGGAGACGGAGAAGCGGGCGTACCTGCAGAGGGCCGACCTTTTCTGTCTATCATCACGGTGGGAGCTGCAGTGTATCGCCGCCCTTGAGGCCATGGCCTGCGGGACTGCCCTTCTGGTCGCTGATGCAGGAGCTTTGCCGGAACTCTGTCCGGACGGCTCAACCGGATGGCTTTTTGACCCGTTTGACACAGACAGTCTTGTGCGGCTCATCGGTTCGATGACGCGCAAGGAGATTGCGATACGCGGTGAGGCAGCGCGAGTCTTTGTGGCCCGCCGTCACTCGAATGAAGCCACCGTTGCCCAGCACGAACGACTCTATACTCTTGTTATTGATGAGCCAGAGGCGACCTGATGCGCATTGCTCATTACAGCGACACACCACTACATCGAGCCGATGGCGTGGCGCAGGTTGTGCGTCTCACGACTCAACTTCTCCGCTCCGCAGGAGACGAAGTTGTTGTCGTGGCTCCTTCGGAGGCAAGTACCAACGATTTTGTCGCAGGGTGTTCGGCAGTCCGGTCGGTGCCATTCCCTGGCCTTGATTACAGAATTCCTATCTTCTTTTCACTCCGAAAGGCCCACTCTGCTGTAGATGTCATACACATTCATACCCTGGGTCCCATTGGGCTGTCCGGAATCAGAGGGGCCATCCGAAGCAGAACTCCGATCGTAATTACTTGGCATACCGACTATGTGTCATATGAAGAATATTATTCCGAGATCGGATGGGCTGCCAAAATTTGGTCGATCCTGAAGATGTCACGAGCCAAAGCGAGTGAATCGCAGCCCGGTACCAGTCTTGTCGCATGTGCGCTGCTCAATGCGATGAACGCGGCGGATGCGGTCATCGTCCTGAGTGAAAAGTCAGAACTTCAACTTTCCGGAATGGGTGTAGGAACTCGAGTAGCGCGCCTTCCCTCGCCGGTCGATGTCAAGGTTCCATTGGAGGACGAGGTAGCCCGACTCAGAGCGAGTCTGGGCCTCCGGTCTCCGGCGAAAGTCGTTCTCGGTGTAGGACGTCTCAGAAAGGAGAAGAGTTGGGATCTTCTTATCCAAGCGTTCGTGCAGCTGCGAAAGAATAATCCCAACTCACATCTTCTCCTGATCGGAGAAGGCCGTCATCGTGCCGAGTTGTGGAGATCTGTTATCGGATTCGGCCTTCAGGAACATGTCACCATCCTTCAGCCCGTTCCCCATCATCAAATGGGTGCGGTGTTCGCACTTGCGGACGTTCTCTGTCATACATCGGATACTGAGACCCAGGGTTTGGTCCTCGACGAGGCAGAATGCTTGGGGATTCCTGTGGTTGTTACCGATCCATATTTGACCATGGGGGGCAAGCGAATCCTTTCCGATAAGTCGCCTGACGGACTGGCCGACACTCTTCATCGAGTCATCTCAGGTCGGACGTATCGCCCACAAATCTCCGCGGACGCTTACAATGCGACTCAGAGGTACAAATCTGCTAACTACATCATACGACTGCGAAATCTGTATGACCAAGTGTCCCGTCCTTGCAGTGAGGCTGTCGAGCCTCCAACGTCGATTGATTAGACGGCCTTCGTCATTTCCCTGCGTGTTGGTGCCGGGTCTTCTCGCCGCGCGCGAACCGCTCCGCGGCCTCCAGCCTCAACTGCTCACGAACCGCCTGCTTCCTCGGCGTCAGCCCACCGCCCTGCGCATACCGCATCCCTCCGGCATACCGTAACGATCATAAAACGTCAGCCCCCCACCCGCCCAGTACTACAGCCGTGACTCGCGATCTCGCTTGTCGCGGGTGGCGTAGTGGCAGCGTTGTGCGCGTGCTTGGTGGGTTCGGCGCCAGTGCGACTGGATGATCACGATCGCCGGTGGTGGCGGTGTG
>NZ_JAAGLU010000320.1 GCF_010550245.1 Streptomyces sp. SID12501
CCTCAGCCGTGTCCACGGCGGTGGCGAGGGCGGCCAGGGTGCGGTGACGGTAGATCACGGTCGGCCGGGGGAGCGGCCCGCCCTGTTTCTCCAGCCGGGCGAACACTTCCAGCACGAGCAGGGAGTCGCCGCCCAGGGCGAAGAAGTCGTCCTCGCGGCACACGTCGTCGGCCTGGAGCAGCACGGACCAGATACGGGCAAGCCGGACCTCGGTCGGTGTGACGGGCGCCGTACGCGGGGCCGCGCGCGGTGGGCGAGCTCATCGCCACGTGGTGCCCCGCGCAGGGGCCGGGGGACATGCGCATGGTCCCGACGAGCGCCAACGGGCTCCCGGCCTTCGCGCTGTACATGCGCGACCCGGACGGCGTGCACCGCGCGTTCCAGGTGCAGCAGGTGACGGTCGGTGCGGACGGCGTGCGGCACGTCACGGTGTGGTTCGGGGCTGCGCTGTTCGCGAGGTTCGGGCTGCCGGTCGAGCTCGCCTGACGGACGCCGTCCCGGGACGCCGGCCCGGGACGACGAACGCGGGCCCACGCCGGTTCTCGCGGACGAGAAGCGGCGTGGACCCGCG
>NZ_JAAGLU010000321.1 GCF_010550245.1 Streptomyces sp. SID12501
CACGCTGACCGGCTCGGCCGGCCAGTCGTTCGGCGCGTTCCTGCCGCGCGGCGTCACGCTGCGGCTGCACGGCGACGCGAACGACTACGTGGGCAAGGGGCTGTCGGGCGGCCGCATCGTCGTGCGGACCGACCACAGCTCGGTCCTCACGAGCGAGCACAACGTCATCGCCGGCAACGTCATCGGCTACGGCGCGACGAGCGGCGAGATCTTCCTGCGCGGGCTCGTCGGCGAGCGGTTCGGGGTGCGCAACTCCGGTGCCACGCTCGTCGTCGAGGGCGTCGGCGACCACGCGCTCGAGTACATGACCGGCGGCACGGTCGTCGTGCTGGGCCGCACGGGTCGCAACCTCGGCGCCGGCATGTCGGGCGGCACGGCCTACGTGCTCGACCTCGACCCCGACCTCGTCAACGTCGAGGCGGCGCGCGCCGGCGAGCTCGGCCTCGGCCCGCTCGACGACGACGACTTCGCGGTCGTCGAGCGCCTGCTGCGCACGCACGCCCAGGAGACCGGGTCCCCGGTCGCCGCCCAGCTGCTCGAGGACCCGGCCGCGACGCGCGCCCGGTTCA
>NZ_JAAGLU010000322.1 GCF_010550245.1 Streptomyces sp. SID12501
GGCGGCCTTCAGCGCGGGCGTGATGTCCAGCATCCGCAGCCGCACCGGCCTGTCCGCGCCGAGCAGCTGCCCCGACGCGAGCCGAAAGGCGAGGGCATACCCGATCTGACCGGCGGCCCCGGTGACGGTGACGACGGCGGGCGTGGTGAGGGACACGGGCGGGCTCCTTCGGTCGACCGGTGGCGGCGCGCCGACACGGGTCCACGCGCCACCACCGAACCTATCGCGCACGGGACCACGCCGTGCCGGGAAACGGCGACGCCGCCGGCACGGGCCGGCGGCGTCGCGTCGTGCACGTCTCAGGCGAGGCGCGCCGCGAGGTTCTCGTCGAGCGCGGCGAGGAACTCCTCCGTGGTGAGCCACGGCTGGTCCTTGCCGATGAGCAGCGCGAGGTCCTTCGTCATCTTGCCGCTCTCGACGGTCGTGATGACGACGTCCTCGAGCGTCTCGGCGAACTGCGTGACCTCGGGCGTGCCGTCGAGCTTGCCGCGGTGCTTGAGGCCGCCGGTCCACGCGAAGATCGACGCGATCGGGTTGGTCGACGTCGGCTTGCCCTGCTGGTGCTGGCG
>NZ_JAAGLU010000323.1 GCF_010550245.1 Streptomyces sp. SID12501
TCCACCTCGTCCGGCGTGCCGTGCACCACGCCTGTGCCGTCGCCGTAGTTGTTGATCGTCAGGTCCGCCGACGCGTACAGGCCCGAGCCGTCGCCGTAGTTCGTGATCGACACGTCGCCGTCCGACGCCGTGCCCGACCCGTCGCCGTAGTTGGTGATGGAGCGGTCGCCGCGGGACCACGTGCCCGACCCGTCGCCGTACAGCGTCACCGCCGTCGTGCCGTCGGCGTAGCTGCCGGACCCGTCGCCGTAGCTCACGACCGAGGTCGCGCCGTCGCTGTACGTGCCCGAGCCGTCGCCGTACACCGTGACCGCGACGCCGTTGAGGGAGTACGAGCCCGAGCCGTCGCCGTAGTTGACGACCGACCCGTCGGGGCCGGTGAACGTGCCCGACCCGTCGCCGTACGCGAGCAGCTCGCCCACGTCCGTGCCCTCGGCCTCGCAGCGCTGCGTCTCGACGCGCACGCCCGGCAGGTCGCCGACCGCGTCGTCGACCTGGATCGCGAAGCCCTCCAGCGACGCGTCGAGCATGCTGAGGTCCGGCAGCAGGAACATCGGCACGGGCGGGA
>NZ_JAAGLU010000324.1 GCF_010550245.1 Streptomyces sp. SID12501
AGGCGGCGAGCGGGGCCGTCGTCAACCGGGCCACCTCGCCCACGGTGAGCGCGACGCCGTCGATGGGCGGGAGCGAACCACCTCCGTCGAGGCCGACCCGAGCCATCAGCCGGCGCTCACGGCACGACGCCACGCGCCACGCGTGTCGATGACCTGCGAGCCGGCACGCGGGCTCCGCCGCGCCGCCTCCGCGCGGAACTGGGTGTGGTCGACGAGCAGGACCACGACGTCGGCGTGGCCCAGCGCCTCGTCGAGGTCGACCAGCTCGACACGATCCCGCGCCGCGAGCTCGGCGGGAAGCTCGGCGATGTGCGGCTCGACCACGCTGATCACCGCATGCGGGAGCCGGTCGGCGATCCGGGCGACGATCCGCCGGGCCGGCGACTCACGGAGGTCGTCGATGTCGGGCTTGAAGGAGAGCCCCAGCGCCGCGATCCGTGGCTCGGCGAACGGCAGCGCGGCCTCGACGACCTTGTCCACCACCAGCCCCGGCTTGGCGTCGTTCACCTCGCGCGCGGTGCGGATGAGGCGCGCCTCCTGCGGGGCGGCGTCCACGATGAACCACGG
>NZ_JAAGLU010000325.1 GCF_010550245.1 Streptomyces sp. SID12501
TGCCTTGACCATCGGCTGGGCGGTCACTTCGCCACCTCCGTACGGCGGAACATGTTCAGGTTTGCCTTCAGCCGCTCGAACGGCGTGGGCGGCAGGCTGCGCAGCGAACCGCGGGCGTAGCGCCGCTCCAGGTAGTACTGCCCGACGCTGAAGACGCTGGTCAGGGCGAGGTACCAGATGGAGGCGACGAAGTACATCTCGATGACCGCGCCGGCCGTGCTGCCGATGTTGGAGCTGGCCCGCAGGAGTTCGGTGTACTGCACCGCCGAGACCAGGGACGAGGTCTTCAGCATGTTGATGAACTCGTTGCCGGTCGGCGGGATGATCACGCGCATCGCCTGGGGCAGTACGACGCGGCGCATGGTCTGCGTCCGGGTCATGCCGAGGGCGTGCGAGGCCTCGCTCTGGCCCTCGTCGACGGACTGGATGCCCGCACGGACGATCTCCGCCATGTAGGCGCCCTCGTTCAGGCCGAGGCCCAGCAGGGCGACCATGAACGGCGTCATGACGTCGACGGTCTCGTTCTTGTAGATCGGACCGAGGTTGATGTACTGGAAGATCAGCGGG
>NZ_JAAGLU010000326.1 GCF_010550245.1 Streptomyces sp. SID12501
GGCTTCCGGGGCTGGTCGGGCGGGGCGCGTACCTCCTTCTTCCTCCGGGGTGACACGGCGACCCCCGGCTATCTCGCCGGGCCCCTGCGGGCCGGGACCTGGCACATCGTGCTGGCCCCCTACACCGTGGCGCCCGGGGGTCTCCCGTACGAGGTGACCGTCACCCTCCGGTTCGGGGAGCCGGGCCGCACCCCCGCGCCCGTCCATCCGCCCCAGCGGGCCGGGGGACGCGGCCGTGCCTGGTACCGGGGTGACTGCCATATCCACACCGTGCACTCCGACGGGCGGCGCACCCCGGCCGAGGTGGCCGCCGCCGCGCGGGCCGCCGGGCTCGACTTCATCAACAGCAGCGAGCACAACACCACCTCCGCGCACGGGGCCTGGGGCGGGCTCTGGGGCGACGACCTGCTGATCCTCACCGGCGAGGAGATCACCACCCGCAACGGGCACGTGCTCGCCGTCGGCACCGACCCGGGCACCTTCGTCGACTGGCGCTACCGGGCCCGCGACCAGCGGTTCGGCCGGTACGCGCACCAGGTGCGGCGGGCCGGAGGGCTCGTCGTGCCC
>NZ_JAAGLU010000327.1 GCF_010550245.1 Streptomyces sp. SID12501
CACATCGATACACGTGTTGCCCGGCGCGTATACGTAGACCGGCCCGGCGTACTTGGTGTAGTTGACGCCCGCCCCATCGGTCTGAGTCCATCCGGCCGCACCCGAGAGTCCGATGGCAACCTCGATGTGGTTGAACCCGCTCGCCCGCGAGTCGTCTCCGCGAACGATGGCGCAGTTCTTGCCGGTGGCACTGCTGTAGTAGGTGTCGATCCAGCCCACCCTCGTGTTGTCGGTACCCCTGACGGGGTACTGCTTCAGCGATCCGTACGAGCTGCCGCAGACGTTGACCTGCGGGTAAGCGGAGGCTTCCCCAGCAGTCCCGATCACGCTGCCGGCGAGCGCCACCGAGACGCCCAGGAACGACGCAACTCTCCTGTACCTCATTGCAGTTGGATCCCTTCGTCGCGGGGCCTACCGCGGGCATATATACGCCTGGCGGCTTCGAAGGCACATAGAGGTCGCCTCGGTTCGCCACGACATGTCCGAAAGGCCCCGTGTCCCGGTCCGGTTCCCGCCCTTGTCCCGTTCAGGCTCTTTGACGAGCCCTCGGCGGCCCTCTGCCTGG
>NZ_JAAGLU010000328.1 GCF_010550245.1 Streptomyces sp. SID12501
CAGGGACAACTGCCCGCGCGGGGCGTACCACTCCGGCTTCGCCAGGACGACGACCCGCGCGCCCTCCGTCACCGCGTCCGCGACCTCCTCGAAGACCTGCCGGAAGCAGGTCACGCCGACGGAGATGTCGTGCGCGGGATCGCGCAGCGTCAGGAAGACCACCCCCGCGCCCGGCCGCCGGGACAGCTGCGTGATCTGCCCCTCCACCCACACCTGACCCAGCCGGTCGATCCAGCCCCCGATGAGCCGGGACACCTGACCGACCGGCAGCGGCGCATCAGCCGACGTATTCAGACCCATGCAGGCAGGCTAGCCGCCGGGGCCGACACCGGTGCCGGGCCCGTCGGAGCGTTCGGGGGTCCGTCGGCCCCGCTGGGCCACCAGCACCCCCAGGCCCACTGCCAGCCACACCGCCCCCACGACCTGCGCCTCCCAGGACGCCTCGACGATCACGGCGACGGTCACCAGCGCCCCCAGCACCGGCACCACCAGGTGCTTCCACCAGTTCGGCGGACCCCCCGCGCGCCGCACCACGAACCAGCCCACCACCGAGGCGTGCAACAGC
>NZ_JAAGLU010000329.1 GCF_010550245.1 Streptomyces sp. SID12501
CGCGGGCTCGTCGGCGGCGGCGTCCATCGCGGCCTGCGCGGCGGCGACGCCCGTGCGCCGCTCGAGGAACGTCCGCACGGACTCGTCGTCGCGCCGCTCGACCTCCTGCACGAGGTACCCGACCTGCGCGGTCGCGGGCGAGAGCTGCACCGACCCCGCCTCGGGCGCGCGCTGCCCGGCCAGGATCCGCAGCAGCGTCGTCTTGCCCGCGCCGTTGGGCCCGACGAGCCCCACGACGTCCCCCGGCGCGACCACCAGGTCCAGGCCCGAGAACAGCTCGCGGTCGCCGAACGCCGCGGCGACGCCACGGACCTGCAGGGTCGCACTCATGCCCCCATCCTGCCGGGCGGGCACGTCGGGACCCGAACGCTTTGTGTCGGCCCGGCCGGCGCCCACCACCGCACCGCGGGTCGTCACGCGTCACGAGACCGAGGTCCCGTGGCCCTCCCGGGCGCACCGGTAGCGTCGCCGCACCCCCCGTCGTCGTCGCGGAAGCGCAGGTGCACGCCATGCCCGGAACCGTCGGCCGCGGCCGCTCGATCCAGTCGGTCGACGACGTCCTCGC
>NZ_JAAGLU010000032.1 GCF_010550245.1 Streptomyces sp. SID12501
GTGAATGTCAACCCGTAATCGGGTCACACCACGAGAGCGGAACAGTCAAGCGGAATAAGCCCGACCGTTCACAGCGTCCTCGCTGTGTTTACTACTTCAAAGGAACCACAACCCACAGACAAAGCCCGTGAGCCGGGGTATCAACAAACTTGGCGTTGATTTTTGGCACGCTGTTGAGTTCTCAAGGAACGGACGCTTCCTTCGTACTCACCCTCTCGGGCTTTCCTCCGGGCTTTCCCTTCGGTCTTGCGTTTCCGACTCTACCAGACCGTTTCCGTATCCGATTTCCTCGGTGCTTTCCAGGTTTCCACTTTCGCGTTTCCCTTTCCGGCGAGTCCGACTCTACCAGACCGTTTCGGGCCTGATTCCCAGTCAGTGGGGCTTGCCTTCCCGGCTGTTGGGCCGTTCCGACGTCTCAAACCCTAGCGGATCGTCTCGGCGATTCCCAATCGGGCCGCTGAGCTCCATCGAGCCCCATTCGAATTGAATTCGGGCACACCGAAATCAACCCGGCTGGGAGATCGTGCTGATGGTTTGGGTTGCCGCTACTGCGGCGGAGGTGCTGCCGCAGAACTGTTACGGCCCCGTGGCAACCCGGAGAACTTTACGGATCGGGCAGGAGGATGTCAAGCACCCTCTGGCCACCCCTGTCAAGATCTTTAGTCGAGGTCGCTGAGTCGCCCGCCGGCGTCCGGCTGGGCGTGCTCCACGCGGCGCAGGAGACGGGTGAGGACGTCGCCGAGCCTGCCGCGTTCGTCCTGTGAGAGGTCCTGGAGGAGGTCTTCCTCGAAGACGGTGGCCAGGCGCATCGCCTCCAGCCACTTCTCGCGGCCCTCGTACGTCAGTTCCACGATCACGCGGACCCGGTTGGACTCGTCGCGCTCCCTGGTGACCAGTCCCTCCGTCACCATCCGGTCGATCCGGTGGGTCATCGCGGCCGGCGTCAGGCCCAGCCGCTTCGCCAGGTCGCTCGGGCCCATGCGGTACGGGGCGCCGGCGAGCACCAGTGCCTTGAGGACCTCCCACTCGGCGTTACTGATGCCGAGCGTGGCGGTCTGGCGTCCGTACGCGACGTTCATACGGCGGTTCAGCCGGCCCAGGGCCGCGACGATCTTCTCGACCTGAGGGTCGAGATCCCTGAACTCGCGCTGGTAGGCGGCGATCTGCTCATCGAGCGTCGGCTCACCGACGGCGGGGGTGTCACCCATGTGTGCAGTGTCCCATGCGGGCGCTTGGTGTCGAAGTCCTTCGAGGTGTACTGTTCAATTCTTAACTTTAGCTTCGAAGTCTTCACTCCTAACTCTTTCAGTAGGCGTACGACTTCGCGATCAAGGTAGGTGAAAGTGACCAGGGCGATGGGCGCAGCGATGCGCCGGATCCATGTGGGCAACGCACTCAGCGCGTTCGGGCTCGGCTTCACCGTCCCCTATCTGTACGTCTATGTGGCGCAGGTGCGGGGACTGGGAGCCATGACGGCGGGTCTCGTACTCACCGTCTTCGCTGTGGCGGCGCTGATCGTGCTGCCGTTCGCCGGGCGAGCCATCGTCCGGCGCGGCCCGCTGCCGGTGCTGCTCGTCGCCCTGGTCACCGCCGCTGTCGGCGCGCTGGGCCTCGGGCTCGCCGCCAACGCGACCGCCGTACTCCTTGCCGCCGTGGCCCTGGGGGCCGGGCAGGCCGTGATGCAGCCGGCGCTCGCGACGATGATCGTGGACTTCTCGTCGGCGGAGACTCGGTCGCGAGCCTTCGCCACCCAGTTCTTTCTGCAGAACCTCGGGCTCGGCGTCGGTGGGCTCATCGGTGGGCACCTCGTGGACACGACCCAGGTCGGCTCGTTCACCCTGCTGTTCGCCATCGAGGCGGCGATGTTCCTGCTGCTCGCCGTGATCATGGCGACCGTACGGATGCCTCGTTCGTCGAGGATCGACGGTGCTCCTGCTCAGGCCAGGGGCAGCTGGAAGCAGTTGCTCGGGAACCGGGCGATGGTGCAGCTGTGCGTGCTGGGGTTTGTTCTTTTCTTCGCCTGTTATGGGCAGTTCGAGTCTGGGCTGAGTGCGTACGGGGTCGAGGCGGCCGGGATTTCGACGTCCACGCTCGGGTCCGCACTGGCGGCGAACACCGCGGTGATCGTGGTCGCGCAGTTCGCGGTGCTGCGGTTCGTCGAGCGGCAGAAGCGGTCACGGGTGATCGCGGCCGTGGGGATCCTCTGGGCCGTCGCGTGGGGCGTGGCCGGGTATGCGGGGCTCGGGCACGGCAGCCAGGCCATGGCGACCGCCGCGTTCGTGTCGACGTACGCGCTGTTCGGGCTCGGGGAGGCGATGTTGTCGCCGACCGTCGCGCCGCTGGTGGCCGATCTGGCGCCGGACGGGATGGCGGGGCAGTACAACTCGGCGTTCGCCCTGGTGAAGCAGCTCGCGCTGGCTGTCGGCCCGGCGGTGGGCGGGCCGCTCGGGGCTTCGCTGCACGGGCCGTACATCGTGATGTTCCTGCTGTTCTCGCTGGGGATCAGCGTCCTCGCCGTGAGGCTGGGGCGGCAGCTGACCCCCGTTCAGAATCAGCCGTCTCTGGCGCGGCGGAGTCGGGTTGTCGCGCAGGGCGGGGCTCCGGTGGAGTCCGGGTCCGTGGTGCCGGCTACGTAGTACGGGGTGAGTTCGGCAGCACGAACTCGCACCACACCGCCTTGCCGCCGCCCGGTGTCCGGCGGGAGCCCCAGCTCGTGGCGATCGTCGCGACGATGGCGATGCCCCGGCCCGATTCGTCGCCGGGTTCCGCGGTGCGGCGCAGGGGGAGATGGTCGTCGCCGTCCGTCACCTCGACGATGAGGCGGCGGTCGGTGCGGCGCAGGCGCAGGCGCATCGGGGGTGTGCCGTGCTGGAGGGAGTTCGCGACCAGTTCGCTGGCCGCCAGGACGCCCACGTCGTGCAGTTCGGTGGGGAAGCGCCAGCTCGTCAGGACGCCCGAGGCGAACGCACGCGCGCGTGGGGCCGCTTCGATGCCGCCCAGGAGTTCCAGGGCCGCGTTGCGGAACAGGTCGCTGTCGGGGCCGGTGCGGGCCGGGTGCTGGAGGACCAGGACCGCCACGTCGTCGTCGTGGTCCGCAGTGACGCCCGCTGAGCGGACCAGGCGGTCGCAGACGACCTGGGGGCTGCCCGTGGCGCCCGACAGGGCGCGTTCCAGGGCGGCGATGCCCTCGTCGAGGTCCTCGTTGCGGCGTTCCACCAGGCCGTCGGTGTAGAGGACCGCCGTGGAGCCCGGGGTCAGCGGGATCGAGCCCGAGGCGTGCATCCAGCCGCCGGTGCCCAGGGGCGGGCCCGTGGGTTCGTCGGCGCGCTGGACGACCCCGCTCTCGTCGCGGACGAGGATCGGGAGGTGGCCCGCGGAGGCGTACACCAGCTTGCCCTCGTTCGGGTCGTGGACGGCGTACACGCAGGTGGCGATCTGGTTGGCGTCGATCTCCATCGCGAGGCCGTCGAGGAGCTGGAGGACCTCGTGCGGGGGGAGGTCCAGGCGGGCGTAAGCGCGGACCGCCGTACGGAGCTGGCCCATGACCGCTGCCGCGCGCACTCCTCTCCCCATGACGTCGCCGATGACGAGGGCCGTGCGGCCTCCGCCGAGGGTGATGACGTCGTACCAGTCGCCGCCCACGGCCGCTTCCGTGCCGCCCGGATGGTAGGTGGCGGCGACGCGGAGGTCGTCCGGTTCCTCCAGTTCCTGGGGGAGGAGGGAGCGCTGGAGGGTCACCGCGGTTTCGCGCTGGCTGCGTTCGCTGGCGCGCAGGCGTTCGGCGGCCTCGGCGTGGTCGGTGACGTCGGCGGCGAAGATGAGGACACCGCCACTGCCTTCGGGAGTGGCGGTCGCCTCGACCGGGGTGCACGTGATCGTGTACGAGCGTCCGCTGTGCGCCTTGCGGGACTTCAGCGTGCGGGGCTTGGAGCTGCGCAGGACCTGGTCCAGGAGGGGCAGCAGACCCAGTTCGTCGAACTCGGGGGCCGCGTCCCGCGCGGGGACGCCCTCCGCGCGTACGCCGAAGGCCGCCGTGTAGGCGTCGTTGGCGTACGCGATGCGGTGGTCCGGGCCGTGGACGATGGCGACCAGAGCCGGGATGCGGTCGAGGATCTTGCGGGTGGGCAGGTCGTCGACCGCGGGGAGGCAGGGCGCCCCGTCGGCGAGCTGCTCGGCGCGGGCGGCGGGTACGGAGCCGGGGCCGGGGCCGGAGCCTGGGCCGGTGCCCTCGCCGAGTCGGTCCGGCAGCCGGTCCGGAGTGATCGTGTGATCGGTCCGCGCTGCGGCGCGGCGCTGTGTTCCGGGGAGTCGGGCGCTCCAGCGCGTGAAGTTCACGAAACCTTGCCTCGTGTTTGTCGGCACAGGCCGGCAGCGGGTCGGCCGGAGGTACAGGGGGCGTTCCCCGGGAGATACAGCACTTACGGAAAGCCTCGCGGGTAGAGACGGGTGGAGAAGGGGCGGGAAGGGAGGTGCGGCAAGGGTGTGGAGAACCAGTCTGGCAGGGTGGCCGACGTGGCCGACATCCTTCAGACGCCGGCCGCGTCGGTGGAGTTCCTGGATCCGGTCAGGACTACCCCTTCGGGTCCTGATTCAGGTTCTGAGGAGGCTTCCCACCGGCCGCGAGTTCGAACTCCGCGCGGGGATGTTCGAGTGAACCGAGGGAAACGATCTCCCGCTTGAAGAGTCCCGACAGAACCCACTCGGCGAGCACCCGGGCCTTGCGGTTGAAGGTGGGCACCCGGCTCAGGTGGTAGACGCGGTGCATGAACCAGGCGGGGTAGCCCTTCAGCTTGCGCCCGTAGACGTGTGCGACGCCCTTGTGGAGTCCCAGGGAGGCTACTGAACCGACGTATTTGTGGGAGTACGTTTCGAGCGGTTCGCCGCGCAGGGAGTGGGCGATGTTGTCGCCGAGGACCTTGGCCTGGCGGACCGCGTGCTGGGCGTTGGGGGCGGTCTCCTTGCCGGGTTCCGCGGCCGTGACGTCGGGGACGGCCGCGGCGTCTCCCGCCGCCCACGCGTGCGTGGTGCCCTCGATCCGCAGCTCGGCGGTGCACTTGAGGCGCCCGCGTTCGTTCAGCGGGAGGTCGGTGGCCGCGAGAAGGGGGTGGGGTTTGACTCCGGCGGTCCACACGACCGTACGGGTGGGGAAGCGGGCGCCGTCGCTGAGGACGGCGATCCGGTCCGCGCAGGAGTCGAGGCGGGTCTCCAGGCGTACGTCGATGTTGCGGCGGCGCAGCTGCGTGACCGTGTACTTGCCCATCTCCTCGCCGACCTCGGGCAGGATGCGGCCCGAGGCCTCGACGAGGATCCACTTCATGTCCTCGGCCTTGACGTTGTGGTAGTACCGCGCGGCGTAGCGGGCCATGTCCTCCAGCTCACCGAGCGCCTCGACACCGGCGTAGCCGCCGCCCACGAAGACGTAGGTCAGGGCCGCGTCGCGGATCGCGGGGTCGCGGGTGGAGGAGGCGATGTCCATCTGTTCGATGACGTGGTTGCGCAGGCCGATGGCCTCCTCGACCGTCTTGAAGCCGATGGCGTGTTCGGCGAGGCCGGGGATCGGCAGGGTGCGCGAGACGGAGCCGGGGGCGAGGACGAGTTCGTCGTACGTCAGTTGCTGGGCGCCCGTTCCCTCTTCCGCGGAGGCGAGGGTGGTGACGGTCGCGGTGCGCTTGGCGTGGTCGATCGCCGTGACCTCGCCGACGACGATCCTGCATCGGTCGAGGACCCGGCGCAGCGGTACGACGACATGGCGAGGCGAGATGGAGCCCGCGGCCGCCTCCGGGAGGAACGGTTGATAGGTCATGTACGGGTCGGGAGTGACGACGGTGATGTCGACCTGGCCCCGTTTCAGCTCCTGCTGGAGCTTCCGCTGGAGGCGCAGGGCCGTGTACATACCGACGTAGCCGCCGCCGACAACGAGAATGCGCGCACGTTCCTTCACCATCCCATGACGCACCCACCGCTCGCGTTTGTCCACAGGCCCGGCAATTTGTGTGACCTTCGGGCAGCGGGCAACAACGTTGCCCCCATCGTCGGCGTGCAGGGCACAACCCCAGGTCAGCGAGTGTGAGCCGGGTGACAGGAGGGGGCGCAACCGGGACGTAAGCGGCGCATACTCCGATCGGGCGGCCCCCTGTGCGGAACGCGCCCCTTCTGAATTGACCGTCGCTCAACTATGTTCGTAGGTCGACGGGGTGTAGGGGGATGCGCTCTTTCGGGTCCGCTCCGCGACGGGTGGACCCGTGTTCAGTGCTTGTTCCGCACGCTCCGGCTGCCAATGGCGGGGAGTCTCCGGGGGGAGACGTCATTACCGGGGGAACATTATGCACATTCAGGATTCTCGTTGGTCATCCGCGTCCGCCATCGCACCAGGCGGACCGGTCAGCGCGGCGGCAGGCAACGGACGCGGCGAGGGATCGCGTACGGCGCCACTGCGCGTGGACGCACAGCGCAATCTGGAACACGTACTGCGCGCGGCACGTGAGGTCTTCGGCGAGCTGGGATACGGCGCGCCGATGGAGGACGTGGCACGACGCGCGCGGGTCGGTGTCGGCACGGTGTACCGGCGCTTCCCGAGCAAGGACGTCCTGGTCCGGCGGATAGCCGAGGAGGAGACCTCCCGACTGACCGACCAGGCTCGTGCGGCGCTCGGCCAGGAGGACGAGCCGTGGTCGGCGCTGTCGCGCTTCCTGCGGACGTCGGTGGCCTCGGGCGCCGGGCGGCTGCTGCCGCCGCAGATACTGCGGGTCGGCGTCGCCGACGACGACAGTTCCGTCGACTCCGGTGGTTCTGGTGTCTCCCGTGGTTCTGGTGACTCCGGTGGCCTCGGTCTCGACGAGGCGCGGGTGCCGCAGCAGCGGGCCCAGCCGGCGGGTGGCGGTCTCGGTCCCGGGGAACTGCGACTGGTGTCCGACGACGCCGCGGCGGCTGCGCTGGCGGACGACGCGGGCGCGGTGGCGCTGCTCGACGTGGTCGGCCGGCTCGTGGACCGGGCGCGCGAGGCGGGTGCGCTGCGGCCGGACGTGTCGGTGTCGGACGTACTGCTGGTGATCGCGACGGCGGCGCCCTCGCTGCCGGACGCCGCGCAGCAGGCTGCGGCCTCTTCACGGCTGCTGGACATCCTGTTGGAGGGGTTGCGGTCGCGGCCTCTGTGATCGAACGAACCCGAATACAACGAACCCGAATATTTCGGGCGGGGCAGCCAACTCCCCTGCGGGGAGCGCCGGTTGAGCATTCCCCGTTCGGGTGAACGCTAGTACCTCGGTGCGGGAAGTCCCCACGGACGAGTGGTTGGTTCGTTCCAGGTGTCCTGAACAAAAGCCAATATGGCACTCTGACCCGGTGTTCGGGACTCGATGTGCAGGCAGCTGTGCAGGCAGCGGGGGCTTTCCGCGATGAGCGTTGACGGGCGGGACGGATCACCGGGTGACGGTGACCCGGAGGCCGGCGGCGGGCTGACCTCACCACAGGTGCCGAACCAGGGCGGGTCAGGCGGAGCTCAGGGCGGCGTTCAGTACCTGGGCGGCTCGGTGGACGGTCCGGAACACCCCGAGAACCCTGAGAACACCGGATACCCCGAGTACCTCGACGACCCGGTGGAAGGCAGCGTCCCGGCACAGCGCGGGGGCAGCCTGCTGCCGCCCCGCGCGGACAGTGTGCTGCCACCGCCCATCGAACTGCCGCCCTCCGACACCGACCTGATCGGGCGGATGCGCTCGGGCGACGACACGGCGTACGAGGAGCTGTACCGGCGTCACGCCGACGCCGTACGCCGGTACGCGCGCACCTGCTGCCGTGACGGTCACACCGCCGACGACCTCACCGCCGAGGTGTTCGCGCGGATGCTCCAGGCGGTGCGCGGCGGCTCCGGCCCCGAGTACGCCGTACGCGCCTATCTGCTCACCAGTGTCCGCCGGGTCGCCGCGAACTGGACGACGTCGGCGAGGCGTGAGCAACTGGTCGACGACTTCGCGGTGTTCGCGGCGCAGGCCGCGCGCGGCTCGGAGATGTCCGCCATGCCCATGATGTCTGCCGACACCGACACTCTGGACCTGGGCGCCGACGTGCGCGCGATGCACGAGGCCGAACAGTCCATGGCCATGCAGGCGTTCCGGTCGCTGCCCGAGCGCTGGCAGGCCGTGTTGTGGCACACCGAGGTCGAGGACGAGTCGCCGAGCGAGGTCGCCACCCTCTTCGGGCTCGACGCCAACGGCACGCGCGTGCTCGCCAGCCGGGCCCGGGAAGGGCTCAAGCAGGCCTACCTCCAGGCCCACGTCAGCACCACCCTCACCACCGACGAGGAGTGCTCCCGCTACGCCGACCGGCTCGGCGCCTACGCCCGCGGCGGGCTGCGCAGCCGGGCCGAACGGGGGCTGCGCAAGCACCTGGAGGAGTGCGCCAAGTGCCGGCTGGCAGCGGGCCAGATCAAGGAGGTCGCGAGCGGCATCCCCGCTGTCGTGCCGATCGCGGTCATCGGCTGGTTCGGCGCCGCCGGGTACGCCAAGGTGGCCGCGCTGGTCGCCGGGGGCGCCGGGGCGGGCGCAGTGGGCGTCGGCGGCGCGGCGGCCGCGGCGAGCGGCTCGTCGTCCGGCGGGGCCGGGGGCGGCGCGGCGGCCTCGGAGGGGCTGGGCGCGCCGCTGAAGGCGGGGATCGCGGCGGGGGTCGTCGCCGTCGGGATCGCGGCGGTGGTGTTCGCGCTGGCCGGCGACCAGGTCCCGAAGAAGCCGGTGGCACAGCCGGCCCCGTCCGTGCCGGTGGTCCGGCCCGCGGCGCCGACGACGACCCCGAGCCCGACGCCGCCCGACGAGGAACCCGAACCGGCACCCCCGGCTGTGGTCCCGGCCCTGGCGCCCACCCCCACGCCGACACCCAGCCCCACCCCGACTCCGTCCCCGACACCCACCCCGAGCCCCACCCCCACTCCGACACCCAGCCCGACCCCGACACCTGCCCCGACTCCCACCCCGACGCCGCCTCCTCCCCCGGCGCCGCCCGCCCCGGCCGACTACCAGTGGAACGAGCTGGAGTACGGCATCACCGGCGACGGCACCAAGCCCGAGATGCGGCTCGGCGAGAGCAGTTGGGTGTGGCAGCGGTGGGGGGTGTCGATCGGGGACAAGCAGTACGAGCACGGGGTGACCGTCCACGGGGAGTCCTCGGTCACCATCGATCTCAACCGCGACTGCGCCTCGTACGACGCCCTGGTCGGCGTCGACGACATGACGATGGGCCTCGGCCAGGTCCGCTTCTCGGTGTTCGCCGACGGGCAGCGCATGTGGCGGTCCGAGCTGATCCAGGGCGGCCAGGGGGCGGTACCCGTCCACGTCGACCTCACCGGGCGCAAGACGATCCGCCTGGTCGTGGAACCTCACTCGGCGTTCGACTCGGTGGCACTCGCGGACTGGGCGGAGTCCAGGTTCATGTGCCGCTGACGGAGGTGATGGGGGTGATGGGGGTGCGTTCGGTCGCGGGTGGTGATTACCGGTGGGCGAGTTCGTCGAGCAGGTCGAGCACGTCGTCCGGGGTGAGTTCCGATCCGGCCGTACGTTCGGACTCGTACCGTTCCGCTCCCAGGGCCCTGCGGGCCGCGGCCTCCGTCTCCTCGGCCCGCGCGCGGTCCGGCATCGGGCGTGGTTGGTCGCCCCGCCAGTTGTCGGAGGCGGCGAGCAGACGGGCCGCGTGGGGCAGGTCGCCGAGCTCGGCCAGCAGTCTCGCCGCGCTGTCCGCGAGCGCCGCCGTGATCACCTCGGCGCAGCGCTGGGCCACGGCCTCTCGCAGGGTGACGGTCAGCTTCGCCACTCCCTCCTCGGGCCCGCGTTCCTCGGCCGTGATCAGGGCGTCCATCGCGTTCAGCCCCGCCATGAACTGCGGCGGCGGTGTGCCGTGCGCGATCTCCACGCGGGACTGGTCGCACAGGGCACGCGCGCGAGCGACCTCCCGCTCGTCCAGCGCGATCTGCGCCCTCAGCAGCAGGACGAACGCCCGGGAGTCCGCGACCCCGTAACGCTCGGCCGCCGCGCCCGCCTCGTCCAGGGCGGTCAGCGCGCCGGCACGGTCGCCCTCGCGGTAGGTGATCTCGGCGAGCCGCGCGATGAGGAACGGTGCTTCGGCATGGGCGCCCACCTCATGCGCGAGCCGCAGCGCCTCCGCGTACTCCCGCTTGGCCTCCTCGAAGCCGCCGCGCGACATGGCGGCCTCCCCGGCCGCGCTGCACACCTGGGCGCGCACCCAGCGGTCGCCGACGCGCCGGCTGAGCACGCGCAGTTCCGCGAGGTCGTCGTCGACGCGCGGGCCGCGCAGGCCGCCCGCCGAGTCGACGACCAGATGCGTACGGAACATCAGGGTCACGGCGACCTCCCAGTCGCCGCCGTGGATACGGCAGTTGGCGATCACCGAGTCCAGGGCGGCCGCGGCGGTCGCCGCGGGGTTGTTCGCCGTGTCGCCGGGGCCGTCCACTCCGTCGGGGCCGTCGGGGCCGTCGACGCCCAGCCGGTTGGACAGAAAGGTGAACGGCCAGGCGATGCCCGGCAGCCGGGCCGCTTCCGGGCCGCCGCGCTCGAAATAGGCGCGGGCCTCGACGAGTTGGCGGTGCCAGAGCTCGTCGTGGGGGACGGTGGCCGGGTCGGCGTCCACGGTCAGGAAGATGTGGAGCATGCGGAGGTTCATGCGCCGGGCATTCACCTTCGCCCATTCGTCCGTCTCGCTCGACAGGGTCGATCGGGCCGGCCCTGTGCTCAGCTTCAGGACCCGGGTCAGCCATTCCACGCTCTCCCGGCGGTAGTTGCGCAGCCACCAGAACCAGCCCATCGCGAGGACCAGGGCAGTGGCCTCCTCCTCGTCGCCCTCCTTGATCGTGCGGTCGAGGGCCGCCCGGATGTTGTCCAGCTCTGTCTCCAGGCGGGCGATCCAGGGGAGTTGCTCGGCGGAGCGGAGCAACGGTTCGGCCTTCTCCACCAGCGCTCGGACCCACGCACGGTGCCGTAGCTCGACGGCGGCACGCGGCCCGGGAGCCTCCGCGGCGCGCTCGGTGGCGTACTCGTGGATGGTCTCCAGCATGCGGTAGCGCATACCGGCTGTGCCGTCGTCGGCGCGTTCGTGCGGGGTCGCGACTATCAGGGACTTGTCGACGAGCGCCCCCACCAGGTCGGCCACCGGACCGGTGCACACCGCCTCCGCGGCGGTGAGGTCCCAGCCGCCCGCGAACACGGAGACCTCGCGCAGCACCGTCCGCTCCCGCTCGTCGAGCAGGTCCCAGGACCAGTCGACGACTGCGCGCAGGGTCTGCTGGCGGGGCAGCGCCGTGCGGTTTCCGGAGGTGAGGAGGCGGAAACGGTCGTCGAGGCGGTCGGCGATCTGCCGCGGGGTGAGCAGCCGCAGGCGGGCGGCGGCCAGCTCGATGGCGAGGGGCAGTCCGTCGAGCCGACGGCAGATCTCCTCCACCGCCGCGGTGTCGCGGAGGGCGGTGTCCGCATCGGGGTGTACGGCCGCCGCGCGCTCCTCGAAGAGGCGGCGGGCCGGGTCGGGGAGGAGGGGCTCGACCGGGCGCACCGACTCGCCCGGGACGCCCAGGGGTTCACGGCTGGTGGCGAGGATGGTGAGCCCGGGGCAGTGCGTGAGCAGGGTTTCGGCGAGTTCGGCCGCCGCGTCGATGACGTGTTCGCAGTTGTCGAGGAGCAGGAGTTGGCTGCGCGGGGCGCAGTACTCGATGAGCAGGGCGAGCGGGTCGTCCTGCGGGGTCGTGAGTTCGGTGGTCCTGAGCACGGTCTCGCGCAGACCGAGCGCACTGACCACCGCGCCGGGTACCGCCTCCGGCCGGTCGAGCGGGGCGAGCTCGACGAGCCACGCCTGGGGGAGGCCTGCGGCGGCCTCCTCGGCGAGACGGGTCTTTCCGGAACCGCCCGGTCCGATGAGGGTGACGAGACGGGTCCTGTGCACATCCGAACGGATGGCTTCGATCTCGGGTTCCCGGCCGACGAAAGAGGTCAGACGGGGCCGGATGTTGCTGGTGATTTTGCTGTGGCTGCTGTTTTTGTTGTCGCTGGTGCTGGTGCTGGTGTTGTTGCGGTGGGGGTGCTGTGTCAGTAATTCCTTGTGCAGCGTTCGTAGTTCCGGGCCCGGGTCCGTGCCCAGGCCGTCGGCCAGGGTTCGGCGTGCCGTCTCGTACGCGGCCAGGGCGTCCGCGCTGCGGCCCGTGTCGCGCAGGGCGCGGATGAGGAGGGCGTGCAGCGGCTCGTCGTACGGGTGGGCCTCCGTCAGTTCCCGCAACTCCGGTACGGCGTCGTGGGCGCGGCCGAGTCTCAGGTCCGCCTCCACGCGCGCGCGTGTCGCCTCGCGGCGCAGGGCCTCCGGGCGGGTCGCGGCGGTGCGGTCGGGGAGGTCGGCCAGGGCGGGGCCGCGCCACAGGGCGAGGGCCTCGGAGAGGATGCGGGCGGCGGTCGCGGGGTCGGCGCGGTCCAGGGCCGCCCTGCCCTGTCGTACGAGGTGTTCGAAGACGTGCAGGTCGATGTGGTCCTGGGGTGCCACCAGGCGGTAGCCGCCGGGGTCCGAGGTGATGGTGTCCTTGCCGAGGGTGCGGCGCAGGCGGCCGATGAGGGCCTGCAGGGCTGCGAGGGCGTCCTTGGGCGGGGTGTCCGCCCAGATCTCGGCGATCAGGGTTTCGGGGTTGGTGGTGCGGTTGGGGCGGAGGGCCAGGGCGGTGAGGAGGGCGCGGAGGCGGGGGCCGCCGATGGGTATGGCGGTGCCGTGGTCGTCCTCGGCCTGGGTGACGCCCAGGATTCTGTACCGCACCGGCCTATTCTCGCCCCCGCCGCCCTTACCCGTCCCTGGGGGCTGCCGCCAAACGGGCAGGTGGGTGGGAAACGCGAGGCCCCGTGAGGCAACCTCACCCCCGGTGTGCCCCCGCCCCCGCTCCCAACGCGCCCCGCTGGGGGGTGATTCCCGACGGTACGGCTCGTTGGCGGGCCGGGGTTCCGGTCCAGCAGGTGCCTCGGCGGGAGAGGAGGCGGCGTAGCCATACCTCCAGGGAGACCAGGTCCGCCAGGCCGTCCAGGGGGAGGGGTTCGCCCTCCGCGGCGCCTCGCAGGGCCTTGCGGACCACTCTCGCCTCCACCAGGCCCGCCTCCGCGAGCAGTGGCGTGTCGAACAGGGCCATCAGGGAGTCCACGGACACGCGCAGGCCCGTCCGTGACGCCGCGGTCGCCGACGCGTGGGACGGTGCGCCCCAGCCGGGGGGCAGGTCCGGAACCCCGGCGCCTTCCAGGACCGTACGGAGGATGGATGCCCGGGCTCCGGGCTGGACGCGCAGAGCCTCAGGGAGGGCTCGGCAGGCTCGTACCACCTGGTTGTCCAGGAAGGGCGTGTGCAGGCGCTGGAAGCGGATCTCGACGGCCTGCTCCAGGACGCGTACGTCCGCCGCCTGGCGGGTCAGTGCCGCCCGCGCGCGGAAGTCGCCGGGGCGTTGGCCGGGGCCTACGCCGGCGCCCGCGCGGTCCGTCGCCCAGTTCAGGCGAACCGATACTTCAGCGAGGGCCTCGCCGGTCAGCCAGCGCGCGGCCGGGCCGGGTCTGGCCCAGGTGAGCGCGGCGAGTGAGGCACCCACCGCGCCGCCGGGCTCGTCGAACTGGCGCTGCATCAGGCGGTCGGCGAGGTTCTGGATACCGGCCCGGTAGGGCGTACGGGAGAGCTTGCGGGCGGCGCCGTACACGCGCGCGGGGACCATCACCGAGCCGTCGGCCTTCGCGAGCGCGGCCACCGGGCGGACCAGGTGGCGTCGTTTGCGGTCCATCAGGAGGTCGGCCAGGCGGGCGGGGTGGGCGTCCAGTACCTGTCGGGCGCCGTAGCCGGCGAAGTGGTCGGCGCTGCCCGAGGCCAGCCGGGCCCGGTGTCTGGCCGCCGTGACCAGGGACGGGCCCGGTTCGTCGGTCAGCGGGCCCTCCAGGTCGGCGTACGGGAGGACGTCCTCGCCGCCCGCCACGACCACGTGATGCAGGCGCGGGTTCGCCGCCAGGTTGCCCGCCCGCTCCAGTTCCGCCTCGCGCCCGCCGACCACCAGGTCGTTGAACGTCACCGCCACGAGCCGCTCCCCCGCGCCCGTGCCGTGCCCCAGCAGCGTCCCCGGCCTGCCCGGCAGGCCCGCCGCCAGGAGCGCGAGTGTCCCCGAGGCCGGGCCGCCGGACAGATCGGCTCCTATCCCCGGTACGGGCGTTCCGCGCGCGGCACGCCGTTCCGCGGGGCCCATGCCGGGCACGGGCCCGGGATCCATGGCGGACTCGGGCACATGGCGAGGAGCGGAGAGCCGGACGCGTACCGCCTCCACCAGGGCGTCCCGTACGCCGTCCACCGCGCGGTCGGGGTCCACCGAGGCCGCCGCGACCGCGAGGGAGGCGACCGGTTCGTACCCGGCGATCTCCCGTGCCCCGGCGCGCAGGATCAGCGCATGCCCGGGCGGAATGCGGCGTACGCCGTCGTAAGGGGTCGAGTCGTGCAGCGCGGCCGGTACGTCCGGGGCCGCGAGGAGGGCGGCGAGGTGGCCGAAGTCGAGGTTGGCCTCGATGAGGTCGGCGAGCGGGAGGGCCGCCGTCGCGTAGGCGGTGCCGCCCGCCCAGGGGGTGTAGAACACCGGGCGCGCGCCCGCCAGGTCGCCGCTGACCATGAGCCGGCGCCCCACCTGGACGATCGCCGTGTAGCTGCCGGGCCAGGCCGTCAGATGGCGAAGTGCCCCTCCGCGGGCGGCGAACAGCGCGACCCGCAGCTGCTCGTCGGTGGCTCCGCAGGTGCCCAGGACCGCGATGCGGGTCTGTTCGTCGGCCCGCACGACGCGCACCTCGTCGGGGCGCCAGTCGCCGACCGCCCAGAGCGGATCGGGGTCCCCCCAGAGGAGTTGGGAGCCGACCGGGTGCACCGTCTCGCCGTCGTAGCCGGTCGCCCCCGCCGCGTATCCGGCTCCGGACCCAGCACCGGACCCGGCACCGGACCCGGTTCCGACTCCTGCGCTGCCGGCCGCGTAACCGCCGTTCCCTGTCCCGTACTTGGCGGCCACAGCTGCGGTGCTGCTCCATCCCACCAACCACCGCATCGACGCCTCCACAGGCTGTGGACAACCAGTGCACCGTACGAACTCGGCACCATGCTGCCATGAAGGACGCGCCTCGGAGGGACGGCAGAGCCGCTTGTGCTCCCCGAAGTGCGCCCCTGCGAACTCCTGTGCACCCCCTGGAACATGCCCGCCCGAGCCCGAACGCACGCGCGGATCAAGGGATTTCGAGGTTCTGGGCACGAGACTTCGGCGTTCGGATCAGGGGATCGCCGGACCCGGGAGGAAAGTTCACAACCCGTCGAGCAGGGAGTTCACGGCGCGACCGCGCCACGCCTGCGACCTGAATGCGCCCCCGTTACGCTCCCCCAAGACGCCCCACGCGCCCTCAATTTCCATGGTGAGAGGGGTAATCGGCCCGGTATGGCGGGATCGGTTTTCGGCCAAGTTGGCGAAGCGGAGGCAGGCTCGCGCACGCTCCGTACAGGCTCTGCGGAGTGCAGCGCCCACGCACAGTCCGGGAGGCGGAGTTCGCCTCCCGGACCGGTCCGCCGCCCGCGGGGATGTAGGCGGCGGTGTCCCCCAGCCCACTGGATCCAGTACAGCGGGCCGACCCACGCAGGATCCATGGAAGCGCTCCCGCCATGGCCGGAGAAGAGCGCACGGACAGGCGCACGGCCACACGTCGGGGGCACGTCGCAACCGTGCGTACATCCCCAGAACTTCCGTACGGACCACAATCCCGCCATCCGGAACAATGCCCCTTAACGCTTGGGATGCGGCGAACTACGCTGGGTTTACGAATGCCGCATGGTTATGCCAGCGCGGCAGCCGTCTGTGTCGAGGGGTGGCGCATGTCCAGGGAGCAACGCGGGCCGAACGAAAAACTCGGCGCCGTTCTCGCCCTCGCGGGAATCAGCAACGCAGGACTCGCACGTCGCGTCAACGACCTTGGCGCTCAACGCGGGTTGACTCTTCGCTACGACAAGACGTCGGTGGCGCGCTGGGTGTCGAAGGGCATGGTGCCGCAGGGCGCCGCGCCGCACCTCATCGCGGCCGCCATCGGCCAGAAGCTCGGCCGCCCGGTGCCGCTCCACGAGATCGGCCTGGCGGACGCGGATCCGGCGCCCGAAGTGGGCCTCGCCTTCCCCAGGGACGTCGGACAGGCCGTCCGCTCGGCCACCGACCTCTACCGCCTCGACCTCGCGGGCCGCCGCGCCGGCTCCGGCGGCATCTGGCAGTCGCTCGCCGGATCGTTCGCAGTGAGCGCATACGCAACGCCTGCCTCACGGTGGCTGATAACCCCGGCCGACAGCTCGGTGGCACGCGACGCGAACCCCTCCGAGGGCTCCGGGGCACCGCTGAAAGTCGGCCACAGCGATGTGCTGAAACTGCGGGAGGCCGCGGAGGACGCCAGGCGCTGGGACTCCAAGTACGGCGGCGGCGACTGGCGTTCGTCGATGGTGCCCGAGTGCTTAAGGGTGGAGGCCGCTCCCCTGCTGCTGGGGTCGTACTCCGACGAGGTGGGACGCGCGCTCTTCGGGGCGTCCGCCGAACTCACGCGCCTCGCCGGCTGGATGGCCTTCGACACCGGCCAGCAGGAGGCCGCACAGCGGTACTACATCCAGGCGCTGCGCCTCGCACGGGCAGCGGCGGACGTGCCTCTGGGAGGGTACGTACTGGCCTCGATGTCGTTGCAGGCCACCTACCGGGGCTTCGGCGACGAGGGCGTCGACCTCGCCCAGGCCGCCCTGGAGCGCAACCGGGGCCTCGCGACGGCCCGCACGATGAGTTTCTTCCGGCTGGTCGAGGCACGGGCCCACGCTCGCGCGAGTGACGCCCACGCGGCCGGCGCGGCCCTGCGCTCCGCGGAGGGCTGGCTGGAGCGGGCCCGCGAGGGCGACAACGACCCGTCCTGGCTCGGTTTCTACGGCTACGACCGCTTCGCCGCCGACGCCGCCGAGTGCTACCGCGACCTGAAGGCACCGCGCCAGGTCCGCCGTTTCACGGAGCAGGCACTGTCGAAGCCGACGGAGGAGTTCGTGCGCTCGCACGGACTGCGGCTGGTCGTCTCGGCGGTCGCCGAGCTCGAGTCGGGCAACCTCGACGCGGCATGCGAGCAGGGCGTACGGGCGGTGGAGGTCGCGGGGCGCATCTCCTCGGTGCGCACCACCGAGTACGTGAGGGATCTTCTGCACCGGCTGGAGCCCTACGGCGACGAGCCGCGGGTGGTGGAGTTGCGGGAACGGGCCCGGCCTCTGCTGATGACTCCGGCGTAGAGAACCCACGGCGTCCGAAGCATGCTCTACTCCTGCGTGCTCTCCTCCTGCGTTTGAAGTGACTGCGTTTGAAGTGACTGCGTTTGAAGCGAGTGTCAGTGGCGCAGTGCACTATCGAAAGCAGGAGGTGGAGTGCGGTGGAGCTGACGCGTGGAATCGCTTACGACTGTGACGTGCTGGTGATCGGTGGGGGGATCGTCGGTCTGTCGACGGCGTATGCGATCACGCGCGCCGCTCCGGGCACCCGGGTGACGGTGCTGGAGAAGGAGTCGGGCCCGGCACGGCACCAGACGGGCCGCAACAGCGGTGTCATCCACAGCGGGATCTACTACCGGCCGGGCTCGCTCAAGGCCGAGTACGCGGTGCGGGGCGCCGCCGAGATGGTCAAGTTCTGCGCGGAGTACGGCATCGCGCACGCCGTCACCGGCAAGCTGATCGTCGCCACGGAGCGGGAGGAGCTGCCCCGGCTGCACGCCCTCGTCCAGCGCGGCCGGGAGAACGGCATTCCGGTGCGGGAGCTGGGCCCCTCCCAGATCGGGGAGTACGAGCCGGAGGTCCAGGGACTCGCCGGCATACACGTGGGCACGACCGGCGTGTGCGACTACGTGGCGGTCGCCCGGCAGCTCGCCGAGTCCTCCGGGGCGGAGATCCGGTACGGGGCCGAGGTCGTCCAGGTCGACCGGCGGCCGGAGCTCGGGGTGGCCGTGCGCACGGCGGGACCGGGCGGCGGCGAGGTCGTGCGGGGGCGGGTGCTGGTCAACTGCGCCGGGCTGTACTGCGACGAGGTGGCCCGGCTGACCGGCGACGATCCCGGGATGCGCATCGTGCCGTTCCGGGGCGAGTACTTCACCCTGGCGCGGCCCGAGCTGGTGCGGGGGCTGGTGTATCCGGTGCCGGATCCGGCGTTCCCGTTCCTCGGGGTGCATCTCACCCGGGGGATCGACGGCAGCGTCCACATCGGGCCGAACGCCGTACCGGCGCTGGCCCGGGAGGGGTACGGCTGGGGGACCGTGCGGGTGCGGGAGCTGGCGGCGACGATGGCGTGGCCGGGGTCGTGGCGGATAGCGGCACGGCACTGGCGGTACGGGGGTGGGGAGCTGCGCCGGTCGGTGTCCAAGAAGGCGTTCACCCGGGCCGTGCGCAGGTTGCTGCCGGTGGTGACGGAGGCGGATCTGGTGCCTGCGGCTGCGGGGGTACGGGCGCAGGCGGTGCTGCGGGACGGGACGCTGGTCGACGACTTCCTCATCCGGGAGGGTGCGAGGGCGGTACATGTCCTGAACGCGCCGTCGCCGGCGGCGACCGCTTCGCTGCCGATCGGGCGGGAAGTGGCCCGGCGGGCATTGAGTGTGCTGGGTCGGTGAGGCGACCTGGGATGCGGTGAACAGGTAGGTGGGTGGGTGGGTGAGTGGGTGAGTGGGTGAGTGGGTGAGTGGGAAACGCCCCAAGGGATAAAATCGGCCGCACTGTGTCTGACTCCATTGACTCCTCTCCCGACTCCGCCCCCGCCCCCGAGCCGACGCCCGCTGCCGTCCGGGCCAAGGGTGCGCCCCGGTTTCCCGGTGGGCCGCAGGCCGATCCCGCCGGGTCCCACTTCGAGCGGCGGATCAGGAGCTTTCAGCCCCGGCGCAGCCGGGTCACCGCCGGGCAGGACGACGCGTTGCGGCGGCTGTGGCCCAAGTGGGGCCTCGACATCGACGGCCGCGCTCTGCGCCTCGGCGAGCTGTTCGGGGACGACCTGCCCGTCGTACTCGAGATCGGCTTCGGGATGGGCGAGGCCACCGCGAGGATGGCTGCCGACGATCCCCGTACCAACATCCTCGCCGTCGACGTGCACACCCCGGGCCAGGGCAACCTGCTCAATCTCGCCGACCAGCACGGACTGACCAACATCCGCGTCGCCAACGGTGACGCCGTGATCCTGCTCCGCGAGATGCTCACCCCCGACTCCCTCGACGGCCTGCGCGTCTACTTCCCCGACCCCTGGCCCAAGAAGCGGCACCACAAGAGACGGCTGATCCAGCCCGAGTTCCTCGACCTGGTCGCCGACCGGCTGCGCCCCGGCGGGGTCGTGCACTGCGCGACCGACTGGGAGCCGTACGCCGAGCAGATGCTCGATGTACTGAGCACGCACCCGGAGTTCGAGAACACCCGGGCCGGGGGCGGTTACGCGCCACGTCCGGAGTTCCGGCCGCTGACCCGTTTCGAGGGCCAGGGACTTGAGAAGGGTCATGTCGTGAACGACCTGCTGTTCCGCCGCGTACAGCACTCGTAGAGCACGCCTGAACTGCTCCCGGATCACTCCTGGATCGCTCCTGGATCGCTCCTGGACCACTCCTGGAACCCCCCATACCCTCCCGCATCGTCGCGGGCCGCGTCCCTCGCTCGTTAGGGTCAATGCCGTGGCCACCTTTCCCCCGTACCCGACGCAGCCCAGCGGCCCCACCGACGGTCCCGTCGGCGGGGCGTTGCGGCACGCTCACTGGTGGCAGCGGTCCTGGGTGCGTTACGGCGCCCTCACCAGCCTGCTCGCGCTCTCCGGGCTCGTCATCCTCGCCCTGGTCCGCGAACAGACCGGCACCGAGGGGTTCCTGGTCGGGCTCGGGCTCGCCGTGTTTCCCGTGCCTTTGCTCGTCGCCGCGTTCCGCTGGCTGGACCGGGTCGAGCCGGGGCCCTGGCGGAACCTGCTCTTCGCCTTCGCCTGGGGCGCCTGCGCGGCGGCCCTGATAGCGATCGTCGCCAACAGCTTCGCGACCAGATGGATAGCGACGGCCACCGCCGACCCGTCCGGCGCGGACACCCTCGGGGCCACGGTCATAGCGCCGATCGTCGAGGAGTCCGCCAAGGCGGCCGCCGTACTGCTCATCTACCTCTTCCGGCGGCGCGACTTCACCGGGATCGTCGACGGGGTCGTCATCGCCGGGGTCACCGCCACCGGTTTCGCCTTCACCGAGAACATCCTCTATCTCGGCACCGCCTTCGGCACCGACCAGCTCACCGGGGACAGCGGTATCGCCTCGGTCACCGCGGCGACCTTCTTCGTGCGGATCGTCATGTCGCCGTTCGCGCACCCCCTGTTCACGGTCCTCACCGGCATCGGTTTCGGGATCTCCGCGCTGTCGGGCGAGCGCCAGCACGTCCGCCGGGTGCTGCTGCCGCTGTCCGGGCTGCTGCTCGCGATGAGCATGCACGCCTTCTGGAACAGCTCGTCGACCTTCGGGGACTACGGGTTCTTCGCGGTGTACGCCGCGTTCATGGTCCCCGCCTTCGGGCTGCTGACCTGGCTGGTCATCTGGACCCGCCAGCGCGAACTGCGCACCGTGCGCGCCGAGCTGCCGGCGTACGCGATGGCAGGCTGGCTGGCCCCGGCCGAGCCGTACGCCCTGGGCTCGATGCGCGCCCGCCGCCTGGCCCGCGAGTACGCCCGCCGCCACCTGGGCAGGCCGGCTGCGCGCGAGGTGGCTCAGTACGAGGCGTACGCCACCTCACTCGCGTTCCTGCGCCACCGGGGGCGCCTCGGCCGGGCGGGCGCCGACTTCGTCGTCCGGGAGCAGGAGCTGCTGGGCGAGCTGTGGCAGCGCAGGGCGGTGGCGCGCCCGGCCCTGGACCACGCGGCACGCACCATCGCACCGGCCCCGGCTCCCGCCCCGCCGGTCACCTGGCCGCCGTACGGCCGACAGGAGTACGGGTACGGGTACGGACCGACGACGCCGTACCCCTCGTACAGCCAGAACCTCAGCCCCGGTCTCGGCCACATTCCGAGCCCCAGCCACCACCGCCCCGTATACGACCCGTACCCGGCCTACAACCCGTACCGCTCCTAGGGCCTGTCCGGCGGTCGTCGGGCGACGCTCACGCCGAAGCGGCCGTGAGGCTCGCGATCTCCGCCTCCGTCAGTTCCAGTTCCGCGACCGCGAGCAGCGGCGGGAGCTGGTCCACCGTGCGGGCGGACGCGATCGGGGCGGCCACCGTCGGCCGGGCGGCGAGCCAGGCCAGGGCGACCGTGGCGACCTCCGCCCCGTGTGCCGTCGCGACGGTGTCCAGCGCGGCCAGGACCTTCTTGCCGCGCTCCGACTCCAGGTGCTTGGCGGCGCCCTCCGCGCGCGGGCTGTCGACCGCCGTACCGGCGCGGTACTTGCCCGTGAGGAAGCCGGAGGCCAGCGCGAAGTACGGAACGGCGGCGAGGCCCGTGCGGGAGGCGATGTCGCGGCGCGGGCCCTCGTAGGTGTCGCGGGAGACCAGGTTGTAGTGGGGCTGGATGGCCACGTACTTGGCCAGGCCCTCGCGGTCGGAGAAGTCCAGGGACTCCTGGAGCCGCTCGGGCGAGATGTTGGAGGCGGCGATGTACCGCACCTTGCCCGCGGTCACCAGTTCGTCGAGGGCGCCGATGATCTCCTCGACGGGCACCTCGGGCTGGTCGAAGTGCGTGAAGTAGAGGTCGATGTGATCGGTGCCGAGGCGGCTCAGGGAGGCGTCGGCGGCTGCCTTGATGTTGGCGCCCGACAGGCCGGGGAAGTCGGGGTGCTGGCTGACCTTCGTGGCGACGACGATGTCCTCGCGGTTGCCACGGCCTTCAGCCTCCCCCACTCTCGACTTCGCTCGACCGGGGGGACCCCCAGCCGATGATGGTCTCGGACTCGCCACCCTTGTTGCCGTCGATCCAGGCCGAGTAGGAGTCGGCGGTGTCGAGGAAGTTGCCGCCGGCCGCGGCGTACGCGTCGAGCACCTCGAAGGATTGCGTCTCGTCGGCGGTCCAGCCGAAGACGTTGCCGCCGAGGGCGAGCGGGAAGACCTCTAGGTCCGATGATCCGAGCTTGCGGAGTGCAGTCATGCTCATCGTCAACGCGTGCCACGGAGGCCCTGATTCCGGCCGGTTCACGAAGTTCGTGTAAAAGCCGGACCGGCAGCCCCGACGCCGAAGTGCGAGCGCCTGGACTGCCGGGGAGAGACCGGGGTACGTGTCTCCTGAGGTTCTCCTACGGGTTCAGGCCCATGCTCCGCAGCCAGGCCATCGGGTCGATCCCCGCACTGTCCGAGCTGCTGGTGTGCACCTCCAGGTGGAGGTGGGCCCCGGTGACGTTGCCGGTGGCGCCGACGCGGCCGATGACGTCACCCGTGGCGACCTTCTGGCCGACGCTGACGTTGATCGACGACTGGTGGGCGAACCACAGCTCGGTGCCGTCGTCGAGGGTGAGGATGGTGCGGTAGCCGTAGGAGCCGCTCCACCCCGCCTCGGTGATGGTGCCGCTGTGGATGGCCTTGATCGGCGTGCCGGTGGGCGAGGCGAAGTCGAGGCCGGTGTGGTAGCCGGAGGACCACAGCGAGCCGGCCTGGCCGAACGTCGAGGTGATCGTGTACGAGGAGGTCGGCAGCGTGTACTGCTTGGCGAGCTCGACGAGGCGAGCGGCCTCCAGCTTCGCCTTGGCCGCGTCGGCCACCTTCTTCTTCTCGGCGGCGACCTTCGCGGCGGCCTCGCGCTTCACCTTGGCGGCCTCGGCGGCGGCCTTCTTCGCGGCGGCGTCCTGGGCGGCCTGCTGGACCTTGGCCTCGGCCTGGCCCTTCTGCTGCTCGGCCTGGAGGATGATGCGGGCGCGCAGGGCCTCGCCGGCGTCGCTGGTGCCCTGCTGCGTCTCCTCGGAGGTCACGCCGACGCTGCTGAGCGCGGTGGCGGAGCCCTTGGGCTCGTCGTCCGAGTCGTCGTGCGTGAAGGGCGAGCCGACGGAGGGCAGATCGGGGATGGAGATGGAGACCGGCGGCTTGCCGGTCTGCGCGGTGGCCATGCCGGCCCCGCCGACAGCGGCTATGACGCCGACGCCGAGAACGGTGGAACTGCGGGCGAGTCCTCCGCCGCGCTGCTTGCCGACGCGGTGCCGGCCGCGAACCGGACGAGTGGTGTCCGCGGTGGGATTCCACTCCTCCCAGGGGCCCTCGTCGGTACGCCGACCGCCGAGGCCGAAGGTCGGGATCTTGCCGTCCTCGGTCTCGCTGCTGCGCTGACTCGGCACGAACGGGGCTTCTGGGGCAGCCGGGTTTGACGCCACGTGGGCGTGCTCCTTTCCTTCCTTCTCGCCTACCGGGTTAGCTGACGGGTTCGGAGCAGGAAGGTCTCCTACGCGCGTATACCTGCCGTGTTGCCACGGAGGCGGACGAGCGATTCACCCCAAGGTGATGGTTCCCCGGTTCCCTTGCGGGATTAGGCACATGCGCACGGAGCCGACTCTTGTGTCGGCTGGGACTACCGCGCTGCGTTATCGAACGTTAATAGACCTGGCCACCTGATTCCAAGCTGTTCCCGTTGATCGTTAACCCTTTTCCCGAGGACTTTCTGGGTCACCACCGGTGAAAATCGGGCGAGTTGACCATGACCTAAGTGACTCCCGAGTATTGACTGTGTGTCAGATGTTGCGCGGAGAGAGAGCATTTGCTCACCTTCGGTGACAACGGATGAGAACTGAGTCAGGACCGATGTCAGAACCCACGTCAGGCCGACGTCAGAACCGACCTCACGGCCGTCGTACGGCGAGCAGCGCCATGTCGTCCGTGGTCCCGCCGCCCGAGTGCCGGCGCACCTCGTCCGCGAGGGTGGCGAGCAGGGTGGCCGGGGCGCGGAAGACGCGGCCCGTGAGCCGGCCGGCCGGGTCGAAGAAGGTGCCGTGCTCGTCGCGGGCCTCGGACAGCCCGTCGGTGTGCAGGAGCAGCGTCGCGCCGCCGGGGAAGGGGGTCTCCTCCGTGCGGTCGGGCCAGGTGCCGAGGTCGCCCATGCCGAGCGGCAGCGCCGGCACGGACGGGTGGAGGGTGCGCAGGGTGCCGTCGGCGCCGAGGAGCAGGGGCGGGGGGTGGCCGCGGTTGAGGACGCGTACGATCCCGTCGCCGTGCGGCAGTTCGGCGAGGACGGCAGTGGTGAAACCCTCGGCGGCCTCGAGCCCGCCGCGGCGGGCGCCTTCGCGGGCGAGGGCCCGTTCCAGCCGCTGGGCGATCGCTTCCAGGGTCGCCTCCTGTTCGGCGGCCTCCCGGAACGCCCCGATGACGACGGCGACGGCCGCCACCGCCCCCATCCCTTTGCCCCGCACGTCCCCGAGGACGACCCGCACGCCGTACGCGGTGTCCTGCACGGCGTACAGGTCACCGCCGACGAAGGCTCCCTCGTGGGCGGCCTCGTACCGAGCGGAGATCTCGAAACCGCCGATGCGCGTCTCCGGTTCGGGCAGTACGGCGCGCTGCACGGCCTCGGCGATCTCGCGGGCCGAGGCGAGGCGCCGGTCGCCCCGACGTACGACCCGGTTGATGACGACGGCCAGGACGGCGACCGTGGCCACGGTGATCGTCTCGGTGATCGAGTCGGCGTCCGCGCTGAACCCGAAGCGGAGGTGGACGACGTACTCGGCGAAGAGGGCCGCGGCGCCGATGACCACCGTGGTGCGCAGCGAGGAGAGCGGGGCGGCGATGAGCGGGGCGGCCGTGAAGAAGGGGATGGCGGTGAAGTGGCGCGGGGTCGCGTAGTCGTAGACGATCCCGGTGAGGATCAGGAGCGCGGGCAGGACGCGGACGAGGGTCCGCACCCGCGAGATGGCCTTTTCTACCGGCCCGTCCGTCCCATCCATCCCGTCCAGGTTTCCGGGGGCGGGTGCGGCGGGCCAGTCAGGTGGACCGACCGGGCTAAGAAACGACTCAGGGAAACGACCCGAGGAAACGGCTCAGGGCCGGTAACCAGTTTCCTGGTTACCGGCCCTGAGCCTTTAGTAGCGGGGACAGGATTTGAACCTGCGACCTCTGGGTTATGAGCCCAGCGAGCTACCGAGCTGCTCCACCCCGCGCCGTTGAATGCAACTATACGCCATCCGCGGGACCTCGATCACCACGTTTGATCGTCAGCCCGGAAGGTGGGCGTTGGGAGCCTTGGCGCGCTCCTCGTACTCGGGGAGTACGACGACCTCGACGCCCTCCTGCGCGAGCAGCCCGTTCCCGTCCGCCGCCACCACGAAGGTGTCCGGCTCGCGCCAGGCGGTCACCACCCGGCGGACACCCGCGTCGAGGATCAGCCGGGCGCAGGGTGCCGGGCGGGACGCACGCCGGGCGCAGGGTTCGAGGCTGCTGTAGACGGTGGCCGTCGGGAGCCGGGGGTCGGCCGGGTCGAGCTTGGCGAGCGCCGCCTCCTCCGCGTGCACGACCGGGTCGCCGCCCTCCCGTGAGTACCCGCGCGCGAGTTCCGTACCGTCGGCGCCGACCACCACCGCGCCGACGCTGAACGCCGCGCTCGACGCCGGACACCGTTCCGCCAGTTCGCACGCCAGCGCCAGCCAGTGCCGGTCGGCGGCGGAGACGAGCGCCCCGGCGCCGGGGGCGGTGGGCTCGTAGGTCATGAGGACCACGTCCTCGATACGCCGTGTCCGCGTGAGCCGGAGCCGGCCACCCTGGTAGGCGCCGGGGCCGAAGAGGCGGGGGGCGTCGAGGTCGCCGACGAAGAGGGGCGCGAGGACGAGCTGGAGTTCGTCGGCGAGGCCCTGCTGGAGGAGCTGGGTGTGGACGGTGCCGCCGCCCTCGACCATGAGGCGCTGCACACCCCGCACGTCATGCAGGTGTTCGAGCAGCGCCCGCCAGTCGAGGGAACCCGGGCCCAGGGAGACGATGTCCACGCGGGCACCGAGGTCCGCCCGCCGGGCCTGCTCGGCGCCCTTGTCCGTCGTGTACACGAGCTTCTCGCCGCCCGTGTGCCAGAAGTTGGCGGCCGGGTCCAGCTCGCCCGATCCGCTCACCGTCACCTTGAGCGGGAACTCGGGCTTCCCTGCCGCCAGCCGCGCGGCCCGCCGCTCGGGCGAGTTGACCAGGAGCCGCGGGTTGTCGGCGCGGATGGTGCCGGCGCCGACGAGGATCGCGTCACTGGACGCCCGCACCTCGTCGACCCGGTCGAAGTCGGCGGGGCTGGAGAGGAGCAGCCGCTCGGGGCCGGTGTCGTCCAGGTAGCCGTCGAGGGAGACGGCGGCGGACAACAGGACGTGAGGGAGGGGCATGGGGCACTCTCTTCCAGCGCTTCCGGGACTTCCAGGACTTCCGGTGTCCATCTGTCCTTACGTCTTCGGAGGCGGGCTCGACCGGGCGGACTTGGTTCAAGTTTTAAACAAACCTACACTGGTCGCATGACGACCCGCTGGCTCACCCCCGAGGAGCAGCGCGCGTGGCGCGCGTACGTCGCGGCCTCGCTGCTCCTGGAGGACGCGCTCGACCGGCAGCTCCAGCAGGACGCCGGGATGCCGCACCTCTATTACACGATCCTGGCCTACCTCTCCGAGACGCCCGAGCGGCGGCTGCGGATGACCGATCTCGCCGAGAAGCTGAAGATCACGCGCAGCCGGCTGACGTACGCGGTGGCGCGGCTGGAGAAGGACGGACACGTACGGCGCGAGGCCTGCCGGTGGGACAAGCGGAGCACCTTCGCCGAGCTGACCGAGGAAGGCATGGCGGTGCTGGAGCGCAGCGCCCCGGGTCATGTCGCCACGGTCCGCGCGGCCATCTTCGACCATCTCACCCCGGAGCAGGTGGGCCAGCTGGAGGAGATCTGCACGAGCGTCGAGCGGGCGCTCCAGGGGGACGGGACGGAGTCGGCACCGGAGGGCCTGCCATGGCTGCGCAGGTCCACAAATCCGTTGCTTTAACTTTGAAGCATGAGGTAGGGTCACCATTCGAGTGAAGATCTGCTTCAAAACTGAAGCAGATCGAGGTTCAGAGGATCAAGAAGCACCCGGGAGACCCGCATGCCCGACCTGCCCGACTTCCCCGCCGCCACCCAGCGCTCCCGTGTCCGGGTGCCGCTGCGCTTCCACGACGGCTACAGCGTCGACACCGAACTGGTCACCTTCCACGGCCTGGTCGACGGTCAGGAGCACGTGGCGATGGTCCTCGGCGAACCGGCGCCCGGCACCACCCCGTTGGTCCGGCTGCACTCCGAGTGCCTCACGGGCGACGTCTTCGGCTCGGCCCGCTGCGACTGCGGCCCCCAGCTGCGCGAGGCCGTCGAGCGCATCGCCGAGCACGGTGGCGTCCTGCTGTACCTCCGCCAGGAGGGCCGGGGCATCGGCCTCTACAACAAGCTCGACGCGTACGCCCTCCAGGACGAGGGCCTCGACACCTACGCCGCGAACGCCGCGCTGGGCCTCCCTGAGGACGCCCGCGACTACACGGCGGCGGCCCAGATGCTCCAGGCCCTGGGCATCACCTCGGTGGACCTCCTCTCCAACAACCCGGACAAGGCCAACCAGCTCCGGGCCCTGGGCACGGACGTCCACGGCCGCGTCCCCACGGGCGTGTTCACCACCCCGGCCAACGTCCGCTACCTCCGCGCGAAGGTCCTGCAGACCCAGCACACGCTGCCGCTGGGCGAGTTGGGCGGCGTCGGCGGCCTCACGGAGCTGAGCGTCGGCTGACGGCGTCCGCCCCGGTCGTCACGAGACGGCGGCGGGCGGCTGGACAGGCTCCCCCGGCCGCGGTCCGCGGCAACGGTTGGAGTGCTGCCCAACCGGATACCCGGGCGGCATGCCACGAATACTGAGACGACACGGACACGAAGACGGACGCGGCGAACAGGGCGAACAGGGCGGCTACGACGGGCACGACGAGCCCGCCACAGCCGACCGGACGGCCGAGCGGGCGCGGGCACCCGAGGCCGGCCCCGACGAGCAGGTCGAGCAACGGGCCCCGGACACTCCGACCGACCTGCCCAGAAGCTCCTGGTGGGCGGTGCTGAAAGGCACCGCGAAGGAGTTCAAGAAGGACGAGCTGGCCGACCGGGCCGCCGCCCTGACCTACTACGGGATCCTGGCCCTCTTCCCGGCCCTCCTCGTACTGATCTCCCTGCTCGGGATCATGGGACGGTCGACGACCCAGCGTGTGCTGGACAACATCCAGGACCTGGCCCCGGGCGCGGTGCAGGACGTCCTGCGCAACATGGTGCGGCAGATGCAGGGCACCGCCGGAATCGGCTCGGTCCTGGCGATCGTGGGTCTGGTGCTCGCGGTGTGGTCGGCCTCCGGCTATGTCGCCGCGTTCATCAGGAGCGCCAACGCGGTCTACGACATCCCGGAGGGCCGCCCGGTGTGGAAGGTGCTGCCCGTCCGCGTCGGCCTGACGGTGGTCCTGATGGTCCTGGCCGTGGGCAGCGCGGTGATCGTCGTGTTCACCGGCGGCCTCGCCGAGAAGGTCGGCGGCGCGCTGGGGATCGGCGACACGGCGCTCACGGTGTGGTCGATCGCGAAGTGGCCGGTGCTGGTGGTCCTGGTCACGGTCATGATCGCGATCCTGTACTGGGCGGCCCCGAACGCGAAGATCCGCGGCTACCGCTGGATCACCCCGGGCAGTTTCCTGGCACTGCTGATCTGGATGGCCGCCTCCGCCGGGTTCGCGGTGTACCTGGCGAACTTCGCCTCGTACAACAAGACGTACGGCACCTTCGCCGGCGTGATCATCTTCCTGGTGTGGCTGTGGATCACGAATCTGGCGATCCTGCTGGGCCTGGAGTGCGACGCGGAACTGGCCCGCCAGCGGGCCGTCGCGGGCGGTCACCCGGCCGACGAGGAGCCCTACGTACAGCCGCGGGACACCCGGAAATGGGACGCGGCGGACCGCCGCCGCTTCGAGTCCTGAGCCGGCCGAGCGGCGTGTGATCCGGCACCTGATCCGGCTCGTGATCCGTCGGGGTGACGCGGCGATGCGGGGGTACTCGCACAGCCGACCGATCCGACAAACGCGCAGGGCAGGGTCGTACGAGCGTCAACGAACGCCGACCGGGCCTGCCGCGCACACCGACGAACGCGACGAAGGACGGGTGAGCACCCATGACGGTACAAGGCTCCCACCGAACGGACAGCGGAGCGCATGAACCGGTGGGCGACCTGGTCCAGCGTGCCTCGCAGCAGTTGTCACAGCTGGTCCGCGACGAGATGCGGCTGGCGCAGGCGGAGATGACCGAGAAGGGCCGGCGGTACGGCAAGGGCGGCGGCCTGTTCGGCGGTGCCGGCGTGCTGGGTGTGCTCACGCTGCAGGCCCTGGTGGTCACCGTGATCGCCGCGCTGTCGCTCGCCGTGGACGTGTGGGTGGCGGCGCTGATCGTCACCGGCGTCCTGGCCGTGGTCACCGCGGTGATGGCGGCGCTCGGCAGGAAGCAGTTCAGCAAGGCATCCCCGCCGACGCCCGAGCGGACGGTGGACAGCGTCAAGGCCGATGTGGCCGCTATCAAGGAGAGTGCACAGCGATGACCGAGGACAAGTCACAGCCGGGTGCCGAGGCAGCACCGTCCCCCGAGGAACTGCGGATGCGGGTGGAGGCGACCCGTGAGGAGCTCGGCGTGACGGTCGAGGCGCTCGCGGCGAAGGCCGACGTCAGGGCCCGGGCCCAGGAGAAGACCACGGCTGTCAAGCAGCAGGTCGCCGAGAAGACCGCCCAGGTCGGCGCCCAGCTTCGGGACAAGGCGACGCACGCGGCCCACGCAGTGCAGGAAAGGACCCCCGAGCCGGTGCGTGCCAAGGCCGCCGCGGCCGGCGGTCAGGTCCGCGACAAGGCCGTGCAGGTAGCTGAGCTGGCCCGGGACAAGGCCCCGGAGCCGGTACGGGAGAAGGCCGGCCAGGGTATGCGGGCGGCGCGCGCCAATCGCGTCCCGCTGCTCGCCGTCGGGGTGATCGTCGCGCTGCTGATGGTCCGCCGGTCGAGGAGGCACCGATGAAGGCCTCGAAGGCCGCCTACAAGCCGGTCGGCATGGCGATGGGCATCCTCGGAGGTGTCCTGGCCGGCGCGGTGTTCAAGCAGGCCTGGAAACGGCTCGCGCACGAGGACTCCGCGCCTGACGCCACGGACGAGTTCCGGAGCTGGCGCGAGGTGCTCGCGGCAGCGGTCGTACAGGGCGCGATCTTCGCCGGGGTCAAGGCCGCGGTCGACCGCGGCGGCGCCACCGCCATCCGGCGCCTGACGGGCAACTGGCCGGGCTGAGCCCCGGTTGTCGGACGCGGACAGGCGCAGAAGTACGAAGACGACAGCCACGGACACAGCCACAGACAGACGACTGGGCCGCGCGGCGAACGCCGCGCGGCCCAGTACGTGCAAGGCAAAGATCAGGCGGTGGTGATGTTCTCCGCCTGGGGGCCCTTCTGGCCCTGGACGACGTCGAACGTCACGGCCTGGCCCTCCTGGAGCTCACGGAAGCCCGAGGAGTTGATCGCGGAGTAGTGCGCGAAGACGTCCGGACCGCCGCCGTCCTGGGCGATGAAGCCGAAGCCCTTCTCCGCGTTGAACCACTTCACAGTTCCAGTTGCCACAGTCATGCCTTCCAGTCGATGAAACGTCTGCCCCTTCGTGAAGCAGACGGAGGTGATCGCCCTGGTCCCTGCGGCACAGCACAGCAAAACGCCCACACCTAAGGCGTGGGCAAGGGGAAATCCGAACCACGACAGCTCGCACAAACGCTACCCGTCCGCACCCGCCTTCACCACAGAAAACGCCGCTCAGTATTCCGGCCATGCTCGTAGGTGATGGCCCGCCGACCCGGCGGGCACGCTCACTTCAGGTCGAGACCGACGGATTGGGCGATTTGTCGGAGCGACGGTACTCGGCGTTGATGCGCTGGGCTTCTTCGAGCTGGTCCTCGAGGATGATGATCCGGCAGGCGGCGTCGACCGGGGTGCCGCGGTCGACGAGCTCACGCGCGCGGGCCGCGATGCGCAGTTGGTAGCGGGAGTAGCGGCGGTGTCCGCCCTCGGAGCGCAGCGGTGTGATCAGCCGTGCTTCGCCGAGGGCCCGGAGGAAACCGGGAGTGGTACCGAGCATCTCGGCGGCCCGGCCCATCGTGTAGGCGGGGTAGTCGTCGTCGTCAAGACGGCCCAGCGACTCGTCTGCTGTCATCTCACCTCTCTTTTGGAACGCGTCGAGGGGCCTTGGTGCCGTAACGGCACCAAGGCCCCGAAGGAACTGCAAACACCATCTGCCGGCCCTACTACTGCACCGGCCTACTTTTTCCGCACTGCCGTCCGACAACTCCGACGGGAGCGCGGGGATCGCTGATTTACGACCGGAGACCACCTGCCTATCGATGTCCTGCGGTACCCGGGCTCAGACTTCCGCCCGGGCGATCCTGATGGCGCTCGACTCCTCCGTTCTTTCCCTCTGAACCAACAACCTACCGAACAAGGAACTGCGGACTACCGGTACCTCCACCTGTTGGTACCGCCACCGCGTCAACCGCGGCCCTGCTCACTCCTCACGGCGGCCCCTGATCACTGCGGGCCACCCGGTCCGGTCGTCAGCCCCGTCGCCGTCCTGCAAAGCCCTGGCTTCGGAACTCCACCACCGCACCGTCCTGCGTGTACTGCTGCCCGGCAGTTCGTGTCTGCCAGGGCCTCGCTCGATCTCGTCTACGAGAGAAACAATAATGATCCGAGCCACCAATGTCTACTCCGGCAAGCATAGATTTTGATGGGCTCACCGATGAGGTAATCCTCCTGGGCCGGCCTGCGGACGGCGCCCGTCGCGAAGAGTGACACCACCGCCCCAGTCACTCGGACGTGGCGTTGCATAGAATCCGGTGTCATGCCGAAGCCTGACGACCTGATCGTTGACATCGCAGCCCTTGTGGAATCCGGGCGGAGCAACCAGATGTCCCTGACCGTGGTCACCGGTGGTGCTGTCATCACCGGTCGACTGGCTCCCGAAGCCGTGTGGCGGCAGAGGGTGTCGGAGGTCCTGACGGACTCCGCCCAACTGGGCGACTTCTCCGCCGTCTTCAAAACCCCCACCAAGAGGGACGGGCCGCCCACGCATCTGCACTTCCATGTCGCCCGCATCCTGCAGGGCACGGTGGGTATCCCGGAGACGGGCGGGATGTACCGCATCGCCATCGAGGACGTCACCGCCTGGACCGTGGGCGACTTCCGCTACTCGGACCACTGATCCCCCGGCCCACAGACCCCACCGACCCACCGCGGCGCCGGGAACGGCGCGGCACAGCACGCAGTGAGGGCCCTACCGGCGTGCGCCGGTAGGGCCCTCACTGTTTGTCCGGCTCACGCCGGCCCCGTCTGTCAGACGGACACCGGGGTGCCGAGCAGCGCCGAGGCCCGGTCGAACGGGCTCTCGGTACGCACCTCCGGTTCGGCCACGGGAAGGGTGCCGCAGGTGAAGCCGAGCCGGGTCATGGCCCGTACGACTTCGCCCGCGCTGAAGTCGCGGGGGTCCTGGCGGGTGACGACCTGGCCGACCTGCTTGACGGGGTAGCGGCGTCGTCCGACGATCACGGACTCACCGGTCACCGGCTCGGGCTTGATGCCCTTCATCGACTCCAGCACACCGCTCTTGGTCAGGTCGAACGGGAAGCGTGCGATGACACAGCGCATGATGCCTCACAGGGAGAGGAAGAGACGGAAGACGGAAGAGACTGAAGAGCAGAGGGGAAGGCGAGCGGACGGCGACACGGAGCCGACCACGGTGAAGCGGTTCAGCCGGCGAGAGCGAGGACGCCCGGGGCACCGTCGTGTCCGGCGAAGTGCCCGCTGCCGTCGGTGATGTCACTCAGGCGGACGCGGTCCGTGTAGCCGCGGCTGTCGCGGACGGCGACAAGCCGGGCCCGGGTGACCAGGCCCACGTACTGGCCGTCCTCATCCCGCAGGACCAGATGCCCCGTCCCGGCGGCAGCCGAGACGGACAGCGCCACCTCGACGGTCATGTCGTGCCAGACCTGCGGTCCGGTCACGTCCATGGCGTCGGCCGCCGTGCTGTGCACGGGGCCGGCGGTTGCCGGGCGGGGCTGCATCTGGACCAGCGGCAAAGAGTGCCTCCTGCGGAGATGGGACGGCTTCCTGATCAAGAAGGTGCTACGCCGCCGCGGCGACGTTGGGCCGGCGTGCGGGCGCGCGGCCGGCCGCCGAGGCGGGACGGCGGCGGCCACGTGAGGTGCTGCCGCTGCCGCGCTGCTTGGGGCGCTCGACCACCGGAGCCTTGATGACGACCGGGATGCCCGAGGGTGCCTGGGCACCGGTGATGCGGTGCAGGGCCTCTTCGCCGGCGCGGACCTGGGTGGTCTGCGGGACGATGCCGGCCGCCGCCATGAGGCGGGTCATCTCGCGGCGCTGGTTCGGGGTGACCAGAGTCACGACACTGCCGGACTCACCGGCGCGGGCAGTCCTGCCGCCGCGGTGGAGGTAGTCCTTGTGGTCGGTCGGCGGGTCGACGTTGACGACGAGGTCGAGGTTGTCGACGTGGATCCCGCGCGCCGCGACGTTGGTCGCCACCAGCACGTTGACGTGCCCGCTCTTGAACTGCGTCAGCGTGCGGGTGCGCTGCGGCTGCGACTTCCCACCGTGCAGCGCGGCGGCTCGGACCCCGCTGTTCAGGAGCTGCTCGGTGAGACGGTCGACGGCGTGCTTGGTGTCGAGGAACATGATCACGCGGCCGTCGCGGGCCGCGATCTCGACAGTGGCTGAGTGCTTGTCGGCGCCGTGGACCTGCAGCACGTGGTGCTCCATCGTCGTGACCGCGCCGGCCGAGGGGTCGACGGAGTGCACGACCGGGTCGCTGAGGTAGCGGCGCACGAGCAGGTCGACGTTGCGGTCGAGAGTCGCGGAGAACAGCATGCGCTGACCCTCGGGGCGGACCTGGTCGAGCAGCGCGGTGACCTGCGGCATGAAGCCCATGTCGGCCATCTGGTCGGCCTCGTCGAGGACGGTGATGGAGACCTGGTCCAGTCGGCAGTCACCGCGGTCGATGAGGTCCTTGAGGCGTCCCGGGGTGGCGACGACGATCTCGGCCCCGCCGCGCAGTGCGCTGGCCTGCCTGCCGATCGGCATACCGCCCACCACCGTGGCGAGCCGCAGGCGCACGGCGCGGGCATACGGGGTGAGCGCGTCGGTGACCTGCTGCGCGAGCTCACGCGTCGGTACGAGGATCAGGCCCAGCGGCTGCCTGGCCTCGGCGCGCCGCCCGACCGTACGCGCCAGCAGCGCGAGCCCGAAGGCGAGGGTCTTGCCGGAGCCGGTGCGCCCGCGGCCCAGTACGTCCCGGCCCGCGAGGGAGTTCGGCAGGGTCGCGCCCTGGATCGGGAAGGGCACGGTCACGCCCTGGGTGCCGAGCGCGGTCAGCAACTCCTTGGGCATCTCGAGATCGGCGAAGGCCTCCACGGCGGGAAGCGCGGGGGTGATCGTCTCGGGGAGAGCAAACTCACCCTGGACCGCGGCGGGTCGGCGGCCGTAACCGCCGCCACCACCGGAACGCCCCTGCCCACCGGAGCGGCTCTGCCCGCCGGACCGGCCGGCGGTCGACGAACCGGATCGGCCACCACTGCGTCCGGCAGCGGCACCGCCGTTACGGGTGCGGGAGAAACGGTCGTTCGTACGTGTGCGGTTCATGCGGAACCTTCCTCGATGCGGCTCACATCTAGGAATTTCCGCAGCAAAGAGCGGCGCGGAGAATTGCAAGAATGGGCCGAAAGAATGCGAAAGCGAATCTGGCCGGCAGTGAATTCACGCGGGCTCAGGTGCTGAATTGGGTGACTCGATAGGGAGTGATGTCCGGGGCGTTCACGCCCACAGACTCCTCGACGTCTTCGGAGTCGTCTCACAGGTGAAGCAGATGGAGCAGGTGAAACCACTGCGAAAAAATGCATGCAGCTGGGGCCCGTACCCCGAGGGATGCGGGCCCCAACTGCACAGTACGCGTCAGCGTCAGACAAGAACGATGTTCTCGGCCGTCGGGCCCTTCTGGCCCTGCGCGATGTCGAAGTTGACCTTCTGGCCTTCGAGCAGCTCGCGGAAGCCCTGGGCGGAGATGTTCGAGTAGTGGGCGAACACGTCAGGGCCGCCACCATCCTGCTCGATGAATCCGAAACCCTTTTCCGCGTTGAACCACTTCACGGTGCCAGCAGCCATGTCATATCTCCTTCAGGGGCAGTGATTACGGGTCCGCAGATCGCAGACTCCGTGTCGCCGCGATGATTACCCCGTCCGGAAAAGACCGGCATTAAAATTTCGGGAACCACAACTGCAACTTAGATCGACAGTAGCACACTGCGACGGCCGACGAGCGTTGAATAACTCTCAGCTATTTATTGAGGCACATAACCTGCCCGTGCGTTCCGTCAATATCTCAGCTTGCGGCCATAGATATTGGGGCGTGTCCAGCGGAGGGCCTGCCCCGCGGCGCGCACCGCGGCCGGCGGCCGGCCCGCCCGGCCCGCCGTCGCCCGTGGAGGCCCACGGTCCGCTTCCGCCGGAACCCCACCACCCGAAAACGCCGCAGCGCCCGACCCGACCGAAGCCGACCCGAGCGCTGCTGTGCAGGCCGGAAGGGGTTTCCCCTCCCCCCGCATCCGTAGACCCTGTGGGACTCGAACCCACAACCAATGGATTAAAAGTCCTGGCGTGATCTTGCTGGGTGGTTCCGGACTCTGCTTCGGGGTCCGGAACCACCTGGTCAGGACAAGTTCGGCGTGATCTTCGATCCGCTCACTCACGGCCGCTGCCACATCGTCCGCTCACGCATCGCTCACGCCGAAAGGACGTCTGAACAGTCCTTTCGACGTCGCCGCCATCTACTCGTCCCTGTCTGGCAGATGGGTTCGGGTCTCCCAGACACCGCTCGCCGGACAGTCCTGAGTTGGCGGCGGTCGGCGAGAGGCCAGCGTTACATCCAGTGTTATGCCTCAGCCTCGCGTGAACGTAAAGGTGATCCCCGCTTGACCGGCCAGTTCGCCGCCCGAGCCGAGGAGTGACACCGTTCCCTTGGCGCTCACCTCGGCGCTAAAGGCGACCTCGTTCAGCCGGAACTCGCCTGCCCGGTGCGGCAGCGAGGTGATCACACCCTGCATCGTGGTGACGAAGTCGCTGAGGCGGGAGCGGAGCTCCTCGGCGGGGATCTCCGTACGGGCGGCCCGCCACTCGTCCAAGCGCCGCAGGGACAGGCGGTCGGTGCGGCCCTGGTCAGTGTCCTCCAGCCCGAGGACACTGATCGTCTCGTTGAAGTGGGCGCCGGTGTCAGGGGTGGGCTGAGGCACTGGGTCTCTCCTTGGGTGAGGGGCGGACGTGCAGGCCGGGATCGGCATACGCGGCATAGGTCAGGCCGAGCGGATTACGCAGGGTGTGTAGGAGCTCCAGCCGGGACTCGAGAAGTGCTCTGCCCAGGGGGATACGGCGGATGAGGAAGCGTTCGTACAGCGCCTTGGAGAAGGCGGCAGCGATGTCGTCGGGGATCTCGGTCTCGGTGCCGATGAAGCCACGGTTGTGGTTCGTAAGGAAGAGGTACGGGAACGACAGCGCACCCGGGGCCTGCATCCGACCCGAGCCACAAGCGTTCATCACCACCAGCGGCAGCTCGAAGGTGCGCTTGTCCTGGCCTGCGGCGAGATCGATGAGGTCCGCGCCGAGGTCCCGCAGTGTGGTACGGGAATGGTGGCCAGCGCCGCTGAGTTCGATCTCGGCACCGAGCATGTCGTCGGAACGGGTGTAACAGTGGCAGGCGAAGTGCTGTACCTGGTCTGGCAGTTCACGGCGTGTGCCGTCGAGGAGGAGCCGCGGGTCGAAGACCTGCTCGGCCAGCCTCGGTGCGTCCTCCGCGTTGTCGGGGTACGGGCCTTCGAGATCGACGTACGCCGTTGCAGCGTCGGCGAACCACGCCAGTTCCTCGACGGCTCCTTCGAGATGTTCGTAGTACAGATAGCGGACGGGGACGCGCCCCTGTGGCCCTGTGTGCAGGGTGGGTCCACCGCGGACCGGGATGGGCAGCATGGCTCGGCGTACGACGCACGAGAAGCCGACGAAGGCCCGACAGACGGTGGCGAAGTCGCCCCGGGTCCGCACAGACAGGTCCGAGGAGATCCGGAACAGCGGCAGAAACTCCAGAGGCAGGAAACTGTTCATGGCGCCGACGCATTCGACGAGCGGGGGCGGCAGTTCGGGGTTCATGCGGTACGGCAAGGCTTCGTTCCAGAAAGCCTGGAGCCCCTTGATGACGTCTTCCTGTGCACCGAACAGGGTCAGCAGAAGAACGCGACCGAGGCGGTGCAGGCTGTGGAAGACCCGGTCGAGGTCCTGGTCCTCGACGACCAGTGCGGGCAGTTCGTCCTTGAGACGGGTCAGGCCTCTGTCCAGCTCCTGCCGGACCCTGAGCAGCGCGTCACTGCCGAGGAGGGTGATGCACAGGGGCGCGACGCCCGAGCGGTTCGCGGTGAACTCCAGTTGGGTCGCCTCGTAGGTGGTCAGAACACGGACGGAGACGTCCGGTCGTCTTGCCTCGTTCATACGTCGTCCGTTGCCTCTGCTGTCTCTGTTGCCTCGATCTTCAGGGCGACGACCTGGACGAGGTGGCCCGCCTGGTAGAGCTGGAGCCACACCTCGTGGCTGCCCGCCTCCTCTGGCATCTGGAACGTGAAGACCGTCTGCTGCTCTCGCTCGACGCGGAGGTTCCTGCGCTGGGGCTGCGGGGTGAGCGTCGAGCTGTCGGCCATCGCGTCGAACGAGACGGTGTCTGCGTCCCGGCCGCCCTCGACGCAGACCGACTCGAGGACGAAGAACTCTCTGTCCGGCCGGCTCTCGACGACTGAGGCAAGCCCCTGAGCGCGCGGGTCACGCACGACGGAGACGACCAGCCTCACCCGCTTCCCCACGGGGGCCGTGATCGTGCCGCTCTCGGCTCGTACGTCTTGGGCACCGCGGTCCAGCTCGATGGTGAGGTAGCCGACAAAATTGGTGAGCGGGGCACCAGTCGCGGCCTGCTCGAGCGAGGAGCGGATCACCGACTGGAGGTCCTCATGGAAGGTGCGCTGGAGAGACGTCAGGTGGTCCGTGAGATAAGCGCTGACCTCGTGTGCGAGCACGCGCAGTTGGCGTTCCGAGAGGGGGACGGCGCGGACCGGATCCCGCGGCGCCAGGGACCCGTACTCCTCCTGAACTGTCTGGCGCACCGCAGCCTGTACATCACTGCGCACCAGCCTCGCCACAGTGGAGGCGAGCTCGTCGAGCCCGGCGCCCTGAGGCAGCCTCGGCTGCTCCCGTCGGTATTCCCCGCGCGTGTGAAGGGGCCAGTCACCGCTCAACTCGGCTGCCAGTCGGATCATGTAGGGACCCGAGGGATCGTCCGGCAGCGTGATGTGCAGCTTCTTCGCCAGGTCGTACCGGTAGAGCTCGACCGCGTCCGCCTTGGCCTCGTACACCTCGACCAGCATTCTGCGCGCCTGTACCAGTGCGAATGCAGCTATTAACAGCGGCCCCGCGACGGGGAGTACGGCCACCCCGTGGTCGACGTGGGGGCTGCCGAGGCCGGTGAGTGCGACGAACAGCCAGACGCCCGTGGTGCACAGGGCGCTCGTGACGGTGATCCGCCAGGCGAGTACGCCCTGTTCCCGGCGCCGCACCTGCCGTTTGACCTCGTCGGAGGCGACCAGTGCGATCCGGGGCCAGATGTCGTCGATGGCGAGTCCGGTGGTGAGGGCGGTACGCCGGTGAAGCTCGTGGACGGCGGTGGACTGGAGGACGTGGGTGAGGCGCTGGGAGAAGGTGAGCGCACTGACCTCGTCCACCCAGTTGTCGTCGCGGCGCCCGAACTCTGCCCTCCCCATGCGTACCTCGTCGACCAGCCGGGACACCCAGTACCCCACCGGTGCGGTGTCCGTCCAGATCAGTACCCCGTACTGCACCACCAGCAGCGCGGCAGCTGCCACCGCCAACCAACCGGCCTCCGGAAGCCGATCGCCCGAGCCCGGCCCGCTCCACGGCTGCTCGCTCCACATCGCCCACGCGACACTCCCCAACGGGACGAGAATCCCGGCAAACTGTGCCCCGGGCGAAACCGTCCTTCCCCGGCTGCCCCCATGCAACAGCTGTTGGAGAACATCGACGAGGTACGTCACCCCGAAGACGAGCAGCGGACCGCCCACCCCCACGCCGCCCACCCACCACGCGGCCACGATCTCGCCCCGCACGGCCAGTTGGGCCACCACGCCAACCAGGCCCAGCACCGCCGCCGACCCGAACACCTTCAGGTATTTGTCCTCGGCGTCCCAGGACTGCGAGTCGGACAGCCAGAAGGCTCCGGCCAGCACCACCACGGCGGATCCCACCACCCACGCCGCCCACAGCGGGCCCTCCAGCGCGAGGCGTGCGGTGAGCCACCCACCGCACGCCTCGGCCAGCACGAAGGCGGCGGCAGTGAGGAGGTCGCCGGACGGGGTGTGGTGACGGCTCGAGCCGTGTAACTCGCTGACCCGGGCGCTGCGCCAGGAGGTGCCAGCGAACAGCGCGACGAGCACACCCCCGGACACCCAGGCCGTCGCGTACTCGTGCTCGCGGGCCAACCGACCGGTGATCAGCGTCAGTTCGGCCACCAGAGCTGTCGCCAGGATTCCGATCGTGTCCAGACACAGCGTCCGGAAGTCGCTCGTGTCTCCGGAGGACGCGCTACTTCGCCCGAGGGCCACCTCTGCGCACCACCAGGCGATTCCTGCCAGCACCAACCACCCGGCAAGCAAAGGCAGACCGCGTTCGCGTACCGATACGAGCACGGCACCCACGCCGCCCACAGTGACCGCAAGCACGGCGGCCGTTCCTAAGAGGGCCCCGCCCCGCGCCGTCCCCGTATCGCCCAACATCGCGTCCCCGTCGGCCGTCCAGTGTGCCGCAACTCACTGACAGTATGACTAGTTCGTGTGCGCCGGGAGGACCTCAAGGACGATTACCGCGCCTCGAACACAACCCCGTACCTTTCGCCGTCGCCGACCCGCTGATCGCCTTCCCCGGGCAGAAGTTCCACTGCCTCCAGCGCCACAGCGATCTCCGCGTCTCGCACGCTGTGATTCATCACGAAGAGGTAATCGGCGTCAGCCCCTCGCCGCACCGGCACATCCACGTTCTCCGGCACACTGCGCACCGACTCCATGCCGGCCTCGCCACACCGATGCGGCACAGGAGGTCTCGGCAAGGGTCGCCAGGTCGGGGCGCTCGAAATCCACCACCACGCCCGCGCACCACAGCGACTCATACCAGGAACGGACCAGGTACAGGCAGCGGAGGCCGCTCAGCCCGGAGGGAAGTGCCGTCACCCAGCGGGCGTTCCAGTCTCAGACGATCGCCACTTCGGCGACAACCGTGCTTCATCGGACCTCGGCCAACGCATATAGATCACGCCAGGCGGACCACGTTCTGGCAGATCAGGCTGTCGGCGCCAGCGCGGTAGCTTGGCCGAGTGCCATCCAGTGAGCCTCGCGGAAGCACATGGCCATCAGCATGTCGGCAGCCACGTAGACCCCCGACCAGGTGCCGCGCGGACATCGCCTGGCGGGCAACCCGAGCATCCCCTCACACCCGGGCCCCAAAAGGAAGCAGCGCCGACCCTAGCGCTGCCCTGCAGGCCAGAAAGGGTTTCCCCTCCCCCGCATCCGTAGACCCTGTGGGACTCGAACCCACAACCAATGGATTAAAAGTCCTGGCCAAAGCTTGCCGAGTGGTTCCGGACGGCCCTTCGGCGTCCGGAACCACCTGGTCAGGGCAGGTGCTGCCCCGTGCTCCGTCCACGCTGTGATGGTCTCTTCCGGATCATCCGCTCACGCACAGCGGGCCACTGAGCAGCAGCTTTTCGGTCTACAAGAGAACGACACAGCCTCGCCGCTCCAGTTCGGTCAGCAGCGACGGCGAGGGCTCGCAGGCGTTCCAGCGCACGTCCAGCTTCTCCAGCGCGGTCATTTCGACGACCCAATCCGGCAGCCGCGTGAGGCGGTTGCTTCGCACGTCGAACTGGCGCAGTCGGGGCAGGCCGACCAGTCTCTCCGGGAGTTCGGTGAGGGCGTTCTCCCTCAGGTCCAGGTGGCGCAGTTCGCGGAGGTCGACCATGGACGGCGGCAGGCTTTGGGTGTGGCTCCTCTGGAGGGACGGCTTCACCGGCACGGACCTGCGGATCCATAAGTAGCACGTGATCCTTCCGGCCTCCTCGAACCGTCCCGCGTTCACCAGCGCCGACCGTACTGCCGATCTTGGTTGCGGCTGACACGTCGACCTGCGGCGTTCGTCTGGAGGGCACTTGCACTGTCCGCGGTCGGAATTGGCATAGCCCCAGCTCAGCCCGTCCCTCCAAAGGAGCTACACCCGTCGGGGATCACGTGGCCACCCTCGGCAAGCATGTGGCGCCACCATACGAGGGGGCGTTCCTCGTAGGGACTTGCCGGTCTTTCGCCCAGATCGGGCGCCCGGCGCTGCCGTGCCGTGGGCCCAACGGAAGTGCTTGCAAACAAGCTGCACTCCTCCAGCTGTCCGTACATCAGGTGGGGCAGTGCCTGGGAGGAGCGAAAGGAGATTCGAGCCATGTTCAGGCAGGACGGGGTGTGGCGTACGGCCGTCTGGTGGGCCGCATGTTCAGGGAGCTGCCGATCGGGCTCCCCGGGACGGGCTTCCTGAGGCGGTGTGCCACATTTGCTTCCAAGGATGAATATCAACCGATTTGCGTTATATGGCGAGTTCGGACCTTAGGAATGGCGAGATCCGCTGGTTGCGTGGTCCTCCGGTGCAAGGGCTCCGGCAAGAGCCCAGCGACAGACAAAGGGGAGCCGTCATGAGTGACGACGAGCGGCGGAGCCAGACGAATCCGGAGAGCCTCGAAGACGAGCCCCACGTGCCGTCCGACGGTCAGGGCGAGGAACTCGTGAGCGCCGAGGTCCGTACGGCGCTCATCAGCGGGGAGACCTTCACCGACCAGCCGGTCCAGTACAGCGTGGTCGACGGGGTGGCCGTGTTCGAGGGCGACATCATCCTCGGGCTCGACGCGGAGCTCCAGCGGCAGGCAGGCCGGATCCGCTCCGCGGCGGCCCAGTCGGCACAAGGCGTAGGAGACGAGGTCGCTCCCGGCGAGGCGGTCGACGCGGCGAAGCCACCGGGCGGGCTTCCCGAGTCGGCGGTGATCGTCCCGGGCCAGAACAGGCGCTGGCCGGGCGGGGTGGTTCCGTTCGTCCTCGACAACTCCCTGACGCCCGCCGCCCGTACCGCGATCACCGGCGCGATCGACCACTGGCACCTCAACACCCGCCTACACTTGCGGCCCCGCACAGGGTCAGACGCGCAGTGGGTGGTCTTCCGGGACTCCAACCAGTGCTCGTCCTGGGTCGGCCGGCAGGGCAGTGCCCAGGACATCAACATCGCCGCCGGCTGCGGACGGGGAGCAACCATCCACGAGATTGGCCACGCCGTCGGTCTGTGGCACGAGCAGAGCCGCGAGGACCGCGACAAGTTCGTCAGCATCCTCTGGCAGAACATCCAGTCAGGCCAGGGCCACAACTTCGACCAGCACATCTCCGACGGCGACGACATCGGTGAGTACGACTTCGGGTCGATCATGCACTACGGGTCGACGGCGTTCGGCACGACCGACCCCGCCACGGGCCGGACGAACACCACGATCAGCCCCAACCAGCCGCTTCCTCCCGGCGTCGTCATGGGGCAGCGCAGCGGCCTGAGTCAGTCCGACCGCGGCGCGGTCGCGTGGATGTACGGTGCGATCTACCCGAACCCGTCGAACACCTGGCTCGGCCGCTTCCAGGGGCAGCCGGGGACGGAGCTCCTCCACTACTCGCCGGCACGCCACCACTGGTACCTCGGGCAGACCGTGAACGGCACCATGGACTTCCGCGGCGTCGGCGACACCACTGGTTTCGGCGACCTCGACGACGGTCGCCCCATCTGGACCGGCGACTTCACCGGCGACGGGCACACCGACGTCCTCTTCTACTACCCCGGCGACGACAACTGGTGGCTCGGGACGCTCCAGAACGGGCAGCTGACCTGGTCCCTCATCGGCAACACCGCCGGCTTCGGCCACGCCATCAATAGCGCGTTCCTGTTCTGGACGGGCGACTTCAGCGGCGACGGCCGTGCGGAGGTGCTGTTCAACTACCCAGGCGACGGCAATTGGTGGCTCGGGACGCTGCAGAACGGGCAGCTGACCTGGTCCCTCATCGGCAACACCGCCGGCTTTGGCGCCCTGAACGACGGTCGCCCCATCTGGACCGGCGACTTCACCGGCGACGGGCACACCGACGTCCTCTTCTACTACCCCGGGGACCACAACTGGTGGCTCGGGACGCTGCAGAACGGGCAGCTCGTGTGGATGTTCGTCGGCAACACCGCCGGCTTCGGTTCGCTGAACGACGGTCGCCCCATCTGGACCGGCGACTTCACCGGCGACGGGCACACCGACGTCCTCTTCTACTACCCCGGCGACGACAACTGGTGGCTCGGGACGCTGCAGAACGGGCAGCTCGTGTGGATGTTCGTCGGCAACACCGCCGGCTTCGGTTCGCTGAACGACGGTCGCCCCATCTGGACCGGCGACTTCACCGGCGACGGGCACACCGACGTCCTCTTCTACTACCCCGGCGACGACAACTGGTGGCTCGGCACACTCCAGAACGTGCCGGGAGAGAACGCGCAGTGCGGTCCGCTCCGCTCCCAGATCTCATCCCAGGAAGCCGAGATCCGCCAACTCCAACAGCTCAAGAACGGCCTCGACCCACGCGACCTCGGAGACCGCCAGGAGATCCGCGACCTCAACCGGCAGATCACCGCACTGCGCCAGCAGATCTCCCAGGAGCATCAGGAGATGGCGGGCCTGCAGTGCCCGGCCGTGCCCAACCCCGGTGGGCTCCAGCTGACCTGGACCCTCGTCGGCAACACCATCGGCTTCGGACACGCCATCAACGACGGCCGCCCGTTCTGGACCGGCGACTTCAATGGTGACGGCAGCACTGACGTCCTCTTCCACTACCGCGGAGACCTGAACTGGTGGCGCGGGAGCATATTGGGAGGCACCCTGAATTGGACGAAGGCGGGCAACTGGTAGGCGGTGAGGACAGGCATGAGGACGCACCTGCGCTGCTGCATCAAGCTGCCCACAGGGGCCTCGCTCGGCTCGACGACGCGGGTGCACCTCACCGTGGAGGACGTGTCCCTGTCCGACGCCCCCGCACCCACTGTCCTCCACCGCGCCTTCGCCCTCTCCGATCCCACCTCCGGCCCGTACGAAACGGATCTCACGTTCCCCTCGCCTCGGGCCCACTACACGATCCGCGTACACATCGACGTCTCCGGCGACGGCCGGATCACCCCGGGCGACTACGTGAGCACAGCCCGGCACACGCTTACGCCCGGAAGACCAACGACGGAGCTCCAGGTGCCGGTCACCCGCGTCCCCCAGCACCTGACGCCTAATGACGCCAGAGGCGCACCGAGGCAGCCATAGATCCCCCTATCCCGATACCCGACAGGTCAACTCCGTGGTCTTCTGCCCTTGCGGCCAGGACCTGACCACGGCTGCCACCAACGTGGAAGGGTGTAGCTCCCTTGGACAGAGGCAACGATCACGTAATCGATCTGCGCCGGGTGAAACACAGCCTCGACCGCTGGCGGATGTGGTGCTCAACGCGACGTAACCCTGCTTGAAGCTGGGGGTGCAGTTCCACCTGTTCCTGTCCACGCAAGGCGCAGCACGAGCGACGCGGTGACGGAGACCTCTCTGCCATCAGGGAAGACGACAGTGGCTGGCCCGACATAACGAGGGCGGCCGTCACCGGGATGGAAGGGGAGTCGTGACGCCATGGCGCGAGGGTACGTGGGCCGCGGGGGACTACTTCGGGATGACGTCCTCCCGCCAACCCTGTTCCTCGGCACCGCTCTCGCCGAGCAAGCCGCCGCCACGGGCACATCCGCTCACGCAAGGACCCGAAAACGAAGCAGCGCCCGACCCGACCGAAGTCGACTCAGGCGCTGCACAGCAGGTCAGAGGCCATATCCCCCACCCACTACCCGTAGACCCTGTGGGACTCGAACCCACAACCAATGGATTAAAAGTCTCCGGCCCTGACGGACCGTCTAATTCCGGCGACTGTCACCCTATGCCGGGGTGAGTCGATACGTGCTGTTCAACAGCACTTTCGCCGCCACCCCTCACTCGTCCTCATGTCGCTCCATGCCGGTAGCTGTCGACTACTTCCGGAGCGTTCGGGCCAGCAGCGGGCCAGCAGAAAGGCCCCGCCACCTGCGGTGACGGAGCCTCGTTCGTTCCCCTCAACTCTACGCCGAGCCCTCCGCATTGTCAGTGCCCGGCCGTACGGTGGGGTCATCAACATCCGCGCTCGCTGGCTGCGACGCGTCAGGCCCCGTCTCCGGTACAGCGACCGGCGGCGGGGCCTCGCTCTGTCCCCGCCGGGCCCGCGGCACGGCCGCCGCCGCCTTCTCCGTCAGCTCGTCCTCGTACTCCTCGAACAGCTCCATGTACGTGTCGGCCGTGAGCACGTAGGTCGAGTGCCGCAGCTTCACCTTCGCGTCGTTCATGTCGCCGCCGCCGGCCTTCACAAGCGCTGCCGCGCCGTGCCGGAGGTCTCGGAGGTTGATGGGCGGCAGGTCCGCAGCTTCCATGATCCGCCGGAACGCCTTGCTGACGACGTCGGGATGCAGCCACTCGCCCGACTCGGTCGTGAACATCTTGCCGGTGTCGACCCAGTCGGGCGTGTCCTTGCCCTGCTCCCGCTCTGCGGCGGCCCGTGCGTTCCAGGCGTCGCGCTCTGCCCGCTGCCGGGCGCGGTGCTCCTCGAGGACGGCGACCGTGCCCGCGTCGATCTTCACCGTGGACGCGGAGTCCTGTGTCTTGGGAGTCGTCTCGATCGGCGTCCACCCGTCGACCACGATCTCGGTGGCCACGAGGATCGTCTTCCTGGTCGCGCTGAAGTTCGCCCAGTCCTGGCCCACGCCCTCGCCGCGGCGCAGGCCGTGGTGGGCGATCAGGTGGAAGAAGGCGTACAGGCGGTCGCCCTCGGCCTCGTCGAGGAACGCGCCGAGCTGGGCGGGGTTCCACACCATCACCGGGGACGGCTTCGCTCCGGTCTCTCTCCAGCGCGCGACCCGCTCGTCGGTCCACAGCAGGCCCTTCGGCCGGGCGGCCGGCGCCAGCTCGACGTGCTGCGCGGCGTTGAAGGTGATGAGCTGCCCGGCGATCGCCTTGTTCAGCGCCATGCGAAGCGTGCGGCGGATGGCCTGCTTCGTGGCCGGGCCGGTGATCCGGCGGAACGGCGGCATCTCTGCGAGCTTCGCCCGCTCGGCGGCGAGCTTCGCCCGTTCAGCAGCCTTCGGCGCCCCGGGTTTCCCTCTCTTGGAGCGTGCGACCTGCTCGTGGCGCGCGGCGTTCTCTGCGGCTGTCACGTCGTTGCGGTCGTCGATCGCGTCGAACATGTCCTGGACGTGGCCGACGCCGAGCCGGTCCAGGCGCAGGTGCCCGATGGCGGGCTTGAGGTGGACGCGGATGTGGCTCTCGTAGCCGTGGTTCGTGGTGGTGCGGGTCGCCTTCTTGGCCATGACCTGGTCTAGCCAGTCACCGACGGTCGTCCGTCCGTCGAGGGGGACGCCGACGCCGAGCTTGCGGGACACCTCAACCGGCTCGGGGATGTCGAGGCGCCGGCGCATCACGTCCTGGAGCAGGTCGCCGACACGGCGGGCGGCGTCCTCGTCGTCGCCGGGCAGGTCCAGGATCCCCTGGAGCTTCGTGAGGTCGCCCTGTGCGTCGGTGACCTTGGCGTAGCCGGTGCGGCGGAAGGTGCGGCGCGTGCCCGCGGCGGTCGGCGGGAGTTCCTGCCGGACAGCATGGGCGCCGTGGTTCTTCTTGGTCAGCTGTGGGCACGCGTTGCTGAGCAGCTTGCCGTCCGGGCCGCGGCACTCGCAGCGTTTACTGATGCCGCCAGCGCGACGAGATGCGGGCATGTCTTCCTCACCTAGAACGGTGGCTCTTCCTCGGAAGCTGACCATTCGCGCGAGATAATAGCCTCACCTCCCGCTTCAAATCGCTTTAGGATTTCTTTCTCCAGATCGCGCATGATTTCCTTAGCGGTCTTGGCCAACTCTTCCGAGGTGAAAGTATAGGTCACTACCGTTTCTTCAACATCCTCGGAAGGTGGCCCGTCTACTACTCCATTGGCGTCAGCTTCATATTCTTCCCAGGCAGCTTCTGAAGGATCATAGCGCTCCACACGAGCGCTCGGTTCCCAGGTGATACCACGCTCACGCAAGAGTTCGTTCACGTCACCAACAAAGGAAGCTGAGTACCTGATAGGCACCACATGGTCGAGCACGTCATGCGACACAAGCGCCAGTTCGGTTTCTCCATTTGGCCCCTTCTTGAGCGCATAACGCCACTCCTTCGTGGCGTCTGGGCTTTTCAGCGGAAGAAAGAAGAAGGGAATCGGCTGGTCAAATGCGAGGGAGAAAGCAAGCAACTCGCTCGCATCGAATTCTCGACTGCGGCCGGACTCCCATGAACGTTCAGAGGCACTAAGGGTGGCCGCCGTGTAGCGCCTTCCGCCAAAGAAGTTGAGCCGCTCGGCAGCCTCAGCTTGTGTCCACCCAGCCCTCCGGCGGGCCTTCATCAGGTTGTAGGCAACGAGCTGGTTGACCGTGAGGACGGCAAAGTCGGCAGGTTCACCCTGCTCGGGGGGCGTCTCGGGCTCAGGGTCTGACTGCTTGGACATGACGACAAGCGTAGACCGAGAGTCCACACCTGTACAGGATCACTCGACACCAGTGCGCATTGATGTTTGCCTTGCAGTCACACCCGTGCCACTCTTCACCCATGAGCACTGAACACACACTGGTGCGCAGTAACCCGCCCATTCGGGCTGTCCGCGCTGCCCGCGGACTGACGCTGCGGACCGTGGCACAACGCTCCGGCATCGATCCGGGCCATCTGTCCAAGGTCGAGCGCGGCGAGAAGCAACTCTCCATCGAGTCCCTCTACCGCCTCGCGGTGGTGCTGGATCTCCGCGAGCTCTCCCAGCTGCTCAAGCCGTACATCAGTGAGCGGGAGTCGGCATGACTGAGCGCACCGCGGTCCGCCGCAAGGCGCTCTCCGTCGCCGAGGTCTTCGCCCTCCCCGCCATGCCCGACGCCTGGCCCGATGGCGCCGGCGCGTGCGGCGGCATCGGCCGCACCGCCTGGTACGAGCTGATCGCCAAGGGCGAGACGCCCGTACCCGTGATCCGCGTCGGCCGATCCCTCAAGGTCCGCCGTAGCGATCTCCTGAACTTCCTCGGTCTCCAGGACCAGGCCGCCGCCGAAGTCGAGTCGGCAGCGTCCGCAGAGGAAAACGGCGACGCCCCGGGAGTCGAGCCCGGGGCGCCTGTCGCGCTCAACCAAATCAGCTAGCCAGCAGATCGGAAGTAACGCAATGACCAGCGTAATCCCCGAGGCGTCAACGACGACGCCGGACCCGACCGAACAGCGCACCAGCAGCACCCCCGCGCTCCGTAAGCGGCTCGTCGTCGAGCAGGCCGACCTCGACGCCGGCACCCCGATGTTCTTCCGTCCGTTCGACGACGAGATCCGCATGGCGTACGACCCCGCCCAGATGCCGCCTGTCGCGGCCTACAGCAGGCAGTCGCAGAGCATGGCCGCCCGGTCGTTCCTCGGCATGCACCACGACTACACCGAGGGCCCGGAACTTGACGCCCTGCGGGAGACACACCGCAACGAGCCCGAGGGCAGTCCACTGCGTGACGTGATCGGGATGATGTTCGACGACATCGACCGCACACAGGACCCGGCCGGCATCGCCGCGCAGTACGTCGAGCTCCTGGAGCAGACCCGCGCGAAGAAGGCAGGTGCGCGGACATGACGCGCACCGTGCAGGAGACGTTCTGGTCCGACCAGGCTCTCGCCACCGCCCGCGAAGCTGCATCCAACGGCCGCACCCTTGCCGTCGTTAACGACTTCCCCAACGGCGAACAGTGCTCCTGGTGCGACTGCCCGGACGAGGAAACCTTCAACGACCTGAAGGAGGGACACCGCTGCAGCGGCTGCCCCAAGACGGCCGGATCGGTGCTCCGCGTCTACGACGGGAGCCCGGTCCGCCGGGACCTCCCCGTCTGTGAGGGGCACCGCGACGACGCCGTCGTGTTCATCTACAGCGTGCTTGGAGGCGCACGATGACCGAACGCATCGAGACTCCCGAGGTGCGCCTCGTCGTCACGGTCGACCTCACCGGCCGGTACGACAGCGCCGACGAGGTCACCGAAGACCTGCGCCAGCAGACACAGCGGAACGTCGACTGCCACACGGCGATCGTCTGCCTCGGCGAGGACGCAGTCCGCCGCAGCCTGTTGTTGCCGCACGCCATCGCCGGAGCGTTCTTCCTCTCGGCGAAGCTCATCGAGGTCCACATCCCGGCCGGCTCCCGATTCGCGTCGCACCTCGGCCAGGAGGTCGCCCGCGAGGCCCGCGTGATGGTCAGGGACCACGAGGCACAGCTGCTCAGTATCCGAACCCCCGACTAACCCCGGGGAGCGCTGCGGCCCCGGGCCAATCCCCCCTGGCCCGGGGCCGCACGCGCACTCACGAACACCACTGGCCCCGCTCGTAGAAGAGAGCACCGTTCGTGAACAGCACCACCACCGTCCTCCCGCTCTTCGGGGAGGACACCGAGCAGGACCAGGCGGACATCCAGCCGCCCCCGGTCCATCTCGGCATGGCCGCCGCCCCGGCCCGCGTCGTCGCCTACCGCGACACCCAGTACGAGGACAGCGAGCCGCGCACACTGCTGGTCGTTGACTGCCCGTTCTGCGATCACCAGCACGTCCACTCAGCCGGCCTCGCCTCCGCGCCGCGCGTCTGCCTCCGACGCTCGCGGTGCGTCGGGCGCCCGACCGGGGTCTACTACTTCCCGGCGGTGAGCCCGTGACCCAAGCTCCGCCCGCCGAACTCGTCGCTGACGAGCAGCTCGTGCACGCGTCCCTGGCGTACCACTTCCAGGACGTGCCCGGCCTCGTCAGCATCTGCTCGGACAAGGACGGCTGGGCCGGACGCAGGTTCACCACCGACGAGGTCGGGATCACAGCGGCCACCGAGTACGTCCTGAAACTGGACAGCAGGTCCGCAAAGGGCGTGTACGCGCAGGTGACAACCCTGCGCGAGCGGCCCGCAGAGGGCCGTGGCGGGAAGGACCTCGCTCACAGTCTGACGTTCCTGTGGGCGGACGGCGACTACGGCACGGCTGGCCATAAGCCGGGTCTGGACGACCTGCCGCACCCGGTCGACGCCGACCACGTCCGCGGGATCGTGGCCGCTCCCGGGCTGCCCGAGCCGAGCGGCTGGTGGCTGTCCGGCGGCGGCTACAACCCGATCTGGGTACTGGCCGAGCCGTACATCATCGGCAGCGACGACGACCGGGCGTCCATCGAGCAGTTCACCATGGGTCTGCAGGCCGTCCTCGGCGCTTCCGCGTACTCCCACGGCTGCTCCTGGGACACCCAGGTCGGCAACCTCGACCGGCTCATGCGCATCCCCGGCACCGTCAACCGCAAGGCGGGGGCCCGCTCGACGGGCAGTTTCCCGGGCAGCGGCGAACCTGTCGACCTGGCCGTCATGCGCGAGGCCGTGGCGCGCCTGGAGCCCGACGCCCGCGCTCTCCTGGAGAAGTCGGCGGCAGAGAAGCGGGCGCGCCACGACGCCCGCACGGGACGGACACCCGCAGCGCCGTCTCCGCCGCGGCGCCCCGCGTTCCCTCGCTCCGGAGGCGGGACGAGCGTCTTCGACATCCTCGCCAGCGAGATCACCTTCCGCGACATCCTGGAGCCCGAAGGCTGGACGTACCGCGGCACCGCCGCCGACGGCCGGGAGAAGTGGCTGCGTCCGGCCGGCGCCGAAGGCTCCGCCGACAGCGAGTACAGCCTCGTCTGCGACGACCACGTCGCCGTCAACTGGTCAGAGCGCTCCGGACTCCCTGTCGGCCAACAGGCTTCCGGCCGCAAGCTCACCGTCCCCACCCTGTGGGCGCACCTCCACTACAACGGCAACGAGCGCGAGGCCACCCTCGACGTGCTGCGCGCCGCGTTCGACCAGGACGCGCATGTGGCCGCGCGGAGCCTGCCGACGGCTGTGCTCACCCGCGTGCGGCAGCACTGCCGGCCCCCCGCGCAACCACGCGAGACGCCGCCGCTTCCGCCTGTGGACGACGACATCTGGGCCCAGTTCGGCGAAGCCCCCGAGCCCGAGCCCGAGGGCGAGCCGGGCTCGCCGCCCATCCCTGGGCTGATCCCGGAAGAGTTCTACGCGGCCCGTTCCGAACTCCGGCACATCCGCCAGGCCGGGCACTCCCGTAACCGATCCGGTGACGTCGCGCTCCTGTCCGCACTGACCCGCCTGTCGGGCATGGTCTCGCACCGCATCCGTGCGGATACCGGCGTCGCCGGATATGCCTCGCTCAACCTGTTCGGCGGCATCATCGGCCCGTCCGGCATCGGCAAGTCGACCGGCGTGGAAGTCGCCGACCGGCTGATGCCCGCGCCCACCGGCCTCGACTTCCGCGACGGCCTGCCGCTGGGGTCTGGCGAGGGTATCGCCGAGGTCTTCATGGACACCGTGGAAGAGGAGACCGGCGAGGTGCGCCGGGGTCGAGGCGGCACCTCGACGCCGGTAACCGTGCGGGTCCGCAAGCAGGTGCGGCACAACGCGTTCTTCTACGTCGACGAGGGCGCCACCATCACCCGCCTCATGAAAGAGCGTTCCGGCTCCACCCTGGGCGAGACGCTCCGCAGCGCGGCCGTAGGGCAGACGCTCGGCCAGACCAACGCCAGCAAGGACACCAGCCGGTACATCCCCAGCGGCTCGTACAGCCTGGGCCTGCTCGTCGGCTTCCAGCCTGAGACGGCAGCACCACTGTTCGAGGAGGTAGCAGAGGGAACGCCGCAGCGCTTCCTGTGGGTGCAGGTCGTCGACCCGTCCATCCCGGACGAGCAACCGCCGTGGCCGGGCGAGTTGTTCGAGTGGCGCGCGGCTATCGAGGCCGAGCCCGGCGAGGGGTACGCCTTCGAACTGGTCACCTTCGACGAGGCGATCCGGGAGGAGCTACGCCTGGCCGACCTCGCCAAGGTGCGCGGGCAGACGCCCGCGTCGGAGCTGAACCCCCTCGACTCCCACGCTCCGCTGATGAGAGTCAAGATCGCCTCGCTCCTGGCCATCCTCGCGGGCCGCCGCCATGTGGATGCCGAGGACTGGCGCCTTGCCCAGATCTTGTGGGCCGCCTCGTGCGCCACGCGGGACGCTGTACTGGCGTACAGCGAGGGGCTGCGAAGGCTGGAGCAGGAGAAGCGGACGACGGCCCGCATCACGGAAGAGGTCCGCGTTGAGCAGGCCAAGGAGTCCGCTCAGGAGGCGCGCGCGGAGAAGGCGATCGAGCGGGTGGCGATGCGCATCGCGGTCCGCGCGCGCGAGGGCGAGCCGCTGACGCGCCGGGTGATCCGGGACCGGATCGCTGCGGGGCGCGACAAGAAGTACGTGGGCGACGCGATCAGTTACGCGGTGCTGCGCGAGTGGGTCGTCGAGACAGACGGCGGGCTCGCTGCTGGCCCCGTCCACCCTGAGTGATGGGGGGACATGAGGGGGGACGCGAGGGACGGGGGGACGCTGTTTGTCCCCCCCTTCTCCCCCTCAGAAGCACGAAAGTGATTCACGAGCCTAACAGTCTCAGATTCAATCAAGCCGCTGACCTGCATATATAGAGATCAAGATCAATAACTATTCGACTCGCGTACCGCGCGAGGGAGGGGGGGACAAACAGCGTCCCCCCCTGTCCCCCCGTCCCCCTCCAAGGAGAGACCCGTGACCAACAACCTCACCCCCATCGCCGCCCTCGTACCAGCCCAGCCCGGATGGACCGTCACCGTCACCGACCTCGCAACTGGCGACCCCGCCACCTGCCCCGTCATCGCCTGGGCAGCCATCGGCGCCGAGGTGCACCCCGTGTTCGTCGCCAACGGCTCCATCTGGACCGGGCCGGAGTACCCGAAGGGCCCGACTCCCGTCATCAAGGAGCCAGCCCTGTGACCGCCAACTGCGGCCTGTGCGAGGACCCGGTCGCGGGCGGCTATCTCTGCGCGAGAGACGCCATGCAACTGGCCACACGGCTGGAGCAGCTGCCCGAGCTGGCCACCGAACTGGTCGACTTCCTGGTGCCGCCCCGCTCCGGGTTCGGCGAACTGGTCACCGCGCGCACGGCCGGTCCGCGGTCGCCGATCAACGAGGACGTCCTCGACGAGCTGCGGGACAACCGGGCGGGCGAGATCGTGCACTCCTGGCGGGTGGACGTGCAGCGCGAACGCTGGCCGCACCACAGTGCGCCGCCGCCCTCCGGGCTGGCAGCGGACTGCCGGTGGCTGGCGATGGAGCTGCAGTGGATCACCACCCACTACCCACCCGTCGGGGACCTGGCACGCGAAGTACGCGCGCTGGAGGCCGAACTCCGCTCGCTGGTCGGGGACCCGGTGCCCCGGCGGCAGCGGCTCGGTACGTGCGTGGCGGTGACGGACGACGCAGGCACGGTGTGCGGGGCGGAGTTGTCGCGGTTGCCGGGCGGGCCGGTGCGCTGCCGGTCGTGCGGCTGCGCGTACCAGGGCGAGACCGACCTGCTTCTGCTGCTGCACTACCAGCCCACGCCTGCGGCCTAAGCCTCGTCGGAGTCCTGCTGAGTCGGGCGGCTGGACACGTATCGGTGCAGGGCCGACACGATCACGTCGGTGACCGTGCGGCCCTCCGCCTCAGCCTTCGCCTTTGCAGCACTCCATAGCCCGTCCGGGACCCGCACGTTCCGCAAAGGCGTCTTGCCTGTGGCTGGCCTGCCCATGGCACCTCCCCTGTAGGTACAGGAATCTACGCCCACCACCACGGATCCACTTGACACGGTTCACGCATCACGCGTTAATGTAGGTACACAAAGTCACTGTGAACAGCAGCGACGGAGGAGCTGAACCATGTCCGATATCACGTGGCACCGCCCGGAGTTCCAGGGGAAAGACGACCAGCTCGTCAGCCTCGCCGGAGTCGCCGTGTTCGCCGGAGTCACCCGCGCGGCCGTCTCGAACTGGCGCAAGCGGCACGACTTCCCCAAGCCCGTCATGACCGCCGGCCGCACCGTCTGGGTCGTCCGTAGCGAGGCGGAAACCTGGCTGGCCAGCCGTTCGACGCAGAGCGCGACGGACACCGAGACCAAGCGCGCTGCGCTGGAGGCCCGTGAGGCCCGCCAAGCCATCGCTCTGGCCACCACCCGCAAGAAGCTACGCGAGCTCCGCCAGCAGCACTGAACAAAGACGGCCCCCGGCGGTGTTACGAGCACCGACCGAGGGCCTGACCGAACCCTTGATCAAGCAAGGAGAACGGCTGTCATGGATCTTCCCATGCCCGCGATCACCCCGACCCGCAGGCTCATCGCCGCGGGCATCATCCGCCGCATCGCCGGACGCACCATCAGCGTCCGCGTCACCCAGGCCGGCGTCACCGGCACCATCAAGAACGCCCGCGTCGCCGAACTGCACCGCCTCTGCCGCGAGGACTACACCAACAGCGCCGACCGCCGCACCCAGGATCACCGCGACGACGCCTTCCTCCTCGCCCGCGCCTCCGAGGCGGTGGCCGCACGATGAGCGAGCAGACCCTGCCCGAGCCCGTCCGCGACCTCCTCGCCGCGATCGTCGAAGCCCTCACCGTGCCCCTCGCCGACCAGGCCGCTGACGACGACACCGCCAACCGGCTGATGCGCGAGCGCGCCAGCAACGCCCGGATCATCGCGAACTCGGCACTCACCTCGCCGAGCCTTTCGGACATCGCGCGGGCCGCGGGGCAGCTGTGCGGCTGGACCGCCGACAGCCCGGTCACCTACCGCCCGTACCAGGCCCGCACCCCGCAGACCGTCACGCTCCCGACCGGGGAGGACCAGTGACCGAGCCCCGCACCATCACGCTGCCCACGGCCGACCACGGCCCGGTCACCGTGACCTGCCCGGCCTGGTGCATCGGCCACCCCAACCACAGGCCCGACTACCACCGCGCCGACATCCTCCACAAAGGCCCCGACGTCAACCTCGCCTTCCACGGCACCGAGGTCATCGCCGCGTGCCTCGCACAGTCCCCGTACGCGACGCCCGGCGACCCGAGCCTTGGCGGCCGGACGCCCGGCGTCTCGGTCTACCCGCCCGGCCGGACCCTGACCCCCGTCCAGCTGTACAGCCTCGCCGCCGCCCTCGACGGATACGCGGACCGGCTGCGCGACCTCGCCGACCAGCTGCACACGATCCTCGGGGGTGGCCGGTGACCACCGACCCCGCCCGTACGTGGATCCGCCGGACGTCGACTGCGGCCGGCCTCGCCTACACCGCCATCGCCGAGTACGAGCTGGCCCGCCGGTTGGGCGCACAGCAGCCGATCGCGGTCATGCTGCCGCTCGCCCTCGACTGCTACGTCATCGCCGCTCTGAAGTGGTTCCGTGCGTTCGACGTCGCCCTGTCGCTCATCCTGATGTGCGCCGCGCAGGTGGCCGCTCACGCCCTCGATGCCGGGGTCGTGCGCGTGAACCTCGAACTCGTCACGGTCGTCTCGGTCCTCGTGCCGGTCGCGCTGTGGCGTACCCACGCTCTCGCCCGCGACGAGGACGACGTACCCGCCGAGTCTGTCGCTGAGTTCGCGGCGGCCGTCGAGCGGGTCCCCGTACCCGCCACGGCGCCGCCCGTACCCGAGGCGTACCCGGCGATCGCCGTACGGGTACCTGCCGTACCCGCCGCCGTACCTCCGGGCGTCCGGCTGCTGCCGATCGTCGCCCGCCCCGCGCCCGCTCCGGTCGCCGTCGGGCCGGTCGTCGAGCTACCCGTACCCGAGCCTGCACCGGCGCACGAGTACCCCGTACCTGATGCACAGGTACACCTCGACTGGCAGGTCCCGGACGACTACGCCGACAAGGCCGGCAACCCCACCGAGCCCACCGACGAGGACACCCCGTACCCGGACCCGCTCATCCCCCAGGTACGTACCGACTTCCCCGGCGAGGTACCCGGGGTACGGCGCCTGAAGGAGACGTACTCGATCGGCCAGGGCCGTGCGCAGCGCATCCGTGACGAGCTGACGGGGGTGCGCTCATGATGCGCCTGGTCTTCGGGGCCGTCCTCGGTCTCCTCGTCGCCTATCCGGCGCTGCTCGCCGTCGTCCTGGCGGTCGTGGCCGCCGTCGTCTCGCAGCCCGCGGTGCTCGCGTTCGCCGCCGGCGTCCTGCTGTGGCCGCGTATCACCCGCCGCGTGCGGGGGTGGACTGCGTGAGCGACGCCCTCGACAAGGCCGAGGCCGCAGCGAGAGAGGCCGCGGTGAACACGGCCGCCGTACAGATCGCGCTCGCCGCCGTCGAGCTGGCCAAGGCGGCACAGCAGCAGCCCGCCCCGCAGGCCTGCCAGCACCAGCACCACCAGGGCCGCAGCGGGGGCGAGTGGCTCGCGATCGGCGGCGCCGTCTGCGTCGGCTCCATCGGCCTCGCGTTCGCGTCCATCGCGCTCGCCATCGGCGGCCTGTCCATCGCGATCGTCGCCCTCGTCCTGCGCTCCATGTGGCGCGACTTCAACAAGGGGAGCAACCGTGCCTGAGCCGAAGCTGACGTTCTGGGAGAAGGCCGCCATCGTCCGCCTGGAGGTCCGCGGCGCCCGCCGCGCCATCGCCAACATTCAGGACCAGCCCGACATCGACAAGGGCATTCAGCGGATCAAGGACCGGGCCCGCAAGCGCGAGGCCAACGGCAAGTAGGTACACCACGGGGCGCCCGTACCCGGCACAGGTACACCCGGGCGCCCCGTGTCCCGGACCGTCCAGAGAACGACCGGAGAGACCAGGATGACGGACACGACCGCACCCGCCCACACCGATCCGACGGGTACACCCGTACCCGATGTACCCGCACCCCCGGGTACGGCAGGTACCCCCGTACCCGCGACCGAGGTACAGCCCCGCCGCCACGTCCATACCGAAGCCCTGCGGCGGGTCGTCGTCGAGGCCCGCGAGCACGCCGCGTACCGGATCCTCGTCCGACACGGCGCCTACGTCGTCGGGGGTACCCGCGTCCTCACCCGCCGTACCTGGGAGGCCCGCACGACCGCCACGCACGCACGCATGATGCGCCAGGCCGAGGCCGCGGGGAACGAGGAACTCGTACGGCAGTGGGAACAACGCGCCTACGCCTACCGCTTCGCCCGCCACAAGCGGCGCATGGACCTGTTGCAGATGATCCTCAACGCCCCCAAGGCCATCGCCGCCGCAGTCCTCAGCACAGGCAGCGTGCTGCTCATGCTCGGCCTCATGCTGGCCTCGTACAACCACGACGTCCGGGACGTCCTCACCCCCCTGAACACCGTCATCGAGCTGGTCGGATGGGTCGCGTTCATCGCGGGCGTGCTGTGGGAACCGCTGCTGTACTCGCTGCCCTGGCTCGCCCTCACCGGGGTGTGGGCCGTCGGCCGGCACCGGCAGACCGCACCCGCATGGGCACTGCCCGCAGGCAGCGACGAACGGGACGTCGTACCCGACGAGGGCGCCATCCTGCGCGCGCTCGGCAACCTCGGCATCGCCCCGCTCAACAAGGCCATCAAGGACGGCTGGCAACCGAGATGGGAGCAGCCCACCACCCGCTCCGGGAACGGCTGGCACACCCAGTTGCAGCTCCCCATGGGCGTCACCGTCGAGATGATCCTCGGCAGGAAGAACGTCCTCGCCCACAACCTGCTGCGCAAGCCCGTCGAGGTGTGGCCCACTGAGCCCCCGAAGCAGCCCGGCACCCTCGATCTGTGGGTCGCCGACCAGGGCTCACTGTCCGGGCCGGTCCCGCCCTGGCCGCTGCTCACCGAGGGCACCACCGACTACTTCAAGGGCATTCCCGTCGCCGTCTCCCAGCGCGGCGAGCCCATCATCGGCAAGCTCATGGCCGCGAACTACATGGTCGGCGGCATCATGGGTTCGGGTAAGTCGTCGCTGGTCATCGCCCTGTTGCTCGGCGCGATCCTCGATCCGCTGGTCATCGTCGAGGCGTACGTCATGGCGTACAACACGGACTACGACCCGCTGAAGCCGCGCCTGCGGGTCCTGGTCAAGGGCGACGACGACGAGGACGTCTACGCCGCGCTGAAGGCCCTGCGCAGCCTGCGCGACGAGGTGACCACCCGCGGCAAGCTGCTGGAGGAACTCGGCGAGGGCGCCACGAAGGTGACGCGCGAGCTGGCCCTGAAGGACCCGCGGATGCGGCCCAAGGTCGTCGTGTTCGACGAGTGCCACGAGCTGTTCATGCACAAGGAGTACGGCAAAGAGGCCGCTGAGCTGGCCATCAAGGTGATGAAGAAGGCCCGCAAGACAGCCATCACCCTCGTGTGGGTGACCGTGTCCCCGACCGCCGACAGCTTGCCGCGTGACGTCACCCGCAACACCAGCCACCGTGTCGCGTTCGCGGTCGGCGACCACGTGGCGAATGACGGGCTGCTCGGCTCCGGGCGTCACAAGGCCGGCGTCACCGCGACCACGCTGATTCCCGGCGAGGACGTCGGCACGGCGGTGACCGTGGGGTTCAGCAACAAGCCGTTCGAGGTGGTGCGTGCCCACTATGTGGCGCGTGATCCCGACAAGGGTGTCGACGAGGTGACGCCCGTGGTCGTACGGGCGATGGGCTTGTACGAGGGCGGCCCGGCCGTCGATGAGCCGACGTTCGAGCCGGCCGACCCGCTCGCCGACGTCGCCGCGATCCTCGCCGACGACACACGCGTCCTCGCGCAGGAGGTGCTGCACCGCCTCGCCGCCCGCAACCCGGAGGCGTACGGCAGCTGGGGGCCCACCGACCTGAAGAGGGCGTTGGAGCCGTACGGGGCCGAGCAGTACAAGTCCAACGGCGTGATGGTCGTCGCCCGCGACCGCGTCCAGGACGCCATCTTGGAACGGTTCGCCGAGGACGTCGATGACGAGGAGGGACCCGCCTAGATCTCGGGGAGTTCTCCCTAACGCCTCCCTGCCCTGCCTCCCTGTACATGACCTGCGGAAATGGCCAGTCAGGGAGGCCAGGGAGGCACCACCCGGGACGCGTGGGAAACGGGGAACAGGCCCTTCAGACTCCCCGCCCGCGCCTCCCTCCCTACCGCATCATGGAGGCATGGAGTCGCAGAACATCCGGCCCGGCCACCTCACCGCACACCAGACCGCCCGCGTCCTCGGTGTCACCCTCGGCGGCGTCCGACTGCTCGTCCACCGAGGCCAGCTCGACCGCGCCGGCGGCAGTGCCCGGCAGCCCTGGTACGCCGCTGAAGCCGTCGCCGCCCTCGCCGCCAACCGCGCCGCACGCAATGCTGCTTGACCGCAGGTCAGATAGCGTGTAACGATCTCCGGGAACCCTTGTGTCCGCAGACGGGCACCACAGACGCACACGAAGCCCCAGCCAATCCCCCCGGCTGGGGCTGCGTCGTGTCCCAGGGGGTGAGCGTGGCCAGCAGCAGCGACCTCACCAGCTACGAGTACCGGAAGGTACGCGAGCGCATCCTCGCCGCATCCGACGTCTGCATCGTCTGCGGCCACGGCGCCTCCACCGCCGTCGACCACATCCACCCCCGCAGCAAGGGCGGCGCCCGCCTCGACCCCGACAACCTCGCCCCCATCCACGGCGTCACCGGCTGCCCCATCTGCCTCCGCAAGTGCAACAGCGAGAAGAGCGACCGCCCCCTGTCCGAAGTGGTCCAACTGGTCACCTCGGTCGACTGGTTCGCAGGGCCGTGACCAGGACTGATCCGGCCGATCAGCTCGGGATCTCCTGGGATTTTTAGAAAACGGACATATCGCAACCCCGCGCCCAGCTTTTATTTTTCTCCCCCCGGCCCGATGGCACAGGGATGATCTTGGAAGGGGGCGCCATGGGCTCGGTCGAGGACGCCGTGCGTAGCGACGTCGAGCAGCTCGGCGACCTGGTCGGCGTCGAGCCGTCCCTGTCCGAGTTGGCCTACACGCTGGCCGTCCGGATCGATGCTGCGGCGACTGCCCAGTGCGAGACGTGTGGAGAGCCGGTGACCCAAGAGGACCGGTTGCTCCCCCAGTTGATCCGCGAGCTGCGGCAGACGCTCGCCCAGCTGCTGGAGGGGCGGGCCGCTGACGATGACGACGACCTCGGAGACCTGGGCTCCCCCGACTGAGTTCGCCGAGGATCTCCGGGAGCGGTACGGGCTGGAGTGCCCGCCGCGCTGGGGCACGCCTCGGAACCCTGAGCGGAAGTCGCTGGGGCCGAAGCTGTGGAAGGTCATGGAGAAGCTCGGCGCCCCGCCGATGCCGTGGCAGAAGTACGTCACGGACGTCGCCCTTGAACTGGACGAGGACGGGGTGTTCGTCCACCGTGAGGCCGGCTTGTCGGTGTCACGACAGCAGGGCAAGACTGAGTTGATCCTAGGGCTACAGGTTCACCGAGCCATGGCGTGGCACCGGCAGAACATCATCTACGCGGCGCAGGACCGGAACATGGCGCGGCAGCGCTGGGAGGACGAGTTCTGGGAGAAGATCTCAGACTCCGACCTGGTGCGGCGGGCCCGGATCCGCAAGTCGAACGGCAACGAGAAGATCCTGTGGCCAGCGACCCGGTCGCGCATGGGCATCACCGCGAACACCGAGTCGGCCGGACACGGCCCCGCCCTCGACCTGGGCATCATCGACGAGGCGTTCAAGCACGAGGACGACCGTCTGGAGCAGGCGTTCTCTCCAGCGATGACGACGCGGCCCATGGCTCAGCTGTGGTGGGCGTCCGCCGGTGGCACGACGAAGAGCGTGTGGCTGAACAAGAAGCGGGCCATCGGGCGGGCGCTGATCGAGGAGGCGTGGAAGACCGGTGTGTGGCCGGGCGTCTGCTACTTCGAGTGGTTCGCCCCGGAGGACATGCCGCGCGATGACCCGGCGACCTGGTACGCGACGCTGCCCGCGCTCGGCTTCACGGTCACCGAGGCGGTCATCGCTGCGGAGCTGGTGAAGCTGGATCCGGCAGAGTTCGACCGGGCGTACCTGAACCGGACCCGGAAGCCGACGCCGCCCGTCGACCCGAACGTCCCCAAGGGGAAGTGGCCGGGCCTGGTCGACGAGGCCAGCAAGCCGGTGGCGTCCAGCGTCGCTCTGGCCATCGACGTGTCACAGGACCGCAAGCGCGCGGCGATCAGTGCGGCCTCGCTCCGGCCGGACGGCAAGGTGCACCTGGAGGTCGTGGCGTACCGGACCGGTACGGACTGGGTGGTGCCCGCGGTGGCCCGGCTGCACAAGCTGTGGAAGCCAGTGGCCGTGGCGGTCGCCGCATCTGGGGCGCCGGCCAGTTCTCTGATCGACGACCTGGTAGCCGCGGGCATCGACGTGCCCAAGGACAAGGAGCATCCGGATCGCGGCGACCTGGCTGTGATGCGGTCCGGGGACATCATCGAGGCGTGCGGTCAGCTGGCCGACGCCATGAACCAGGGCACGGTCGTCCACCTCGACCAGGTCCCGCTGACCGCCGCCGTCAACGGCGCCCGCACCCGCCGCAACGGCGACGCGTGGACGCTGGACCGCACGAGTTCCCTGACCGAGATCAGCCCGCTGTGCGCCGTCACGTTCGCCCGGTGGGCGCTGCTGATCCGGGGCCCGCACGTGATCGACGACTACGACATCGCGGACTCGTTCGCGTGAGGGGAGGCGCGGCATGGGTGCCTGGTCCAGGCTGAAGGGCGCGTTCACCCGCGACGCGCAGATCACGTCCGCCGAGGATCTCCTCGCGCGTTCCCGCGAAGGGCGCACCAACCGGGTGCACGTCACCAACGAGACGGCGCTGCGGAACTCGGCGGTGTGGGCGTGCCTGCGCCTGCGTGCGGACCTCATGTCGTCGTTCCCGATCGACGTGTACCGGTACGTCAACGGGATCCAGGTAGAGGTGCCGAAGCCTCCCGTCCTGGTCGCCCCGGGCGGCCTGGAGGTCGGCATCAAGGAATGGGTGTACTCCACTGAGTTCGACCTGGACCGGGGCGGGAACTGCTTCGGGACCATCACCGAACGGACCGGGGTCATCGGCCCGGACGGCCGAGGCCTGCCCGGCCGCATCGACCTGGTGGAACTCGGCGCGGTCACCGTCCGGGGCAACGGTTCGACGATCACCAAGTTCGTCATCAACGGCAAGGAGTACGAGCCGTGGGAGGTCTGGCACGAGAAGCAGTACACCGTGGCCGGCTGCCCGCTCGGCCTGTCGCCCGTGGCCTACGCCGCGTGGACGATCGAAGAGACGCTGTCGGCGCAGCAGTTCGCCCGTGACTGGTTCGCCGGCGGGGCGGTGCCGCTGGCCGAGCTGAAGAACACGGCGAAGGTCGTGGACAAGGACAGTGCCCGGATCGCGCGCGAGCAGTTCCGGGCCTCCGTCGACAGCTCAGGTCTGTTCGTCCACGGCATGGACTGGGAGTACAAGCCGATCCAGGCTGTCGCCTCGCAGTCCTCGTTCCTGGAGGCCCGCCAGTACGGGGCGCAGGACATCGCCCGGTTCTTCGGTGTCCCCGGTGACCTGATCGACGTGGCGGTGTCGGGCAGCAGCATCACCTACGCCAACATGACGCAGCGCAACCTCCAGTTCCTGATCATGAATCTGGGTCCTGCGGTGGGCCGCCGCGAGGACGCGTTCAGCCGCAAGCTCGTGTCCGGCCCGCGGTTCGTGAAGCTGAACACCGACGCGCTGCTGCGCATGGACCCCGAGGCGCGGGCCCGCACCATCGGCGCGCGCATCACCAACCGGACGCTCGCCCCGTCCGAAGCCCGGGCGCTGGAGAACCTGCCGCCCTTCACCGAGGACCAGCTCGCCGAGTTCGACCGGCTGTTCGGCTCGCGTTCCGTCCCCGCACAGCCCACGACCGCCGTACCGGGAGCACCGTCATGACCACACCCGCGCTCGCCGCCGCTGCGGCCGAACGGGCACAGCACACCACCGCCCGCCGCGACCGCCCCTCACAGCGGCGCAGCGCCGAGCAGAGTGGATCCCGCGCCGTGATGCGCGCCCGGCTGTCCGGCGTGCAGCTGCGCGAGGCCGACGGAGGCGGCGGCACGCTGGAGTTCCTCGGGCACGCCACGGTGTACGAGCAGGCCTACGAGATGTGGGACTACTTCGGCCCGTACACCGAGATCGTCACCGAGGGCGCAGGCTCCGAATCGCTGGCCCGCGCGGACCTCGACGTGCCGCTCGTCCTGGGCCACGACCAGCTGCGCCGCATGGCCCGCACCACCACCGGCACGCTGCTGCTCGCCGAGGACGGCACCGGCCTGTCCGTCCACGCGCCCGCCCTCGACCCCGCGGACTACGACGTCGCCTACATCGCGCCGAAGTTGCGCGCGGGCTTGGTCGACGAGATGTCGTTCGCGTTCCGTATCGAGTCGGGCCAGTGGTCCCCGGACTACACCGAGTACCGGATCAACCGGTACGACATCCACCGCGGCGACGTCGCGATCGTCGGCTACGGCGCCAACCCCCACACCGGGGCGAGCATGCGCCAGCCGACCGCCCCGACGTCCAGCCGGGCCCGGGCGCTGCTGGAGATCGCTCTCGCCCGCTGACCTCTGATCTTCCCGCCGTCCGGCGGGAGTACTGCCCTGCGCTCTTCGCGCACGAGACCACCCGGCGCCATGCCTCGGGTGGCCGTCTGTCTGGACACGGGGCGCCTGAATCACGACGACGAAAGGACGACGAGGATGACCCTCGCCGAGCTGATCGCCCAGGCGCGCACCGCCCTGGACACGGCGATCACCGCACGACAGCAGGAGCAGGACGCGCTGATGGCGCTGCGCTCCGACGACAACCTGACCGAGGACGCGGTCACCGCGCGGGTCGCCACCCGCGACACGGCGGACGCCGAGGTCACCCGCCGCCAGGCAGCGCTCGACCAGCTGGAGGCCGAGCAGGTCCGCGAGGACGAGGTGACCGCTCTGCAGGCGCGCACCGTCCCGGCCGCAAACCGGGCACCGGCCTACGACCGGGTGCACCGGGTGGGCGCCGAGGAGCGCACCTACCGGCCCGACCAGGACCGGCGCGGTGCCGCATTCGAGGGCGACGTCGCCGCCGCGTTCATGGGCGACTACGAGGCCCGCGACCGACTTGGCCGGCACATGGCCGAGGAACGCGTGGAGCGCGGCGACCAGATCGACCCGCGTACCGGGCAGCGTGCGGCGGGCACGGGCGCGTTCGCGGGCCTGGTCGTGCCGCAGTACCTGACCGACCTGTACGCCCCGGCGGCTGCCGCGCGCCGTCCGTTCGCGGACTCGTGCCGTCCGCACGACCTGCCCGCGCAGGGCATGACGGTCAACATCTCCCGCATCACCACGGCGACCAACGTCGACCTGCAGGCGTCGGAGAACATCGCCGTCGCTGAGACGGACATCGACGACACGCTGCTGCCGGTCACGGTGCAGACCAACGCGGGCCAGCAGACGCTGTCCCGGCAGGCCATCGAGCGGGGCGCCGGCGTGGAGCCGGTCGTCCTGGACGACCTGTTCCGCCGCTACTCGACCAAGCTGGACTCCACGCTCCTCAACCAGGCCACCAACGGCCTGACCAACGTGGCGACCTCGGTCGCCTACACCGACGCCAGCCCGACCGTCGCGGAGCTGTACCCGAAGGTGATCGAGGGTCTGTCGGGCGTCGAGGGTGCGCTTCTGGACATGGCGACCGGCGACAACATCGCGGTCATGCACTCCCGGCGCTGGTACTGGATGCAGAACGCCATGGCGTCCACCTGGCCCGTGATCACGCAGCCCGGGATCGTGGCACAGACCCTGGGCGCCAACTACGCCACCACCTACGGCAGCGGCGTGCGCGGCGTGCTGCCCAACGGCACTCCGGTCATCGTCGACAACAACATCGCCACGACGCTCGGCGGCGGCACCGAGGACGAGATCTACCTGGTGGACCGCCAGGAGTGCCACCTGTGGGAGGACGCGAACGCCCCGATGTACATCCGGGCGGAGCAGACCAAGGTCGCCAGCCTCGGGGTGCTCATGGTCGTGTACGGCTACTTCGCCTACACCCACGCCCGGTACGCCCACGCCCGGAAGATCGCGGGCACCGGGCTGATCGCGCCGACGTTCACCGGCGTCTGATCCCTCCATCACGCAGGGTCCGCCTCGCCTGGGGCGGGCCCTGCGTGTCCGGCCTCACCGCAGGAGCGAAGCAATGACCGAACCGCAGACCGAGGACCCGATGGTCGCCGCCCTGCTGCGCGAACGCGAGGGCTACGCCGTGCGCGGCATGGACGCCCGTGTCGCCCAGGTCGACGAGCAGTTGAAGCTGCGCGGACACGAGCCGACGGCCGACGGCAAGACCGCGCCCGCCTCCCGCTCGACGCCGCCGAAGGGCCGCCGGGCGCGCCCCGCCGAGCAGGCATGACGTGGCCAACGAGTACGTCACCCTGGAAGACCTGAAGGTCCAGCTCGGCATCGAGGCCACCGACGACACCCGCGACGCGCTGCTGGACCGGGCCCGCCGGTCCGCGTCCCGGAGCATCGACAAGACCTGTGGCCGCCGCTTCTGGCTCGACGCGACGGCCGTGCAGCGCACGTTCAACCCGCGCGGCAGCATCGTGCGCGAGGACGACGGCGACCTGTTCCTCATCGACGACATCGGCAGCGCGGCCGGCCTGCTCGTCGAGACCGGATCGGGAGCGTCCTGGAGCGCGGTCACCGGATACGAGACATCCCCCGACAACGCCCTGGCGGACGGCAAGCCGATCACCGGACTGCTGCGTCCCCTGGCAACGTGGGGCATCGCGACCACCCGCCTGCGGGTGACCGCCCGGTTCGGCTGGCCGGCTGTTCCGGACGACATCGCCGAGGCCGCGATGATCCAGGCCTCCCGCCTCTATAAGCGCAAGGACTCACCCGAGGGCATCATCGGCTCCGCCGAGTGGGGCGTGCGCAACCTCTCCCGCCGGGACCCCGACGTGTGGGCGCTCATCGAGCCGTACATCCTGCCGGGCTTCGGATAAGGGGGCGGCTGTGCAGATCTCCCTGGTCCGTGACGCCATCGCGGACGCTGCCCGTGCGGTGGTCCTGCCCACCGGTATCGGGAAGCTGACGTCGACCGGCTACGTACCGGACTCGGTGGTCGTCCCGTGTTTCTTCGTCGCCGAAGTCGAGGTCACCTACGACAAGACACACGGCCGCGGTACGGACGGGCTGGACTTCACCTGCCGGGTGCTGGCCGGCCGCGCCGATGACCGCTCCACCCAGCGGATCCTGGACGCGATGCTGTCCGGCGCGGGCCCGGCCTCGCTGAAGGTGGCGATCGAGGCAGCCCGCGGCGCCCCCGGCGAACTCGCCCTCGGCGGCGCGGCCGACGACCTCCACATCGAACGCGTGCAGGGCTACCGCTGGTACGAGCACCAAGGGTCCACCTACCTCGGCGCCGAGCTGGCCATCAAGGTCATCGGAGACGGGAACACCTGATGAAGATCCGCATGCTGGTCCAGATGCCCGACGGCGCGGCGCGCAACGGCCAGCCCTGGCCCGCCCAGGGCGAGGACACCGAACTGCCCACGGCAGAGGCCGCACACCTGGTCGCCTCCGGCGTCGCCGAGGAAGTCGGCCCGCCGGGCAAGGACGCGCGCCCCCGCGCCCGCCGCAAGACCGCCGCCGGCGAGGAGGAGTGACGTGCCCAAGACCATCCTGACCAACGTGCGGTGCTTCGCCGTGGCCGCCGACCTGACCACCGTCTCGAACAAGGTCGAGCTGTCCGCCGAGGTCGAGGCGAAGGACACCACGAACTACGGCTCGGCAGGCTGGAAGGAGAACCTCGGCGGCCTGGGCTCGGCTGAGATCTCCGCCGAGGGACAGTGGGAGGCCGGGGACCCGTCCAAAGTCGACGACGCGTCCTGGTCCCAGCTCGGCGGCGTCGGCCCGTGGTCGGTCAGCGCGAACAACGACGCGTCCGTGGGCAGCCTGGCGTACTTCACCAGCGCCCTGCGCGCCGACTACAAACTCGGCGACGCGGTCGGTGAGGTCGCCCCCTGGACCGGCACCGCGAAGTCGGCATGGCCGCTGGTACGCGGCCAGTTCGCCCACCCGCCCGGCACCGCCCGCACCGCGACCGGCACGGGCACCGGCCTCCAGGTCGGCGCCGTCGCCTTGAACAAGCGCATGTACGCGGCGTTGCACGTGCTGTCGGTGGCCGGTACCACCCCGTCGATCACCGCGCGCGTGGAGTCCTCCGTCGACAACACCTTCGCCAGCCCAACGACCCGGCTGACGTTCACCGCGGCGACCGCCGTGGGCGGGCAGATCCAGCGCACCGCGGGCACGGCCATCACGGACACGTGGTGGCGCATCGCCTGGACGATCTCCGGCACCACTCCGTCGTTCCTGTTCGCCGCCACCCTCGGCATCGGATAGTCCGCACCCCACCTCTGCCCGGCCGGCCTCGGTCCGGGTTTCTCGCCATGCCCGGAAAGGGGGGCCTGTCGTGCCCAAGATGGTTCTGCTCGCCGAGTACCTGTCTATCAACGCGAACGTCCTGAACACCTACACCAAGAAGGCCGAGCTGACGGTCGAGGTCGAGGAGAAGGACGTCACCAACTACGCCAGCCTCGGCTGGAAGGAAGTCCTCGGTGGCCTCAAGTCCGCGGAGCTGGGCTGCGAGTTCCTCCAGTCCTTCACCGCTGCGGAACTCGACGCCATCATGTGGCCGCTGCTGGGCACGGTCGTCCCGTTCGAGGTGCGCGCCGACCAGGCCGCGGTCGGCACCTCCAACCCGAAGTACACCGGCAGCATCCTGATCACCGGCTGGAGTCCGCTGACCGGGTCGGTCGGTGACGAGGCCACCGTCAGCCAGGGCTTCCCCACCTCGGGGGCTGTGACGAGGGCGACTTCCTGATGGCAGGCGGGCCGCCGTTCGCCCTCGGCGTCAGCAACGTCGAGGGCCTGGACGCCCTGGTCCGCGCGATCCGTGCCGAGGAGGACGGCAAGGCTCTGCGCAAGGACCTCGCGAAGAACATGCGCGAGGCCCTCAAGCCCGGCGCCGCCGAGGCCAAGAGCAGCATCATGGCGATGCCGTCCTCGGGGATCATGCCGACGGCGCCCGCCCTGCGCTCGTCGATCGCCCGCAAGATCAGGCCGGAAGTGAAGCTCGGGGGGCGCTGGTCCGGCGCCCGGGTGAAGGCCTTCAAGACGAAGAACATCCGCAACTTCCCCAACGCGCCCAAGCGCACCAACCGGGCGAGCGGCTGGCGCCACCCCGTGTACGGCAACCGCGACCAGTGGGTGCAGCAGCGCGGAAAGATCGACTGGTTCGACCGGTCCTTCGAGGGCCGGGCGAACGGGTACCGGGACGCTGTGGAACAGGCGATGGAAGACATGGCCCGGCGCATCGCGTCCCGGGCCCGGTAAGAGAAGCGAGAGCAACCGTGTACCTGATCTACAAGCCTGCCGAAGGCGACGAGCAGCGGTGGAAGTACAGCCCGAAGCGGGGCATCGTCACGCCCGAGCGTGAGCTCATCGAGCGCCTCACCGACCGGAACTGGTCGGTGTTCGCGAAGGACGTCGTCCAGGGCAACAGCCTGTGCCGGCGCGCGCTGCTGTTCGTCTTCCTCAAGCGCCTGCACCCCCAGCTGAAGTTCGCCGACGTGATGTTCGAGTGGGACGAGCTGACCCTGGAGTATTCCAAGGGTGAGCTGATCTTGATGCGTGACCAGGTCGCCAGCGTGGCCACCGGTGACGAGGCGTACGCCGCCCTGACGAAACTCCAGGAGCAGATCGACGAGGCGTACGAGGACCCTGACGAGGAGGGAAAAGCGAGTCTGCCGATCGCCGAATGAGGCGGCTCGGCGACGCGGCCCACCTCCTGGGGATCGTGGGCCGGGACTGGGACACCCTCACCGTCCAGGAAGCAGACCGCTACCTCGACTGGATCGACGCCTACGAAGAGGCGCAGCAGAAGGCCAACGAGAAGCTCAAGTCGGGGCGGTGACGCCCCCTGTCCTCAGGGGGTGAGTCATGAGTGACACCTCGCTCGTGTTCAACCTGGTCGCCCGCGACCGGGCGACCGAGACGCTGGGCAAGGTCCGCGAGAAGTTCGACGCGGCAGCCGCGGGGATCGGCGCCGGCGTCGGCCTGGCTCTGGGCGCGGGCATCGTGCAGAGCCTGAACGTGGAGGCGGCGAACAACAAGCTCGCCGCCCAGCTCGGCCTCGGGCCGGCCGAGGCCGCCGACGTCGCCCAGGTGTCCGCGTCGGTGTACGAGAACGCGTGGGGCGACAGCGTCGAGACGGTCAACCTCGCCATCAAGGGCGTCTACCAGAACATCGGCGACACCTCGCAAGCCGAAGGCGGCCTGGAAGGTGTGACGACCAAGGCACTCGCTCTGGCGGACACGTTCGACCAGGACCTGACCATGACCACGGCGGCGGTCGGTCAGTTGATGCGCACCGGCCTGGCCGACTCAGCCGACGAGGCGTTCGACATCATCACCACCGGCCTCGGCTCCAGCGCCGATAAAGCCGGGGACTTTTTGGAGACGCTCAACGAGTACTCCACCCAGTGGCGCCGCGTCGGCCTGGACGGCCAGACCGCAACCGGCCTGCTCGCACAGGGACTTCAGGCAGGCGCCCGGGACGCCGACCAGGTGGCTGATGCGATCGGTCAGTTCGGTGAGCGGGCGCTGGCCGGCGGTACGTCCGTCGATGCCGCCTTCGAGTCGATCGGTCTGAGCTCGGCGGACATGTCGAAGATGATCGGGCAGGGCGGGGACCAGGCCGAGAAGGCCCTGCAGATGACGATGGACGGCCTGCGCGGGGCCGGCAGCGAGCAGACCAAACTGAACGCGGCGGCGGCCCTGTTCGGCGACCCGGGCAACGTGCTGGGCGAGGCACTGTTCGCCCTCGACCCCGCGACCGCCGCCGCCGCGGCGGGCATGGACACCGCAGCGGGGTCCACGGACCGGCTCGTCGAGAAGGTCGGGGGCAGCGCCACATCGGCTCTGGAGGAGTTCAAGCGCAAGGCCCTGGGTCAACTGGCCGACGTCGCGGGCGGGTTCGTCAGCTTCGCCATGGACAACGCGGGCGTGTTCGAGCCGCTGGCCTACACCCTCGCCGGGATCGCGGGCACGGTCCTGCTGATCAAGGGCGGGATGATGGTGTGGGCCGCAGCCCAGACCGCGTGGGCCGCGGCGACCGCGATCGCGACGGGCGCCCAGTGGCTGTTCAATACCGCCCTGTTCGCCTCGCCGATCACCTGGATCATCCTCGCCGTCGTCGCCCTGGTCGCCGTGATCGTCATCATCGCGACGAAGACCACGTGGTTCCAGACGATCTGGTCCGCGGTGTGGGGAGCCATCACCACCGCGTTCGACGCGACCATCTCCTGGCTGTCGGACGCCTTCGGGTGGTTCGGGACACTGCCCGGGAAGTTCGCGGGCTGGTTCGGATCGGCCAAGGACTGGGCCATCAACAAGATGCTGGCACTGGTCCAGTGGCAGATCGGCCTGCCCGGCCGCCTCCTCAAGGCCCTGTCCAGCCTGGCCGGGAGTCTGCGCAACACCGCCTCCCGCGCCTTCCAGTCCCTCAAGGACGCCGCCGTCAGCCGGGCCCTGTCCCTGGTCGGCTGGATGTCCGGACTACCGGGACGGATCGCCCGCGCGGTCGGATCCCTGGGCAGCCTGCTCTACGGCAAGGGGCAGAACATCGTGACCGGCCTGTGGAACGGCATCAAGTCGATGGGCTCCTGGCTGCGGAGCACGCTGATCGGCTGGGCCAAGGACATGATCCCCGGCCCGATCGCCAAGGCCCTCGGTATCGGCTCCCCGTCGAAGGTGATGGCCAGGGTCATCGGCCGCTGGCTGCCGCCCGGTATCGCCATGGGTGCCGAGGACAACCGCGGCGTCCTCGACAAGACCATGCGAGGCCTCGTCGACCCCGAACTCGCCACCCCCGTACGGCCCCTGACCACCGGCATGGCGCCGCTGCTGGGAGCGCAGGCGGGCGGCGGGATGGTCACGGTCCGCTTCGACATGGCCGGCGCCGACGGGGAGTTCAAGAAGCTCCTGCGCAAGATGGTCCGCGTCGACGGGCGCGGCAGCATCCAGATCCTCACCGGGTGAAGGGAGTCCTGCCGTGGTGTTCCCTCAGACCCCGCTGACCGTGCTGGTCGAGCTGTGGATCGGCGGCACATGGGTCGACGTCACGTCCGACGTGTACACCGCCAACAAGATCGTCATCAGCCGGGGCCGGGCCGACGAGGGGGTGCGGGTCGACCCGGGCAAGTGCACGCTGACCTTCAACAACAGGTCGGGCAAGTACAGCCCGCGCAATCCGCTCTCGCCGTACTACCTGCTCATCGGACGCAACACCCTCATCCGCGTCTCGGTCAAGGCAGGCACCCCCTTCCTCGACCTGCCCGGCTCGTCCACCGCCTACGCGTCCACCCCGGACACAGCAGCCCTCGACATCACCGGGGACCTCGACGTACGGATCGACGCCACCCTGTCCAACTGGACCGACTACGCGACCGGGAGCGGGTCCACCACCCACCTCGTGGGAAAGCTGGGGTTCGCGGGCGGCACCAAGAGCTGGTTCCTCGGTACCCGCAACAGGGCCCTGTACTTCGAGTGGTCGGCGGACGGCACCGCCACCCTGTCGGCGTCGTCGACTCTTCCCTTCCCCAACACGGCGTCCGGCCGCATCGCGCTGCGGGCCACCCTGGACGTCGACAACGGCGCCGGCGGGCGCACCGTCACCTTCTACACCGCCCCCTCGGGGACGTCCGGGCCGTGGACCCAGTTCGGCAGCGCGGTCGTGCAGGCCGGGACGACGTCCATCTTCAACTCGGCGACCGCGCTGCGGGTCGGCCGCGCCACGGACGTCGGCTTCACCCAGCCGAACGGCCGCTTCCACAAGGCAGAGGTCCGCTCGGGTATCGGCGGCTCCGTCGTGGCCGTCCCGGACTTCAGCATCCCGGCCGCCGGCGCGGGCAGCTTCGTGGACAGCGCGGGCCTGACCTGGACGGTGACCGCCCCGGCCACGATCACCAACCGGCGCACCCGCTTCATCGGCGAGGTGTCCTCCTGGCCGTCCCGCTGGGACGTCTCCGGCAAGGACGTACGCGTACCGGTCGAGGCCGCGGGAATCCTGCGCCGCCTCGGGCAGGGCACCAAAGCCCTCGACTCCACCCTGAGACGGCGCATCCCCTCCTACACCCCGCTCGCCTACTGGCCCATGGAGGAAGGCGCCTCCGCCACCCGCGCCTACAGCCCCGTCGCCGGTGTCGCCCCGCTCACCCTGACCCGCGCCACCTGGGCGAGCGCCGACACCCTGGCCTCCTCCAACGCGCTGCCGGTACTCGCCTCCAGCGGAGCCGACCTGCCGATGATGTCCGGACGAATCCCAGCCCCCACCGCCGCGATCACCAGCTGGGCCGTCCGCTACATCTACCGCCTCGACACCGCGAACACGACCCTGCGCACGTTCATGCGGATCCTGTCCACCGGCACCGTCGCCGAGTGGTACATCCAGCAACGCAACGACCTCACCCGCATCATCGGCCTGGCCACCGACGGCACCACCGTCTTCACCCAGGACGTGGCCACCGGCACCGACCTCTACGGCGCCTGGATCCACGTCCGGTTCACCGCCACCCAGAACGGCGGCAACGTCGACTGGGTCATCACCTGGACAGACGTCGGCGGCGACGCCGGCAACGCGTTCGCCTCGTTCGCCGGCACCGTGGGCCGCCCGACCGGCGTCGCATCCCCGCCCGACGGCTACAGCGCCGACCTGGACGGCATGGCCCTCGGACACATCTCCGCCTGGCCCTCCAACACCACCACCGCCTACTCCGGAGCCATCGACGCGTGGACCGGGGAGACCGCCGGCGCCCGCATGACCCGCCTCGGCGTGGAGGAGAACCTCCCGCTCACCCAGTACGGCGACCCCACCACCCAAGAACAGGTCGGCCCACAGCGCCCCGACACCCTCCTCACCCTGTTCGAGGAGGCCGCCGACGCCGACGGCGGGATCCTCTCCGAGCAGCGCGAGAGCGTCGGCCTCACCTACCGCGACCGCAACTCCCTCTACAACCAGCCCGTCGCCCTCGCCCTCAACTACCAGAGCCCCGGGCATGTGGCCCCGCCACTCGAACCCGTCGACGACGACCAGAACATCCGCAACGACATCACCGTGCAGCGCACCGACGGCGCCTCCGCACGCCTCACCCTCGACACCGGCGCCCTGTCCACGGCCGCCCCACCGGGCGGCGTCGGCGTCTACGACGACTCGCTCACCCTCAACCTCTACTCCGACGACCAGGTGCAGCAGCAAGCCGCCTGGCGTCTTCACCTGGGAACCGTCGACGAGGCCCGCTACCCCCTCCTGCACGTCGACCTCGCCGCCGCACCCACACTGATCGACAGCGCCACCGGCCTCGACTCCGGGGACCGCGCCACCATCGCCAACCCGCCCGCCTGGCTGCCACCCGGCCCCATCGACCTCCTCGCCCAGGGCTACACAGAGACCATCGGCCACCCCGCCGACTGGGGCCTCGAATTCAACTGCACCCCGGCATCCCCATGGACCGTGGGCGTCACCGGCGACAGCCTCCTGGGACGCGCCGACATCAGCAGCAGCGAACTCGCCACCGGCATCAACTCCACCGCCCTGACCCTGTCCGTGAACACCACCACCGGACCCAGCTGGAACACCGGCGGCGCCGACTTCCCCTTCAACATCCGCCTCGGCGGCGAGGTCATGACCGTCTCCGCGATCTCCGGGACATCCAACCCGCAGACGTTCACCATCAGCGCCCGCTCCGTCAACGGCATCGTCAAGAGCCACAGCGCCAGCACCCCGCTGGCCCTCGCCCAGCCCGCGGTCATCGCCCAGTAGGAGGACCCGTGCAGTTCCCCACCTTCCTCGCCGGGCAGACCCTCACCGCCGCCCTCCTCAACTCGATCCCGCCCGTCCTCAAGTACAAGGCGGCCGGCACCGACCGGGCCACAGCCACCCTCTCCGACGACCCCGACCTGACGTTCGCCGTCGAGGCCAACGCCGTCTACGAGATGCGCGGCGTCCTGCGGGTCAACACCACCGACGCCACCAACGGCGACTTCAACCTGAGCTGGACCGTCCCGTCCGGCGCACAAGGCCTGTGGTCGGGCATCGGCCAGCCCGCCACAGCGACCGCCACCGACGGCACCGTGCGCACCATGGGCAGCACCATCAGCGCCTCCCGCGCCTACGGCGCCATCATCAGCGGCGGCAACGAACTCGCCATCGTCGTCCACAGCCTCCTCGTCACCTCCAGCGCAGGCACCTACGCCGTCAACTGGGCCCGCTCCGGCAGCGCCGGCACCGTCTCCCTCATGGCCTTCAGCTACCTGACACTCACCCGCGTCGGCTGACCCGCCACCCACCGCACGAGACAGACCTCCCGAGGAGCACACATGCCCAGGGTCATCCAGCCCCTGTACAGCGTCCAGTACGACGGCACCAACGCCGAGCACATCGCCGGCACCTGGTGCACCGGCATCACCCTCGTGTCCAACACAGGACAGGACATGGTGTACGCGGACGGAGACAACGGCGGCCGTCACACCGTCAACCTCGGTGAGTGGCTCGTCATCTCGGGCGCCCACGACATCACACCGACCATCTTCACGACGGAGGAGTACACGAGCCGGTACGTCGAACTCCCGTAGCCGTCAGGAACCACGCACTACCCGCTGCCCCGAGCCATCTGGCCGGGGCCTTCGTCATGTCTGGAGGCATTCATGGCCTGGTACCCGGGCGCCACCCGGATGGAACTCCAACCCGAGTCGGACGACCAGGCGGCCATCCGGCCGACCCAGCTCATCGTCCACTCGCTGGCCGCGTCGTGGACGGCTGAGCGGACGTACGAGTACTGGCACGACTCCACGAACCTGGAGTCCCACTTCGGGCTCGGCTACGCGGGCGACCTCGCGCAGTACATCGGCACGCAGACGCGCGCGGATGCGAACGCGTCGGCGAACCTGCGGCCGGACGGCACGGGCGCCATCTCGATCGAGACGGCGTCAAACCTGCACGCTACTGACGAGTGGACGGATGAGCAGGTCGAGAAGCTCATCCGCGTCGGCGCGTGGGCGCACCAACACCCGGCGCACGCGATCCCCCTGCGCCTGTGCCGCAGCGCGGACGATCCAGGGTTCGGCTGGCACGCGCAGTACAACGCCTGGAACCCCAACGGGCACGCCTGCCCGGGGCCCGCCCGCATCGCCCAGTTCAAGACCGTCGTGTTCCCGGGCATCGTCGCCCGCGCGACCGGCACCACCACCCCCGAGGAGGACGACGTGGCACTGACCGACGCCGACATCGACAAGGTCGCGGTCGCGACCGTGAACAAGCTGCTCAAGGGCGGCGCGCTGGAGACCAGCGACGTGGAACGTATCGCCAAGGCGGTCGCGGCCCGCCCGGCCACGCTGACCGACGCGCAGGTCCAGGCGCTCGCCACGAACCCCGCACTCGCCGAGGCCATCGCCGAGAAGGTCGCGGCGAAGCTCGCCGCGCGACTCGCCAACTAGGAGGCACTCCATGAAGGACTCGACCAAGCGCACCGTGCGCACCACCCTCCAGACCACCGTCGGCGTGGCCGTGATGCTGCCGCAGATCGTCCAGGCCTCCGGCATCCCCGAGGCCCTGCCGTGGGTGGGCGGCTCCCTCGCCGTGGCCGGCGGTCTCGCCCGCGTCATGGCTCTCCCGGGGGTTCAGGCGCTGCTGCCGGGGTGGCTGCGTACCGACATCGGCAGTGAAACGAAATGACGCCGCCCGGGGCGGTCCTGGCCGACAGCACCGGGGTGCCGCTGGTCGACGCCGCCGTGGTCTGGAGTATTGCGGGTGCGGCGGTGGCCGCGGCCGTCGTCCTGATCTGGCGTGGCGTGCGCGGGATGCGCCGTGTGATTGCGCGGGTCGACACGTTCGCCGACGACTGGGCGGGCGTTCCCAGCCGCCCGGGCGTTCCCGAGCGGCCCGGCGTCATGGTCCGCCTGGACCGGATCGAGGAACACATCGAGGGCGTGCAGCACGAGCTCCGGCCCAACTCTGGCCAGTCACTCAGGGACGCGGTCGACCGAGTTGAGAGGACTCTCGCCGCCGACACTGACACTGACACCCCCTGACTCAGCCCCCTGTACGGCCCACCACGGGCCGTACAGGGGGCGTTTCGTCATGCCCGGGGTCAGCGCGAGTTGAGGGCCTGTCGTGCGTGGTTGATGAGGTTCTGGGCGTCGGTGCCGTACACCGCCGACTCCTGCAACGTCTTCCAGACCCGCAGGTAGGTGGCGATGCTGTCCGTGTCGTCTATCCACAGCTCTGCGTGCCAGTCCTCGACGATCACCAAGCGCTCGTCGTAGAGCCAGAAGCTGTTGCCCGGGTAGATCTTCAGCGAGGCGGTGAAGGGGACGATGCCGAGTTCGACGGTGTCCAGGCCGATGACGCCGGCGAGGTGGTGGAGCTGTGCCGCGAGTACGGACGGCGGGCAGACCAGGGAGCGCAGGGCGCCCTCCCACATCATGATCCGGTACTTCCGGCCCTGCCGGTACAGCCCCTCCTGCCGCTGGATGCGGGCACGTACGGCGTCCTCAGTGTCCCGTGGTGATCGCATGAGGTCGGCGTGACGGACGAAGACGTGACGGGCGTAGTCCGGTGTCTGGACCATGCCGGGAATCAGGCAGGGCTCCCAGATGGTGAGGACCTTCGACCTGTCGTGTTCGGGCGTGACCGCATCCTGAACGGCCCTGTGTCCTGCGGCCAGTTGGCGGCGCCAGGAGCGGATGTGGGACTCGAACCCCCGCAGCCTGGCGAGGAGTTCCTCATACACCTCGGGCCGGCCGGTCCCATCCGCCCACGCGCGCAGGTCCTCGACCGTCGCCGTCTGCCGGCCGTTCTCCAGCTTGCTGACCTTGACCTTGGACCAGCCCGGCCCGAGCCGTTCAGCGAGCTGGGCACCGGTGAGCCGGCCTCCAGTGGCAGTGAGCCGAAGTTCCCGGAGCCTGATCCCGAGATCCTCGCGCGCCTTCTGATAGTCCGTGCTCACCGGTCCTCACCTGCTTACTCCTCCTTCGCGGTCATGCGTGCCACGAAGTCCGTGTACGGGATGGCGTAGTGCACTGCGACGTCACGCAGCCGGTTGTACTGGTTGACGCGCGCTGGTTCCGTGATCAGCTCGGCGCCCGTCAGGTTGTCGTCCTCGTCGAAGAGGCACAGGGCGACGATATGGGAGTCGAAGATCCAGAAGTCTTCGTCGGGGAGGTTCACGCGCTTGGCGTCGTCGCGCCACATGCTGCGGACGTCCTCGCCCAAGTCGGCGTTGTGTGCCGCGTGTTCGAGGAGGTACAGCTGCCCCTCGCTCGGCGGGTTGTCGACGATCCGGACCCGGCCGACGGCCGCGCCGTCCCGCGTCTTGGCGCTGATCGTGCGGGCCCACGGCGAGTCCATGTCCCACGTCGGCTTCTCGCCGCGTGCGAACTGCGCGTACGTGTCGGTCTGCTCGTCGACCGTGTAGCGGCGGCGCATCTCCAGGTGCCAGGCGCTGTGCTGGAAGTTCTCGAAGAGGCGGGCGAAGGTGTCCGGGTCGAGGATGCGCGGCTCGGTGTCCCGCGCCTTCGGCCCGAAGTCGATCAGTGTGTTGCGGGGGACGATGATCGGGATCTCGTCCTCGTCGAGGTGTTGGAGCTGGGCGATGTCCTCGGGGTCGGTGAGCCGCGACCCGTGCACGATGACCTCGCCTGTGTCGAGGTCCTCATGAACGGAGGGACAGGAACCGCCGCCGCTGCCCGTGCCGTTGAAGCGCAGTCGTCGCGCCATGACCAGTTCCTTTCGTCGGGGACTGATCCGTCAAGCATCACGGAGGGCAACGCCCCGTGTACCGGGTTCGACTGGCCCTCGCGAGAAACATTGCGTAACTCCGCTGAGGCGTCAAGAAACTTTGGATAACTCGCATAGCGGCCTCCGTCGTCCCTTCCCTACCGTCCAGGTCATGGCCACGAACGAGCAAGCGCGGGATATCGACCCGCATACGGCGGTGGAGTCGCTGAGGGCGGCACTAGACGGATCCGGGATCGTCCTGCCCTCTCTGAGCGTCGACTACGTCTCGCCGGACCTGAAGCTGATCGACCTCGGCCGCATCCGCGCCGACGTGGCCATGCGGCTGGCTGAGGCACTCCGACGAGGGGACCCCGCAGCATGAGTACGAAGCAACAGACCGACGTCCCGCCCGACATCGAGGAGATGCGCGCCAGCACGGCCTTACTTCTCGGCCCGGACGGCGCACCGGACGCGCTCCCGCCGGCCGCCGACGAACTGGCCACGCTCACCGCGACACTGCGCGGGCACATCCAGTTACTCATCCCCGAGGTGGCGAATGCGGCGGCGCGGGAGCCGAAGGACAGCATCCCCCGGTACTGCGCCCTCGCCTGTATCGGAGAGGCGCACAACAAGCTGCGCCTGGGCGACGACGACCTGCTGTCCATCCGGGTCACGGTGGCCCGGAAGCTCGCCCGCGTCCTCAACGCCCTGTGCGACCACTGGGAGACCCTCGTCCGGGCAACACCGTGACCAAGCCCTGCATGACGTCTGCCCTCTGAACCGCCCGCCCCCGCCCCCCAGGCTCATGGGGGCGGGCGGGTCCAGGCCCCGGCCGGTATGCGTGTCCCGGTCGGGGCCGCTCCATGTCTTGATCGTCTGCCTCTCGGGCCAGCAGCGGGCCAGCTAGCGATCACCCAGCCCCCGAAAACGACGCGAGCCCCAGCTCAGATGTCCTCTGAACTGGGGCTTGTCCGTAGACCCTGTGGGACTCGAACCCACAACCAATGGATTAAAAGTCCACTGCTCTGCCAATTGAGCTAAGGGTCCCCGCGATGTTGCTTCCCCGAGCATAGCCGGACCCGGCCGTGTCTCCGATCGGGTATCGGAGACACGGCCGGGTCGCTTCACGGACAGGGCGGCGACCCCTGGAGGAAATGGGCGCCCTCGTTACGGATCGACCGGTTCGGGTGCCCCCTTACGAGCCGCCTCGCGTGCCCGGGTCCGCTCGTGTTCCGGGTTGAGGAACCAGTACCGCGCCGAAACCACCCACCACAGCGCCGCGAACCCGAGCACCGCCAGGACGGCGATCGGGGCGTAGTTGAAGGTCTCCCAGGTGACCGGCGCGACCTGGGGCAGCATGAACAGCACCGTGATCACGACCACCCAGATCACCGACACCACCCCGATCGCCCGCGACCACCGGCCCAGATGCCACGGCCCCCGCTCGAACGCGTCGCCCTTGCGCAGCCGCAGCAGCGTCGGGATGACGTAGGCGATGTAGAGGCCGATCACCGCGATCGACGTCACGGCCGCGTACGCCGTCAGGTTGATCAGGTAGGGCAGCCCCAGGAGCAGGGCCCCGAACGCCGCCAGCCAGACCGCGGCGACGGGGGTACGGGTGCGTGGGCTGACCGTGTGCCAGAGGTGGGAGAAGGGGAGGGCGCCGTCGCGTGAGAAGGCGTAGATCATGCGGGAGTTGGCGGTGACCGACGCCATACCGCAGAACAGCTGGGCGCCGATGACGACGAGCAGGAACAGCTTGCCCGCGGTCGCGCCCAGCGCGTCGAGCAGGATCTGCGCGGGCGGTACGCCGGTCGGGGACGCGAGTGTGTCGTCGTACGACTGGATGGCGAAGGTGAAGCCGAGGAGGAGTACGAACCCGGCCACCCAGGACGTCCAGATCGAGCGGACGATGCCCTTGGGGCCCGCCGTGGACGCGTCGTGGGTCTCCTCGGTCATGTGTGCGGAGGCGTCGTACCCGGTGAAGGTGTACTGGGCCATCAGCAGGCCGAGGGCGACCACGTAGACGCCGCTGCCCCATCCCGTGTTGTTCACGAACTTGGTGAAGACGAAGGAGGCGGACTGGTGTTCGTCGGGAACGAAGGTCAGCGCGCCGACGATGACGGCCACACCCACCACGTGCCACCACACGCTGATGCTGTTCAGCAGGCCGACGATGCGTACGCCGAACGTGTTCAGGAGCCCGTGCAGGACGAGGATCCCGGCGAAGAGCAGGATCGTGCTGCCCGGGGTGACCTCGAAGTCGAACTGGAGGTTCAGGTAGGCGGCCAGGAAGGAGGCCGCCCCGAAGTCGATGCCGGCGGTCACCGCGACCTGCCCGAGCACGTTGAACCACCCCGTGAACCACGCCCAGGCGGCGGCGGTACGAGGGGGAGCGAGCCGTGCCGCCCAGAAGTACAGGCCGGCGGAGGTCGGGTAGGCCGAACAGATCTCGGCCATCGACAGCCCGACGAAGAGGGTCATGAGCCCTACGGCGACCCAGCCCCAGGTGATCACGGCCGGGCCGCCGGTGTTCATGCCGAACAGGTAGAGGGTCAGGCAGCCCGACAGGACCGAGATGATCGTGAAGGACACCGCGTAGTTGGAGAACGCCGACATCCGGCGGGCGAGGACCTGGGTGTAACCGAGCTGGGCAAGCCGTTCCTCGTCCGACAGCCCACTAACTCTGACGTCATCTGTCATGCCCCCAGCAATGCCCTTGCTGGGGGTATGACATGCACCACAGGCCGACCGAAAATCGTCCACCCGTGGCCAGAACCGGCCTCTAGTACAGGCCCTTGTACCCCTGCCAGCCGCTGGCGATCTTCACCCGCGGCCCGAACGTCCCGTTTCCGAGACCGGGGTTGCGGTAGAGATTGCCTGCCGTGTCGCGTACGACCAGGTCGTTTCGTCCGTCGCCGGTAATGTCACCGACGCCGACGACCGCGTTGTAGGTGGCGCCCCAGTTGGAGAGGACCTTGACGCGGGCGGTGAAGGTGCCGTTCCCGGTGCCGAAGTACCGGTACAGGGTGTTGGTCCTGTCCTGGGCGAGCAGGTCGCCCAGTCCGTCGCCGTTCAGGTCGCCGGCGCCGACGACCTTCTTGTACGTCTTCCAGTCGGTGTACAGCTTCACCCGCGCGGACAGCCTGCCCTCGCTCGTGCCCTTGTAGAGGTAGACGGCGCCCGTGGCGGAGTCACGGGCGATCAGGTCGGGCCGGCCGTCCTTCGTCACGTCACCGGGTGAGGTCAGCACGTCGTACTGGTTCCAGCCGCTGGTCCCGAGTGTGATGTACGGCGCCGACGGCTTCGGCGCCGTGTGGCAGGCGGGCTTGTACAGGCGCAGAGCCCCACTGCTCAGCCGTACGAGGACGTCGTTGCAGCGGTCCCGGTTCAGGTCGCCGAAGGGCACCGCCGTGATACCGGCCGGCCAGCCGCTTCCGCTGAACCTTCCGGAGAACGTGCCCTTACCCGTGCCCTGATGGAACGCCAGTGTGCCCGAGGGGGTGAGGGAGAGCAGATCGCCGGTGCCGTCCGGGGACTGCCACCCCGGACCGCCCACGTAGTCGTGCCGCACCGCGCTGCCGCGGGACAGTCCCACCGTGCCCCGCGCCTCCACCGGCCCTCCGACCCCGTCCGCCGGAGTGACGGTCAGTGTCCAGTCGTACGAGCCGTTGGGGTGGAACCCGGAACCCCCGTACTCGCCGAGCAGGCCGCCCCACCCCACCGTGAGTTCACCGCGCGCGGCGCCACCGTCGACGCTGTCGACGACCTTCCCCGTGGCCCGGCTCCGTACGGTCAGCCGCCAGCTCCCGGACGGCTTCGAGAGCAGCACGGTGGCCACTGGATCCGGCGTCACGTCGTACCCCCGCACCTTGGCGAACGGGAAGCGCACAACAGGCGCCAGCAGGCGCAGCGGCTGCTGCGGCACTCCGGACGGTACGAGGTGCACGCGCTCCTCGTCGTCCACGTACGCGACGTTGGCCCCGGACTCGTCCACGGTCCAGCGCACGTCCCGCTGCGAGACACCGGTGTCTGGCAGTTCGCCGATGACCCGGCTCGCGGGCGGGCCGTCGGTGACCGTCGTGAGGGTCAGCTTCCCGGCCTGCCGGTCGTGCGTGAGGACGTATCCGTCCCCGAGCCTGGCCTCGCCGACGGGTACGGGCACGGACTTGTGTGCGGTGCGGTCGTAGACACCCGCCCGGCCGTCGCAGGTCCAGTACAACCAGCGGCCGAGCGCCTGGAGTTCGGTGGGCGCGCAGCCCGCGTCGGTGGTGAGGGTCTCGGTGGTCTTCTTCGCGGTCAGGTCGTAGGCCGTGACGCTGCCCGGGGCAGTACCGGTCGACCACAGGATGTCGCCGGAGAGAGCGGCGGGGCCAGGAGTGCGGGTGACGACCGGACCGCCGTCGTCGCCGATCCGGTAGACCTCCTGCTGAGCGGGCGCCGTGTACAGGAGGTACTGGCCCGACACGTCGGTGATCCGCCCGCCCCGGGGCAGCTCGGTGCGTTCCCAGCGGCTGTCCGCATCCGGCCCGGCGACCCAGATCCGGTCGGTGGTCTCGTCGTGCGCGAGCCAGGCGATACGTCCGTCGGCCGTGCCCTGTACCTGAGCGCAGGCGACGTCCGTGGCGGCGCAGGGGGCGACGGTGACACCGGTGGCGAACGAAGTGCGCGCGCCGAACTCGGGGGTGCCGGACGGGGCGACGGTGCGCACGTCGGCGGCGAGTGCGAGAGCGTTGTACTGCCTCCGGGCGACGAGCCGTCCCTGATCCAGGGACAGGCCCTGGACCGGCAGTGTCGGCTTGGGAAGGGCCTTGACCAGCGTGACGACAGGCGGGCCGCCGTCCGTGCCCGGGGTGATGCGCTGGATACCCCGGTCGTCGGTGCCGGTACGGCCGATCTTCACGACGGTGCCGCCCGGGCCGGCCGCGGTCCCGTACTCCGAGGACCGCAGCAGGGTCACCTGCTCGCCGCCCGCGATGGGCTGTGCCGTCGTCGCGTAGGCCCCGTTGACCAGCCAGTCACCGACGACTGCCAGGGAGAGAGTGGCGTTCGCTCCGTCACTGACGCCCTTGAGCGCGATCTCGACCGGGGCCGCCGACAGGTCGCGAGGGAACACCAGCACCGTGGCCTTGTCGGTGGCGGAGACGACGACCCGGCCGCCGCCCAGGTTCACCTTGTAGTACGCGACGGGCAGCGGACCGCTCCAGCCACGCACCTCACCGGTCGCGCGGTCCACGGCGACCAGCCCCGTCTGCCCGTCCACGGACGCGCGGAAGTACAGCATCTCGGCATCGGCACCGATGGCCGTCCCGAGAAGCAGGCCGGCCGGACCTCCCTCAACCCTCACGTTCCCGGTGGTCCCGTCCGGCCCCGGCGTCAGCAGATGCATGACCCGGGTGGCTGTGCCGTCCTCGCCGGTCACCATCGTGTAGCCGATGGTCAGATCGTCGTAGGACGTGAGGTAGTTGAGGCCGGCCGGGATCTGCAGGCTGCGGCTGGTGCCGTCGGTCGCGTCCCAGAAGTCGACCCGCCCGTCGGCGTACTTGTACGCCAGGACATCCGTACCGGTCGTCGTCGGCGCCGTCCCCGCAGGCGCCGGAACGGTCACCGACTCGCCGTCCGCGTAACGAGTCCACAGAATGCCGGTCCTGCCCTCCAGGGTGTGGAACACACCCTGGGCCCCGGCGGAGTCGTGGCCGTTGTGGGTCGACGACGCCCTGACCCTCGCGTCCAGGCCGTAGTCCCTCAGCGCCGCGGGCACCACCGTCTCCTGCGCTGCCTGTGGCTCCGCCAGCGCCGGTTCCGAGGGCAGCAAAGGGCTCAGCCCGGCCCCAAGAACGACGGACGCGGCGACTGCGACACCCGTACGTTTCCCCGAACGACTCATGCGCCCCACACGACCGCGCGCCGAAATACCGCGCACGAAACCACGGCTCTTCAAGGAACCCCCCGGCCCTTCGACAGCCCTCGACCTGTGCATCAGGTGGGCTTGAGATGTGCATGCCCTGTACAGGGTCAACGGGAGCCTACCAGCGGGCACTTGCGAGGCCGGATGGGTTTGCGGGACGCCGAAGGGCCCGTACGACCGGAGTCGTACGGGCCCTTCGGTGATCAGTCAGCGATCACCCGGTGATCGACCGGCGATCAGCCGTTGCGCTTCCAGCGCGGCTTCTCGTCGCGGCGGCCGAAGGAACCGGTGGCGGTGCCGGTGCCGGTGGTCGGCCCCGTGCCGGTGCCTCGGTGGTCGTCGCGGCGGCCCTGCGGGCGCTCGTGGCCGCCGGCGCGGAAGCCGCCGCCGGTGGGACGGTCGCCCTGGCGGTCACGGTTGAAGGGGCGGTCGCTGCCCCGGTGACCGGTGGCCGGACGGTCGTCACGGCGGAAGCCACCACGGTCGTTGTTGTCGCGGTTGAAGCCGCCCGAGGGACGGTCGTCACGGCGGAAGCCACCGCCCGAACCACCCGAGGGGCGGTCGTCACGACGCTCGAAAGAACGGCCACCACGGTCGTTGTCACGGTTGAAACCACCCGAGGGGCGGTCATCGCGACGGAAGCCACCACGGTCACCACCGGACGGACGGTCGTCACGGCGGAAACCGCCACCCGAACCACCCGAGGGGCGGTCGTCACGACGCTCGAAAGAACGGCCACCACGGTCGTTGTCACGGTTGAAACCACCGGACGGACGGTCATCGCGACGGTCGCGGCGCTCGTAGTTGCCCCGGTCGTCACGGCGCGGACGCTCCTCGCGCACCTGCGCCTCCGCGGCGGCGGTCGCCTCGGCGGCGGCCTCCGCGACGACGACGGCGGCAGCGGCCTCGGCCACCGCGGCCACGGCCTCCTCCGGGTCCTCGCCCCGCTCGCGCGCGGCACGCGCGATCAGCCTGTCGGCCTCCTCGCGCAGTTCGGAGGCACGGCGCGTGGCGCGCTCCAGTTCCTTGGTGAGCTGCGAGACCTCACGCTCGGCCTGCTGCGCGGAGTTGCCCGCGGACTCGGCCTGGACCTCGGTCATCGACCGGGCGCCGGTGATCTCGGCGACCTCCGGCTCGAAGGCCGCGCCGCCCTGGATGATGTGGCGCGAGGCGTCGACGCCCGCGTCCTCCATCAGGCGGAAGATCTGGCGACGCTGGTGCGGCAGGGACAGCGACACGACCGTGCCGGAGCGCCCCGCGCGGGCCGTACGGCCGGAGCGGTGCAGGTAGTCCTTGTGGTCGCCGGCCGGGTCCACGTTCAGGACCAGGTCGATGCCGTCGACGTGGATGCCGCGCGCGGCGACGTCGGTGGCGACGAGGGCGTTGACGTAGCCCTTCTTGAAGTCCTCGAGCACGCGGGTACGCGCGCCCTGCGTCATACCGCCGTGCAGCGCGTCGGCCTTCACACCGGACTCGCAGAGCTGCTCGGCGATGCGGTCGGCGCCCAGCTGAGTGCGGACGAAGATGATCGTGCGGCCCTTGCGGGAGGCGATGGCGGCCGTGACCGGCGCCTTGTCCTTGGGCTTCACGATGAGGATGTGGTGGGACATCGTCGTGACGTTGCCCTGGGCACTGTCGACCTCGTGGGTGACCGGGTTGGTCAGGTAGCGCTTGACCAGCGTGGAGATCTCGTTCTCCATCGTGGCCGAGAACAGCATGCGCTGGCCGCCGCCCGGGATCTGGTCGAGCAGCTCGGTGACCTCGGGCAGGAAGCCCAGGTCGGACATCTGGTCGGCCTCGTCGAGAACGGCGACCTCGACGTTCGCCAGGGAGCAGGCGCCGCGGTTGATGATGTCGCGCAGGCGGCCGGGCGTGGCGACGAGGACGTCGACGCCGCGCTCCAGGGCGTACATCTGGTTGCTCATCGACGTACCGCCGCAGACGACCTTCATCTTCAGGCCGAGGACGTCGCCGTACGGCTGGAGGGCGTCCGCGACCTGCATCGCGAGCTCACGGGTCGGCGTGAGGATGATGCCGCGGGGCTTCTTCTTCTCGGTGTGGCCGCCGGACAGCTTCGTCAGCAGCGGGAGACCGAAGGAGAGGGTCTTGCCGGAGCCGGTGCGGCCACGGCCGAGGATGTCCTTGCCGGCCAGGGCGTCCGGGATGGTCGCCGTCTGGATCGGGAAGGGGCTGGTCACACCGTTCTGCGTGAGCTTGCGCACGACGCCCTCGGGGAGACCGAGATCGGTGAAGGTGATCTCCGGCTCGCCGGGCTCGGTGTCGGCGGCGTCAGTGTCGGTGTCGGTGACCGTCTCAGCGAGGTCGGCGTCGAGGTCGAGGCTGATGGCCTCGTCGTTCTCGTTCTCGTTCTCGGGCACGACGATGTGATCAGTACTGGAAATGGACATGCGAATGCGAAACCTTCCGGAGTCTCGTCGGCACGCGCCCGTCAACTCCGTGATTTCGCAAATTGACCGCCTCAATGCGGTCAGCCACGGCAAGGGAGAGTACGCGCCACACGCGGCGCATCTCTTCGGCGCCAGGCAATGGGATCAAACGATCTACTACCATACGCACCCACCTCCGCTTTGGGCAAATTGAGTACCGTCATCGCAGGTCACCCGCCTTCCGGACCCTCGGCTAGACCGGCACTCCGGCCTCGGGCGCCGGCTCCCGCGTCACCAGTTGCGGTTGGGCCTGCTGGGGCTGCACCGAGGACGACGGCTCCGCGATCGTCGGCTCCGGCGAGGACGGCGGAGGCGTGGGTGACTCGACCGTCGGTTCCGGCTCAGGCTCGGCGGTCTTCGTCGGCGTGGGCTGCGGCTTCGTCGGCGTGGGCGCTCCGGGATCGACGGGCCCGGCACTGCCGCCGCCCGGTTCGGCGGGCGGCGACGCGGGCGCGCTCTGCCCGGCGGACGGGGAGGCGCCCGGAGAAACGGGCGCCCCGCTGGCCCCCTTCGCGCCCCCCTTGCCCTTCCCGCGCCCGGACTTGCCGTCGCCCGCGGCCCCGCCGACCCACCCGTAGCCGCCCCCGCCGGTCGCCCCCGGCCCCCCGTCGGGGGCCTTCGCGCCCTTCTGACCGGCGGAGTGGGAGGGCTTGACCTGGCCGGCGTCGCCGTCGCCCACGCTCATACAGCCGGCGGCAGCGGCGACGGCCACAACCGTGGCGGCCAGTCGGACAGGTACATGCAAGGGGCGCACGGGCAGCCACCTCCGGTGGGGAGTCAAGGAGTCAACGTGCTCAACTCCCGTCGCCCACAAGAAGACACGCGCCCCTCAACAGCCTCCGCACGCCTGGCCCCATGACTCGACGACTCGATGACTCCTCGGCCCGTCAGCCGTAGCCGAGCGCGTGCAGCCGCTCGTCGTCGATCCCGAAATGGTGAGCGATCTCATGTACGACGGTCACCTCGGTCTCCGCGACCACGTCGTCCCGTGTCTCGCACATGCGCAGGGTCGGCCCCCGGTAGATCGTGATCCGGTCGGGCAGCACTCCCGCATACCACTCCCCGCGATCGGTCAGCGGCGTCCCCTCGTACAGCCCGAGCAGCTCGGGCTCGTCCGCCGGGGGCTCGTCCTCGACGAACACCGCGACGTTGTCCATCAGCCTCGTCAGCTCCGGCGGAATCCGGTCGAGGGACTCGGCGACCAGTTCCTCGAACTCCTCGCGCGTCATCTCCAGCACACGCCCATTGTCCGGTACGAGCCGCCCGTACGGGGGTCACGGACCCGCGCTCTGCGGAAAGCCGTGCTCTGTGTCACCCCGCTTAGCCGCGTCCCGCTTTGGGCATACGGGACCAATGGCACGCGTACCCGCCAACACCCCGCACCCCGAAAGCCCCCGCACCACCCCCGGCCGCCTCACCCGCCCCCTGACCGCCCTCGCCGGCCCCTACCGCGCCCGCCGCGCGCATCCGGCCGCCGAGCTGGTCCATCCGCCGCATCCCTGGACCCGCGCCCTGGGCCTGGTCGCGGTGGTCCTTCTGGGTGCCTGGCTGGGCCTGCTGATCGTCGGCAACGTACGCGCGCCGGTCGGCCCGATGAACACCACGATGACCCTGCGCCCGTCCCTCACCGGCGGCACGAAGATCAACGTCTCCCCGCTGGGCGCCCTGGAGCTGAACAGCCACACCGCGCCGGTCCGCCTCGACGTGAACGTCGACCAGCTCGACCCGGTCCGCTCCCAGGCCCTCGTCGACCACCCCGAACGTCTCTCCGGCCTCCAGGACGAGGTCGCCGAGGACGTCGGGCACGGCACCCTCGACCTGGCCGTCCGCTCCTGCGTGGCCGTCGTGTCCGGGGCCACCGCCCTCGGCCTCGCGGTCTACCGCCGCCCGCGCCGGGCCCTCGCGGCCGGCGGCCTCGCCCTCGCCCTCCTGATGGCGTCGGGAGCGACGGCGTACGCGACCTGGAACCCCAAGTCGGTCCTGGAACCGAAGTTCTCCGGGCTGCTGTCCTCGGCCCCCTCCCTGGTCGGCAACGCGCGCAGCATCGTCACCGAATTCGACGTCTACCAGAAGGAGTTGGCGCGCCTGGTGACCAACGTGACGAAGCTGTACGACGTCACGTCCACGCTCCCGACCTACCAGCCCGACCCGGCCACGATCCGTGTCCTGCACGTCTCGGACATCCATCTCAACCCGGTCAGCTGGAAGATCATCGCGTCGCTGGTGAAGCAGTACGACATCAACGTGATCGTCGACACGGGCGACACGATGGACCACGGCACGGCGGCCGAGAACGGCTTCCTGGACCCGATCAGGGACCTCGGGGCCCCGTACGTCTGGGTGCGCGGCAACCACGACTCGCGGCTCACCCAGCGCTATCTGCAGCGCATGAAGAACGTGCACGTCCTGGACGACGGCCAGTCGGTCGACGTCGGGGGACTGCGCTTCGCGGGCATCGGAGACCCGGCGTTCACCCCGGACCGCGCGGCGGGCGAGCAGGACGGCGGCCGGGATCAGGAAGTGGCGGGCGACCGGCTGGCCTCGGCCATCCGCGACCAGCGGACCCTTGGCACCCCGGTCGACATCGCGATGGTCCACGAGCCGGACGCGGCCCGGCGGACGGACGGCGTGGTCCCGCTCGTCCTGGCGGGGCACCTCCACCACGCGGAGATGGAGGTCATGAAGTACGGCACCCGGCTGCGCATCGAGGGCTCGACGGGCGGCGGCGGACTGCGCGCCCTGGAGAAGCGGAACCCGGCCCAGATCGAGGCGTCCGTCCTCTATCTGGACCGCGACACGCATCGTCTGCAGGCCTGGGACGAGATCAAACTGGGCGGCCTCGGGCTGACCACGGCGGAGGTGAGCCGCCATCTGCCGAAGGAGAACCAGCCGGGCGCCACGCCGGTTCCCTCACCGTCGACTTCGGGCTCGACTTCACCCTCGACTTCGGCCCCGACTTCACCTTCACCGTCCCCCGTTCGGAGCCCGTAAACCGTTTTGGCGAACCCCCCTGGCATCACCTATGCTTCTCACGTCCTCGCCCCCATCGTCTAGCGGCCCAGGACGCTGCCCTTTCAAGGCGGTAGCACGGGTTCGAATCCCGTTGGGGGCACAGATAAGTACGGTTGGCGGCATCCCGCATCAGGGGTGGCCGCCATTTCGTGCGTTACAGGCGTTGCGGACCTCACGACTCGAAGGTCAGGCGGGCGGCTCGTCGGGGACGGGTTGCTCAGGGCGTTCACTGCCGGAGTGCGGTGCGCCTCGCTTGCCCGTGCCGGCTTCGTCCGTGTCGGGGATCTCGGGGTCGTCCGCCTCGGTGGCCGCCGGGTCGGCGTCCACCTCCCAGGGATCGTCGGCGGCGCCCGTCTGCTGGTCGGGCATGTCCCTCGGGACGGGGCTGGGCCGGGAATCCTGTTCCTGCGCTCCGTCTCTGTCGCCCTCGGGAGTGTTGGTGCGGTAGTCGCTCACAGCGCTGCCCCTTCGTCGGCGGGCCCCGGTCGCACACGCGAGTACCCGGGCGGGCGCCCGCTACTACTCCGGCAAGAGCAGAACCACCACCTCCACGACGCCCTGCGGGACGTCACTGGTCGTCTTCGGGGCTCCTGGCGTGCGGAGCCGTCGCCTGCAGCTCGCGCCGGCCTTCGGCGTGCGCGTCGTCGTGTCGCGAGAGGAGGGACAGCAGCTCCGCCACGCGCAGCCCCTCGTCGGCGGGGTGCCGCAGGATGGTCCCGTCCTCGATCTGGTACGCGTTCGAGCGCCCTTGACGGGTATGGGTGAGATAACCGGCCGTCTCCAGATCCGCGACGATCTTCTGAACGGCACGCTCGGTGAGCCGGCAACGGGCGGCGATGTCACGGATGCGGATGGTGGGATTCTCCGCGATCGCAGCCAGCACACGGGAGTGGTTGGTGAGGAACGTCCAACCGGTATGCGACTCGGGCACTTCAGGCATGACGACAGGATAGGCCGTTTGATTCACGTATTCAAAAGGCTGAACTTGGTTTCATGTATCTCTTGACGTACAAGGCTTCCTGGACCGACGCTTGAGGAGCCACGTACTGCCCGATGCCTACGGAGTGGCCGCGATGTCGGACCGTGCAGTTACCACGCAGCTCACAGTGGCGGACGAAGTCCGCCCGGCACCCCTGCTCGGCATCGAAACACGCCCTGCGGGCTACGCGACACTCGTCGTGGTGACGGGGGCGATCGACCTCGTCACGGAGCAGTCACTCCACAACGGTCTGAGCCAGGCCCTTGCCCGTTCGGAGCGCGCCATCGAGCTCGATCTGAGCGGCGTCGACTTCTGTGACTGCTCCGGACTCAACGTCCTGCTCCGCGTGCGTAAGCGCGCCCTCGACGAAGGCAAGATCATCACCATCAGGTCGGCGGGCACCGCGATGCTCCGGCTCTTCGCGATCACCGGCACGCTGCCGCTGTTCGCCGGCCCGGACGACGCCGACGAACCCGCCGACGCGAGCGGGGCCGGCGAATCCGGCCGGGCCCCGGACACACGCCCCGCCGTGCCACTCTCCCTCGGGACGGACATCGCGCCGCTCGACGAGACGGACCAGGACCTGCGGATCGAGGTGGTCCAGCTCCGGCGGGCCATGCAGACACGGCCCGTCATCGACCTCGCGCGGGGCGTCCTCATGGCGTCTTTCGGGCTGAGCGCCGAGGACGCCTGGAACGTGCTGGTCGCGGTCTCCCAGAACACCAACACCAAGCTGCACGAGGTGGCCGACAACCTCATCGGCGCCGTCACGGGCGACGCGCTCCCCGAGGCGCTCCGACTCCAGATCGCCAAGACGGTCGCCGGCCTCCGGGCCCTGCCGGAGGATCCGTCGCCTCCTGGCCCTCACCCGTGACGATGTCGCGTCAAAAGACCCAGCAGACCCAGCGGACTCGGCAGCCTCAGCCGCGATCCCGCTCGTCCGAACGCACGGCCTTCTCGGCGCGCTCCTGAGCCTCTCCCCTTGTCTTCTTGGCCTTGCCGCGAGCCTGTTCCAGCTTGCCTTCGAGTTCCTGCTCGTGGTCGCTCGTGGCCTTGCCGGCCAACTCCTTGGCCTTGCCCTTGATCCTGTCGGTACGGCCCTTGTCCACCACGGCTCCTCCTGGGTCGGGCCAGGTCGGGGCGACTCGCCCGCCGAGGCGCCGGCGGCTCAGGCCTCCGGCGTCGCGATCCGCAGCGGCGTCGGCCCCACGGGCACTGCCTCGCCCCGCTCCTGGGTGGTCTCCGCCCACCACGACGCACCGTCCTCGACGCACCGCAGCAACACTCCTTCGCGGATGGCCCACGGGCAGATGGTCAGCGTCTCGATGCCCGTCAGCTTCATCGCCGTGTGCCCCACCACCGCTCCGGCCAAACTCTGCAGGGCCCGAGGCGCGGAGACACCGGGAAGCATCGCCCGCTCGGCCGCCGGCAGGGCCGCGAGCCGGGGCAGACAGGCGCGGAGATCCCCCCGGGACAGCTGCCGCGCCACGAACACACCCCGGCGACCGGGCGGGGCACCGCAGAGCCGGGCCAGCTGCTCGAAGGTCCGCGAGGTCGCCACCCCCACGTGGGGCCCCTCCCACCTCAGCCGTGCGGCCACGTCCCGCAGCTGATGGCGCACCCGGCGGCGCAACGCCCTCAGGTCCTCCTCGGACGGCGGGTCCTGCCCGCCGAGGAACTCCCGGGTCAGCCGGCCCGCGCCGAGCGGCAGCGACGCCGCGAAGTCGGGCAGCCTGCCACGCCCGAAGGCCACCTCGAGGGAGCCGCCGCCGATGTCGAACAGCACAAGAGCCCCGGCACGCCAGCCCATCCACCGCCGGGCACCGAGAAAGGTGAGCTCGGCCTCGACCTCTCCCGGCAGCGTGCACAGTCGTACGCCGGTCTCGTCGCGCACGGTCCGCAGCACGTCGAGCCGGTTCGGCGCGGCGCGCACGACAGCCGTCGCGAAGGCCAGCGGTTCTCCCGCCCCCCACCGCTGGGCGGTCTCGTCGGCAGACGCGACCGCCTTCACGAGCTGCCGCACGGACTCCTCGGGGATCACTCCGCCGGGTTCCGCCTTCTCGGCGAGCCGCAGCTTCCACTTCGCCGTGTGCGCCGGCAGGGGAACACCGTTCCGGGTGTCCGCGACCACCAGCCGAACCGTGTTCGACCCCACGTCCAGCACGCTCATCCGCATGGGACCCGGAGTACCCGGCGCCGCCTCCTCCACTCCCTCGGATCGACCGCGGGGGTGCCCGGGAACCGGACGGCACGGCCCTCGACCTGCACTGTCGTGTGCGCCGGCCATCGCCCGTGGTCTGATACGCTTTTCCAGCGACATCGGCCCGCCGGCCAGCCTCGAACCGGTCACTCAGAACCACCGGATCGGTGAAGGCGAGCAGGCGGGAAATCCCGTTGGGAGCACGCGGAACGGTGTGCGAGACTTACTTCGCGCACAACAGCAAGGTCCTGTGGAGCAGTTTGGAGTGCTCGCCACCCTGTCAAGGTGGAGGCCGCGGGTTCAAATCCCGTCAGGACCGCTGAGGTTACATGTTTCACGTGAAACCTCGTGGCTGGGTAGCTCAGTTGGTACGAGCGATCGCCTGAAAAGCGATAGGTCGCCGGTTCGATCCCGGCCCCAGCCACATCGCACGAAGACCCCCTCCGGTTGTCCGGAGGGGGTCTTCGTCGCTCACCGTGGGCCACTGCGGAGCCGTGGCCCACCGAGAACCATGGGGGGTTCTTGAGACACAACATCAGGGGGATGGTGACGGCCGGTGCCGTCCTGCTCTCCACTTTCGCCATACCCGGCGCAGCCCACGCCGCCGCTCCGGTGGTCCAGGAGGCGTCCAGCGACTTCACGGACTGGTCGGTCATCGACGTACGCCTCAACCACGGCAGCGTGGTCGGCGAGGACGTCAAGAAGATCACCGCGAAGCTGCGCCCGCTCGGCAGTGCCGAGACGGACACTCCGGTGGCCACGATCACCGACTTCACCGAGACGTACCGGGCCAGCCCCTGGGAGGGCACCTGGTCCTCACAGCCCGTCCACCTGGACACTCTCGGCGAGTACACGATCGACGTCGAGGCCACGAACAGCGGCGGCGAGACCATTGTCCAGCGGAACGCGGGTGTGCTGCGCTACCAGAAGCAGCCCGTGATCACGAACTTCACCGTCACACCGACCACGCCGAACATCGACGCCAAGCTCGTCACGGCCTCCGGTGATCTACTGCTCCGCGATCCCAGCACCCGCGCGACCGAGGCCATGCCCAGTGCCTCCGTCTACATCGACCTCGGCGATTCGGTCGAGGAGACCGTCACCACGGACGACCAGGGGCACTTCTCCCTCGCCCGTGAGGTGAGCGAGGGCGGCTGGGCCCGAGCCCAGTACCGCGGCGACCTGGGCTACGCCACGGTCCCCTTGGTCGCGATCACCCCCAAGGCCGCCCCGACCCGCCTGATCCTCGACAAGAACAGCTTCCATCTCGTGACCAACGCCGAGATGAAGGTCACCGGGCGGCTGGAGTACCGGAGCGGCAGCGAGTGGAAGCCGCTGGCGGGCATCCCGCTGCAGCTGGACTACAAGAACAGCAGCATTACCGATGCGACCGACGCCACCACGAACGCAGCCGGCCGCTTCACCTTCGTCCGGCGGGTGGACGGCGACACCACGTTCGAGGTGGGCTTTCCGCCATACCCGTACAACGCCTGGATCGTGCGGACCGCGACCGCCGATGTGAAGGTCAAGGTCACCTCGACGAGCAGGTTCAGCGAGTTCACGGCCGCGCAGGACGAGCGGGCCCAGCTCGACATCACCGGCATCGTGCGCCTGGCCGGCAACGGCTACAGCGGCCGGATCAAGGTCGACATCCAGCGCTCCGCCAACGGCAGGAACGGCTGGATAACCAAGAAGACCGTGACGACCGGCTTCGACGAGCAGTTCATCGTGGAGCGCCTCCGGGGCGACGCTGACGGCTACTGGCGACTGCGGTACGCCGGCGATTCCGCCCGGGACTTCAAGGGCACCACCAGCGTGGCGGTACGCCGGGTGAGGGCCCTCACCCGGATCATCAGCGCGAACGCCACCCCCGAGCCGGTCCGCAAGGGCGCGACCCTCACCGTGAAGGGCGTCCTCCAGGAGGCGAAGCCCGCGAGCACGGTGGGCTGGACGAGCTGGAAGGCGTACGGCGGCAAGTGGGTCCAGATCCTGTTCCGGCCGAAGGGCGAGAACACCTGGTACCTGATGGGCACGGTGAAGACCGGGCGCAACGGCTCCTTCGCCAAGGGCATCAAGGCGCCTATGGACGGCACCTGGGTGCCGGTGCATCTGGAGCCGGACAGCAGGCATTTCGCCGGCGCCGGGGCCGAGGACTACGTCGACGTGCGGTAACACGCATCACAGGCACGAAACGAGGGGCGGACGCAAAAGCGTTCGCCCCTCGTTTCGTCGAGGTGAGATCCTGGGTCAGGTATGTCTACGCACCCCGCCTCCGCCCCCGGCGCTCCCGCTCTCGGTGACCTCGCCCCCCGCCTGACCGAGCTGTCCCTGCGCGACGCGCACCGGCTCGGGCGCAGGCTCGAAGGTGCGCGCAGGATCCGTAAGCCCGAAGCCCGTTCCGCCGTCATCGCCGAGATCGAGGCGGAGGTCGCGAAGGCCGAGCTGCGGATGGCCGAGCGCCGCAGCCGCGTGCCGGCCGTCACCTATCCCGAGCAGCTTCCCGTCAGTCAGAAGAAGGACGAGATCGCCGCCGCCATCCGCGATCACCAGGTCGTCATCGTCGCCGGTGAGACCGGGTCCGGGAAGACCACCCAGATCCCCAAGATCTGCGTCGAACTCGGCCGGGGCGTACGCGGGATGATCGGGCACACCCAGCCCCGTCGTATCGCCGCCCGTACCGTCGCCGAGCGGATCGCGGACGAGCTGGACACGCCCCTGGGTGAAGCCGTCGGCTGGAAGGTCCGGTTCACCGACCAGGTGAACCAGGACGCGACGGTCATCAAGCTGATGACGGACGGCATCCTGCTCGCCGAGATCCAGACCGACCGCGAGCTGCGCGCCTACGACACGATCATCATCGACGAGGCCCACGAGCGGTCCCTCAACATCGACTTCCTGCTCGGGTATCTGGCGCAACTGCTGCCCCAGCGGCCGGACCTGAAGGTCGTCATCACCTCGGCGACCATCGACCCCGAGCGCTTCTCCCGGCACTTCGGCGACGCACCCATCGTGGAGGTCTCCGGCCGTACGTACCCGGTCGAGGTCCGCTACCGGCCGCTCCTGGAAGAGGACAGCGAGGACTCGGACCGCGACCAGATCACCGCGATCTGCGACGCCGTCGAGGAACTCCAGGGCGAGGGCAAGGGCGACATCCTCGTCTTCCTCTCCGGCGAGCGCGAGATCCGCGACACAGCGGACGCGATCACCAAGAGGAACTACCGGTTCACGGAGGTCCTCCCCCTCTACGCCCGCCTCTCGCACGCCGAGCAGCACCGGGTCTTCCAACAGCACACAGGGCGCAGGATCGTTCTGGCGACCAACGTCGCCGAGACCTCGCTCACCGTGCCGGGCATCAAGTACGTCATCGACCCCGGGTTCGCCCGTATCTCCCGCTACAGCCATCGCACCAAGGTCCAGCGACTGCCCATCGAGGCGATCTCCCAGGCCAGCGCCAACCAGCGCAAGGGCCGCTGCGGCCGTACGTCGGACGGTGTCTGTATCCGGCTCTACAGCGAGGACGACTTCGAGGCCCGTGTGGAGTTCACGGACGCGGAGATCCTGCGGACGAACCTCGCCTCCGTCATCCTCCAGATGACCGCGGCCGGCCTGGGCGACATCGAGAAGTTCCCCTTCCTCGACCCGCCGGACCACCGCAACATCCGCGACGGCGTCCAGCTCCTCCAGGAGCTCAACGCGCTCGACCCCGCCGAGAAGGACCCCCGCAAACGGCTCACGGACACCGGCCGCAAGCTCGCGCAGCTGCCCGTCGACCCCCGGCTGGCCCGGATGGTCCTGGAGGCCGACAAGAACGGCTGTGTCCGCGAGGTCATGGTGATCGCCGCCGCGCTCTCCATCCAGGACCCGCGCGAACGCCCCGTCGAGAAGCAGGCGCAGGCCGACCAGCAGCACGCCCGCTTCAAGGACGAGACGTCCGACTTCCTCGCCCTGCTCAACCTCTGGCGGTACGTCCGGGAGCAGCAGAAGGAGCGGGGCTCGTCCTCGTTCCGGCGGATGTGCAAGCAGGAGTACCTGAACTTCCTGCGCATCCGCGAGTGGCAGGACATCTACACCCAACTCCGTACCGTGGCCCGCCAGATGGGCATCCACCCCAACGAGGACGACGCGCCGGAGCAGAGCATCCACGTCTCCCTGCTGGCCGGCCTCCTGTCCCACATCGGGATGAAGGACGTACCGAAGACCACGACGACGGGAACCGCCGCGTCCACGTCGACCGGTGACAGCAACCGCAACACCTCCGGCAAGAACGAGTACGTCGGTGCCCGCAACGCCAAGTTCGCGATCTTCCCCGGCTCCGCCCTCTTCAAGAAGCCCCCGCGCTTCGTGATGTCGGCGGAGCTTGTGGAGACCTCGCGGCTGTGGGCCCGCGTCAATGCGCGCATCGAACCCGAGTGGGTCGAGCCCCTCGCCGAACACCTCCTCAAGCGCACGTACAGCGAGCCGCACTGGGAGAAGGACCAGGCCGCGGTGATGGCGTACGAGAAGGTGACGCTGTACGGCGTACCGATCGTCGCCCAGCGGAAGGTGAACTACGGGCGCATCGACGCGGAGGCGTCCCGTGAGCTGTTCATCCGGAACGCGCTGGTCGAGGGCGACTGGCGGACGCACCACAAGTTCTTCGCCGACAACCGCCGACTCCTCACCGAGGTCGAGGAGTTGGAGCACCGGGCCCGCCGCCGGGACATCCTGGTCGACGACGAGACCCTGTTCGACTTCTACGACGAACGCGTCCCCGAACACGTGGTCTCCGGGGCCCACTTCGACTCCTGGTGGAAGCAGAAGAAGACCGAGGAGCCCGAACTCCTCGACTTCGAGCGGGCGATGCTCATCAACGAGCGCGCCGGGGACGTCAGCAAGGACGACTATCCGGACGCCTGGCACCAGGGACCGCTCAAGTTCCGGGTGACGTACCAGTTCGAGCCGGGCGCGGACGCCGACGGTGTGACCGTCCACATCCCCCTCCAGGTGCTGAACCAGGTGACGGACGACAACTTCGACTGGCAGATCCCGGGCCTGCGCGAGGAGTTGGTGACGGAGCTCATCCGCTCCCTCCCCAAGCCGATCCGCCGCCACTACGTCCCGGCGCCCAACTTCGCCCAGCGTTTCCTGGCCGTCTCGGCCCCCCTCCAGGAACCCCTGACCGTCACCATGGCCCGCGAGTTGAAGCGCATGGTCGGGGTCCCCTTCACCGCCGACGACTTCGACCTGGACCGGATCCCCGACCACCTCCGCATCACCTTCCGGATCGTCGACGAGCGGCGCCGCAAGCTGGCCGAGGACAAGGACCTGGAGGTGCTGCGCCTCCAGCTCAAGCCGAAGGCCCGCCAGGCCATCTCCCAGGCCGCCGCGGCCACCGCGGAGCGCGCCGGCGGCGAGTCCCTGGAGCGCACCGGCCTGACGGACTGGTCGATCGGCACCCTCACGCCGCTCTTCGAGACGCGCAGAGCCGGCCAGCCCGTGAAGGCGTACCCGGCGCTGGTCGACAACGGCGACACCGTCTCCGTACGCCTCTTCGACACCGAGGCGGAGCAGCGGGAGGCGATGTGGAAGGGCAGTCGGCGGCTGATTCTGCGCAACATCCCGGTCAATCCAGCGAAGTTCGCGTCCGAGAAGTTGACGAATGTTCAGAAGCTCGCGCTGTCCGCGAATCCGCACGGTTCGATCCAGGCCCTGTTCGACGACTGCGCGATGGCCGCGGCCGACAAACTGATCGCCGACTTCGGGGGTCCGGCGTGGGACGAGGAGTCGCACCGGAAGCTGTACGAGAAGGTGCGCGCGGAGATCGTCGACACGACGGTCCGTACGGTCAACCAGGTGCAGCAGGTGCTGGCCGCCTGGCAGGCCTGTGAACGCCGCCTGAAGGGCGTACGCAGCGCCGTGCTCCTCCCGAACCTGACGGACGTACGCAGGCAGCTGGACGCCCTCGTACGGCCCGGGTTCGTGACGGCGGTCGGGCTGCGACGCCTGCCCGACCTGATGCGCTACCTCGTCGCCGCGGACCGGCGCCTGCAGCAGATGCCCACCAACGTCCAGCGGGACACCGCCCGCATGGAGAAGGTGCACGAGATGCAGGACGAGTACGCGTGGCTGCTGGAGCAGCTGCCGCAGGGCCGGCCGGTGCCGTCGGCGGTGCTGGACATCCGCTGGATGATCGAGGAACTCCGCGTCAGCTACTTCGCCCACGCGCTGGGCACGGCGTACCCGGTGTCGGACAAGCGGATCGTGAAGGCGATCGACGCGCAGGCCCCGTAAATCGGCCGCCGACGCCGTAACGGGGTCGGCACGGTGGGTGAGTTCGCCCCCGGGCTCACCCTCCTGTACAGTCTCGTTTCGCAGCACAGCGCAACATCAAGTGCCGCGAAACCTGGTCCTGTGGAGCAGTTTGGAGTGCTCGCCACCCTGTCAAGGTGGAGGCCGCGGGTTCAAATCCCGTCAGGACCGCAGAGAAGAAAAAAGGCCCGTATCCGGCAACGGACGCGGGCCTTTCTCGTGCCGCAGCACGACCTCCGACGCGCTCGCCGCCCTGTCGAGGCGGAGGCCGCTCTCGCGGCGGAGCCGCAGTCCGATGCGGCAGATGCCGTCAGGACCGCCTCAGCGAAGAGAGCCTCGGTACGGCCACCGGGCCGACACCGCCTTCTTGACGGAGTCACCTTCCCCCGGTACCCAGAGAGCAGGGCCTTCGATGCCCTGTCCCCCTTCCGGAGGTGGCGTATGGCGGCGACCGCGCGACGGCATGAGACACGCGCTCTGCTTCGGGCACATCTGTCGGCCGCCATCGGGTACCCGCATCTCACGCGACACTGTCCGATCTGTCACCGGTTACAGAAGCTCGCCATGGAGCACTGCTCCGAGGCCGACGGAGACACCGAGGCAGGACTCGAGACCGACGCCGAGGCCGACGAGACACCGGGTGCCAACAGCGGCTCCCTCTAGCACTTGTGGCGCATCGTCAACAAGGCGCGCGTCATGTGACGGGTGTCACCGTATGAGTTTTCAAAATGTGGGTTCTTACCGGTCTCCTACAACTGGTCAATTTAATATGTGCAATTGCACCAGCCTCAGCAGGCTCCCACAGCGGATCCGACACCCCTCCCCAGACTCCAACAAGCTCGCGCACAGCACCCCGTGCCACCCCCGTCCGCGGGCACAAAAAAAGATCGCGCTGGACCCGGCGGAGTCCAGCGCGATCTCTACGACGCGCCCTCGAAGCTATGGAACTGGTGGAACTGCCTTGGGTGTGGGGTCCGTTGGGGCAGACCCACGTCGCTTGAAGCTGTTGGTGATGAACCAGGTGACTCTGGTTGGTGCTGGCGGTACTGGTGTTGCCCACCGGACATCTCGGCCGATAGTTGGGGGATCTACCGATTTGTCCGGCTATTCAGTTGGTCAGGCCTCGGTGCGCTGCTGCGGAATGCCCGCAAGCAGGGCGCGGACCTCGGCCTCGCGGTAACGGCGGTGTCCGCCGAGCGTGCGGATGGATGTGAGCTTGCCGGCCTTCGCCCACCGCGTCACCGTCTTGGGATCAACACGGAACATGGTGGCGACCTCAGCCGGGGTCAGCAGCGGCTCGGCATCAGGGGTGCGAGCGGTCATGAGCGGCCTCCTCGGGAGAACCGAACCTTCTCGGTTCATTCCTCTAAATTCTGCACCTTGACCCGCGTTGCCCGAAATGGCGGATGCGGGTCGAGTCGGTTATAGGACGAACGGCTTGTCCTCGGCACTACAACTACACCATCTGTCCAACCGCGTAGGCCAAACCGATGGAATTGCCCTCCCAGGTGTCCATCGGCGACGGAAGCCAATGGACCATGCCATAGCGGACAGTCACACCATCGTGACGATCAGTCACAGTGGCGATCAGGAGTCACGAGACCCCCCATAGCGTGCAATGCAGAGATTCCACCCATAGCTGGGCAGATAGAGCCTCCCCCGGACTCCTTGTCCTATTTTGGCACGAGGAGGGGCAAGGGACGCAAGCCACCTGTACGTGCGGTCCGTCACGCTTGACACAAACGCCCGGATCGGGACCTACGTCCCACGGCAGCTCCAAGAGCGTCCCACACATATGGAACTCACGTTCCAGGGAGTCTTTTTTTGACGAACCGTCAGTTGGACCGTCAGTTCGCCGACCGCCGGTCCCGCACCGCCCGCCACCGCTCCATGAGCCGCCCGTACGCCTCCCCGGCCGCCTCGCCGTCCCCCTCGCGCAGCGCCTCGATGCCCGCGGCCACGTCCGCCGCCGAGTGGTCGCCGGCCAGATCACCGGCCGGCAGCACGTGCACCAGCCCGCCGTAGTCCAGCTCGACCAGTGACCGCGGGTGGAACTCCTCCAGCCACCGCCCGACGTCCGTCAGCCCGTCGATCAGCGGCCCCTCGTCGAGGCTTTCCCGCAGGGTCCGCAGCCCGCGCGCCACGCGCCGCCGCGCCTGCACCATGGGCGTCCGGTACCGCAGCACGGGCGCCGCGCCCCCGTCGGCTCCCGAGCCCTTGTCGTACTCGCGCTCCTCGTCGGTCACGAGCACGAACCAGTCCAGCGGCACCTCCCAGGTCGCCGTGCGGATCCACGGGCGGGCGTCCGGATTCCGGGACAGCCAGCGCTCGTAGTCCTGGGCGGCCTGGTGGCGTACGAGGGGCGGCAGGACGGCGTCCAGGACCGGGACGGGCAGTTCCTCCCCGAGCGCGCCCAGCGCCTGCCAGCCGCGCAGCCGGGTGCGCCAGGGGCAGACGTACAGCACGCCCCCGGCCTCGGTCACGAACGCGTCGGCGCTCTCCTGCACCGGCACCGCGACCGGCGGGGTCGGCAGCAAGTCGGCCAGGGAGCGCCGCAGTTCGTCCTGGTACGAGGGGCGGTCGGGCCGTCGGGCGTAGCGCGCCCAGTGGCTGCGCTCCGGCTCCGGGAAGGCCGCCAGCGGCTCGTAGACACGCAAGTAGGACGCGTACGGGACGATCACCGCGGACACCTTGGGCACGCCTGCTCCCTCCCCCCTGGACGACCAGGAAAACCCGCACAACCAGCGGAACCAGCACACAGCAGCACGGGAAAATTATGCAAACCGTCGTACGGTCCCATGTCACCGGTGGGTGATCCTCGGCACTGCGGGGACGGTTGGCACACGCGGGCCGGGGAGGAGCTTTACTCTCGTGCCCACGGAAGCCCGCCACCCGTACGGGCTCCGGCCCCGACCGCCGCTACTTCCCTGGAGTCACCACAGTGACCGACGTAACCGGCGCGCCTGCTGATGTACTGCACACCCTGTTCCACTCGGATCAGGGGGGTCATGAGCAAGTCGTGCTCTGCCAGGACCGGGCCACCGGTCTCAAGGCCGTGATCGCCATCCACTCCACCGCCCTGGGCCCCGCGCTCGGCGGTACGCGCTTCTACCCGTACGCGAGCGAGGCGGAGGCCGTCGCCGACGCGCTGAACCTCGCGCGCGGGATGTCGTACAAGAACGCCATGGCCGGTCTCGACCACGGCGGCGGCAAAGCCGTGATCATCGGCGACCCGGACATCGTCAAGAGCGAGGAACTCCTCCTCGCGTACGGGCGGTTCGTGGCCTCGCTCGGCGGGCGGTACGTCACCGCGTGCGACGTCGGCACGTATGTGGCCGACATGGACGTGGTCGCGCGCGAGTGCCGCTGGACGACCGGACGCTCCCCGGAGAACGGCGGCGCCGGCGACTCGTCCGTGCTGACCGCCTTCGGCGTCTACCAGGGAATGCGGGCGAGCGCCCAGTACCTGTGGGGCGATCCGTCGCTGCGCGCCAAGCGGATCGGCATCGCGGGTGTCGGCAAGGTCGGGCACCACCTCGTGGAACACCTGGTGGCGGAAGGCGCCGAGGTCTTCGTCACGGACGTACGCGGGGATGCCGTACGGCGGATCACCGAGCGGCACCGGAACGTACTGGCCGTCGCCGACACGGATGAGCTGATCCGCGTGGACGGGCTGGCCGTCTACGCGCCCTGCGCCCTCGGTGGAGCCCTGAACGAAGCCACCGTGCCCGTGCTGACCGCCGAGGTGGTGTGCGGGGCGGCCAACAACCAGCTCTCGCACCCGGGCGTCGAGAAGGACCTCGCCGACCGCGGGATCCTCTACGCGCCCGACTACGTCGTGAACGCCGGTGGCGTGATCCAGGTGGCCGACGAGCTGCACGGGTTCGACTTCGAGCGGTGCAAGGCGAAGGCCGCGAAGATCTACGACACCACGCTGGCCATATTCGCACGTGCGAAGACAGATGGTGTTCCGCCGTCGGCCGCGGCCGACCGGATCGCCGAACAGCGCATGGCGGAGGCCCGCCGGAGCCGGTAGTCCGAGGCAGCTCGGAGGTACCTGTCGGCGGGGTGTTGGAGAGAACTCTCACCCCCGTCGGCGGGTCGGCCGCCAAGAAGTGGTTAAAATCGCGGTTGACCAGCGGGGACAGGGCACCTCGCGGGTTCTGGGCACGGGCACGTCCTGCGGGCGACGTACCGTATGGGCGCGGGCTCAGGTACCGTGGAAGCCCTACGGACCGGTCTCTCCACGGAGAGCCCGTTCCAGAACATGAACGGGTGTCAAGACTCTGGGGCCACCGAGCCCCGTATCCGAGGGGGTCGAGCCATGGGGCGCGGCCGGGCAAAGGCCAAGCAGACGAAGGTCGCCCGCCAGCTGAAGTACAGCAGCGGCGGGACTGACCTCTCGCGTCTGGCCAATGAGCTGGGCGCTTCGACTTCGAGCCAGCCGCCGAATGGCGAGCCGTTCGAGGACGACGACGAGGAAGAAGACGACCCGTACGCCCAGTACGCGGATCGGTACAACGACGACGATGAGGACGAGGATGATCAGTCCTCAGGTTCCGCGTCGTCGCAACAACGCCGTGGGGCTTGACGTCTTATTACGTCTGCTGCGGCGCGCTGAACAGGTTGCACATTTCCTGTAGGGCATCAGCTGCACCTCACCCGGTCCGGGAGATTCAAACACCGGACCGGGTTTCGTGCGTTGCCGTTCCACTTGGGTTGGGCAGGGGCGCCTAGTGGGTCGGGGCGCCTGTGGATTGGCGGGTGCGGGTGCGTTGTGGCTGGTCGCGCAGTTCCCCGCGCCCCTCGGCTCGGCGGCTGCGCCGCCTTGCGATCCAGCTTGCGATCTAGTTGGCTGCGTAGTCGCCGACCAGTTCGGCGCCCGTGGTGTGGGTGTCGCGGTCGGTGATCTCGCCGGCCACCCAGGCGTCGACGCCCCGGTCCGCCAGGGTGGCGAGGGCCACGTCCGCCGAGTCCTCCGGGACGATCGCGATCATGCCGACGCCCATGTTCAGCGTCTTCTCCAGCTCCAGGCGTTCGACGGAACCCGTCTTCCCCACGAGGTCGAAGACCGGGTCCGGGGTCCAGGTGGAGCGGTCGACGATCGCGTGCAGGCTGTCCGGGATCACCCGGGCGAGGTTGGCGGCCAGACCGCCGCCGGTGACGTGCGAGTAGGCGTGCACGTCGGTGGTGCGCATGAGGGCCAGGCAGTCGAGCGAGTAGATCTTGGTGGGTACGAGGAGTTCCTCGCCGAGGGTGCGCCCGAACTCCTCGATGTGCGTGTCCAGGGACAGTCCGCCCTGCTTCAGCAGCACATGCCGGACGAGGGAGTACCCGTTCGAGTGAAGCCCGGAGGCCGCCATGGCGATCACCGCGTCACCCGTACGGATACGATCCGCGCCGAGCAGCCGGTCGGCCTCCACGACGCCCGTACCGGCGCCGGCGACGTCGAAGTCGTCCGGACCGAGCAGACCCGGGTGTTCGGCCGTCTCGCCGCCGACCAGAGCGCATCCGGCCAGTACGCAGCCCTCGGCGATGCCCTTGACGATCGCTGCGACACGCTCGGGGTGAACCTTGCCGACGCAGATGTAGTCGGTCATGAACAGCGGTTCGGCGCCGCACACCACGATGTCGTCCATGACCATGGCGACCAGGTCGTGGCCGATGGTGTCGTACACGCCGAGCTGCCGGGCGATGTCGACCTTCGTACCGACGCCGTCGGTCGCGGAGGCGAGCAGCGGGCGCTCGAAGCGCTTGAGGGCGGAGGCGTCGAAGAGGCCGGCGAAGCCGCCGAGGCCACCGAGGACCTCGGGGCGCTGCGTCTTCTTCACCCACTCCTTCATCAGCTCGACGGCGCGGTCGCCCGCTTCGATGTCGACGCCGGCGGCGGCGTAGGAAGCACCGGAGGCAGAGTTGGTCGCAGACATTGCCTGGGATCTTTCGCGTTGATGTGAAGCGGAGGGGCTGCGGATCGGCTTACGGGCGACGGATCGCGTCGGCCGCGGCCGTGGCGGCGGGCCCTGCGGCCAGCTCGGTCTCCAGCAGCTGCTTGCCGAGCAGTTCGGGGTCCGGGAGCTCCATCGGGTACTCACCGTCGAAGCAGGCGCGGCACAGGTTCGGCTTGGCGATGGTGGTCGCCTCGATCATCCCGTCGAGGGAGATGTACGAGAGGGAGTCGGCGCCGAGCGAGGTGCCGATCTCGTCGATGGTCATGCCGTTGGCGATGAGCTCCGCGCGGGTGGCGAAGTCGATGCCGAAGAAGCAGGGCCACTTGACGGGGGGCGAGGAGATCCTGATGTGGACCTCCGCCGCGCCGGCCTCCCGCAGCATGCGCACGAGCGCCCGCTGGGTGTTGCCGCGCACGATCGAGTCGTCGACGACGACCAGCCGCTTGCCCTTGATGACTTCCTTCAGCGGGTTCAGCTTCAGCCGGATACCGAGCTGCCGGATCGTCTGGGAGGGCTGGATGAACGTACGTCCGACATAGGCGTTCTTGACGAGTCCGGCCCCGAACGGGATCCCCGAGGCCTCGGCGTAGCCGATGGCGGCCGGGGTGCCGGATTCCGGAGTAGCTATCACCAGGTCGGCCTCGACAGGAGCTTCTTTGGCGAGTTTCCGACCCATCTCGACGCGCGAGAGGTACACGTTCCGGCCGGCGATGTCGGTGTCCGGGCGGGCGAGGTACACGTACTCGAAGATGCAGCCCTTGGGCTTCGCTTCCGCGAATCGTGACGTACGCAGACCGTTCTCGTCGATGGCGACGAACTCGCCCGGCTCGATCTCGCGCACATAGGCGGCGCCGCAGATGTCGAGGGCGGCGGACTCGGAGGCGACGACCCAGCCGCGCTCCAGCCGGCCCAGGACCAGGGGGCGGATGCCCTGCGGGTCGCGGGCGGCGTACAGCGTGTGCTCGTCCATGAAGACGAGGGAGAAGGCGCCCTGGACCTGCGGAAGAATCCGCGCCGAGGCGTCTTCGATGGTCAGCGGGTTGCCCTCGTCGTCGGTCTGGGCGGCCAGGAGGGCCGTCAGCAGATCGGTGTCGTTGGTCGCCGCGACGCGCGGAGTGCGCCCGTCGTGCTGCTTGGGCAGGTCGGCGACCATCTCGGCGAGCTGCGCCGTGTTGACGAGGTTGCCGTTGTGGCCGAGGGCGATCGAGCCGTGGCCGGTCGCGCGGAAGGTGGGCTGGGCGTTCTCCCAGGTGGAGGCGCCAGTGGTCGAGTAGCGGGCGTGACCGACCGCGATATGACCCTTGAGCGCGCCGAGCGAGGTCTCGTCGAAGACCTGGGAGACAAGGCCCATGTCCTTGAAGACGAGGATCTTGGAGCCGTTGCTGACCGCGATACCCGCGGATTCCTGGCCTCGATGCTGTAGGGCGTAGAGCCCGAAGTAAGTGAGCTTGGCGACCTCTTCGCCGGGGGCCCAGACCCCGAAGACGCCGCAAGCGTCCTGAGGGCCTTTCTCGCCGGGGAGCAGATCATGACTGAGTCGACCGTCACCACGTGGCACGGCACCGAGTGTAGGCGAGATCGACCACTGGTCCGAATTAGGGAACGCGACTGTGACGTGCGGGCACCGTGGGGCCGCGGACTGCGGTAGAGGCTCAATCGGCGGCGTTCGCGCTGACGGTGGTCCCGTTCGCGCTGGTCAGAGAGAGGGAGCGGTGATCGATCTTGTACGCCGTCCTGCCGTCGAAGATCTTCAGGAACGCCTTCTCGGTCTCCATGAGTGAGCCGTCGCACATCCTTCGGGTGGTCGCCGGGCTGCCGAAAGTGATATTGCCGTCGCTGACTGTTGCCTCAGCGGAAACGTTGTTGCAACCGGCTTTGCCGCTGACGGTCCCCTTCTTCTGGTCGAAGACGAGATAGGCCTCGGCGGCGGAGGGGAGCGGGGAGACGGTGTTGGTGTCACCGAGTGTCGTGACCGTCCACTTGGTGCCGGAGAGGGCGGCGGCCTTCTCTTCGGTGAGGTGGATGGTGGTGCCGGCTTCGGAGGTGAGGGTGAGCTGTTCCTCGTCGTCGCCCTTGACCTGTGCGGTGAGGGTGCCGTCCTTGAGCGCCTTGGTGAGGTTGCTCTCGAAGGTCATCGGGTCGTTCGCGCAGGCCATGTCGGTCGACAGGAACTGCGCGAAGGAGATCCCGTCGCCGTCGACGGTGGCATCGGCCCCGAAGCCGTTGCAGCCGAGGTTGCCGCTGACCTGGCCGTTCTTGTCGATCTTCAGCCAGGCACTGGCGGGTGCCTCGCTCTTCTTCCCGTCGGCGGTGAGGTCATTGACGGTCCAGTGGACGCCGGTGACCTCCGATGTTCCGGACCCCGCCCCTGTCCCCGTCCCTGTCCCGACGGTCTGGCTGCCGCCGCCGTCCTTCTCACTGCCGCAGGCCGCGGCGAGGGGGAGCACGGCCAGGGTCAGGATGCTGAGGCTGACGCTCGTCAGTCGCTGCTTTTTCATGCCGGTGAGACGGAAGGGGCTGGTGGGCGGTTCCCGTCCGGCTGTTTTTCGGAGAAGGCTGTGCTTTCTCCGTACGGGGGCTGCCGTCAGGCCATGAGGGGCAGAAGCCCTCCGAGGTCGGCGCGTTCGCCGCTCGCGCTGACCTGGGCGTTGTCGAGGGCGTCGGCCCACTGGACCCGGCCGGTGGCCAGGCGGATCCAGGTCAGCGGGTCGGTCTCGACGACGTTGGGCGGGGTGCCACGGGTGTGCCTCGGCCCCTCGACGCACTGCACCACGGCGTACGGCGGAATGCGGACCTCCGTCGAACCGCCGGGGGCCTTGGCGGCGAGGGCGTCGGCGAGGAGGCGGGTGCAGGTGGCCAGCGCCTGCCTGTCGTACGGGATGTCGAGGCCCGGGACTGCGTCGTTCAGGTCGTCGGTGTGGACGACCAGTTCGACGGTGCGGGTGACCAGGTAGTCGGCGAGCGTCATGGCGCCGGTGCGGGTGGCGAGCCGGCGAGTGCCGGGGGCCGTGGCCAGGCGTTGGGTGAGGCGCTGTTCGGTGAGGGCGTAGAGGGCGTTGAGGGAATCGAGGTCGGGGTGGGTGTCGGCCAGCTCGCGGGTGTCCCCGGCGATGTCGGCGGCGCGGGCGGCGGTGGCGAACGGCCAGTCGAGAAGGGCGAGTTCGGCTCTCTCCGGCTCGTCCCGGTCAAGGTTGCGGCTGACGGTCTCCACGGCCATGGTGACGTGGGCGACCAGGTCACGGACCGTCCAGTCCCCGAGGCGGGTGGGGAGGGCGAGTCGGTCGGGGGTGAGGGGGAGGACGGCGGTGCGGATGTTGGCGTACTGGGTGAGGACGGCGGTGCGGGTCTTGACGGGGTCGTAGGTGCGGGTTCGGGTGCGGGTGCGGGCGTTCGGGTTTTTGGCTGGGGGCATGGGGGCGTCAGCTCCGTACGTGGTCCAGCAACGCCACGAAGGCTTCTGGGGGGAGGAGAAGGGCGGGGCCTTGGGGGTGCTTGGAGTCTCTGACGGCTATGCGGGTGTGGGTGGGGGTTAGGTGGGCGACTTCTACGCAGGTGCCGCCGGTTTCGTCGCTGTAGGACGACTTGAACCAGGCCCCATCGGGAGCATTGCGGTGTGTGCTCATGGCTGTTCCAACTCTCGTGCTGCTCGCTTCAGGAATTCGGGGGTTTCCCTGGGGCCGCCGACTTCTGCTCGCATGGCATCGAACCGGCGCTTGTACGCCCAGATCTCCGTGTCTTTGTCAGTGACGCCGACCGCGCTGAACCCATCGACGCTCACCACCGTGGGCAGCGGTGCCAGGAACTCCATGAGCATGAAATTCTGGCTGCACCGGTAGACCGGTTGACTCATCGGCAGGATCTGCACGGTGACATGCTCCAGCGCAGCCAGTTCCGCCAGGTGCGCGTACTGCTCCCGCATCACCTCCGGACCGCCGAACACCCGCCTGAGCACTGCTTCGTCGAGGATCGCGTGAACCTCGACCGGACTGTCACTTCGGGTGATGGCCTCCTTGCGGCGCATCCTGATCTCGACGTTCCGCTCGACGAACTCGGTCGTACGCTCGTCGATCGGCTTGGCGGCCTCAAACTGCGCCCGCGCATACCGCGATGTCTGGAACAGGCCGAACATGACATCCGGCTGATAGACCCTCAGGACCTTGGCGTCACCTTCGAGGCCCAGGCTGATGTTGAACCCGGACGGCATGAAGGTGCGGTACGGCGACCACCAGCCCCGGTTCAGCGAGTTCTTGTGGATGTCGAGCAGGAACTCCACGTCGTCCAGGTCGCCGACCCCGTACCGGTCCAGCAGTTCCTTGAGGTCCTGGACCTTGGGAAGGCTGGTCAGTCCCTTCTCCACACGGTGAAGCGTCGACTCCGAAACCCTGGTTCCTCTGACCGCTTGAGCCCTGGTCATCCCCTTGCCCGAGCCGTCGTCCTTCTCGACCTGCTCACGCAACCGCCGTAGCTCCTGGCCGAGTTGCATCCGCCGAATCGTCGGCCCCGTCTTCGCTGCCACCGTGTCCGTTCCTTTCGCGGCCGAGCAGAGCAACCGTATGCCGATGCCTGCCAGTTGGCTCCCCGTGCCCAGCAGATCACTGCCTGTGCCCAGAGTGTGGCAGCACCAGTCCACCCTTCGCAGCCACTTCCTCACTTCCAGGCATATACCATTTCATGTGGGATTCCCTCGTTCGATTGCGTCGCTGCTGGAGCGAAGGAACCGTGATGCCCATGACCACTCCTCCAGTCACCGGCCCCTTCCTCGTGGGCGACCGAGTCCGCGGCACCACCTACGTCCCGCCCGACTCCCGCAAGCGCGAGGCGCCCGAGCGTTTCGAGGGCGTCGTCGTGCAGGTCGGCTCGGGGTACCCGAAGGTCGACGCCGAGGGTGACTTCCTCTGGGTGCGGCTCGCCGACTGCACCGAGCGTCAGGCGCTCACGACCGACACGGAGCCGAACCCGTGACCGGCGTCGAGGTGGACCCCCGCTGCGACATCTGCAAGGTCGGCCGCGCCCCGTTCCTGCGCTACGGCACCCTCGAGAACACCGGCCGCATGTGCTCGGAGTGCCTGCACCGGACCCGCCTGTGCGCCATCTGCCAACAGCCCAGCAACACCCCGCTGGTCGCGCTGCCCACGGTCGACCAGGGGACGGGGCCGGGCCGGACCTCGTACGCGTGCGGGGCCTGTGTCACGCCAACCGTCCGCCCGTCAGCGGGACTTCATGACGTGCCCCAGCGCGACCAGGCCGACGGCAACAGCGAGCAGTGACGGTGACCGGGCGTACCCACTGACCACCGCCAGAAGCGCACCCGTTCCCCAGAGCCTCGGCTGCCTCACCAGCGGCGGGAGCCGCTTGCCCGGCATTCGGCCGAGAAGCAGGGCGTGCACCCCGACGACGACCCAGGCAATGGCGAGCCCCAGCAGCACCAAAGCCAGCAAGAGAAACACGAACCCTCCGTAACCCATACGCCCCCCTTGGGCCAGCAAGCGAGAAGGTCCCGCCCGAGCCCGGACGGGACCTCAACCTCGTACCGCCGAAGGCGACTGGAGGACTGGGCAACTACGCCAGCAGCGCCGGAATCGTCGCCTCGTGCGCTTCGCGCAGTTCGGCCAGGGTCAGGGTGAACTCGCCCTGGAGCTCGATGGAGTCACCGTCGACGACGCCGATCCGTGTCACCGGCAGCCCCCGCGCCCCGCACATGTCGTTGAAGCGGAGCTCCTCCGAGCGCGGAACGGCGACCACCGCACGGCCCGCCGACTCCGAGAACAGGAGGGTGAAGGCGTCGATCCCGTCCGGTACGACCAGACGCGCGCCCTTCCCGCCCTGCAGCGCCGACTCGACGACCGCCTGGATCAGACCGCCGTCGGACAGGTCGTGCGCGGAGTCGATCATGCCGTCGCGGGAGGCGGAGATCAGGATCTCGGCCAGGAGACGCTCCCGCTCCAGGTCGACCTTGGGCGGCAGGCCACCCAGGTGGTCGTGCACGACCTGCGACCACGCCGAGCCGCCGAACTCCTCGCGCGTGTCCCCGAGGAGGTACACCAGCTGCCCCTCCTCCTGGAACGCGACCGGCGTCCGACGCGCCACGTCGTCGATGACGCCCAGGACCGCGACGACCGGCGTCGGGTGGATGGCGACATCGCCGGTCTGGTTGTAGAGGGAGACGTTGCCGCCGGTCACCGGGGTGCCCAACTGCTGGCAGGCGTCTGCGAGTCCACGTACCGCCTCCGCGAACTGCCACATCACCGCCGGGTCTTCGGGCGAACCGAAGTTCAGGCAGTCGGAGACGGCCAACGGCTTCGCACCCGTCGTCGCGACGTTCCGGTACGCCTCCGACAGCGCCAACTGCGCGCCCGCGTAAGGGTCGAGCTTGGCGAAGCGGCCGTTGCCGTCCGTCGCGATGGCGACACCGAGGCCGGTCTTCTCGTCGATGCGGATCATCCCGGAGTCCTCGGGCTGGGCCAACACCGTGTTGCCCTGCACGAAGTGGTCGTACTGGGAGGTGATCCAGGACTTCGAGGCCTGGTTGGGAGAGGAGACCAACGCCACGACCTGGGCCTTCAGCTCCTCCGAAGTCCCGGGCCGCGCAAGCTTGTTGGCGTCGTCCGCCTGGAGGGCGTCCTGCCAGTCCGGGCGGGCGTAGGGGCGCTCGTAGACCGGGCCGTCGTGCGCGACCGTACGGGGGTCGACGTCGACGATCTTGCCGCCGTGCCAGAAGATCTCGAGGCGGTCGCCGTCGGTGACCTCACCGATCACCGTGGCGATGACGTCCCACTTGTCGCAGATGGCCAGGAACCGGTCGACCTTCTCCGGCTCGACCACCGCGCACATGCGTTCCTGCGACTCGCTCATGAGGATTTCCTCGGGAGAGAGCGTGGAGTCGCGGAGCGGTACGTCGTCCAGGGTGACGCGCATGCCACCCGAGCCGTTCGACGCCAGCTCGGACGTGGCGCAGGAGAGGCCCGCCGCGCCCAGGTCCTGGATGCCGACGACCAGCTTCTCCTTGAACGCCTCCAGGGTGCACTCGATCAGGAGCTTCTCCTGGAAGGGGTCGCCCACCTGCACCGCCGGGCGCTTCGACGGCTTCGCGTCGTCGAAGGTCTCGGAGGCGAGGATCGAGGCTCCGCCGATGCCGTCGCCGCCCGTACGAGCCCCGTACAGGATGACCTTGTTGCCCGTGCCCGACGCCTTCGCCAGGTGGATGTCCTCGTGCCGCATCACACCGATGGCACCGGCGTTGACCAGCGGGTTCCCCTGGTAGCAGGCGTCGAAGACGACCTCGCCGCCGATGTTGGGCAGGCCCAGACAGTTGCCGTAGCCGCCGATGCCCGCCACCACGCCCGGGAGGACGCGCTTGGTGTCCGGGTGGTCCGCCGCACCGAAGCGGAGGGGGTCCACGACCGCCACCGGACGCGCGCCCATCGCGATGATGTCGCGCACGATGCCGCCGACGCCCGTGGCCGCGCCCTGGTAGGGCTCGACGTAGGACGGGTGGTTGTGCGACTCGACCTTGAAGGTGACCGCGTAGCCCTGGCCGACGTCGACCACGCCCGCGTTCTCGCCGATGCCCACGAGCAGGGCGTCGGAGTGCGGGGCCTTCTCGCCGAACTGGCGCAGGTGCACCTTCGACGACTTGTAGCTGCAGTGCTCGGACCACATGACCGAGTACATGGCCAGCTCGGCGCCGGTCGGACGGCGGCCGAGGATCTCGACGACCTTCTCGAACTCGTCCTTCTTCAGGCCGAGTTCGGCCCAGGGCAGCTCGACGTCGGGGGTCTCGGTCGCGTGCTCGACCGTGTCCAGAGGCGTCCGGCTCATGCGTTGACCAGCTTCTTGAGGATCGAGGTGAAGAAGGGGAGGCCGTCGGTACGGCCGCTGCCGATCAGCGGCTCCACCGCGTGCTCGGGGTGCGGCATGAGGCCCACGACGTTCCCGGCGGCGTTGCTGATGCCCGCGATGTCGCGGAGCGAGCCGTTCGGGTTGAAGTCGACGTACCGGAAGACGACCCGGCCCTCCGCTTCCAGCTCGTCGAGCGTGTGCTCGTCGGCGACGTACCGGCCGTCCATGTTCTTCAGCGGGATGTGGATCTCCTGGCCGGCCTCGTAGTCGACGGTCCAGGCCGTGTCCGCGTTCTCCACCCGCAGCTTCTGGTCGCGGCAGATGAAGTGGAGGTGGTTGTTGCCGAGCATCGCGCCCGGGAGGAGGTGCGCCTCGGTGAGAATCTGGAAGCCGTTGCAGATGCCGAGGACCGGCATGCCCGACTTCGCCTGCTCGATGACCGACTCCATCACCGGCGAGAAACGGGAGATGGCACCCGCGCGCAGATAGTCGCCGTACGAGAATCCGCCGGGCAGAACAACCGCGTCGACCTGCTTCAGGTCCTTGTCCTTGTGCCAGAGAGCTACCGGCTCGGCACCCGCGAGGCGGATCGCGCGCTGGGTGTCCCGGTCGTCCAGGGAACCCGGAAAGGTGACGACTCCAATACGAGCAGTCACTTTTCTTCCCCCACCATCTCCTCCACCTTCACGGTGAAGTCCTCGATCACGGTGTTGGCGAGGAAGGATTCCGCAAGATCATGGATGCGGGCGAGCGCGGCGTCGTCCACCGGTCCGTCAACTTCCAGTTCGAATCGCTTTCCCTGACGTACGTCGGAGACGCCCTCGAAACCGAGACGCGGCAGTGCACGCTGCACCGCCTGGCCCTGGGGGTCGAGGATCTCCGGCTTGAGCATGACGTCGACTACGACGCGTGCCACTGGCACTCCCGGTGTGTGGTGCTGAGCAGGTCGCTTCAGACTACCCGTACAAAATTTCTACGCGGGTAGATTCGTAGGAATCTACGGAAACCCAGGAGGACGGCATCACGATCCGGTATCGGAGCGGCGCCATCCCGAAAAATTCTGGGAAAGATCCGGGTTCACATCCAGGATGTCTATTGCGGGGGAGACACTCGGACAGATTTAGTCGGTCTTCCCATTGCAATGCCGGGCACTGTACAAAGGAAAAGGCATTAGCCGATACTTTGCCCAATAACAGTCGGACAACCAGTCGGACAACCGAGATCTCCTGACACCTCCCGACGTCTTCGCACGTCGCGGCTGAGGTGTCGCACGAAGGGACCGATATTCGTGGCTCAGCGTGTCGTGGTCACACTCTCGGACGACATCGACGGCTCGGAAGCGGCGGAAACCATCGCCTTCGGACTCGACGGCAAGTCGTACGAGATCGACCTGAATCTGACCAATGCCAAGAAGCTGCGTAAGGCCCTCGAGCCGTACGTGGAGGCCGGCCGCAAGCGGTCGCGCTCCGGCAAGGCGTACAAGCAGACGGAGGTCGCCCCCGACCCCTCGGCGGTCCGGGCCTGGGCCCTCGCCAACAAGTTCGACGTACCGAGCCGCGGGCGCATCCCCAAGAAGGTGTACGAGGCCTTCACCGCCGCCCAGTAGCCGCCCAGCAGCGGCTGAGCAGTACCACCGCAGCACCCCCGCGGTCCTCCAGGAGCCCCTCGGCGCAACCGACTTGCGTTGCCCCCCTGCTGATCAGCTAGAGTTCGGAGCACGCCGAGGGGCGAGGCCGAAAGGCCCGGCTCACGGAGGCTTGCGGGTGTAGTTCAGTAGCAGAACATCCCCCTTCCAGGGGGAAGGCGCAGTGTGCAATTCCTGTCACCCGCTCTGCAGCGCCGGTCTGACCACTCTTGTGGATCAGGTAGGCTGGTGCTCGCGCCAGTCGGTGAAAGCCGACTGGAGGCAATGCGGACGTAGCTCAGTTGGTAGAGCGCAACCTTGCCAAGGTTGAGGTCGCCAGTTCGAACCTGGTCGTCCGCTCCAGATCAAGACCCCGGTCCAATGGATCGGGGTCTTTTTCGTGTTCTCGCGGTGAGCTGTACTCGATCCGCTCTACTCGATCCCTCGATCCCTCGGCCTCTTGGTCTCTTGGCCTCTCGGTCTCTTCTCTGTCGTCTGACATTTGTCATGTGCGGTGATGACACCGCGCACTGCCTTCTCCGCCTCCCCGCCGGGATGCTGAAGGTATGGAAACCAACGAACACGAACACGTGATTGAGGTCACTGACCTGCGGCGTGTGTACGGGGGCGGGTTCGAGGCGGTGCGCGGGGTGTCGTTCTCCGTGGGCCGCGGGGAGGTCTTCGCCCTGCTGGGCACGAACGGCGCGGGCAAGACGTCGACCGTCGAGCTGCTGGAGGGGCTGGCGCCGCCCGCCGGTGGGCGTGTGCGGGTGCTGGGCCATGATCCGTACACCGAGCGGGCCCTCGTACGGCCGCGTACCGGGGTGATGCTCCAGGAGGGCGGCTTCCCGTCCGAGCTGACCGTCGGCGAGACCGCGCGGATGTGGGCCGGGTGCACGAGCGGGGCGCGGCCCGAGGGGGAGGCGCTCGCGCTCGTCGGGCTGGAGCGGCGGACCGACGTACGCGTGAAGCAGTTGTCCGGGGGTGAGCGGCGGCGACTCGACCTCGCGCTCGCGCTCCTCGGCAACCCGGAGGTGCTGTTCCTCGACGAACCGACGACCGGCCTCGACGCCGAAGGGCGCCGGGCCACCTGGGAGTTGGTACGGGAGCTGCGCGCCGGCGGTACGACCGTGCTGCTCACCACGCACTATCTGGAGGAGGCGGAGGATCTCGCCGACCGGCTCGCCATCCTCCACGAGGGGCGCATCGCCGCCGCCGGTACGCCCGCCGAGGTGACCGCCTCGCAGCCGTCCCGGATCTCCTTCGAGCTGCCCGCCGGATACTTCGTGGGCGACCTGCCGCCGCTCGGCCCGCTCGGCGTGAGCGGGTACGAGGAGGAGGGGCGCGTCGTACGGCTGCGGACCCATGAACTCCAGCGCGCGGCAACGCGGTTGCTGGTGTGGGCCGAGGAGGCCGGGGTCACCCTGCGGGGGCTGGACGTGCGGTCGGCCTCGCTGGAGGAGGCGTTTCTGCGGATCGCGCGGGAGGCGTCGGCAGACGTGGAGAGTTCCGCTGGTTCCGCTGGTTCCGCTGGTTCCGCTGTCGCCGAGGAGCGTGTCGCATGAGTCGTACGAGTGCGGTTGCGGCCGGTATCGGTCGCACGACTCCCGCCGGGCGGATGCGGGCCCTGGCCCGGGCCGAGTCGACGTTGTTCCTGCGCAACAAGGGCACGCTCGTCGCCGCCCTGTTCGTGCCGCTGGTGCTGCCGTTCAGTGTGCGGACCGCCATGTCGGACACGGACCTGAAAGAGGCCGGGCTCAACATCGGGACGCTCATCCTGCCCGCCTCGGTCGGCTTCTCGCTGCTCTTCGCCGTGTACGCAGCCCTCGTGGGCGTCTTCGTCGCCCGGCGCGAGGAACTCGTCCTCAAGCGGCTGCGCACCGGTGAGCTGCGCGACGTGGAGATACTCACCGGGTCGGCGCTCCCGGCGGTCGCGACAGGCTTCGTACAGTGTCTGCTGCTGGCCGTCGGCTGTACCGTCCTGCTCGATCTCGACGCGCCACCGGCACCCCAACTCGCCTTCATCGGGCTGCTGTTGGGCCTGCTGACGGCTGTGGCACTGACCGCTCTCACCGCCAGCTTCAGCCAGACCACCGAGAGCGCGCAGGTCACCTCGCTGCCGCTGATGCTCCTGTCGTTCATCGGCTCCGGGATCACCGTCCCGCTGGAGTTTCTGCCCGACCGGCTCGCCTCGTTCTGCGAGTTCCTCCCGCTGACGCCCGCGATCACTCTCGTACGCGGCGCCTGGACCGGTGACCTGTCGGCGTACGAGGCCCTGGGCGCCGTACTGACCGGCCTGGCCTGGACCGTCCTGTCGGTGTTTGCTGTACGACGGTGGTTCCGCTGGGAACCGCGGCGGTAGTGGGCGGCAGCGGACGTAGTGGTCGTAGTGGACAGGGGATCAGGAAAATGCGCAGGCCCGGGAGCTGGTGGGGGCGCAAGAGCACGCCGGCGAAGGTGGAGACGTACACGCGCTGGTCGTTTCATCTGTTCCCCTTCGTCGAGGTGACCGCGATCGGACTGCCCGTCCTCGGGCAGGCGGGGGCACGGCTCGCGCCCTGGCTGTTCCTGCTGGTGTGCGTGCACTCCGTGCTCTGCGCGGTGACCGCGTCCCGAGCCCTGGACTGGATCCGGGGGACCCGGGAACAGCCGCTGCGGCTGCTGGCCGTACTCGGCACCGTCACCGCGGCGACCGGGGTCACGGCTCTCGTCCTCGTCACCCACGGGCCGGGCGGCGAGGACATGAAGACCGCCGCCGGCAGCCTGTTCGGCGGGGTGATCTCCTTCGGCGTCGGCACCCTCACCCTCGGCCTGCGCAGCAGACTGCGGATGCTGTGGCTGGTGGCCGGGCTGGCCGGGGGCTCGGTCGCCGTGGCCCTCCCGCTGGGCCTCTCGGCGGCCGTGTCCCTCGGCACGGGGCTGGCCGTACTGCTCGGCGCCGGCTTCATCACGCTCACGTACGCCTTCTCCGTCTGGCTGCTCAAAGCCGTGTACGAACTCGACGAGGCCCGCGAGACCCGGGCCCGGCTCGCCGTCGCCGAGGAACGGCTGCGGTTCGGGCGCGATCTGCACGACGTGATGGGACGGAACCTGGCGGTGATCGCCCTCAAGAGCGAACTGGCCGTACAGCTCGCCCGGCGCGAACGGCCCGAGTCCGTCGACCAGATGATTGAGGTGCAGCGCATCGCACGGGAGTCGCAGCGGGAGGTACGGGATGTCGTGCGGGGGTACCGCGAGGCCGACCTCGGTACGGAACTCCTGGGCGCACAAGGGGTGTTGACCGCCGCGGGGATCTCGTGCGAGGTGACCGGGGAGGCGGTCGGGCTGCCGGGCGAGGTGCAGTCGGCCCTCGGGTGGGTGGTCCGGGAGGCGACGACCAACGTGCTGCGGCACGGGGATGCCGGGTGGTGCGGAGTGAGGGTCCGGGTCGGTGACGGGCTGGTGGTGCTGACCGTGGAGAACGACGGGGTTCGGCAGGAGGCAGGTGAGGGCACGACGGGGGCGGGGTCCGGGCTCGTCGGGCTGCGGGAGCGGTTGTCGGCGGTCGACGGGCGGCTGGAGGCGAGGGTCGTGGGTCCGGGTGGGGAGCGGTTCCGGGTGGTCGCGACGGTGCCGTTGCCTGCGGGGGAAGGGTCGGGGCTCGGAGCAAGCTCGGGGTTCGTTGTAAATGAGGTGACCTCATGAGCGCGGTACGGCTGCTGCTCGCCGACGACGAGCACCTCATCCGGGGTGCGCTGGCCGCGCTGCTCGGTCTGGAGGACGATCTCGTGGTCGTCGCCGAGGCCGCCACCGGGCCCGAGGCGCTGGCCATGGCCCGGGCGCACCGGCCCGACGTCGCGGTGCTCGACCTTGAGATGCCTGGCGCGGACGGTGTGAAGGTCGCCACATCACTGCGGGCCGAACTGCCGGAGTGCCGGGTACTGATCGTGACCAGCCACGGCCGGCCCGGGCATCTGAAGCGGGCGCTTGAGGCAGGTGTGCGCGGGTTCGTCCCCAAGACGGTCAGCGCGCAGCGCCTCGCCGAGATCATCCGTACCGTGCACGCCGGAAACCGTTACGTCGACCCCGAGTTGGCCGCCGACGCGATCTCCGCCGGTGACTCGCCGCTCACCCCGCGCGAGGCAGAGGTGCTCGAACTCGCCGCAGACGGTGCGCCGGTCGCGGAGATCGCGGAACGGGCCGCGCTGTCGCAGGGGACCGTACGCAACTATCTGTCGTCGGCCGTCTCGAAGCTCGGGGCGGAGAACCGGCATGCGGCGGTACGGCTCGCACGGCTTCGGGGTTGGGTATAGTTGCTCTCGCGCCACGGCACGTACGGCATGTACGACACGTACTGGGACGCGATGCGGACGTAGCTCAGTTGGTAGAGCGCAACCTTGCCAAGGTTGAGGTCGCCAGTTCGAACCTGGTCGTCCGCTCCAGATCAAGACCCCGGTCCAATGGACCGGGGTCTTTTTCGTGTGCTGGGCCGGGCCGGCTACGTCCAGCTCAGGCCCGTCAGACGCTCGTACGCCTCGATGTACTTCGCTCGGGTCGCGTCCGTGACGTGCTGCGGGAGCGGCGGCGGGGGCTGCTCGCTGGCACGGACCCAGCCGGACTCCGACGACGTGAGCCAGTCCCGTACGAACTGCTTGTCGAACGAGGGCTGCGCGTGGCCCGGCTCCCACTGGTCGGCCGGCCAGAAGCGGGACGAGTCCGGGGTGAGGACCTCGTCGGCGAGGATCAGGGTCTCGCCGGCTGCCGTGCTCTCGTACCCGAACTCGAACTTCGTGTCCGCCAGGATGATGCCCCGGTCGCGGGCGATGTCCCGGGCGCGGGAGTAGACGGCGAGGGTCGCCTGGCGGAGCTGGGCGGCGGACTCGGCGCCGATCTGGCGGGCGACCTCCTCGTACGACACGTTCTCGTCGTGCTCGCCGACCGCGGCCTTCGTGGCCGGGGTGAAGATAGGGGCGGGGAGCTCGGAGCCGTCGGTGAGACCCTCGGGGAGGGCCAGGCCGCAGACCGTACGGGAGTCGTTGTACTCGGTGAGGCCGGAGCCGGTGAGGTAGCCGCGGGCCACGCACTCCACCGGCATCATGCGCAGGGACTTGCAGATCAGGGTGCGGCCCGCCCAGTCGGCGGGGGCGCCCGGCGGGAGTTCGGCGCTCAGGACGTGGTTGGGGGCCAGGTCGGCGAGCTGGTCGAACCACCAGAGCGAGAGCTGGGTGAGGACGCGGCCCTTGTCAGGGATCTCCGTCCGCAGCACCCAGTCGAAGGCGGAGATACGGTCGCTGGCGACCATCACGAGGTCGCCCGCCTCGTTCTGGTACAGGTCGCGCACCTTGCCGGTGTGCAGATGCACCAGACCCGGAACCTGGAGGGGCTCGGGCTTTTCTACGAATCCGGACACGGTTCCTCCCCGTGGTGATGTCCAAGTGGCTCGATTCTCCCGTATGCGGAGCACTCGTTTTCGCCGGGGGCAGGAGGAGGGCAGCGAGAAGGAACAGTCAGTCCCGTTTGCAGATGCGGTCCAGGAGGTTCGCGGTGGCCCGCTGGACCCGGGCGTCCACATGGCCTGGGCGGTCCAGGGACGGGGACCAGGCGAACGTTCCGGACGCGAAGACCAGGGCTCCGGACGGGGATCTGTAGAGGGAGGTCTCCTGGTGGCGGAGGGCGCCTTCGCTGTCGGCGTACGGGGAGTGGGCGAGGAGGATGCGGTCGTCGTGCTCGGGGAGCTGGGTGCGCGGGAAGTAGCGGTCGGCCTCGCCGGCCACCATGCCCTCGATCTCGTCGCCGTCGTGGGCGCCGGTCGCGTCCCACATCCAGTGGTCGGCGTTGCGGACGATCAGGGGCGTGGGCTCGGGGACCCGGCCCGCGTACTGGATGCCGATCAACTGCTGCTCAGGGCGGTCGATTTCACGCCACAACGCCGATTTTCCGGGGCCGCGACGCTTACGGCAGGTGAGGAGTCGGTCCGGGACGCCGGACGGGGACGGGGCCAGCTCCACCTGCCAGTACATGGTGTTGGCGGAGAGGAAGACGAGGGAGGTGCCGCTCTCGCGGGCGAGTTCTGTGGTGCGGCGCATCGCCGTGGACCAGTACTCGTCGTGGCCCGGGAAGACCAGGCCCCGGTAGCGGGTGGGGTCGATGCGGCCGGCGTGCAGGTCGCGGGAGTCCGCGTAGGCGACGTCGTAGCCGTAGCGCTCGGCGAAGCGGATGAAGTCGTAGGCGTGGCCCACGTGGAGGGGGAGGCCGGCGCCCGCGTACGGGCGGTCGAAGGAGACGGTGGTCGCGGCGTCGGCCTCGCCGAGGAGCCGGCCGCGCTCGTCCCACGCGTGGTAGAGGCTCGCGCCGGTGCGGCCGTCCTCCGGGTAGAGGTTGTACGCCTGCCAGGTGATGTCCGGCAGGAGGAGCAGCAGGTCCGCCGGGTGGTTGTCGCGGACCGTGAAGGGGATGTGGGAGCGGTAGCCGTCGACGGTGGTGAGGACGGCGACGTACGCCCCGACGTTCCAGTAGGACGGGATCTGCAGGCGCCAGGAGAGCCACCAGTGGTGGCAGGAGACCGTGCGGTCGGCGGTGAGCGGCGCGGGCTGGACGATGCCGGAGAGGCGGGGGCTGGTGGTGATCTTCGCGGCGCCGTCACCGCCGTAGTGGCCGATGCGGTAGATGTCCACGGCGAACTCCTGCGGCGGGTCGACCGTGATGTGGAAGTCGATCGCCTCGCCGGGGGAGGCGGGGCCGGTGGAGACGAACCCCTTGATCTGACGGCGCACGTCGTCGGCGGCGCGGGGGCCGCCGGTGGTGGTGGGCGCGGTGCGGGAGGTGCGGGGGGCGGGGATTCTGGTGTCCCTCGTGCGTGTGGCGGCGGTCGGGGTGGCTGTGGCGGCCGGGTCTAAGGGGTCCACGTACCAGGGGACGACGTGGCCGGTGTCGTCGAAGTAGGTCTCGCTGCCTCGGAGCCAGGGGACGGGGCCCAGACCGAAGGGGTCCGTGACGGCGTGCGCGAGTGCTCCGGACTCCCAGCGGCGGATCGGCTGCGGCCCCATGACTGCGTCCTTCCCTGGCTCCCCCGGAAGCTGTCCTATGTCCCGTGCGATTGCCATGTGCGCGATCGGTCCCAGCACATCACATTACGCACGCACTCCGTCACCATTCGTCGCCGATTGACCAGAAGTGGAAGAGAGGACTCCGGCCGGTTTTCTGCCCCCGGCACTCCGGGGGCCGCGCCCCGAGGAATCCTCCGCGTCACACCAGGCGTACGGGCTTCTCCGGGCGTACGCCTGTCGTGCGGAGCCACGCGTCCAGGGGGGCCGGGTCGCCCGTTTCTATGAGGGTCAGGACCTTTGGGCCCAGGTCGGCCGCTCGCTCACCGTTCAGGAGGAGCGAGGGGCCGTCGAGCCAGTCCAGGCCGGGCATCGCGCCCGCGGTGTCCATCGCCGCACAGCACACCATCGCGGTGACGTGATCGGCGAGCAGTTCGCGACCGGTGCGCGGAGGCTGCAACGGGAACAGCGGCAGCGAGCCCTCGTCCCAGAGGGCCGTGTCCGGGCCCTGACCGGTCAGCCCTGCCGGGGCCTGCTGTCCGTTCACCGGCGCCGCCGCCTCCTCCTCGCGGGCGACCTCCGCACTGAGCCCGGCGGCGAGAGCCTCACCGCGCTCGCTTCCCACCCGCTCGTCGTCGCCATCTCCATCCCCGTACTCGTCCCCGGCTCCGGACCCGTACTCGTCCGCGTACTCGTCCTTCGCCGTCTCTGCTGCAGTCTCTGCTGCCGTTGGCACTGCCGCTGTCGTTGCCGCTGCGGGGGGCTGGGGCGTCGTCAGGTGGTTCATCACGCGGGACAGGGTGGGGGCGTCGGGGTTCTGGCGTGCGGGTGCGGAGGCGCGGTGGACGCCCCGTGCGTCCAGAGCGTCCAGGACCCGGTGGAGACGTGCCGCGTCCATCCGCCACTTACGGTCGACCACCTCCTCCGGGTACTCCTGCCAGTCCACCGGCGCCCAGTCCGGGCCGGGCTCGGCCGGACCGCCGTGGAAGAGGCGGGCGGCCAGCAGTGAGGCCGCCTCGTCGACCAGACCGGGTTCTTCGAGGAGGTCGCAGGCCGGACGTTCGCCCAGCCGGGACGTGAAGCCCTCGGCCAGCCGGTCGCGGCGGGACAGTTCCGTGAGCGCCGCGACGACGCCCGCGTCCAGCCTGGCCGGCCAGCGGCCCATCCGCCAGGCGGGAAGCGCGACCCGGGTCAGCAGCCGGTCCCAGCCCGCGTACGCCAGGCCGACCTGCTCCTGCGCGACGATCCGCAGCCCGTAGTCCACGGCCTGTGCGCGCTCGGCGGCGGCTGCCGCGACCCCGCGCTCCATCTCGGACGCGTGCACCCGGCAGCTGCGCAGCAGCAGCCTCACCACCCAGCCGACGCCCGCGAGCGCCGCACGGGACACGGGGTCGCGCCGGTGCGCAGCGGCCACGGCCACGGCCGCGTCGAGGCCCCGTACGAAGCGCCGCGCCGCCGCGATGTCAGGGTTCGCCGACGGTCCCGTACCCGCGACGACCGGTGCGAGGACCGCTCGCAGCTCAGCGACGCGCATCCACCACAGGAAGGGCGAGCCGATCACCAGGACAGGCGATGCCGTCGCCGCCGCACGCCGGCGCTGTCCCTGGAAGACGGGGCGCAGACCTCGTACGCCGGATATCTCGTCCCGGCCCTCCGGCGGGGGCGGGGCGTTGGCGGGGTGGGTGCGGTCCTCCAGCCAGCTGTCGCAGTCCGGGGTGAGCGCTATCGCGGAGGGGGCGGGGACGCCGAGGCGGTCGGCCAGGTCGCGCACCAGGTGGTAGAGGTCCAGGGCCGATTCCTCGGCGATCGGGACCGTGGGGCTCATGGCCGGGCGCGCGCGGGCGACGACCAGGGCGACGGCGGCCGCGGCGAGGAGTACGACCAGTGCGGCGACGCTCGTGATCCAGCGGGCGAGGTCCCAGGTGCCGCCCACGAGGTGGCCGGTGGAGCCGCCGGCCAGCAGCACGACGGCGACGGCCGCGGGCAGCAGGGCGACGGCCAGGGCCCTGCTGCGGATGCGCAGCACGGCGAGGGCCCGGGAACGCGCGACCTGCGCGCCCGCCTCCACACCCATACCGGTCACGACCGGACGTCACCCCCTACCTTTTCCGCTCTCACCCTGACGTTGCTCACTCCCCCACTGTGGCACCCACCACTGACATCGCAATGCCGGTGGGCCAAGTGCCGGAACGCTTGCGCCGCACCATAGTTGGGGGCCCGGTCCTCGTCAGCCGGATGGGGGATCGGTCACCCGATGGAATGGCTTTGGGGAGAGGTGGATGACACACGGCGACGACGAAGTGGCAGTTGGGAGGGGTCTGGGAGTGGTCCGGAAGTGGTCTGGGAATCGTCTGGGAGTGGCCTGGGAGACCTTCGGACGCGCTGCAAAGACCCTCGGGCCCCGCATCCTTAGACGGATCCGGGGCCCGAGAGGTTCATCGACGTGTATCGGTACTACTCCCCTGCCGCCGCCTTGGCCGCGATGTCCGTGCGGTGCTGGGAGCCGTCCAGGTGGATGCGGCCGAGGGCGGTGTACGCGCGGTCGCGGGCCTGGCTCAGGTTCTTGCCGGTCGCTGTCACGGAGAGCACCCGGCCGCCCGCGCTGACGACCGCGTCGCCGTCGTGCTTCGTCCCCGCGTGCAGGACGTACGCGTGCGGGGCGTCCTCGGTGGCCACGTCGGCGAGGCCGGTGATCGGGTCGCCGGTGCGCGGGGTGCCGGGGTAGTTGTGCGAGGCGATGACCACGGTGACCGCCGCGTCGTCGCTCCAGCGGAGGGGCTCCAGGTCGGCGAGGGCGCCGTTCGCCGCCGCGAGCAGGATGCCCGCCAGCGGGGTCTTCAGGCGGGCCAGGACCACCTGGGTCTCCGGGTCGCCGAAGCGGGCGTTGAACTCGATCACACGGACGCCGCGCGAGGTGATCGCGAGGCCCGCGTAGAGGAGGCCGGAGAAGGGGGTGCCGCGGCGGCGCAGTTCGTCGACCGTCGGCTGCAGGACCGTCTGGAGGACCTCCTCGACCAGCTTCGGGTCGGCCCAGGGGAGCGGTGAGTAGGCGCCCATGCCGCCCGTGTTCGGGCCCTCGTCGTCGTCCAGCGCGCGCTTGAAGTCCTGGGCGGGCTGGAGCGGGAGGACCGTCACGCCGTCGGTGATCGCGAAGAGGGAGACCTCGGGGCCGTCGAGGAACTCCTCGATGACGACACGGTCGCAGGAGTTCGCGTGTGCGGCCGCTTCTTCGAGGTCGGCGGTGACCACCACACCCTTGCCGGCCGCGAGTCCGTCGTCCTTCACGACGTACGGGGCACCGAAGGCGTCGAGGGCCTCGTCGACCTCCTCCGGCGTCGTGCAGACGTACGAGCGGGCCGTCGGAACACCGGCTCCCGCCATGATGTCCTTCGCGAAGGCCTTGGAGCCCTCCAGCTGCGCGGCCTCCCCGGAGGGCCCGAAGACCGGGATGCCCGCCTCGCGCACGGCGTCGGCGACCCCGGCGACGAGCGGCGCCTCCGGCCCTACGACGACCAGGTCGGCGCCCAGCTCCAGGGCCAGCGCCGCTACGGCTCTGCCGTCGAGGGGGTCGACCTGGCGCAGCTCGGCGACCTCGGCGATGCCGGCGTTGCCGGGGGCGCAGTACAGCGCGGTGACGTCGGGGTCGAGGGACAGGGAGCGGCACAGGGCGTGTTCGCGGGCGCCGTTACCGATGAGGAGGACCTTCACGGGGGTCAGCTTAGTGGTCGGGGTGGGGAGCGCCTGCCGGTGCCGGTGCGGGCCTCGCCGGGGGCTTGTCCTCAAGCTCCCCCACTGGGAACCCCCGGACGGGCTGGATGCGCTCCCCTCGCCTACTCGTTGTTCGAGACCTCTTCCACCACCGTCGCCCCCAGCTCACGCACGATCAGTTCGTGGCCGGAGAGGGCGGACTCGTCGAGGTCGGGGTCGTCGTCCTCGGCGGTGTCGTCCTCGGGGGCGATGGGCGGGGATTCCGGGGCCGAGCGCTGCGGTGCCGGGGCGGAGGCCTGGGGACGGGGGGCGCCCGATGCCGACGCGGGCGCGGATGAGGATGCTGGTGCCGGGGGCGCGGCCTGCTGGTGGGGGGACGACGTCGATGCGCCACCACCGTAGCCACCACCACCGCCACCCCCGCCTCCGTAGCCACCGGAGGAAGCGCCTCCGCCATAGCCACCGGTCGCCGGGGCCGCCGGGCCGCCGCCCGTCGGGTCGACGACCGCCTCGATCCTCCACTGGACGCTGAACTGTTCCGCCAGCGCCTGCTTCAGCACTTCCTCGCTGCCGCTGCTGGAGAAGTTGTCCCGTGCGCCCGCGTTCATGAAGCCGAGCTGGAGCGTGGTGCCGTCGAAGCCGCTGACCTGGGCGTTCTGGCTGAGCAGGATCCAGGTGAACCGGCGGCGGTTCTTCACGGACTCCAGGATGTTCGGCCAGAGCATGCGGGGGTCGAGGCCGCCGGGCACGGGTGCGCCGGCCTGCGCGGCGGGAGCCTGGGCGGCCGGGGCCTGGGGCTGAGCCTGGGAGTAGGCCGCTGCCGGAGCGGGTGAGGCGGGCGCCGGGAGCCGCGAC
>NZ_JAAGLU010000330.1 GCF_010550245.1 Streptomyces sp. SID12501
GGCCATCATCGCGGAGAGGTGCTCCAGCGCCCACAGCGTGGTGCGGGCACGCCGGCTGCCCTTGAGGGCGGCGGGCTCGATCTGGCTGCGACGGACCGAGATCAGGGCGAACTCGGCGCCGACGAAGAACGCGTTGGCCGCGAGCAGGACCACGGCCAGGGTGAGCGCGAGCGTGCTGTCCATCACGCCTCCTGCGTCGCGTCGTCGGTGAGGTCGCTGACGCGCACGCGCTCGACGCGACGCCCGTCCATGCGCTCGACGACCAGCCGCACGTGGCCCTCCACGACCTCGTCGCCCTCGACCGGGATGCGGCCGAGGCGCGCCATGAGCAGCCCGCCCACGGTCTCCCAGGGGCCGTCGTCGGCCACGCGCAGCCCGGTCGCCTCGTGCAGCTCGTCGGGGCGCAGGACGCCGGGCAGCACCCAGGACCCGTCGCCCTGACGGGCGAGGCTGCTGCGAGTGCGGTCGTGCTCGTCCGCGACCTCGCCGACGAGCTCCTCGACGACGTCCTCGAGGGTCACCGCGCCGGACGTGCCGCCGTACTCGTCGACGACGACCGCCAGCT
>NZ_JAAGLU010000331.1 GCF_010550245.1 Streptomyces sp. SID12501
CCGCGCGGAACCGGTGACCTGCCGAGCAGCATCGACTCTCCGTGGGACCTTCACAGACCCGCTCCACGACCCCCGGCGCGTCCACGACCAGCACTCCTACCGTCGACGGTGTGACCCAGGACCCCGTCGGACCCCGCCACGCGCGCACGCTGCGACCGTCCGTCGCGCGTGTGCCCGCGCTCGTGCTCACCGGTGTGCTGACGCTCCTCGCGTCGGGCGCCGCGGCCGTCTACCTCGACCTTCGCGGGCAGATCGACGTGTCCGACGTCTCCGGGCTGGTCCTCGCGACGCCGCGCGCCGACGCCACGACCGCGGCCCCCGGCGACCCGTTCGCGGGCGACGCGATGAACGTCCTCGTCATGGGCACCGACCTGCGGGACGCCGAGAACGTGGCGCTCGCGGGCGAGGCCGAGGGCATGCGCTCGGACACGACGATGCTCGTGCACGTCGCGGGCGACCGGACGTGGGCCGAGGTCGTGTCGATCCCGCGCGACTCGCTCGTCGAGCTGCCGGAGTGCGCGCTGCCCGGCGGGGGGCGCTCGAAGCCGCGGACCACCCTGTTCA
>NZ_JAAGLU010000332.1 GCF_010550245.1 Streptomyces sp. SID12501
GACTCCGCCGACCTCGTCATCAGCCAGCGCGAGCTGACCGCGCGCGCCCGTCTCCGGGCGCCCACCACGCGCCACCTGTCGGTGGACAACTTCATGAGCAGCCCGGTGTACGACCAGGTGGTCGCCGAGGTCGTCGCCGCGCGGGACGGGACGGCGGCGCGGTGACGGGCGGCGGGGTCGACGTGCTGACCCGCGAGCTGTGCGTCGCGGACGGCCGTGCGACGACGTACGACGACCGCCGCCGCGAGGACCGCGGTCGCCACGGTCACCACGCGGGCCAGGCGAGGGGCGGGGAGCCTGCGAGGCCTGCTCGCGTGCCCACTCCTTCTCGGTGACGTCGCCCTTGTAGACCCAGACCTTCACGCCGATGCGGCCGAAGGTCGTGCGGGCCTCGAAGAAGCCGTAGTCGATGTTCGCGCGCAGCGTGTGCAGCGGCACACGACCCTCGCGGTAGAACTCGGAGCGGGACATCTCGGCGCCGCCGAGGCGACCGCCACACTGGATCTTGATGCCCTTGGCGCCGGCCTTCATCGTGCCCTGCATGCTCTTACGCATGGCCCGACG
>NZ_JAAGLU010000333.1 GCF_010550245.1 Streptomyces sp. SID12501
TACCGCGTCGGCATCGGTCCAGCCAGTTCTCCTACGCCACGGCCATCGGCCTGTTCGAGGCGCTCATCGGCCTCACCCTCGTCCTGTCGGCCAACGCGATCTCGCGCCGAGTGGTGGGAGCCTTCCTGTGGTGACCGTCGACAACGTCACGCGCCTCGACAAGAAGCTGTCGAAGCCGACCGTCCGGGCGGTCAAGGAGACGCGGGCCTACACCGCGTTCCGCGTCGTCAACGCGACGCTCCTCGTCCTCATCGCGGCGATCACGCTCTACCCGTTCGCGAACCTGGCCGCGCAGGCGTTCAGCTCCGAGTCGTACATCAACTCGGGCCAGGTCACGATCTGGCCGCGCGGCTTCAACCTCACGACGTTCGACCTCGTCATGAGCGACTCGATGTTCTGGCGCAACTACCAGAACACGGTCTACTACACGGTCGTCGCGACGCTCGTCGCGATGGTCCTCACCACCACGTACGCGTACGCGATCTCCAAGTACCGCCTCAAGGGGCGCAAGGTGTTCATCGGCATCGCCGTGTTCACCATGTTCTTCAACGGCGGCCTGATC
>NZ_JAAGLU010000334.1 GCF_010550245.1 Streptomyces sp. SID12501
AGACGTTGCTGTCGGGGTCCTCGGAGTCCCCGCAGGAGAACGTGAGCGCGTACGCGCCGGAAATGCCGGAACCGCCCAGCAGGACGGGCGCGGTGCCGGCCCGCAGCGCCTCGGAGAGGCGCTCGGCCGTCTCCCGGTGGCCCGGGGTCATGCACAGCGTGGTGCCGTCCGTGAAGACGTACACGTCCAGGGTGCCCAGCGGGCCGGGGCGGACGTCCGCGAGGGCCGTACGGGCCTCCGCGAGCTCCTCCAGGCGGTTCACCGTGCGCTCGTGGTCCGCTCCCGGGTGGGAAGCCTGCGCCGGCACGAAATCGGGGTGCGAGGGGTGGCGCCGGCGGGCCGCCGCCAGCTCGGGGGAGTCCTCGGGGTACTCGTCGAGGAGCTCGTCGCCCAGGAGCGGCTCCAGGCCGACCATGTCCGCCTGCCGGGGCAGGAAGACCGGGCCGTCCTCGCCGAGCCCGGGCAGGCCGCCCAGCAGCGAGGGGGCGTCGGCGGCGTCACGGGCCTCCTGCGCGGCCCAGAAGGCCCGCGCCTCGGCGAGCCCCCGCTCCCGCTCCCCGGC
>NZ_JAAGLU010000335.1 GCF_010550245.1 Streptomyces sp. SID12501
AGGGCTGAACACCGGGGCCGGGTCGCATCGTCGACCCGGCCCTACTCAGTCGAGTAGCAGCGCCACGACACCCGGTAGCAGACCGCCGAGGAATCCCCACATCGCCGCGAACCACGCCATCTTGCGATCGTGCTCCTGCTGCAGCGCCGCGATCATCCTCCCCGGATCCAGCACGGGCCGCCTCCGCCGCACCCATCGGACCGGCCTCGTGTACATGTCCACCACGTCGGCGATAGCACGGGTCTCGCGTTCCGCGCGCTCGCCGCTCCAGTCGTCGGGGCCGGATGCGACCGCCTGGATGGTCGTCTCCGTTGGTGTGAACGTGACGACCCAGGGGTTCACACCGAACATGCCGTTCGCTAGCGGTGTCGAGCACGCACCTGTGATCTGCAGCTCACGCCTCTCGACGCGCCCATGCTCCGCTGCAGCCTCAGCAGCCGCACCCGGATCGGACGCATCAAACTGATGCACCTCGGCGAGCAACAGGGGGCCGACCACCAACTCCTTGACCCCGA
>NZ_JAAGLU010000336.1 GCF_010550245.1 Streptomyces sp. SID12501
AAAGGGCCCTTTTTGCCGCGCTTACCGCCCTTGCGGGCCTTCTTCTCGCGAGTGTCGTCCTCGGCGTCAGGCATGTCGATGGAGCCGAGGGCGTCCGTCACGTCTCTCACCTGAATCCGGGTCGTGGCCGTAGCCGCGCCCGGTTGCGCCGCACGGCATTGCATCGAAGTACGTACCTGCGCACACGTCCGAGAAGGAGTGTGGAGCAGGGCCGGAGGGACTCGAACCCCCAACCGCTGGTTTTGGAGACCAGTGCTCTACCAATTGAGCTACGACCCTTTGCGTTCCCCAACCTACCGCATCCGAGCGAGTGCACGGAGTGCTCACGTTCCGGACGGCTGGTGAGGACCAACGACAGGTGAGTGTACGTGGTCCGGGCCCTGACGTCGAACAGAACAGAGCCGGACCTGCCTCCGTCCGGTCCCTGAAACGGTGTGCGGGCCTTCCGGGCCGTCTGGGACGATTGGCCGCATGACCTCTGCAACGCCTTCCTCCGAGCGCCGGGTGTCCGCCCGTATCGGCGCCATTTCCGAGTCCGACGCGCTCGCCGAGGCCGGCCA
>NZ_JAAGLU010000337.1 GCF_010550245.1 Streptomyces sp. SID12501
GTACGCCGAGTTGTACACGCCCGGCGTCAGCACCACGACGGTCGGGTCGTCGCCGCCCGCCGGTGCCGCCGCCATGAGCGCGGCGAGCAGCCGCCGCGAGTAGTCGACGACCGGCCGGATCCGCAGCGTCGCGAACAGCTCGGGGAACGTCTGGGCCATCGCCCGGCGGTTCGACAGCACGTAGCTGACGCCCGACGGGACGCGGACGTTGTCCTCCAGGACCCGCCACCCGCCCAGCGAGTCGCGCACGAGGTCGATCCCCGACACGTGCACGCGCACGCCGTTGGGCGGCTCGACGCCACGTGCGGCGCGGTGGAAGTGCGTCGAGGACACGACGACCGAGCGGGGGACGACGCCGTCGGCGACCGCCTTCTGCGGGCCGTACACGTCGGCGAGGAACGCCTCGAGCGCACGCACCCGCTGCGAGACCCCGGGCGCGACGTGCTCCCACTCGTCGCCCGCGAGCACGCGCGGCACGACGTCGAGCGGGAACGGCCGCTCCTCGCCCGCGAAGTCGAAGGTCACGCCCTGCTTGAGGTACGAGCGCGCGAGCGTGTCGG
>NZ_JAAGLU010000338.1 GCF_010550245.1 Streptomyces sp. SID12501
CGCGCGCCATGCGGTAGCCGATGGGCAGGTTGCCCTCCTCCTCGGCGATGTGCAGCAACGCGTTCGCGAGCTCGACCGCACGGTCCGGCGCGAGCGTCGTCATGAGCGGCAGGTGCGTGCGGTAGATGTCCCACATGGTCGACAGGTCGAACGCGAACGGGCCGGGCGTCGGCCAGAACGGGGACTCGTCGACCGCGAGGCACGGCTTGATCAGCGAGTGGTAGAGCGCGGTGCCGAGCACGGTCGCGCGGTCCGACGACGGCGTGTCGACCTGCACCTTGCCGAGGTGCTCGCGCCACACGGCCTGCGTGGTCGCGCGCCGCCGCTCGAACGACGACGGGCCCGGCCCGCACTCGTGCTCGAGCGTGCGCGCGGCCTGCTCGACGCCCCGCAGCGAGAACCCGAACCGCAGCTCGACGACCTGCCCCGGCTCGGTCGGCCCGGCCCACATGAGACCGAACGGGCGCAGCGTCGTGGGGCGGATGCGGTCGAAGTCGAGGCGCGTGCCACCGGGCATGAGCCGCCGGTCGTACCAGAGCATCTGCCGCCAGTGCTGGGC
>NZ_JAAGLU010000339.1 GCF_010550245.1 Streptomyces sp. SID12501
CAGCCAAGGTCGCTAGCGTGATGACCTTGTTGTCGATTCGCCCGGACCTCTGCTCGACGGCTGATCGCACAAAGTCGAGATTGATGCTCTCGATGGCAGGGTCGTCATCCTTTCGGTCGATGTCGTAGATCTCATCTCGACCATCTTCACTGCACGCTTCGTCGAGTCTCCGCCGCGATTGCGCCCAATCACGCTGGAGAGTCTCGATACTAGACATGGCTAGCCAGAGCATCGACATGAATCTTTCAGACGTCGCTCGAGCGGTCTCGCCCCGGAGAGCCGAAACCGAATCGCGGGCTATCTGGCGCCATCGAGCGAACCCGGTAAATCGGGATCTCTGGATGCGCTGATAGTCCAACTCCAGAAGTTCGGCTACTAGTTCACGTGATCGCTGTTCGATTGCTTGAATACGCAGCCCTGTGCTCTTGTATGTAGCGAAAAGGTCGCCCAATTGCCAGATATCAGAAAAGAGTTCCTCGAGGGCCCCGCGTGCTCCTTCTAGGTCTGAGTGCACATGAGCTCTCACTACCGGAAACCCGTGGCTTTTGTAGGTAATTG
>NZ_JAAGLU010000033.1 GCF_010550245.1 Streptomyces sp. SID12501
GAAACCGGGGGTGGCGCCCGCCGCCGCGTCGCCGACCGCGCGGCTGGCCGAGGCGGCCCCGGCGAGCAGCAGCAGCCCGGCCACACCCGCGGTGCCGATCCGGACGTCGGCGGGGCCGCCGGGCCAGGCCAGCACCAGCAGGCCCAGCGTCAGGGCGGCCACCGTCATCCCGAGCAGCAGCCGGCGCCCTGCGGCCGGGTTCCAGCCGTGCAGCCGGTCCCGGGTGACGTTGGCGATACCGTCCACCAGGTCGTCGAGCCGGACCTCGGGCAACGACTCGGTGTGCGGGCGGAGATACAGCACCTCGCCGTCCTTGAGGTCGAGCGCCTCCAGGGTGCCCTCCTCGTCCAGCGGGGCGCCGCCCAGGCGCTGCAGGACCCAGCCGTCGTGCTCCAGGCCGTTCTCCTCGATGTCCTCCCCGGCGTACCGCAGCACGGTGGGCAGCAGATCGGCCACGGGCACGTCGGCGGGCACCGCCAGATCGATGGTCCTGGCCGGGGCCCGTACCGTGAGGCGGCACAGGCCCGCAACGGAGCTGTCGGTCATGGTGGGGCTCACGTCTCCAGAGGTTTGGGCGGCAGGCTCGTTCGCGTCCGCTTGGACGTACGAGTTGATGACATGCAGACTACTGACCGCCGATCGAACGGAATTATGGGTCCCGTTGCAGTCGTGTGTCACAAAGCCCCACCGGCACGCCTCTGTCGGCCGGTTCGCGACCGGGCGGCATTTCAACCCTTTGAAGGAGCATGTGCGTTGAGCGTGGTTCTGTTCCGCAGGCCGGCCCGCCGCCGGGGCCCGGACATGCCCGAGGGCGAGTTGACTCTCCAGGAGCCACCGACGCTTCCCGAGGTCGTCGCGGACAGCTCGGCGATCTGGACGTATCTGCCGATGGCCATGATGTCGGTGTCGATGATGCTGATGTTCATCCGGCCGGGCGGCGGCAACGGCGCGTTCATGTACATCGCGCTGGGCATGATGGTGCTGGCGTCCGCCGCCATGATGGTCGGCCAGGTGATGCGCAAGGCCGGCGAGCGCAAGGAACGGCTGCGCGGTGAGCGGCGTGACTATCTGCGCTACCTCACCCAGACCCGCCGCAAGGTCCACCGGGCCGTCGTGGAACAGCAGTTGGCGCTGGCCTGGCGGCACCCCGACCCCAAAGTGCTGCGCACCATGGTGCGTACCACCCGGCTCTGGGAACGGCGGGTCAAGGACGAGGACTTCGGCGAGGTACGGATAGCCGTCGGCGACCAGCAGTTCGCCATGCGGCTCAACCCCCTTTCCACCAAGCCGGTCGAGGACCTGGAACCGCTCAGCGCGCACGCCCTGCGCCGCTTCGTCCGCGCCTACAGCACGGTGCCCGAGCAGCCCATCGCCCTCTACCTGCGCTCCTGGTCCCGCGTCCTGACCCGCGGCGACGACGCCGCCGTACGCGCCATGGTGCGGGCCGCGCTGTGTCAACTCGCCCTGTTCCACCCGCCGGAGGAACTGTGGGTGGCGCTCTGCGTCTCCGACGAGCGGCGCGCGGAGTGGGAGTGGGTGAAGTGGCTGCCGCACAACCTGCACCCGCAGGAGCAGGACGGCGCGGGCCCCGCCCGCATGGTGGCCACCGCCTTCAACGACCTGGAGGACCTGCTCGGCGCCGAGTTCACCGAGCGCCCGGTCTTCGACCCCGAAGCGGTGCCCGGCCGCGACGAGCCGTTCACGGTGATCGTCGTCGACGGCGTCACCGTGCCGGCCGGACACCGCCTGGACGGCCCCGGCTTCCGCAACACCATCGTCCTCGACCTGTCCGGTTCCCTCACCTGGCGTCCCGGCCGCTCCACCCTCCGCCTGGACGTGACACCGGCCGCGGTACGGCTCGTACGCACCGACCGCACCCGCAAGGAGCAGACCACCCTGCTGGGCCGCCCCGACCGGGTCGGCCCGGCCGCCGCCGAGTCACTGGCCCGGCTGATCGCCCCCTACCGGATGGGCCTGACCGCCGACTCCTCCGAACCACTTGCCGCCGACGTCCAGTTGACGACCCTGCTCGGCATCCCCGACCTCTACCGGCACGACCCGGCGACCCTCTGGCGCAAACACACCGGCGCCGCCCGGCTGCGCGTACCGGTCGCCATCGGTGCCGACGGCGCGCCCGTCGAACTCGACATCAAGGAGTCCGCGCAGGGCGGCATGGGCCCGCACGGCATGCTGATCGGCGCCACCGGCTCCGGCAAGAGCGAACTGCTGCGCACCCTGGTGCTGGGCCTGGCGCTCACCAACTCCTCCGAGACCCTGAACTTCATCCTCGTCGACTTCAAGGGCGGGGCGACCTTCCTCGGCCTGGACGAACTCCCGCACACCTCCGCCGTGATCACCAACCTCGCCGACGAAGTCGCCCTGGTGGACCGGATGCAGGACGCCCTGCACGGCGAACTCATCCGCCGCCAGGAGCTGTTGCGGGCGGCCGGAAACTACTCATCCGCCCTGGAGTACGAGAAGGCGCGGGCCGTCGGCACCCCGCTGGCCCCGCTGCCCAGCCTCTTCGTCGTCGTCGACGAGTTCAGCGAACTCCTCGCGGCGCACCGCGAGTTCATGGACCTGTTCGTCATGATCGGCCGCCTCGGCCGGTCCCTCGGCGTCCATCTGCTGCTCGCCTCGCAGCGCCTGGACGAGGGCCGCATGCACCAGCTGGAGAGCCACCTGTCCTACCGGGTGGGCCTGCGGACCTTCTCCGCGATGGAGAGCCGGGGCGTCCTCGGCGTCCCCGACGCCTACCAGCTGCCCTCGCAGCCCGGCGCCGGCTTCCTCAAGAGCGGCGTCGAGGCACTGACCCGCTTCCGGGCCGCCTACGTCTCCGGCCCGTACCGGCACCGGCGTGGTGCCGTCGTGCAGGCCCGCGTGGCCAGCCAGGTCGTGCCCTGGTCGGCGGGCTGGGTGGTGCCACGCAGCCCCGCCGCCGTACCCGAACCGGAGCGCGAGGAGGAGACGGAGTCCACCGACAGCCTGCTGTCCGTGGCCCTGGACCGGCTGCGCGACCACGGCCCCACCGCCCACCAGGTCTGGCTGCCGCCACTCGGTGCGTCCCCCACCCTGGACACGCTCCTCCCTGGCCTCGCCCCCTCGGCCGACCGGGGCCTGTCCGCCGCCGGCTGGCCCGGAACCGGCCGCCTGCGGGTGCCGGTCGGCCTCGTCGACAAGCCCTTCGACCAGCGCCGCGACCCACTGGTGGTGGACCTGTCGGCGGGCGGCGGCCACGTCGCCATCGCGGGCGGCTCACAGAGCGGCAAGTCCACGGTGCTGCGCACCCTGATCGCCTCACTGGCGCTCACCCACACCCCGGCCGAAGTCCAGTTCTACTGCCTCGACTTCGGCGGCGGCACCCTGTCCTCCCTGGCCGGACTGCCGCACGTCGGCGGAGTCGCGGCCCGGCTCGACAGCGAACGCATCAGCCGTACGGTGGCCGAGGTCACCGGCGTGCTCAACCAGCGCGAGCAGTTCTTCCTCGACCAGGGCATCGACTCCATGGCCACCTATCGGCGGCGCCGCGCGGCAGGCGAGTTCGCCGACCAGACGCACGGCGACGTCTTCCTCGTGGTCGACGGCTGGGCGCAGGTCAAGCAGAACTTCGACAACCTGCTGCCCACCTTCAACCAACTCGCCACCGGTGGCCTGAACTACGGCATCCACCTCATCGTCACCACCACCCGCTGGGTGGAGTTGTCCGCGCAGATCCGCGACCAGAGCGCCACCCGGCTGGAGTTGAGGCTCGGCGACACCATGGACTCCGTGGTGGACGTCCGCAAGGCGGCCACTGTGCCCCGTACTCCGGGCCGCGGCCTGACCGTCGGCGACAAACTCCACTTCCTTGCCGCGCTTCCGCGCATCGACGGCACAGACACCGCCGAGGACCTCGCCGATGGCGTCACCGCCCTGGTGGAGAAGATCGCCGCCGAGTGGACCGGCCCGCCCGCGCCGCCCGTACGCATGCTCCCGCAGCGTCTGCCGGCCTCCGCGCTTCCCCCGGCCGAACTCGGCGACGGCCTCCGCCTGCCCCTCGGTCAGGACGAGGAGACGCTCTCCACCGTCTGGCACGACTTCAGCCGCACCCCGCACCTCGTCGTCATCGGCGACACCGAGAGCGGCAAGACCAACCTGCTGCGCCTGGCCGCCAAGGCCGTCACCGACCGCTACACCGACACAGAGGCCCGCATCCTGGTCGTCGACTACCGCCGCGACCTCGTCGACGCCGTCCCCGCCGAATACCAGCTCGGCCACGCGGTGTCGGTGGACGCCCTCAAGGAGTTGGTGGGCGGCTCCGCCCGCGCCCTGAAGACCCGCCTCCCGGGCCCGGACATCACCCCTGCCCGAATGCGCCTGGCCGACTGGTGGAAGGGCCCCCGCCTGTTCGTCCTCGTCGACGACTACGACATGGTCGTGGGCAGCAACAACTACGAGCACCCCTTCGCCCCGCTCTTCGACCACCTGGCCCTCGGCCACGAACTGGGCCTCCACGTCATCGCGGTCCGCTCGGCGACCGGCGCGGGCCGCGGCCTGAACGACCAGCTCCTGCGCCGCCTGGACGAGGTCAACACCCCCGGCATACTGCTGTCCTGTCCCCCGAGCGAGGGCTACGTCTTCGGCAACATCAAGCCACGCAACCTGCCCCCGGGCCGAGCCCAGTACGTGGTACGCCGCAAGGCGACCCTGATCCAGACGGCGGTGCTGGAGGGGTCCGGCGACATGGACTGACCCCGGGGCCCCGCCCGGACCCGGACCATCAAGTCCGTCCGGGAGCGCAGCCTTCAGGAACAGGAGGGGCCGGGCAGGGGGCCGGGGGCGAAGAGCCCCCGCCTCAGCCGAGGTCCTGCCCCGCCCGCCACCCCCGCGCCCGCCCTCGGGGCAACACGACCACCGCCCACACCACCAGCAGCAACACCGCCCCACCCCCCGCCGCGAACAACACGGCACGACGCGTCGGCGCGGCACCGGGATCGTCAGGCAGCCGCACCGGCGCCTCCTGCCCCACAGCCGCCGCCACTCCCCGCTCCGCCGCCCCCACGGACGTCACCGCCGCATACGGATCCAGCCGCGGCACCGCATCGGGATATGCCGTCGAGACAAGCCGCGCCGCGGTCTGCGCGCCCGTCAGCCCGGGATGCGCCGACCGCACCAGCGCCGCCGCCCCGGCCACGAACCCTGCCGCGAACGACGCCCCGGAGCCGATGTAGTGGCCGCCGCCGCGAGGTCCGGGACCGACCACACCATCACCGGGCGCCGTCAGATCGGCGTCACGCGGCAGCAGCGCGTTGTCCGGCCGCCCGCCGCTGGAGTCCACGTCCAGCACGGACAGCACACCCTCCTGCGCCGCAGGCCAGTACGCCCGCGGATCCGGCGTGTCCCTGGATGACGCGCTGCTCTTGGCCGGCGGATCGGGAACCGCGGCGGCCACCACCAACGCGTCGTGCGCGACCGCGTCCTCGACGGCCTCGGTCAGTGCCGCCGACCCCTGCACCAGCGCCGGCGACACCTCGATCACCTTCGCCCCGGCGTCGACCGCCGCCCCGATCCCCGCGGCGACGCTCGCCGCCGTGGCGGTGCCCCGGGCGTCGGTGCCGCGCACGGCGACGATACGGGCCTGCTGGGCGACCCCGGCGAAGCGGACCCCGTCCACGGTCGTGGCCGCGACCAGCCCGGCGACGAAACTCCCGTGCCCCACACAGTCCTGCCCCGCTTCCCCGACCACCGTCACCCGCCCCTTCAGCGCGGGCGCGGTCGTCGACACCCCGGTGTCCACGACCGCCACGGTCACCCCGGCGCCGGCCGAGAACTGCCACGCGCGCGGCAGTTGGAGACTCTGCTGCTCCCACGGCACGGAAGTGGCCCGCTCGGTGGAGGCACCGGTGCAGGCGTCGTCGGCATCGAGCCGGGACGGCATCACGGGCAGCCGTACCGGCGAGCCGTCCGCGGCGGAGGCGGCCGGCCCGGCGAGGAGAACCAGAGGCAGGAGTACGGCGAACGTCCGGGCCGGCCGGAGACGGGGGAGAGGGCGACGCATGAACCGCATCCTATGGCGCTGAAGCCAGACCCGACCCAGACGCCCTACCTCCCAACCCCCGCCTCTCCTGCACCCAGTTGAGACACACGGGCCACATGCCGTGGCGCCAGGTCGGCGCTACGGACGCCACACCGAAACCTCTGCCGTCCCCGTCCCCGCCCCCAACCACCATCCCCCTCAGCCCGGTTGAGGCACATCCCCCGGCACCAGCAGTCGCAGGTCGTCCAGTCCCGGCGCGGCCATCACGCTGACCCGCCCGGCCTGACGCGTCATCATGCCCTCCAGCACCTGCCGCGCCAGGCGAGCGTTGCCGAACGAGCGGTCCCTCGGCAGCGCGTCGAAGTACTCCCGCAGCACGGCCCCGGTTCCCGGACCGCACTCGTAACCCGTACTGTCCGCGTGCATCCGTACGATCGTGACCAGTTCGTCGGACGAGTAGTCCGCGAACCTGACGCGCCGTGAAAAGCGTGAGGACAGGCCGGGGTTGGAGGCCATGAAGCCCTCCATCTCCCGTGTGTAGCCGGCGACGATCACCACGACCTGCTCCCGGTGGTCCTCCATGAGCTTGAGCAGCGTGTCGACGGCCTCCTGGCCGAAGTCGGACCCGGAGCCCGATCCCGCGGGCGTCAGCGTGTACGCCTCGTCGATGAACAGGACGCCCCCCAGGGCCCGTTCGAAGACCTCGCGGGTGAGCTGCGCGGTGTGTCCCACGTACCGTCCGACGAGGTCGGCCCGGGACACCTCCACCAACTGCCCGCGCGGCAGCACCCCGAGCGAGACCAACAGCTCGCCGTAGAGCCGGGCCACGGTCGTCTTGCCGGTGCCGGGCGGGCCGCTGAAGACCAGGTGGTGGCTGATCCGGGGTGCGGGGAGGCCGGCGGCCTCACGCTGGCGGGCGGTGGAGAGAAGGTTGACGAGATCGGTGACGTCGCGTTTGACGGCGGCCAGGCCCACCATGTCGCCGAGCCGGGACAGCGCGTCGCTCCGCGAGGGCCCGCCCCCCGCCTCACCCGCCGCCGCGGCGGCCTCCGCACCGACGTCCTCCGGGAGCAGCAGCGAGAGGTCACGCTCGCCGACCTCGACCAGGCCGGCCAGCCGTACGGCCTGCCGGTCGACCATCTCCTCGAAGACCTGCCGGGCGGCCCGGCCGTTGCCGAACGCGGCATCCTTCGGCATGCGTTCGAAGTGCGTGGCCAACGCGGCGGCCGTGCCCTCGCCCAGTTCGTACTGGTGGCGGACGCACATGCTCTCCATGATGGCGACCAGCTCGGGCACCGAGTAGTTCTCGAACTCCACGGTCCGGGAGAATCGGGAGGCCAGCCCCGGATTGGAGCCGAGGAACGACTGCATCTCGCCCGAGTACCCGGCCGCGACGACGACCACGTCCTCCCGGTGGTCCTCCATGAGCTTGAGCAGCGTGTCCACCGCCTCCCGCCCGAAGTCGGCCCCTGAACTCCCGCTGTCGGCCGTCAGGGTGTACGCCTCGTCGATGAACAGCACTCCGCCCAGTGCCCGGTTGAACGCCTCGGTGGCCTTGATCGCCGTACCACCGATGACCTGGGCGACGAGATCCGCCCGCGAGACCTCCACCAGATGCCCGGACCGCAACGCGCCCAACTGGGCGAGGATCGTGCCGTAGAGCCGGGCCACGGTGGTCTTACCGGTGCCGGGCGGCCCCGCGAAGACCAGATGGCGGCTCATCGGCGGTGCCGACATACCGAGTTGGGCACGGCGCTGCGCCAGCTGCGTGAGGTTGACCAGCGTACGGACCTGCTGCTTCACGTTGGACAGGCCGATGAGCGCCTCCAGTTCGGCGAGCGGGCCCGTCTCGGCCGCCGCGCCGCCGGCCGGGGCGGTTCCGGCGGGGTCGGTGCCCTCGCTGTCGCCGTAACCCCAGGCGTCCCGCTGGCCGTTGCCGTTGCTGGTGAGCCCTTCGACGGCGAGCCGGTCACCCCGCTTGGACTGGATCAGGCCGCCGCCCTTGTTGTCGCGGACCACGCAGTTGACGACGGACACCGGGTCGGTGCTCTCGACCCGCAGGCCGTCCTTCGAACTTCCGCCGATCTCACAGGCGTTGAGGGAGGCCCGGCCACCCTCGCGGACCAGGACACCGTTCTCGCCGGCGGCGTTCACCTTGACCCGGGTCGCGGTGAGTTCGCCCCCCGAGTCGACGACGACACCGTCGCCGCCCGGCTCGCGGAACTCGCAGTCGCGGGCGGTGGCGCTGCCGCCGGCGGCCACCATCAGGCCCACACCGGCCGGGGCGAGGACGCTGGTGCCGCCGATGTACAGGTTGCCGTCACTCTCGACATGGACACCCGCGCCGCCGGCCCGGTCGATCTCGCTGTCCTCCAGCCGGCCCCGCCCGTCCTTGACGGCCTCCACGCCGTGGCTGCCCGAACCGCTGACCCTGGCCCGGCGAAGCATGGGATTGGCGCCGCTGCGCACGCTGATGCCGACTCCGGCGGCGTCGATGACGTCCAGCCGGTCGAGTTCGGCGGTGGACTCCTCCTCCAGGAGCACGCCCGTCGCCGCACAGTCCCGCACGGTCAGCGAGGTCAGCGTGGGAGAGGCGGACCCGGCCACGCGCAGCGCGGGGGCCTGGGAGGTGTCCAGCCAGCAGTCCTCGAACGTGCCGCGCGCCCGGTCGGTGACCAGAATGCCGTTGCCCTCCGTACGGGCGGTCCGGCAGCGCCGCAGCAGCGGGTCGCTGCCGTGCGAGACGACGATGGCCGGCCCGGTCGTCGCGGTGACCCGGAGCTCCTCCAGGACCGTCCGCGAGGAGCTGGTCAGATGGACGCCGATGGAGGTGTCGTGCACGACCGTGCGCACCACCTGGGTCGTGCAGTGCTCCTCCAGCGCGATCGACGGCTTGTCGGTGGACGATATGTCGCACTCCTCGACGGAGCCCTGCGCCTGACCGTTGGCGAGGACGCCGTTGCCCCGGGCGTCCCGGATGGTGCAGCCGCGCACCGTTACCCGGCCGCGCTCGCCGATGACCACTCCGGAGGTTCCCAGGTGCTCGATGGTGCAGGAGTCCACCGAACTGTCCACGTTCGAGGTGACCACCACCCCGGCCCCGGCCGGGCTGCTCACCCGGCAGTCCCGCATCGCCAGCGAGCCGGCGCCACGTGCCAGTACGGCCGCCCAGGAGGCACCGGAGACATCGCAGCCGTCCATCGCGACCTGCCCGCGGGCGGCGTCCACGGCGGGAAGTTCCTCGTCACGGCCGCGCAGCACCAGGTCGGTGAGCATCACCGCGTCAGCCTTCAGCGTGAGCACGCTGCCACGCCGCGGACGTATCTCCACCGTGCCGCGTGCCTGCTCGGCGACGATGGTGACCCGGGTGACGACGACGAGGTTCTCTTCGTAGGTCCCGGGTCGCACACTGATCACGGCGCCGCTGCGCGCCCTCGCCAGTGCCTCTCCGATCGTCCGAAAGTCCTCGGTGCCCTCCGGGCAGACCGTCAGTACCTGGCGTGACACGCGCCCTCCATCTCTCACGGCGTTCCCTGCCCGGCGTGGGCAGCACCATCATGCCGGGACGGACGGGCATGGTCACGCCACAGCCCCGGAAAGCGGAGACAGCCGGAGGGGGCCGAAGCACAGGGGGAGAAAAGCAGAAAACCCCACGTGAAGTGGGGTCTCAGCGAGTGTCCGAGGGGGGACTTGAACCCCCACGCCCGATAAAGGGCACTAGCACCTCAAGCTAGCGCGTCTGCCATTCCGCCACCCGGACAAGGTGTCTGTCGCGCGGGGTTGCCCCCGTGGCGACGAAGGAAACATTACCAGGCTTTCCAGGGTGGCCGGTCACCCCCTGTCGCCGCGTGAACGGTGTGTGACGGGCCCGGACCGGCCTTGGGGTGCGGCGGGTCGGAGAGGGAGGATGAGGGATGACCACCAGCAGGAACAGTGGGAGGTAGCACCGTGAGCGGGACGGACACGACCAGAGGCGTCACCGGCGAGGACGAGGTGGTGGACCTCTGTCGCGAGCTCATCCAGATCGACACCAGCAACTTCGGCGACCATTCGGGACCGGGTGAACGCAAGGCCGCCGAGTATGTCGCGGAGAAGCTCGCCGAGGTGGGTCTGGAGCCGCAGATCTTCGAGTCGCACAAGGGGCGCGCCTCCACCGTGGCGCGCATCGAGGGCGAGGACCGGTCCCGGCCGGCGCTGCTCATCCACGGCCACACCGACGTCGTACCGGCCAACGCGGCGGACTGGACCCACCACCCGTTCTCGGGCGAGATCGCGGACGGGTGCGTGTGGGGCCGGGGCGCGGTCGACATGAAGGACATGGACGCGATGACCCTCGCGGTCGTCCGTGACCGGCTGCGCACCGGCCGCAAGCCCCCGCGCGACATCGTTCTCGCCTTCCTCGCGGACGAGGAGGCGGGTGGTACGTGGGGCGCGCGGCACCTCGTGGACAAGCACCCCGACCTGTTCGAGGGCGTGACGGAGGCGATCGGCGAGGTCGGCGGGTTCTCCTTCACCGTCAACGAGAAGCTGCGGCTGTATCTGGTGGAGACGGCCCAGAAGGGCATGCACTGGATGAAGCTGACCGTCGACGGCACCGCCGGACACGGTTCGATGATCCACAAGGACAACGCGATCACCGAGCTGTCGGAGGCTGTCGGACGCCTCGGCCGGCACAAGTTCCCCGTCCGGGTCACCAAGACGCTCCGGCACTTCCTCGACGAACTCGGCGACGCGCTGGGCACCGAGCTGGACCCCGAGAACATGGACGCGACGCTCGCCAAGCTCGGCGGCATCGCCAAGCTGATCGGCGCCTCGCTGCAGAACACGGCCAACCCGACCCAGCTGGGCGCCGGTTACAAGGTCAACGTCATTCCGGGCCAGGCCACCGCGCACATCGACGCCCGTTACCTGCCCGGCTACGAGGAGGAGTTCCTGGCCGACCTGGACCGCGTCCTCGGCCCGAACGTGAAGCGCGAGGACGTGCACGCCGACAAGGCGCTGGAGACCTCCTTCGACGGGGCGCTCGTGGACGCCATGCAGACCGCGCTGGTCGCCGAGGACCCGATCGCCCGGGCCGTGCCCTACATGCTCTCGGCCGGTACCGACGCCAAGTCCTTCGCGGACCTCGGCATCCGCTGCTTCGGCTTCGCGCCGCTGAAGCTGCCGCCGGAGCTGGACTTCGCGGGCATGTTCCACGGTGTTGACGAACGTGTACCGGTCGACGCGCTGAAATTCGGGGTGCGTGTGCTCGACCGCTTCATCGGGGCATCCTGAATCCCGCGCCGGGACTGTGTTCCCGGGAGTTCCTCCGGGTTCCCGACACCCTTGAATGCGCCCGGAATTACCCGATTGAACGACACTCCAATAATCGTCCGCATGTGCGTGGCTGACTGAGAAGAGTGAATGCGCTCATACGGTCGTAGCCCTAATGCCCCCTCCTCGTTACTGGTGATGCGGTCCGCTACTCGGGATCGCATTGCCAACAAGGAGAAAATAATGATCAAGAAGATCGTCGCCGCTGCGGCTGCCACCGGTGGTCTGGTTCTCGCGGGTGCGGGCCTGGCCGTCGCCGATGCGGGTGCCCAGGGTGCTGCCGTGCACTCCCCGGGTGTCCTGTCCGGCAACGTCATCCAGGTTCCCGTTCACGTCCCGGTGAACGTCTGCGGCAACACGATCTCCGTGATCGGGCTGCTGAACCCCGCCTTCGGCAACACCTGCGTCAACAACTGATGCTGCACCTCACCTCGTGAGGTTCTGACTCCCAGTGAGTCTGAGCCTGTCGGCCCCGGAACGCTTTTTGCGCTCCGGGGCCGACAGGTCGTTCCGGAAGGTTCACGACACAGCATGTGAAGGCAGGGATGCAGCAATGCGACAGGTCACCCGCAAGGGCCTGATGACCGTGGCGGCCGCGACAGGCGTGATGGCCGCCGCCGGCGGCGCCCAGGCGCACGCGGACTCGGGCGCGAACGCCGCCGCCTCCAACTCGCCGGGCGTGCTGTCCGGCAACACGGTGAGCGCGCCGGTGAGCGTGCCGGTCAACGCCTGCGGCAACACCGTGAGCGGCGTCGGTCTGCTCAACCCGGCAATGGGCAACAAGTGCGCCAACGGCGGAGGCGGCGGCAAGGGCAGCGGCGGCCACGGCGCACCGGGCGGACACGGCGACCAGGGCCAGCACGGCGGTCATGGCAACCAGGGCAACCAGGGTGGTCATGGCGGCCAGGGAGGTCACGGCTCGTCCGGCGGTTACGGCGACGACGGCGGCGGTTACGGCTCGCCTGGCGGCTACGGCGGCTACGGCGGCTACAGCGGCTACAGCGGTCACGATGGGTACGGCGGCCAGGGCGGGTTCGGCGACTCGGGCGCCCCGGGTGACTTCGGGTACCCGGGCAGCCCCGGCGGCTCCGGTGACTGGGCCGACTGGCACGGTTGGGAGGGCTCGCACGCCGGCGGGTACGCCACCGACTCCCCGGGGGTCGGGTCCGGCAACCAGGTGGAGGCCCCGGTCGACGCACCGGTGAACCTCTGCGGCAACACCGTCGACGTAGTCGGTCTGCTCAACCCGGCGATGGGCAACGACTGCGCGAACACCGGGGACCACGCGGGCGGCGGCCACCCGGCGCCGCCTCCGGAGACCGACGAGCCGTGCACGCCCCCCAGCGGCGGTCCCGAGACCCCGCCGCCGCCCCGGCCGAGCGGCCCCGAGCAGCCCGGAAAGCCGCAGCAGCCGGAGAGCCCTCAGCTTCCGGGCGGCCCCGCACAGCCGGGAAACCCGGGCACTCCCCAGGTTCCGGTCACTCCCCAGCTCCCGGGGAACCCGCAGACGCCCGGACACCCGCAGCAGCCCACCACCCCGGAGCAGCCCACCACCCCGGAGCACCCGGCGACCCCGCACCACCCGGGAACCCCGGCCCAGCCGACCACTCCCGTCAGGCCGGCGTCGCCGCTCACACCGCCCAGTACCGCGCACGGCGTGACGCCTCCGGCCGCCCCCACGTACGTCGACCGGAGCGGTGGGCGGACCGTGCCGCAGCCCCGGGCCGCCGCGCAGCTCGCGCACACCGGCGGTGACCTGCCGCTGGGCGTCGCCCTGCCGGTGGGTGCGGGCATGCTGCTCGCGGGCACCGTCCTCTACCGCAAGTCACGCCCCTCGGCGTAGACCCGTACGGAATACGGCAGTTCCGTACGAACGGGAGTAAAACGCCGCACGGTCACCCGGCGGCGTGCTGAACGGAGCGGGCCCCGCGTCTGCGGGGCCCGCTCCGTTTCCGCGCTGTCACCTCACCACGTGGCCCGCACCTGGCGGATGATCCGCCGCCGCAACCGCACTCTGCGGCTGCCGTCGCGCAGCAGGCTCAGGCGGTCCAACTCCCAGTGTCCGTACTCGGCATGGTCCGTGAGCAGACGTGTCGCCTCCTTGCGGGTGACCCCGCGTGGTACGTACACGTCGACAAATTCGTATTCCGGCATCGCATCTATTGTGCGGGCAGAGGCCCGGTACGGATAGCGTCTGCACTATGTCTGATGCTGCGCAGCCCACCGCTGCCGAGGTACGCGCCGCCGCCGAGGCGGTCAAGACCGCGCTCGACCGCCACCTGGCGGCGGTCGAACGCCGGTCGGGGGAGGACGACCCCGATGTCTATGAGGCGTTCAACCAGCTGGCCGCTGCCGCCGAGGTGTACGACGAGCTGCTCTACGACCGCTATGACGAGGTCACCCCCTTCGAGATCCCGGGTACGGACGACGCGCTGCCGCCGTACGCGGGCCCCGAGGAGCCGAACGCGCTGAGTGTGCTCATCCGCCGCGACTACGCCGTGGTGGAGCCGCAACGACTTCTGGCGCAGGCGCAGCGGGTGGAGGCCGTGGACGACGACGGCACGGGCGCCGAGGCCGCCGGCACCGTGCACGGGGCGCTGGGCATTCTGTTCGGCGAGTTCGAGCCGGACGAGATCGCCTCCCGGCACAAGGAGTTCGGCCTTGAGGAGGCCGACTCCACGCTGTGGGTGACGGCCGCGGACGAGCCGGCCGATCCCGGTGAGTGGCTGGAGGCTCCCTTCGACCAGGTCGACGCGGAGCGGGTGGTCTGCCGTTTCGACGTCAGCGCGGTCTTCGACGACGACGCCGACGACGTCATCGAGGACGACGACCTGTTGGAGGACGAACTCGATCCCGACCTGGTGGCAGCGGGCCTGGACGAGGACGAGGACCTGGAACCACTGGACGCCGATCGCCGGCGCTAGCCGGCCGGTGATCGGACGCCCAGACAGAGGCGGTCATGAGAAGCCCTGCTTCTCATGACCGCCTCTGTCGTTCGTCCTGGTCAGCCTGCCGGCGGCACCTGGGCTCCGAGCAGGCCCGGCAGCCGCGTCGTACGGGCCTTCGCCGGGACCTCCGCGACCGCGCGGGCCAGCGCCTGGTCCACGCCGTGCACCACGGAGAGGTGACGCTCCGCGCGGCCGAAGGCCGTGTAGACCCAGGGCCGGGTCAGCGACGAGGCCGCGTCCCCGGGCAGCACCACGACGGTCGCCGGCCAGTGCAGCCCGACCGCCTGGTGCGCGGTGAGCGCCCACCCGTGCCGCACGCTCAGCTCGACCCGCTCCTTCGGTACGACGACGGGGGCGCCGCCGCACTCCAGGTGGAGCCCTTCCGCGTCGGCCTTGACGACCTGCCCGGACACCGTCCGCCCCGGCGCGGGGGAGTACGCGATCCGGTCCCCCGGGTCGAAGCCGCCGAAGCGGCCCGGGCCGGGGTTCAGCCGCTCCTTGAGAGCGGAGTTGAGCGCGCGCGTGCCCGCCGCGCCGCCATGCCCCGGGGTGATCACCTGGGTCTGCTCCGGCGGTACACCGAGCGCCCTGGGCAACGAGTCCGCGACGAGCTGCACGGTCCGGTGCACCGCCTCGCCCGCGTCCCGCACGGGGACGATCACGACCTCCTTGCCGGGCGCCTCGACCTGGGTGAGCTCGCCTACGGAGACGCCCGAGACGAGTTCGCCGATCGGGCCGGGATCGGGCGTGCGCGAGACGATGTGCGGGCACGCGCGTGCGGCGAGCAGGTCGGCGAAGACCCGGCCCGGCCCGGCCGACCACAGCACCGCCGGATCACCGCTCAGCAGCAGCCTGGCCCCGTCGGGCAGCGACTCCACGAGCATCGCCGCGCTCTCCACGTCGAGCTGCGGCGCGTCCAGTACGACCAGCAGATCGAGTTCGAACGCGCCCTCGGCGTCCCGCCCGGGCCCCTCGAACCCGGCCAGCAACCCGGCGACGGTGACGACGGACTCCGAGTCCGACCGTGAGTCCGCGTCGGAGGTGTCCTCGGGCGCGAGAAGTGCCGCGAAACGCCGGCGCCCGTCGGGTGTGTGGGCCGCCGCGCAGACCCGCAGGCCCAGGGAACGGGCCGCGGCGACGAGGGCGGCCGGTTCGGCGCGCGCCGCGTCACCGCCGGTGTGCAGCACGAGCCCGTGCCCGGCTACGGCACGGATCAACTCGGCCGCGGAACCGGATCCGGAGCCCGACGCCCCGGCCGACGACTCCCAGTCCTCGGACGCCTCCTTGGGCAGCGAGTTGACGATCCGGGCGAGTCCGTCGGCGAGGCTCTCCTCGGCGAGCGCGTACCGCTCCAGCCCGATGAGCACGCGAACAGGGCGCTCGGGGGCCTCGCTGTCCTCGTCGTCCGTGTCGTCCCCGGTGTCCTGTCCGGCCGCGGTGGGCCCTGTGGCTTCCTCGACCGGGTCCTGGAACTCCAGGGCCTCGCCCTCCGCGACCGCGCTCTGCACTGCGGTGTCCGGGTCGGGCACGCCGCGCTGGGTGAGCGCGCCGGTGAGGGTGGAGGCGTCCAGCACCGTGTGTCCGGCCAGGGCGGCCTGCTCCAGCAGCCACACCGTGAGCGCCCGGCCCCGCCGCTCGTCGTCCGGGCCGCACCCGGCGCCGAGCAACGCCCGTGCGAACCCGTCGGCCTGCTCGGGCCGCACCCCGGCGACCCGGAGCAACTGCCAGGGATCCGCGCGCAGTTGTCCGTCCGCTCCTTCGCCGAGCGCCGTGACGACCTGCGACGCGAGCGTGTCCGGCGCGCCGCCCTGCGCCAGTACGCCCCGTACGGTCTCGACGGCTTCCGGGTCGCCGACGACGGGCGTGGCGGTCTCGGGCAGCCGTGCGGGAACGGTCGAGGCGGAGGGCGCGGGGGAGGGGGCGGGGGAGACCGAGGGCCGTGCGGCAGGGACTCCGGACCCGGACGTGGGCCGGGACTCCGGTGAGCGGAAGACGATGGCCGCCGCGGGCTTCTCCCCGCTCTCCACGGCCCGGACGGCCGCCATCAGATCGGCGGCCTTACCGCTGAGCTTCGTGCCGCTCGCGATCGGCCCCTGCTTCTCGGCCTTGCGCCGCTCGATCCGCTCCCGGAGCTCCCGCTGCGCGGCCAGCTCGGCCTGGGCCTCGGACAGCTGCGCGGCGTCGCCACCGCCACCGCCGGCGTCGGCGGTGGCGGTGGACTCGGTCTGCTCAGCGGTCTCAGCGTTCTCGGCAGTCTCGGTGTTCTCGGTCGACGAATCGTCCGCCGTGTCCTGGGCGGCCTCCTCGGGGGCGCCCGGGGTCCCCGGCTCGGCTTCCTCCGTGGTGTCGGGCTCCGTGGTCACAGCGTGCTCCAGTCGTGATCGGGATAGCGGTGCACAGGCGCTGACACGTCGTCGAGCGCCCGGCAGATCTCGTCAGGAAGACTAAGGGTCTCCACTGACAACGCGGCCGTGAGCTGCTGCGCGTTGCGCGCGCCGACGATGGGGGCGACCACACCGGGCCGGTCGCGGATCCAGGCGAGCGCCACCTGCAGCGGCGTCACCGCCAGTCCGTCCGCCGCGATCTGTACGGCGTCCACGATGCGGCTCGCCGTGTCGTCGAGATACGGCGCGACAAAGGGCGCCAGATGCTCCGAGGCGCCCCGGGAGTCCGCAGGCGTCGACTGACGGTACTTGCCCGTGAGGACGCCGCGGCCGAGCGGCGACGAGGGCAGGAGCCCGACGCCCAGGTCGAGTGCGGCGGGCAGCACCTCGCGTTCGATGCCGCGCTGGAGCAGTGAGTACTCCACCTGGGTGCTGGACAGGCGCGTACGTATGCCCGGTGCCGCGAGCTGCCAGGTCGCCGCCTTGGCCAGCTGCCAGCCGCAGAAGTTGGAGACACCGACGTATCGGGCGCGTCCGCTGCTGACGGCGAGGTCGAGGGCCTGGAGGGTCTCCTCCAGGGGGGTGTCGGGGTCGTAGGCGTGGATGTGCCAGACGTCGACGTAGTCCGTGCCGAGGCGGGCGAGGGAGGCGTCGAGGGCGGCGAGGAGGTGGCCGCGGGAGCCGTCGACGCGGCGGTCGGGGTCGGGGACGCTGCCGGCCTTGGTCGAGATGACCAGGTCGCGGCGCGGCACCAGCCCTTCCATGAGCTGTCCGAGCAGATACTCGGCCTCTCCGTCGCCGTACACGTCCGCGGTGTCGACGAGGGTTCCGCCCGCTTCCCAGAACGCTTTCAACAGGGCCGCGGCGTCATGCTCGTCGGTGTCCCGACCCCATGTCAGGGTGCCGAGTCCGATCCGGGACACACGCAGGCCGGTACGGCCGAGATGCCTCTGCTCCATGAACGCCGAGATTACTGGCCAGAACCGACCAAGTGGGTTGCCTGTGGACAACGGTTTCCTCGCCCCCGCCGCCCCTACCCGTCCCATCCCTGGGGGCTCCGCCCCCGAACCCCCGTATCGCGCTGAACGCGCTCGTCCTCAAACGCCGGACGGGCTGAATGATCAAGCCCCGGCCGGCACCTTCAGCGCGAAGGGGGGTCTGGGGGCGCAGCCCCCAGGTTCGGGATGGGACGGGTAGGGGCGGCGGGGGCGAGAACTCCAAGGTCGCATCGACACCGGGCCGGCGAGATCCACGCCCCATCGCCGCCGGGGGCTGACGCGCTAGTGTCGGTCGTACAAGGGACGTTACTGATCGGTAAGGGGAATCGGCCATGCAGCTCGGGATCAACCTCGGCTACTGGGGCGCCGGAATGGACGCGGACAATCTGGCCGTCGCGCAGGAGGCTGACCGCCTCGGATACGCCGTCTGCTGGGCCGCCGAGGCCTACGGCTCGGACGCGGCCACCGTACTGACCTGGGTCGCCGCCCAGACCGAGCGCATCGACGTGGGCTCGGCCATCTTCCAGATTCCGGCCCGCCAGCCCGCGATGACCGCGATGACCGCCGCGACGCTGGACTCGCTCTCGGGTGGGCGGTTCCGGCTCGGTCTCGGCGTCTCGGGGCCACAGGTCTCCGAGGGCTGGTACGGCGTCAAGTTCGACAAGCCGCTCTCCCGTACGCGCGAGTACGTGGAGATCGTACGCAAGGCGATGAGCCGCGAACGGCTCTCCCACGACGGTGAGCACTGGACGCTGCCGCTGCCCGGCGGCCCGGGCAAGCCCATCAAGCTGACCGTGCACCCCGAGCGCGAGCACATCCCGCTCTACATCGCGGCGATCGGCCCCAAGAACCTCGAACAGACCGGCGAGATCGCCGACGGGGCGCTGCTCATCTTCCCGTCCGCCGCGCACATCGAGGACACCGCCATCAAGTACCTGCGCGCGGGGCGCGAGAAGGCGGGCAAGACCCTGGAGGGGTTCGACGTCTGCCCGACACTGCCGCTCGCCGTCGGCGACGACAAGGACGTGGCGACGCTCGCCGACACCTTCCGGCCGTACACCGCCCTGTACGTGGGCGGCATGGGCAGCCGTAAGCAGAACTTCTACAACCAGCTCGCCCAGCGCATGGGATACGAGAAGGAAGCCGCCGAGATCCAGGACAAGTACCTGTCCGGCGACAAGGCGGGCGCCGCGGCGGCCATTCCGCACGACCTGATCGACCAGACGACGCTGCTCGGCTCGGTGGACCGGATCGCCGACCGGATGCGGGCCTATGCCGCGGCCGGTGTCACCACGCTCACCCTCGCCCCGGCCGGCTTCACGCTCGACGAGCGGCTCGCCTCGCTCCGGGCGGGCACCGACGCCCTGGAGCGCGCCGGACTCGCGTAAGCGACGTAAGCGACAGGGACGTAGGCGGCAGGGACGGAAAAGTTCCGCGGCCGTGGTGGGGGCTCGGGGGTCTTCCCCGCCACGGCCGTCACGGAGCACAACGCGCGGCGGACGCGGCGGTTACGGCCCCCGAGCCCGCCGGGGACTCGTACTCACGTCCCGACGGGCCCCAGCCGGTCCTTCTTTCGGCGGAGCACCGGGACGTGAGCCTCGCAGTCATGGCCCACACAACCCACATGGGGCGTGTGCCGGGCCGGCCGAGGCGCAAGCCGGCGTTCCTCGCGGCGGGCATCCGTGCGGTGTACGTCTGCGAGCGCGTCGTCGGCCGGAGCCGCACGGTCTGCTACAGCCAGCCCCGGCGCTTGAACATGCGGTAGAGCAGGACCTCCACCACGGCCATCGTCGCGATCAGCGCCGGGTACGACCACACCCAGCGGAGCTCCGGCATGTGGTCGAAGTTCATGCCGTAGATCCCCGCGACCATCGTGGGGAAGGCCGCCATGGCGGCGAACGCGGAGATCTTCCGCATGTCGTCGTTCTGCCGGACGCTCATCTGCGCGAGATGGGCCGACAGTACGTCGGAGACCAGGCGGTCCAGGCCCTCCACGGACTCGTTCACGCGCGTGAGGTGGTCGCTCACGTCCCGGAAGAAGGGCTCGGCCTTCTCGTGGACGAAGGGCACGCGCGAGCCGAAGGCGCCCGTGCCAGAGAGCTTGCCGAGCGGCGTCGCCAGGGGGCCGGTGGCACGGCGGAACTCCAGGATCTGCCGCTTGAAGCGGTAGATGCGGGACGCGGTGTTGCGCGAGCCCCCGTCGGACGGTGAGAACACCTCCGCCTCCAGCTCCTCCAGGTCGGTGCCCAGTTCGTCCGCCACTTCCACGTAGTGGTCGACGACGGCGTCGGCGATCGTGTAGAGCACCGCCGTGGGGCCTTGCCGCAGCATCTCGGGTTCCGCCTCCAGACGGTGCCGTACGGCCGCGAGGGGCGCCTCCTCGCCGTGCCGCACGGTCACCACGAAGGAGTCGCCGATGAAGACCATGATCTCGCCGGAGGAGACGATGTCGGCCTTCGGCTCGTACCCGACCGGCTTGAGGACCATGAACAGCGAGTCGTCGTACACCTCCAGCTTCGGCCGCTGATGCGCCTTGAGGGCGTCCTCGACGGCCAGCGGGTGCAGTCCGAACTCCTCCGTGACCAGCTCGAACTCCTTCTCGGTGGGCTCGTGCAGACCGACCCAGACGAAGGCGTCCCCGACGTGGTGCGCACGGCACTCGTCGAGGGCGTCGGAGAAGTCCGCGGGCCCCTCCGTCCGGCGTCCGTCACGGTAGATGGCGCAGTCGACGATCACGATGTGCATTCTCCCGCCGCCCGGCCGGAAAAGCACCCCGGCCTCCCGCCGGGTGCCGTACGCCTACCCTGGGCCGCATGCCCACGCTGATCCTCGTCCGGCACGGACGTTCCACCGCCAACACCTCTGGAGTGCTCGCCGGCCGCACACCCGGTGTCGCCCTCGACGAGCGGGGCGCCGCGCAGGCCGCCGCGCTGCCCGGGCGTCTCGCCGAGCTGCCGATCTCCGAGGTCGTCACCAGCCCGCTCCAGCGCTGCCAGGAGACGATCCGGCCCCTTCTCGAAGCCAGGCCGGAACTGCGCCCGCACACCGAGGAGCGGATCTCGGAGTGCGACTACGGGGACTGGTCGGGGCGCAAGCTCGCCGAGCTGACGGACGATCCCCTCATGCAGGTCGTCCAGGCCCACCCGACCGCCGCCGCTTTCCCGGGCGGTGAGTCCATGCGGGCCATGCAGACGCGCGCGGCCGAGGCCGTACGTGAGTGGAACGCGCGCGTGGAGGCAGATCACGGCGCCGACGCCGTCTACCTCATGTGCTCGCACGGCGACATCATCAAGTCCCTTGTCGCGGACGCGCTGGGGCTTCATCTCGACCTCTTTCAAAGGGTGTCCGTAGATCCGTGTTCCATCACCGCGATCCGTTACACCCGCCTCAGGCCGTTTCTCGTCCGCCTCGGGGACACCGGTGACTTCGCCTCGCTGGCGCCGCGCGAGGTACCCCCGGGCGAGGAGGCCGCGGTCGGGGGTGGTGCGGGCGCACCGTGATCGTCGGCAGCAGTAGGGTGAAGCGGTCGCGGCAGCGCCGCGGACACCGAAGTCATTCGATTCACATCATTCGATTCAATGGAGACAGGACGTGTCCCGTCAGGTGTTCCTCTACGACCCGCCGGACCGCTTCGTGGCCGGTACGGTCGGGCTGCCCGGGCGTCGTACGTTCTTCCTCCAGGCCACCGCCGGCCCTCGGGTGACCAGCGTGGCCCTGGAGAAGACCCAGGTCGCCGCGCTGGCCGAACGCATGGACGAACTGCTCGACGAGGTCGTACGCCGTAGCGGGGGCAACGCCGCCGTCCCGGCCGTGGTCCCCACCGATGTGTCCGACACCCGTCCCCTCGACACCCCTGTCGAGGAGGAGTTCCGGGTCGGCACCATGGCGCTCGCCTGGGACGGCGACGAGCAGCGCATGATCGTCGAGGCGCAGGCCCTGGTGGAACTGGACGCCGAGTCCGAGGAGGACCTCGTCGAGGCCGAGGAGCGGCTCCTCCAGGACGAGGAGAACGGCCCCCCGATGCTGCGTGTCCGGCTCACCGGCGCGCAGGCCCGTGCCTTCGCCAGGCGCGCCCTCGACGTCGTCAACGCCGGCCGGCCGCCCTGCCCCCTGTGCAGCCTCCCGCTCGACCCGGAAGGACACGTATGTCCGCGCCAGAACGGATACCGCCGCGGAGCGTGACAGCCACCCGCACGCCCGCCGAACAGCTCGCCGAACTGCTCGCCAAGGGTGAGCTGACCGTACGCGGGCGGATCAGCGAGGCGTCGAACGCGGCGCTGTACTGCACGGTCTCGTACGAGGGGCAGGAGGCCGCCTGCATCTACAAGCCGGTGGCCGGTGAGCGGCCCCTGTGGGACTTCCCCGACGGGACCCTGGCCGAGCGTGAGCTGGCGGCGTTCGAGGTCTCCGAGGCGACCGGCTGGGGGCTCGTACCGCCGACCGTGCTGCGCGAGGGGCCGTACGGCCAGGGGATGTGCCAGCTGTGGATCGAGGCGGAGTCAGAGACGGAGTCGGACGAGGGTGGCCGGTTGCTCGCCCTGGTCGACGGTGAGGAACCCGGGCCCGGGTGGAAGGCGATCGCGTTCGCCGAGGTCGGCGAGGGGAAGACGGCACTGCTCGTCCACGCCGACGACGAGCGGCTGCGCCGGCTGGCCGTCCTCGACGCGGTGATCAACAACGCGGACCGCAAGGGCGGGCATCTGCTGCCGGGCGACGAGGGGCGGCTGTACGGGATCGACCACGGGGTCACCTTCAACGCCGAGAACAAGCTGCGTACGTTGCTGTGGGGGTGGGCCGGGGAGCCCCTGACGCCGGAGGCGGTCGACGTCCTGACAGGACTCAAGGGCGCCCTGGGCGAGGGCGGAGCGCTGGCCCTGCGGCTGGCGGAGCTGGTCACCGGCGACGAGATCGAGGCCACGCGCGCGCGTGTGGACGCGCTGCTGGAGTCCGGGAAGCATCCGGAGCCCAGCGGAGAGTGGCCGGCGATCCCGTGGCCGCCCGTGTGAGGGTGCGCGTGGCCGGTGCGGGCGTCCCGTAGGCCCCTGCACTTAGGGAGGAATCTCACAAGACCCTCTTCCCGGCCATCTGGACCCGGTCCGGCTCGTATACGGAACATCCGTCCGGTTACGCTCATGACATGCATGCCTGGCCCGCTTCCGAGGTCCCCGCCCTGACTGGTCAGGGCCGCGACCTGAGGATCCACGACACCGCGACCGGTGCTCTGGTGACCCTCGACCCCGGTCCCGTCGCCCGTATCTACGTCTGCGGCATCACCCCGTACGACGCGACCCACATGGGTCACGCGGCGACCTACAACGCGTTCGACCTCGTGCAACGCGTGTGGCTCGACACCAAGCGGCAGGTTCACTACGTCCAGAACGTCACCGACGTCGACGACCCGCTGCTGGAGCGGGCCGTGCGTGACGGGATCGACTGGGTGGGGCTCGCCGTGAAGGAGACCGCTCTCTTCCGGGAGGACATGACCGCGCTGCGGATGCTGCCCCCGAAGCAGTACATCGGCGCCGTGGAGGCGATACCCGGCATCGTCCCGCTCGTCGAGCGGCTGCGGGACGCGGGCGCCGCCTACGAGCTCGAAGGGGATGTCTACTTCTCCGTCGAGGCCGACCCGAACTTCGGCAAGGTGTCCCACCTGGACGCCGCCGCCATGCGGCTGCTGTCCGCCGAGCGCGGCGGTGACCCCGACCGGCCGGGCAAGAAGAACCCGCTCGACCCGATGCTGTGGATGGCCGCCCGGGAGGGTGAGCCGAGCTGGGACGGCGGTTCGCTGGGCCGCGGTCGCCCCGGCTGGCACATCGAGTGTGTCGCCATCGCCCTGGAGCACCTCGGCATGGGCTTCGACGTGCAGGGCGGCGGCTCCGACCTCGTCTTCCCGCACCACGAGATGGGCGCCTCGCACGCCCAGGCGCTGACCGGCGAGTTCCCCATGGCCAAGGCGTACGTCCACGCCGGCATGGTCGCGCTCGACGGCGAGAAGATGTCGAAGTCCAAGGGCAACCTCGTCTTCGTGTCCGCCCTGCGCCGCGACGGGGTCGACCCGGCCGCCATACGGCTCGCGCTGCTCGCCCACCACTACCGGGACAACTGGGAGTGGACCGACCAGGTGCTCGCGGACGCCGTCGAGCGGCTCGGGCGCTGGCGCGCCGCCGTGTCCCGGCCCGATGGGCCGTCCGCTGACGCGCTGGTCGAGGAGCTGCGCGAGGCTCTCGCGAACGATCTGGACGCCCCGGCCGCACTGGCCGCCGTGGACCGCTGGGCGGCCCTCCAGGCGGAGCGGGGCGGTACGGACGAGGGCGCCCCCGGCGTCGCGTCCCGTGCCGTGGACGCCCTGCTGGGCGTGGCGCTGTAACGGAGTTCCCGTAGAGAGGGGGGTGGGGCGCCGGGCGGGTTCGGCCGTCGGCGCCCCTGCTCACTGCCGGGCCCGTTGCTGTCGAGGTGCTGTCGAGTCTCCGGGGGAAGCTGTGGCGGTAGTCGACATGTGATGTGGTATCAGGGTCAGTTGACCCTCAGGACCGGCCAACTGCCGGTCCCTTCCTGGAAGGAAACCCCGTGGCACCCACACACGGTTCCTTCGCACGCCACGTCAGCCGCCGCGGACTCCTCGCGGCGGGCGCCGCCACCGTCTCCGCCGCCCTGGTCGCCTCACCGGCCGCCGCCTCCCCGAAGACCCTGCCGACCCTGATACCGCTGCCCAACGGGTTCCGTCCGGAAGGCATAGCCACCGGCGCCGGCCCCTACGCCTACCTGGGCTCGCTCGGCGACGGCTCGATCTACCGCGCCGACCTGCGCACCGGCGCCGGCGAGATCATCTCGACCGGTCCGGGTACCCCGTCCGTCGGGCTCAAACTCGACGGCCGGGGACGCCTGTTCGTCGCCGCCCGTACCGAGGGCGCCCGGGTCGTGGACACCCGTACCGGGGCCGTCCTCGCCTCGTACGCCTTCACCACGGCGACCCCCACCTTCGTCAACGACGTGTTCCTGACGCCGCGGGGAGCGATCTTCACCGACTCCTTCCAGCCGGTTTTGTACGTCCTCCCGCTCGGCCGGGGCGGCGCGCTGCCGGGCGCCGGCGACGTCGTACGGATCACCCTGAGCGGCGACTGGAGCCAGGTGCCCGGCGAGGTCGTCAACGCCAACGGCATCACCGCCACGCCCGACGGAAAGGCGCTGCTCGTCGTCCAGTCCGGGGTCGGCGGACTGCACCGGGTCGACCCGCGCACCGGTGTCACCAGGCTCGTCGGCCTCGGGGACGCGGCCCCGCTCACCAACGGCGACGGCCTGCTCCTCGTCGGGCGCACGCTGTACGTCGTACAGAACCGGCAGAACGCGGTCGACGTGTTCACGCTGTCGGAGGACGGGAGCAGCGGGGTCTTCCGGCGGCGTATCACCGACCCGGCCTTCGATGTGCCGACCACGGTGGCCGCGTACCGCAACCGGCTGTATCTGCCCAACGCCCGCTTCTCGACGACGCCGACGCCCGGGACGACGTACGCCGTGGTCGCGGTGGAGCGCTGACGGTCGCCAGGACGTTACGGACCTGACGGACGTGACGGACGTGACGGACGTGACGGACGTGACGGACGGGGAAGGGCCGGTGCATGAGGTGAGTACCTCGTGCACCGGCCCTTCCCCGTACCTGACCGCTCACTCCTCGGCGGAGTCCTCGTCGTCCGTGCTCGGCAGCTGGGGCGGCTTCGGCGGCTGCGGTTTCGGGCGGGCCGTCGGGTTGTCCCGGAGGTACGACGCGCTGTCGGTGCCGTCCGCCGTGGCGTGGCCGCCGGGGGACGGGCCGGGGCCCGCCGGGCCGGTGCCGTCGCGGCGGCGCAGATAGCGTTCGAACTCGCGGGCGATCGCCTCGCCCGTCGCCTCGGGCAGCTCGGCGGTGTCCCGGGCCTCCTCCAGCGTCTGCACGTACTCCGCGACCTCGCTGTCCTCGGCGGCCAGCTGGTCCACACCCACCTGCCAGGCACGCGCGTCCTCGGGCAGCTCGCCCAGCGGGATGCGGATGTCGATCAGGTCCTCCAGGCGGTTCAGGAGGGCCAGCGTCGCCTTCGGATTGGGCGGCTGCGACACATAGTGCGGGACCGCCGCCCACAGGGACACCGCCGGTACGCCCGCGTGGGTGCACGCCTCCTGGAGGATGCCGACGATGCCCGTGGGGCCCTCGTACTTGGTCTCCTCCAGATCCATCCGCTGGGCCAGATCCGCGTCGGACGTGACCCCGCTGACCGGGACCGGACGGGTGTGCGGGGTGTCGCCGAGCAGAGCGCCCAGGACCACCACCAGCTCCACGCCCAGCTCGTGCGCGAAGCCCAGCAGCTCGTTGCAGAACGAGCGCCAGCGCATCGACGGCTCGATGCCTCGCACCAGTACGAGGTCACGGGGCTTGTCGCCGCCGACCCTGACCACGGACAGCCTGGTCGTCGGCCAGGTGATCTTGCGGACACCGTTGTCCAGCCACACGGTGGGGCGGTTGACCTGGAAGTCGTAGTAGTCCTCGGCGTCGAGCGCCGCGAACACCTCGCCCTTCCACTCCCGGTCCAGATGCGCGACCGCGCTGGAAGCTGCGTCGCCTGCGTCGTTCCAACCCTCGAACGCGGCCACCATGACTGGGTCGATCAGCTCGGGAACCCCCTCCAGCTCGATCACCCAGCGCCTCCTTCCGACGTGCCCTCGCTTGACCACCCAACCTTACGGCGTGCGGCGGGGGCGCTCGCAGCCCCCATGCACGGGGGAGTGAACGGATCACTGCCCCGATAGACCCCCCGAAACACCATCCGTGAGCCACCCCTCACCACCCCCGTATTCATCCGAGCAGTCGGGGGCGGCGGTCCTGAGGGCTCGGATCCGGATCCGGATACGGGTTGAGATACGGATTCCGGTACGGCTAGAGGGTCGATCTCAGCCACTGCTCCACGCTCGCGATGTGCACCGTCGCCCACGACCGTGCCGCCTCCGCGTCCCTGTCGCGCAGGGCGCCGAGGATCGCCCGGTGCTCGTGCAGGGTGCGGCTGACCGCGTCCTCCTGGGTCAGACCGCGCCAGATCCTTGCCCGGGTGGTGGGCCCGGACAGACCGTCGAGGAGGGAACAGAGCACCGAGTTGCCGGAGCTCTGCACGATCCCCCGGTGGAACTCCAGGTCGGCGGCGACCAGTTCCTCCACCGACGGCTCACCGCCCAGCCGTTCCAACTGGGCGGACAGAGCGTCCAGCTGCTGCTCGCTGATGCGTGTCGCCGCCATCGCGGTGGCGGCCGGCTCCAGGATGCGGCGCACGGCCAGGAACTCCAGAACCGTGTCGTCGCGGTGGAAGTCGACGACGAAGCTCAGTGCTTCGAGCAGGAGTTGGGGATCCAGGCTGGTGACGTAGGTGCCGTCGCCCTGCCGTACGTCGAGGATCCGGATGAGTGACAGGGCGCGCACCGCCTCCCGCAGGGAGTTGCGGGACAGCCCCAGTTCGGCGGCCAGCTCGCTCTCCTTCGGCAGCCGGTCGCCGGGGCGCAGTGACCCGGAGACGATCATTCCCTTGATCTTCTCGATCGCCTCGTCGGTGACTGCCATGGCGGGCCTCCCTGCCGTTCAGACCTGTTCAGACATCCGATGTCTCAGGCCATTATGGGGGTTCAGTGGGCTGAACGGCACACAAAATGCGATGTCAGCCCGTACGAGAGTGCCCTACGGGTGGCTGGAACGGTACCTGCGGGCTACTGGTTCGGCAGCACGTTCGGGTGGCGGCCCGGCAGTCCGTACGGATGTCGGGCCGGCCTCCCTCGCAGATGTCAGGCCAGTGCTTCCAGGTCGGCGAGCGCGGCGGCCTCGTCAAGGGTGGTGAGGGTCCGGTTCCGCATCAGGAACCTGCCGTCCACGACGGTGTCCCGGACGTCCGCCGAGTGCGCCGCGTACGCGAGCGTCGACCAGGGGTCGTGCCGGGGTCGCAGATGCGGTGCGCCGAGGTCGAGCACGATCAGGTCGGCCCGCTTGCCCGCCTCCAGGGAGCCCAGCCGATCGCCCAGGCCCAGCGCCTTCGCGCCCTCGGCGGTCGCCATGCGTACGGCCTGTTCGGCGCCGACGGCCGTGGGATCACCGCCCGCCTTGTGCACGAGGGCCGCCTGCCGGACCGCGCCGAGTACGTCCAAGGTGTTCGAGCTGACGGCTCCATCGGTGCCGAGGCCGACCGTGACGCCCGCGCTGAGCAGCCGGGGCACGGGCGCGATACCGCAGCCGAGCTTCAGGTTCGAGACGGGACAGTGGGCGACTGCCGTGCCGGTGCGGGCCAGCGCCGCGATCTCCGGACCGGTCAGGTCCACGGCGTGGGCCAGCAGCAGGTCGGGGCCGAGCAGTCCGAGCGAGTCGAGCAGTTCCACCGGGCGCTTGCCGTACCGCACCTCGACGGTGGCGACCTCGGTCGCGTTCTCGGCGGCGTGGATGTGCAGCAGGGCGCCGAACTCCCCTGCCAGGGCGGCGATTTCGACGAGCTGTTCGGGGGAGAGGGTGTACGTGGAGTGCGCGAAGAGGATCGGGCGGTGGCCGGGGCGGGGGGTGCCACGGGCGGCCAGGTCCTGCCGGGCCCACGCCAGCCGGTCCTCGTAGGCGATGCCGTCGGGCGGCTGCGGTACGTCCATGAAGGTGGGGCCGGTGTGCAGCCGCCAGCCCGTCTCGCGCGCGACCTGTTCGGCCGCCTCGTGGAACCAGTACATGTCGAGCGCGGAGGTCACCCCGGCCCGTACGCTCTCGGCGACCGCTACCCGGACGGCCGCCGCGACGTTCTCCGGCGAGAGCAGTTTGGCCTCCCACTTCAGGACGCGCTCCAAAAAGCCCTGGAGGGTGACGTCGTCGGCACGGCCGCGCAGAAACGTCATCGCGAGATGGGTGTGCGTGTTGACCAGGCCGGGGAGGACGAGGCAGTTCGCGGCGTCAAGGGACTCGTCGGCTGTGAACCGGGTTGTCAGCTCCTGGGTCGGGCCTACGGCGACGATCTCGCCGTCCCGCACGGCAACCGCCCCGTCCGGTACGACGGTTCCAGCCTCGTCCACGGTGAGCACGTCACCGCCGTACACGAACAGGTCGATCCGCTCGCTCATCCGAGGGGCCCTTCGGCTTCGGCGTCGGCGCCGCCCTCGTCCTCCGCCAGCAGGCGCAGCGCCTCCAGAGACACGACCGCGCCGCGTTCGACGCCCTCCGCCACGATCTCCCGGTGCGGGTCGTAACGACCTGTCGACAAGGGAGCGGTCTCGTCGACCAGTTCGTCGGCGTTCGCCCCGTCGATGACGACCACTCCGCCGGCGACCAGTCCACGCAGCGAGGCCGTCACCAGCAGTGCGCTCAACTCCATCTCGATGGCGGCGAGTCCGGCGCCCTCGTAGGAGAAGAGGGGGAGCAGACCGGGCTGGAAGGCGGCCCGCGTCCACACGATGCCCCGGTGGTGCGGGGCGCCCGCCTCCCGCGCCGCCCGCTGGAGCGCGAGCACCGCCTCGGGGGAGGACACCGCCGGATACTCCGGAGGCAGCAACTGCTGGGTGACACCGTCGTCCCGGACGGCCGCCTCGGCGATGACGAGGTCGCCGTCACCGATCCCCGGCCTCATCGCACCGGCCGTACCGAACCGGAGGAAGGTCCGCACACCGGCGTCCGCCAGCTCCTGGAACAGCAGGATCGCACCCGGGGCGCCCACCCCGTGCGAGGCGACCACCACCGGCACGCCCTTCCAACTCCCGCTGAACACACGGTATTCGCGGTGGTACGACACCTCCTGCGCGCCCTCCAGCTTGGCGCCGACGAGAGCGGCACGCAGCGGGTCGCCGACGACCAGCGCGCGCGGCGGCAGCCCCGTGCGGGGTATTCGGGTGACGGGCAACAGGTCCTGCGTCATGAGACGGCTCCGGTGGAAGGGGACGCGGAAGGGGGTGGGGAAGGGGTCGTGGAGGGTGACGTGGACGGTGTCCGGCGACGGCGGCGGGCCGTCGTCAGGAAGAGGGCGCCGAGCGTGACGACGTACGGCGCGGCATCGGTCGCCTGCTGCGGCAGCCCGAGGCCCTGGAGACGGAAACCGGCCGCCTCCGCGAGGCCGAACAGCAGCGCCGCCAGCAGCACACCGAGCGGCAGCGCACGGCCGAGCATGACCGCGACGACCGCGATCCAACCACGCCCCGCCGTCATGTTCTCGGAGAACAACGTGACGTTGCCGAGAGCGAGTTGGGCTCCCGCGAGCCCGCACAGCACACCGGATACGAGTACGGCCCCGTACTGGTATCTGACCGGGCTCACGCCGAGCGTGGCCGCCGCGTCCGGTGCCTCGCCGACCCCGCGCAGCCTGAGCCCCCACACATGCCGGGACAGCATCAGCGCGGCCACACCGACCGCCGCCCACGCCAGATACGCGAGCGGCGAGAAGCCACCGACCAACGGCAGCCCGGCCAGTGACGGATCGTCAAAAGTGCCCTGCACGCCGAAGACGGTACGGAGGAGGAAGCTGGTCAGGCCGACTGCCAGGAGATTCAGGGCGATTCCGAGCACCACCGCGTCTCCGCGCAGGGTCACCGCGCCCACGGCCAGGATCAGGGAGTACGCGGCGGAGGCGAGCGCCGCCGCCAGTACGCCGAGCCAGGGACTGCCGGTGAACCAGCTCGTGGCCACCGCTGTGAAGCAGCCCATCAGCATCATGCCTTCGAGGCCGATGTTGAAGACGCCCGCCCGTTCGCAGATCGCCCCGCCGAGCGCGGCCAGCAGGATGGGCGTCAGCGCGCGCAGCGCCGACATGAGGAGATCGGAGTCGAAGAACATCAGACCAACTCCCCTTGTGGGCTCTGCGGGCTCTGCGGGCTCTGCGGGCTTGTTGGGCTTGGTGGGACGGGCCTGTTGTCGCGTTTTCGGGACAAGCGCGGGAAGCGCAGCCGGGCCGCCAGGAACACGATCACGATCGCCTGGAGCACCTGCGTCAGCTCGCGCGGTACCTCGGTCGTCCGCTCCATCGACAGGCCTCCCACTTGCAGCATGGCGAAGAAGAAGGACGCGAGGACCGTGCCGACGGGCGCGGCGCCGGCCAGCAGGGCCGCCGTCAGACCCGTCCAGGTGTAGCCGGACGCGGTGAGCGAACCGTCGAGGAAGCGGTACGGGAAGCTCAACACGCCTATGGCGCCCACGAGTCCGGCCAGCGCGCCCGACATCGCCATCAGCCGGAGCGTGAGGCCCTTGCGCTCGACGCCCGCGTACGCGGCGAAACGGGAGTTGAGGCCGGTCATCCGTATCTCGTAGCCGAACGCGGTGCGCCGGTCGGTGAACCAGTACGCGGCGGCGGCCACGACGACCAGCAGCAGCCCGACCGTCACGGTCGACGAACCGAACGCGGGCAGCGCGACCCCGTCCGGCAGTTGCCGGGTCTGGGGGAGGCTGGAGCCCGGTTCCTTGAGCGGGTAGCGGGCCAGGTAGGAGGCGAAGGACGAGGCGGGGTAGCTGAGCAGCAGGCTGCTGACCAGCAGTGGCACCCCGAACCGGTTCTCGCACAGGGCGGCCAGGGCCGCGTATCCGGCACCGGCCGCCATGCCGGCGAGCAGCGCGAGGACGACGGTGAGCGGCGCGGGCAGCGGTGAGTACAGCCCGGTCACTGCGGCTGCCATCCCGCCGAGGACCATCTGGCCGTCCCCGCCCAGGTTGATGAGCCCGGCGCGCAGCGGCACGGCAAGCGCGAGGGCCAGGCCCAGCACGCTCGTCAGGGTGGTCAGCGTCGACCCGATGCCGTCGGCGCCGAGCGAACCGCTGAGCACCGCGCCGTACGCGGCGACCGGATCGGCGCCGGTCCCGACGAGGAACAGGGCGCCGATGACGACCCCGGCGAGCACCGAGAAGGCGACGGGGGAGCGGAGGGCTTTCGTCATATGAGTCACTGGCGATGTTCGGGTTGTTTGTTCCATATCAGTCCCTGACCTTCACCGGGGCCGGGGGAGCCGGGCTTTCGATGCCGCCCGCCATCGCGAGCCCCAGCGTCCGCTCGTCGGCCTCGGCCTTCTCGTACGACGCCGTCACGCGGCCCTCGTACATCACCAGGACCCGGTCGGCGAGCCCTCGGATCTCGCTCAGCTCGGCCGAGACGAGCAGGACGGCGTGGCCGGCGTCGCGGTAGGCGATCAGCTGGTCGTGGATGTTCTGGACGGCGCCGATGTCGACCCCGCGCGTAGGCTGCTCGACGAGCAACAGCGGTGCGTCATGGGCGAGTTCGCGCCCGATGAGCAGCTTCTGCAGGTTGCCGCCGGACAGTGAGGACGCGGCCACCTCCGGGGACGCCGCCTTGATGCCGAAGCGCTCGATCAGGCGCCGCGCGTGACCTCGTACGGCGGCGGGCGGCAGCAGTCCGCGTGCGGACAGCGACGTACGGTGGTGGCCCATCGCCAGGTTGTCCGCGACCGAAGCCGCGGGCGCCGTACCGACGGCGTGCCGGTCCTCGGGGACATACGCGAGGCCCTTGGCGCGGCGTTCGGTCGCCGAGGCGTGCGTGATGTCGTCGCCGAGCAGCGCGACCCGGCCGGAGTTCACCGGCCGCAGGCCGGCCAGCGCCTCCACCAGCTCGCTCTGGCCGTTGCCCGCGACGCCCGCGATTCCGACGATCTCCCCTGCGCGGACGGTGAGTCGGACATCCCGTACGCCGTCGGTGACGAGGCCGGTGACGTCCAGGATCACGTCGTCCGGGGTGCCGGGGGCGTGGACTCGGTCGAGTTCCACGGCGCGGCCGGTCATCGCGGTGGCTATCTCGGCGGCGGACGTCTCGGCGGTGACCAGCCGGGCGACGACCCGGCCGTCCCGCAACACCGTGACGTTGTCGCTGCCTTCGAGGACCTCGCGGAGTTTGTGCGTGACCAGGATGACCGTACGGCCCTGTGCGGCAAGGGACTTGAGGACCGCGAACAGGGCGTCCGCCTCGGCGGGCGTGAGGACGGCGGTCGGCTCGTCGAGGATGAGCGTCCGGGCGCCGCGGTGCAGCAGCTTCAGGATCTCGACGCGTTGGCGCAGCCCGACGGGCAGGTCACCGACCCGAGCGTCCGGATCTACCGCGAGCCCGTGCTCCTCGGCCAGCTCACGCACCCGGCGGCGGGCCGCACCCCGGTCCACCAGGCCGAAACGGCGCGGCTCGGCGGCGTACACCACGTTCTCGGCGACCGTCAGCGAGTCGAACAGCTTGAAGCTCTGATGCACCATGCCGAGCCCGGCGGCCATCGCGTCACCGGGGTCGGCGAACGCGACCTCGCGCCCGTCGATCCGTACCGAACCGGCGTCCGGGCGCTCCATCCCGTACAGGACGGACATGAGCGTCGACTTGCCGGCGCCGTTCTCGCCCATCAGGGCGTGGATCTCGCCGCGCCGGACGGTCAGGTCGACGGCGTCGTTGGCGAGCGTGCCGGGGAACCGCTTGGTGATTCCCCGGAGCTCGACAGCCGCCGCCTCCGGGTCAGCCGACGGCGGCGGGGTCATCGACCGTCAGCTCTCCGGACACGATCTGGTCGCGGAGCGCCTCGATCTTCTTCAGGACGTCGGAGTGCTCGGCGATCACGCACTGGGACGAGGCGACGCCCTTCTCCAGGCCGGTGAGGCTGATGCCGCCCTCCTTCAGGCCGTACGAGGTGGTCGTGCCCGTCTGACCGGCGAGGACCTGCTCGACGCCCTTCTCCACGGCGATGTCCGTGCGCTTGATCACATTGTCGACGACCGTGCCGGGTGCCGAGGGGCACTGGTTGACGTCGACGCCGTACGCGAACGCGCCCTTCGCCTTCGCCGCCTCGAACACGCCGTAGTTACCGGCCGCGGCAGCCGCCATCAGCTGGTCGTAGCCCTTGGAGAGCAGGTCGTTCGCCTGCTCCTTGGCGCGCGCGGAGTCGTCGAAGGGGGACTGGCCGCCGACGAATCGGGTGCCGGTCTCCGTCTTCGCGGCGACATGCTGGGCGCCGGCCGCGAACGGGTCGCTGAAACGGCGGAACACGGGCGTGTCCAGCACGTCCACCGCGCCGACCTTGCCGCTCTTGCTCAGCAGCCCGGCCTCCGCGCCCGCGAGGAAGACGCCCTCGTGCTCGCGGAAGACCTCGCAGCTCACGTTGTCGATCGCCCTCGTCGTGCAGGCGTCGATCATCAGGAACTGCTGCTTGGGGTGCGCGGCGGCCTGCTTCGCGACCAGGTCGGCGAACTCGAAGCCGACCAGCACGATGACATCGGGCTTCGCGTCGACGGCGGCCTGCACGTTCTGCTGCTGGGAGGCGGCGTCGGTGGACTCGAACACCTTCTCGGACCCGTTGTGCGCCTTCGCGGCGGCCTTGACGCCGGTCACGGCCAGCTTGAGGAACTCGTTCTGCCCGACGGCGTCCGGCGTGACAAGCGTGAACGACGCGCTGCCCGCACTGCTGTCCGAGGAGGCGTCGTCCTTCTTGGCGGCGTTGCAGGCGCTGGCACCGGCGACGAGCAGCACGGTCATGGCGGCGATCGGGAGCGTACGACGGGATCTGCGAGGCATCGGGGACCTTCCGGAGCTACGTACGGCACAGCGCGCGCTCTGCGCTGAGCACGGGAGAGGGAGAGTGGCAAAGGCGGGACGGAACGGGCCACGCCGAGGGGGACGGGTCAGCGCCGACAGCCGTCGCTCGCACACCGGCCGTGGTCGAGGAAGCGGCGCATGGTGAGCGGCACGCGTCCTCCTTCACATGAGCCCTACGGGTGCGGGTGCTGGACTCTAACACCGTGATTCGGTCATCGGCCCAGCTGTCTCGAACTGTGGTTCGCCGAGGTCATGTACGGTGTCGCGCACCGTCGGAACTTCAGGAGCGTCCCGTCATGCCCCAGGAACTGCGCGCCGTCGGCTGGACCGGAAACAGCCTCGCGCTCATCGACCAGACCCTGCTGCCGCACCGCAACGAGACCAGGGATGTCCACGATGTGGACACCTTGGTGGACGCGATCCAGCGGCTCGTCGTACGCGGCGCGCCCGCGATCGGTGCGGCGGGCGCGTACGGGGTCGCCCTGGCGTTGCTCCAGGGCGAGCGCGAGGGCTGGACCGAGGAGCAGGTGCGGGCTGCCGTGGCGCGGATCCGCGAGGCCCGGCCGACCGCGGTCAACCTCATGGTGTGCGTGGACCGGGTCATGACCCGCTTCGACGAGGGCCTGGAGGCGGTGCTCGAAGAGGCCGCCGCCGTCCAGCGCGAGGACGTCGAGGGCAATCGCGCGATGGGCGCGCACGGCGCCGACTGGCTGCTCAAGCGCCTCGCCGGGACCGTCGGTGACCGCCCGCTGCGCATCCTGACCCACTGCAACACCGGCGCCCTCGCAACGGCCGGATGGGGTACGGCACTTGGTGTCATCCGCGAACTGCACGCGCGCGGCCGACTGGAGGTCGTGTACGCCGACGAGACGCGCCCGCTGCTCCAGGGCTCGCGCCTGACCGCCTGGGAGCTGGTCCAGGAGGGCATCCCGCACTACGTCCAGGCCGACGGGGCCGCGGCCGGCACGATCCTGCGCGGCGAGGTCGACGCGGCGATCGTCGGCGCGGACCGGATCGCGGCCAACGGCGACACCGCCAACAAGGTCGGCACGGTCGGGGTGGCGCTGGCGTGCGCGGACGCCGGAATCCCGTTCCTGGTGGCGGCGCCCACGACCACGGTCGACCTGGCGACGGCCACCGGCGACGACATCCACATCGAACTCCGGGGCGAGGAGGAGGTGTTGGAGTGGTCGGGCGTACGGACGGCACCCGCCGAGTCACGCGGCCACAACCCGGCGTTCGACGTGACGCCGGGGCGGCTGGTGACCGGGCTGGTCACCGAGCGTGGGGTGTTGGAGGTATCGGCGGGTGAACTGCCGGGCGAGCGCCTGAAGTAGCGCGGAACGGGAGGAGGGGGTCCCCGGTAACCGGGGACCCCCTCCTCCCGTTCCGCGCCGGACGTCAGCGCTGCGAGAGCTCCAACTCCAGCAGCCACTCGACGACTTCGGTGTGGTGGCGCGCCTGGCGGGGGTCGTCCCCCCACACGTACAGCCCGTGTCCCGCGACCACCACGGCCGGCATCCGGGGGTCGCGTGCCGCGTCCAGACGGTCGCCGAGCACCTTCATGTCCTGGCTGTTGGTGATGACCGGCAGGGTCACCTCGACGTCGTGGGCGGGCTGGCCGACGCCCTTGAGCATCTCGACGTCCTTGAACACGATCCCGCCGGGCTCGCGTCGCCCCATCGCCACGGACGCCACGGTGTGCACATGCACCACCGCGTCGGCGCCGGTCAGCGCGGCGACCCGGGCGTGCAGCTCGGCCTCGGCGGACGGCTTGCCGCCGTTCACCGCCGCGCCCTGCGCGTCCACCAACACCACGTCGGCGGGCGTCAGTTCACCCTTGTCGTGGCCGCTCGCGGTGACCGCGAGGAGCAGCGGATCCCGGGACAGCACCACGGACAGGTTCCCGGAGGTGCCCCGCATCCAGCCGAAGGAGGCGAAACGGGCGGACTCGGCGGCGAGCACCGCTCCCGCCTTCTCGATGTCGAGCGTGCTGATGTCGGCGGTCACGTGGTGCTCCCTGAACTGGTGGAACTGGTAGATCCGGTGGAACTGGTGGAACCCGTGATGCTGATCCCGTCGAACGTCCCCGCCTGCGGGTGGTCCCCGACGCCCTGCTCGTAGTACGGCTCCCCGGGCCGCCGGATCCCGACGGTCCGCCACCCGGCGGCACGCGCCGCGTCCAGCTCGCCCGGCCGGTCGGAGAGGAAGAGGAGACGGCTCGGGTCCGTGGTGCCGGTCGCCTCCGCGATACGGCGGTACGACTCCGGCTCCTGCTTGGGCCCCGCGTTCTCGGTGTCGTACAGGCCCGAGACCAGCGACAGCAGGTCACCCTCCGGAGTGGACGCGAACCACGCGCGCTGCGCGGCGACCGACCCGGAGGAGTAGACGTACAGCCGGAGTCCCGCCGCGTGCCAGGCACGGAGCGCGGGCAGGACGTCGTCGTAGAAGTGCGAGACGAGGTCGCCGCGTGCGAAGCCCTCGGACCAGATGATGCCCTGGAGGGTCTTGAGGGGCGTCGCCTTGCGGTCCTCGTCGAGCCAGGCGTTGAGGGTCTTCTCGACGAGTACGGCGTCGGCGCCGGGCTCGTCGATCAGCTCGCGCACCTGCGCGACCGCCCGCACCACCTCCGGAGCACCGCTCCGCTCCGCGAGCAGTGCTCCGAAACGAGAGCGGGAGTACGGATACAGCACGTCGACGACGAACCCCGTGGCGCTCGTGGTGCCCTCGATGTCGAGCACCACGGCGTCCACGGATTCCACGTCGAACACCGCGCCCGGCAAGGTCACGCGGCGGCCCTGTCCTGCTGGAACCCGGCGTCGATCGTGTCGTAGTCCGGGAAACGGGAGGCGATGGCCGAGCCGGTGAAGTTGCCGATCCAGCCGTCCTCCTCGTGGAAGAAGCGGATCGCGGTGAAGGCCGGGCTGGTGCCCATGTCGAACCAGTGCGTGGTGCCGCGCGGCACGCCCAGCAGGTCGCCCTTCTCGCAGTACACGGCGTGCACCTCGCCGCCCACGTGCAGATAGAAGATGCCGGAGCCGGAGACGAAGAAGCGGACCTCGTCATCGTCGTCGTGCGTGTGCTCCTGGAGGAACTTCGCGCGGGCCGCCTTCGCCTTCGCGGGGAACTCCGGGTCGTCGCTGGGGTGCAGTCCGAGGACGTCGACCGTGGTGAAGCCCTCCTCGGCGTTCAGCTTGTCGATCTCGCGGCCGTACGCGGCGAACACGGTGTCGCTGTCGGCGTCCGCGGGGACGTCCTCGCGGATCGGCCACTGCTCGTAGCGCACCCCGATCGGGGCCAGGGCGGCGGCGATCTCGGCCGGGTCGGAGGTACGGCGCACGACGGTCTCCGGGCCGGACTCGGGCCAGGTCGTCAGCAGGGTCATGGGAGCAACTCCAGATGCGAAGGGGGGAGTGGAGCGTGGAACACGGGCAAGAAGGACGGCGAGCGAGCAGGAAACGGGACAGGAGATGGGCCAGGAGGCGGGAGAGGAGCAGGCGACGGGCCGGTCGTCAGTCGCGACAGCCGCGACACGGCGCGTCGGTACAGCGTCGTACCGCTGTCGCGCAGGGTGTCGTCATCATCGAAAAGCCTCACTGTCCCGGGTCGGGTGCCGGTTCCGAGATGGTAACTCCCGTCGGCGGGTCGGCAGAGTGTGACGAATCCGGCGTTCCATATGCTGAGATCTGGTGTCCAAGCCTTTGACGAATGGCTGGAAACGTTCTCATGATCTCCCTATGAAGACGCTGCTGCTCGTGCGGCGGCTGTACGTGGACTTGCTCCGGTCGACCACAGCCCGCTGTCGCTGACCTGATCCGGAGTACCCGAGACGCCCCCGGCCGTGGCGTGGATTCCACCCCACGCCGCCACCTGGCACTCAGGGCCTGACACTCCCGCGCCTACGCCTTCCGGCCATCGCGCCCCTTCATCCTTGATCCCTCCCTCGCTCCCTCCCGTACTGCCCTGCACCTGGAGTCCCGCATGTCCTGCACCCGTCTCCCCCTTGCCGCGCTCTCCCTGGCCTCCGTCTCGGCGCTGTTCCTCGCGGGCTGCTCGCAGTCGACGAACGCCTCCAAGGACACCGGCGACACGTCCGCCTCCGCGTCCGCCGCCACCGGCACGAAGCCCGCCCCCTTCGACAAGGGCACGGTGAAGGTCGCGCTGGTCCGCCAGAGCGGCGCCGGTGACTACTTCGAGCAGTGGGGCAACGGCGCCAAGGCGCAGGCCAAGGCCCTCGGCATCGACCTGACCGTGTACGACGCGCAGGCCGACAACGCCAAGCAGGCCACCGACCTGTCCTCGGCGATCAACTCAGGCGCGCAGGCGATCATCGTGGACCACGGCTTCCCGTCGACGATCCAGCCCGAGATCGACAAGGCGGTGAAGAAGGGCATCAAGGTCGTCGTCTACGACGTCGAGACCGCCACGAAGGGCGTCGTCAGCACCAAGCAGGACGACGCGAGCATGGCCCAGGCAGTCCTCGACGTGATGGCGAAGGAACTCGGCAAGAACGCCAAGGTCGGCTACGTCAACGTCGCCGGCTACGCGGCCCTCGACAAGCGCGACAGTGTCTGGAAGTCGGCGGTCGACTCCAACGGCTGGAAGCAGGCCTTCAAGGTCGGCAAGGTCACCGACTCCACGGCCACTGACAACGTTCCCCTGGTCTCCGCCGCCCTCACCCAGCACTCGGACGTGACGGGCGTCTTCGCCCCCTACGACGAGCTGGCCAAGGGCACCGTCCTCGCCGTGCAGAACAAGAAGCTGCAGGACAAGGTGAAGGTGTTCGGCGCGGACGTCTCCAACGCCGACATCCAGAACATGACCGCCGCGGACAGCCCCTGGGTCGCCACCGCGGGCACCGACCCGTCCGCCGTCGGCGCCGCGGTCGTCCGTACGGCCGCCCTGGAGCTGGCCGGCCAGTTGAACAAGACCTCGGTCGAGTTCCCGGCCGTCGCCATCACCCAGGACTTCCTGAAGAGCAAGAACATCCAGAACATGGACCAGCTGCGCACCGCGCTGCCCGCGCTGAACCTCTCCCAGGTCAGCACGGCCGACTGGATCGCCAATGTCGCCCACTGAGACGCCCGCCCAGGCGCTGCCCGCGGTCGTTCTGCGGGACGTCAGTATGGCCTTCGGCGGCAAGACGGTCCTGGAGTCCGTCTCGCTCGACATCGCACCGGGCAGCGTCGTCGCGCTGCTCGGTGCGAACGGGGCCGGCAAGTCCACGCTCATCAAGATCCTGTCCGGCGTCCACACGGACCACGGCGGCGAAGTGACGGTGAACGGGGTGCCGGCCGCCCTCCAATCGCCGCTTGCCGCACGCCAGTTGGGAATCCAGACGGTGCACCAGCGGATCGGTGAGGGCATCGTGCCCGGGCTCACCGTCGCCGAGAACCTGGTCTTCGAGGAGCTGGCCCAGGCACGCGGCAACCCCTTCCTGAACGGGCGCCGTGTGCTAGCCCGCGCCCGCGAGATCCAGTCGGCCCTCGACCTCGGCTGGAGCGACGCCCTGCTCAAGCGGGACGTCACCGAACTCGGCATCTCCGACCGCCAGTTGCTCATCCTGGCCCGCGCCCTGGCCACCCGCCCGAGGCTCCTGATCCTCGACGAACCGACGTCCGCCCTCTCCGCCGCTGAAGCGGAACGCCTCTTCGCCCTGGTGGAGAAGATGCGCGACGACGGCATCGCGGTCCTGTACGTCTCCCACCGCCTCGGCGAGATCGACGCCCTGGCCGACCGGCTGGTCGTCCTGCGAGACGGCCGTCTCACCGAGGACCAGGTCAAGCCCTTCGACTGGGACAGCGCCCTGCGCGCCATGCTGGCCCAGGCCCAGGAGGCGACGTCGGCCCGTCCCCGCGCCGAGTCCGGACCCGGCGAGACCCTCCTGTCCCTGCGCGGCGTACGCCTCCTGGACGGCCGTACCCCCCAGGACCTGGACCTGCGCGCGGGCGAAGTCACCGGCGTCGTCGGCCTGTTGGGCGCGGGCAAGACGGAACTGGCCCGCGGCCTCTTCGGCGCGGAACCCTTCGCCACCGGAGCCGTGGAACTGGACGGCAAGCCGTACGCGCCGCGCCGTCCCGCCGACGCGATCCGGGCCGGCATCCACCTCGTCCCCGAGGACCGGCACGCCGACGCCCTGGTCCCCGGCTGGTCGCTCGCCCAGAACATCTCGCTGCCGTTCCTCAAGTCGTTCTCGACGGCCGGGCTGGTGAACCGCTCGAAGGAGGACGCCCTCGGCCGCGACACCATCGAGGCCCTCGGCGTCGTCGCCCGCGACGAGCACAGCACCGTCGAGGAACTGTCCGGCGGCAACCAGCAGAAGGTCGTCGTCGGCCGCTGGCTCGCCGAACGCCCCCGCGTCCTCATCCTGGACGAGCCGTTCCGAGGTGTGGACATCGGCGCCCGGCGCGACATCGGCCGCCGCGCCCGCGCCCTGGCCGCCGAGGGCGCCGCGGTCCTGGTCCTGTCCGCCGATGTCGACGAGATCCTGGAGGTCGCCGACCGGGTCGTCGTCCTCGCGGCCGGCGAGATCCACCTCGACGCGTACGGCGAGGACGCGGAACGCGACCGAGTCATCCGGACCATCTCGGCGTCGGTGTGATGCGGGGCGCTCCGCGGGTCGGGCGGTTGTTCGGCCGCGGGCCGGTGGGGGTTGGTCGCTCCCCCACTCTCGGCTTCGCTCGAGCGGGGGGACCCCCATCGCGGCGGAGCCGCAATTCGACACCGCCCCGCGCCCCTGAAGGGGCGCGATCCCGCGCCCGCCGGACAGCACTGGCCCCGCCGGACCACGTCACGCCGCATACCCCACCGCACGCCACTCCAGGAAGCACCCCATGACCACCACCCAGAGCGCTCCCGCGAAGACGGCGGCCCCGTCCACGCTCGCCGCCGGTCCGCGCATCCAGAACGCGGTGATCAAGTACGGCTTCATCTTCGTCACCGTCACCCTCTTCGCCTACTTCGCACTGAGCGAGCCGTCGTTCCGCGACTCCGCGACCCTCCTCGACACCCTGCGGTACGTGTCCGTCGCCGCGATCCTCGGCCTCGGCGTCACGCTCACCATGGCCGTCGGCGGAATGGACATGTCGGTCGGCGCGGTGGCCGGGCTCGGCGTGACCGTCGCCGCGAAGACGATGGTCTCGTACAACCAGGTCGGCGTGGTCGCGATCATCGCAGTGATAGTGGCGGGCGCCCTGGCCGGCCTCCTCAACGCCCTGCTCATCGTGGTCCTCAAGATCCCCGACATGCTGGCCACGCTGGGCACCATGTTCGTCATCCAGGGCACCAAACTCATCCTGGTCGACGGCCAGTCGATCACCCCGGGCATGACCCAGTCCGACGGCACGACGGCCCCCGGCAGATTCACCGACGGCTTCCTGCGCATCGACCGGGGCACGATCCTCGGCATCCCCGTCTCCGTGGTCATCTTCGGCGCGCTGACGGTCGTGGCCTGGGTCTTCCTGGCCCGCACCCGCTGGGGCCGAGTGCTGTACGCGATCGGCGCCAACCCCGAGGCCTCCCGCCTGGCGGGCATCCGCGTGGGCGCCTACCGGGCCCTGGCGTACGTCCTCTCCGGCGTCCTCGCCTCCATCGGCGGCCTGATCCTGGCGGCGCGCATCGGCCAGGGAGACGTCTCCGCAGGCACCTCGCAACTCCTCGAAGCCGTCGCCGTCGCCCTGGTCGGCACCTCCGTCCTCGGCCGGGGCCGCCCGAACGTGTGGGGCACCGCCCTGGGCGCGGTTCTCATCGGCATCATCACCACCGGCCTGACCATCAAGGGCCTGCCGTACTACACACAGGACGTGGTCGAGGGCGCCGTCCTGATCCTCGCCCTGGTCTTCAGCTTCACCCTGTCCAAGCGCCGCACCGCATAAGGAAGTTCACGATGGGCTACCGCATCCTGGAGCCGGCCGACATCCCCGCGTACCTGAACGGGCGCGGTCACTGGCCCGACCCTTCGGACATCCGGGTCCGCGAGGTCTCCGACGGCAACATGAACCGTGTGTTCCTCGCCAGGTCCACCGACGGCACCCGCAGCCTGGCCGTCAAGCAGGCCCTGCCCTGGGTCCGGGTGGCGGGCCCGTCCTGGCCGATGAGCCCGGAGCGAGCCGACGCCGAGGCAAGGGCGTACGAGCAGGTCGCGAAGGTGGCCCCCGACAAGATCCCGGCGATCCTCGGGTACGACCCAGAGAACTACGCCCTCGTCATGGAGGACATGTCGGACCTGGAGGTCCTGCGCACCCTCCTCAACGAGGGCGCGTCGTACGGTCCGCACACCTCCGCCCGGATCGGCGAGTTCGTGGCCCAACTGACGTTCGCGACCAGCGACTTCGGCATGGAGTCGGCGGACCGCAAGGCCTTGCTGGCGGCCTCGGTGAGCCCGGAGCTGTGCAAGATCACCGAGGACGTGGTCCTCGCCGAGCCGTACATCGAGCACGAACACAACCACTGGCACGAGGGTCTGGACGACCTGGCGACCGAGTTCCGCGCCGACGCGAGGCTCCGCACGGAGGTCGCCGACCTCCGCCACACCTTCATGACCAGCGCCCAGGCTCTCCTCCACGGCGACCTGCACACCGGCAGCGTCATGGTCGGTGAACGCGAAGGCGCCCCGGTGGTACGGGTCTTCGACCCCGAGTTCTCCTTCGTCGGCCCCATCGGCTACGACCTCGGCCTCTACTGGGCGAACGCCCTGGTCTCGGAGGAACGGGCACGCGCACTGGGCCTGTTGAGCGACCACGCCGATCAACTGGCCCTGTCCTGGGCGGCCTTCGAGTCCGAGTTCCGCGCCCTGTGGCCGACGAGGACCGACACCTTCTTCGACGACGCGTACCTGGACCGCTTCCTCCGCAGGATCTGGACGGAGGCGGTGGGCTACGCGGGCACGGAGATCATCCGCAGAATCATCGGCTTCGCCCACCTGGCAGACCTGACAACACTCCCGGACCCCGTCCCGGCCTCACGCAGGGCGCTGCTGCTGGGCCGCGAACTGATCATCCGCCGCGAGGAGTTGACCAACCCGAACGCTGTACGGGCGGTAGTGGGGAGTCTTTAGGGGCGCGGGGCTGTGTTCAATTTGCGGCTCCGCCGCGTGGGCGCGACCAGCCCCCACGCACCCGCAGACGAACAACAAACGCGAAAGGGCGGCTCCATCAACAAGGAGCCGCCCTTTTCACGCCGTACGCCTACTTCTTGTCAAGAACATCCTGAACCTTCGAACGAACCTCGTCCGTAGCCAGCCCCCGAATCGTCAGCGTCGTCCGGCGACGCAACACGTCATCCGCCGTCTCAGCCCACTCACTGTCCCGCGCATACACCACCTGCGCCCAGATCTCCGGCGCATCCGCGTGCACACGCTCACCCAGCTCAGGGTTCTCGTTCGCCAGCCGCGCGATGTCGAACGCCAGCGAACCGTAGTGCGTCGCGAGGTGCTTCGCCGTGTCGGCTGCCATGCGCGGACCCGGTGCCGGGCTGTCGACCAGCAGCCGGTGCGCGACAGCGCGCGGGTTGGCGACACCCGGAAGCGGCAGGTACTTCGGCAGGGACGCGACGGGCTCGAAGTCGTCACCCAGCGGACGGCCGGGCAGTGTCTCCAGCTTCTCCATGACCGTACGGCCGATGTGCCGGAAGGTCGTCCACTTGCCGCCCGAGACGGACAGCATCCCGCCCTTGCCCTCGGTCACGACCGTCTCCCGCTTGGCCTTCGCCGTGTCACCGGGGCCACCCGGCAGCACCCGCAGACCCGCGAAGGAGTACGTGATCAGGTCACGGGAGAGCTGCTGGTCACGGACGGAGAACGCGGCCTCGTCGAGGATCTGCTCGGTGTCCTTCTCGGTGACCGCGACATCCGCCGGGTCGCCCTCGAACACCTCGTCGGTGGTGCCGAGCAGCAGCATGTCCTCCCAGGGGAGGGCGAAGGTGATGCGGTACTTGTCGATCGGGGTCGCCAGCGCGGCCTTCCACGGAGACGTCCGCTTCAGGACCAGGTGCGCGCCCTTCGACAGCCGGATGGAAGGCGCCGCGTCCGGGTTCTCCATCTTGCGCAGGTGGTCGACCCAGGGGCCGGTCGCGTTGAGCACGAGCCGGGCGTTGACGCCGAAGTCGTCGCCGGAGAGCCGGTCGCGCAGGTCGGCACCGGTGACCCGGCCCCGGGTGAAGCGCAGAGCCGACACCTCGGCGTGGTTGAGCACGACAGCGCCCGCCTCGACGGCCGCACGGACCGTCATCAGCGCCATGCGCGCGTCGTTCATCTGACCGTCGCCGTACACGGCCACGGCCTTGAGGTTCTCGGTGCGCAGCTCGGGCACGTCCTGCGCGGCCTTGGCCGGCGACAGCAGGTGACCGACGCCGTCACCGAACGCCGACAGGGCGGAGTAGGCGAAAACGCCCGCCCCGAGCTTCGCCGCGCCGTGCGGCCCGCCCTTGTACACGGGGAGGTAGAACGTGAGCGGGTTCGCCAGGTGGGGAGCCACCTGGCGGGAGACCGCACGGCGTTCGAAGTGGTTCTCCGCCACCAGCTTCACCGCGCCGGTCTGCAGATAGCGCAGACCGCCGTGGAGAAGCTTGGAGGAGGCGGAGGAGGTGGCGCCGGCGAAGTCACCGGCGTCGACCAGAGCCACCCGCAGACCGGACTGCGCGGCATGCCAGGCCGTCGAGATGCCGAGGATGCCACCGCCGATCACGAGAAGGTCGTACGTCGCCTTGGAGAGCTGCTCCCGGGTCTCGGCACGGCTCGGGTTCGAGCCGAAGGCCGGGTGCGTACCGAGGGCAGGCACGGACTGCAGGGTGGACTGACTGGTCATGTGGGGTTCTTACTCCTCGACAGAGCTGTCTTCGAGCCAGCCCATGGACCGCTCGACGGCCTTGAGCCAGCTCTTGTACTCACGGTCGCGCTTCTCCGCGTCCATGTTGGGGGTCCACTCGGCGGCCCGGCGCCAGTTGGCGCGCAGGTCGTCGGTGTTGGTCCAGAAGCCGACGGCCAGACCGGCGGCGTAGGCGGCACCGAGGCAGGTCGTCTCGGCGACCATCGGGCGCACCACGGGGGCGTCCAGGAAGTCCGAGAGGGTCTGCATCAGCAGGTTGTTGGAGGTCATGCCGCCGTCGACCTTGAGGGCCGCGAGCTCGACGCCCGAGTCCTTGGTCATGGCGTCCGTGATCTCACGGGTCTGCCAGGCGGTCGCCTCCAGCACGGCGCGCGCGAGGTGCGCCTTGGTGACGTACCGGGTCAGGCCGGTGATCACACCGCGGGCGTCGGAGCGCCAGTACGGGGCGAACAGACCGGAGAAGGCCGGCACGAAGTAGGCGCCGCCGTTGTCCTCGACCGACGACGCGAGCGTCTCGATCTCGGCGGCGGTGGAGATCAGGCCCATCTGGTCGCGCATCCACTGCACCAGCGAACCGGTGACCGCGATCGAGCCCTCGAGGGCGTAGACCGGGGCCTGGTCGCCGATGCGGTAGCCGACCGTGGTCAGCAGGCCGCTGTACGAGTTGATGATCTTGTCGCCGGTGTTCATCAGCATGAACGTGCCGGTGCCGTACGTCGACTTGGCCTCGCCCTCGGCGAAACAGGTCTGGCCGAACAGGGCCGCCTGCTGGTCGCCGAGCGCGGAGGCGACCGGGATGCCGCCGAGCAGGTCGCCCAGCTTGCCGCCGGTGACCTCGCCGTAGACCTCGGCGGAGGAGCGGATCTCCGGGAGCATCGACAGCGGGACGCCGATCGACTCGGCGATCTTCGGGTCCCACTCCAGCGTGTGCAGGTTCATCAGCATGGTGCGGGAGGCGTTGGTGACGTCCGTGTAGTGCTTGCCGCCGTTGACACCGCCCGTCAGGTTCCAGATGACCCAGCTGTCCATGGTGCCGAAGAGGATGTCCCCGGCATCGGCACGCTCGCGCAGGCCCTCGACGTTGTCGAGCAGCCAGCGGGCCTTGGGGCCGGCGAAGTACGAGGCCAGCGGCAGGCCGGTCTCACGGCGGAAACGATCCTGCCCGACATTGCGACCCAGCTCCTTGCAGAGCGTGTCGGTACGGGTGTCCTGCCAGACGATGGCGTTGTGGACGGGCACGCCGGTGTTCTTGTCCCACAGCAGCGTCGTCTCGCGCTGGTTGGTGATGCCGATGGCCTTGATGTCGTCGCGGGTGATGCCGGCCTTGGAGATGGCTCCGGCGACGACCTCCTCGACGTTCGTCCAGATCTCGGTGGCGTCGTGCTCCACCCAGCCCGGCTTCGGGAAGATCTGCTCGTGCTCCTTCTGGTCGACGGAGACGATGCGGCCGTCCCGGTCGAAGACGATGCAGCGGCTGGAGGTGGTGCCCTGGTCGATGGCCGCGATGAACGGGCCGGCGGTGTGCGCGTCGTCGGTCACTGTGTGCTCCTGAGAGGTCCGTGGGTAGGGGACTGGCTTACGGCGTTGCTGCTCAAGGCTGCGCTGCCAGTACTCGTTGTACTGGCTGCTCTAAGCAAAAGCGACGTTGTAGATGCCCGCAGCGATGGCGCCGCCGATCAGCGGACCGACCACCGGGATCCAGGCGTAGGACCAGTCGGAGCCGCCCTTGTTGGGCAGGGGCAGGAGTGCGTGCACGATGCGCGGACCGAGGTCACGGGCCGGGTTGATCGCGTAGCCGGTCGGCCCACCGAGGGACAGACCGATGGAGACGACGACGAGGGAGGTGATCAGGGCACCCAGGACGCCCAGGCCCTTGCCGCTGTCGTTGAGGCCCTGCGTGAGGACGGCGAGCACCAGCACGATCGTGCCGATGACCTCGGTGGCGATGTTCTGCCAGACGACGCGGATCTCGGGGCCGGTGGAGAAGATTCCCAGAACCGGACCCGCCCCCTTCTCCTGCGCCTCGACGGCCTTCGTGGCCGGAGCACCGACGATCTCCTCGTCGGTCAGGTGAGCGAGGAACTGACCGTAGTAGGCGACCCAGACCAAGGACGCACCGATCATGGCGCCGAGCAGCTGGCCGCCCCAGTAGATCGGGACGTCACTCCACTCGATGCCGTTCTTCTTGAGCGCGAGCGCGAGGGTCACGGCCGGGTTGAGATGGGCGCCGGAGAGCGGCGCCGAGGTGTATACGGCCGTCAGTACGGCGAAACCCCACCCGAAGGTGATGGCGAGCCAGCCGGCGTTGCGAGCCTTGGAGGCCTTCAGCGTGACGGCGGCACAGACGCCGCCGCCGAGCAGGATGAGTATGGCGGTACCGATGGTCTCGCCGATGAAGATGTCGGAGCTGGACACCCGCGACTCCTTTGTCCTTCGTTCCAGGGGAAGAGCTGCCGGCCCTTGGCGTTGTCACACTCTAACGCCTATTGCCGGTCGGTGTTCGACAATGTCGACCGATGGACGGGAGTCTTGCCGTGGTGTTACAGGCACGTCAAGAGCTCTGTTATCGAAAACACGATCGTTATTGATTGCTGTGAGCTATCGATCTTGGGCCGGTCGCAACCCGCGTCCGCCCGTACACGCCCCGCACACGAAAAGACCGGAACATCCAAGATGTCCCGGCCGCTTTCGTGTGAAGGTTCAGATTTCGTACGGGGGCTCAGAACCGTCCCGCGCCCAGGTCCCGTGACACCGCGCGGGCGCAGTCCCGCACCGCCGCGATCAGCTCCGGGCGCAGCTCGCCCTCACGGCAGAGCCGTTCCACGGCGCCGGTGACGCCCACCGCGCCGACCGGCATCCGCCGCCGGTCGTGGATGGGGGCGGCGATGGACGCGACGCCCTCCCAGGTCTCCTCGACGTCGGCCGCGTACCCGCGCGCGCGGGTGAGGTCCAGGACGCCCTCGAAACCCTCCAGGTCGCTGATCGTCCGGTCGGTGAACGGCTTGCGCTCGGCCTCCAGGACCTCGCTGTGCGCGACCGGGTCGTAGGCCGACAGGACCTTGCCCAGAGCTGTGGAGTGCAGGGGCTGCATGGCCCCGACCTCCAGGACCTGTCGGCTGTCGTCGGGGCGGAAGACGTGGTGCACGATCAGCACGCCCCGCTGGTGCAGGACGCCCAGGTGGACGCTCTCGCCGCTGGAGCGGGCCAGGTCGTCGGTCCACACCAGGGCACGCGCGCGCAGTTCGTGGACGTCCAGATAGGTGGTCCCCAGGCGCAGCAGTTCGGCGCCCAGCTGATAGCGCCCGGACGCGGCCTCCTGCTCGACGAAGCCCTCGTGCTGGAGGGTGCGCAGGATGCCGTGGGCGGTGCCCTTGGCGAGGCCGAGGGACGAGGCGATGTCCGAGAGGCCGAGCCGACGCTCGCCGCCCGCGAGGAGCCGCAGCATCGCCGCCGCCCGTTCGAGCGACTGGATGTTCCGTGCCATCGCCGTCCTGCCTCCGTCCCCTTCGACCGCCGGCCCCCGGCGTTCGCTGCCACCGTTCGGCAATGTCGAACACTACCGGTCCATGTCGACCACCCGCCAATGGCTCGTCGACACCTGTTACATCCCGCGTACATCCGTGTGGACCCACTGCATACACCAGGTGGCTTTCAGCCACGCAACGCACGCCACGTACGTCCGTCCCGTGGACGCCCTGACCATACGGCCCCGCACCGGGCTACCCTGGCCGCGTGCGCCTTCCCCAAAGAAGACGCAAAGCCGACAGCCGTCGCACTCCAGGGAGCCCTTACATGGCCGCCTCGCCGTCCGCCCCTTCCGCCGACAACAGGATCCGTGCGTCCGCCCTCCGGGACGCACTCGCCACCCGAGTGGTGGTGGCCGACGGTGCGATGGGCACCATGCTGCAGGCGCAGGACCCGACGCTCGAGGACTTCGAGAACCTCGAAGGCTGCAACGAGATCCTGAACATCACCCGCCCCGACATCGTCCGCTCCGTCCACGAGGCGTACTTCTCGGTGGGCGTGGACTGCGTCGAGACGAACACCTTCGGCGCGAACTTCGCCGCGCTCGCCGAGTACGACATCGCCGAGCGCAACTTCGAGCTGTCGGAGGCCGGCGCCCGCATCGCCCGCGAGGTCGCCGACGAGTTCACCGCCTCCACCGGCGAGCAGCGCTGGGTCCTGGGCTCCATGGGCCCCGGCACCAAGCTGCCCACGCTCGGCCACATCACCTACGCGAAGATCCGGGACGCCTACCAGATCAACGCCGAGGGCCTGCTCTCCGGCGGCGCCGACGCGCTGATCGTCGAGACCACCCAGGACCTCCTGCAGACCAAGTCCTCCATCATCGGCGCCCGCCGCGCCATGGAGGCGGTGGGCCTCACCGTCCCGCTGATCTGCTCCGTCACCGTCGAGACCACCGGCACCATGCTGCTCGGCTCGGAGATCGGCGCGGCACTGACCGCGCTGGAACCGCTGGGCATCGACATGATCGGCCTGAACTGCGCCACGGGCCCCGCCGAGATGAGCGAGCACCTGCGCTACCTCGCGCGCAGCGCCCGCATCCCGCTCTCCTGCATGCCCAACGCCGGTCTGCCCGTCCTGACCAAGGACGGCGCGTACTACCCGCTCAGCGCCCCGGAGCTCGCCGACGCCCAGGAGAACTTCGTCCGCGAGTACGGCCTCTCGCTGGTCGGCGGCTGTTGCGGCACGACCCCCGAACACCTGCGCAAGGTCGTGGAGCGGGTCCGCGGCACGGCCGTCACCGAGCGGAGGCCCCAGCCCGAGGCGGGCGCCGCCTCGCTCTACCAGATGGTCCCGTTCCGCCAGGACACCGCCTACATGGCGATCGGCGAGCGCACCAACGCCAACGGTTCCAAGAAGTTCCGCGAGGCCATGCTCGATGCCCGCTGGGACGACTGCGTCGAGATGGTCCGCGACCAGATCCGCGAGGGCGCGCACATGCTCGACCTCTGCGTGGACTACGTCGGCCGCGACGGCGTCGCCGACATGGAGGAGCTCGCGGGCCGCTTCGCCACCGCCTCCACGCTGCCGATCGTCCTGGACTCCACCGAGGTTCCCGTCCTGCGGGCGGGCCTGGAGAAGCTCGGCGGCCGGGCCGTCATCAACTCGGTGAACTACGAGGACGGCGACGGACCGGAGTCCCGCTTCGCCAAGGTCACCAGGCTGGCCCAGGAGCACGGCGCCGCGCTCATCGCGCTCACCATCGACGAGGAGGGCCAGGCCCGTACCGTCGAGCACAAGGTCGCCATCGCCGAGCGCCTGATCGAGGACCTGACGACGAACTGGGGGATCCACGAGTCGGACATCCTCATCGACACCCTCACCTTCACCATCTGCACCGGCCAGGAGGAGTCCCGCAAGGACGGCATCGCCACGATCGAGTCGATCCGCGAGCTCAAGCGCCGCCGCCCGGACGTCCAGACCACCCTCGGCCTGTCCAACATCTCCTTCGGCCTGAACCCGGCCGCCCGCATCCTGCTCAACTCGGTCTTCCTCGACGAGTGCGTCAAGGCCGGCCTCGACTCGGCGATCGTGCACGCGTCGAAGATCCTCCCCATCGCGCGCTTCAGTGAGGAGGAGGTGACCACCGCCCTCGACCTGATCCACGACCGGCGGACCGAGGGCTACGACCCGCTGCAGAAGCTGATGGCCCTCTTCGAGGGCGTCAACACCAAGTCGATGAAGGACGGCCGCGCCGAGGAACTCCTCGCCCTCCCGCTGGACGAGCGACTGCAGCGCCGCATCATCGACGGCGAGAAGAACGGCCTGGAGACCGACCTCGACGAGGCCCTGACGACCCGCCCGGCCCTCGACATCGTCAACGACACCCTCCTGGAGGGTATGAAGGTCGTCGGCGAGCTCTTCGGCTCCGGCCAGATGCAGCTCCCGTTCGTCCTGCAGTCCGCCGAGGTGATGAAGACGGCGGTCGCCTACCTCGAACCACACATGGAGAAGACGGACGACGACGGCAAGGGCACCATCGTGCTCGCCACAGTCCGCGGCGACGTCCATGACATCGGCAAGAACCTTGTCGACATCATCCTCACCAACAACGGCTACAACGTCGTCAACATCGGCATCAAGCAGCCGGTCTCCGCGATCCTCGAAGCCGCGCAGGAGCACAAGGCCGACGTCATCGGCATGTCCGGACTCCTGGTCAAGTCCACGGTGATCATGAAGGAGAACCTCCAGGAGCTCAACCAGCGCAAGCTGGCCGCCGACTACCCGGTGATCCTCGGCGGCGCGGCCCTCACCCGTGCCTACGTCGAGCAGGACCTGCACGAGATCTACGAGGGCGAGGTCCGCTACGCCCGCGACGCCTTCGAGGGCCTGCGCCTGATGGACGCCCTGATCGGCGTCAAGCGCGGTGTCCCCGGCGCCAAGCTGCCCGAACTCAAGCAGCGCCGCGTCCGCCCGAGCGCCGCCGCCGTACAGGTCGAGGAACGCCCCGAGGAAGGCCACGTCCGCTCCGACGTCGCCATCGACAACCCCGTCCCCACCCCGCCCTTCCGGGGCACCCGCGTCATCAAGGGCATCCAGCTCAAGGAGTACGCGAGCTGGCTCGACGAGGGCGCCCTCTTCAAGGGCCAGTGGGGCCTCAAGCAGGCCCGCACCGGCGACGGCCCGACCTATGAGGAGCTGGCCGAGACCGAGGGCCGCCCCAGGCTGCGCGGCCTCCTGGACAAGCTCCAGACGGACAGCCTGCTGGAGGCGGCCGTCGTCTACGGCTACTTCCCGTGCGTCTCCAAGGACGACGACCTGATCATCCTCGACGACCAGGGCAACGAACGTACGCGCTTCACGTTCCCGCGCCAGCGCCGTGGCCGCCGACTGTGTCTGGCCGACTTCTTCCGCCCGGAGGAGTCCGGCGAGACGGACGTCGTCGGCCTCCAGATCGTCACCATGGGCAACCGGATCGGCGAGGAGACCGCCAAGCTCTTCGAGGCGAACTCCTACCGCGACTACCTCGAACTGCACGGACTGTCCGTCCAGTTGGCCGAGGCCCTCGCCGAGTACTGGCACGCACGCGTCCGCTCCGAACTGGGCTTCGCCGGCGAGGACCCCGCCGACGTCGAGGACATGTTCGCCCTCAAGTACCGGGGTGCCCGCTTCTCCCTCGGCTACGGCGCCTGCCCCGACCTGGAGGACCGCGCCAAGATCGCCGACCTGCTCAAGCCCGAGCGCATCGGCGTCCACCTCTCCGAGGAGTTCCAGCTCCACCCCGAACAGTCCACCGACGCCATCGTCATCCACCACCCCGAGGCGAAGTACTTCAACGCCCGCTGAGTCTTCCAGCGCACGCTGATCGGACAAGACGTACACTTGACGGTCCACCGCAGGCCGGTTGCCCTCTGTGCACTCAGGGGCAACCGGCCTGATCGTCCCTCAAGGAGGTGCGCCAGGATGACCAGCACGGTCCCCGCGCTCGGAACCCGTTCGGCCGAAGGCTCAGCACTGCAGGCCGTACTCCTCGATATGGACGGCACCCTGGTGGACACCGAGGGGTTCTGGTGGGACGTCGAGGTCGAGATCTTCGCCGGCCTCGGTCACACCCTCGACGACTCCTGGCGGCACGTCGTGGTCGGCGGCCCCATGACCCGCAGCGCCGGTTTCCTCATCGAGGCCACCGGCGCCGACATCACCTTCGCCGAACTCTCGGAACTGCTCAACGACGGGTTCGAGGACCGTATCGGCCGCGCCCTGCCCCTGATGCCGGGCGCCGCCCGCCTCCTCGCCGAACTCTCCGCGCACGAGATCCCGACGGCCCTCGTCTCCGCCTCGCACCGCCGGATCATCGACCGGGTTCTGGCCTCCCTGGGCCCGCACCACTTCGCCCTGAGCATCGCGGGCGACGAGGTGGAGCGTACGAAGCCCTACCCCGACCCCTATCTGATCGCCGCCGCGCGACTCGGCGCCGACCCGGCGAGATGCGCCGTCGTCGAGGACACGGCCACCGGGGTCGCGGCTGCGGAGGCCGCCGGCTGCCACGTCGTGGCCGTGCCGTCGGTCGCGCCCATCGCCCCCGGCGCGCGCCGCACGATCGTGACCTCGCTGGAAGAAGTCGACCTGCCCTTTCTGCACGGGCTGATGAGGAACGACTGACGGCGAATGACTGATGGCAGCGGACTGATCACGGAAATGCGATGACGCGTTTACCGAGTGTGCCCGATCGAATGCGGGATAACGCGCGGATGAACGGGCAGGTCATCAAATGAGAATTAAGGCCCTCTTCTGATCTCGTCGGTGGCGAATTCACGTAAGCACTCTCAGCTCCGGGTGTGTGAGGTTCGCCACCCGACAGGGGCTCGACAAACGACAAGTGCCGTGTACATGCACCTCGTTCGAGAGCTCTCGGTGCGCCCTTGTGTCCCGTTTGGGGAGAACCTGCGCGGAATCCTTCCACTGTCGGTTTTTTCGGTGCGTCCACACCCGGTTCCGCAGCGTGATGAGCCCCCAACTCCGGCTGCATGCGGGCCCCTCCGCGGTCCGGACTAATCTCGTTGGGAGAACATCGCCACAATCCCTCACCCGCGAGCACCACCCCACGCCCGCCGGGTCCCTGGGATCGACAGCCTGGAGAACCCCGAGCATGAACCGCAAGACTTTGGTGCTGCCGACAGTGGTCGGCCTGCTCGCTCCGGTGCTGGCCGCCTGCGGCGGAGTGGACGGCGGGAGCAGCAGCGGCGACGCGATCGTCGTCGGCACCACGGACCGGTTCACCGCCTCGAAGGAGGCCCCGGCGCCGATCGACCCGGCCTACGCCTACGACGTCGGCACCTGGAACATCCTGCGCCAGACCGTGCAGACCCTCATGGTCCAGCCGCGCGGCGACGGCGAACCGGTGCCCGAGGCCGCCGAGAAGTGCGGGTTCACGGACAGCGGCAACGAGCGCTACGTCTGCACCCTGCGCAAGGACCTCAAATTCTCCACCGGCGAGGCCGTCAAGGCGTCCGACGTGAAGTTCTCCATCGACCGGGCCCTGCGGATCCAGGCCGACAGCGGTGTGTTCGCCCTGCTGTCCACGATCGACACCGTCGAGACCAAGGGCGACCGCGAGGTCATCTTCCACCTCAAGACCGCCGACGCCACCTTCCCGTTCAAGCTGTCCACCCCGGTCGCGGGCATCATCAACCCGGACGACTACGACAAGGACAAGCTGCGGGACGGTTTCGACGTCGACGGCTCCGGCCCGTACACGCTCCACGCCGAGGTCAAGAACGACGAACTCGTCAAGGCCGTCTTCACCAAGAACTCGTATTACAAGGGGCAGTTGACCCCCAAGAACGACAAGGTCGAAATGCGTTCCTTCGAGGACGCCGCGGCCATGGGCACCGCGCTCTCCAAGGGCGACATCGACCTGATGACCCGCACGATGTCCCCCGAGCAGATCAGGAAGCTCGACGAGGACTCGGCCGGCGACATCGACCTCGTTCAGATGCCCGGCCTCGAAATCCGCTACCTCGCCTTCAACACCGACGCTCCGACGGTGAAGGTGAAAGCGGTCCGCCAGGCGATGGCCCAGATCATCAACCGCCCCGAACTCGTCTCCAAGGTGTACGGCGACGAGGCCCAGCCGCTCTACTCGCTGGTCCCGGCCACCATCACCGGCCACTCGAACTCCTTCTTCAACAAGTACGGCGAGCCGAACGACATCAAGGCCAAAACCCTGATGGAGAGCGCCGGCATCACCACCCCGGTGAAACTGACCCTGCACTACACGACCGACCACTACGGCTCGGCCACCAAGCAGGAGTTCGAGGAACTGCAGAAGCAGCTCAACGCCAGCGGACTGTTCAAGGTCACCATCAAGGGCGCCCCCTGGGCCACCTTCCGCCCGGCCGAGAAGGAAGGCGACTACGACGTCTACGGGATGGGCTGGTTCCCCGACTTCCCCGACGCCGACAACTACCTCGCGCCGTTCCTCGACAAGGACAACTTCCTCAACCTGCCGTACGCCAACGCCAGGATCCGCGACAGCCTGATCCCCGAGTCCCGTCGCGAGGCCGACCGCCTGACGGCCTCCACGAGCCTCACGGACATCCAGGACATCGTTGCCGACGACGTACCCGTGCTGCCGCTGTGGCAGGGCAACCAGTACATTGCCGCACGCGACGGCATCACCGGCGCCGAGTGGGCCCTCAACTCCTCGTCCACGCTCCAGCTCTGGGAGCTCGGCCGCGGTGTGACCAACTGACCCGCACACCGGTCCGACGCACACATCCCGACCCGGGGCTGGGACGGCCCCGGGTATCCAAGACCAGACGACAAGGCACTTCCACGTGAACCTGCGCAACCAGTGGCCGGTCCTGCCCATCGTGGCGGGGCTGGCCTCCGGCCTGCTGACCGGCTGCGGCTCGGAGAACGGCGATCTGGGGTCCGGCGGCTCCACCGTGGTCATGGGGATGTCCGACGACGTCCTGGCGACCGACCCCGCCTCCGGCTACGACCCCGGCTCCTGGCTGTTGTTCAACAACGTCTTCCAGTCGTTGCTGAGCTTCCCCAACGGGGGCACCGAACCCCAGCCCGAGGCGGCCGAACAGTGCGCCTTCAGCGACGCGCAGACCAAGGTCTACAAGTGCACCCTGCGTGACGGCCTGAAGTTCAGCAACGGTGACGCGCTCACCTCGGAGGACGTGAAGTTCTCCTTCGACCGCATGCTGAAGATCAACGACGATGCCGGCCCCGCGATCATGTTCCCGATGCTCGGCTCGGTGGACACCCCGAACGAGAAGACCGTCGTCTTCAACCTCAAGGTGCCCGACGCCACCTTCCCCAGCAAGATCGCCTCCGGCGCGGGCTCGATCGTCGACCACCGGCAGTACGACGAGGACGGCCTGCGCAAGGACGGCGAAGCCGTCGGCTCCGGCCCCTACAAGCTCGACTCGTTCGGCGACGACAGCGCGGTCTTCTCCGTCAACCCGAACTACAAGGGCACCGCCGAGGTCCAGAACTCCGGCGTCACCCTCAAGTTCTTCCACGGCGACCAGACCGAGCTGAAGCAGGCGATCGTCGACAAGGACATCGACATCGCCTACCGAGGCCTCAACGCCGGCGACATAACCGACATCGAGAACGACAGCGGCAACGAGGGCATCGACGTCGTCGAGGGCACCAGCGCCGAGGTCCAGCACCTCGTCTTCAACATGAACGACCCGGTCGCCGGAAAGATCGGCGTACGCAAGGCCATCGCCTATCTCCTCGACCGCGAAGCCCTTGTCAACCAGGTCTACGAGGACACGGCGACCCCCCTCTACTCGATCATCCCGGCCGGCATAGCCGGTCACAACACCGCCTTCTTCGACACCTACGGCGCCCGCCCCTCCAAGGCCAAGGCTCAGGCGGCGCTCCAGGCCGACGGCATCACCAGCAGGGTCAAGCTGACCCTCTGGTCGACCCCGTCCCGCTACGGCCCCGCCACCGACGACGAGTTCAAGGCCATCGCCGAGCAGCTCAACGCCAGCGGCCTGTTCGAGGCGACCGTCAAGTCCGTCCCCTTCGCGCAGTACGAGAAGGACATCGAGGCCGGCAAGTACGGCGTCTACGTGAAGGGCTGGGTGCCGGACTACCCCGACGCCGACAACTTCACCGCCCCCTTCTTCGGCCAGGGCAACGTACTCGGCAACAACTTCACCAACAGCACCATCACCGACACCCTGATCCCCGGCACCGCCGCCCAGAGCGACCGCGGCGCGACCGACGCGGACTTCGGTGAACTCCAGGACATCGTCGCCAAGGAGGTCCCCGTCCTCCCCATCTGGCAGGCCAAGCAGTACGCCGTCGTCCGCGACAACGTCTACGGCCTGGAGTACTGCCTCGACGCCTCGACCGTCTTCCGCTTCTGGGAGATCAACAAGGGCTGACGCCGGCCGCAAAACGCATGAGGGCGCCCCTGCCGTTCCGGAACGGCAGGGGCGCCCTCATGCGTGCACACGTACAACACGTACACACCGCCCGGCTACTGCGCGCCGGGACGCACCAGCCCGCTCTCGTACGCGTACACCGCGGCCTGCACCCGGTCGCGCAGCCCCAGCTTGGTCAGCACATGCCCGACATGCGTCTTGACCGTCGTCTCGCTGACGAAGAGATCAGCGGCGACCTCCGCGTTCGACAGCCCCCGCGCCACCAGCTTCAGCACCTCGACCTCACGCTCGGTCAACGTGTTCAGCGCGTCCGGCACGGGCTCGTCACCCGACGGCAGATGCCCGGCGTACTTGTCCAGCAGGCGACGCGTGATGCTCGGCGCGAGCATCGCCTCGCCCGAGGCCACCACCCGGATCGCCTGCACCAGCTCGTTCGCCGGCGCGTCCTTCAGGAGGAAGCCGCTGGCACCCGCCCGTAGCGCCTCCACCACGTACTCGTCGAGGTCGAAGGTCGTCAGCACCAGCACCTTCGCGGGCCCGTCCCGCCCCGGCCCGGTGATCTGCCGAGTCGCCTCCACACCGTCCATCCGCGGCATACGGATGTCCATCAGAACCACATCGGGCTGCAGGGCACGCACCTGGTCGATCGCCTGAAGACCGTCTCCGGCCTCGCCGACAACCGCGATGTCCTGCTCGGCCTCCAGAATCATCCGGAACCCGGTACGCAGCAGCGGCTGGTCGTCGACCAGTAGGACACGGATGGCCACGTAAGTCTCCTTCGCTCGTCAGCCCCATTCTGCCCTGTGCGCCACCGCGTCCCCGAAGGGGCGCGAGGCTGTATCGATCTGCGGCTCCGCCGCGAGTGGGGGAGCGACCAATCCCCACCAACCCGCAGGTGACTACGGCGCTTCCGGTGGAGCCCCACGCACGGGCAACGGATAGACCGGGGGAGTCCCCCCGAACTCCGGACACACCGCCTGGTGATCGCACCAACCGCACAGCTTCGTCGGCCGGGGCCGCCACACCCCCGTCTCCGTGGCCTCCCGGATCGCCTCCCACAACGCCAGCAGCTTCCGCTCCACCCGCTCCAGATCGGCCATGACCGGGTCGTACGTCAGCACATCCCCACTGCCGAGATACACCAGCTGAAGCCGCCGCGGCACCACATTCTTCAAGCGCCACACGACCAGCGCGTAGAACTTCATCTGGAACAGCGCGCCCTCCGAATACTCCGGACGCGGTGCCTTCCCCGTCTTGTAGTCGACGATCCGCACCTCGCCCGTGGGCGCCACATCGACCCGGTCGATGATCCCGCGCAGCTTCAGCCCGGAATCCAGCTCCGCCTCGACGAACAGCTCACGCTCGGCAGGCTCGAGCCGCGTCGGGTCCTCCAGCCCGAACCAGCGCTCGACCAGCCGCTCCGCCTCGCCCAGCCACCGCGCCAGCCGCTCCCCGTCCGGATCGTCCGCGAAAAGCTCCACCACCTCCGGCCGCGACTCCCTCAGCCGGTCCCACTGACCCGGGATCAACGACTTCGCCTGCGGCGCCGTCCGCTCGGCAGCCGGCGCGTCGAACAGTCGCTCGAGCACCGCGTGCACCAGCGTGCCTCTCGTCGCCGCCTCACTCGGCTTCTCCGGCAGCCGGTCGATCACCCGGAACCGGTACAGCAAAGGGCACTGCATGAAGTCACTGGCCCGCGAGGGCGACAGCGACGCCGGCGCGGAGGGCAGCACGACCGGCGAGACGGACTCGGCGGCGCCCTCGGTGCTCATTTCCATGACGACGACCATACGGCCCGCCACTGACAGTGACCCAGCCACCGCCACGCCCAGGCCACAACACCCCGGCGAACACAGGGGGTGCCGGGGCGGAACACGTCGCGACGGCCGCATACCATCGACCCGAGGCCCTTCCGCCCCGGAGCGGAAAAGGGAGACGTATCCGACAAGGGGACACCGTGGACGAGAGCGGCGGGAGCGGACAGCCGCGCTCCGGCAACGACCAGTCGACCGACCGCCACACCGGCGGTACGGCGTCGACCACCGACCCCACACACGCCGAACCCACGACGACCGGCACCCGAGTCGCGGAGACCGGGAAACCCGACGCGGAGCCGGAACCCACACGGACCGACGAGCATACCGACACCGACGAACCGGCCACCCCGGAACCGGCGGAAGCCACTGAAACCGACGAGGCCGCCGACAGCCCCGGCCGCACAGGCGCCACGCCCCGCCTCGCCAAGTCCCGTGTCCCTCGCAGGCCCAAGGACCCCGGCGGCGGCCTCCTCATGGGACGGCCCTTCGGCGTACCCGTCTACGTCGCCCCCAGCTGGTTCCTCGTCGCCGCCCTCATCACCTGGGTCTTCGGCGGCCAGCTGGACCGCGTACTGCCCGAACTCGGCGCCGTCCGCTACCTCGTCTCCCTCTTCTTCGCGGTCGCCTTCTACGCCTCCGTCCTCGTCCACGAACTCGCCCACACCGTTGCCGCCCTCCGCTTCAAACTCCCGGTACGCCGCATCCAGCTCCAGTTCTTCGGCGGCGTCTCCGAGATCGAGAAGGAGTCCGAGACCCCCGGCCGCGAATTCGTCCTCGCCTTCGTCGGTCCGCTTCTGTCCCTGATCCTCGCGGGCGTCTTCTACATCGCCCTCCAGACCGTCGAACCCGGAACCGTCCCCGGCGTCCTGCTGGCCGGCCTCATGATCTCCAACCTCATCGTGGCCGCCTTCAACCTCCTGCCCGGTCTGCCCCTCGACGGCGGCCGCATGCTCCGCGCCGTCGTCTGGAAGATCACCGGCAAACCCATGACCGGCACGATCGCCGCCGCCTGGGTCGGCCGAGCCCTCGCCGTCTCCGTCCTCATCGGACTCCCGCTGCTCACCCAGTCCGGCGCCCTCGGCTCCACCGCCGAGGACAGCGTCGGCATGGACACCGTCACCGACGCCCTGCTCGCCGCGATCCTCGCAGCGATCATCTGGACCGGCGCCGGCAACAGCCTCCGTATGGCCCGCCTGCGCGAACACCTCCCGGAGCTGCGCGCCCGCAACCTCACCCGCCGTGCCGTCCCCGTCGAGACCAACACCCCTCTCTCCGAGGCCCTGCGCCGCGCCAACGACGCCGGGGCCCGCGCCCTCGTCGTCGTCGACCCCGAAGGAGAACCCCTCTCCCTCGTCCGCGAGGCCGCCATCGTCGGCGTACCCGAACACCGCCGCCCCTGGGTCTCCGTCAGCGGCCTGGCCCAGGACCTCACCGACGGCATGCGGGTCTCCGCGGAACTCTCCGGCGAGGAACTCCTCGACGCCCTGCGCGCGACCCCCGCCACCGAATACCTGGTCGTGGAGGATTCCGGCGAGATCTACGGAGTCCTCTCGGCGGCCGACGTGGAGCGCGCCTTCGTGAAGGCGATGGCCCGCCCGAACTAGAGCACGACTCTCCGCGAGGGTCACTCCCGAAGCCGGTCCCGCACCCGCAACCCGATGGTCAGCGGTCCTCGGCAACACCGGTAGGCTCTTCACATGTCCGAACCGACCGGTGCCGCCCGCAGGCGCGGGCCCTTCAAGGTCGGGGACCAGGTTCAGCTGACCGACCCCAAGGGCCGCCACTACACGTTCACGCTCGAAGCCGGAAAGAACTTTCACACCCACAAAGGTTCTTTCCCGCACGACGAGCTGATCGGCGCACCCGAGGGCAGCGTTGTCCGCACCACCGGAAACGTCGCCTACCTCGCGCTGCGCCCCCTGCTCCCCGACTACGTCCTGTCCATGCCCCGCGGCGCCGCCGTGGTCTACCCCAAGGACGCGGGGCAGATCCTCGCCTTCGCCGACATCTTCCCCGGCGCACGCGTCGTCGAAGCGGGCGTAGGCTCCGGCTCGCTCAGCAGCTTCCTGCTGCGCGCCATCGGCGACCAGGGCATGCTGCACTCCTACGAGCGCCGCGAGGACTTCGCCGAAATCGCCCAGCAGAACGTCGAGCGCTACTTCGGCGGCCCCCACCCCGCCTGGCAGCTCACCGTCGGCGACCTCCAGGACAACCTGAGCGACACCGAGGTCGACCGCGTCGTCCTCGACATGCTCGCCCCCTGGGAATGCCTGGAGGCCGTCTCCAAGGCGCTCGTCCCCGGCGGCATCGTCTGCTGCTACGTCGCGACCACCACCCAGCTCGCCCGGACCGTCGAGTCCATCCGCGAGATCGGCTGCTTCAACGAGCCGAGCGCCTGGGAGTCGATGGTCCGCAACTGGCACATCGAGGGCCTCGCCGTCCGCCCCGACCATCGCATGATCGGCCACACCGGCTTCCTGCTCACCGCCCGCCGCCTCGCCGACGGCGTCGAGCCGCCCATGCGCCGCCGCCGCCCCTCCAAGGGCTCCTACGGCGAGGACTACACCGGCCCCAACGCCGACGGCGGCAACGGCCGCTGACCGCGTCAACGCACCGACACCGTGGCCGGGTTCCCGCAGCACACCGGGAACCCGGCCACAACACTTTCCCGTTGACGCCACAACGGCACCGGTGCTGCCACCGAACACCGCTCACCCCGCCGTTCCCCCGCACTGTGACGTGTGGCACTATGCGGGACACCCCACCGGCACAGCCCTCCACGGGAGACACTCCGAGTGCAGCAATCCGCCGTCCCGGAACTGGCACACACGCACACCCGCCCCATCCACTGGCTCGCCACGGCCACCGCCCTCGCCGGCGTCGTCGCCCTCTCCTCCGCGCTCCAGCCGGGCTCCGCCACCGCGGCCCAGGCAGCCGGCCCCGCAGGCAGACCCGCCGCGGCCGCAGCACCCCCCGACCCCACCGGAGTCGACTTCCCCCTGAAGTGCGGCCCGCTCCCGATCCTCGTACAGGACAAGGCCACCGGAGACCTCGACGGCGACGGCAGACCCGAAACGGTCGCCTCCGTACGCTGCGACGCCGGCTCCGGCACCCCGCCCAACGGGGTGTACGTCCTCACCCGGGCCGCCGACGCCGGGCAGCCGCGCATCGTCGCGACCCTCGTCGACCCCAAGGACCTTCTCACCGTCACGGACCTGACCGTCAGTGACGGCGCGGTGACAGCCACCCTCCTCGGCTACTCGTCCCTCGACGTCCCCCGGTGCTGCCCCGACGTCGACGAGCGCGCCAAGTGGCAGTGGAAGAACGGCTCGTTCCTCCGCTCGACACCCGCCGGCGCACAGAGCGTGTGAACACGGGAACAATTGATCGACCGGTAATCGTGGAACGTACGTACGACCGCGCTCCTGTGAGAAACCGGACAGTGGCGAGTGTGTGAATCAGCCGGCGGTGGCGCGGAGTGGTCGGACCATCACTCCGCGTCCGGGCCGAAAACCTCGACCCTGTCCGAAACTCGACGTACGTGAATACAGTCGCCCGGACACTCCTTCGCGGAGTCCACCACATCTGTCAGCAGCGGCAGCGGTACCGGTGTCGTCGCCCCCGGGGCCTGCAACAACTCGTCCCCGGGGCTCTTCACGTACGCCAGCCCGTCGATGTCCAGCTCGAACACCTCCGGCGCGTACTGGACACAGATTCCGTCCCCTGTGCACAGGTCCTGGTCGATCCAGACCTCCAACGCCTCACCGTCGGCCACGGACTCCTCCTGCACGGTCACATCTCCTGCCGTTTCTGTCCCGAGCAAGACAATCCGACGGCAAGTCGGCCCAGCTCTGACGGGTGTTGAACACTTCGACCCTACCTCCGGCCGCTTCCCAATCATGTTCTGTGGGTATCCCCCTGGCGTGAGGGAGAGCGCAAGGGTGAAGATCGGACACACCTCTAGAGTCTTTGTGATCTAGGGGTTTCAATCGACACCCACCCAGGTAGGGTCTGGAAGCGTCCAGCTCCCCTTGGAGGAGGTGAGGACCGTGGCAGCCCACGACGACGACATGAACCGCGGCATCCGCCCGGGACGAGGGTCCGACGACCCGTCCGGGCAGATTGCCTACCTTGAGCAGGAGATCGCCGTCCTGCGGCGTAAGCTCGCCGACTCTCCGCGACACACGAGGATTCTCGAAGAGCGGATCGTCGAACTGCAGACCAACCTGGCCGGCGTGTCCGCACAGAACGAGCGGCTCGCCAACACACTCCGAGAGGCCCGCGACCAGATCGTGGCCCTCAAGGAGGAAGTCGACCGGCTGGCACAGCCCCCGGCAGGCTTCGGTGTCTTCCTCGTGGCCAACGAGGACGGCACGGCCGACATCTTCACCGGAGGCCGCAAACTCCGCGTGAACGTCAGCCCCAGCGTCGAGCTCGAAGAGCTCCGACGTGGCCAGGAAGTGATGCTCAACGAAGCTCTCAACGTGGTCGAGGCCATGGAGTACGAGAGCGTCGGTGACATCGTCACCCTCAAGGAGATCCTCGAGGACGGCGAGCGCGCACTGGTACAGGGGCACACCGACGAGGAACGGGTGGTAAGGCTCGCCGAGCCCCTCCTGGACATCGTCATCCGCCCCGGCGACGCCCTCCTGCTCGAACCCCGCTCCGGCTACGTCTACGAAGTCGTACCGAAGAGCGAGGTCGAGGAACTAGTCCTCGAAGAAGTACCCGACATCGGCTACGAGCAGATCGGCGGCCTGGGCAACCAGATCGAGATGATCCGCGACGCGGTCGAACTCCCGTACCTCCACCCCGAACTCTTCAAGGAGCACGAACTCAGGCCGCCCAAGGGCGTCCTGCTCTACGGGCCCCCCGGATGCGGAAAGACACTCATCGCCAAGGCCGTCGCCAACTCGCTGGCCAAAAAGGTCGCCGAGGTCACCGGACAGGCCACCGGCAAGAGCTTCTTCCTCAACATCAAGGGCCCCGAACTCCTCAACAAGTACGTCGGCGAGACCGAGCGGCAGATCCGCCTCATCTTCCAGCGTGCAAGGGAGAAGGCCAGCGAGGGCACCCCCGTCATCGTCTTCTTCGACGAGATGGAATCCCTCTTCCGCACCCGCGGATCCGGCGTCAGCTCGGACGTGGAGAACACCATCGTCCCCCAGCTCCTCGCCGAGATCGACGGCGTGGAAGGCCTGCAGAACGTGGTCGTGATCGGCGCCTCCAACCGCGAGGACATGATCGACCCCGCCATCCTGCGCCCCGGACGCCTCGACGTGAAGATCAAGATCGAACGTCCGGACGCCGAATCCGCCAAGGACATCTTCCAGAAATACCTCACCACGCGCCTCCCGCTGCACCCCGACGACCTCGGTGAGCACGGCGGCGACAGGTCCGTCACCGTCCAGAGCATGATCCAGACGGCCGTGGAACACATGTACACGGAATCCGACGAGAACCGCTTCTTGGAAGTCACCTACGCCAACGGTGACAAGGAAGTCCTCTACTTCAAGGACTTCAACTCCGGCGCCATGATCGAGAACATCGTCGGCCGCGCGAAGAAGATGGCCATCAAGGACTTCCTCGACAAGAAGCAGAAGGGCATCCGCGTCTCCCACCTCCTCCAGGCCTGCGTGGACGAGTTCAAGGAGAACGAGGACCTCCCCAACACCACCAACCCCGACGACTGGGCCCGGATCTCCGGAAAGAAGGGCGAACGGATCGTCTACATCCGTACGCTCATCACCTCGAAGCAGGGCGCGGACACCGGACGCTCCATCGACACGGTGGCCAACACCGGTCAGTACCTGTAAAAAGCGGGGTGGCTGCGGGTGCCCTCACCGGGTACCCGCAGCCAACTGTTTTTCAGGCCACAGCCGGAGCGAGGCAATGACGCAAATGATCTCCCCACCAGCGCAAAGGCGTTCTAGGCTCTTCCGTACCGCCGGGTCGCGCAGTGCGGGGACGGGCACCGCACACGCACCGGAGCACCACCGGTACTTGAGCGGCGTCCCCGACCGAGGACACCGCCGGGCAAGGAGGGCCGCATGACCGTACGGCGAGTAATGGGCATCGAGACGGAGTACGGGATCTCGGTCCCCGGCCACCCCAACGCCAATGCCATGCTCACCTCGTCCCAGATCGTCAACGCCTACGCGGCGGCGATGCACCGGGCCCGCAGGGCCCGCTGGGACTTCGAGGAGGAGAACCCGCTGCGCGACGCGCGGGGCTTCGACCTCGGCCGCGAGGTCGCCGACTCCAGCCAGCTCACCGACGAGGACATCGGCCTGGCCAACGTCATCCTCACCAACGGCGCGCGGCTGTACGTCGACCACGCACACCCCGAATACAGCGCCCCCGAAGTCACCAACCCACGTGATGCCGTCCTGTGGGACAAGGCCGGCGAACGCATCATGGCCGAAGCGGCCGAGCGCGCCGCCCAGCTCCCCGGCGCACAGCCGATCCACCTCTACAAGAACAACACCGACAACAAGGGCGCCTCGTACGGCACGCACGAGAACTACCTGATGAAGCGGGAGACCCCCTTCTCGGACATCGTGCGCCACCTCACGCCGTTCTTCGTATCCCGCCAGGTCGTCACCGGCGCCGGCCGCGTCGGTATCGGCCAGGACGGTCACGAACACGGCTTCCAGCTGAGCCAGCGCGCCGACTACTTCGAGGTCGAGGTCGGCCTGGAGACCACCCTCAAGCGCCCGATCATCAACACCCGGGACGAGCCCCATGCGGACGCGGAGAAGTACCGCCGCCTCCACGTGATCATCGGCGACGCGAACCTCTCCGAGATCTCGACCTATCTGAAGCTGGGCACCACGGCCCTGGTCCTCTCCATGATCGAGGACGGCTTCATCGCGGTCGACCTGGCGGTCGACCAGCCCGTACGCACGCTCCACCAGGTCTCCCACGACCCGACACTCAAGCGCCTGGTCAAGCTCCGCAGCGGACGCACACTGACCGCCGTACAGCTCCAGATGGAGTACTTCGAACTCGCGCGCAAGTACGTGGAGGAGCGGTACGGGGCCGACGCCGACGATCAGACGAAGGACGTCCTGGTCCGTTGGGAAGACACCCTGAACCGCCTGGAGAACGACCCCATGAGCCTCGCCGGCGAGCTCGACTGGGTCGCCAAGCTGGAACTCATGGAGGGCTACCGGCGCCGGGACGACCTCGACTGGGACGCCGCCCGGCTGCACCTGGTCGACCTCCAGTACGCCGACGTACGGGCCGAGAAAGGCCTCTACAACCGCCTCGTGGCCCGTGGGCGCATCAAGCGCCTGCTGGACGAGAACGAGGTCGAGCGGGCCCGCACGAAGCCCCCGGAGGACACACGCGCGTACTTCCGCGGACGCTGCCTGGAGCAGTACGCGGACGACGTCGCGGCGGCCTCCTGGGACTCCGTGATCTTCGACCTGCCGGGCCGGGACTCGCTCCAACGGGTCCCAACCCTGGAGCCGCTTCGCGGAACGCGTAATCACGTGAAAGAGCTCCTGGACCGCTGCCGCACGGCAGAAGACCTGGTCAGGGTCCTGTCGGGCCACTGAGCGGGCCTTTGGGCCGGTGCGGCCGGGCAGGGTGGAAAGTGTGGCGTCCGGGAATCATCGAGGTGGTTCCCGGACGTTGTAGCAACAGCGGGGCCAATGTCGGACCCTGCTTGTAGGGTCTGATCAAGAACGTCGAACCGAGCGGGGTGAGGGTTATGGCGACCAAGGACACCGGCGGCGGACAGCAGAAGGCGACGCGCAGCACCGAGGAGGTCGAGGAGGCACCTGAGGCACAGGTATCCGAAGACCTCAAGGAGCGCCAGGAAAAGCTGAGCGACGACGTGGACTCCGTCCTGGACGAAATTGATGACGTCCTCGAGGAGAACGCAGAGGACTTCGTCCGTAGTTTCGTTCAGAAAGGCGGCGAGTAGCCTTCGAATCGAAGGTGATGGGGGTGCTCGTGTCAGGCGATGGCGGTGTGAAGCGCTGCGTGCGGTGTGGTGAGTACAAGGCGCGCGCAGCCTTCACCCGCAAGCGGTCAAACCTTGACGGCTTGCAGCGGCATTGCCGTGACTGTGCGACCCGTTATCACTGTCGCGCACCGGAGCCCCAGGTGCTCGGCCCTAAAGGCAATGTGCCCGCCGGGCACAAGCGTTGCCGGGGGTGCGGCGAGGTCAAGCCGCACAACGCCTGGCATCGGCAGGGTGATGGGTTTGCCAGCCGCTGCAAGGCTTGCAGAGCGGCCGTGGCGCCTGCGCGGCATCTGTGGCGCAGGTACGGCCTGACCGAGACAGACCGAGACGAGCTGATCGCCGCCCAGGGCGGGGTCTGTTGTATCTGCCTATCTGCTCCTGCGACGCAGGTGGATCACTGTCACAAGACGGGTAGGGTCCGAGGCGTACTGTGCTTCAACTGTAATTCCGGCCTCGGCCTGTTGAGGGATGACCCCGCAGCTGCGTACCGAGCGGCCGATTACCTGGAAGGAAACGCGTGGAAGCCAACACTCGTAGCACCGGGCGTCTACCGGCTGCCTTCCTGACGCCCGGGTCGTCGTCCTTCGTCGACTTTCTCTCCGATTACCAGCCCGATCTCGTCCCCGGCAACCGCAAGTTGCCCTCTGCCCATGGTGCGATCCAGGCGCCGCACGGGACGACCATCGTGGCCGCCACCTTCCCGGGTGGTGTCGTGCTCGCCGGTGACCGGCGGGCGACCATGGGGAACGTCATCGCGCAGCGGGACATCGAGAAGGTGTTCCCGGCGGACGAGTACTCGGCTGTCGGGATCGCCGGCACCGCCGGTCTGGCCGTCGAGATGGTCAAGCTGTTCCAGCTGGAGCTGGAGCACTTCGAGAAGGTGGAGGGTGCGCAGCTCTCGTTCGAGGGCAAGGCGAACCGGCTGTCCACCATGATTCGTTCGAACCTCGGGATGGCCATGCAGGGCCTTGCCGTGGTGCCGCTGTTCGCCGGGTTCGATCTGGACCGGGAAAAGGGGCGCATCTTCTCGTACGACGTGACGGGTGGGCGTTCCGAGGAGCACGACTATGCCGCGACGGGGTCGGGGTCGGTCTTCGCGCGCAGTGCGATGAAGAAGCTGTACAGCCGTGATCTGAGCGAGGCGGACGCGACGACGCTGGTCGTTCAGGCGTTGTACGACGCTGCGGACGACGATTCGGCGACCGGTGGTCCCGATGTCGCGCGCCGGATCTACCCGATTGTCACCGTGATCACCGAGGACGGTTTCCGCAGGCTGACGGACGAGGAGTCGGCCGAGGTCGCCCGTTCGATTCTGGAGCGGCGTCTGGAGCAGCCGGACGGCCCGCGTGCCGCGCTGCTGTGAGGGTGAGTTCGCGGAAGCTGTAGTGCCTCTACTTGTTCAGGTAGTCCAGTGACTTCGACAGAAAGGGACGGTTAATCGGTGTCGACGCCGTTCTATGTCTCACCCCAGCAGGCGATGGCCGACCGGGCGGAGTATGCCCGCAAGGGCATTGCCCGTGGTCGCAGCCTGGTTGTGCTGCAGTATGCCGATGGCATCGTGTTCGTCGGCGAGAACCCGTCCCGTGCGCTGCACAAGTTCAGCGAGATCTATGACCGGATCGGCTTCGCGGCTGCCGGTAAGTACAACGAGTACGAGAACCTGCGGATCGGTGGTGTGCGGTACGCCGATATGCGCGGGTACACGTACGACCGCGCCGATGTGACGGCTCGTGGTCTGGCGAACGTGTACGCGCAGACGTTGGGCACGATTTTCTCTTCGGCGGCGGAGAAGCCGTACGAGGTGGAGTTGGTCGTCGCGGAGGTCGGTGAGACCACTGACGGTGATCAGATCTACCGGCTTCCTCATGACGGTTCGATCGTCGATGAGCACGGTTCGGTGGCGGTCGGTGGTAACGCCGAGCAGATCAGCACTTATCTGGATCAGCGTCATCAGGACGGGATGTCCTTGGCCGAGGCGCTGAAGTTGGCGGTTCAGGCTCTGTCGCGCGATACGAACGGCACCGAGCGGGAGATTCCGGCGGAGCGGCTGGAGGTTGCGGTGCTGGACCGTACGCGTCCGCAGAAGCGGAAGTTCAAGCGGATCGTCGGTCGTCAGCTCGGCCGGTTGCTGGAGGCCGGTGGGGCGACCACGGAGGCGGAGAGCGCCGAAGAGGACGAGAAGTAGCAGCGACCGTGTCCGTGTAGCGGTGGTTGTGTTCCGCCTGTTTGTTGTCTTGATTCGCACCCCGGTTGCCTGTGGCGGCCGGGGTGCGGGCGTTGGTGCGGGTGTCAGAGGCGGCCGGGCGGGGGCGCTGTGGAGTCTCGTACGACGAGTTGGACGGGGATGTCGCCCTGGGTGGGGGTGCGGCCGTCGAGTACGGCGAGGAGGGCCTGCATGCCGCGTTCGCCGAAGAGTTCTGCGTCGAGGCGGACCGTGGTGAGTTCGGGGTCGATGGCAGTGGCGAGGGCGAGGTCGTCGAGGCCGGTGACGGAGAGGTCGTCGGGGATGCGCAGGCCGAGGCGGCGGGCGGCCTTGTAGGCGCCGGTGGCGAGTTTGTCGTCGTCGCAGACGAGGGCTGTGGGGTGGGGGCCGGGGCCGGTGAGGGCGGCTGTGACGGACTGTTGGGCGCCCTCGAAGGAGATGGGGGCCTGGATGGTGCGCAGGTCGGTGTCGGGGACGCCGGCGAGCCGTGTGGCGAGTTCGTGGGCGCGTACGGCGAAGGTCCAGGAGGGGATGTCGGCGGCGAGGTGCAGGAAACGGCGGTGGCCGAGGGCTAGGAGGTGGTCGGCGACCTGGCGTACGCCGTCGGCGATGTCGAGGTTGACGGTGGCGGCGCCGAGGCTGCCGTGGGGGTCGCTGTCGAGCATGACGAGGGGGAGCTGGTCGCCGCGGATGGCGGTGAGGGCGTCGGCGGCCATGGAGGAGGCGATGACGCCGTCGAGGGCTGCCCGGGCGGAGTGGAAGGGGTCGCGGGCGGGGCCGATGCCTTCGGGGGAGGGGTAGAGGACGACGCCGAAGCCGTGTTCGGCTGCGATGCGGGCGGCTCCGGTGTAGACGCCTGCGAAGAACTCGGTGGTGAGGGCGGGGACGACGAGGAGGACGGTGCGGGTGTGACCGAGGCGTAGGTTGCGGGCGGCGAGGTTGGGGCGGTAGCCCAGTTCGCGGGCGGCGGTGCGTACGCGTTCGGCGGTGGTCTCGGAGACGCGCCCGCGCCACTTGTCGCCGAGGACGAGGGAGACGGCGGCCTGGGAGACGCCCGCGGCCCTGGCGACGTCACGGCTGGTGGGTCGGGTGCTGCCTCGTGCCACCGGGGGCCGCTCCTTCATGTGGACGTGTGGACGTGTGGACTGGCCACATGGTACGTATGACGGGCGACGTTATACGTAACACTTCCGGCGTCGCGATTGACGGGAAGGGCTGGTCATGGCGGCGGGATACCTGGAGATCCTCAGGTCACGGCATGCGGTGCGGCTGTTGGCGGGCACCCTGGTGGGCCGGTTGCCGAACGCCACGGCGGCGATCGCGATCGTGCTGTTCGTCCGGGCCGAGGGCGGCACGTACAGCCTCGCCGGTGGGCTCGCCGCGGCGTACGGGGTGGCCAATGCCGTGGGGCAGCCACTCCTGGGGCGGCTGGTCGACCTGTACGGGCAGCCGCGGGTCCAGTTGCCGGCCGCGCTCGTGTCGGCGTTCGGCATGGCGGTGTTCGCGTTCGCGGGCACCGGTCCGCTGCCGCTCGCCTATGCCGCCGTGGCGGTCGCCGGGCTGTTCACGCCTCCCCTGGAGGGCGGTCTGCGCGCGCTGTGGCCCTCCGTCCTCGGTAAGGAGGGCCAGGTGCACACGGCGTACGCGATGGACGCGGTGGCGCAGGAAATCCTGTTCACCGTGGGGCCGTTGCTGGTGACGTTGTGCGCGTCGCTGTGGTCGGCGCAGGTGGCGTTGCTCGTGCTGAACGTGATCGGGGTCCTGGGGGCGCTCTCCGTGGTGCTGTCGCCGCCTTCGCGGGAGTGGCGTTCGGCGCCGCGCGAGGCGCACTGGCTGGGCGCGCTGCGGTCGCCGGGGCTGTTGGTGATGCTGGGGGCGTTCCTGTTCGTGGGGATCGCGCTGGGGTCCATCGCGGTCGCGTCGATCTCGTACGCGGACGACCACGGCGGTGACACGGTGTACGGCTGGCTGATGGCGGCCGTCGGGCTGGGCGCGCTGCTGGGCGGGGCTGTGTACGGGGCGCGGCAGTGGAGTGGGCCGGCGGAGCGGCGGTTGACGGTGCTGGTGGGGTTTCTGGCGGTGTGTTATCTGCCGTTGACACTGATGCCGGGTGCGGTCGCGATGACGTTGCTGATGGTGCTCGCGGGGGTGTTCCTGGCACCGGCTCTCGCGTGTGTGTTCGTGCTGGTGGACCGGCATGCTCCGCGGGGGACGGTCACCGAGGCTTTCTCCTGGCTTGTGACGACGTTCACCGTTGGCGCGTCGCTGGGTACGGGGCTCACAGGGCCGGTCGTGGAGTGGGGCGGAACGCTGTGGGGGTTCGTCGTGCCGGGGGGTGCCGGGGCCGTGTCGTTGCTGGTTCTGCTGGTCACCGGGCGGGTGCTGGCGGCTCCCGTCGGGGGTGCGGTGGTTGCGGTCTCATCGGAAAATGATCCAAACCGTGCTGCCGGATCCCGTTTCAGCTCGGGGGATCGGGCGTAATGTTCAGTCATGGACCGCCGCATTTTCGGGCTGGAGAACGAGTACGGCGTCACGTGTACGTTCAGGGGACAGCGGCGTCTGTCTCCCGACGAGGTGGCTCGGTACCTCTTCCGCCGTGTCGTGTCATGGGGCCGTAGCAGCAATGTCTTTCTGCGAAACGGCGCACGCCTCTATCTTGACGTGGGATCACATCCGGAATACGCGACACCGGAATGTGACGACTTGACGGAACTCGTCACTCACGACAAGGCCGGCGAGCGCATTCTCGAAGGACTCCTGGTGGACGCCGAACGACGCCTGCACGAGGAAGGAATCGCGGGCGACGTCTACCTCTTCAAGAACAACACGGACTCGGCGGGCAACTCTTACGGTTGCCACGAGAACTATCTGGTGGCCCGGCACGGGGAGTTCTCCCGGCTCGCGGACATCCTCATTCCGTTCCTCGTCACCCGCCAGCTTCTGTGCGGTGCGGGCAAGGTGCTGCAGACGCCGCGCGGTGCCGTGTACTGCGTGAGTCAGCGGGCGGAACACATCTGGGAGGGCGTCTCCTCGGCGACGACCCGGTCCCGGCCGATCATCAACACGCGTGACGAACCGCACGCGGACGCCGAGCGCTATCGCCGGCTGCATGTCATCGTCGGCGACTCGAACATGTCCGAGACGACGATGCTTCTGAAGGTCGGTGCCACCGACCTCGTCCTGCGCATGATCGAGGCGGGCACGGTGATGCGGGACCTGACCCTGGAGAACCCGATCCGGGCGATCCGCGAGGTCAGCCACGACATCACGGGCCGCCGCAAGGTGCGGCTGGCCAGCGGCCGGGAGGCCTCGGCGCTGGATGTACAGCGCGAGTACTACGAGAAGGCCGTGGACTTCGTCGACCGGCGAGGTATCCGCACGGGCACGGTCGCGCAGGTGCTGGAGCTGTGGGGTCGGGTGCTCGACTCCATCGAGGCCGAGGACCTGGACCGGATCGGCACCGAGATCGACTGGGTGATGAAGTACCAGCTCATCGAGCGGTACCGGGCCAAGCACAACATGACGATGTCGCATCCGCGCGTCGCTCAGATAGACCTCGCCTATCACGACATTCACCGCAGGCGGGGTCTTTACTACCTGCTGGAGAGGAAGAACCTGGCCGCCCGGATCTGCAACGACTTGAAGATCTTCGAGGGCAAGTCGGTTCCGCCGCAGACCACTCGCGCGCGGTTGCGCGGTGACTTCATCAGGCGGGCTCAGGAACAGCGCCGTGATTTCACGGTCGACTGGGTGCATCTGAAGCTCAACGACCAGGCGCAGCGCACGGTGTTGTGCAAGGACCCCTTCCGCAGTGTCGACGAGCGGGTGGAGAAGCTGATCGCCGGTATGTGAGTCACCGGTATGTGAGATTTGCGGCCGGACGTGTTTCCGGAACGCAACGCGGGCGCCGTACGTTTTTCCGTACGGCGCCCTTCTCACGTCGTAGAGTTGCGCGCACGCCAGCAACCCAAGATCGACACCGATACGAGGCTTTCACCGTGCGCCGACGCTCAGTTCTCCTTGCCGTACCTGCCGGACTTGTCACGCTCGCCGGATGCGGCGACGACGAGTCCGACAAGAGCAAGGCCAGTGACAGCAGTCCGTCACCTTCGGCGTCGGGTTCGTCCGGCGCGCCGGCGCCGAAGATCGTCGACGGTCCGCTGCCGGCGATCACCGCGGGGGCGAAGTTCGACGAGAAGCCGACCGTGGCCAAGGGCAGCGGCACGCCGTCGAAGGATCTCGCGGTGAAGACACTCATCGCGGGCAACGGCAAGACGGTCGTGGAGAACGACTACCTGGTGGCGAACTACCTGGGCCAGGTCTGGGATTCGGGGAAGGTCTTCGACAACTCGTACGACCGGGGGACCGCGCTCGTCATCCAGCTCGCGCAGGGCGGCATCATCGACGGCTGGCGGTATGCGCTGACGGGCCGGAAGGCCGGCAGCCGTGTCGAGATGGCCATTCCGCCGACCTGGGGTTACGGCTCGCAGGGCAACTCGCAGGCGGGTATCAAGGGCACCGACACGCTGGTGTTCGTCGTGGACGTCAAGGACACGTTCAACGCGAAGAGCTCGGCGAAGGGCAAGGTCGTCGCCCAGGACGACGCCGCTCTGCCGAAGGTCGGTACGAACACGGACGGCGCGGCCCCCTCGATCGAGGTCCCGAAGTCCGCCGCGCCCACGAAGCTGGTGGCGAACTACGTGATCGAGGGCGAGGGCGAAGTGGTCAAGGAGACCGAGTCGGTCCTCGTGCAGTACAAGGGCGTGCTGTGGGACACGGGCAAGGAGTTCGACTCGTCGTACAAGAACGGGCAGCTGGTCTCGTTCGGGCTGTCGCAGGTCGTCAAGGGCTGGGCGCAGGGGCTGGCCGGCAAGAAGGTCGGCAGCCGCGTGATGATCTCCATTCCGCCGGCCCTGGGTTACGGGGACAACCCGCCGCAGGGCAGCGGTATCGAGAAGGACTCGGTGCTGGTGTTCTCCGTGGACATCCTCGCGAAGATGTGACCGCTTCGCGGAGGTCGGCCTGGCGCGGGCGTCACCGCGCCGGGGATGAAAGACTGTGCGTGTTGCCTTTGTTCATTCACCAGCAGGAGCCAGAGACGTGAGCATCGAGAAGCCCGAGATCGACTTCCCGGGCGGCGAGCCCCCGGCGGACCTCCAGATCAAGGACATCTGGGAGGGCGACGGCGCCGAAGCGGTGGCGGGTCAGAACGTCACCGTCCACTACGTGGGAGTTTCCTTCAGCACGGGCGAGGAGTTCGACGCCAGCTGGAACCGGGGCACCCCGTTCAAGTTCCCGCTGGGCGGGGGCCGGGTCATCAAGGGCTGGGACCAGGGTGTCCAGGGCATGAAGGTCGGCGGCCGGCGTGAGCTGATCATCCCGGCCCACCTCGCCTACGGCAACCAGAGCCCCACGCCGGCGATCAAGCCGGGCGAGACGCTGATCTTCGTGGTGGACCTGGTCGCGGTCTGACGGTCCGGTCCGATCGTCGTACGACAGTCGAATGTGATCGGGATCGGGTCGGATCGTCGTACGAAATAGGTACGAGGTTCGACCGAACTTGATCATTCTGGGTCCATGCCTGTCCGGGCATGGACCCTCGGCTTTTGCCGCGCCACTTCGGGGCGGTACGGTCATCCGTCGTAAGCACCATAGGTAGGACGAAGGGCGTCGATGGCCATTGCCAAGGCAGAGCGGCTGATGAACCTGGCGCTGTGCCTGCTCGGAACGCGTCGGCCGCTGAGCAAGCGCGAGCTGCGTGACTCCATCGAGGCCTACCTCGAGGCGGGCAGCGACGACTCCTTCAACCGGATGTTCGAGCGTGACAAGGACGATCTGCGCGAACTCGGGCTCGTCATCGAGACGGTGGAGAACCTCGACGGCGAGGTCGGCTACCGTGCCGGCCGTGACAGCAACCGGCTGCCGCCCATCACCCTCGATGCCGAGGAGGCCGCCGCCCTGGGCCTGGCCGCGAAGGTCTGGCAGCAGGCCCGCCTCGCCGGTGCGGCCAGTGGCGCGTTGCAGAAGCTGCGTGCGGCCGGGCTGCCCGAGGATGTCGACCCCTACGAGGCCCATGGCGCCCTGGAACCGCGTATCCCGGTGCACGAGGCCGCCTTCGAGCCGCTGATGCTGGCGTGCCGGGACCGCCGCCCGGTCGCCTTCGACTACCGCAAGGCCACCGCCGCCCGCCCGGAGCCCCGTCAGGTGGAGCCGTGGGCGCTGGAGTGCTGGCGCGGCCACTGGTATCTGGCGGGCTGGGACCGCGACCGGGGCGCCGAACGCGTGTTCCGCCTGTCGCGGATCACCGGCAAGGTCCGCAGCCGGAGCGCGAAGTTCACCGCCGACGTGCCCGATGTCGTCACGGTCCGCGAGACCGTCGCCAGCTGGGCGGGAGAGGGCGCCGACCGTTCCGCGCTGATCCGGCTGCGGGCGGGCGCCGGCTACCCCCTTCGGGCGAAGGCGTCCCAGGTGCGGGAACTCGGCGAGGGCTGGGACGAGTTGGAGATTCCGTACGGGCACGGGCTGGACGCCTGGTTGGTGGAGTTCGGGCCCGACGTGGTGGTCCTGGAACCGGCCGAGCTGCGTGCCGACGTGGTGGACCGGCTGCGCGCCGTGGCCAAGGGCTGAGGGAGAGCACAAGCAAGTGGCAGGCAAACCGGCCAGGCCCGTGAACGCCATCGACCAGACGCGGCGGATGCTGTCCCTGGTCACGTATCTGCGCGAGCGGCCCGGCGCGCGCGTCAGCGACGTCGCCCGTGCGTTCGGGATCACTGAGGACGAGCTGGTCTCGGACCTGGACGTGCTGCCCATGTGCGGCACCAGCTTCCGCGGCGGCGACCTGCTCGACATCGACACCGACGGCGACCGGATCTGGTGGCACAACCCCGCGGCCCTCGGCGAGGAGGCCGCCGAGCCGCTCAGACTGGCCGCCGACGAGGCGACCGCACTGCTGGTCGCCGCCCGCGCGGTGTCCACGCTGCCCGGGCTGCGCGAGGGCGACCGGCAGGCGCTGCTGCGGGCCACCGCCAAGGTGGAGACGGCGGCCGGCGAGGCCGCCGGGGCCAGCGCGCGGCTGTCGGTGACCTTCGAGTCGGAGGGCGGCGTCTTCGCGGACGTCGACCGGGCGATCTCCGAGCGCCGCCGCCTTTGGATCCGCTACTACTCGCCCGCGCGTGACGAGCTCACCGAACGGGAGATCGACCCGATCCGCCTGGTCAGCGTTGGACACACTTATGTGGAGGCTTGGTGCCGGCGCTCCGAGGCGCGTCGCACCTTCCGCCTCGACCGGGTCGCCGAGATCAGGATCCTGGACGAGCCGGCCGCGCCGCCCGAGATAGAGCTGCGGGACCTGTCGGAGGGCTTGGTGCAGCCCGCCGCCGAGGATCCCGAGGTGGTCGTCGAGGTCGGGCCCGGCGGGCGCTGGGTCGCCGAGTACTACCCGCACGACAGCGCCGATGAGCTTCCCGACGGCGGGCTGCGTATCACTCTGCGCACCCCGGAACCGGCGTCGCTGCGACGCCTGGCACTGCGGCTCGGCCGCGACGGGCGCATCGTCTCGCCGCAGGACCTGGCGGACAGTGCCCGGCAGGCCGCCCAGGAGGCGCTGGCGGCGTACGACGGCCCGCAGGCCCCTGGGACGCGGTCGCCGACGTCCAGGGCGCACGGAGTTCAGGACGGGCTGTACGACAGGCGGGAGCAGGAGCGTTGAGCGAGTCTCCGATGTCAGGTGTTCGGGACATGACCGTGGCCGCGGCCTTCGCCGGGATGAGAAGGGTGGCACCCGTGGTGTTCCGGGCCGCCTGCCCGGACTGCCGCGGCAACTTCGAGCTCACCGCGGGCTCCCTGCGCCTGGCCATCGGCGCCACCAGCCGGACCACCTTCTACTCCTTCACCTGCCCCGACTGCGACGTGACCGTCCGCAAACCGGCCGGCGAGCGCGTCGTCGAGCTGCTCACCGGCGGCGGCGTCAGGACGCTGCGACTGGCCGGGCCGGCGTGAGGAGCGCTCCGCGAGATATGCGGTTCCTCTGCCGCGGAGCAGGGGTGGGGTTGTTCGCCCCCGCCGCCCTTACCCTTCCCATCCTTCCCATCCTTCCCAGCCTTCCCAGAGGGGGGGACCCCACTGTGGGGGCTGCGCCCCCAGACCCCCGCTTCGGCCCTGAAGGGGCCGCCTCGTCCTCAAACTCCGGACGGGCTGGAGGTGCCCCGGCCGCCGCTGAGGTGAGGGTGGGAAACGTGAGGGGCTAGGCTCGGCGCCATGTTCTGGCCGATGTTCGCGATCGCTGTGGGGTTCCTGGGACTCGCCGTTCTCGGGGTGCTCGCCGTCCGGGTCTTCCTGGAGGCGCAGCGCCTGGGAAGGCAGGTCACGGACTCGGCGCGGCGCATCAACCGGGCCGCCGAGGACCTGGAGCGGGCCGCTGTGCACACGGCACGCTCTGTGGACGCGCTGTGACTGTCCGGCGGCTCTCCTGTGAGTCCTCGGGTTGATGTGTTTTGGGCGACTTCGGCCTGTCACCTTGTCGGTGTCGGCAGGTACGCTGCTGATCGCGGCCGGAAAACGAGGCCCGGACCGCAAACCGGGAGTACGCACAGGGATTGCCTCAGGTTTACCCCCGAGCGTTACGATCGCTGTGAACACGACGGTCGGACGCCTGTCCGAACGATCGGACAGCACCCCCACCCAGCCGCCTCGGTGAGAAGGTAAAGACTTATGTTCGGAAGGCTCGGCGCCCCCGAGATCATTCTCATCCTCGTCGTCATCATCCTGTTGTTCGGCGCGAAGAAGCTTCCGGACATGGCGCGCTCGCTCGGCAAGTCCGCGCGCATCCTGAAGAGCGAAGCCAAGGCGATGAAGTCCGAGGGTCAGGACCCCGCCCCCGCCGCCCCGCCGCACACCGACGAGCAGCCCCCGGTGCAGCGCACCATCCAGGCCGCCCCCGGTGACGTGACGAGCGCGCGCCCGGTCACCGAGCCCACGGACACGACCAAGCGCTGACGCTGACGCAAGGCCGGATGCCTCCGGCCTGCCGCACGAGATGAGGACGTGGGTTGCTCAAGTCTGCCCGCAACAAGGAGAAGGAGAGGGATCCCGAGGGGCGGATGCCCCTCGTGGAGCATCTCCGCGAGTTGCGAAACCGCCTCGTGAAGAGCCTGCTGGCGATCGTCGTCACGACCGTGATCGCGGCCTTCTTCTACAAGGACATCATCCAGTTCTTCACGGACCCGATCCTGGATGCGGTGGGGTGCAAGTACAGCTTCGCGGAGCTGTCCGAGGCCACCACTGACACGACCCAGTGCGCGCGCATCGTGCAGAACGGTCTGCTCAGCCCCTTCACGCTCGCGCTCACCGTTTCGTTGTCGTCCGGCGTCGTGCTCGCCACCCCGGTCTGGCTCTACCAGCTCTGGGGTTTCGTGGCGCCGGGCCTGCACCGGAACGAGAAGAAGTACAGCCTCGGCTTCGTGGCGGCGGGGTTCCCCCTGTTCCTGATGGGGGCGTACTTCGCCTACTGGTCACTGCCCAAGATGGCGTCCGTGATGCTGGAGTTCTCCATCATCGGCAGCGACAACCAGCTGCCTCTCGACGACCTTCTGCAGCTGATCATGCGGATGATCCTCGTCTTCGGCCTCTCCTTCGAGATGCCGCTGCTGCTGGTGATGCTGAACTTCGGCGGCGTCCTCTCGGGGAAGAAGATGGCCGGCTGGTGGCGGGGCATGATCATGGGCATCACGGTGTTCGCCGCGCTCGCCACCCCCAGCACCGACCCCATCTCCATGCTGGCGCTGGCGGGCCCCATCTGGGTCATGTACTTCGGCGCGTCGGCCATCGCCCTGGCCAACGACCGGCGCCGTGCCCGCCGCGACGCGGAGGGACCGGACGACGACGAGGCCTCCGACCTCGACCTCACCCCTGAGGACATCGACGAGATCGAGCCCGTCTCCGCCAGCCGCGCCGCACTGCCCGAACAGACGGGCACGGAACGGGTGAACGGCTATGACGACGTGACCTGAGACGGCGTCGGCTCCTCCTGAGCCTGTGGGCACCGTGACGGTGCTCCCCGGTGGAGCGGGAGTACGGACAGGGAGAACGAACAGCGGCCCATCGCCGAGCGATGGGCCGCTGCTGTTCCTCGTGGTGCTTCCTGTGATCCGATGTCAGATGCTGGGCGAACCGCCCAGCGACCAGGTGCCGCCGCCGTCACCGTCGTTCTGGATGTTCCAGGCGACGCTACCGTCGGCGGTCCAGCCGCCTGTGGTGGCGCTGTGGTACGTGCTGCCGACGACCCGCGTGGAGCCGTCGATAGCGTAGTTGACTCGCCCGGCGATGCTGACGTTCTCGTTCTCGAAGTCCGCGTCGTTCCGCTCCAGGCGGAGGTTCAGGACGAGCTTCTCCATGCCGCTGCTCGCACCGCCACCGCCGTCCGACCAGGCGATGTCGGCGTAGGCGTAGTAGTCGTTGCCGGCCGTGCGGTGCACGCACAGCGTGACGTAGAGATCGAGGTTGACCCCGACCGTGTCGAACTCCTTGTGCTGCTGGCTGCTGCACTTGGTCGCTGCGGCTGCCATGGCCGAACCGGGCGTCAGCGCCACGGCGCCCACGGCCACCATGCCGACCGCTGCCGCCGTGCTGGTCAGGCGCGCGAATGTGTACTTCACAAGATCCCCCTTGTTCGGTCCTGCGTCGGGCGTGACATGCGCACGTAAGTGCGCTCATCGGTTTGTGATCTTTCATGACAGTCAAGAGTGGCGTCAAGGTTCTTGGGATGGGGATCTGCAAGCGCTTGCTGACGGTCTGTGGGTCAGGAGACCGCAGTATGGGCACAGGTCATCCGGATAATGATCGTCCTGTTGTCAGTGGGGGCCGGTAGTCTCGAAAGCACGATGACAGAGGACCTCTCACCGGCCGAGCGGTATGCGGCAGCACGGAAGCGCGCTGTCGAGCAGGCCACCGCACTCGCGTCCTTCCGCGAGATGTACGACTTCGGTCTCGACCCCTTCCAGATCGAGGCCTGCCAGGCGCTCGAAGCCGGGAAGGGCGTGCTGGTGGCCGCCCCCACCGGTTCGGGCAAGACGATCGTCGGCGAGTTCGCCGTCCATCTCGCCCTCCAGCAGGGCAAGAAGTGCTTCTACACGACACCCATCAAGGCCCTGTCGAACCAGAAGTTCTCCGACCTGTGCCGTCGTTACGGCGCGGACAAGGTCGGCCTGCTCACCGGCGACAACAGTGTCAACTCCGATGCCCCGGTGGTCGTGATGACCACCGAGGTGCTCCGGAACATGCTGTACGCGGGCTCGCAGACCCTCCTGGGCCTCGGCTACGTGGTGATGGACGAGGTGCACTACCTCTCCGACCGCTTCCGCGGCGCCGTGTGGGAGGAAGTGATCATCCATCTCCCCGAGTCGGTCACCCTCGTCTCGCTGTCGGCGACCGTGTCCAACGCCGAGGAGTTCGGCGACTGGCTTGACACCGTGCGCGGCGACACCCAGGTGATCGTCTCCGAGCACCGGCCCGTGCCGCTGTTCCAGCACGTGCTCGCCGGACGCCGGATGTACGACCTCTTCGAGGAGGGCGAGGGCAGCAGGAAGGCCGTCAACCCCGACCTCACCCGGCTCGCGCGGATGGAGGCCCAGCGGCCCTCCTTCCAGGACCGCAAACGCGGACGTGCCATGCGCGAGGCCGACCGTGAGCGGGAGCGCAGATCGCGCTCACGCGTGTGGACGCCGGGGCGCCCCGAAGTCATCGAACGGCTCGACAACGAAGGCCTGTTGCCCGCCATCACGTTCATCTTCAGCCGCGCGGCCTGCGAGGCCGCCGTACAGCAGTGCCTGTACGCGGGACTGCGGCTGAACGACGACGAGGCGCGGGAACGCGTGCGTGCCCTCGTCGAGGAGCGCACCGCCTCCATCCCCGACGAGGACCTGCACGTCCTCGGGTACTACGAGTGGCTGGAGGGCCTGGAGCGAGGCATCGCCGCCCACCACGCGGGCATGCTGCCGACGTTCAAGGAGGTCGTCGAGGAACTCTTCGTGCGAGGCCTCGTGAAGGCCGTCTTCGCCACCGAGACCCTCGCGCTCGGCATCAACATGCCGGCCCGCTCGGTCGTGCTGGAGAAGCTCGTCAAGTGGAACGGCGAACAGCATGCCGACATCACCCCCGGCGAGTACACCCAGCTGACGGGGCGTGCGGGGCGGCGTGGCATCGACGTCGAGGGTCATGCCGTGGTGCTGTGGCAGCGCGGGATGAGCCCCGACCACCTGGCGGGACTGGCCGGCACGCGCACGTATCCGCTGCGCTCCAGCTTCAAGCCGTCGTACAACATGGCGGTCAACCTCGTGGACCAGTTCGGGCGGCACCGCTCTCGCGAGCTGCTGGAGACCTCGTTCGCGCAGTTCCAGGCCGACAAGTCGGTCGTCGGGATCTCCCGGCAGGTGCAGCGCAACGAGGAGGGCCTGGACGGCTACAAGGAGTCCATGACCTGCCACCTGGGCGACTTCGAGGAGTACGCGGCACTGCGCCGTGACCTCAAGGACCGGGAGACCGACCTGGCCCGGCAGGGCGCAGCCCAGCGGCGTGCCGAGGCCGCCGTCGCGCTGGAGAAGCTCAAGCCCGGTGACATCATCCACGTCCCCACGGGCAAGTACGCGGGCCTCGCTCTCGTCCTCGACCCCGGACTGCCCGCCGGCCGGTCCAACGGCCACCGCGGCTTCGAGCAGCACGACGGCCCACGGCCGCTGGTGCTGACGGCCGAACGGCAGGTGAAGCGGCTGGCGTCCATGGACTTCCCCGTGCCCGTCGAGCCGTTGGAGCGGATGCGGGTCCCCAAGTCCTTCAACCCGCGTTCGCCGCAGTCCCGCCGCGACCTCGCCTCGGCGCTGCGCACCAAGGCCGGGCACGTCCCGCCCGAGCGGGCCCGCAAGCAGCGTGCCCAGGCGGCGGACGACCGGGAGATCGCCCGGCTGCGCACCGCGATCCGCGCCCATGCCTGCCACGGCTGCAACGACCGCGAGGACCACGCCCGTTGGGCCGAGCGCTACCACCGGCTGCTGCGCGACACCTCGCAGCTGGAACGGCGCATCGAGGGCCGTACGAACACCATCGCCCGTACGTTCGACCGCATCGTCGCCCTGCTCACCGAGCTGGACTACCTGCAGGGCGACGACGTGACCGAGCACGGCAAGCGGCTCGCCCGGCTCTACGGCGAGCTGGACCTGCTGGCCAGCGAATGCCTGCGCGCGGGTGTGTGGGAGGGGCTGTCACCCGCCGAACTCGCCGCCTGTGTCTCGGCGTTGGTGTACGAGTCCCGGGTCGCCGACGACGCCATGGCACCCAAGGTGCCGTCCGGCAAGGCCAAGGCCGCGCTCGGCGAGATGGTCCGCATCTGGGGCCGGCTCGACGCGCTGGAGGAGGAGTTCCGGATCACCCAGAGCGAGGGCGTAGGCCAGCGCGAGCCGGACCTCGGATTCGCCTGGGCGGCCTACGAGTGGGCCTCCGGCAAGGGCCTCGACGAGGTGCTGCGCGAGGCGGAGATGCCGGCCGGCGACTTCGTCCGGTGGTGCAAGCAGGTCATCGACGTCCTCGGGCAGATCTCGGCCGCGGCGCCGGTCTCCGGCGTAGAGGGGTCAACGGTCGCGAAGAACGCGCGCAAGGCCGTGGAGGGGCTGCTGCGGGGGGTCGTGGCGTACTCGTCCGTGGGGTAGCCGTCGGCGGGTCGTGATCCGGCGGTTGTGGTTCTGCTCGGTGGGTGCGTGCGGGTTCTCTGTGTCTGCTCGCACCCACCGCTCAGGCCGCGCTCCATCGAGGTGCGCGTGTGCTGCCGGGTTCCCGTGTATCCGAGCGCGCTGGTTGCGATCGGGTGTTCGGGGCCGTGGTGGTCAGCGGCGGTCGTTCAGGTACGCGCGCCAGCCGCCGTACGTCGTGATGTCCTCGGCGCCTTCGAGGGCGGCCGGTTCGCACAGGAAGCCGGATACGTGGGTGCCGTCGGCGAGTTCGACGCGGCCCAGGGCCATCGGGCGGGGGAGGGCGGCCAGGAAGTGGCCGAGGCCTTCGGCGGGGAGACACCATACCTCCGCCTCGACGGACGCCCCGCCGGTTTCCCCCTCGCCGACATGGACCAGGCCCGGCTTCGGCGGGGTCGTGGGGAGCGCGTGCAGGCGGTAGACGGGTGCCGTCGTGGTCGTACGTTCCAACCGGGCGCCCAGGGCGAGGAGTTGGGGGTTGAGCGGCTGGCCCGCGAGATGCGCGCCGACCACCGCGAGACGGGCCTCGGGCTGGAGCAGGCGGGCGATCGTGGCGAGCCGCTCGTCGGTGAACGCCGGGCCGATCAGCATCACGCCGAACGGGAGACCGTCCACCTCGCCCGCGGGCACGGCGACCGCGGCCTGGTCGAAGAGGTTGGTGGAGTTGGTGAAGCGGCCCAGACGGGCGTTGGCGCCCAGCGGGTCGGCGGCGACCTCGGCGAGGGTGGGGTGGCCGGGGGCCGTGGGCAGCAACAGGGCGTCTGCGTCGGCCAGTTCGGCGAGCGCGCGGGTGCGCAGGGTGGTCAGCCGCTCCTGGTCGGCGTAGAGCTGGTGGGCGGGGACGTCGCGGGCACGGGTGATGATGCCGGCGACGGTGGGGTCGAGAGTCGCGCCCGCTTCACCACCCTCGGCGAGCAACTTGTCGACGAAGGTGCCCACCGCTGTGTAGCGCTCCGCGACGAACGCGCCCTGGTACAGCATCGCGGCGGCCTCGGTGAACGGGGTGAGGTCGAGCGTGCGCACGGAGACGCCCGCCGTGCGGAGCTGCGTCACCGTGGCCTCGTACGCCTGTGCCCAGCCCGGGTCGAGTTCGCCGAGTTGGGCGAGCGGCGGTACCGCCACGCGCCAGGGGCCGGGGGCGCGCTGGGGGAGCGGCGGGAGGTCGCGGGCGGGCGGGGACGCCATGTGCGCGAGTGCCTGCTCGGCCTCCGGGAGCGTACGGGCGAAGACGGTCACACAGTCGAGGGAGGCGCAGGCCGGGACGACGCCGGTGGTGGGGACCAGGCCTCGGGTGGGCTTGAGGCCGACGATGCCGTTGAAGGCGGCGGGGACACGGCCGGAGCCGGCGGTGTCGGTGCCGAGGGCGAAGTCGACGAGGCCCAGCGTCACGGCTGTGGCTGAGCCGGAACTCGAGCCGCCGCTGATGCGGGTGGGGTCGTGGGCGTTGCGGACCGGGCCGTAGGGGGAGCGGGTGCCGACCAGGCCGGTGGCGAACTGGTCGAGGTTGGTGGTGCCGAGGAGGAGGGCTCCGGCGTCCTTGAGGCGGGCGACGACCGGGGCGTCGGCCTCGGGGTGGTAGGCGTATGCGGGGCAGCCGGCGGTGGTGGGGAGGCCCTGGACGTCGATGTTGCCCTTGGCGGCGAAGAGTCTGCCGGCCAGGGGGAGGTGGTCGCCTGCGGCGAGGCGTTCGTCGATGCGGGTGGCTTCCGCCTCGACCTCGGTCTGCGGGCGTAGGTCGATCCAGACCTCGGGGCGGGCTACGGCGTCGATGCGGGCGTAGGCCGTACGGACTCGGGTCAGGGTCGACATCTGTGCTCCTTGAGGTGGGCTGGGGTGGTGCTGTCGGCTGCGGGCGGGTGGGCGAGGGGTTTCTCGTCCCCGCCGCCCCTACCCGGCCTGTCCCTGGGGGCTGCGCCCCCAGACCCCCGCTTCGGCCCTGAAGGGGCCTCGTCCTCAAACTCCCCCAGAGGGGGGACCCCCAGACGGGCTGGAAGTGGCGCCGGGGGCGAAATGCTATACACGCCGCATATCACTTGCTCGGAGTCAGGATGATCAACGCCGTGCCTGCCTCCACCTGCGCGCCGGGCCTGGTCAGGATCTCGTGGACCACGCCTGCTATCGGGGCGTGTATCCGGGACTCCATCTTCATCGCCTCCAGGGCCAGGAGCGGCTGGCCCGCTGTCACCTCGTCGCCCGGGGACACGTTCAACTGCCATACCGACGCGGCGAATTCGGCCTCGATCAGATGCCCTCCGACCGGGACCGTCACCTCGGGGGAGGCCTCGGCAGGTGCCGTTGCCGACTCCGCCCCCGTGAACTCGCCCGCTTCCTCCCAGGCGTCCCGTTCCGTGGAGAAGGCCGCGCCCTGGCGGGAGCGGAACTCCGCGATCGACTCGGCGTTCTCCGTCAGGAACTCCTCGTACTCCGCCAGGGAGAAGACGCCCTCCTCGATGCGGGGGACGAAGCGGCCCGAGGTGATGTCGGCGCGCAGGTCGAGGAGTTCGTCGGGCTCGACGGCGTACCACTTGATGCGGTCGAAGAACCGCAGCAGCCACGGTGAGCCCGGCTCGAACGCGCCGCGCTGCTGCCAGCCCGACCACACCTGGGTCGTACGGCCGACGAACTGGTAGCCGCCGGGGCCCTCCATGCCGTAGACGCAGAGGTAGGCGCCGCCGATGCCCACCGAGTTCTCCGCCGTCCAGGTGCGGGCCGGGTTGTACTTCGTCGTCACCAGGCGGTGACGGGGGTCCAGCGGGGTGGCCACCGGGGCGCCCAGGTAGACGTCTCCCAGGCCCAGTACGAGGTACTCCGCCTCGAAGACCGTGCGATAGACGTCGTCGACCGAGTCCAGACCGTTCACACGGCGGATGAACTCGATGTTCCACGGGCACCAGGGAGCGTCGTCGCGGACGCCCGCCATGTAGCGGGCGATGGCCTCGCGGGTCGCTGGGTCGTCCCAGGAGAGGGGGAGGTGGACCGTGCGGGAGGGAACCGTGAGGCGGTCTGCGGAAGGCAGTGCCGTCGCCGTCTGCCGTATCGCGCCGAGCAGTTCGGGCTGGGGGAGCCGGGCCGGGTCCGCCTGGATCTGGAGGGAGCGGATGCCCGGTGTCAGGTCGGTGACCCCGTCGAGGTCCAGCTCCGTCACCGCCTCCATCAGGGCGTGGACGCGCATCCGGAGCGCCAAGTCGAGCTGCATGGGCCCGAATTCGACCAGCAGGTTGTCGTCGCCGCTGCGGCGGTACGTGATGTCGCCGTCCCTGGCCAGTACGCCCCCGTCCACAATCACCGCCCGCCGTACGCCTGTTGTGTCCACGGGTGCGAAGCGGACCGTGTCTCCGGGGCGCAGCTGGCCCAGTTTCCAGCGTTCCGTGCTGAGAACGGTCGCCGGGCACACGAAGCCGCCGAGCGAGGGGCCGTCCGGGCCCAGCAGGACCGGCATGTCGCCGGTGTAGTCGACGGCGCCCACGGAGTACGGCGTGTCGTGGATGTTGGACGGGTGCAGGCCGGCCTCGCCACCGTCCGTGCGCGCCCAGCGGGGCTTGGGGCCGATCAGCCGTACGCCCGTGCGGGCCGAGTTGAAGTGGACCTTCCAGTCGGCCGCGTAGAAGTCGTGGATGTCCTCCTCGGTGAAGAACTCCGGTGCCGCGTGCGGGCCTTCGACGGCGCCGATGTGCCAGGGCGCGGTGAACTCCGGGCGGTCGGTCGTTGGAACCGGGGCTCCCGCCGCCGTCGTCGCGCCGCCGTGCAGGACGTCGCCCGTGCGCAGTGCCCGGCCTCCGTGGCCGCCGAACCTGCCCAGCGTGAAGGTTGCCGCGCTGCCGAGGAACGGCGGCACTTCCAGGCCGCCGCCCGCGAACAGGACGTACGTCCGCAGGCCCTGTTCCGACGGCGCGCCGATCGCCAGGACGGCACCCGCCGGTACCGTCACCGGCTCCCACTGCGCGACCGGCGTGCCGTCCAGCGTGACCGGCGCCGGAGCCCCTGTCACGCACACCGTCGTCGGGTGCGTGAACCTCAACGACGGTCCCTGGAGGGTGCATTCGAGGCCGGGGGCGCCCTCGTCGTTGCCCAGGGCGCGGTTGCCGAGGCGGAACGAACGGTCGTCCATCGGGCCGCACGGAGGCACGCCCACCTGCCAGTAGCCGGTGCGGCCCGGCCAGTCCTGAACCGTGGTGAGCGTCCCGCCGGCGACGACCTCGATGCGCGGAGTCGGATCGCTCACCCCGGTGAGGGTCGCCGTCGAGTGCGTCGCGGAGCGGAAGCCGCGGTTCGCCAGCGCCGCCCGCACCAGCCCGAGGTTGGTCTCGATGCCGTCGACCCGGGTGCGGGCCAGCGCCTCGTCGAGCCGGCGCAGCGCGTGCTCCCGGTCGGCGCCGTACGCGATCACCTTCGCGAGCATCGGGTCGTACGACGTGGTCACCTCGGTGCCCGTCTCCACCCAGCCGTCTACCCGCACCCCGCCAGGGAACTCCACCCGCGTCAACAGGCCTGCGCTGGGACGGTGTTCGCGCGAGGGGTCCTCGGCGTAGACGCGGGCCTCGACGGCGTGACCTCGGGGGGTGCCCGGGTCCTGGACGACGTCCCGCTCACCGCGGGCCAGCCGCAGCATCCAGGCGACGAGGTCGACGCCGTAGATCTCCTCCGTGACCGGATGTTCCACCTGGAGCCGGGTGTTGACCTCCAGGAAGTACGCCTCCTCGCGGGCGGCGTCGTACACGAACTCCACTGTTCCGGCGGAGCGGTAGCCGACGGAAGCGCACAACGTGCTTGCGGAGTCGGCTAGTTGGGCACGTACATGGGCGGGAAGCCCGGGTGCCGGGGCCTCCTCCACCACCTTCTGGTTACGGCGCTGGAGCGAGCAGTCGCGGTCGCCGAAGGTGACGACCCGGCCCTCGCCGTCGCCGAAGACCTGTACCTCGACATGGCGGGCGCGTTCGACGAGCCGCTCCAGGAAGACACCGGCCGAGGAGAAGGACGCGGCGGCGACGCGCTGCACCCGCTCCCAGGCGTCGGTGAGTTCGGCGGCCGAGGCGCAGGCCGACATGCCGATGCCGCCGCCCCCGCCGGTCGCCTTGAGCATCACGGGATAGCCGATGGCGGCGGCCCGTTCGTACGCCTCGTCGAGCGAGGCCAGCAGCCCCGTGCCGGGTGCGAGGGGCACGCCCGCCGCCTCGGCCGCGGCCCGGGCCGTGTGCTTCGCGCCGAACAGCTCCAGCTGCCCCGGCGTCGGCCCCACGAACACGATCCCGGCGTCCTCGCAGCGCCGCGCGAAGTCCGCGTCCTCGGACAGGAAGCCGTACCCGGGGTGGATCGCCCCCGCGCCCGTCTCCTTGGCCGCCGCCAGCACCAGGCTGGCGTCGAGATACGACTCCTTCGCGGGCGCCGGACCGAGCCGTACCGCCTCGTCGGCGAGCCGGACGTGCGGGGCGGAGCGGTCGGGGTCGGAGTAGACCGCGACCGTACGCAGGCCCAGCTCCCGTGCCGTACGGATGATGCGCACGGCGATCTCGCCCCGGTTGGCGACCAGCAGCGTGTCGAAGGTCATTCCGGGCCTGCCAGGGTGCCCGCCTCGGTGATGGTCATCTCCACCTCGGTCGGGTCGAAGCCGTTGCAGGGGTTGTTGATCTGGGGGCAGTTGGAGACGAGGACCAGGACGTCGCACTCGGCGCGGAGCGTGAGCGAGAGCCCCGGCGACGAGAGACCGTCGACGATGCCCAGCGTGCCGTCCTTCTCCACCGGCACGTTCATGTACCAGTTGATGTTGGAGACCAGGTCCCGTTTGCCCAGGCCGTGTCGGGCGCCCTCGGCGAGGAAGTTGTCCACGCACGCGTGCTGCGACCAGGTGTGGTGGCCGTACCGCAGGGTGTTCGACTCCTTGGAGCAGGCGCCGCCGACCGTGTCGTGCCGACCGACGTCGTCGGCGGTCACGGTCATCAGGGGCGTGTACTCGTTCGACATCAGGACACTGCCCGTGGTGAGGAAGATGCCACCCTGCGCGTGGATCGTGTCGGGCGCGCTGTAGCGCACGGACGTGTCGTGGGCGTCGTACACGAGGCAGTCGACGGCCTGGTTGCCGTGCAGGTCGGTGATGGTCAGCGTCCCGCCCGCGCGGACGACCGACGACCAGGCGGCGCGGGCCGGAACGACGGTCTTCCGGATGATCGGTGTGGTCATGCGAGCCCCCTCGCGGCAAGGAATTCTGCGGTGTTCAGGAACGCGCGGCGGCCCTCGGGAGTGGCCTCCCACAGCGGGTCGCCGGGGCCGGTCGCTCCGGCGCGCCAGGCCAGCACCTCCAGCGGGGTGCTGACGTAGTCGTCGCGCGGGTCGGCGGGGTGCGGGACGTTCGCGATCAGCACCGTGACGTCCTGCTCGGCGCGCAACGTCACGCTGCCGCCCGGGCCGGTCGAGCCGGTGAAGTCGAGGGCGCCGTCCTCGCGTACCTCCACGCCCTGGAAGAAGGAGAGCGAGGGCGGCAGATCGCGCGGCTGGAGGCCGTTCTTGGCCGCGGCCAGCTTGAACAGCTCGCGGCCGGCGGGAGAGGCCGACTGCGGGGTGCCGTCGCCGTACCGGCCGGTGTTGCGTACGAGGGTCGAGGTGCCGCACAGCGCGTCATGGCGCCCGGAGGTGTCGGTGACCAGCGAGGCGAGGACACGGCCCTGGTCGGACAGCAGCAACTGCCCCTCGCCGAGGTAGGCGTTCCACTGGACCTTGACCGTGTCGGCGACGTTCAGCCGTTCCCAGGGCCGGTCCGCGGCGAAGAGCAGCAGATGGGCGCAGGCGTCGCCGCGCAGATCGGTCAGGCGCAGCTCGGTGCCGCGGGCCAGCACCCGGTGCGTGTAGTTGCCGCCCGCCACCGTCTCGGCCCACACCAGATGGCCCGCCGCGCAGGGCGGCGCGGGCCAGTCGGCGGCCGGGACGACGGGCATGGCCTCGGCCCGGGCGCCCTCCTGGGCGCGGGCGTGGTCGCGGGCTCCGTACGTGGTCGATGTCCCCATCGGGGGTCCTCCGGCTCCGAAGTCGTACTGCTTCTGCTTCTCGTACTGCGTCTGGTTACTGCGTCTCGTGGTGCTTGCGCCTGTCCTGCTGTCTAATTTCTGTCGCGCGACAGAAATTAGGCGGAGGGCGAGACGCTGGAATTGCCCGGGTGTTGCCACCTGGTTACCGATTGCTCACCGAGATCATCGGACCGGGCGGTATGCGAGGATCGAACACATGGGAACGACGGGTGGGCCGGGCGGACGGCGGGTCGGCAGGCCGCGCGTCTCGCAGCGGCCGGACAGCGGGCTCACCCCACGGGCCGAACTGCTCACCGCGGCCGCCGATCTGTTCACCACGCGCGGCTACGCGGCCACCACCACCCGGACCATCGCCGAGCGGGCGGGGATGCGGCAGGCGTCCATGTACCACTACGTCTCCGGCAAGGAGGAGCTGCTCGCCGAGCTCCTGGAGTCCACCGTCACCCCTTCGTTGACCTACGCCCGAGGGCTGCTCGCCGACGACGTGACCCCGGCCGAGGGCCGGTTGTGGGAGCTGTGCCGCACCGACGTCGAGCTGCTCTGCGGCGGCCCGCACAACCTCGGCGGCCTTTACCTCCTCCCCGAGGTGCGCGCCGAACGCTTCGCCGGCTTCCATGCGGTGCGGGCCGAACTCAAGGACACCTACCGGCAGTTGCTCGCCGCGACGGACGCCGGAGGCGCGCTCGCCAAGAGTGAGCTGGACCTGCGGACGGATCTGCTCTTCGGGCTCATCGAGGGCGTCATCCTCGTGCACCGCTCCGACCCCGAGCGCCCGGTCTCCGCCTTCGCGGAAGCCACGGCGGACGCGGCGCTGCGCATCGCCGGTATCTGAGGGCCGCGGCGGCCTCTGAGGCTTCCGGAGGCCCGCGTTCACCCGTCACGGTGAGTGGTTCTCGTACGCCTGTATGTCGTGACGCATTGTGTGCGATTGCATCCGCAGTGTGCAAATGGACCGAGAGTACTCCACTTGTGGGGGGCGTTTCAGAGGGTTGCCGAATATGACACGGCGTTGATCCCGTCGGACTAAGCTCGCCCGCAGCGCGCCGAGTTGGTATGTATTCGTGCGCTTGTTCCCAAAAATACCGAAGATCCAGACAATCCCCAGACGTACCCCACAGCAAGCTCCCCCAACCCCAGTCGATTTGTCTCAGAGGGCATACATGGTGAGTGTTCAATCGCCTCCCGGTGGCCGTGAACTTCCCTACGCGCGCGTGCTGTTGCTACCTGCCATAGCGATGGCCGGGGCGACCGGAGCCGCCGTAGCCCTGGTGACGGGGCCGGCCCGCGCCGCCGTCGGCTGGTGCGGAGCCATCGCCACGGTCCTGGTCGTCGCGGTCGCCGCCGAAGTGGTCCGCCGCGGCCGTACCGTCCGTACCCTGCGGGCCGAGCACGCCCGTCACACCGCGTATCTGGAGCGGCGCATCGCCGCCCACGACGAGGACTTCGACCGGTTCGGCAAGGAAGTCCTGCCGTACGGGCTTCATCTCCTGCGCGGCGCCGGTTCACCCACAGGGGTGATTCGCGAACTGCGTGGGCCGGACTCTCCGTACCGCGAACTCCCGGTCCCGCAGCGCAAACTGCTGGAGCAGATCCTGGCGGTCATCGACCGCGAGGAGGCCATGCGGGACGGATCGCAGCGCGCGTTCGTCAGCATCGCCCGGCGCGTTCAGGCGATCGTCCACCAGCAGGCCAACGAACTCCGGGAGATGGAGGAGGACCACGGCCGCAACCCCGAGGTCTTCGACGACCTCCTGCGCATCGACCACGGCACCGCGCTGATCGGCCGCCTCGCCGACTCCATCTCCGTGCTCGGCGGCGGCCGTCCCGGACGCCAGTGGCCCCAGCCCGTCGCGCTGTACAGCGTGCTGCGGGGCGCGATGTCCCGGATCCTGGAGTACCGCCGCATCGATCTGACCTCCATCGCGAAGGTCAACGTCGACGGCAACTCCGTCGAGCCGCTCATCCACGCGGCGGCCGAACTCCTCGACAACGCCACGCGCTACTCGCCGCCCCACACAAAGGTGCACGTCACGGCGACCGAGGTGCAGACCGGCATCGCCATCGAGATCGAGGACGCCGGCGTCAGCCTCAGCGAGGAGTCCCGCAAGCGCGCCGAGGGCATGATCGCCCGCGCTCAGGCCGGCTTCGACCTCAACGACCTCGGTGAGTCCCCGCGCCTCGGCCTCGCGGTTGTGGGGCGCCTTTGTGATTCGTACAAGATGCAGATCTCGCTCAGGCAGTCCGCGTACGGCGGTGTCCGCGCCGTTCTGGTCGTGCCGTCCGACATGCTCACCAGCGACCCCGCCCCGGGCCTCGCCCACGGCATCGGTGCCACCGCCGCGCCCAAGATCGAACTCGGTGCACTGGAAGGTCCCAAGCGACCGCCCAAGAAGCGCCGCCCCACGACCGGCCCGCGAATCCCGGCCTCCGTCTCCATGGAGGACGACGTCCCGGAGGTCACCGAGTGGACCGAGAACGGTCTGCCGCAGCGCCGCAGCCGGGTCAAGACCCCGCTCAGCGAGCGGTACGCCCGGTCCAGGGCCGCCGAGGCCGAGATGGAGGCCGACCCGGAGCTCCGCAAACTGTGGGAGCCCGAGCCGCAGAAGCAGGAAGAAGAACCCCTGCCGGGCCTGTGGGTCGAGGCGTTCATGGAGGGCCTCAAGGGCGACCCGGACCCCACGGCCTTCACCAGGAACCCCGACGACCCGACGACCTTTTCGGGTCACCCGGACGACGCGGTCGACTTCAGCGCGTTCCCGGCCGCCGGCTCCAGGGCCCGCGACGGCCACCGGGACGACCGGGCGGCCTTCGGCGGCCACCGGGAAGACCCGACCGCAGCCAGCGCGACCAACCAGCAGCCGGCCCATGCCGAGGCCGACGACGAGGGGGACCTCAAGTGATCTCGCAGCGAGCCAACTTCGACTGGATGCTCAAGGAGCTCGCCGACGGCGTTCCGGGTATCCAGCAGATCGTGGTGCTCTCCGCCGACGGCCTGCGCATCGCCCGCTACGGGGGCGACCCCGACGCCGCCGACCGTGTCGCAGCCGCCTGCGCGGGCCTGCAGAGCCTCGCGGGCGCCGTCGCGCACGAGATCCCCGACAGCGACGGCACCATGCGCATGGTCATCATCGAGGTCAAGGGCGGCTACTTCTACCTGATGGCCGCCGGCCCCAACGCCTATCTCGCGGTCCTCGCCAACGTGATCGCCGAACCCGGCAACATGAGCAATCACATGCGCGACCTCGTGGTCCGGATCGGCGCCCATCTCACCAGTCCGCCCCGGCGGAACGGGCAGACCGTATGACTCCTCCGCAGCGCCGGCGGCGCTACCCCACCAAGCAGGACCCTCCGGCGGAGTCTCACTACGAGAGCGCGGCGGCCACGGAGGGCACGGAGAGCAAGAAGGGGAAGCGCAAGAACCCGGAACGGCTCTATGTGCTCACCGGCGCGGCTGAGGGCGGCGAACGCGCCTCCCTCGACCTTGTCACGTTAATCGTGGCGTGCGCCGAGCCCCCGCCCTCCGCCCCACCGGAGCAGTCGGCGCTGCTCCGCCTGTGCAAGGCACCCCTGTCCGTGGCCGAGCTCTCGGCTTACCTCAACCTGCCGTTCAGCGTGGTGACCGTCCTGCTCACCGAGCTGTTGACGGCTGAACTGGTCCAGGCGCGCGACCCGCTCATCAGTCAGTCGCTCGCCGACCGTTCCCTCCTCGAAGCGGTGATGCATGGACTTCAAAAGCTCTGACCCCATCACGGGTCCACGGACCGAGGACCGCCTGCCGCAGACCACCCAGGCCGCGGTGAAGATCGTCATCGTGGGCGGGTTCGGCGTCGGCAAGACGACCATGGTCGGCTCGGTCAGCGAGATCAGGCCGCTGACCACCGAAGAGACCATGACGCAGGCCGGTATCGGCGTCGACGACAACTACGGCTCCGATTCGAAGACCGCCACCACCGTGGCCATGGACTTCGGCCGCATCAGCATCACCGACCAACTGGTGCTGTACCTGTTCGGCACCCCGGGCCAGGAACGCTTCTGGTTCCTGTGGAACGGCCTGTTCGAAGGCGCCCTCGGCGCGGTCGTCCTGATCGACACCCGGCGCCTGGAAGTGAGCTTCGACGTCATAGGGCGGCTGGAGGAGCGGGGCGTGCCCTTCGTCATCGCCGTCAACTCCTTCCCGGACGCGCCCCGTTACCCGGTCGAGGACCTGCGCGCGGCCCTCGACCTGGCCCCGGAGATCCCCATCGTGGAATGCGACGCCCGCCGCCGGGCCTCCAGCCGGGACACGCTCATGACGCTCATGCGTTTTCTGCACTCGCTGGAGATGACGAAGACGCCTGTCTGAGGACGGCACCTCACCACCCAGCACACCACCAACTCTTCTGACACCGGATCCACCTCAGTTTCGGAGCGATCACTGTGACGCCTGAGCACCACTCCCTGACCGACACGGACGACACCGCCCTCAGCCCGCCCCCCGGCTGCCCCGCCCACGGCACCGGTCCCGGCGGACTGCGTCGGCTGTACGGCCCCGAGGCCGAGGACCTGGGAGCCGTGTACGAAAAACTGCGGGCCGAGCACGGCGCGGTGGCGCCTGCGCTGCTTCATGACGATGTGCCGGTCTGGGTGGTGCTGGGGCATGGCGAGAACATGCACATGGTGCGCAGCCCCTCGCAGTACAGCCGGGACACCCGGTTGTGGACCGCCTTGCAGGACGGCACGGTCAAGCCGGATCACCCGCTCATGCCGCACATCGCCTGGGAGCCCATCTGCTGCCACGCCGAAGGCGACGAGCACCTGCGGTTGCGCGGAGCGGTCACCGGTGCCATGTCGACCATCGACCACCGGGGCCTCCGCCGCCACATCAACCGCGCGACTCAGCTCCTCGTCAACAAATTCTGCGAGGACGGCAGCGCCGACCTGGTCAGCCAGTTCTGCGAGCACCTGTCGATGGCGGTGATGTGCGAGATCCTCGGCATGCCCGACGAGTACAACAACCGGATCGTGCATGCCGCTCGCGACATGCTCAAGGGCACTGAGACCGCCATCGCCAGTAACGCGTACATCATGGACGTGCTGACGCGACTCACGGTCCGCCGCCGAGCCGAAGCCAGAGAGGACTTCACCAGCCAGCTGATCAACCACCCGGCGCAGCTCAACGACAAGGAGGTCGGTCAGCACCTGCGCGTCGTCCTGATCGTCGCGTACGAGACCACCGCCAACCTGCTCGCCAACGTACTGCGGGTCGTGCTCACCGACCCGGGGTTCCGCGCCCAGCTCAACGGTGGCCAGATGACGGTGCCCCAGGCGGTCGAGCAGTCCCTGTGGGACGAGCCACCGTTCAGCTCCATCCTGGGCTACTTCGCCAAGCAGGAGACCGAGCTGGGTGGACAGCGAATCCGCAAGGGAGACGGCCTCCTCCTGGGCATCGCGCCGGGCAACGTCGATCCACGCGTGCGTCCCAACCTCAAGGCGAACATGCAGGGCAACCGCTCCCATCTCGCCTTCAGTGGGGGTCCCCATGAATGTCCGGGCCAGGACATCGGCCGCGCCATCGCCGACGTAGGCGTCGATGCGCTGCTGACCCGCCTTCCAGACATTCAACTCGACTGTGAAGAGCACGAGCTGCGCTGGCGAGCGTCCATCTCGAACCAGCACCTGGTGGAACTGCCTGTGAAGTTCGCGCCGAAGCCCCAGCAGGACGTCACGCAGAAGCCCTCCATCAACCCTGCCGCGCCGCAGCATGCGAAGAACATGCAGGTCGGAACGGTGCAGTCGCAGCCTGCCGCTTCAGGGCTCACAACTTCGGAGTCCGCCGCTCCGACGCCGGCGGCGACGCCCGAACCGGCCGGCCGGCCAGGGGTGTTCCGGCGCCTCCTTCGCTGGTGGCGCGGCGACTGAGCCGACCGGGCACCGGGGCTACCCGGCCCACTCGTCGTACGACGACCAGGCCCGCAGCACGCGTGGGCTTACGAACCGGTGCTCGCGCCTCGTGACCGGATCGGTGAACTCCAGCACCCGTGCGAGCAGTTGGAGCGGGCGCCGGAAGTCACCGACCGCCACGGGGCCGGTCACCACGGGGTAAAGGGGATCGCCGAGAATCGGCACCCCCAACGTGCTCATGTGCACCCTCAGCTGGTGCGTTTGCCCGGTACGCGGTGTCAGCCGGTACCGGGCACGCCCGTTCCGGTGCTCCAGAACTTCGATCCGGCTGACGGCGTTGGGCTCGCCCTCGAATTCGCGGGCAGCCAAGACCCCACGCTCCTTGACGATCCGGCTGCGCACGGTACGGGGAAGGGCCAGCTCGGGGTCGTACGATGCCACGGCCTCGTACTCCTTCGCCACTCGCCTGTCCCGGAACAGCGACTGGTACGTGCCGCGCTCCTCGGGCCGGACGATGAACAGCACCAGCCCGGCCGTCAGCCGGTCCAGCCGGTGTGCCGCGCCGAGTGTCGGGACGCCCAGTTGCTTCCGCAGTCGCGCCAAGGCCGTCTCGGCGACGTGGCTTCCACGCGGGGTTGTGGCCAGGAAATGCGGCTTGTCGGCCACCACCACGTGCTCGTCCCGGTACACGATGCCGACCTCGAACGGTACCCGCTCCTCGTCGGGCAGGTCCCGGTGGAACCACACGAACATACCCGGCACGTACGCCATGTCTCGCGGCACCGGACGACCGGCGACGTCCACGATCCGCCCCGCGTCGAGCATTCCGTCGATCACCCCGGCCTCGGCCGCCAGCCGCGCCACGAGATGATCTCGCACGGTCGCCCACTCGTCCTCGGCAGGCAACCGCACGCGCACCGGATCCACCCCCTCGTGCTGCGGCAGGGGGGACGGAGGGATTGGGCTTCTGCGTCTCATCACGATCAAGCGTACGAGGGTGCACTGACAGGGAGCGAGGCGATGTCGAAAAGCGTCGCGCCCTCCCGCGGACACCCTTGCGCAACGCCTCCAGCTGACGATCCTCATGAGATGTGTGGGTCTACTCAGCCACCCTGTCGGCAGAGGTAGTGGCCGAGTACCAACACCTCACGAATGCCGGATCGTCACATCGGCCCCGCCCGACCAGGGCACCTCGATAAGATTGTGTTACGAGCTCATGCGCTGCGTGCTCTGGCGTTCGGCGATCTTGCACGCCGTCCGGACACGCCCAGTGCCCATGGAAGGCGAGGGCTGAGCCGTTTTGGCCATCCGCTGTTGGGCATGCCCTTGGTGCCGCGTCCGCCACGGTCTTCCAAGAGACGCCACTCCGTGTCGGCGCGACCGCGGCCACCGCTGACCACATCTGTCAATCCCCTGGAAACGTGCTTGCCAATAGCTCTCCAGAGCGATGGGGCAACTCTTGAGCCTCCACCGCGGCGAAGGGGTATTCCATGGATTCGGACAAGAGCCAGTTGTTGGAAGGCAAGACAGCCCTCATCACCGGAGCAAGCTCGGGCATTGGCCGTGCGGCAGCACAGGTCTTCTCCGCCCATGGAGCTCAGGTGTTGCTGGCAGACATCGACCCCGCGGGCGGCAAGAAGACCGTCGAACTCGTGGAACGAGCAGGCGGCAGGGCCCACTTCATCACTACCGATGTACGGCAGCCCGACGAGGTCGCCGCCATGGTAGAGGCCGCCGTGACACACTTCGGCCGCTTGGACTGCGCGTTCAACAATGCCGGGATCGATGGCCAGATCAAGCCGCTGGCCGATTCCTCGATGGAAAACTGGCAGGAGGTCATCGGAGTCAACCTCACTGGAGTGTGGCTGTGTATGCGGGCTGAGATCCGCCAGATGTCCGCTACGGGAGGCGCCATCGTCAATACTTCCTCCCTCGCCGGCCTGGTCGGATTAGGTTTGGGGCTTTCCGCGTACGTTGCGGCCAAACACGGGGTGGTCGGGCTCACTCGGGCCGCGGCGCTCGAGTGTGCTTCTCAGGAAATCCGGGTGAATGCCATATGCCCCGGAGTGGTCCGCACTCCGATGCTTGACGACGCCATTCGGCTGGGCGCTCTCAGCGAGGAACAGGCCCGCGCCATGCAGCCGTTGGACCGGGTTGGCCGTCCCGATGAAATCGGGCAGGCCGCAGCCTGGCTCTGCTCGGATCACGCCTCCTTCATCACGGGGCAAGCTCTGGCAGCCGACGGAGGCGCGACCGCGGCATGACGCACCTGAAGTTGAAAGGATCGGGACTCTCCTGAGCGGCTGTTGTCCTCCGAACCTGATGGGGGCGTTTTCGGTGGTCAGGCATAGGTTCGGTGATTCCGCGGGAGCGTGGAGGTCGCCGAAGATACATGAGTGATACGCCTGGTCGTCCGTGGTGACCGACGGCGGCACGTCGCTGGTTGCGATCCCGAATGTTGTCGGCCGCTTCTGGTTGGGGGCGGCCGACCACTGATGCAGCGGATACCAACAGTGTTGGCTCATTCGTCGCGGAAGCTCAGCCACTCCATCTCCCCGGTGTAGCGGGGGGAACTCCGGCACCAGTAGTAGGAGGATGCGCAGCTCGATCGCAGGTCGTCGACGAAAGCGTAGGTATTCGCCCTGTCCGTCAGCGAAACGCCACGAGTTTCCAGCGCGGCAGACAGATGGGATTCCGCTGTGAGGAAGTCAGTGAGGTGTCCACCCAGCATGGACACCACCGCATTGACTGCCTCCGGCCGTGGGCAGCCACGCTCACGCTCGATGACGAGCACCATGTTGTGAGGCTCGCCCTGAGCTGCCTCTTTCTCAAACGAGAACAGGTCATCGACCAGGTTGAGACACCACACATTCGCGTCGTAGAGGGTTCGGAACACTGGATCGGCGTAGACCTCGGGCGTCAACTCGAAACCCCGTAGGCGCTCAGTCATGTCGAGTATGGGGGGCATGTATCCGGACCGGTACCGGATATCTCGGTACTCCTCGATCGTGGGGAAATGATTCTCCGCGATGTTGACAACCTCCGTCAGGAGGGCGTCGAACACCTTTGTCCAGTTGTCTGCCGCGCGCCTGCGGTATCGGGCTGACATCCCCTTGCACTGGCGGTCCCACACATCGGCGAAGAAGTCGACCCGGCCATCGCCGTTGCCGCCGGCACCCTCTACGACGCCGGTGAACGTCTTGATCAGTTTCTCCGCGTCCTGAGCATTGAGGCCGTCGAAGGCGTCGTCGACCAGGAACAGCCAGGCGAAGAAGTCCAGCCCTAGGTCCAGTTCTTCTCCGTTTGCCTCAGGCCACCACCCTCCGACGATGTCGGGGCACCGCTGGGCCAGGTAGACCTTCTCCGGCAGACAGAAGTTCCGCAGCCGCTGCACATGTTCTGGCAGAGCATGTGCCAGTCGTGGATTTGTTCGTAGGGCGAATGGAACGTCGAGCTCAAGAGGTGGCATAGCGATGTCTCCTCACGACGAGTAGCTGACGAACTTGAGGTGGGTATCCCCCTGGAATGCAGTGCATAGAAGCCCGGAACTGGACAGGCGCCTCACTGCCGCAGCGACCGCGTCGTCGGTGGTCGGGCCGTGGATCGTTTCCGTCGTGTCCTGGACGTTCTCCGGAGAATTGATCTTCCAGCCTGCCGGCTGTTGCGCGCTGTTCCGCGTCCACCTCGGAGGACCTCCGCTGGGGTTGGGCCGGGGGGCCTCGAAACGCTCACGCTCAGCGGAGATGTTGGCCAGGACCTTGCGAGTGGTGTACGAAACGTACGCCCGGCGACGCATATTCGACCGGTGCGAAGACACCCGCCGGTCGCCGCATGCCAACGTTTGAGCAAGTACTGCATCCTTGGCGAACATCCGGATGGCCTCGCTGACGGTGAGCAGATCGTCCTTCCGGACGGATTCGCACCCCCATACGATACAACCGCATCGGGTCCATCTCCAGAGTCGTATCCCCGGCACGCCACTTTGCGCTGCTCATATGGGCCACCCAGTCCCGCCCGGCTTGATCAGCTTGTTGCGCCGAACCCGGGTCGCACTGCCGACTGTCGAGGGCACCCGGACATCACCCCCACGGGCCCAGGTGCGACACCCGAGCATGTCGCCAACTCGCCCTGATAGCCCATTACTTCGCAGGATGCAGTGGCTTTCGGCCATCGGAAAGGGCGTATGCCCCGGCGCATGAAGCGGGCGCATGAAGCGGGCGCATGCGCGGCCCTACATCCCACTCCGCCCCTTGCGCCGCCTGTGTCAGGCTTGTTCGGCGGCAGTCGGGACAGCGGAACGTTGCTGAGGCGGGACGTTCGATCTCGACGGTCCCTGACGTGCTGCACTCCGGTAACTGGACGTCACGCCGGCCTTCGTCGCGTCGGTTTCTCGCCCTCGGCTGCCACGAGAGCGGGCGGGGTCGCTTCGGTGCGGCGGGTCATCAAGGCGGTGAACGCCCACGGCGGCTATCGAGTACTCCGAGCGCACCCCCTTCCGAAGCCGACGCGGACGTGAGCGCTTGCCCCGAGGCTCATGTGTGTTTACGCCGAGGTCTCTTGTACGCCTACCGGAGTTCGGTCGCCTCCTCGCTCTGGACTTTTCCGTATCCGCAGTCCGCGCATCCCGTCATGCGGTGCATGAAGGTCCCGTACTTCTCCTGGCCAGGAAAATGTTCCGGGACCACGAGCCGCCGCGGACGACCGGCACTGCCAGGCGCGCCCTGTTTCCCCCGCTCGGTGTTCGTCATGGCGTGCGATCACGCTGGTTGGGATGCCGGCGCATCTTCACCTCGAACATGGTGGCGCGCCGAAGCGGCCTGTTGAGCATCAGGACAGAAGCAGGACGGGGCCCCGGAGCTGTGCGCCATGGTGTTTGAACGTGCACCGATGACCACAACTGGGTCCACGGAGTTGAGGGGCTGGACTGATCCAATCCCTCAAGCCTCAGCCATGGGTTCAAAATCCCGTTCGGTGTCTTCACTCATCACGCTCGACAAGTGAACCGAGCGCATCTCGTCGCGCCCTCACCGCCCGGTACAGGACCCCACCCCCCACCGTGACCGCCAGGAACAGCACGGTGAACCACTGGAAGTACCAGTGCCCGCCCGCCGGGTCGTACACCGCTGCTCGTGGCCAGGCCAGGTTGACGGTCATGAAGAGGCCGTAGAGGAGGGCGAGGGCGTTGACGGGGATGCCCCAGCGGCCGAGGGAGAAGAGGGGTTTGCCGGTCTCGTCGGTGCCGTCGGCGGTGAAGGTGCCCTTGAGGCGCCGGATCAGGAGCGGGCCGGTCACCATCGCGTACGCCAGGTACAGCATCACGATGCAGGTGGTGCCGATGGCCAGGAAGGCTTCAGGGGAGGCGAAGTTGAGCAGGAGCAGGGCCGCCGCCAGGACGCCGACGACCAGGGCCGGGGCGCTCGGCATGCCCGTGCGCGGGTTGACCTTGGCGAGGCGGGCGGAGTACGGAAGTTGGCCGTCGCGGGCCATCGAGAACAGCATCCGGGAAGCCGCCGTCTGGATCGCGAGGGTCGCCACCGCGATGGCCACCACCACGTCGACCAGCAGGGCGCGGCCCACCCCGTCGCCGAGGCTGCTCGTCAGGACGTAGCTCAGGCCCTCGACGCCGAGTCGGCCGTCGGTGAGGCTCGGCGCGGCGAGCAGGCCGGCGAGGATGATCAGGCCGCCCAGCAGGCCCGCCGAGGCGAGCGCTGTGAGGATCGTGCGGGGCGCGGTGCGCCGGGGATTGTGTGTCTCCTCGCTCATCTCGCCGGCGCTGTCGAACCCGATCATCACGTACGCCGCCGTGAACGAGCCGACCAGCAGCGCACCGGTCAGGCCGGACTCCAGTGCCGTACCCGTGTGGAAGGTGATGCCGGGTGTGCGCTCGGAGTGGGTGAACAGGAGGACGACGATCAGGACGGCGCCGATGATCTCGGCGGTCACGCCGACCCGGTTGATCAGGGACATCACGCGGTTGTCCAGGACGTTCACCAGGGTCGTCAGGGCCAGCAGGAGCACGCCGAGAACCGCCGCGTTGGCCGCGCCGCTCGCCGAGACGGGGGACGGGTCGTCGCCGACCAGCTGGAAGCCGGACCAGATGGCCGGCATGACGACCTGGAGGGCGAGCGCCGCCGCCCCGACCACCACGATCTGCCCGATCACCATGATCCAGCCGGCGAACCAGCCGAAGGTGAGGTTGGAGAGCCGGGACGACCACTGGTAGATCGCGCCGGAGATCGGATAGCGCGCGGCCAGTTCCGCGAAGCACGCGGCGACCAGCAACTGGCCGATCAGCACGGCCGGCCAGGCCCAGAAGAAGACGGGGCCGCCGAACGCGTACCCGAAGGCGAAGAACTGGAAGACGGTCGTCAGCACCGAGATGAAGGAGAACCCGGCGGCGAACGAGGCGTACCGGCCGAGGCTCCGGTGCAGTTCCTGGCGGTAGCCGAACTCGGTCAGGGAGCGGTCGACGGACGGGTCCGGCGGATCGGGGCGTACGTCGGTGGGAGCGGTCGTGGTCACGGCGGGACCTGCCTTCGGCGCGTATTCCTGTCGGGTGACAGAAATTAGGGAGGCGCTGTTTCGCAGGGATGTCGTGGCCGTGACGAGGCGGGACCCAAGTCCTCACGTGCCGACTGAGGCTCGGCAACCGGGGCATTCGACGAGGCTCGGTGGCGTGTTGCCGGCTCGGGCGACGCTCTCGCGCGGTGTCTTCAGGGCGTGGTGAAGGGCTGGTGCGGGGGTGCATGCGGGATCTGCAGTCGATCTGGCGTCGGTGGCCAACTGCTCCAGCGGGAACGTCGACCTGGCGCCGGGGGAGGGGAGTCGAAGGCCGCCTCGTCGCCCCGACCGGAGTGGACCCGCTCGGTCGGGGCGGTACGGCATCGGCCCGGCTCCACGAGACGAGGGGCCGGGCCGATGGGGCCGGGGTGGTCACGGGCCCCGGATACTCGCGGAGGGTCAGGAGGTCGCCGGTTCGGCGGGCTCCTGCTCCGCCTCCACCTGCGCGTTCCAGTCCCGCTTGGACGCCTGCCAGCCGTCCTCGTTGTGGCCGAGGCGCCAGTAGCCGGAGATCGAGAGATCCTCGCGCGGGATCTCGCGCTCCACCCGCAGCAGCCGGCGCAGCTCCTTCACGAAGGCCGCCTCGCCGTGCACGAACGCGTGCACCCGGCCCGCGGGGAACTCCATGGCGCGTACGGCCTCGACGAGGGCCTCGCCGGGGGTCCGCTCACCGCGGTGCAGCCAGCGGACCTCCACGTCGGAGTCGATCTTCTGCTCCTCCTCGGGTCCGGCGATCTCCACGAAGGCGTACGCCCTGGAGCCGTCGGGCAGCGCCTCCAGGGCGCAGGCGATCGCGGGCAGCGCGCTCTCGTCACCGGCGAGCAGATGCCAGTCGGCGTCGGGGTCCGGGGCGTACGCGCCGCCGGGGCCGCCGAAGACGACCGTCTCGCCCGGCTGGACGCGCATCGCCCAGGGGCCGGCCAGGCCCTCGTCGCCGTGCAGGACGAAGTCGAGGGTCAGCTCGCGCAGTTCGGGATCCCAGGCGCGCACCGTGTAGGTGCGGGAGACGGGCCACTGTTCGCGCGGGAACTCCTCGCGGACGCGCTGCATGTCGAAAGGCTGTGGATAGGTGACGCCCTCGGCCGGGAACTGCAGTTTCACGTAGTGGTCGGTGCGGGTGCCGGCCGAGAACTCGGCGAGGCCGTCGCCGCCCAGGACCACGCGCTGCATGTGCGGGGTCAGTCGCTCGGTGCGGACGACCTGCGCGGAGTGGAGCTTCGGAGCCCTGCGTTCCGGGCGCTCTGCCATGACGGCCTCCCTGTTCTCTGCTTAGGCTTACCTAAGTTAGCATCTCCCCCCGGTGAAACCCTGTTACCCGAGGCGACCGGTTTCGCAAAGATGCCTCAAAGTGAGAGCGGCGTTCTTTGAAGCGGCGATGTCGTTCTCTCCGGGCAGAGCCTCGTGCCTGGTGGTGAGGCACGAGTGCATCGTGCCTCAGGAGCGGATGGCGAGCGCCTCAGTGTCCGAGTGTCGTGAGCAATCTCTCCAGCGATCCCCCAAGTCCCCAGCGGGCGGCGAGCGCTTCGAGCGCCGCGGGGTCGCGAGGGGTACGCGGCACCGCTGTGTTGACGTCCGGCAGTGGCACATCGCCGGCCACCAGGACGACCTTGGGCGCGACCTCGACGTACGGCCGTGACTCGTCGAGCCGCTTGCGCTGCGACGGCGTCAGCTTCGCCTTCGGGTCGTCGACCGCGGCCATGATCCCGGCCAGGTCGCCGAACTCGGCCAGCAGCTTCGTGGCCGTCTTCTCGCCGATACCGGGCACGCCCGGCAACCCGTCGCTCGGGTCGCCGCGCAACAGCGCGAGATCCGCGTACCCCCTTCCGGTCACCCCATACCTCTCGCGCAGCCAGGCCTCGTCGGTCAGCTGCAGAGAGCCCACGCCCTTGAGCGGGTACAGGACACGCACCCCGCGCGCGTCGTCGACCAACTGGTACAGGTCCCGGTCGCCGGTGACGATGTCGACGGGGCCCTCGGCGCGGCCTGTGAAGGTGCCGATCACGTCGTCCGCCTCGTACCCCGCGACGCCCACGCGCGCGATGCCGACCGCGTCCAGCACCGCTTCGATGATCGGCACCTGCGGCGACAGGGTGTCCGGCACCTCCTCCGCGTCAGGCCCCGTCTCGCGCTCCTCGGCGACGCGGTGGGCCTTGTACGAGGGGATCAGGTCGACCCGCCACTGCGGACGCCAGTCCGCGTCCATGCACGCGACCAGGAGGTCCGGCCGGTGGTCCTTGACCAGCCGGTCGATGAATTCGAGCAGCCCGCGCACGGCGTTCACCGGCGTGCCGTCCGGAGCCTTCACGGACTCCGGGACGCCGAAATAGGCGCGGAAATAGAGCGAGGCGGTGTCGAGAAGCATCAGTCGTCCGGTCACGCCTCGCATCATGCCGTACGCCACTGACAGTCACCGTTCCTAAAGACTGAGCGGGAGTGGGGCCTGTTGCCAGGTCTCATGCTCGGCCGAACGCCCCGGACGGTGTTGGGCGTTCTGGTGGCCCGCGTTCGCTCCGCGTCCGGGCGGCACGGATCGTGTCCGTGGTCCGGGGATGCGGGGGCGGGTTCCCTCACGCCCTGGGACACCCGATCTGGCCTGGACGGTCCGATGCCCCACAGCATCACTCCGGTGCTGTGGGGGCGGTGTCGTCCGTCGCCGGATCGGGTGTCCCTGGGCGCGCCTTCCGATCGCCACGGCAGCAGCATCGTGGCGAGTGGTTTTGCGGATTGTGGTGGTGAGGGGTTTCTGCCAGTGCTGAGCACCCCACCGGCTGGTGTAGGCCGGGTCCACGGCGATGACCGCGATGCCTGTCTGGTCGGCCATCGAGGCCAGTCGGGCGCGGAGCTTGGCGGTGGGCATGCCGGAGATCAGCTGCCGGAAGTGCTTCCTGCGGCCGTGTTTCTCCCGGGTCTTCTCGGCGGCGAAGTCCAGGTCCTCCACCGCGATCGCCTTGACACCGCACGTTCGGGCCCAGTGCAGGAGGCGGGTGAGGGCGTGGCGGACCTGGGCGTCACGGTGTTCGGCGGTGCCGGTGAGGTCGTAGAAGAAGCGGCGCGGGCTGCCGGTGGGGTTGCCGTGGATGTCAAGGCGCCAGGCGGCGAGGTGGTCGGCGTTCATGTCGACGCCGATCACGCCGTGGGCGAGCGCCGCCTCGATCGGGATGGCTGGCGTGGGTGGGATCTGCCAGGACGCGGTCAAGTACCAGCGGTCCCGGCCAGTATCGAGGTGGATGCGGTAGGCGATCGCCCGGTTGACCGCGACACGGTCTGTCCACTCGCCACCCCGGTGCGCGAACGTGACCCGGCAGGCCAGGACGTACCGCCCACGCGGGGCGTTCGACAGATGCACGAGCGGCGCGGGGAGCTTGATGCTCACCTCACCGTCTGGGCTGACTCGGATCGTCTCGTTGCCGTAGCGCTTGCCGGACTCTCCGTCGGCCTGGCAGAACCAGCGCTCCGCCTCCCAACCGCGGCGCCACGCCGACTCCGTGAGCTGGGCGGCGTCCAGGTGGTGCCGGGTGCGGGCCAGCCGTTTGCCGCCCCGTACGACGTGGACGAGTCCGGCCTCGCGGTCGGCCCTCGCGGCGGTGAGCCGGTCCTGAAGCACCCGCAGCCGCCTCGACTTCGCGTGCCATTCCCGCTGGGACCGGTAACCCCCGGGTGCCTTCTTGCTCCCCTTCTGCCCGACCGGCAGCGCCAGGCGGTGCTCAATGGTGCGGACGCCCGCTTCCAGATTGTGGATGTGCGCCGACTGGCAGCGGCGGGCCAGCGCCCACTGGTCCTGCGTGGCCTTGGTGATACTGCCTGCCCACCGCGACGAGGAGACCGGCGTCAGCTCCCGCTTACGCACCGCCCACGCCCCACCGGAATGCGACAAGCCGTCCCGGCAGCGGGTCTTGAGATCCTTCGAGGCCAGCGACCCCAGATGCGCGCCCACCAGACGTAGCACCTTCTCATCGCCCGGCGTCAGGTGCTTGAGGCGGGTCCGGACTGTCACACCACTCGGACCGGACGCGACGAACGTCGGCGCAATGCTCCTCAACTCACCCACCCTGTCACCCCCGCCCGGCCCCATCCGAAGATCCGTCGTCATGAGAAACGAGCACCACCCGGGAAGGTCACGCATTCGATGCAAGAACGTCAGTTCCCCACCGAGAACCAGCCCCACGGCCGAGGTGCGCGACCCGAACACAGACCACCCACACTCACTCACGCTCACCAGAACACCCTTGAACACACTCCAGTGTGAGCAGCTCCAAACCCCGCGCGTCACTTTCCGGCGTCCCCAGGGACCTGGCTGATGAAATTCTCCATGACGGAGAAACAGCTCACCGGTCTGGAGGCGCGCATCCAGCAGGCGGGCAAGGGCGGGGAGCAGGACGCCGCCCGTAGTTGGCTGAAGGCGAACCCCGGGCTCGCCGAGAAATGGGCACCGGTCGGCGATTCCAAGGGCAAGAGCGGTGCGAAAGGGGTAATGAACAACTGAGGGAGCCGCTCAGGAGGGGTGGGTCGAGCCGGGAGACACGCGCGCGTGCGAGTGTCCACGGTGCGGCCCACCCCTTGCGGCTTTCCCGGACGGACACGTTCCGCGTACGAGAGGGATCCGGCCAACCACGGAGCGCCAGGCCATCCCCTTGGCTCGGCCGCCCCGTCGACGGGTCCCGCTGGTCAGGTCCGCCGCACGCGCGCGTGGACCGACGCCGGGAGGGGCCGGGCGGCTCATCCGCTGGCGCGAACCATGAGGTCGTACCCGACGGGGGGTGACACCGATGTGACGGGCGCGTGAAACGGTTTGACGAACATGCGTAGGGTGCAAGGAACCCATCAGGGAACGTCATCAGAGAACGCGTCGTGCATGGTTCGGGGACGATCTGGCGAACAGCCACCGAACACGCGGCGCGATGCGCTGTGATGGGACGTACGCCACCGGGACGCGACGACGAGCCGAGGAGGGAGCCGGACCCATGGGCGACCACAAAGAACAGCCCCTGCGGGTGGGCGCGGCCGTCAGGCGGCGGCGCCGGGCACTGGAGCTCACCCTCGCCGTAGTGGCCGAACGCAGTGGCCTGTCGGTGCCCTTCCTGAGCCAGGTCGAGAACGAGCGGGCGCGGCCCAGCCGCAGGTCCCTGGAGAAGGTCGCCGACGCTCTGCGCACCACCGCGGTCGAACTCCTCGCGGAAGCCGACCCGGCGTGCAGCGTCGACGTCGTCCGCGCGGACACCCTCGAACCCGCCCCCGACGAGCCCCGGGTGCGCTCCCTCGTCCGCGGCCACCAGCAGCTGCACGCCATGGAGTTCATCGGCGACCACGACGCCGGCCGCGAGTTCCAGCACCGCAACGACGAGTTGATGTACGTCGCCGACGGCGCCGTCGAGATCGAGGCGGAGGGCCGCGCACACCGGCTCGGCCGCGGCGACACGCTGTACCTGACGGGCGGGGTGCGGCACCGCTGGCGGGCGACCGTGCCGGACACCCGGGTGATCGTGGTGGCGGTGGCCGAACACATCGAGGCGGTGCAGGACGGGCGGCGCTGAGATGCCCGGTCGGCCATGAGGGTGATCTCGCTGGTGCCGTCCCTGACGGAGGCGGTGGCGGTCACGGTGCCCGGCGTTCTGGTCGGGGCCACGGACTGGTGCAGCCACCCGGCGGACCTTGGTGCCGACGTCGTACGCGTCGGCGGCACCAAGAACCCCGAGGTCGGGCGGATCGTCGAACTCGCGCCGGACCTGGTCGTCGCCAACGAGGAGGAGAACCGCGAACCGGACCTCGCCGCCCTGCGCGCTGCCGGCATCGAGGTGCTGCTCACCGAAGTGCGGGACGTGCCGCAGGCGTTCCGGGAACTGGCGCGGGTGGTGACGGCGTGCGGCGCGGGATCCCGACCCCGGTGGCTCGACGAGGCGGAGACGGCGTGGTCGGCGCCGGAGCGCTGGAGGGCGGCAGACAGCGGTCGTACGACCGCTGTCGTGCCGATCTGGCGACGCCCCTGGATGGTGCTCGGGCGGGACACCTTCGCGGGTGACGTGCTGGCGCGACTGGGCGTCGACAACGCGTACGCGGGCCACGCCGAGCGCTATCCGCGCGTACCGGTCGAGGAACTGCGGGCCGCAGCGCGGACCGGGATGGTCGTGCTGCCGGACGAGCCGTACCGATTCACGGCCGAGGACGGTCCCGAGGCGTTCGAGGGGCTGCCCTGCGCGCTCGTCAGCGGGCGCCACCTCACCTGGTACGGGCCGTCACTGGCAGCGGCGCCACGGGTGCTGGGCGCGGCCCTGCGAGCAGCTCACCGCTGACCAGGCCCCGCACGGTACGGGCGGCGGCGCCGGCCCAGGCCGCGACGAGCAGCGCGTACAGGACGGCGGCGAGGACGGCGAAGGCGGCGAGCCCGGTGTGCCGGCCGAGACTCGCCGCGCCGGTGACACAGGTGCCCACCGGGAAGGTGAAGGCCCACCACGTCATCGTGAAGCCCATGCCCCGGCGCCGGGCGCGCAGCACCAGCGCACCTGCGAGCGCGAGCCACAGCAGGGCGAAGCCCATGACGGGAACGCCGTAGAGGACGGCGGCGGCAGCGGCGACCGCATGCGGGACGGGTACGACGCCAGGGGCGAGGTCGGCGAAGTGACCGGCGGCGGTGGTGGACTGGCCGAGCGGACCCAGGGCCAGGAACAGGGTCGGGGTGAGGGCGAGCGGGAGCGGGCCGGTCGTGACGAGGCGCGCGAAGACGAGCGGCAGCATCACGAGGGTCCCGAGCAGGCTCAGCCCGAACATGGCCAGGCAGGCGAACAGGAGCGTCTGCTGCCCCTGCCCGGGCGGGAGACGGGGGACGAGAAGCGGACCGAGTGCCGCGGACACCATGGGCGCGACGACGGGGAGCAGCCATACGGGGCTGGGTGTCCCGCGGCGTACGACCAGGAGGTACGGGACGGCGACGGCGGCGACGAGTCCGACGACCGTCCCTACGGTGAACAGGACCGCGTCCAGGGCCAGGGCGGCCGGGAGGCCGATCCAGTCCCGGCCGACGACGAGGGCGCCGCCGCCGACGGCCGTCAGGGCCATGGAGAGGCAGCCGTAGAAGGGTGCCGTCGCCGGGTCGCGGAGGTGGGCGCGGGCCTGGTCGCGGTGGTGGGCCCAGTGCAGCGCGCGGGCGCAGAGAAGCGCGAGGAGGAGGGCGAGGGAGAGGGCCCACACGGCCGTGCAGACGGTACGCAGCCCGGGGATGCCGTCCGCGCCGGGGAGACCGGCGCCCGCGGTGCCCACGATGGCGGTGCCCATGACGGGGGCGTACCAGTTGGGGCCGAGATGGCGGAGGCTGCCGCCGGGGAAGAGGGGGTGCTTGGGCTGGGCCTGGTGCTGGGGGAGCGGGCGGGTGGGGGCGGGGGCTGCGGTGGCCATGTCCTTACGGTCGCGCGGGGGTACGTGCGGTCACCAGGGGGTTTCGGTGAATGAGGGCATAAGCTGGATCTATGGGTGATGTGGAGGGCAGGGCCGTACAGGCGTCGGGGGTCGCGCGGCGGGTCCCGGACCTCGGGGCGATGGAACTGCTGCTTGCCGTGGCGCGGCTGGGGAGTCTCGGGCGGGCGGCGCAGGAACTGGGCATCACCCAGCCGGCCGCCAGCAGCCGCATCCGGTCGATGGAACGCCAGCTGGGCGTGGCGCTCGTGGACCGCTCGCCGCGCGGATCCCGGCTCACGGACGCCGGTGTGCTCGTCACCGACTGGGCCCGGCGGGTCGTCGAGGCGGCGGAGGCGTTCGACGCCGGGGCACAGGCCCTGCGCACGCGACGCGACTCCCGGCTGCGGGTGGCGGCCAGTATGACGATCGCCGAGTACCTGCTGCCGGGCTGGCTGCTGGCGCTGCGTGTGCTGCGGCCCGAGACGGCGGTGTCGCTGCTCGCGGGGAACTCGGCGGCGGTCGCCGAACGGGTTCTGTCGGACGAGGCCGACATCGGTTTCGTGGAGGGGACGGGCGTACCGAGCGGGCTGGACTCGGTGGTCGTCGCGAAGGACCGGCTGATCGTGGTGACGGCGCCGGGGCACCCATGGGCGCGGCGGAGGAAGCCGGTGGGGGCGGAGGAGCTGGCGGTGACGCCGCTGATCCTCCGGGAGGAGGGGTCGGGGACGCGGCAGGTGCTGAACACGGCGTTGGGCGGGTTGGCGCGTCCGCTGATCGAGCTGTCGTCGACGACCGCGGTGAAGGCGTCGGCGGTGGGTGGGGCGGGGCCCGCTGTGCTGAGTGAACTGGCGGTGGGGGAGGAGCTGGCGACGCGGCGGTTGGTGTGCGTGCCGTTGGCGGGAGTGCGGTTGGATCGTGAGCTGCGGGCGGTGTGGCCCACGGGGCATCGGCCGGTGGGGCCGGCGCGGGAGTTGTTGGGCCTGACGCGGGGGTGAGCGCTGGGCGGGCGGCGAGTTTTTCGCCCCCGCCGCCCTTACCCGTCCCATCCCTGGGGGCTGTGCCCCCAGACCCCCCTGTCGCGCTGAACGCGCTCGTCCTCAAACGCCGGACAGGCTGAAAGCCACCAGCGCCTCCATCACCCTCAGGTCCTCCCCCATCTCCGGGTGCCACTGCACCCCCAGGACCCACTCGGAACCCTCCGCCTCCACCGCCTCCACCGTTCCGTCGGCCGCGTACGCCGAGGGGACCAGACCCCTCCCCAGGCGGTCCACCGACTGGTGGTGGAACGTCGGTACCGATGTCTCCTCCGGTACCGCCTCCGCGTATCGCGTGCCCGGTACCGGCTTCACGGTGTGGTGGCCGAAGACGCCCGGTGTCTCGGCGTGGCCGTCGATGTGCTGGACCAGGGTGCCGCCCAGGGCGACGTTCAGCAGCTGCATGCCCCGGCAGATGCCCAGCAACGGAGTGCCGGTCGCCAACGCCGCCTGGATCAGGGCCAGTTCCCAGGCGTCCCGTGCCTCGGCGGGCGGGCCCGTACGTGGGTCGCGCTCCTCGCCGTACCGGGCGGGATCGACATCGGGGCCGCCCGCGATCACGACACCGTCGAGCCGGGCGACCGTCGCTGCGGCGTGTGCCGGGTCGTCCGGCGGGAGCATCGCGGCGATGCCCCCGGCCCGCTGCACGAGCCGCGGATACCCGGCCGGCAGGAGGGCCGCGGGCAGCTCCCACGCACCCCAGCGCGTCCTGGACTCCAGGTAGGTGCTGACGCCGATGAGCGGTCGTCGTCCGGTCGTCGTCACGAGGGTCTCCCTGGCATCCAGCGGGCAATCGGTGCGGCTTTCAATGGCGTACGGCCATACCTTTGCCGACCCTCGTCCCGGCTGGCAACCCATGTCCCACCCGCGTCACGCCAGGAACCCCCGCAACAGCGCCGCCGTCCCCGAACAGTGCTCCCGCATCATCTCCCGCGCCCCGTCCGCGTCCCCGTCGAGCACCGCGTCGACCAGCGCCGCGTGCTGCCGCTGCGAGTGCTCCAGGTTGCGTACCAGCAGCGGGATGCAGTCCAGCAGGTCGTTCACCGTCGCCCGTACCGCCGCGTACTGCGAGGTCAGCGTCGGGGAGCCGCACAGCTCGGACAGGGTGAGGTGGAGCAGCGTGTCCAGTCGGCGATAGTCCGGGAGCGGCGCGTCCTGCGTGCGGGACAAGGCATCCTTCAGCCGGTCCGCCTGCTCGGGCGACAGTCCGTGCTGCGCGCACAGGCCCGCCGCGCCCACCTCCAGCACCTCCCGGAAGCGCAGGACGTCCTCGATGTCGACCGCGCTGATCCGCCGCCGCAGCTCCACCTCACCGCCCGCGCCGTCCCGGGGCAGTACGAACGTGCCGCCGTACCGGCCGCGCCGCGACTCCACGAGCCCCTGGTCCTGGAGCACCTTCAGCACCTCGCGCAGCGTCACCCGGCTGATCCCGAGCCGCTCCGCGAGTTCGCGCTCGGCCGGCAGCCGCTCGCCGCCCGGTACCAGGCCCAGCCGCACGACCTGCAGGATCTGTTCCAGCGCCTCCTCGAAACCGTTGCCCGCCCGCACGGGCCGCAGCACCGGCGCAAACCGGTCCTCCAAGCCGCCCTCCGCGTCCAGCGACATCTCGTCGTGCCCCCTTCCCAAGCAATGGTTCTCCGCAATACCTTATGGCTTCCGGCCCGGCCGGAAAAAACGCGCAGAAGCCGAAGGAGCTTTCCCGTGGCAGACCGCACACCCCCGCTGAGCGTCGAGGAGCTGCACGCCCTCGTCGCGAGCGGAGAGATCGACACTGTTGTCCTGGCCTTCCCCGACATGCAAGGGCGGCTCCAGGGCAAGCGGTTCGCCGCCCGCTTCTTCCTCGACGACGTCCTGGAGCACGGCACCGAAGGCTGCAACTACCTCCTGGCCGTCGACACCGAGATGAACACGGTCGACGGCTATGAGATGTCCAGCTGGGAGCGGGGGTACGGCGACTTCGCCATGCATCCCGACCTGTCCACGCTCCGCCGCCTGCCCTGGAACGCCGGTACGGCGTTCCTCGTCGCCGACCTCGCCTGGAACGACGGCTCCCCGGTCGTGGCCGCGCCCCGCCAGGTCCTCCGCCGCCAGCTGGACCGGCTCGCCGAGCACGGGTTCACCGCGAAGGTCGGCACCGAGCTCGAGTTCATCGTGTTCAAGGACACTTACGAGCAGGCCTGGGACGCCAACTACCGCGGGCTGACCCCGGCCAACCAGTACAACATCGACTACTCGGTACTCGGCACCGGCCGCATCGAGCCCCTGCTGCGCCGTATCCGGAACGAGATGACGGCCGCCGGACTGATCGTCGAGTCCGCCAAGGGCGAGTGCAACCCGGGCCAGCACGAGATCGCCTTCAAGTACGACGACGCGGTCGTCACCTGCGACCAGCACGCCGTCTACAAGACCGGCGCCAAGGAGATCGCCAGCCAGGAGGGCGTCTCGCTCACCTTCATGGCCAAGTACAACGAGCGCGAGGGCAACTCCTGTCACATCCACCTCTCGCTCGCCGACGCCGACGGCACGAACGTCATGGCCGGTACGGCGGCCGACCCCGGCGGCATGTCCGAGGTGATGCGGTACTTCCTCGCCGGGCAGCTCGCCGCCCTCCGGGACTTCTCGCTCCTGTACGCGCCCAACATCAACTCGTACAAGAGGTTCCAGCCGGGCTCGTTCGCGCCGACCGCCGTCGCCTGGGGCTACGACAACCGCACCTGCGCGCTGCGGATCGTCGGCCACGGCAGGTCCATGCGGTTCGAGAACCGGCTGCCCGGCGGTGACGTCAACCCGTACCTCGCCGTCGCCGGGCTGGTCGCCGCCGGGCTGTACGGCATCGAGCAGAAGCTGGAGTTGCCCGAGGCATGCGCGGGCAACGCGTACGCCGGCGACTACGCGCACGTCCCGACGACCCTGCGCGAGGCCGCCGAGCTGTGGGAGAACAGTCCCATCGCCCAGGCCGCCTTCGGCGACGAGGTGGTCGCCCACTACCGCAACATGGCCCGCGTCGAACTCGACGCCTTCGACGCCGCGGTGACCGACTGGGAGCTTCGCCGCTCCTTCGAACGCTTGTGAGAGGTCCTTTCTTGTCGTACGAGCATGAGCGCGAACTTACGTACGAGCGTGAGCTTCGCGTCCTCAACCCCGCCACCGAGGACGTCGTCGCCACCGTCCCCGCCGCCACCCGGGAGGACATCGACGCGGCCGTCGCACGGGCCACGCGGGCGCAGACGCGCTGGGCTGCCCTCGCGCCCGCCGACCGGGCCCGTCTGCTGCGCCGCTTCGCGGCCACCGTCGACGAACACCTCGAAGAACTGGCCCAGTTGGAGGTGCGGGAGGCCGGGCACGTCATCGGCAACGCGCGCTGGGAGGCGGGCAACGTCCGAGACCTGCTCGACTACGCGGCGGGCGGTGTCGAACGGCTGACCGGACGGCAGATCCCGGTCGCCGGCGGCCTCGACATCACCCTCCTCGAACCGCTCGGCGTCGTCGGCGTCATCGCGCCCTGGAACTTCCCCATGCCGATCGCCGCATGGGGTACGGCTCCCGCGCTCGCCGCCGGCAACGCGGTGATCCTCAAGCCCGCCGAGACGACCCCCCTGACCGCGCTGCGCCTGGCCGAACTCGCCCTGGAAGCAGGCCTGCCGGAGGGTCTCTTCCAGGTGCTGCCGGGCCACGGTCCCGTCGCGGGCAACGCGCTCGTCGAGCACTCGGGCGTCGCGAAGATCGTCTTCACCGGGTCGACGGGCGTGGGCAAGCAGGTCCTGGCGAAGGGGTCGGCGCTCCTCAAGCGCGTCACCCTCGAACTCGGCGGCAAGAGCCCCAACATCGTCTTCGCCGACGCGGACATCGAGGCCGCCGCGGCCGCCGCCCCCATGTCGTTCCTCGACAACTCCGGCCAGGACTGCTGCGCCCGCACCCGCATCCTCGTCCAACGCTCCGTGTACGACCGCTTCCTCGGCCTGCTCGCCCCCGCTGTCGAATCCGTCCTCGTCGGCGACCCGGCGGACGAGAAGACCCAGATGGGCCCGCTGATCTCCAGGGCCCAGCTGGACCGCGTACGCGCGTACGTCACCGACGACCTGGCCGGCATCCGGGGCGAGGCACCCGCGGGCCCCGGCTTCTGGTTCCCGCCGACCGTCCTCACCGACGTCGACCCGCACGCGCGCGTGGCAGTCGAGGAGGTCTTCGGCCCGGTCGCCGTCGTCCTCCCCTTCGACGACGAGGCGGACGCCGTGGCGCTCGCCAACGGCACCGACTACGGCCTCTCCGGCTCCATCTGGACCCGGGACGTCGGCCGCGCCCTGCGTGTGTCGCAGGCCGTCCGGGCAGGCAACCTGTCCGTCAACTCGCACTCCAGCGTGCGCTACTCGACCCCCTTCGGCGGCTTCAAGCAGTCCGGGATCGGCCGCGAGCTCGGCCCGGACGCCCTCGCCGCATTCACCGAGACGAAGAACGTCTTCATCAGCACGGAAGGCCCCGCACAGTGACCGAATCGACCGAAGCCCCCATCTGCCGACGCCTCGTCGGCCGTACCGCCGTCATCACCGGTGCCGGCAGCGGCATCGGCCTCGCCACCGCGCGCAGGTTCGCCTCCGAGGGCGCCCACGTCGTCTGCGGCGACATCGACGAGCCGAGCGGCAAGGCCGCCGCCGACGAGGTGGGCGGGATCTTCGTCAAGGTCGACGTCACCGACCCCGAGCAGGTCGAGGCGCTTTTCAGGACGGCGTACGACACCTACGGCAGCGTCGACATCGCGTTCAACAACGCCGGTATCTCGCCGCCCGACGACGACTCCATCCTGGACACCGGCCTGGAGGCCTGGAAGCGCGTCCAGGAGGTCAACCTGACGTCTGTCTTCCTGTGCTGCAAGGCCGCGATCCCCTACATGCGGCGCCAGGGCAAGGGCTCGATCATCAACACGGCCTCGTTCGTGGCGAGGATGGGCGCGGCCACCTCCCAGATCTCGTACACCGCGTCCAAGGGCGGTGTCCTCGCCATGACCCGTGAACTGGGCGTGCAGTTCGCCCGTGAGGGCATCCGCGTCAACGCGCTCTGCCCGGGGCCGGTCAACACCCCGCTCCTCCAGGAACTGTTCGCGAAGGACCCTGAGCGCGCCGCCCGTCGGCTCGTCCACATCCCGGTCGGACGGTTCGCCGAGGCCGACGAGATCGCCGCCGCCGTCGCCTTCCTGGCCAGCGACGACTCCTCGTTCGTCAACGCCACCGACTTCCTGGTCGACGGCGGCATCGCGGGGGCGTACGTCACGCCCGTGTAGGCAACAGCCTTACCGCGCCCGGGTGTTGGAGGACATCGCCACAGGTGGACCGATCACCGGCACACGCCGAGGAGCCCTCGCCCGCCGTCGCACCCCGGCGGGGGCGAGGGCCGCGCCGGGGGCACCGCCCTGTCGCCCCGGGACACTCCGTTCGCCGGCCGAGCGGTGGCCCGGTAGTGACCGGCCCGGTCAGCGGCGCGGGCGCCATGAACGAGTTCTGACCAGTTCTGACGAGGTCTGTCGGACACGATTACCGCAGGGCAGGGGACGATCCGGGCAGAAGCCCCGGTGCCGCGGACTGGTTCCCGTTCGGTGGGTGTCAACCCGTAGAGTGACGCTTCACGCAGGGAGGAGCCACCGCGCGCGGAGGTACGCGCACGGATGGCCGCCCGCCCGCGCGGGTATGCCTGCCCGGGACGGCCGCGTCCCGCGCCGCACGGACTCCGCGGCCCTGCGCCGGTACGAGGAAACGGGGGGTGCATGAGCACGGAAGCGCGGCGCACCTCCGTTCCCCCGCGCCCGGCCACCCCTCCACCACCGACCGGGCCGCCGGTCACGGACGGTACGGGCGGCACGGCCGAGAACGCGCCGGACACCGGCAGGAACGGCGCCGGGAGCGACGGCCGGGAGCCTGGCGCGACCAGCGACGCGGCGAGCGTGTCAGGGCGTACGCCCGGTGCACCTGGTACGGCCGCCGGCCCCGGGCCTTCCGGCGCACCGGCGGCGCACGCGGCGACGCCGACGCCGAACACCGCGACAGACGCTGCCCCACCCCGGTTCCCGCACCTGCGTGCTCCCTCCCGGGAGGCCGGCGACCCCATAGCCCCGCCCCCGCCGCCCTCCTCGGCCAGGCTCCCCGACGAGCCCCCGGTCGGCCGAACCTCGGTGCCGCCGCGCCCCCGGCCCGACCTGCCGCCGCGCCCGGCCCACCAGCCGCCCGTGGCGCCCTGGCGCCCGAGCGCCGTCGCCGACGCCGAGTTGGAGATCACCAGGCGCCTGCGCAAGGCGCCTCCACAGC
>NZ_JAAGLU010000340.1 GCF_010550245.1 Streptomyces sp. SID12501
GATGACCCCGCTGGTGCCCTCGACCTCGGTCTCGCGGGGGGCCCAGCCGCTGGCGATCTTCACCAGCGCCTCGTCCACCGGGCCGCGGGAGGGGGCCAGTTCGGCGGTTGTGGTCCCCAGGTGCTGGCCCACCAGGTCGGCGGCGAGGCCGAGCCGGTGGTAGGCGGAGAGGGCGTTCGGGGACGCGTACGTCACCACGCCCTCGGCGTCGAGCCGGATGAGGCCGTCCCCGACGCGCGGGGAGGCGTCCATGTCGACCTGCTGGCCCGGATACGGGAAAGAGCCCGCCGCGATCATCTGGGCCAGGTCGGAGGCGGACTGGAGGTAGGTCAGCTCCAGCCGGCTCGGTGTACGCACAGTGAGCAGGTTGGTGTTGCGGGCGATGACGCCCAGCACCCGGCCCTCGCGGCGCACGGGGATCGACTCGACCCGGACGGGCACCTCCTCGCGCCACTCCGGGTCCCCCTCGCGCACGATCCGGCCCTCGTCGAGGGCGGCGTCCAGGAGCGGGCGGCGGCCGCGCGGCACCAGGTGGCCGACCATGTCGTCCTGGTACGA
>NZ_JAAGLU010000341.1 GCF_010550245.1 Streptomyces sp. SID12501
GTCTGCGACACGATCACGTTCGTGATCACGAACCGGCCGCCGGGCCACAGGTCCCGCTCGTCGAGGAGGACCCTGCCGCCTTCGGCGACCAGCTTGGAGGCGGTCGGCTCCGGTACCCAGGCGCCGTCGACGGCGCCGGACCGGTAGGCGTCCGGGGTGATCGTGTTGTCCGTACGGACGACGGAGACGTCTCCCCGGCCACTGGCCGCGTCGACCTTCCAGCCGCGTGCGGAGATCCAGTTCAGCAGGGCGACGTCCTGGGTGTTGCCGAGTTGGGGGGTGGCGATGCGGCGGCCCTTGAGGTCGTCGAGGGTTTTGACCCTCTCCGGGTTCACGACGAGTTTGACGCCGCCGGACGCCGAGCCGGAGATGATCCGCAGGTTGGATCCCTTGGACTTCACATAGCCGTTGACGGCGGGCGAGGGCCCGATGAACCCGATGTCGACGGCGCCGGCGTTGAGGGCCTCGATCTCGGCCGGACCCGCGTTGAAGGTGACGGTCTTCAGGGCCGTCCCGCCCAGTTCCCGCTGGATCAGGCCTTCGCGTACGCCCACCAGC
>NZ_JAAGLU010000342.1 GCF_010550245.1 Streptomyces sp. SID12501
GACGTAGAAGCCGCGCTTGCCGGCCTTGACCACGGCCGCCAGGTTCGGGGAGACGGTGAAGCGCTCCGGGAAGGCGCGGTTCAGGGTCTCGGAGACGTGCAGACCGATGGCCGGGCCGACCAGCTCCAGGAGCACCAGCGGGGACATCGGCAGGCCGAGCGGCTCGACGGCCTTCTCCGCGACCTCGACCGGGGTGCCCTCGTCGATGACGTTCTGGATCTCGCCCATGAAGCGGGTGAGGATGCGGTTGACGACGAACGCAGGGGCGTCCTTCACCAGCACCGCGGTCTTCTTCAGCTTGCGGGCCACACCGAACGCCGTCGCCAGCGAGGCGTCGTCGGTCTGCTCGCCGCGGACGATCTCCAGGAGCGGGAGGATCGCGACCGGGTTGAAGAAGTGGAAACCGACCACGCGCTCCGGGTGCTGGAGCTTGGAGGCCATCTCGGAGACCGACAGCGAGGAGGTGTTGGTGGCGAGGATCGCGTGCGCCGGGGCGACCGCCTCGACCTCCGCGAACACCTTCTGCTTGACCGACAGCTGCTCGAACACGGCCTCGAT
>NZ_JAAGLU010000343.1 GCF_010550245.1 Streptomyces sp. SID12501
GGCGTCACGACCGGCATCATCACCGCGTGGCAGAGCCGCGCACGACGCGCCCGGAGGGTCGCGTGACCGACCAGCAGAACGAATCCCCCCGCCCGAGCCTCGGCAGTCGACTCCGGAGGTTCGCGTGGGTTGGCACCGGGGTCGTCGGCCTCGCCGTTGGCCTCGTGCTCGGGCACTCCGACCCGACGACGTCCGAGCAGTACCAGTCGCTCAAGAAGGACCACGACGAGGTCGTCGCGACCGTCGACGACTACAAGACAGCCGTGGCCAAGGCCGAAAAGGACCGCGACGACGCGATCGATCAGATGAAGCGCGACATCGCGACGCGCGAGGCGGACCTCACCGTCCGCGAGGCCGCGGCGAAGCTCGCCGAGGACGCCGTCGCTGCACGCGAGGCCGCGGTGACAACCACCGAGCAGCAGATCGCCGACGCACAGATCCACGACGGGACCTGGACGGTCGGGGTCGACATCGCCCCCGGCACCTACCGGACGATCGAGCCCGTCTCGGGCACGTGCTACTGGGCCATCTACAAGAGCGGCACGAACAAGGACGAC
>NZ_JAAGLU010000344.1 GCF_010550245.1 Streptomyces sp. SID12501
AGCTGCCCGACGGCACCGGGATCGACCTCATGCGCGCCGTCAAGGAGACGCTGCCGACCGCGCGCGCGATCGTGCTCACGTCGTTCGACGACGACGACGCGCTGGCCGCCGCGCTCGACGCGGGCGCGTCCGCGTACCTGCTCAAGAGCGTGCGCGGTGCCGAGATCACCGACGTGATCCGCGCGGTCGCCGCGGGTCGCACGCTGCTCGACGACCGCACGGTCGCGCGCCGGCGCGCGGGCCACGAGGACCCGACCGAGAGCCTGACGCCCAGCGAGCTGCGCGTGCTCGACCTCATCGGCGAGGGCCTGTCGAACCGCGAGATCGCCGAGCGGCTCGGCGTCGCCGAGAAGACCGTGAAGAACCACATCACGTCGCTGCTGGCCAAGATGGGTCTGCAGGGGCGCACGCAGGTCGCGGCGTGGGTCGCGTCCCGCAAGAACTCCGGCTGGCGGGCCGAGCCCGGCCACTGAGCCGCCGGTCCACCCCGCCGACGCCGCGCCCTGCCTGACTCCCGGCACGGCGACGTCACGCGTCTGCGACACGACACCGCTGCG
>NZ_JAAGLU010000345.1 GCF_010550245.1 Streptomyces sp. SID12501
CTGCGCCTGGGTGAACTCGCGGTTCAAGGCGAGCTACGCACCGATCGTGTGCGTCGCCGAGGGGGCGATGCCCAAGGACGGCGACATGGTGCTGAAGGACGCGACGAAGGACTCCTTCGGGCACGTCCGGCTGTCCGGTGTGGGCGAGTGGCTGGCCAAGGAGATCGAGGCGCGGACCGGCAAGGAGGCCCGTACGACGGTCCTCGGACACGTCCAGCGCGGCGGCACGCCCAGCGCCTTCGACCGCTGGCTGGCCACGCGCTTCGGGCTGCACGCCGTCGACGCGGTGCGCGACGGAGACTTCGGCAAGATGGTGGCGCTGAAGGGGACGGACATCGTCCGGGTGCCGATCCTGGAGGCCACGTCGCAGCTCAAGACGGCGGACCCGGCGCTCTACGCGGAAGCCGGCGTCTTCTTCGGCTGAGCCGGAGCGCATGTGCGGATCATGGGTCGTATCGTGACAAAGGGCCCATGATCCGATGCGGGCGACGACGCGGGACGGGAGCGAACGTGGAGATCCTCGCCTTCGGGGTGCCGACAGACGAGAAGCCGCTCAT
>NZ_JAAGLU010000346.1 GCF_010550245.1 Streptomyces sp. SID12501
TCGATGACGAGGTCAGCCATTGCCAGCTGCTTGCACGCGGGCGCCTCCGACCGCCGCAGACGGGCCCGGATGCGGGCCACCAGCTCCGTCGGTTTGAACGGCTTGGCGATGTAGTCGTCGGCCCCGGACTCCAGGCCCACGACCACGTCAACCGTGTCACTTTTGGCGGTGAGCATGACAATAGGCACGCCCGACTCGGCCCGGATCAGCCTGCACACCTCTATGCCGTCCCGTCCGGGCAGCATGAGGTCGAGCAGCACGAGGTCCGGCTTGGCCTCCCTGAAGGCAGCCAATGCCTTGTCACCGTCCGCTACGAACGACGGCTCAAAACCTTCTCCACGCAACACGATGCCGAGCATCTCGGCCAGTGCGGTGTCGTCGTCGACGACAAGGACGCGTCCCTTCATGCTTGACATCATCCCATTAGCTAATCGTTACCCGGCGGTGAGCTGTCCCACAGCCAAAAGGGCTGGAAATCGCCCCTCGGACCTGCGTGGTGATCAGGACGTCCAGTCTGCCCCGGATCGGCGCGACAATTGAAGGGACGAGCTGCCCGA
>NZ_JAAGLU010000347.1 GCF_010550245.1 Streptomyces sp. SID12501
TGTGAGGGCTTCCGGATCCAGATCAGATTCCACCGTAATTTTTTCGGGGTACGGTGGCAGTATCCTGACCGGCGTGCCAGCGGTTAGGTAGGAGGCGTCAGAGGCCTTGGTCAAGATAGCGCCGACAACATTCTCCCCGGTCTTGGCAACGCACTTTATGTCAGGTATCGAATGCCATTTATTGTCCATAGGAATGGTGTCTATGAATGTTCTGTTCCTGAACAGAACCAAGGTGGGAAGGAGGGGATCCTTTTCTGTGGAGACAGGCGGCGGGCACTTCACGTGTGTCCCGTTGAATTCGCCACCACGCGGAAGAAGAAGGAAGGAAGTAGGGGAAGGATCATTCAAGGGGAAGGCTCTGGGTCCTATGGCCGCCGTCCTCGACTCGATTTTCAGGTCCTTGCCCGGGGCGACTGTGATGGTGAACTCCTCATTGGCTTTGAGGGAACGGTTAGTGAAGTTCCAGTCATCGAAGGCTCTATATTTCCTGCCCAGAGCGAGTACTTCCAGATAGGTCTGAGGGGTGTACTCATTTTTGTAATCCTGCCGCACTGAT
>NZ_JAAGLU010000348.1 GCF_010550245.1 Streptomyces sp. SID12501
AACCGTCCAGGCTCAGTCCGTCGCTCGACCCGACGAACCTCGCGCTTCTCGGAGCTTGTCACGTCCACCATCCTCCTCGCTGCCGCATCGTCAGCCCCCATGATGGCGCACCCGTCCGACAACAACGCGGATCGTCGTCCACAACAGCGTGGCGCAGGTGAGCGCCGTCATGATGGCGCCGAGCCACCACAACGGGTACCGAGCCCAGTCGTGAAGTACTCCGACGATGCTGCCGGCACAGGCCAGCAGCAGGAGAGCGCACCCAACGATGACCACACGCAGCGGTTGAAGGAGCAGGGCCACCATGTCGGGCTCTCGCTCCCCGACGGCGAAGGCGAAAGCGACCGCAGGCACGGCAAGTAGCAGTGCCGCGGCTCCGTCGCTCGCATCAAGCAGCGCCTGCTGAGCCCCAGGGAGCAGCAGTCCGAGGAGCAGCATGATGCTCGTGACCCCGCAGACCAGTGCGGCGTTCATGCGCAGTCCCTTGAGCGGCACACGGAACTCCACCATCGCGCCGTCGTCCGGGTCCTCCGTGTACGTGGCGACCGCGTGCGCG
>NZ_JAAGLU010000349.1 GCF_010550245.1 Streptomyces sp. SID12501
CGCACGCGGCAGCTGCAGGCCCAGGACCCGCTTGCCGGCCAGCGCGAGCGTGTCGCGGTGCGTCACGAGGTACCCGGCGAAGAACACCGCGAGCGCGATCTTCGCGAACTCGGCGGGCTGCATGCCGACGGGGCCGACCCGCACCCAGATGCGCGCGCCGTTGATGGTCTGGCCGAGGCCGGGCACGAGCGGCAGCAGGATGAGTACGAGACCGACGACCATGGCCGTGTACGTGTAGCGACGCAGCGTGCGGTGGTCGCGCAGCACCAGCAGCACGACGATCGCGAGCACCACGGAGACGGCGGTCCAGGCGAGCTGCCGGTCGGCGATGTTCGCGTCGGCGCGCCCGCGCGCCGCGTAGGCGATCGAGATGCGGTAGATCATCGCCAGGCCGATGCCGTTGAGGGCGACCACCACGGGCAGGATCACGGGGTCGGCGTAGGGCGCGCGGATGCGCAGCACGACGTGCACGGCGAACGCGAGCACGGTCGTCCCGACCGCGTACGTCATGGCGTGCGGCGGCACGGAGCCGGTCGCGCCGAGACCGGCCAGCACG
>NZ_JAAGLU010000034.1 GCF_010550245.1 Streptomyces sp. SID12501
GGTCTCGCCGTCCGCTACGACAAAAAGCCTGAAAGCTACCAGGCCGGACTCGAATTATGTGCCGGCCTCCTCTGGATCCGACACCTCGGATCACAGCCTTGATCACAACTCCACACAGGCCCTAGGGGTTCAGGACGACGAGGTCGTCCCGGTGCACGACCTCGCGCTCGTACGCCGGACCCAGTTCGCGGGCCAGTTCGTGCGTCGAGCGGCCGATCAGCTGGGGGATCTCCTTGGCGTCGAAGTTGACGAGCCCGCGGGCGACGGCGTGGCCCGCGGTGTCGCGCAGCTCGACCGGGTCGCCCGCGACGAAGTCGCCCTCGACCGAGGCGATCCCGGCCGGCAGCAGCGACTTGCGCCCCTGGACGACAGCGCGCACAGCGCCGTCGTCGAGGGTGAGCGAGCCCTGCGGGGTGGAGGCGTGCTGGAGCCAGAGCAGGCGGTCGGCGGAGCGCCTGCCGGTGGCGTGGAAGTAGGTGCCCGTGTCCCGGCCCGCGAGGGCGTCGGCGGCGTGGACCGCGCTGGTCAGGACCACCGGGATACCGGCGGCGGCGGCGATCCGGGCGGCCTCGACCTTGGTGACCATGCCGCCGGTACCGACACCGGCCTTGCCCGCGCTGCCGATGTCGACGTGGGCGAGGTCCGCCGGGCCGCGAACCTCGGCGATCCGTGCCGTACCCGGCCTGCTGGGGTCGCCGTCGTACACGCCGTCGATGTCGGACAGCAGGACGAGGAGGTCGGCGCGTACGAGGTGGGCGACGAGGGCGGCCAGTCGGTCGTTGTCGCCGAAGCGGATCTCGTCCGTGGCGACGGTGTCGTTCTCGTTGACGACCGGGAGGGCGCCCATCGCGAGGAGTTTGTCGAGGGTGCGCGAGGCGTTGCGGTGGTTGGCGCGGCGGCTCATGTCGTCGGAGGTGAGCAGCACCTGGCCGACCCGGACACCGTGGCGGGCGCAGGAGGCCGTGTAGCGGGCGACGAGGAGCCCCTGCCCGACGCTGGCGGCGGCCTGCTGGCGGGCCAGGTCCTTGGGGCGCCGGCGCAGGCCGAGGGGAGCGAGGCCTGCGGCGATGGCTCCGGAGGAGACGAGGACGATCTCCTTCTCGCCGCCGCCGCGACTCTTGGCGAGGACGTCGACGAGCGCGTCGACCCGGTCGGCGTCGAGGCCGCCGGCCGCCGTGGTCAGCGACGAGGAGCCCACTTTGACGACAATCCTGTGGGCCTCTGCGACGGCCTGCCATGCCCCTGCCACCTGCGTTCCCGTCCCCTCAGGTCGTCCGGCCCGGATCGTCCGGCCGCGCTGACGGGCAATTTACGCGAACGGGGGCGGGGGTGCGCATTGGTCCAGTGGGCGGACCCGCAACCCCCGCCCTCAGGTCCGCGCGGTCGCCGCCTGCCGCTTCTGCCCCGCGTTGCGCGCCTCGGCCTTCACCGCGAGATCCGCCGTCGCGGTGTTGAACTGCTCGATGGACGGCGGCTCGTCGGGCCCGAGGAGATACCGCTTGAGCTCCGCGCGCTCACCGGCCAGCGGATCGGCCGCCGGGTCGCGCACCGCGTCCAGCAACTGCCCGAGCTCCTCGGCGCCGTTGCCGAGGACCACGGCGGCGCGTACGGCGGTGTTCTGCCGCTTGAACTCCTCCACGCCCAGTGCCGCCGAGTCCGTCACGGCATACGGCTTGCCGCTCGCGATGAAGTCGGAGACCACGCTGGAGATGTCGGAGACCATCGCCTCGGACACGTTGAAGCAGTCGTACAGCCGTGGCTCGGCGCCCGTGACGACCCGGTGCTCGCCCGCGCCGAACGAACGCCAGTACGCGTCGTTCCACTCGGTGCGCAGCTTCTCGGTCTCCTCGTGCCGCTCCATGTCGACGACCCCGTCCCGGGACGCCTCCGCCTCGTCGCCCTTCTCACCGGCGGGCCCGGCCAGTTCGGCGAGCCGCGCCTCGATACGCGCGAGGTCGGCCTTGGCCCGCGCCTGCTCTTCGAGGTCACCCAGGAAGCGCGGGTCGGCGGCCCGCTCGACAGCGGCCTTCTCCACCAGCGCGGCGATCCGTTCGTGCGCGGCCCCGGCCTCGTCGCTGCGGGTGCCGGTGAAGGGGTGCGGCTTGTACAGCACCCGGACGGGCGGGTCGGCCGACACCAGCTCGCGCACGATGTTCTCGCCGGCGAGAAGGATGGAGGTGTTGCCCGGGTCGTCGTCCCAGCCTTCCCAGGTGGGGGCGTACAGAACGGTCGGGATACGACCGTCGGGCACCCCCCGCGCCCCGCGGATGGGCGCCAGTTGGGGCCGTCCGACCTCGACGATGTCCTCGTCCCGGACGCCGACGTCGGCGATCGCGTACCGGTCGCGCCCGGCCCGCCCGGCGACCCACACCTCGTCGTAGGCCTTGCTGAACGGGTTCACGCTGGCGATCTTGTCGCTGTCACCGTGCCCGATGAAGACGTGCTTCATGGTCGGTACGCGCAGCAGGTGGATGTTCTTGCCGACGTTCGCCGCGTAGAGCGCGACCCGGACCGTGCGCAGCTCCAGGTTCATCAGATGGATGCCGCCGGGCACACAGATGACGGGCACGGTCGTGGGCGCCAGGTTCTGCAGTATGACGCGTTCACGAAGGACGATCAGCGGCCGGGTCTCCAGCTGCTCCATCGTCTCCAGCCACATGTTGACCTGGTACGCCGAGTCCTTGGAGCCGGAGAAGTACAACACCGTCTGCGGCCGGTACTCGCGCAGCCACGCGTCCGTCGCGGCGAGCACCGTCTCCGCGTCCGGCGGGATGCGGCGCCCCCGGACGTAGGGCGCGAGGCCCACCACGTACAGGAACGCCAGTCCGAGGGTGACGGCGACGCCGACCACGCCGTACGCCGTCGTACCGGTCTCGGTGGTGATGAGGATGCCGGTCAGTGCGGCCAGGTCGAGGTGGAGCATCTTCTCGGTGGAGCGTTCCAGCAGGAAGCGCGGCGGGGCGTCGGGGATGGGGATGCGCGAGGCCAGGTCGACGTTGCGGGTGGCGACCGGCATCCGGCGGCGGTTGCGGATCAGCGTGATCAGGGCGCCGTGCGGGGCCTGGAAGCCGTAGAAGGCGATGAAGCAGGCGATCGCGGCATAGAAGATGACGCTCCTGGAGAGGTCCGCGCGCGCCAGCAGCAACAGCACCAGCAGTTCCCGGACCAGGAACCGGATGGACACGCCCGCCCGTACCTTGCTGAGGCGGTTGACCAGATAGCTGCCCCGGCGGTGCAGATAGTGGTCCGCCAGGTAGGTCACTGCGGCGGCGACGGCGAAGGCGGGCACGCTCGGGAGGAGCGCGGCCAGCATGAGACAGGGGAAGCCCAGCATCATGAGGACCGCCGCGGCCAGCTCGGCCGGGCTGCCCACCCGGGCGACGCGAATAGCAGTGGAAATCAAGGAGAACCTGTATCTGGGAAAGGACCCGGGAACGATCTGGAATTACTCGGGAATTATCTGGCTGTCTGTCCGGTGGTTTTCGTGAATTTGGTGTGGATTTTATGCCAGGTCGTCGTTCTGACGGTCCAGGACGCCGGCGAGTGCCTGCTCGAAGCCGGAGGCCCGGCCGGCCGCGGCTGTCGGGTCCTGCTGGCGTACGTCGATGACATGCCCGGTCAGCTCGGACAGCAGCACGTCCAGCGAGGTACGGGCCACCGCCTCGGAGGACAGCAGCGAACCCGCGGGCTCCTGGCCGAAGGCCTTCGTACGCATCGGCGTGGCCGTGCGCTCCGGGTTGACGCAGTTGACGCGGACGCCGTCGCCCGCCCATTCGTCCGACAGGGCCTGGGTGAGGTTCACCATCGCGGCCTTGGTGGAGGAGTAGAGGCTGTACTCGGCCCGGCCGCGCGTGTAGCTGCTGGAGGTGTACAGGAGCAACTGGCCCTTGGTCTCGGCGAGGTACTTGTAGGCCGAACGGGCGATCTGCACAGGGGCAAGGTAATTGACCTTCAGCGCTTCCTCGATGGTCGCGTTGTCGGTCTCGGCGAGCTTGCCGATGCGCAGAACACCGGCCGTGTTGACGACGTAGTCGATGCGCCCGGTCTCGGAGTACGCCTTCGACAGCGCGTCGTCGACCTCCTCCGGGTTCTCGACATGCGTACCGGTGGTCGAGCGCCCGAGCGCGTACACCTTGGCGCCGTACCCCTCGGCCAGCTCGGCGATGTCCTTGCCGATGCCGTAGGACCCGCCGAAGACGACGAGAGTCCTACCGGTGAGCAACTCACGGTAGGCCTCCTCGCTCATCTGTTCCGGCGTGGCGGCGGAGGCCAGCTGGAAGAGCTTGTCGGCGATGAAGACATCGACGGGCTGGGTGACCTTCATGTTGTACTCGTCGCCCGCGACGACGTGGATCGGCACGTCCGGCAGATATCTGAGTACGACCGAACAGTCGTCGGTGGCCTGGAAGTTGGGATCGCCGGCCGCGACCTCGTAGGCCCGCCGGATGGTCGACAGCTTGAACGCCTGGGGCGTCTGACCGCGCCGCAGCCTCGATCGGTCGGGAATCTCGGTGATGAACTCACCGTCCTCGCCGTGCGTGCGCGTCACGATGATCGTGTCGGCGGAGGGAATCGCGACGTCGACGGCCTGGTACCGCTCCAGGGCGACCACGCAGTCGTCGATGACCCGCTGGGACAGCAACGGCCGTACGGCGTCGTGGAACAGGACGTTGCGGTCCTCGCCCTCGGCCAGGCCCTCCCCCAGGGCGTCGATGGCCCGCTCGGTGGTGTCGTTGCGCGTGGCACCGCCCTCGATGATCCGGACGACCTTCCTGAAACCGGCCTTGGCGACGATCTTCTCGATGTCCGCCACATAGCCGGGCGCCATCAGCACGATGACGTCGTCGATCGAATCCGCGTGTTCGAAAGTGCTGAGGGTGTGCTCGATGACCGCCTTGCCCGCGATCTTCAGCAACTGCTTCGGAATCGACAGACCCACCCGCTGACCGGTGCCGCCCGCGAGGACGACGGCGGTGGTGCGGGGCTTGTCTTTGCGCTGGGACACGGGCGACCTACCTCGGGGCAACGGAGAACTGTGAAATCGTCCCACCTGCCGTTACCGCAGTGCAAGGTGAGCGCCCTCCGTCGCATATCTGCGCGCAACCTGTCATTCACCGGAGATTATTTCAGTGATTCTGCTTACAGGTCTGCCTACGGTCGGCCGCAAGCCCTTTCACCGGCGCCGGTCAGACCTTGCGCACTCCCGGCTTTCCGGACTCCACATGGAGTTTGGCGAGAGTCCGGGAGGCGGAGGTGGGCTTGGTCACGGTGTCGGCGATCCGGACCTGGGCGTCGATCCCGGCACGCCGGATGTCGAAGAGGTGGTAGCCGCGGTGGTTGTCGATGACCTTCCAGTGCGGATTGTCACCCATGAGCGGGTCCCACTGCTTGTGGAAGGCGACGGGGTCCTGATCGCCGGCGCTGGATATGGACGTACCGACGAACTCGGCACCGACCACCGCCGAGCCGGGGTCGGCGAAGTCCCGCTTGAGGTCGCTGATCATGGTGAGGTGCCGGTCCCCGGAAAGGACGACGGGGTTGCGTATGTTCGCGAACTCGGCGAGCAGCGCGTTGCGTTCGGCCTGGTAGCCGTCCCAGGCGTCGTAGTACCAGAGCTTGCCGTCACCGATCTTGAGGTCGGTCTCGGCCATCATGATCTGCGAGGCGATGAGGTTCCACCGGGCCTGCGACCCGTGCAGGCTGTTCAGCAGCCACTGCTTCTGCGCGGCGCCGAGCATGGTCATCGCCGGGTCCTGGGCACCGGCCTGGCTGGTGGCCTGGTCGCTGCGGAACTGCCGGGTGTCGAGCACGTTGAGCCGCACGAGCCGCCCGAAGTCGAGCCGCCGGTGCATCCGTATGTGGGGCCCGTTGGGCACGGCCGTGGCGCGTACGGGCATGTGCTCGTAGTAGGCCTGATAGGCGGCGGTGAGACGCGCGGCGAACGCCTCGGGCGTCTGCTTGTCGGGGTCCTGCGGAACGTCCCCGGCGAAGTCGTTGTCGACCTCGTGGTCGTCGAAGGTGACGACGAAGGGCGCGGCGGCGTGCATCGCCTTGAGGTGCGGGTCGCTGTGGTACTGGGCGTACCGGTTGCGGTACTGGACGAGGCTGAACGGCTCGCCGGTGCCCTCGTGCTTGCGGACGCCGGTGATCGCGGACGTCGACTCGTAGATGTAGTCGCCCACGAAGACGACGACGTCCGGGTCCTGGGCGAGCATGTCGGCGTACGGCGTGAAGTAGCCGTGCTGCCAGTTCTGGCAGGAGGCGAGCGCGAGCCGCAGATGGCTGCCGGAGGCGAGCTGCCGGGGAGCGGTACGGGTACGGCCCACCGGTGAGAGCTGCCCACTGGTCCGGAACCGGTACCAGTAGTGCCGGTCGGGGAGCAGCCCCCGTATGTCCGCGTGCACGCTGTGCCCGAGCTCGGGCCTGGCCCAGGCGTACCCGCGCCGCAGCTTCCGCCGGAACCGGGAGTCCTCGGATATCTGCCACTCCACGACCACGGGCCGGTCGGGCATCCCGCCGCCGTGGAGCGGATCGGGGGCGAGCCGGGTCCACAGCACGACACCGTCGGGCAAGGGGTCCCCGGAGGCGACCCCGAGGCTGAACACCCCGGCGGGCAAAGGGGTTTGCGCGGCCCGGGCGGTCCCCGCCAGCAGAAGCTGCCCGGACGCGGCGGCCCCGACGGTGGCGGCACCGGTGGTCAGAAACCGGCGCCTACCGGGCGAAACGACACCGCTCATCGCTGAACTCCGTTGCGTGGGGGGCCCGTTGGACCTACGGAAGCTCCCACGACAGGACGAACAGGAGACCCCCGAGAAATGAATCAGGGGAGATCATAGGAAACGGCACGTGCGGCGCCACAGGCGGGGTCGCCACAGCCCAGGCGACACCTCTTCAGCGCCGGGCCGCATTTCCAGCCCGTCCGGCGCTTGAGGACGAGGCCCGTTCAGGGCCGAATGGGGGTCTGGGGGCGCAGCCCCCAGGAACAGGATGGGACGGGTAGGGGCGGCGGGGGCGAGAAACGCCCCCGCCTACCCCCCACCCGCACGCCCTAGAACGGCTCGAAGTCGTCGAACTCCTGCTGTGCGTCATCCCGCTCGGCCTGCTGATCACGCCGCCGCTGCGCAGCGGGCCGCGGCACGTCGAGACGGTGGTCCTCACCACGCCGCCCCAGCATCTCCGCCCCCGCCATGACCGTGGGCTCCCAGTCGAACACCACGGCGTTGTCCTCGGGACCGATGGCGACGCCGTCGCCCGCCCGGGCCCCGGCCTTCATCAACTTGTCCTCGACACCGAGCCGGTTGAGCCGGTCGGCGAGGTAGCCGACCGCCTCGTCGTTGCTGAAGTCGGTCTGGCGCACCCAGCGTTCGGGCTTCTCGCCCCGCACCCGGAACAGCCCGTCCTCCTCCTGGACGACGGTGAAGCCCGCGTCGTCGACGGCCTTCGGCCGGATGACGATCCGGGTCGCCTCCTCCTTGGGCTTGGCGGCCCTCGCCTTACCGACCACGTCGGCGAGCGCGAACGACAGCTCCTTCAGCCCGATGTGGGCGACGGCGGACACCTCGTACACCTGGTACCCGCGAGCCTCGAGCTCGGGCCGCACCATCTCGGCGAGATCCGAGCCGTCCGGCACGTCGACCTTGTTGAGGACGACGATCCGCGGCCGGTTCCCCAGCCCGCCGTACTGCTTCAGCTCCTCCTCGATCATGTCGAGGTCGGAGACGGGGTCACGCTCGGACTCCAGCGTCGCCGTGTCGAGCACGTGCACGAGCACACTGCACCGCTCCACGTGCCGCAGGAACTCCAGCCCGAGCCCCTTGCCCTGGCTGGCCCCGGGAATGAGCCCAGGCACGTCGGCGATGGTGTAGACGGTCGAACCGGCGGTCACCACACCCAGGTTGGGCACAAGCGTCGTGAACGGATAGTCGGCGATCTTCGGCTTGGCAGCGCTGAGCACCGAGATCAGCGACGACTTACCGGCGCTCGGGTACCCCACCAGCGCCACGTCGGCGACCGTCTTCAGCTCCAGGACGATGTCCTGCAGCCCTCCGGGCACACCGAGCAGCGCGAATCCGGGCGCCTTGCGCCGGGCCGAGGACAGCGCGGCGTTGCCGAGCCCGCCCCGCCCGCCCTCGGCGACGACGTACGAGGTCCCGTGCCCGACCAGGTCGGCGAGCACGTTGCCCTCCTTGTCGAGTACGACAGTCCCGTCCGGCACCGGCAGAACCAGGTCCTGCCCGTCCTTGCCGGACCGGTTGCCGCCCTCGCCGGGCTTGCCGCTGGTGGCCTTGCGGTGCGGGGAGTGGTGGTAGTCGAGCAGCGTGGTGACGGACTGGTCGACGGTGAGGGTCACGTCACCGCCGCGTCCACCGTTGCCGCCGTCGGGCCCGCCCAGCGGCTTGAACTTCTCACGGTGGACGGAGGCACAGCCGTGACCTCCGCTACCCGCGGCGACATGCAGCTCGACGCGGTCCACGAAGGTGGTCATGGGATGTGCCTCCAGTTACGTACGAAATTCTTCCGGCAGAATTCTCTGCTCAGGTAAAACACGCGAAAGGCGGACCCGCTTCCCGAACGGGAAGTGAGGTCCGCCTCGCGAAAGAACCGATCAGGCGACCGGAACGATGTTCACGACCTTGCGACCACGGTGGGTACCGAACTCCACCGCACCGGCGGCCAGCGCGAACAGCGTGTCGTCCTTGCCACGGCCGACGCTCGCGCCGGGGTGGAAGTGGGTGCCACGCTGGCGGACCAGGATCTCACCGGCGTTGACGACCTGACCGCCGAAGCGCTTCACGCCGAGCCGCTGAGCATTTGAGTCGCGACCGTTCCGGGTGGACGATGCGCCCTTCTTGTGTGCCATCTCTCCTCAGTCCCTTACTTCGCAGCCGCGGGGATCTCAGTGACCTTGATCGCCGTGTACTGCTGGCGGTGGCCCTGACGACGGCGGTAGCCGGTCTTGTTCTTGTAGCGAAGGATGTCGATCTTGACGCCCTTGTGGTGATCCACGATCTCGGCCTGGACCTTGATGCCGGCCAGGACCCACGGGTCGCTGGTCACGGCTTCGCCGTCGACAACGAGCAGGGTCGAGAGCTCGACCGTGTCGCCAACCTTGGCAGTGGGAATCTTGTCAACCTCAACGATGTCGCCGACAGCAACCTTGTGCTGGCGACCACCGCTGCGCACGATGGCGTACACGCAGATCTCACTCTCTCGCTCGGGAACGACACCCCCGCAGTCCAGCCGCCCGGCAAAGCGAGTGGCCTCTCCCGCCGCACCGAAATGCCCGGTGCTCAGGAGGATGAGGTTTACGGGGATGTGGCGCGTCACGGAAAAAACTATGGACACGCCGACACTGAAGATTACGGGCCCGGCCTGAAGGGGTCAAACCGAGCCCCTTTCCCCCGCTCGCGAGGCTCACAAACCCACTGCCCACCCGGACGGCCCACGGCCTGCTACGGCGGCGGTCCGCCCGGAGAAACCCGGACGGACCGCCGCAACACCGCACTACCGGCTCAGGCAGCCGGGAAGGGGATCAGCCCTCCGTGCCCGCCGAGACCGACGCCTGCGCCGACTGCTCGGCCGCAGCGGCCGTCTTCTTCGACGCCGGCGAAGTCTTCTTCGCCGTGGCCTTCCTGGCGGCCGTCGTCGTCTTCTTGGCAGCCGTCGTCTTCACCGCCGCGGTCTTCTTCGCGACCGCCTTCTTGGCAGTGGTCGCCTTCTTGGCGGCGGTCTTGCGCACCGTCTTCCTGGCGGGAACCGCGTCCTCGGCCTCGGCCGCATCAGCAGGCGCCGAAGGCTCGGTGGCCACCGGGACGACCACGACGGCCGCCTCCTCGGACGAGGTGGACACGGTGGCCTTGCGCACGGCACGTCGCCGCGGCCGGGCCGGAGCCGCACTGTCGGTCGCCGGGGCCGCCGCAGTGTCTACGGCTGCCTCGGCCTGAGCCGGAGCCGCCACGGGCTCCACAACCGTCTCGGCGACGACCGTCACCACGGTCTCGGCCACAGCCTCGTCGGCCGCCTTCGGCGAACCGGCCGGAGCCGACACCTTGCGGGTGGCCCGCCGACGCGTACGCCCCTTGGGAGCCGCGTCGTCCTGCACCGCGACCGGTACCTCGGCGACCGGTGCCTCGACGACCGGATCCTCGACAGCCACGGGCTCGGCGTGAGCCACGACTTCCGGAACCGCGATCGGAACCGCGACCGGAGCCACGTCCGCGACCACCGAAGCCTCGGCGACGACGGGCTCGGCCGTACGGGCATCAGCACCACGCCCGTGAGCCCCACGGGACTCGGACCTGGGCGCGCCCGCCGGAGCCGAAGCCCGCCTGCTGGCGCGCCGCCTCGAACGCCCACCGCGGCCGGCCGCCGCCTCCGCCTCGGCGGCACTGTTGTACAGCTCGTCGTCGGGCTCGAAGAAGGGCTCCGGCGCCGCGACCTCGGCTGCGACCTCGGCCGCCGTCTCCTCGACGTCCTCGTCCGCATCCACGATCACGTCGTGCTCGTGGGTGTCGTGCGTGTGCTCGTGCTCGTTCTCGGCACCACCACGGCCGCGCTTCTTGCGCTTGCCGCCGCCTCCACTGGACGTCGGCTGCTCCATGTGCACGATGACACCGCGGCCGTTGCAGTGGACGCAGGTCTCGGAGAAGGACTCCAGGAGGCCCTGTCCGACCCGCTTCCGGGTCATCTGGACCAGGCCCAGCGAGGTGACCTCCGCCACCTGGTGCTTCGTACGGTCGCGGCCCAGGCACTCCAGCAGGCGCCGCAGCACGAGATCCCGGTTCGACTCCAGAACCATGTCGATGAAGTCGATGACGACGATGCCGCCCAGGTCGCGCAGCCGCAGCTGGCGCACGATCTCCTCGGCCGCCTCCAGGTTGTTCCTGGTGACCGTCTCCTCCAGGTTGCCGCCCTGGCCGGTGAACTTGCCGGTGTTGACGTCGACGACGATCATCGCCTCGGTCTTGTCGATCACCAGCGAACCACCGCTGGGCAGCCACACCTTGCGGTCGAGCGCCTTGGCGAGCTGCTCGTCGATGCGGTACGTCGCGAAGACGTCGACCTCGGAGGTCCACCTCGACAGCCGGTCGACCAGGTCCGGGGCCACGTGGGACACGTACCCCTGGATGGTCTGCCAGGCCTCGTCACCGCTGACGATGACCTTGGTGAAGTCCTCGTTGAAGATGTCGCGCACGACGCGGACGGTCATGTCCGGCTCGCCGTACAGCAGGGACGGGGCGTTCGAGCTGCCGCCGCTGCCCTTCGACTTCTTCTCGATCTCCTCCCACTGCGCCTGGAGCCGTTCGACGTCGCGGCGCAGCTCGTCCTCGCTCGCGCCCTCGGCGGCGGTGCGCACGATGACACCCGCGTCCTCGGGGACGATCTTCTTGAGGATCGTCTTCAGGCGCGCGCGCTCGGTGTCGGGCAGCTTGCGGCTGATGCCGGTCATCGACCCCTCGGGGACGTAGACCAGGTAGCGGCCCGGGAGCGACACCTGACTGGTCAGTCGCGCGCCCTTGTGGCCGATCGGGTCCTTCGTGACCTGCACGAGCACCGGCTGCCCGGACTTCAGCGCGCTCTCGATGCGCCGCGGCCCGTGGGCCATCCCCAGCGCCTCGAAGTTGACCTCACCGGCGTACAGGACGGCGTTGCGCCCCTTACCGATGTCGATGAACGCGGCCTCCATGGAGGGCAGCACGTTCTGCACCTTGCCCAGGTACACGTTGCCGACGTAAGAGGTCGACTCTTCCTTGTTGACGTAGTGCTCGACGAGCACGTTGTCCTCAAGGACACCGATCTGGGTGCGGTCGCCGTACTGGCGTACGACCATCACGCGTTCGACGGCCTCGCGGCGAGCCAGGAACTCCGCCTCGGTGATGATCGGAACGCGTCGGCGCCCCTGCTCACGGCCTTCCCGGCGGCGCTGCTTCTTGGCCTCCAGGCGCGTCGAGCCCTTGATGGACTGCACCTCGTCGCTCGGGTGCTCGTCCCTCTTGGGACGCGGCTCACGGACCTTGACGATCGTGCGCTCGGGGTCGCCGTCGGCGACTACGGGCTCGCTCTCGCCGGACGAGTCACCGGCGCGACGCCGACGACGGCGCCGACGACGGCTGCTGGCCGAACCGGAACCGCCCGGCTCGTCGTGCTCGTCCTCCTCGGCGTCCTCGTCCACCTGGTCGGCGGTGTCCGCGGCGTCCTCATCGGCCCGCGCGGCCTGGTCGCCGGCGTAGTCGTCGTCACCGGAGTCGCTGTCGGAGTCGGCGGACTCGCCCCGGCGCCTACGACGGCCACCGCGGCGGCGGCGCCGGCGCGAACCGGGGCCCTCCTCCTCGCCGTCGTCGTCGGCGTCGGCGTCGGCGTCGGCGTCGGCGTCGCCGCTGGACTCGGCGGACTCGTAGGCGTCGTCGACGCCCTCCGTCTCCTCCGGCTCATCGACCACGACGGGCGCGGCGGCCACGGGCTCCTCGTCGCCACCCCGGCGACGGCGCCGACGGCCCGGCGCCTGCTCCTCGACGACGGTCTCGGCGACCGGAGCGGCCTCGACGGCCTCTTCCTGCACTTCTACTTCTTCGACGTCGTCCTCGGCCGCCTCGGCGGCAGCCGCCGCGGCGGCCCGCTCGGCCGTCTGGAACATCGGCTCGGTGAAGACGGGCGCCTGGAACACGGCGACCGCGGGACGCGCGGGACGCCGCCCACCCTCGCTCTCGCCGTTCTTGACGGCGGGCGCGGGCGCGGAGAACCCGACGGCGGCCTTGCGGGCGACCCGACGCCGCCCGCGACGCGGCGCGGTGTCCTCAGCGTCGGCGTCGGCGTCAGCGGTCTCGGGCTCGGCTTCCACCTCGGCCTCGGCGACCTCCGCGACAGCGGCGGGGGCCGGAGCCTCCGGAGTCGCGGCCTCGGTCTCGGCCTCGGCGGCGGGCGTGGAGACCCGGCGTGTGGCCCGGCGACGGGCACGCGGAGCAGGCGCGGCCTCCTCCACGACGGCGGGGGCCTCGACGGCCACGCCCTCCTCGTCACTCTTGTCGCCCTGCTCGCCGCTCTCCTCGGCAGTCGGGGCGGATACGGCGGGCGCGGCAGCCTCAGCGGGCGCACCGGCGGGCGCGGACGCGCGCCGGGTGGCCCGACGACGCGTACGAGGAGCGGGCGCGGCCTCTTCCTCGGCGTTCCCGGCGTGCTGATCGGTCTCTGCGGCCTTGTCGGCCTCAGCAGTCCTGTCGGCCTCTGCGGCCGGTATGGCCGGCGCTGTGGTCTCGGCCACAGCTGCGGCTTCGGCCCCGGCGACAGGCGGTCCCGCGGGGCGGGACGCCGCACGGCGCCGTCGGCGCGGCGGCAGGGTGTCGCTGGGGGTGTCGTGTGCGGAACCCTGAGTGGGCTCCGAAGCGGTCTCGGTCGGTTCGAGCATGCGGGCGGTTCTCCCGTCAGGCTCCCGGGCGCCGCGCACCTGGTCCGGCTTGGGTGCCGGTGACGTCCGCGGCTCGCGCAGTGCGCGGTGCCGCCGTCCGGGGCGCGGGCGCCGCACGGGAGCTCTCTAGTGTCCTGTCTCGCCGGTTCCGTACGCCATGTTGCGTACGGCCTGGCGAAAGTCTTGTGGTCGGTGCGCTGCCCGACCCAGGTGGCTCCCGAGTCCGAGGGCGGCGCTACGACGTGCGTCCCTTCGCGGGACCTTCCTTACGCCGGTGCCTGCGACGCGGCGGCAGTCGGAGTGGCCATGGAGAGGGCCACCGCTGCCTCGCGGTCGGGCGCGAGCGGGTCGGTCACCGTGCCGGTCTCTTCATCGAACAGCCCCTGCGCCAGCCTGGTCACCCCTGCGGGGACCGGCGGCGCCAGGTCGGCCACGGCGCGAAGACCGGACAGAACGTCGTCGGGTCGAACAGCAGGCGTCACGTGCCGAACAACCAGCCGCAGTATCGCACAGGGCTGGTCCGTCGGCCTATCAGACTGTGGACTGTGCGTCTCAACACTTGTCCCAACGCCTGCTTCACATGCCTCAAGGCCCTCGACCGGACCTCGGGCATCGAAGGTTCTCATGCCGTTCTTGGCGAGGCGCTGGACCTCGACGGTCTCGGCGGCGTTGAAGATGCCGACGGCGCGGCGCGCGTCCTCGAGCGCCACACCCTCCAGTCGCAGCTCCCATACGGAAGCCGTGAGCCGGTCAGCGAGCCCGGAGGTCCGGGCCTCGACCGCGTCGACGATGTCGAGCCCGGCGGGCAGCGACTCGTCGAGCAGCTCACGCAGCTTGTCGGGATCGCGCGCTTCGGTGAGCGCGATCTCCAGGTACTCCGCCTCACTGCCCGTACCGGTGGCTGCGGCATTGGCGTACGACACCTTCGGATGCGGCGTGAACCCCGCCGAGTAGGCCATCGGCACCTCGGCGCGGCGCAGCGCACGCTCGAAAGCGCGCTGGAAGTCACGGTGGCTGGTGAACCGGAGGCGGCCACGCTTGGTGTAGCGCAGTCGGATGCGCTGCACCGCGAGTGCGGGCGGCGGGCCTTCGGGCTGTCGCTTGCCCAGTGTCGCTCAGTCCTTCGTGAGTGCGGTCGTACTGCTACCTAGAGTACGTCCGTCGGCGCTATCTGGTTCCCGCCGGGGCGCCGGGACCGCCTGCGGGCGCTCATCGTGCGACTCCCCGAAGAGCATCCGGCGGAAGTCGGCGCGCGCCTGCCGTGCCGAGTCGCGCGCCGCGGCCAGCGTCTGCCGGGTGACCCGGCCCACACTGCGCGCGGCCTCGGCGGCGGGCCGCAGAACGGCGTCCCGCACGAAATGCCCGACGGGCGTCAGCACGGCCTGGTACGCCCAGCGCACGGGCTCCACGAAGGTCCACCGAAGGAGGGTCCCCAGGAAGCGTCCGACGACGAGGGAGATGTACCCGGCGATGCGCCAGGCATGCCCGAGCGCGGTACCGACCTCGCGCCCGATCACGGCGAGGACGCGTCCCACGGGCACCAGGACCCAGCGCCACAACGCGAGCACGGGCAGCACGAGGAGCAGGCGCAACACCCAGTAGAGAACGAACCCGATCCCGTTGATCCCCATGCTCACGAGCCACACGACCCCCAGGGCGCACGAGGCGATCGCCTTCCCGACCGGCGTGAGGACCCACTCGTACAGCCACTGCGCGGGTACGACGACCAGGTACCGCAGGAGCCACACGGCGACGCCGTACACACCGACCCCGACGGCGACGATCGCGGCCCCGAGCCCCCGGAGTACCCACAGCACCCCGTGCCCCGCAGGCGTCAGCCCGCGCGCGTAGAGCCACCCGAGCCCAGCGCCGATCGCCCGGAACGCCCAGACGATCCCCTGGCCGAGAGGCGTCAGCACGCGTGCGTAGAGCCAGCCCAGCCCCGCCCCGATGCCCCGGAACACCCACAGCACCCCGTGTCCCGCAGGCGTGAGCATGCGCGCGTAGAGCCACCCCAGCCCAGCGCCGATCGCCCGGAACACCCAGACGATCCCCTGGCCGAGAGGCGTCAGCACATGCCGGAAGAGCCACACCAGCGGTACGACGACGAGCACTTTCGCGAGCCAGCCGAGCGCCTTGCCCAGGGGCACGACGACGTACCGCCACAGCCCGACGAACGGCCAGACGAGGACGGCCGGCGCGACCCAGGCCAGCGCCCGCCCGAGGGGCCGCAGCACCGCGTCCGTCAGGAGGCGCCCACCGGCGACGAGCCCGTCCCACACCATGCGCACCGGCACGACCAGCACAAGCACCACGATGCGCACAGGGAGGCGAATCGCAACGACGAGACACCCTTCGGGCTGCCGCTCGGGCTGCCGTGCCTCGGCGGCCGGTTTCTCCAGATCCATACCGACATAGACGCGCCAACCCCCTGTACGGATGCGGTGTACCCGAAAAGTGATCAGGACGAGGGACATCGGCTGTAAACCTATGACTTGAGGCCTGCCGCCGCCGCCCGTCCCGGCGCCCTCGTCGGTCTGGTGGAGCCCGACCGGGACACCCTGGTGGTGGACGCGGAGGACCTGGAGACGAGCCGCGACTTCAACCGCCACACCAGCGAGAAGGCGGTCCGGCACGCCACCGTCGGCCGCCTCGCCCGCTCGGCGGTCCGGGCGGGCTTCCGTATCGAGACGACGATCGCCAACACCCGCGTCTCCACCGACTTCGCGGACGGCGACCACGCCCTGGGGCCGGGCCGCGACATGCAACAGGCCATCTCCGAAGGCCACATCGACCGGACCCGGGGCGAGGCCTGGTTCGGCGGCCTCGCCCACGGGCCCTTCTACGCCTCGTTCACCTTCGTCATCGTGGTCTGCTCCCGCCCCTGACGGCCGCCGGACGGCCCGGGCACCGCGGGGGCGGCCCGACCGACCGCGAACTCGCGGTTGAGCACGGCCTGGCGGCGGATCGGCTCGGGCAGGTCCGGCATGGCCAGCAGCGTGTCGCACGCCTCGATCGAGGCGGTGTAGTCGCCCACCCAGTAGGCGGTGATGGAGTACTCGAAGAGCAGACCCCACTCGTACACCCAGGACTTGGTGAACAGCAGGTCGTCCGGTTCCGGGGTGTCGACGACGCCACCGAGGAGGGCGTGCGCGGTGCGGTAGCGACCCTTCACTCGCAGGCGTGAGGCCAGCTCGTAACACGCTTCGAGGCGCGAGGGCCGGGCGTCCCAGGCGCGGGAGAACGCGTCCATCGCGCCCGGCCAGTCGTCGGCCCGCTCCGCCCTGAGCAGGCCGGCCTCCAGCAGCGAGCAGTAGACCTCCTCCGGCCAGCCGCCCATCGCCGCCCGCCGCTCGTACAGGGCGATCGCCTCCTGGACGTGGCCCAGGTCGCGTTCGGTGTTGGCGAGGTAGAAGACGGTGCGCGTGTTGGCGGGGTCGCGTTCGAGTTCGCCGCGCAGGAGACGGGCGTCGCGTTCGAACTTGTCGCTGCGGCAGCCGCCGTCGGCATGGTCCTCGATGACGAGCGCGTCCAGGTTCTCCTGGACGTCGGGCCCGTCGGACTCGTCCGTGCACGGGTATTCGTGGGTGACCCCTTCGTAGCGCCACGTGCGGTCGGCCCGCATGAGGTGCTTGAAACGGTGCTGGGTGCCGGGGGTGTCGTACCGCAGCATGTAGGACGTCGCCGTCAGAAGGGGCAGCGGGGCGTCCTGGCGCATGACGTGGTCGGCGTCGAGGGTGAGGAGGTAGTCGGCCTTGCCACGGGCGCGCTGGATGTTGCCGGTCCGGTTGTGCCCGAAGTCGACCCACGGTTCCTCGTGGAGTTCGCCGGGGATGCCGTCGAGCGTTTTACGGATCAGGTCCTGCGTGCCGTCCGTGGAGCCGGTGTCGCAGATGACCCAGTGGTCGATGAGGTGCCGTACGGAGCCCAGGCACCGTTCGATCACCTGCGCTTCGTTCTTGACGATCATGCAGAGGCAGAGGGTCTGCTTTTTCACGGCGCCAATGTGACATGCGCCGGATACGTCCACATTCGTACACGCGGAAGACGTCGCGCACGGGTAACCCATCCGAACGCACCGATTAGTCCTATACGTTGATAAACGCACGACTTTCCACCCGCATTGCGGCTCCGCGCATCGCACTCAGGTAAAGCTCCCCCTCATGTTCGGGACATCCCGAACCGGTCGAGGCAAGTCAAGGCATGTCGACGCAAGGAGCACACCGATGAGTCCTGAATACAGGACGCGTTCGCTTCTCGGGCCGCTGGCGCGGGACAGGTTCAAGAAGGCCGGAATGGTGGCCTCGCTCGCACTGGTCCTGGCCGCGAGCGTGGCCGGCCCGGCGACGGCCGCGGCGCGCAGTGTGGGCGACCACACCGCCCGCACGAGCCACTACGGCGGCGGCGACAAGGACAAGTGCAAGAAGGACGGGCCGAAGCACCGCGCCGCCTCGACCGCCCAGGGTGGCAAGGACAAGTGCCAGGGCCCCACGGGTCCGACCGGAGCGACGGGTGCGACGGGAGCCACGGGCGCCACCGGAGCAACAGGCCCCGGCAACGGCGTCACGGGTGCCACCGGAGCCACCGGAGCGACAGGCGGTATCGGCCCGACCGGATCCACGGGATCCACGGGCGCCACGGGGACGACAGGCCAGCAGGGCGCCACGGGAAGCACCGGCCCGACAGGCCCCACCGGACCCACGGGCGCAACCGGAACCACCGGCACGACGGGCAACACCGGAGCCACGGGCGCGACAGGTGCGACGGGCACCCCGGGCCCCTGCTCCGAGGTCGACACGTACCACCCCCAGGGCAACGTCGAGTACCAGGCCGCGCTGTCGACCGACGGACGCTTCTACGCGGGCATCCGTGACCTCACGGGCAGCAACGCCAACCCCATGCTGTGGACCGACCTCAGCACCCACACCGGATACCCCGCGGGCGGCGCGGCGGGCACGCCCTGCGGCGCCTCCGTCGGCGAGCACCAGGCGTCAGGGGGGATCCAGTTCGGCCTGATCACCACAACAGGCCGGGTCTACGAACTCACCTGCCAGTTCGACAACAACGGCTCCAACCCGGCGATCCTTCAGTGCGGCACCAACGCCGGCAACCCCTGGGTCGAGATGAACAGGCGCCCGGCCCCCAACGCGGTCAACGGCGGAACCGTAGTCCCGTAACGACCACACGCAAAGGGGTGTCCGAAGGGTCATCGACCCGCCGGACACCCCTTGCGGCACCTCAGGCCACTACTACTTCACCGTCAGCGGCAGCAGCTTCACGCCCGTAGGCCCGATTTGAATGGAAGTGTCCATCTGCGGACACACCCCGCAGTCGAAGCACGGCGTCCACCGGCAGTCCTCGACCTCTGTCTCGTCGAGGGAGTCCTGCCAGTCCTCCCACAGCCAGTCCTTGTCGAGGCCCGAGTCGAGGTGGTCCCACGGCAGGACCTCCTCGTACGTGCGTTCACGCGTCGTGTACCAGTCGACGTCGACTCCGAAGGCGGGCAGCGTCTTCTCAGCGCAGGCCATCCAGCGGTCGTACGAGAAGTACTCGCGCCAGCCGTCGAACCGGCCGCCGTCCTCGTACACCGCGCGGATCACCGCGCCGATCCGCCGGTCGCCGCGTGACAGGAGGCCCTCGACGATGCCGGGCTTGCCGTCGTGGTAGCGGAAGCCGATCGAGCGGCCGTACTTCTTGTCGCCGCGGATCTTGTCCCGGAGCTTCGTCAGGCGGGCGTCCGTCTCCTCGGCGGAGAGCTGCGGGGCCCACTGGAACGGGGTGTGCGGCTTGGGCACGAAGCCGCCGATCGAGACCGTGCAGCGGATGTCGTTCTGGCCGGAGACCCTGCGGCCCTCGGCGATCACGTTCGTCGCCATGTCGGCGATCTGGAGGACGTCCTCGTCGGTCTCCGTCGGCAGGCCGACCATGAAGTACAGCTTCACCTGGCGCCAGCCGTTGCCGTACGCCGTGGAGACGGTCCGGATGAGGTCCTCCTCGGACACCATCTTGTTGATGACCTTGCGCATGCGCTCGCTGCCGCCCTCGGGCGCGAACGTCAGGCCGGACCTGCGGCCGTTCCTGGTCAGCTCGTTGGCGAGGTCCACGTTGAAGGCGTCCACGCGGGTGGAGGGGAGCGACAGGCCGATCTTGTCCTCGGTGTAGCGGTCCGCGAGTCCCTTCGCGATGTCGGCGATCTCCGAGTGGTCCGCCGAGGACAGGGAGAGGAGGCCGACCTCCTCGAAGCCCGTCGCTTTCAGGCCCTTCTCCACCATCTCGCCGATGCCAGTGATCGACCGCTCCCGCACCGGGCGCGTGATCATGCCGGCCTGGCAGAAGCGGCAGCCGCGCGTGCAGCCGCGGAAGATCTCGACCGACATGCGCTCGTGGACGGTCTCCGCGAGCGGGACCAGGGGCTGCTTGGGGTAGGGCCATTCGTCGAGGTCCATGACCGTGTGCTTGCTGACCCGCCACGGGACACCGGACTTGTTGGGTACGACGCGGCCGATCCGGCCGTCCGCCAGGTACTCCACGTCGTAGAACGCCGGGATGTAGACGCCGCCCGTCTTCGCGAGGCGGAACAGGACCTCCTCGCGCCCGCCCGGGCGACCCTCCGCCTTCCACGCGCGGATGATCTCCGTCATGTCGAGGACGGCCTGCTCGCCGTCACCGATGATCGCCGCGTCGATGAAGTCCGCGATCGGCTCGGGGTTGAAGGCCGCGTGGCCGCCAGCCAGCACGATCGGGTCGTCCAGGCCACGGTCCTTGGACTCCAGCGGGATGCCCGCCAGGTCCAGCGCCGTCAGCATGTTCGTGTAGCCCAGCTCGGTGGAGAAGGACAGCCCGAACACGTCGAAGCCCTTCACGGGCCGGTGACCGTCCACGGTGAACTGCGGGACGCCGTGCTCCCGCATCAGCGCCTCAAGGTCGGGCCAGACGCTGTACGTACGCTCGGCGAGGACGCCCTCGCGCTCGTTCAGCACCTCGTAGAGGATCATGACGCCCTGGTTGGGCAGCCCGACCTCGTAGGCGTCCGGGTACATGAGCGCCCAGCGGACGTCGCAGCTGTCCCAGGGCTTGACCGTGGAGTTCAGCTCACCGCCGACGTACTGGATCGGCTTCTGCACGTGCGGGAGCAGAGCTTCGAGCTGCGGGAAAACCGACTCGACAGGCATCGCGGCGTTACCTTCGTGAGCTGAGCTGACGGGGGATGACCACCAAGCGTAACCCGCCCGGAGGACTCCCCCGCCCGCCGGAAAACCGGCACTGAACCGCTAAACCTCCATCGACGCCTTGATCGTCTTCCACTCCTCCGGCAGCGTCTCCTCCACCCGCGCGGCCCGCCGCTCCTCGCGCCCGTACAGCAGCCCGTACGTGAAGGTGTCCTCCCCCGCCGCGTGGGCCACGGCGGACAGCTCGCCCAGTGTGGTGCGGACCATGACGCTGTCCTGGTGGTCGCCGAGCAGGCTCTGCAGGGACTTCATCGACCTGGTGAGCGCCTTGGCCGGGACGCCGAGGGCGGGGGTCGCCGTCTCGGCCGAGTAGCGGGTGCGCTTGGCCCTCTTGCGGGCCTCGTGCAGGCCGAGGTCGCGGTCGGCGCCGGACGGCTGCTCCATGGCCTCCCCGACCAGCGCGGACACCTTCGCGAAGTCCTTGCGTACGGCCTCGGCGAGCACCTTCTCCGGTTTCTTCGCCGCCCCTTTCAGTACGGGCGGCTCGGCGACCAGGGCGTCCAGGGTGTCGAGGAGCGTCAGATAGCGCGCGGAGTCCAGCACGCCGAGCAGTCGGCGGCGCGATCCTCCGTGCCCGGCCTCGGACCAGGTACCCAGCCGCTCACTCACGGGACCGTGGACAAGGGCGGGGGGCAGCTCGCCGAGGACCGTGCCCAGGCGTTCGGCCAGCACCTCGTGGTCGCGGCCCACGCCCAGCTCGCCGGCGAGCCACTTCAGCTCGTCGCCGATCGGGTCGGTGACCTTCCGGTCGAGGACCGTGCGGAAGGACTTGAAGGTGCTGCGCAGGCGGCGCGTGGCGACCCGCATGTCGTGCACCGACTCCTCGGCGTCCTGGCGCACGGCCGGGTCGAGGTCGAGGATGGCGTCCCGCTGGGCGCGGACGTAGGCCAGGACGTGGTCGCCGGCGGTGACGGGCTCGGCGGGTTCGTCCTTCGGCCGCGGCTGTCCGCCCTTGGTCTCCGCCAGCGCGCGTGCCAGCTTCGACGTGGACTTCGACGGGCGTACGCCCGCCTTGCGCAGGCGTTTCTCCACCTTGTCCAGGATGGCGGGATTTCCGCCGTCGGCGAGCTCGACCTCGATCTCGGTCCACTGGGCGGTGCCCTCGCCGCCGAACAGGCGGTCCGCCCGTACGGTGTCCACGCTGACCTCGGCCAGTTGCCGGCCGTCGGCGTCGACGAGGTCGCGCAGGTCCCGTGTGGAGCGCAGCCGCACCACGGGCACGAGCTGGCCCTCGCGGATCCGGGCGCGCACCAGGCCGGTCAGTTCGTCGGGGACGGCGTCGGAGAGCGGTACCTGGATCTCGTCCCGGATCCCTGGGGCGACCGGGAGTTTCAGGTGCCAGCCGGCGTCGGCGCCGCCGGTGCGGCGGCGCAGCGTGATCGAGGCCGAGGCCAGCCGCAGGTCCGAGGTGTCGTAGTAGGTCGCGTCCAGTTCGGCGGTGCCCTTGTCGATGACGTCCGCGACGACGGCGACGCCCGTCAGGTCGGGCAGCCCACTGTCGTCGGATTCGTACTTCCGCTCGATTTCCCGCTTCGTGTCCGCCATGAATCGAATCTAGTCACGATCCCGCTCCAATGGCAGCAGCCAAAGGGGGTTTATTGGCCATCCGGGACACCTTCACCGTTTCCCCGGACTACACCCCCCCGGCCACCCCCGGTCAGGCGGACATCGGCCGCTGCACCCTGATCGACTGCAACAGCCCCACCGCGACCCACACGGCGAACATCGACGATCCTCCGTACGACACGAAGGGCAGTGGCAGACCGGCGACCGGCATGATCCCCAGGGTCATCCCGATGTTCTCGAACGCCTGGAAGGCGAACCACGCGATGATCCCGGCGGCGACGATCGTGCCGTACAGCTCGGTCGTCTCACGGGCGATGCGGCAGGCGCGCCACAGGACCACGCCCAGCAGCACGATGATCAGGCCCGCGCCGACGAAGCCGAGCTCCTCCCCCGCGACCGTGAACACGAAGTCGGTCTGCTGCTCGGGGACGAACTGGCCCGTGGTCTGCGAGCCGTGGAAGAGGCCGGTGCCGGTGAGGCCGCCGGAACCGATCGCGATGCGCGCCTGGTTGGTGTTGTAACCGACGCCGGACGGGTCGAGTTCGGGGTTGGCGAAGGCGGCGAAACGGTTGATCTGGTACTCGTCCAGGACCCCGAGCTGCCAGATCAGGACCGCGCCGAGGGCGCCCGTGCCGAGCAGGCCGAAGACCCAGCGGTTGGAGGCGCCGGAGGCGAGCAGCACCCCGAGCACGATGATGACCATGACCATGACCGACCCGAGGTCGGGCATCAGCATGACGACCATCATCGGTACGGTCGCCAGGCCCAGCGCCTGGAGGACCGTGCGGTGGTCGGGGTAGAGCTTGTCGCCCGCGTCGACCCGGGCGGCCAGGAGCATCGCCATGCCCAGGATGATCGTGATCTTCACGAACTCCGAGGGCTGGAGCGAGAAGCCGCCGCCGAGCACGATCCACGCGTGGGCGCCGTTGACGGTCGCGCCGAGCGGGGTCAGCACCATGAGGATCAGGAAGACCGAGAGGCCGTAGAGGATCGGCACGGCGGTGCGCAGGGTGCGGTGGCCGAGCCAGACCGTGGCGATCATCAGGCAGAACCCGATGCCGGTGTTCATGAGGTGCCGGAGCAGGAAGTAGTACTGGTCGCCCTGGTTGATCTCGGTGCGGTTGCGGGTCGCCGAGTAGACCAGGATCGCGCCCATGAAGGACAGCGCGAGCGCGGACAGCAGTATCGGCCAGTCCAGTCTGCGGGCCAGCGAGTCGCGGGCCAGCAGACGGGACATGGACGAGCGTTCGGGCCCGTAGCCGGAGACGGAGAAGGTGTTCGCGCCGGTCATGAGATCGTCCTCCGCGTACTGCGCGTGCTCTGCGGCCTGCGCGTACTCCGCCTGCGACGGGCTCGGTCGGTGCCCGTCCGTTCGGACGCGACCGTGGCCGGAGGGAGCTGGCCGCCCGCGAGGGCGAGCGCCTCCTCGGTGGCCTCCGCCTCCGGGACGTACGGCTTGATCTTCGGGGCGTCGATCGAGCCGTCCGACTCGATCTTCGGCAGGCTCTTCTGCGGGGTGGGCAGCAGCGCCTTCCGGTTGTCGATCTTGCCGTCCTTGGAGACGCCGTACAGAGCCTCGTATATCTTGCGGACGGCCGGGCCGGAGGCTCCGGAGCCCGTACCACCCTGGGAGATCGTCATGACGATCGTGTAGTCCTTGGTGTACGTCGCGAACCACGAGGTGGTCTGCTTGCCGTAGACCTCGGCCGTACCCGTCTTGGCATGCATCTGGATCTTGTCCTGCGGCCAGCCGCCGAACCGCCAGGCCGCCGAACCGCGGGTGACGACCCCTTCCAGGGCACCGTTTATGTCCTTCAGGGTCGCCTTGGTGATCGGCAGCTTGCCGTGCGACTTGGGCGCGATCGCCTGCACGGACTTGCCGTCGGCGCTGACGATCGCCTTGCCGACGGTCGGGTCGTACAGGGTGCCGCCGTTGGAGATCGCCGAGTAGATCGTCGCCATCTGTATCGGCGTGACGAGGATGTCGCCCTGTCCGATGGAGTAGTTGACGGAGTCACCGGCGCGCATCAGGTTGCCTTCGAGGCAGTTCTCGTACGCGATCTGCTGGGCGTACGTGCCGCCCTTCTTGCCGTACTTGCACCAGGAGGCCTTGTTGGCCTTCCAGTAGTCCTGCTTCCACTTGCGGTCCGGGACGCGGCCCTCGACCTCGTTCGGCAGGTCGATGCCGGTCACCGCGCCGAGGCCGAACTGGTGGGCGGTCTTGTAGAACCAGTTGCCGGCGTTCTTCTTCGGCTTCAGGCCGCCGTCCTTCAGCCACTCGTCGTGGGCGATGCGGTAGAAGACGGTGTCGCAGGAGACCTCGATGGCACGGCCGAGGCTGATCGGGCCGTACCCCTTGGACTCGTAGTTCTTGAAGACCTGGCCACCGATCGAGTACGAGCTGGAGCAGTCGTAGTTCCCGTCGAAGGGGTAGCCCGCGTCGACGGCGGCCGAGGTGGAGATCACCTTGAAGATCGAGCCCGGGGCCGCCTGGCCCTGGATCGCCCGGTTGAGCAGCGGGTAGTTGGAGTTCTTGCCGGTCAGCTTGGCGTAGTCCTTGGCGGAGATGCCGCCGACCCAGGCGTTCGGGTCGTACGTCGGGTTGGACGCCATGGCGACGACCCGGCCCGTCTTGGCCTCCATGACGACGACAGCGCCCGCGTCGGCCTTGTAGTTCTCGCTGGTGTTGTCGTCGTACTCCTTGCGGGCTTCCTTCATCGCGTTGTTCAGCTCGTACTCGGCGACCCGCTGGACGCGGGCGTCGATGCTGGTGACGAGGTTGGAGCCGGACTGGGCGGGGTCCGCCTCGGCGGTACCGATGACGCGGCCGAGGTTGTCGACCTCGTAGCGGGTGACGCCGGCCTTGCCGCGCAGCTCCTTGTCGTACTCACGTTCCAGACCGGACCGGCCGACCTGGTCGGAGCGGAGGTACGGCGAGTCGGTGTCCCGCGCCTTGGTGATCTCGTCGTCGGTGACCGGGGAGAGGTAGCCGAGCACCTGGGCGGTGTTGGATCCGCCGGGGCCCGCGTAGCGGCGCACGGCCGCGGGCTCGGCGGTGATGCCGGGGAAGTCCTCGGAGCGCTCGCGGATCTGGAGGGCCTGGCGGGCGGTGGCCTCGTCGGTGATGGGAATCGGCTGGTACGGCGAGCCGTTCCAGCAGGGCTGCGGCGTCTTGGCGTCGCACAGCCGGACCTTGTCCTTGACCTCCTGGGCCTTCATGCCCAGGACCCCGGCGAGCTTGGTGAGGACGGCGTCACCGTCGTCCTTCATCTTCAGCAGCTCGGTGCGGGAGGCGGAGACGACGAGGCGTGTCTCGTTGTCCGCGATCGGCACCCCGCGCGCGTCGAGGATCGACCCGCGTACGGCGGGCTGCACGACCTGCTGCACATGGTTGCCGGACGCCTCCTTGGCGTAGGCGTCCCCCTCGCGGATCTGGAGATACCACAGGCGGCCGCCGAGGGTGCCGAGGAGGGAGAGGACGAGGATCTGGATGACGACGAGACGGATCTGGACGCGTGGCGTCCGGCCGGTCTCGGGAATGTTGGTCACTGGTGCTGCCTCCGCCTCTCAGTACGCGTGCGGGACGCGGACGTATGAGGCATACGAGTACACGGTCGAGCTGTGGACGTCGGTCTCGGGGGTCTTCAACCGGTGTGCGGTCACAGGCGCTTGACCCCCTTGATCCGGCCGGCGCGGGCGGCCTTCGAGCGGGCCGCCCTCATCTTCAGGCCGCCGCGCTGGCTGCCGATGCGCAGGCCGGTGCCGGAGGAGAGCCAGCCCGAGGAGATGTCGGCCTTCTTCGCAGAGGAGTTGGCCTCGGCGAGCGGGTCGTTCTCCGCTCTGCGGGCCAGGAACATGATGCCGGGGACCACGAACGGCGCGAGCAGCAGGTCGTACAGCGCGGCCGTGAACAGCAGGTTGCCGAGGCCGACATGGCGGGCGGCGGTGTCGCCGACGAGGGCGCCGACACCGGCGTACAGCAGGGTCGTGCCGACGGCGGCGGCGACCACGACGGTCATCGGGCCGGTGGCCGACTTGAGCCGGCCGTTCTCGGGTTTCACGAGTCCGGCCAGATAGCCGACGAGGCAGAGCACGAGGGCGTAGCGGCCGGCCGCGTGGTCGGCGGGCGGGGCGAGGTCGGCGAGGAGTCCGGCGCCGAAACCGACGAGGGCGCCGCCGACATGGCCGTACACCAGGGCGAGGCCGAGGACGGTCAGCAGCAGCAGGTCGGGGACGGCGCCCGGGAGGTGGAGGCGGGCGAGGACGCTCACCTGGATCACCATGGCGACGATCACCAGGGTGGTGGAGAGGAGCATCCGATTGAAACGCATGGGAGAGTTCAGCTCCTACTGCTCTTGCTGGAACTGGCCGTCGGCCACGGACGCGGACGGAGTCACCGTCACGGTGACCGTCGGCGTGGGGGTCGGCCTCGGCTTGGCCGGGAGGACGGTGTCGCGCGGGTCGGTGCGCGGGGCCTCGACGACGACACCGACGATGTCGAGCTTGGTGAAGCCGACGAACGGCGTGACGTAGATCGTGCGGGTCAGGTCGCCGCCCGAGGGGTCGACCCGGGACACGAAACCGACGGGTACGCCGGGCACGAACGGCTTGTCGGCCTGCGAGCCGAAGGTGACGAGGCGGTCGCCCTTGCTCACCTTGGCCTTGCCGTTGAGGAGCTGGACGCGCAGCGGCCGGTCACCCTGGCCGGAGGCGAAGCCCAACTCGTCACTGCCCTCCATCCGCGTGCCGACGGTGAAGTCGGGGTCGTTGGCGAGCAGCACGGTCGAGGTGCCGGGGCCGACGGTGGTGACGCGGCCGACGAGTCCGTCGCCGTTCAGGACGGTCATGTCGCGCTTGACGCCGTCGTTGGCTCCGATGTCGATGGTCACCGTCCAGGAGAAGCCCTGGGCCGCTCCTATGGCGATGACCTCGGCGCCCTTGATGCCGTACTGCCCGGCGCCGGCCGACTTCAGCATCTTGTCGAGCTGACTCAGCCGGCTGCGGTTGCGGTCGTCGCTGCCGAGACGGGCCTTGAGCGCCGCGTTCTCCTTCTCCAGCGTGGCGAGCCGGTCGTGCCGGTCACCGGAGTCGCGTACGGCGGCGACCGCGTCGCCGACCGGGTCGACCACGGAGGCCACCCCGTCCTCGACCGGGCCGAAGACGGTTGCCGCGGCCTGCCGGGCACCGTCGACCGGTGAGTCCTCCCCACCGCGGATGTCCACCGTGATCAGCGCGAACGCGATGGCGATCAGCAGCACCAGGAGCAGCCGGCTCTCTCGTGTGTCCCTCACGTGCGGCGGCGTGCCTTCCTCAATAGAGTTTTTTTGGAGCAACAGGGTTCTTCGGGGCAACAGGGTTCTTGGGAGGGGAGCCTATGTCGCTATACCAACGATCCGCCGTACGAGAGGAGATCATCCCGTACGGCGGAATCGAAGAGTTACGTCATCTGCGCGGCTGGGCGTCCAGCACCTGCTGGAGCGCCTCGAACTCCTCCACGCACTTGCCGGAGCCGAGCACCACGCTGTCCAGCGGGTCCTCGGCGATGTGGATGGGCATGCCGGTCTCACGGCGCAGCCGCTCGTCGAGCCCTCGGAGCAGGGCCCCGCCGCCGGTCAGAACGATTCCGCGGTCCATGATGTCGCCGGACAGCTCGGGCGGGCACTTGTCGAGGGTGGTCTTCACGGCGTCGACGATCGCGTTGACCGGTTCTTCGATGGCCTTGCGCACCTCGGCCGCGGAGATCACGACGGTCTTGGGCAGGCCGGAGACAAGGTCCCGGCCGCGGATTTCGGTGTGTTCGTCATTGTCGAGGTCGTACGCCGAACCGATCGTGATCTTGATCTGTTCGGCGGTCCGCTCGCCCAGCAGAAGGGAGTACTCCTTCTTGATGTGCTGGATGATCGAGCTGTCCAGTTCGTCGCCCGCGACACGGATGGACTGGGCGGTGACGATGCCGCCGAGGGAGATGACCGCGACCTCCGTGGTGCCGCCGCCGATGTCCACCACCATGTTGCCCGTGGCCTCGTGGACCGGCAGACCGGAACCGATGGCCGCGGCCATGGGCTCCTCGATGATGTGCACCTGCCGCGCGCCGGCCTGGGACGAGGCCTCGATGACGGCGCGGCGCTCGACACCCGTGATGCCCGAGGGCACACAGACGACGACACGGGGACGGGCGAGATACCGCCGCTTGTGGATCTTCAGGATGAAGTAGCGCAGCATCCGTTCGGTGATCTCGAAGTCGGCGATGACGCCGTCCCTGAGCGGGCGCACGGCAACGATGTTGCCGGGCGTCCGACCGATCATCTTCTTCGCTTCCGATCCGACCGCGAGAATGCCACCGGTGTTGGTGTTGATCGCGACGACGGACGGCTCGTTGAGTACGATCCCGCGACCCCTGACGTACACCAGCGTGTTGGCGGTCCCGAGGTCGATTGCCATGTCGCGGCCGATGAACGACATTGAGTTCCCCATCAGGATTCGTCTGGCCTTCCCAAGTGAAGCGTGTGATGGCTCTGTTTTGGGGCGGCGAGGTTGGTGCGGTGACGTGAAGGCTTGCAAGGCTTACATCGTAGTCGCGCCTGCACGAACACCACGCGAGGGTCTTCGCCATTGTCAGCACGCGATGTGCCGTCTCGCTTCTGGAGACGAGCGTTCGAGGGTAGGCGTTCCCCCGATCGGCGCGCATATGCCGCAGGACGGCCGGTTTTCGACGGCCGTCCCAGGTCAGGCATCCGGGTGAGGTGACGGTTCCTCAGGAAAGCGCGAACAGAAACTGCGCAAGAATTTCACCGGCCGTACGCCGATGCCCGCCGGCCGGTACCGGGACGGCTCAGTCGCGGCCGGGGAAGAAGATCTTCAGCTCGCGCTCGGCGGACTCCTCGGAGTCGGAGGCGTGGATGAGGTTCTCGCGCACGATCACGCCGTAGTCACCGCGGATGGAACCGGGCGCGGCGGCGATGGGGTCGGTGGGGCCGGCGAGCGCCCGCACACCCTCGATGACCCGGTCGCCCTCGACGACGAGCGCGACGACGGGGCCGGAGGCCATGAACTCGACGAGGGGCTCGTAGAACACCTTGCCCTTGTGCTCGCCGTAGTGCTGCTCCAGCGTGTCCTGGTCCAGCGTGCGCAGCTCCAGCGCGGTGATCCGCCAGCCGGCCTTGCGCTCGATCCGGCCGATGATCTCGCCGGTCAGGCCGCGACGGACGGCGTCGGGCTTGAGGAGGACGAGGGTGCGCTGAGTCACGGGGGTGGCTCCATTCGGGTCACGTGTGTGCGGTTGTCAGAGGCTACAGGGCCGGTCCGAGCGGGCGTCACGCAGCGTCAGGACTGGTACCGGTCGGCTGGGTCTGCCCGGCGAAGCGGGCCTTCGCCTCGTCGATCTTCCGCCCGTAGTGCACGGACGCCCACCACAGTGCGGCGAACATCACGCCCATGAAGAACATGGTCGGCACGATGAAGCCGGACGCGATGAGCGCGATCTGCAGAGCCCAGCCGAGCTGGACCCCGCCGGGCCGGGTGATCACGCCGCAGAGCAGCACGCACAGCAGCATGGCGATACCGCTGACCGTCCACACGGTCGACATGGCCAGGTCGGGGTCTTTCATGGCGACGAGACCGGCGAAGCCGATCAGGAAGACCTCGCCGATCAGGGTCGAAGCACAGAGCGTACGCACGGCGGGTCAGCCCCTCCCCAGGAGCAGTCGGGTCTCGCCGACGGTGATGACGGAGCCGGTGACGAGTACCCCACCGCCCGAGAACTCCCCGTCCTCCTCGGCGAGGGTGATGGCGGCCTCCAGGGCGTCGTCGAGGCGCGGCTCGACCTGGACCCGGTCGTCGCCGAAGATCTCGACGGCGATGGAGGCGAGTTCGTCGGCGTTCATCGCGCGGTGGCTGGAGTTCTCGGTGATCACGACCTCGGCGAAGATCGGCTCGAAGGCTTCCAGCAGCCCTCGTACGTTCTTGTCCGCGCTCGCCCCGACCACGCCGATCAGCCGGCTGAAGTCGAAGGCCTCGCCCACGGCCTCGGCCGTGGCTCGCGCGCCCGCCGGATTGTGCGCTGCGTCGAGCACGACGGTGGGAGAGCTCCGTACGACCTCCAGCCGCCCCGGGGACGTCACCGCGGCGAACGCCTTGCGCACGGTGTCGATGTCGAGGGGCTCGGGCCGCTGGGTGCCGACGCCGAAGAACGCCTCGACGGCGGCGAGGGCGACGGCCGCGTTGTGTGCCTGGTAGCCGCCGTGCAGCGGCAGGAAGATCTCCTCGTACTCCCCGCCGAGTCCGCGCAGCGTCAGCATCTGCCCGCCGACGGCGACCTGCCTGCTCACGACCCCGAACTCCAGGCCTTCCCTGGCCACCGTGGCGTCCACCTCGACGGCCTTCTTCAGCAGCACCTGGGCCGCGTCGACCGGCTGTTGGGCGAGGATGACGGTCGCGTCCTGCTTGATGACGCCGCCCTTCTCGACGGCGATCTCACCGGGCGTCTCGCCGAGCCGGTCGGTGTGGTCGAGATCGATGGGCGTCACGACGGCCACATCGGCGTCGATCACGTTGGTGGCGTCCCAGCTGCCCCCCATCCCGACCTCGACGACGGCCACATCGACCGGGGCGTCGGCGAAGGCGGCGTACGCCATGCCGGTCAGGACCTCGAAGAAGGAGAGCCGGAACTCCTGCTGGGCGTCGACCATCTCGACGTACGCCTTGATGTCGTCGTACGTCTCCACGAACCGCTCGGCGGAGATCGGCGACCCGTCGAGAGTGATCCGCTCGGTGATCGACTGGACGTGCGGCGAGGTGTACCGGCCGGTGCGCAGGTCGAAGGCGCCGAGGAGGGTCTCGATCATGCGGGCGGTGGAGGTCTTGCCGTTGGTGCCGGTGATGTGGATCGAGGGGTACGCGCGCTGCGGCTCCCCCAGCAGGTCCATCAGCGCGGCGATACGGCTGACGGACGGCTCCAGCTTGGTCTCGCCCCAGCGCGTGGCGAGATCCGCCTCCACGGCGCGCAGCGCCTTGTCGACCTCGGGGTCCCGGGGGCGGCCCGGCACGTCCGCGGGTGCGGCTCCGCCTTGGGTGCGGAGGGTGCGGCTGCCGGCCTCGATGACCGCGAGGTCGGGGTCGCGGTCGGTCTCGGCGTCGATGATCTCGTCGAAGGGGTCGGTGTCGCTCACGGGGCCCAGTCTACGGACGGCCACTGACAGGGTGCCTACGGAGTGGGGTGGTGGGGGTTGTTCGGCGGGTGCGGGTGCCGTTGTGGCTGGTCGCGCTCACGCGGCGGAGCCGCAAATGTCACAGCCCCGCGCCCCTAAAAGCACTACAGGTCCCCGGAGCTTCAGAGCTCCGGGGACCCTCGCGCCGTACAGACTCCTACGCCTGCGGCAGGCCCTCCAGCTGGGCCTGGATGCGGGTGATGTCCTCGTCCGCCTTGGCGAGGCGGCCACGGATCTTGTCCACCACGTTGTCCGGCGCCTTCGCCAGGAACGCCTCGTTGCCGAGCTTGGCCTCGGCCTGCTGCCGTTCCTTCTGCGCCGCCGCCAGGTCCTTCGTGAGGCGATTGCGCTCCGCCTCGACGTCGATCGTGCCGGAGAGGTCGAGGGCGACCGTGGCACCGGCGACCGGGAGGGTCGCGGTGGCGTGGAAGCCGTCCTCCTCGGGCTGGAGGCGCAGCAGTTGGCGGATGGCCGCCTCGTGCGCGGCCAGCGCGGTGCCGTCGAGGGTGAGGCGGGCGGGGACCTTCTGGCCGTCCTGGAGGCCCTGCTCCTTACGGAAGCGGCGGACCTCCGTGACGACGGCCTGGACGGTGCCGATCTCGGCCTCGGCCGCCTCGTCGCGGAAGCCACTGTCCTTGGGCCACTCGGCGATGACGAGGGACTCCCGGCCGGTCAGGGTCGTCCACAGCGTCTCGGTGACGAAGGGGACGACCGGGTGGAGCAGCCGCAGCATGACGTCGATGACCTCGCCGAGGACCCGGCCGGAGACCTTCGCCTGCTCGCCGCCCGCGAAGAAGGTCGTCTTCGACAGCTCCACGTACCAGTCGAAGACCTCGTCCCACGCGAAGTGGTAGAGCGTGTCGCTGAGCTTCGCGAACTGGAAGTCGTCGTAGTACGCGTCGACCTGCGCGACCGTCTTGTTCAGCCGGGAGAGGATCCAGCGGTCGGTCGCGGTCAGCTGCTCGGCGGCCGGGAGGTCGCCCTCGATGGTGGCGCCGTTCATCAGCGCGAAGCGCGTGGCGTTCCAGATCTTGTTGGCGAACTTGCTGGACGCCTGGACCCAGTCCTCGCCGATCGGGACGTCGGTGCCGGGGTTGGCGCCCTTGGCCAGGGTGAAGCGGACGGCGTCGGAGCCGTACTTGTCCATCCAGTCGAGCGGGTCGACGACGTTGCCGAAGGACTTCGACATCTTCTTGCCGCGCTCGTCGCGGACCAGGCCGGTCAGCGCGATGGTCTTGAACGGGGCCTCACCGTCCATGGCGTACAGGCCGAACATCATCATCCGGGCGACCCAGAAGAAGATGATGTCGTGGCCGGTCAGCAGGACGTCGGTCGAGTAGAACTTCTCCAGGTCCGGGGTCTGTTCGGGCCAGCCGAGGGTGGAGAACGGCCACAGGCCGGAGGAGAACCAGGTGTCGAGGACGTCGGTGTCCTGGGTCCAGCCCTCGCCGGTCGGTGTCTCGTCGTCGGGTCCGAGGCAGACGACCTCGCCGTCCGGGCCGTACCAGACCGGGATGCGGTGGCCCCACCACAACTGGCGTGAGATGCACCAGTCGTTGAGGTTGTCGACCCAGTCGAAGTAGCGCTTGGACATCTCCTCGGGGTGGATCGAGACCCGGCCGTCACGGACCGCGTCACCGGCGGCCTTGGCCAGCGTCTCGACCTTGACCCACCACTGGAGGGACAGGCGCGGCTCGACGGTGGTGGAGCAGCGCGAGCAGTGCCCGACGGAGTGCGTGTACGGGCGCTTCTCGGCGACGATCCGGCCCTGTCCGCGCAGGGCGCCGACGACGGCGGAGCGGGCCTCGAAGCGGTCCAGGCCGAGGAAGGGGCCGTGGACGGTGATGACACCGTGCTCGTCCATGATCGTCATGTTGGGCAGGTTGTGGCGCTGCCCGATGGCGAAGTCGTTCGGGTCGTGGGCCGGGGTCACCTTGACCGCGCCGGTGCCGAACTCCGGGTCGACATGCGTGTCGGCGACGACCGGGATGCTCCGGTCGGTCAGCGGCAGCTTGATCTGCTTGCCGACGAGGTGTTTGTAGCGCTCGTCGTCGGGGTGGACGGCGACGGCGGTGTCACCGAGCATCGTCTCGGCGCGGGTGGTGGCGACGACCACACTGTTCTCGCCCTCGCCGTACCTGATCGAGACGAGCTCGCCCGCGTCCTCCTGGTACTCCACCTCGATGTCGGAGATGGCCGTCAGACAGCGCGGGCACCAGTTGATGATGCGCTCGGCACGGTAGATGAGGCCGTCGTCGTAGAGCTTCTTGAAGATCGTCTGGACGGCCTTGGACAGCCCCTCGTCCATGGTGAACCGCTCGCGCGACCAGTCGACGCCATCTCCCAGGCGCCGCATCTGGCCCAGGATCTTGCCGCCGTACTCCTCCTTCCACTGCCAGACCCGCTCGACGAACTCCTCGCGCCCCAGGTCGTGCCGCGACTTGCCCTCCTCGGCAAGCTGCTGCTCGACCTTGTTCTGGGTGGCGATGCCGGCGTGGTCCATGCCGGGGAGCCAGAGCGACTCGTAGCCCTGCATGCGCTTGCGGCGGGTGAGGGCGTCCATGAGCGTGTGCTGGAAGGCGTGGCCCAGGTGGAGGGAGCCGGTGACGTTCGGCGGCGGGATGACGATGGTGTACGGCGGCTTCTCGCTCTTCGCGTCGGCGGCGAAGTAACCCCGTTCCACCCAGCGCTCGTACAGCTTCCCCTCTACCTCGGCCGGCGCGTACTGGGTCGGCAGTTCGGTGATGGGCGCTGTTGGCTGCTGCTGAGCGTTCTCGGTCACCCGGTCAGTTTAGAGGCGTCACGACCGTGTCCCGAAACACGTTTCTTTCGTAACGGTGGGACACCCGGGGCAACTCGGGCGCCCGGCCTGCGCGAGGATGTCAGGAACACATAAGCTTTCTGGAGGGGAACCCAGGGATGAGCCACAACCAGCCGGGTCCGTACGGCGAACCGCCGCAGCAGCCCGGACCATACGGGCAGCCGGCCCAGCCGGGTCCTTACGGCCAGCCGCCCCAGGCACCTCAGGGCCCTCCGACGGCTCCCCAGCCGGGCTACGGCTACCCCCAGCAGGCGCCTCCGCCCCAGCCGGGCTACGGCTATCCGCAGCAGGCTCCCCCGCAGCCCGGCTACGGCTATCCGCAGCAGCCCGACGCGTACGGCCAGCAGCCGCCGTACGGCCAGGCCCCGTACGGGGTTCCGCAGCCGCCTGCGCCGGGCGGGGGCAAGAAGAAGACAGCGATCGTCCTCGGGGCGGTGGCTGTCGTGGCCGCCATCGCGGTGGGCGCGTGGTTCGTGCTGGGCAGCGGCTCGGGCGGCGGTTCCGACATCGCCGACGACGGCGCGCACAAGCTGACGGCGCCGGCGACGGTGATCGACGGCGCGTACAAGAAGAGCGGGAACTCCGAGACCGGCGGGCTGACCGCGGACGACATCAAAGACGCCGAGGCCTGGGGAGTGCAGAACCCCAAGGACGTCAGCGCCATGTACACCTCGGGCGAGAGCCTCACCGGCAAGACCGTGATGTTCTCCGGCGTGTACGGCACCATCGCCGAGCCGGAGAAGGTCGTCGACGCGATGTTCGCCCAGATGAAGGCGGAGTCGACGAAGGACGCGTCCGCCGACGACGGGAAACTCGTCGGCAGCCCGAAGGAGTTCACGCCGGCCGGGTTCGACAACGGCGTCATGAAGTGCCAGGAGATCGAGACCACCGAGTCCGGCACGAAGACGACGATGCCGTTCTGCATCTGGGGCGACCACAGCACCCTCAGCTACGTCCTGACGTACGACCTCGCCGCCCTGACCGCGGGCAAGTCCTCCACCATGGAGGAGGCGGCCGAATTCGCCGCCAAGCTCCGCAACGACGTGCGCGTCAAGGCCTGACACGCCTGGACGGCGTCAACTGCGGAGGGGCCCCGGTCTGTTGACCGGGGCCCCTCCGCAGTTGCTCAACTCCCTTGACCTGCCCTGCTGTTACGCCGGTTACGCCGTCTTCTGCTCGCCCGGGCCGCGTCCGCGCGCGTCCCTCGGGATCAGGGTCGGGTTCACGTTCTTCAGGACGACGTCCACCGTGATGACGACGCGGGCCACGTCCTTGCGGGACGGGACCTCGTACATCACCGCCTGGAGGACCTCCTCCATGATGGCGCGCAGGCCGCGGGCGCCGGTCTGGCGCAGGATCGCCTGGTCGGCGATGGCCTCCAGGGCCTCGCGCTCGAAGTCCAGCTCCACGCCGTCGAGTTCGAAGAGGCGCTGGTACTGCTTGACGAGGGCGTTGCGCGGCTCCACCAGGATCTGGAGGAGGGCCTCACGGTCGAGGTTGTGGACCGACGTGATGACCGGGAGGCGGCCGATGAACTCGGGAATCATGCCGAACTTCACCAGGTCCTCGGGCATGACGTCCTCGAAGCGGTCCTTCGCCTCCAGCTCCTTCTTGGAGCGGATGGTGGCGCCGAAGCCGATGCCCTTGGCGCCCGCACGGGACTCGACGAGCTTCTCCAGGCCCGCGAAGGCACCGCCCACGATGAACAGGACGTTCGTCGTGTCGATCTGGATGAACTCCTGGTGCGGGTGCTTGCGTCCGCCCTGCGGCGGAACGGAGGCCGTCGTGCCTTCGAGGATCTTCAGCAGTGCCTGCTGGACGCCCTCGCCGGACACGTCGCGCGTGATCGACGGGTTTTCACTCTTCCGTGCGACCTTGTCGATCTCGTCGATGTAGATGATTCCGGTTTCGGCCTTCTTGACGTCGTAGTCCGCCGCCTGGATCAGCTTCAACAGGATGTTCTCGACGTCCTCGCCGACATACCCCGCCTCCGTCAGCGCCGTCGCGTCGGCGATGGCGAACGGGACGTTCAGCATGCGCGCCAGTGTCTGCGCGAGGAGGGTCTTGCCCGAGCCCGTGGGGCCGAGCAGGAGAATGTTCGACTTCGCCAACTCGATGGCGTCCTCACGGCTTTGACCGCCGCTGTTCTCACCGGCCTGGACCCGCTTGTAGTGGTTGTACACCGCGACGGACAGGGCCTTCTTGGCCGACTCCTGACCGACTACGTACCCCTCGAGGAACTCGTAGATCTCGCGAGGCTTGGGGAGTTCCTCCCACCTGACCTCACTCGTCTCCGCGAGTTCTTCCTCGATGATCTCGTTGCAGAGATCGATGCACTCGTCGCAGATGTACACACCGGGGCCTGCGATGAGCTTCTTGACCTGCTTCTGGCTCTTGCCACAGAACGAGCACTTGAGCAGATCGCCGCCGTCACCGATGCGTGCCACGGTGTGCTTCCCCTTCGCCTGGGAGACGCCTGGGTACAGCGGCTCCTGGTGCTGCCTTATGTCCGACGGTACCTTGCCGGGCCCCTCGTTCGGGCCCCCCTTGGCACGGTTCACTTCGACGTGCTCCGAGTCGAACCGTGCCGAGGGCCGGCAGACGCCACAGCTTCTGCGTCCACCAGTACGTCAGCTGACGCTGGAGTTGTTCATTTTCCGAGTGGAAATGATCTGGTCGATCAGGCCGTACGCCAGCGCGTCCTCGGCCGTGAGGATCTTGTCGCGCTCGATGTCCTCGCGGATCTTCTCGATCGGCGTGGTGGAGTGCTTGGCCAGCATGTCCTCCAGCTGGGCACGCATCCGGAGGATCTCGTTGGCCGCGATCTCCAGGTCGGAGACCTGCCCGCGGCCGGTCTCGCTGTACGGCTGGTGGATCAGCACGCGCGCGTTGGGCAGCGCCATGCGCTTGCCCGGCGTACCGGCCGCGAGGAGGATCGCGGCGGCGGAGGCCGCCTGGCCCATGCAGACCGTCTGGACGTCCGGCTTCACGAACTGCATCGTGTCGTAGATCGCGGTGAGCGACGTGAACGAGCCACCGGGGCTGTTGATGTAGACCGAGATGTCCCGGTCGGGGTCCATCGACTCCAGGCACAGCAGCTGCGCCATGACGTCGTTGGCGGAGGCGTCGTCGATCTGCACACCGAGGAAGATCACGCGCTCCTCGAAGAGCTTCGCGTACGGGTCGTACTCACGCACGCCCTGCGAGGTGCGCTCGACGAAACGCGGGATGATGTAGCGGGACTCGGCGGTGGGGCCGGTGTACTCGGCCTGGGCGGCCCTTGTGCGGTCGTAGAGGCCGCTGCCGGGGAAGTCGTTCACGGTGTCTCCTGAAAGGGGCTTAGGCGGGGGCTGGAGGGCATTGGGGGCGCTATACCCCTGTGCCGCCGCCGCCCGGGATGCCTGCGGCCGTGGCGATGACGTCGTCGATGAGGCCGTACGTCTTGGCCTCCTCCGGGTCGAACCAGCGGTCGCGGTCCGAGTCCCTGGTGACCTGCTCGACGGACTGGCCCGTGTGCTGCGCCGTGAGCTCGGCCATGCGCTTCTTGGTGTGCAGCAGCCGCTCGGCGTGGATCTTGATGTCCGACGCCGAACCCGCGAGGCCCGCGGAGGGCTGGTGGATCAGGATCTCGGCGTTCGGCAGGGCGAAGCGCTTGCCGGGCGTACCCGCGCTGAGCAGGAACTGGCCCATGGAAGCGGCGAGGCCCATGGCGATGGTCACCACGTCGTTCTTGATGAACTGCATGGTGTCGTAGATCGCCATGCCGGCCGTGATCGAACCGCCCGGGCTGTTGATGTAGAGGTTGATGTCCTTGTCCGGGTCAGCGGCGGCAAGGAGCAGCAGCTGCGCGGTGATCTTGTTCGCGATGTCGTCGTCGACCGGCTGGCCGAGGAAGATGATCCGCTCGTTGAGCAGCCGGTTGTAGACCTGGTCGCCGAGGCCACCGCCGATGGAAGGCTCGCCGGCGGCGGAAGGCATCAGATTCGTCACGTCGTATCCACCTGCTCGTATTACGACGGCGCCGGGCCGTCTCACGTGTTCTGCCGGGGCGTGGGGCTGTCCGGCCGTTTCCGGGGACTCCCCTGCCCTCGTATTCATGGACCCTAACGCGCGGGTCCCTCCAGGGAATCCCGGGAAAGGAACTGTTCGCTGTGAGCGCATGCGCTCCGCTGGGTTGAGCAGGGTTTCCGGTGGGGTTCGGCTGTGCGGTGGCCGGGGTCTCGGTGAGCGTCACGGGGCTCCCGCCCCGGGCCCCGGGTGCTTCTCGCCGTGGCTCCGCCAGGGGTGGTCGGGCGCGGGTCCGTGAGGGCTTGTCGCGCAGTTCCCCGCGCCCCTATAGGGCGCGTCCCTGTGGGCGCGGATGACGACGGGCCCGGCGTGAGGGCTTGTCGCGCCCGCGCAGTGGAGCCGCAGATCGATACAGCCCCGCGCCCCTTCAGGGCGCGAGCAGGCCCCCGGGGATCAAATCCCCGGGGGCCTGTCGTCGTGCGTGTTTCAGAGGTGCCGTGGCTTTCAGGCCTCGGGCTTCTCCTCGGGAGCCTCGGCCTCGGAGGTCTCGGCCTCGACGGCCGGGGTCTCCTCGGAGGTGGCCTCCGTGGTCTCGTCCTCTTCCTCGTCGTCGAGGTCGATGATCTCGCCGTTGGTGTCCTTGACCGTGGCGGCCTCCACGACTACCGCGAGGGCCTTGCCGCGGGCGACCTCGCCGACCAGCATCGGGACCTGGCCGCCCTCGACGACCGCCTGGGCGAACTGGTCGGGGGACATGCCGGAGGAGGCGGCGCGCCGCATGAGGTGCTCGGTGAGCTCCTCCTGGTTGACGTTCAGCTTCTCCTTGTTGACCAGCTCGTCGAGGACGAACTGGGTCTTGATGCCCTTGACCGCGGCTTCCTTGGTCTCGGTGTCGAACTCCTCGGCCGTCTTGCCCTGGATCTCGAGGTACTTCTCGAGGTCGAGACCCATCTGGCCGAGCTGGTGGTGCTCCAGGTTGTGCTTGCGGGTGTTGATCTCTTCCTCGAGGAGCTTCTCGGGGACGGGCACCTCGACGAGCTCCAGCAGCTTCTCCAGGACGCGCTCCTGGGCCTGCGTGGCCTGGTCGTACTGCTTCATGTTCTCGAGGCGCTTGCGGCTGTCCGCGCGCAGCTCCTCCAGCGTGTCGAACTCGGAGGCGAGCTGGGCGAACTCGTCGTCCAGGGCCGGGAGTTCGCGGGCGGCGACCTGGGTGACCCTGACGGTGACCTCGGCCTCCTTGCCGGACGCCGAGCCGCCCTTGAGCTCGGAGGTGAAGGTGGCCTCGCCACCGGCCTCCACGCCCGTGACGGCGTCGTCGACGCCTTCCAGCAGCTCGCCGGAGCCGATGGTGTAGGAGACGCCGCTCGCGACGCCGTCCTCCAGCACCTCTCCGTCGACCTTGGCCTCCAGGTCCAGCGTCACGACGTCGCCGTCCTCGGCGGCACGCTCGACCGGGGAGGTGGCGGCGAAGCGCTCACGGAGCTGCTCGACCGACTTGTCGATGTCCTCCTCGGTGACCTCGATCGCGTCGACCTCGACCTCGATGCCGGAGTAGTCCGGGATCTCGATGGTCGGGCGGACGTCGACCTCGGCGGTGAAGTTCAGCGTCTCGCCGTCCTTCAACTCCGTGATGTCGACCTCGGGCTGGCCCAGGACGTTGAGCTCGGCCTCGTTGACCGCTTCGGTGTAGAACTTCGGGAGCGCGTCGTTGACCGCCTCCTCCAGGACCGCACCGCGGCCGAACCGCTGGTCGATGATGCGCGCCGGGATCTTGCCCTTCCGGAAGCCCTTCACCGTGACCTGCTGGTTGATCTTCTTGTACGCCGCGTCGAGGCTGTCCTTGAGCTCCTCGAAGGGCACCTCGATGCTGAGCCGAACCCGGGTCGGGTTCAGGGTCTCCACGGCGCTCTTCACGGTTCGGTCTCCTTGGGGGCTGACTTCTTGGGGTTCTGCTGAGGGTCCTGCTTGATTGTCCGCATGCCGGACGCGACAGAGCCTCAGCGGATTCGCGGCCCTTGAGGGACGTTAACAACGCAGACACACGGGCGCGCAGTCTGCATAGTAGCCGCAGGCGGTACACGCCCCAAAAGGTGATGTCGAAGATGATCCTGCCGGTGGTCCGGCACGATGGTCGGGGTGGCGGGATTTGAACCCACGGCCTTCCGCTCCCAAAGCGGACGCGCTACCAAGCTGCGCCACACCCCGTCTGGTGCGACACGTAGGGTACATGCCCGGAGGCGACGGCGTTGCCGCATTTCAGGAGTGGAAACGGGGTGTGCGTCGAGGGGCCCCGAACCGGTACGATGCCTTCTGTGCCGCGGTCATCTTGACCTGCGGCGCACGTGTGCGGGCGTAGCTCAATGGTAGAGCCCTAGTCTTCCAAACTAGCTACGCGGGTTCGATTCCCGTCGCCCGCTCTCCACGACTCAGGGCCAGGCCAGAGGATGATTCCTCCGCCTGGCCCTGATCAGTTCCGAGGGCTCTGATCAGTCTCCCCTGCCCCCCTCGTGCCCCTTGTGCTTCCGATCTTGCTTTTTCTTCGCTTTCCGTGGCTTCTTCCGGCCCTTGTCGACCAGACCGCTCACGGCATCGGCGATCACCCGGTCACGCTCGACACTGGCGTGCCGGCAGATCAGTGCGGCGCGGGCGGTGCTGTGCCCCATGCGCGCCATCAGCTCTCGCGTGCCGGCCCCGGTCGACGCGGCGAGGGTGTTGCCCGTGTGGCGGAGGTCATGGAAGTGCAGTCCCTTGATCCCGGCTCCGCGTACCGCTTCAGGTGCTCGCGAATGTCCGGGACGATCGCGGCCGGGATCGCGCGCAGCAGGGCGTAGGCCTTGGCGACGGTCGTAGGACCGGTGCCGGCAGCCGGCTTGTCGGCCCGCCAACGTCGCACGAGCGGGGGCGAGATCTCCGCGACGCCGACGGCTCCGAAGGCGGGGTCGAGGTGGTGCCGCAGGAGCGAGCCGTGCAACTGCCTTGCAGTGGTGGCGAGTTCGCGTTCCCTGATCCAGGCAGCGGCGTACGGGCCGAACGGAGCCTTCCCGGCGTCCGGGGCGTGCCGGTCGCCACGGCGCATCCCAGTCTGCTTGTCGGCCAGCCGGCCGTCGGCATCCTTACTTTGTCCGGAAGGTCTCGGGAGCGGGCCGGAGTTGTCCGTCAGGGCCGACGTAGCGGGCCTGGTAGCGGCCGGACGGGAGCTTGCGGACATGGCCGAACTGTCGGCGCTTGCTGGCCATCAGGCCACCGGCGCACACTGATCACGCGGGCGGTTTACCGAGCGGCGCACGGTCTGCACAGTGAGTCCTACGTCCGTCTTGAGCAGATGCAGGTGCTGGTGCTGGTGTGTGCGGAGGGGGAAGTCCGTGGTGCGCTACGTTCACCATCAATTGGTGACGATCGTCGAGGTTGGAGTTGCCGTGGCCGTCACCGCGCCTGTGGTCTTCGGCGTGCGCGGGCTGCCTCAGGGCGACAACGGAAATGTGCTTTTCCCGCTGTGGATTGCAGGGGCCGCCGCACTGTTCGGCCTGCTGGAGGGTTCGACCCGGTCGCGGTGGCTGGGCGGCGAGAAGCGCGACTTCGAGAGCGCGGTCCCGCTGACCGACCCCGAGGCGATACTCCCCGCCCCGCGCGAGTCCATGCGTCGCAGCTTCGGCATACCTTTTGTTGTCTTCGTGGGACTGGCAACCCTGGTTTTCGGCCTGCTCTGGGATCCCTGGGCCGTCGTATTCGGGGTCCTGTACGTACCGGAGCGGCTGGCCAAGGGCGTGTACACGTTCTTCTGGGAGCGGCGCCACGGCGTACTCCTGTGGTACGGCGAGATCGAGGAACAACCTCTGGGCAAGGGCCAGTTCCTCTATTCCTCGCCGCGGATCGCGACGCCTGGATGAGTTCGCTCCGCCCTGCCGGACCGGCGCGAACCCGGGCTCTCCGCCCGAAGCGCGGCCTGTATGACCGTCACTGACCGATCCGGTAGAGCTACGGAATCACTGCCACGACGGTTTTCAAGATCGCCGAGGACTGGACCCGACTCAAGTGTTGATACCTTCGGAAACGTGATCGTCTACCCGCTTTGGCATGTTGGCCACCAGAACGAGGCCGGCAGCAACCGGTCGACCATCCACGTCGACGAGGACAGCGTCTTCATCGACGAGCAGGACGGCGACGACGTGAAACTGCTCGGTATCTACTCGACGCGGGAGCGGGCAGAGGAGCGCATGAACCGAGCCCGGCTGCTGCCGGGCTTCCGGGACGAACCGGAGTGCTTCATCCTCGAGGGTTACGAAGTCGACGACGACACCTGGACCGAGGGCTTCGTGCGGATCCCACCAGGCGAGTAGGGGCAGTTACCACCGCGAGAAGTACAGCGGCAAAGGACAGCAACCCGACCGACCGCAGCCGACCATCACCAGCCCCGGATGACCGAAGCCGACGGAGCCACAGCCGCCCCCGGACCGGACCCTGACCCTGACGACGTGACCTGGATCGAGCCGCCGGTTTGCCCTGAATGCGGCGCCTTGATCCGCATGTATCCCACGAACTACGATCGCTGGATCAGCCTCGCCATGGTGGAACTGCCCGCCAAAGACGTCCCAGAGGCTTTCAGGTGGCGTTCGACGAGGATCCCGACCCGATCCCCCGTCCCCACCGATATCGTGGCCGTACGGGTCCGTGGAATCGATCCGCTACCGGGCGAACCCGTTGCGCCGGCGCACAGGATGGTCTGTGTCCCCGAGTGCGTTGAGCCGTAGGGCCCTCCACAGCAGTGGGCGGGAGGTTCGACCCGCGCCCACTGCATGTCGGATCGGGCGGCGAGCGGCAGGCGGTGGCGGGGAACAGCGGGGAGCGGCCCGGGAACCTGCACCTCAGCGAATCGCCGGCTCAGCCCGGGTCCGCATACGCGATCTTCCGAACCGGCTGCGCGGGTTCGATTCCCGTCGCCCGCGCTCTCTCGCCGCCGGCCCGGTTCCTCGGAACCGGGCCGGTCGCGTTTCTCCACGGCGGCCGGACCCTGCGGTCTGCCACCGCGGTCAGAACTGGATCTCGTTGATCGTGTCCGCTATCGAGTTCAGGAAGCGTTGGATGTCGTCCGCCATCCCGGTCGAGGCGAGGAAGAAGCCGAAGAGGATGGCGACGACCGCCGGGCCCGCCTTGATCGTGCCTCCACGAATCAGCACCACCAGGATGATTCCCAACATCAGCACCACTGACAACGAAATGGCCACACTGATCACACCCTATGGTCGGTCCGCTCTACCGGCCCAGGGATGCGTTCCCTCGCACCCCCGCCAGATCCATCGTGCCACCAACGAGGCCGCCGTATGCGGCCGGTGACGCATCATCGGCCCCAGGGGATCGATTTATCCGCACAGAAAAACCCAGGGCACGGAAATATGTTGTTTATGAGCACTTAGGGCGACATTTGCGGCTCTAAAGGCCCAGTAGTGCGCGCATTTTGGCGTACTTCTCCGTCAGGCGGGTGCGGGTCGGGGCGTCCAGCGCCGCCTGTCGGGCCGGGTTCGCGTTGTGCGCCAGGTCCGCCTCCTTGACCAGGAGCGCGCCAGGTGTGTCGAGGATGCGCCGGGCGTACGCCTCGGGGGCCTCCCCCGCGCGCTTGGTGACGGCCAGCACGATGTCCTTCGTACGGCGGGACAACGCGGCTTCCTCCAGCCAGCCTTCGGAGAGCGCGTCGTCCTCCACGGCGTCGTGCAGCCAGGCCGCCGCGATCTGCTCGTCATCGCCTCCACGCGCGCGTACGCCCTCCGCGACGGCCTGGAGGTGTTCCGCGTAGGGGCGGCCCGCCTTGTCCGTCTGCGTGGCGTGTGCGGCCCGGGCCGCGGCCTCTACTTCGGCCAGGGTCAGGGGCGTTGAGGGTGGCGGGGGTGATGGGGGCGTGGAGGGTGCCTGGGGGGTTGGAGGGTTCTTGGTCATCTGGTCAGTGTGGGGCTCGGCCGGTCGGTGGGCTTCGAGGGTCGTTCAGATCGTCGCCTGGGCCGTGGGGCCCTCTCGGCAGACCAGGAGGAGGGCCCTGTCGTCGTTCACGTCCTTGGCGACCGCCTCGATGAGGTGCCAGGCGGCGCCGTGGAAGCCGCCGGCCACATAGCGGTCGGCCTCGCCCGTCAGGCGGTCGATGCCCTCGACGATGTCCCGCTCCGACGTTTCGACCAGGCCGTCCGTGAAGAGCATCAGGACGTCCCCGGGGCGCAGTGATCCCTTCACGGGGTCGAACTGGGCTCCGTCGTACACGCCCAGCAGCGGTCCCTCCGCCGCCTTTTCCTCCCAGCGGCCCGTGCCCGCGCTGAGCTGGAGGCCCGGCGGGTGTCCGGCCGAGAAGATTTCGTAGTCGCCCGAGTCCAGGTCCAGGACCAGGTGGATCGAGGTCGCGAAGCCCTCGTCCCAGTCCTGGCGGAGGAGGTAGCCGTTCGCCGCCGGGAGGAAGGCGTGGGGCGGCAGTGAGCCCAGCAGGCCTCCGAAGGCGCCCGAGAGGAGCAGGGCCCGGGAGCCCGCGTCCATCCCCTTGCCCGAGACGTCCGTCAGGACGACCTCCATCGTGCGGCCCCCGTTCGTGCGGGCCGCCACCACGAAGTCGCCCGAGAACGACTGGCCGCCCGCCGGGCGCAGCGCCATCTCCCGGTGCCAGCCCTGGGGCAGCTGCGGCAGCTTGCTCTGGACGCGGATGCGTTCACGCAGGTCGAACAGCATCGTGCCGCCGCGTCGCCAGGGGACGCCCACTCTGCTGCGGAACTGTGCGATCAGCAGGCCGAAGAAACCGACGGCCGCCACGACCAGGACCACGCCTGGGGTGACCCTGGACGGGCCCTCCGTGTACGGGCCCAGCTTCACCGACTCCACGATCAGTGCCGTCGCCGCCGCCGCGTACAGGCCGAGCAGGCTGGCCGGGCGCAGCAGGAGGCCGCCCGCGACGATCGGGAGGACGAGCGCCGCCGGTGAGCACCACACCGAGTTGGCGAGGGTCGTGGCCGCGATGACCGGGATCATGATGAGCAGACCGGCGAGCGCGATCCAGTCCGAACCGTCGCCCCGGAAGTAGTCCACGGCGGATCTGCGCAGGCCGGTGCGGACCCGGTGAAGCTGCTTCTTCAACCGGGCCGTGAACGTCTCGGCCTCCGCGCGCCGCTCTCGTCCTGCTGCCATTAGTTCGGGACCCTATCCATCGGACCAGCTGCTTGGCACGGGAGGTCCCACTTGTCCCCCGTCCGAGCTTCAACTTCACAGTGAAACCCACCGAAGGCCGGTCCGAGGCCCCGAGGGAGAAATTCCCTCGCTCGTCCCGCATTGCCCTGGTAGTCATGGTCTATGACGACCTCCAGGACCCCCGCCACGACCGATCTGCGGGTGCTTCGGCCCGACGACTGGGATCAGTGGTACGACAACCTGCTCCGTGCCTTCGGCGGAATGCCGGAGTCCGCCGAGGAGCGGGAGTTGTGGAAATCACTCACCGAGTACGACCGTTCCGTGGGCGTCTGGGACGGTGACACGTGTGTGGGCAGCGCGAGTGCCTTCACTTTCCAGGTAACCGTACCGGGTGGTGCCTCCGTGCAGGCGGCGGGCGTCACGCTGGTCGGCGTCGCCGGCACGCACCGCAGGCGCGGGGTGCTCACGTCGATGATGCGACGACAGCTGGACGACGTACGGAGCTGGGGCGAGCCGCTGGCCGTCCTCACGGCGTCCGAGCCCGCCATCTACGGACGGTTCGGGTACGGGCTCGGCACCCACTCGCTGACCCTCGACATCGACACGACGCGCGTACGGCTGACCGTGCCGGACGGCGCCGATGACGTACGGCTGCGGTACGCCGTACCGGCCGAAGCCCTGGACGCCTGCGAGGCGGTGTACGCGCGGCGGGTGCCGGAGCGGCCCGGGATGCTGGCGCGGATGCCCGGCTGGGCGCCGGTCATGGTGCTCGACCCGGAGGGCGAGCGGGACGGGGCGTCGCCGTTGCAGTGCGTTGTCGCCGAGCGGGACGGGGATGTCGTGGGGTTCGCCCGGTTCCGGGTCAAGCCCGACTGGGACGTCACCGGGTCAAACAGCGCGGTTGTCGTCGAGGACGTGGAGGCGCTCGACGCCGCTTCACAGGGGGCGTTGTGGCGGTTCCTGTTCGACATCGACCTGACGTCGAAGATCGTCGCGCGCGGGCGGCCGATCGAGGAGCCGTGGCATCACATGGTGTCGGACATCCGGCGGTGCGGGCTGCACAGGCGGGACGGGCTGTACGTACGGCTGGTCGACGTGGGGGCCGCGTTGGAGGCGCGGACGTACCAGACGCCGGTCGATGTCGTGTTCGACGTCGAGGACGCGTTCTGTCCGTGGAACTCCGGGCGGTGGCGGCTGACGGGCGATGCCAAGGGCGCCGTGTGCCGACGTACGGAGGACGCGGCTGATCTCGCGCTGTCCGTACGGGAGTTGGGGGCCGCCTATCTGGGCGGCGTGCCGTTGGCCGGGCTCGGGGCCGCCGGGCGGGTGCGGGAGGTCCGGCAGGGGGCGCTGGCCGAGGCCTCGGTGGCGTTCGGGTCGGTGGTGCAGCCCTGGTTGTCCCACGGGTTCTGAAATCCCGGGCCCGGGACCCTGGTTGTGCCTTTTCAGTCGCGCTGACAGATGGGGCACCAGAAGAGGTTGCGGGCGGCGAGGGCGGCGGCGCGGATCTCGCCGCCGCAGAGGTGGCAGGGCAGGTTGGCCCTGCGGTAGACGTAGACCTCGCCACCGTGGTCGTCGACGCGCGGCGGGCGGCCCGTCGCCTCCGGGGTGTGTTCCGGACGGACGGTGTCGATGCGGTTGTTGCGTACGCCCTCGCGCATGAGGGCGACCAGGTCGCTCCAGAGCGCGTCCCACTCGGTGGGTGTGATGTCCCTGCCGGGGCGGTACGGGTCGATGCCGTGCCGGAAGAGGACCTCGGCGCGGTAGACGTTGCCCACGCCCGCGATGACCTTCTGGTCCATGAGGAGGGCGGCGATCGTCGTACGACTGCGGCTGACGCGGGCGTAGGCGGTTTGGTCGTCGGCGTCCTCGCGGAGGGGGTCCGGGCCCAGCCGGTCGTGTATCGCCTGCTTCTCGGTGTCCGTGATGAGGGCACAGGTGGTGGGACCCCGGAGGTCCACGTACGAGGCGCTGTTCGCGAGCCGGAGGCGGACCGTGTCCGTGGCGGGCGGGGCCGGGGCGTCACCGAAGTTGACCTTGCCGAAGAGGCCGAGGTGGATGTGGATCCAGTCGGCTTCACGGAAGCGGAGGAAGAGGTGTTTGCCGTGGGCTTCGGTGTCGGTGAGTTCCGCGCGGTCGAGGAGGGCGGCCGCGTCGGAGAACTTGCCCTGGGGGCTGGTGACATGGGGTGCGGTGCGTAGGAACGCGGCGGCGTAGTCCTGGGCGAGCCGGTGGATCGTGTGCCCCTCAGGCACGGTGCTCCTTCTGTGTCCGCGGGTGGGTGGGGGGTGCGGTAGGGGTTTTTCGCCCCCGCCGCCCCTACCCGTCCCATCCCTCCCCCAGAGGGGGGACCCCCGGACGGGCTGGAGGGTGCCGCTACTGCTGGGGGTGGTGCGGCGGGATCGGCGGCAGGTCGCCCGTCGTCTCGTAGTCGGCCAGCATCTCGATGCGGCGGATGTGGCGGACGTCCTCCGAGAACGGGGTCGCCAAGAACGTCTCCACGAACTTCGTCGCCTCGTCCTGCGTGTGCATGCGGGCGCCCACCGCGACCACGTTGGCGTTGTTGTGCTGGCGGCCCAGCGAGGCGGTCTCCTCGCTCCAGGCCAGCGCCGCGCGCACACCCTTCACCTTGTTCGCCGCGATCTGCTCTCCGTTGCCGGAGCCGCCGATGACGATGCCGAGGCCGTCCGGGTCGGCCGCCGTGCGCTCCGCGGCGCGGAGGCAGAAGGGCGGGTAGTCGTCGAGGGCGTCGTAGATGTGGGGGCCGCAGTCCACGGGATCGTGGCCGGCCTCCCTGAGCCACTCGACGAGGTGGTTCTTGAGTTCGAAGCCCGCATGGTCGGAGCCGAGATACACGCGCATACGTCGAGTGTGACATGTCTGTTTCGGGACAGCAGCGCCGGGGGCTGATCACGAAAAGCAGTGGCAACGCTACGAAAGCTCAAGAAAACCTCAAGTAACGATCTGGATTCAAAGGTACAAGAATCTCTTTGCCTCCGATTCACTGGACCAACTGTTTACGCCGTCCCCACCGGCGCGCTTCCCCGTTCACCCGGCGCAAAGGAATTCCCCCATGACCTCGCAGCCGAGCTCCTCCCCGCCCTCTCCCCCGCACGATTCCCCGCCCTCCGGTCTTCAGGCCGGGCTCAAGAACCGGCATCTCTCGATGATCGCCATCGGCGGTGTCATCGGCGCCGGACTCTTCGTCGGGTCCAGCTCCGGTATCCGTACCGCCGGGCCGGGCATCCTTCTCTCCTACGCCCTCGTCGGCACGCTCGTCGTGCTGGTGATGCGGATGCTCGGCGAGATGTCCGCCGCCAATCCGACCTCCGGTTCGTTCTCCGCGCACGCCGACCGGGCGCTCGGGCGATGGGCCGGGTTCTCCATCGGCTGGCTGTACTGGTTCTTCTGGGTCGTCGTACTCGCCGTGGAGGCGACCGCCGGTGCCACCATTCTCGAAGGGTGGGTTCCCGCCGTTCCGCAGTGGGCCTGGGCGCTCATCGTGATGATGGTGCTGACCGCCACGAACCTCGTCTCGGTCGGTTCCTACGGCGAGTTCGAGTTCTGGTTCGCCGGTATCAAGGTCGTCGCCATCAGCGCCTTCGTCATCATCGGCGGGCTAGCCGTGTTCGGCGTGCTGCCCGGTGTCGACAGCGACAAGGCCGGGCTCGGCAATCTGACCGACCACGGTGGGTTCCTGCCCAACGGGCCCGGGGCCATCCTCACCGGTGTACTGCTCGTCGTCTTCTCCTTCATGGGGAGCGAGATCGCCACGCTGGCCGCCGGGGAGTCCGAGGACCCGCAGCGGGCCGTCACCAAGTCCACCAACAGCATCATCTGGCGTGTCGGCGTCTTCTATCTCGGGTCGATCTTCGTCGTCGTCACCCTGGTGCCGTGGAACGATCCGTCGATCAAGGAGAAGGGCTCGTACGTCGCCGCCCTCGACTCCCTCGGTATCGCGCACGCCGGCCAGCTCATGAACTTCATCGTGCTGACCTCGGTGCTGTCCTGTCTCAACTCCGGGCTCTACACGGCCTCCCGCATGGCCTTCTCGCTCGGGCAGCGCGGTGACGCGCCCAGGGCCTTCGCGCGGACCACCTCCCGTGGTGTGCCGCTCGCGGCGATCGTCGCCTCGGTCGTCTTCGGCTTCGTCGCCGTCTTCTTCAACTACAAGTTCCCCGACTCCGTCTTCCTGTTCCTCGTCAACTCCTCCGGCGCCGTCGCCCTGTTCGTCTGGCTGGTCATCTGCTTCTCGCAGTTGCGCATGCGGAAGATCATCGAGCGCGAGTCGCCGGAGAAGCTCGTCGTGCGGATGTGGCTGTACCCGTACCTGACCTGGGCGACCGCCGCCCTCATCGTGTTCGTCCTCGGCTACATGCTCACCGACACCGAGCACGACGGGCGCGAGACCGTGCTGCTCTCGCTGCTGGTAGCGGCCGTTGTGCTCGCCATCGCCGTCGTCCGGCAAAAGAAGACCGGGCGCGGATCGGCGGTCGTCAGCGGCGGTCGGGGCACGTACGCCGTCAATGGCGTCGATGGCATCGACGACGGGGACGACGTCAATGACGTCGTCAAGGTCGGCTGACCCGGTGGGCTGATTCGGTCGGCTGACTCGGTCGGCTGAGTGGTCGGCTTGAGTGGTCGGGGAGTTGTTCAGAGCACCGTGAACGACTCCCTCACCCGCTCGTAGGTCCGCACCGCCTGCTCCTCGATCTCCTGGTCGTACCAGGTGCTGATCTGGTACGACTTCCCCTCCACGTCGAAGCCGAGCAGCCTGGCGTGCCAGTGGGTGCCGTCCAGGGTGAAGGTGTACTCCCAGACGACCGCCGGGTGATCCTGGTACGTCGTCTCCGCGAGGCTGATCTTCGTGTAGTCCTGGCCCTGGCGGGCGTTGCGCTCCGACTCCTCCCAGGTCTCCAGCAACTCACCGCGTGCGAGGGAGGACTTGGCGAGGAGCTCCTGCTTGCCGTCGGGGGACGTGTAGTGCACCTCGGCGCCCGTCTTCACGTCCCGGCGCCAACCCGTGGGCGTCGCCCACGCGTATCCTCCCGCCTCCTCGTGCGCGCCCGGCGGCAGGCTGCGCGGGCGGGAGGTGCCCTCGACCGTGGGCTGGGGGGAGTCGGGGGTGTAGGTCGAGGTGGGGGTGGTGGTGGACTGCGGTGTCGAGGTCGAGGGCGAGGTTGCGGACGAGGCTGAGGCTGAGGCTTCGCGTGATGATCCGGGCGTCGCCGTGTCCTTGTCGCCGGGTGATCCTGCCGTCGCCGCCAGGACCAGCCCGACCAGCACCCCCGCGGTGACCACACCCGCGGCCACCATGACCGTACGGCGGCGGCCCTGGCTCCGGTCACGACCTCGCCCGGGGGCGAACGGGACTGCGGGGCCCGGCAGTTCACCGGACGGCATTGCTGGTGGTACCGCTGCCCGCGGGGCCGTCGGGAGGGCGGCCGCATGCCTCGGACCCGGCCGCCGCTCCGTCACCGCCTGTGCGTGTGCCTGCGCGTCGCCCTGTGCCCGGATCAGTGAGATGCCGGCCCTGCGGGTTCCGCCGGGGCCCGCCGAACCGACCTCGGACCTTATCTCGGAGGGGACTTCGGTAGAGGCGTTGGCCGCCTCGGGGGACGGGGTTCCCAGGACCGGGGTGACTGTCGTGCGTGCTCGAGGCACCGCGTCCGTCGGCGGTGGGGGCTCGGGCTCCTGTTGTTCCTGTTGCTCCTGTTGCTCCCACTGTTCCCGTTCCGGTTCCGGTTCCGGTTCCTCCGGTGGCTGCTCACGTGGCCGGCGTGCGGCCCGTACCAGTGACGCGTCCAGGTATGCGGGCGTCGGGGCGTCCCCGTGCGCCTGTACGGGAGCCGGGGGCGCGGTCTCCTGCACCCCGAGGGTCACCGGCTCCCCCTCCTGCTCCTGTTCCTCTTCGGGGGTCGGCTCCGGGAACGCCACCGGCCTCAGGATCCGTTCCACGTCCTCCAGTGCGGGCCTGGCCGACGGCTCCTTCTCGAGGAGGGCGGCCAGGATGTCGTGCAACGGGCCCGCTGCGGCCGGTAGTTCGGGGTCCTCGTACAGGACCGCGTGCAGAGTCGCCAGGGTCGTTTCGCGGGAGAACGGGGAGCGGCCTCCCAGCGCCGCGCAGAGGGTCGCACCGAGGGACCACACGTCGGACGGCGGGCCCTGGTCCTGGCCCGAGACGCGCTCCGGTGCCATGTAGTCGGGGGAGCCGACGAGCATCCCGACCATCGTGAGGGCCTTCGCGTCCTGGATGGCGGCGATTCCGAAGTCGGTGAGGACGACCCGGCCGTCGCGTCGTTCCACAAGGACGTTGCCCGGTTTGATGTCGCGGTGCAGTACGCCCCCCGCGTGCACCTGGCGCAGCGCGGAGACCAGGCCGAGGCCGAGGCGGGCCGTGTCACCCGGGCCCAACGGGCCTTCCTGGACGAGGAGTTGTTCGAGGGAGCGGCCGGCGACCAGCTCCATGACGATCCAGAGCCGTTCGCCCTCGTCCACGACGTCGTACACGCGCACGACGTTCGGGTGGTCGATCCGGGCCGTCGCCCGAGCCTCGCGGAGTGTGCGTTCACGGCGGGTGCGGGTGTCCTCCGCGTCGAGTCCGTCGATCCGCATTTCCTTGACGGCCACCGGCCGGTCGAGCATTTCGTCGGCGGCCCGCCACACCCGCCCCATTCCCCCCTGTCCGATACTTTCGACCAGCCGATATCGGCCCGTCACCAGCAGACCTGGAGCACCGTCGCCCATATTCCCCCGCAATCCCCTGCACCCCCTCAACGCACGCCCCACCAGAATCACAATGGTCACACTTCGTGCCGTACCAGCATAGTGGCGGGAAATCTTGTGGTACCTCTTCATGGACTGCGAATTCAGGCGCAGTCCAGGGGGATCCAAGGGGGACGAACATGAGTTCTGGTCGCACGACGGCCATCGCGGGATCGCTGCTCACGGCATCTTTCTCGGCCGTGATGATCCTTTCCTTCACCGCCAGCGCGGATGACCAGGGGCCCGCAAGCAGCAAGGGGGGAAAGGCAGTTGACGCGGCGCCGACAGGCGTCAAGTTGACCACCCAGTTGCCCGAGAGCATCTCGGTCGACAACAGTTCGAAAGAAACGGCACTTACTGCCACGGTAAAGAACGACGGGAGCAAGGAAAGCGGCGACATCAGGCTTTTGGTCGTCGGATTCGATGGCCTGACGGTCAAGAACGTTCAGGGCTGTTCGGAGATTGCCGAAGGGGATCTTCCGGAGGGTTCGAACAGCGGTTTCAGCTGCGCCGTCGGCAATCTCGCCGCCGGAAAGTCGAAATCGTACGACGTCGACGCGACGTTCGATCTGGGCAAGGCCGGCAAGATCTGTCTGCCCGTCCAGACCGCCGACGGTTCGAAGACGTTCTGGCAGCAGGGCCCGGTCCCGTTCGGTACGAACAACCCGTCACCGAACGCCCCGGCCACCCCGCTGCTGCTCGGCACCGACAACAAGCCGGTGGCACCCGGCGGCGACGAACTGCCGAGGACCGGCCCGGCGCGCGACCTGCTCCCGCTCGGCGGCGTCGGCGCGGCGCTGCTGTCCGCCGGGGCCGCGGGCATGTGGTGGTCGCAGCGGCGGCCCCGGCAGCCTCAGGGCTGAGTCCGGAAGCCGGGAAGCCGGGTAAGGACGCGGAGGAGTAGGAACGCAGAAGATCCGGGATGCCGTGCGCGGCATCCCGGATCTCGTCAACGTCCGTGCGGAGTATGCGGAGTTTGCGGAGTTCAGCGGTTGAGGAACTTCCAGGCCGTCGGCAGTACGCCCATCGCCAGGGCCGCCTTCAGAGCGTCGCCGATCAGGAACGGTGTGAGGCCTGCGGCGATCGCCGCGCTCGCGCTCATGTCGGCGGCCAGGGCGAGGTACGGGACGCCGATCGCGTAGATGATCGCCTCGCCGACGAGCATCGTGCCCGCCATGCGCGGCATCGAGCGGTCGGCGCCCCGGCGGGCCAGTGCGCCCACGACGGCGGACGCGAGCAGCATGCCGAGGATGTAGCCGAAGGACACCGACGTACCCGAGCCGCCCTCCGCGAACCACGGCACGCCCGCCAGTCCGGCCAGCGCGAAGACGACGAGGGCGGCGAGGCCGCGGCCGGCGCCGAGCGCGGTGCCGACGAGGAGCGCGGCGAAGGTCTGCCCGGTCACCGGTACCGGCGAACCGGGCACGGGGACGGCGATCTGGGCGGCGATCCCGACGAGTCCGGCGCCGCCGAGCACGAGCGCGGCGTCCCGGACGCGGGAGGCGGGGAGCAGGTCGGCGAGGACCTGGCCGGGGAGGGCGGGGGCGACGGCGGTTGCCATGGGGACTCCGCGGAGAGGTGGGCGGCAAGGGACTTCGTGACGCTATCCCAGCGCCCTCGGGCCGATCACCGTCAGCGCCCGACAAAGGAGGAGACGGCTGCTTGGTGGGCTCCGGACAAAGGGTGGGTGTTACACCCGGTACGGCGTGACACCGGTCACTGAGGTGAGGTGGTGTGGGCTACGGAGGTGCGACGGACGCGCTCTGTAGGGTTCCGCCAATCCGGTGCATGGGTCTGAGCATCCCCCGGACCGGACCTGGAGAGGATCTGCCCCTGGCACGACGCCGGTTCGGGGCCGGTCCGGGGCCGGTCCGGACACGTGCCGTCTCGCCCGTCGGTCGCCGTCTGTGCAGGGTCGGCCCGTTTTGCTAGCTTCGACCGCATGGTCGCCCAGTCCCGGTACTTCTCGTCGCGTCGCTATGTCGACCTGCGACGCGTGAGCACAGCCACCTGTCGCCGCCCCGGGTGAGGCGGCTCCGGCGCGCCTCGCTCCACAGGACTCCCCGAACCTTCACGGGTCCCCGAGTCCTCACGAGACGGCGCAGTGTCGGACCGGTTCCCCGAGGATGATCGCCATGCCCCGTGCCGCGGCACCCACCCTTGCCTCCCCCTCACCCCCAATCTCCCCCTCCCTTCCCTCCCGTACCGCCTCCTCGTCCCGCGTGCCTCGCGCCGCCGATTCGGACCGGCGCAGGACGAGCGCGAGTGTCGTCCTGCGGTCCGTGCTGGAGCACGGTCCGGTGGCGCGCAGCACCATCGCCCGGCTGACCGGGCTGTCACCCGCGTCGGTGACGGACTACTGCGCCCGGTTCGCCGAACTCGGCCTGATCCACGAGGAGTCCGTGCCCCGGCGGTCGAACGGCGTGGGGCGTCCGCATGTACCCGTGGACGTGGACTCCTCACGGTTCGTGGTCGCCGGCGTACATGTGGCCCTGTCGTACACGACGGTCGCGCTGCTGGATCTGCGCGGCCGGGTGGTGGCCCGGCGCGAACTGGCGCACGAGCACACCGATCCGGGGTGGGTGCTGGCGCGGGCCGCCGAGGGGCTGCGGGCGCTGCTGGACCGCGCCCCCGGCCGCCGGGCCCTCGGCGTCGGTGTGGCCGTCGGCGGCTGGGTGGACCGGGAGTCCGGGACCGTCGTCGAACACCAGATGCTGGGCTGGCGGGACGTGCCGGTGCGGGACGTGCTCCGCACCCGCACCGGACTGCCGGTCCATGTGGACGGGCACGCACGGGCGTTGGTCAACGCGGAGCGCCTGTTCGGGCCGGCGCGGGGCAGCGGGAGTCTGCTGCATCTGTTCGTCGGCAACGTGGTCGACGCGGCGTTCGCGACCAACGACGAGGTACACCACGGGCCGCGCTCCCAGGCGGGCGCCATCGCCCATCTGCCGGTGCCGGGCGGTACGGAGGCCTGCGACTGCGGGCGTACGGGCTGCCTGCAGGCCGAGTTGAGCGAGCGGACGCTGTGCCGGCGGGCGCGGGAGGCGGGTGTCGTCGTGGGCACGAACCCCATGCATGTGATCGCGGCGGCGGCCGGAGGCGACCCGGATGCCGTACGCCTGCTGGTGCAGCGGGCAACTGCCGTGGGGCGGGCGGCGCGACTGCTGCTCGACGTGCTGAATCCGGAGACGGTGGTCGTGACCGAGGTCGGGGTCATCAACCGCGAGGACTGCCTTGCCGCACTGCGTGAAGGGGTCGGCGCCGAACGCGCCGCCTCTGTCGTGCCGACGAGTTTCCCGGATTCGGTACTCGCGGTGGCGGGCGGTTCGGTGGCACTCGACGTGCTGTACCGGGATCCGCTGGCCGCTTCACCTCAGGCTACTTAATTCAGAAACTCCGAATGTTGACAGGGACCGCGCATGACCTGGAACATCGTACTCATGAGCCCTTTCGTGAGCTGTCGCACCCTCTGTTGCTGACACGTTGCCACTGTTGCTGACACGTTGCCACGTGTGAAGCGCTCATTTCTTCCGCACTTTCTGAGCCTGCTGCTCCCTCCGAGCCCGCTGCGCTCTCCGTGCTCTCCACCCTTCTGTCTTCTGCCTTCTGCGTGAATTCCCTTTCCCGGGCCTCGTCGTGTCCGTGCTCTGAATTCCGCATGTGGTCCTGCCTTCTGAACTCACGGAGTCCTCCCATGCCTTCCTCTCCCCTGCCGGGTGTCGACCGACGGCTCTTCCTCACCTCCCTGCTCGGCGCCGCGGCCAGTGTCGCCGGGCTGAGTGGCTGCGCGAACAGCAGTGCCGCCGCCGACAGCAAGGGCGCCTCGACCGCCCCTCTCGCCGACAGGATCCCGGCCGGTACGAGCCTGAAGATCTCCTCGTATTCGGGCACCCAGCAACTCCAGTTCAAGCTCGCCAAGTTGGGCGAACTTCCTTTCAAGGTGTCGAGCTGGGAGAACATCTCCGCCGGTCCCGATGTCATCAACGCCTTCCGCTCGAGTTCCCTCGACCTCGCCAACAACGCGGGCATTCCGCCGATTCAGGCGCACTTCCAGGGTTACGACGCGAAGATCGTCGCGATCAATGTCACCCGCAAGCCGAACTATCTCTTCGCCACCAAGCCCGGCAGCGACATCCGGTCGGTCGCGGACTTCAAGGGCAAGAAACTCGCCTTCTCGCAGGGGCAGGCCCAGGGTGTCGTACTCCTGCGGGCGCTGCAGAAGGCCGGGCTCGCGTACGACGAGGTCAAGCTCGTCCCGCTGACCAGCAACCAGTTCTTCACCGCACTGCAGTCGGGCCAGGTGGATGTCGCGCCGCTGGCCATCAGCCAGGCGCCCGCGTATTTCCAGCAGTACGGCGCCAAGGGTGCCCGCAGCATCGACACGGACGTGGTCGACCTGCTCAGCCTGCTGTGGGCGCCGGTCTCCGTGCTGAACGACTCCGCGAAGGCCGCCGCGGTCGCCGCGTACATCCCGTACTGGGCCAAGGGTCTGGTGTGGGGGTACGAGAACCCCGACATCTGGAACGAGGAGTTCTACGTCAAGACGCAGAACCTGACCCTCCCCCAGGCGCAGGCGATCACCAAGCTCTCCAACAAGCCGCTGTTCCCGCCGAGTTGGGCCGAGGCGATCAAGTGGGAGCAGGAGACCGCCGATCTGCTCGCGGAGGGCGGCTTCGTGAAGAAGTTCGACGTGAGCTCGCTCTTCGACCACCGCTTCGAGGGCATCGCCGCGAAGTCCGTGGCCGCGGAGTACCGGAGGTGAGCGCCGTGACCACGACCGCCTCTACCGCCGGTGCCGGTGCCGGTTTTGTTGCTGGTGCTGGTGCCGGTACTGGTGCCGCCGCCGAGACCACCGCGTCCGTCGAAGCCGTCGCATCCGTCGAGGCCACCGAGGCCACCGAGGCCACCGAGGCCACCGAGGCCACCGAGGGGAGCGGCTCTCAGGTCCGCAGGCGGCGCCGGCTTTCTCCCGGGAAGCGGCTGCCCGCCGCTCCGCTCGTCGGCCCGGCTCTCGTCATCGGCCTGTGGGCCGCCGCCTCCGCCGCCGGACAGCTCGACCCGGCCGCGATACCGGCGCCCTGGACGGTACTCAGGACCGGCGGCCGTCTGTGGACCGACGGGACCCTGCCGAACGACATCCTGACCTCGCTGCGGCGGGCCGCCTCCGGCTTCGCGATCGGGCTGGTCGGCGGTGTCCTCCTCGCCCTGGCCGCCGGGCTCAGCCGGGTCGGCGAGGCGCTGATCGACGGGACGGTCCAGCTCAACCGAGCCATCCCGGCCCTCGGTCTGATCCCGCTGTTCATCCTCTGGCTGGGCATCGGCGAGACGTTCAAGATCGCGATCATCGCCATCGTCGTCTACATCCCGATCTACCTCAACACGCACGCCGCACTGTCCGGCATCGACAGCCGCTTCGTCGAACTCGCCGAGGTGCAGGGGCTGTCGAGGTTCCAGTTCGTCCGGCAGATCGTCGTGCCCGGTGCGCTGCCCGGATTCTTCGTGGGACTCCGGCTCGGCGTGACCGGCTCCTGGCTCGGCCTGGTCGTCCTGGAGCAGATCAACGCCACCAGCGGACTCGGCTACATGATGTTCCAGGCCCAGAACTACGGCCAGAGCGACGTCATCCTCGTCGGCCTGGTCATCTACGGCTTCTTCGGCCTGGTGTCCGACAGCGCGGTCCGTCTCGTCGAACGGAGGGTGCTGTCATGGCGACGCACACTGAGCAACTGACCCGGTCCGCCGTCCGACTCCGGGGCCTGACACGGTCGTTCGCAGGGCGCACGGTTCTCGACGGTATCGACCTCGACATTCCGGCCGGGCAGTTCACGGCCCTGCTCGGGCACAGCGGCTCCGGCAAGAGCACCTTGCTGCGGGCGGTCGCGGGCCTCGATCACGAGGTCGAGGGAAGTGGTCAACTCACCGCGCCCGAGCGGGTGTCGGTGGTCTTCCAGGACTCGCGGCTGCTGCCGTGGCGGCGGGTACTGGACAACGTACTGCTGGGGACGGACGGCAAGGAGGCTGCCGCGAAGGGCCGGGAGGCTCTCGCGGAGGTGGGTCTGAAGGGGCGGGAACGTGCCTGGCCCAGCGAGCTGTCCGGCGGCGAGGCGCAGCGGGCCGCGCTGGCCCGGTCGTTGGTCCGTGAGCCCGAACTGCTGCTTGCCGACGAGCCGTTCGGTGCGTTGGACGCGCTCACGCGGATCAGGATGCACGGTCTGCTGAGGGAGCTGTGGGAGCGGCACCGGCCGTCCGTTCTCCTCGTCACACACGACGTGGACGAGGCGGTCGCTCTTGCCGAGCGGGTGCTTGTGCTGGAGGAGGGGCGGATCGGGCTCGACCTGGCGATCGACCGGGAGGCGGCTGCGCGCGGCGAGTACAGGGGGTTGTTGCTTGGCGCCCTGGGCGTGACGGAGGACGTCCGGTGAGTGTCGGTCGGCGTGACCGTCTGCTGGGGGCTGCCGCCCCCGGACCCGCGCCGAGAAGCACTGCTCGGACCGAGAGTCCGCACCGGCATTCGCAAGCAAAGGACACGACACCCATGACCCGCCAGCTCCACCTCAACGCCTTCCTCATGACCACCGGACACCACGAAGCCTCGTGGCGGCTCCCCGAGAGTGATCCGTACGCCCATGTCGAGTTGGACCACTACGTGCGGCTCGCCCGGATCGCGGAGCGAGGCACCTTCGACTCCCTGTTCCTGGCCGACAGCCCCCAGTTGTGGGGCAGCGTGGCGCAGCGTCCCGCAGGTGCCCTGGAGCCGCTCACCCTGCTGACGGCCCTGGCTACGGCGACCACGCACATCGGTCTGATCGCGACCGCGTCCACCTCCTACAACTCCCCCTACAACCTGGCCCGCAGGTTCGCCTCGCTCGACATCATCAGCGGGGGCCGGGCAGGCTGGAACATCGTCACCACGGCCGGTGCCGAGGCCGCCCGCAACTTCGGTCTCGACGCGGAGCCCGCCCACGCCCAGCGGTACGCCCGGGCCGCCGAGTTCCTCGATGTGGCTCTCAAGCTCTGGGACAGCTGGGAGGACGACGCGATCGTCGCCGACAAGGCGGCCGGCGTCTGGGGCGACGACGCGAAGGTCCATCCGCCCCGGCACCAGGGGGCGTACTTCAGCGTCGAGGGCGCCCTCAACGTGCCGCGCTCGCCCCAGGGTTACCCCGTGCTCGTGCAGGCGGGGTCGAGCGAGGACGGCAAGGCGTTCGCGTCCCGGTACGCGGAGGCCGTGTTCACCGCCCAGCAGACCATCGAGGACGCGCAGGCCTTCTACGCCGACCTCAAGTCCCGTACGGCGGCGGGCGGTCGCGACCCCGACCACATCAAGGTGCTGCCCGGCATCGTCCCGGTGCTCGGCTCCACGGAGGCCGAGGCGCTGGCGAACGAGCAGGTCCTGGAGGACCACATCGTGTACGCGCACGGCGTGGGCAACCTGGAGGGCCTGCTCAAACTGCCCGCCGGGACACTGGAGTTGGACGCCCAGCTGCCTGCCGATCTGCCGCCCGAGAGCGCGATCGAGGGCGCCAAGAGCCGCTACACCCTCGTTGTCGAGCTGGCCCGGCGCGAGCGTCTCACCGTCCGGCAGCTCATCGGGCGGCTCGGCGGCGGACGCGGGCACCTCACCTTCGCCGGTACGCCCGAGCAGGTCGCCGACGAGATCCAGACCTGGTTCACGCGGGGTGCCGCCGACGGCTTCAACATCATGCCCGCGGTCCTGCCGTCCGGTCTCGAAGCCTTCGTCGACCACGTCGTCCCGATCCTGCGCGCCCGCGGTCTGCTCCGCGAGGAGTACGGGCCGCGCCAGACCCTGCGCGAGAGGTACGGCCTCCCGCGCCCCGCGAACCAGTACGTCAGCCCCGCATCCGCACCCGCCCTCGTCTGACGAACTCCGGAAGGAACTCGCACATGTCCGGCATCGAAATCCAGAAGGTCACCGCCAACATCGGCGCCCGCGTATCCGGCGTGGACATCTCCAAGCCGCTCGACGAGGAGCAGGTCGCCGCCCTCCGCGAGGCTCTCAACGTCCACAAGGCCCTGGTCTTCGACGACGTGAACCTCGACGACGAGGGCCAGCAGGCCTTCGTCCGCCACTTCGGCGAACTGACCACCGCCCACCCGACCGTGCCGTCGATCGACGGCGCCGCGAACGTCCTGCCCGTCGACAGCGAGCGGGGCCGCGCCGCCAACCACTGGCACACGGACGTCACCTTCGTCCTCAACCCGCCGCAGGCCAGCACCCTGCGCAGCATCACGGTCCCGCCGTACGGCGGCGAGACCCTGATCGCCAGTTCGGCCGCCGCCTACCGTGATCTGCCGGAGCCCCTGCGGCAGTTGGCCGACAACCTGTGGGCCGAGCACACCAACGACTACGACTACGCGGTGCCGGACGAGGCGCTCGACGAGGAACTTGCCGCCCAGCGCGCCCAGTTCACGTCCATCAACTTCCGCACGGCCCACCCGGTCGTCCGCGTCCACCCGCTGACCGGCGAACGCGGGCTGTTCATCGGTGGGTTCGCGCAACGGATCGTCGGTCTGTCGGTCACCGAGTCCCGCAAGATCCTGGACCTGCTCCAGGCGTACGTCACCCGCCCGGAGAACATCCTGCGCCACCGCTGGTCGCCGAACCAGCTTGTCCTCTTCGACAACCGCATCACCCAGCACTACGCCATCGACAACTACAACGGCCTGCCGCGCCGTCTGCACCGGGTGACCATCGCCGGTGACATCCCGGTCGGCATCGAGGGCAAGGAGAGCTACTCGATCGCCGGCGACGCCTCGCACTACACGTCGGTCGCCGAGTAACCGGTCACGCGCCCGCCCCGTTCCCCGCCTCTCCGTCCCCCTCCCGGAAAAGACCCTCGTGCGACACACACGAGGGTCTTTTTGTTGCTAGCGTGTAGTTGCAAGTAATGTGCAATAAGAGGTCGAGAGGGACCCCGCATGCCCGTCTACACACTCCCTGAGCTGCCGTACGACTACTCCGCGCTCGCGCCCGTGATCAGCCCCGAGATCATCGAGCTGCACCACGACAAGCACCACGCGGCGTATGTGAAGGGTGCCAACGACACGTTGGAGCAGCTCGCGGAGGCGCGCGACAAGGAGTCGTGGGGGTCGGTCAACGGCCTGGAGAAGAACCTCGCCTTTCACCTCTCCGGCCACATCCTGCACAGCATCTACTGGCAGAACATGACGGGCGAGGGCGGCGGCGAGCCCCTCGACGAGGACGGCGTCGGTGAACTCGCGGACGCGATCACCGAGTCCTTCGGTTCGTTCGCGGGCTTCAAGGCGCAGCTGACGAAGGCGGCGGCCACGACCCAGGGTTCGGGCTGGGGCGTCCTCGCGTACGAACCGCTCAGTGGACGACTGATCGTCGAGCAGGTCTACGACCACCAGGGCAACGCCGGCCAGGGCGCCACCCCGGTCCTGGTCTTCGACGCCTGGGAGCACGCCTTCTACCTCCAGTACCGGAACCAGAAGGTCGACTTCATCGACGCGATGTGGGCCGTCGTCAACTGGCAGGACGTCGCGAAGCGATACGAGGCCGCCAAGTCCCGTACGAACGTACTGCTGTTGGCGCCCTGAGCACCTGAGCAGTCCGCGCCGACTGCTGTGAAGCGTCCTGCCTCGTGATCGTCTTCTCACCGAACGCGACGGCAGGCGGAATGACGGGAGACCCCCGCGAGGACATGACTCGCGGGGGTCTCCCCATATGCCGTGCCCCGGATCTACTCTCGTGGGGCCGGGGCATCAGGCCCCCGGGGCCCGATACGCCGGGGGGATCACATGGTGTCCATGCGGTGCATAAATTGCGCAGGCACACGTCAGGATTTCATCAGGCTCACCGAGACGGAGAAGGAGTACGTCGAGGGGCAGAAGCCGAAACACACTCGCCTCGGCGCCTACTACCGCTGCGCCCGCGACGGTTGCCTGCGCTACCAGCGGCTGGGGAACCAGAAGGACGGCGGCTCCTTCCCCAAACCGGAGGCCGAGGACCAGCCCAAGAGCCAGACCAAGGACCAGGCCAAGAACTGAGGAAGGCCGGCCGCCCTGCGGGTTCTACAGGTCCCGCACGTTGCTACAGGTTGCTGAAGTCCGGGCCAGCCGTCCGCGAGCGCTTGATCTCGTAGAAGCCGGGGACCGAGGCGACCAGGAGGGTGCCGTCCCACAGCTTGGCGGCGTCCTCGCCCTTCGGGGCCGGGGTGACGACCGGGCCGAAGAAGGCGATCTGCTCGCCGTCCGCGCCGGGGACCGCGATCACCGGGGTGCCGACGTCCTGGCCGACCTTGGTGATGCCCTCCGTGTGGGAGGCGCGCAGCTCGGCGTCGAACTCGAAGTCCTTCTGCTCGGCGTAGTCGATCAGGTCGGCGGGCAGGCCGACGTCGGCCAGGGCGCCGGCGATCGACTCGAGGGTCAGACCCTCGCCCTTGTTGTGGACACGCGTGCCCAGGGCCGTGTAAAGGGGGCCGAGGACGTCGGCGCCGTGCTTCTGCCCGGCCGCCGTCACGACCTTCACGCCCAGCCAGGCCATGCCCGCGAGCATCTCGCGGTACTCGTCGGGCAGCTCGTCGAGCTTGTCCTCGTTGAGCACTGCCAGGCTCATGATGTGCCAGCGGACCTCGATGTCACGGACCTTCTCGACCTCCAGGACCCACCGGGAGGTCATCCAGGCCCAGGGACAGAGCGGGTCGAACCAGAAGTCGACGGGGGTCTTGGGCGAGCTCGTCTCGGACATGGGTCTCCTAGAGAAAGTTGCGCTTTCAAGAGGGAACGTATCCGCGCCGTCGCCGCATTCCCCGGTGCCCGGTGCCAGTGGCGCGTGGCAGGATCGGTGCCGGTCGGCCGTACTGACGAAAAATCGAGGGAGTGCTCCGTGCCCGGTGAGAATCTGTCCCGCGACGAGGCCCGGGAGCGGGCCGCCCTGCTGTCCGTCGACGGGTACGAGGTGTTCCTCGACGTGCGGTCCGCCCTGGGCGACCCGGTTGACGGGAGTGGTGCGGGCGGAGCTCGGACCTTCCGGTCGGTGACCACCGTCCGGTTCCGGTGCGCCGAGCCCGGCGCCGCCAGTTTCGCGGATCTCATCGCACCCGGCGTGACCGCCGTCTCCCTCAACGGCCGGGATCTCGACCCGGGGGCCGTCTTCGACGGCACGCGCATCCTGCTGGAGGATCTCGCCGCGGACAACGAGCTGGTCGTCGACGCCCAGTGCGCCTACTCCCGCACCGGCGAGGGCCTGCACCGCTTCGTCGACCCCGAGGACGGCGAGGTGTACCTGTACACGCAGTACGAGCCCGCCGACTCCCGCCGCGTCTTCGCCAACTTCGAGCAGCCCGACCTGAAGGCCCCCTTCCGGTTCGAGGTGCGGGCGCCGGAGGAGTGGGTCGCGTGGAGCAACGGCGTCGGGGAACTCGTCGACGGTGTATGGCGGTTCGCCGAGACCAAGCCGATCTCCACCTACATCACCACCATCCTCGCGGGGCCGTATCACTACGTCACCGACTCGTACTCCCGTACGTTCGCCGACGGTACGACGCTCGACATCCCCCTCGGCGCCATGTGCCGCAAGGGTCTCGCCCCCCACTTCGACTCCGACGACGTCTTCCTCGTCACCAAGCAGGGGCTGGACTTCTTCCACGACCACTTCGACTACCCGTACCCCTTCGGGAAGTACGACCAGGCCTTCGTGCCCGAGTACAACCTCGGCGCGATGGAGAACCCGGGGCTCGTCACCTTCCGCGAGGAGTTCATCTTCCGCGGGAAGGTGACGCAGGCGGCGTACGAGCGGCGGGCGAACGTCGTCCTGCACGAGATGGCCCACATGTGGTTCGGCGACCTCGTCACCATGGAGTGGTGGGACGACCTGTGGCTCAAGGAGTCCTTCGCCGACTTCATGGGCTCCTTCTCGCTCGTCGAGGCGACCCGTTTCACCAGCGGCTGGGTCACCTTCGCCAACAACCGCAAGGCCTGGGCCTACCGCGCCGACCAGCTCCCCTCCACGCACCCCGTCACGGCCGACATCCGCGACCTGGAGGACGCCAAGCTCAACTTCGACGGCATCACCTACGCCAAGGGCGCCTCCGTGCTCAAGCAGCTCGTCGCCTACGTGGGACGGGACGCGTTCCTGGAGGGCGCGCGCCGCTACTTCAAGCGGCACGCATACGGCAACACGCGCCTCGGCGATCTCCTGTCCGTGCTGGAGGAGACCAGCGGGCGGGACATGGCCTCCTGGTCGCGGGCCTGGCTGCAGACCGCAGGGGTCAACTCCCTCACCCCTGCTGTGCTGTTGAGCGCGGACGGGCTGATCACCGAGCTGGCCGTGCTCCAGGAGGCCGCCGAGTCGCATCCCGAACTGCGGCCCCACCGGGTGGCCGTCGGTCTCTACCGGCGTTCGCCGGACGGGGCGTTGGAGCGGTACGCGCGTGCCGAAGTCGATGTCGACGGGCCGCGCACCGTGATCGGTGAACTGGCAGGGAGCGAGGCCCCCGACCTCGTTCTCGTCAACGACGACGACCTGACGTACTGCAAGATCCGGTTCGACGAGGGCTCGTTGGCGACGCTGCGGGCGCACCTCGGCGACATCACCGACCCGCTCGCCCGCGCCCTGTGCTGGTCCGCGCTGTGGAACCTCACCCGGGACGCGCTGATGCCGGCCCGGGACTTCATCGACCTGGTACTGCGGTTCGCGGGGCGCGAGTCGGACATCGGCGTCCTCCAGATGCTGCACGCCTGGGCCGGGTCCGCGCTCACCCACTACGCGGCCCCCGACTGGCGGGTGACCGGCGAACGCCTGCTCGCCGAGGGCGCGTTGACGGAACTCCGGCTCGCCGAACCGGGCAGCCAGCACCAGCTGACGTGGGCCCGCTTCCTCGCGGCCATGGCGTCCAGCGAGGCCGATCTCCAGCTGCTCCAGGGGCTGTTGGAGGGCACGGCGAAGATCGACGGCCTGGACGTCGACCAGGAGCTGCGGTGGGTGTTCCTGGAACCGCTCACCTCGCACGGCGTCGCCGACGAGAAGACGGTCGCCGCCGAACTCGCCCGCGACGACACGGCGTCCGGTAAGCGCCATCAGGTCCGCTGCCTCGCCGCCCGTCCCTCGGCCGCCGTCAAGGCACAGGCATGGGCCCAGGTCGTCGAGTCGGACGCACTGTCCAACGCCCTCGTCGAGGCCACCATCTCGGGCTTCGTACAGGGCTCTCAGCGGGACCTTCTCGCGCCGTACGCGGAGAAGTACTTCGCGGTGATCGAGCGGACGTGGGCCGACCGCTCGATCCAGATCGGGATGGACGTCGTAAGCGGCCTGTTCCCGTCCCTCCAGGACTCACCGGAGACCCTGGCCGCGACGGACACCTGGCTGACGGACCACGCGGACGCCGCGCCGGCCCTGCGCCGCCTGGTCCTGGAGTCACGGGACGACCTGGCACGGGCACTGCGGGCACAGGCGTGCGACGGGGTGGCGGCACAGTGAGGGGTCGCTCCGCGGGGTGAGGCGGGGTGAGGCGGGGTGAGGCGGGGTGAGGCAAGGCGGGGTGAGGTGACTTGCCCCGCCGTTACCGAACCCGGGCACTCGAACCCGTAACCCCCGGATGGACCAGCGCCTTTCGGCACTCGAACGCTTGCACTTTAGGGCGAGCTTGTCCGGAATTGTCGACGGGTGTGTAACAGGGGTTAGGGGACGGATCGGACACGGGAAAGCCGGAGTCATGACCCACAACACCCCGCTCTCCCCGAGCACCCGCCCCCTCCGCCACCTGTCGAACGTACAGCGCCGGGTACTGACCACCGCGCAGTTGCGGGCAAACGGCGTCGCGCCCGCCGAGGCGAACGAGCAGTGCCGGACCGGCGGATCCTGGCAGCAGATCCTGCCGGGTGTGTTCCTGCTGCACCCGGGGCCGCCCACCAGCGAGGAGCGGTTGCACGCGGTACTGCTGTACGCGGCGAAGGAGCGGGCCGCGACGGGGATCCCGGCCCAGCCCGACTCCGAGGAGCCGTACCGGGAGCGTGGCCGTCCGGTCTACGGCGAGGCCATGATCACCGGCCTGGCCGCGCTCGCCCTGCACGGTTTCTCGGCCGCGCCGCCGCTGTTGTCCCTCGACGCCTTCGACGTCCTGGTCCCCCGGCTGCGCCGACTGCGCTCGACGGGCTGCGTCCGCATCGTCCGTTCCTCGGCGCTGCCCACGCCCGAGTTGATCGACGGGCTGCCGGTCGCCCCGGTGGCGCGTGCCCTCGCCGACGCGGTGGCCGGGCTCACGGACGCAGGTGCCGTACGTCGGCTGCTGACCGACGCGGTGCGCGGCGGTCACTGTGAACCGGCGGCGGTGGTACGGGAGTTGAACCAAGGGCGGCTGCTGGGCCGGCCGCATGTCGTGGACGCCGTCGACTCCCTGCTCGCCGAGGGCCGGGCCATCGCGGAGGACCGGCTGTACCGGATGGTGCGCGAACACGGCCTCCCGGACCCGGTCTGGAACGTCGATCTGCGTCTGCCCGGCGGCCCGCATCTCGGCGGCCTCGACGCCTACTGGCCCGACCAGGCGGTGGCGGTGGAGCTGGACACGCGCACCCCGCTTCCGGGCCACCGGCAGGAGGACGACGCGCTCTGGTCGGAGTACGCCGACAAGCGCGAGCATCTGGAGCGGCTGGGCATCACGGTCGTCCACATCACGCCGCACAAGCTGCGCGAGGCGATCGAGCAGCAGGCAACTGTCGTACGCACGGCTCTGATGGCGTCGGGGGACCGCGAGCCGGCGGCGTATGTCGTGGTGCTGCCCCGGTAGGGAGGGACCGGGGCAGCATCAGGAGGGGAGAGGAGGGGCCGCCGGGCAGCCGGGGGCCCCTCCTCATGTGTCCCCGTGATGCGCGTCCCCGTGATGTGTCTCCGCGCCTTCTTCGTGCGGCCCTAATCGGTCCCGCAGTACTCCGCCTCGACGATCTTCACCGGGTCGCCGCTCCAGTCGCCGTTGAAGTTGAAGGCGAGGGAGTGCCTGCCGTCGGCCGTGGTGACGGCCACGGAGCTGGAACCGTGGATGCCGCCGCTGTGGCCCCAGACGGTGACCCCGCAGCTCAGCTTGTTCTCGATGAGGCCGAGACCGTAGCGCCCGTCCACGGCCCCGGCGACGACGGTTGTCTTCATCTCGGCAAGTTGCTCGGCGGGCAGGACCTTGCCGCGCAGCAGCGCCGAGTAGAAGGTGTTCAGGTCACCGGCATTGGAGATGATCTCGCCGGCGGAGTTCGCCACCGAGGGGTTGAGTTCGGTCACGTCGTAGATCTTGCCGGTGGTGTTCTCGGCGAGCTGCGAGTAGGCGCGGCTGCTGGGCTGGGGGACGGTGGGGTCCGTACCGGGCATGTACGTGCCGTGCAGTCCGAGCGGCTTGATGACGCGCCGCCGGACCTCGTCGCCGTACGAGTTGCCGGTCACCTTCTTGATGACCATGCCGGCGAGGGTGTAGTTGGTGTTGGAGTAGCCCCAGTCGGTGCCCGGGGCGAACTCGGGCTGGTGACCCATGGCGATCTTCACGATCTCGTCCGGCGTCCAGGTGCGGTAGCGGTTCTTGAAGAAGCCCTCCGGGAGGAAGATCTCGCTCTGGAGTTGCTCGTCGTCGGTGTAGTTGAAGATGCCGCTGGTGTGGTTGAGGAGCTGGCGGAGGGTGATCCTCCGTCCGTCGTGGCCGTTGCCCCGGACGACTCCGGGCAGCCACTTGTCGACGGTGTCGTCGAGCGACGCCCGTCCCTCGGCCTCCAGTTGGAGCAGGACGGTCGCGATGAAGGTCTTCGTGATGCTGCCGGCCCGGAAGTTGTCGTCGGCGCCGCGCGGCTGCTTGGTCCTGAGGTTGCCGACACCGGCGGTCACCTTCCAGGCGCCGTGCCGGTCCTTGGCCTGAAGGGCAACACCGGGTACGCCGTCCTTGACGGCGGCGTCCATGGCGTCGCGGGTGGCCGCATGGCCGCCACCCCGTTCGGCCGGTGCCGCCACAGCGGGCGCCGCGAACACGCCTGCCGCGACGGCGATCGCGGCGGCCATCCCGAGCAGCCTCTTGCTGACCGGCCTTGTGTTGGCCAACTCCGTGTTGCCTGACATGCCGTTCCCCCTTGTTCCGGTCCTGATCCGGTTGTACATGTCCATCGGCGCGTCCTCGCCTCGCCGAACGACGGTCGGGGGGAGGGACACGGCGGGCGGGCCGGAGGTTGACAGGGGTGGGATGGTTGGGCGTTTCTCAGCCTTTGGGTGCGTTGAGTCGTGCTCGCACGGTTTTGCCGACACCGGCACGAAGGAACCAGTCGAGAGAGTCGGCGAGTTGGCGTACGACGACACCAGGCCCGTGCTGCTCGACTTCCTGCCGCTGCTGGCCAAGCCGGCGTTCTGGAACTACCTGCCCACCGGCAGGCACGCGAGCTTCTACGACGTCTGGGCGGGCGCCGGAAAGCCCGACTCGGCCAAGCGCGAGGCGTTCCGGGCCCGGATGCGCACCGACCTCACCCATGTCTTCGGTCTGCTGCGCGACGGCGTCCTCACCGCGAGGATCGCCGCCCGCTTCCCGCTGAGCGAGGCCGCCGCGGCCATGGAGCTGGCGGAGTCCTCCGGCCGCACCGCCCTCGGCAAGATCATCCTCGTGCCCTGATCTCGGCAGTCACCTCGACAGTCAACCTCGACAGTTACCTCGGCAGTCGCCTCCCGTGGGACCGTCAGCCCTTCTTCAGCACCAGCTCCACGTTCCGGTCCCCCGCGTCCCCCGACAGATCCATCCGTGCCCCCGGCGCGTTGAACGACAACTCCCGGTACAGCGACGCCAGTCCCGTCTGTGACAGGTCCGCGTAGTCCGTCCGGTGCGGGGCCGCCGACTCCACCATCGTCGTGAACAGCGAGAGCGTGCCGTCGTTGTTGTCCACCAGCTCGATGACACGGGCCAGTTGGGGGAAGTCGATGTGCGAGGCCGTCGAGATCTCCCAGAACGAGCGGTCGTCCGGGGCCGCGTGCGCGGTGATGACGTTGCGGTGGATGTGGCCGTTCACCCAGGCCAGGACGTTGCGGTGACTGGCGAGGAGGGCCACGACGTCCGAACCGTCGTAGCGCCGCTCGTCCGGGTGGGCCGGGTCGCGGTGGGTGTTGGTCATCGACTCGCTGGTGTGGTGGCTGAAGACGACGGCGTACGAGCCTGTCTTCGCGTGCTCCTCCAACGTCCGGTGCAACCAGCGCAGTTGGGTCGCGTCGATCGAGCCCTGGTAGTGGCCGCCCGGGTCGGTGGTGTCGATGCTGATGCCGATGACGTCGTCCGAGATGCGGAAGGTGTAGTACTGGGTGCCGGAGTCGAGGTTGGCTGTCGAGTAGCCGTGGCCGGCCGGGCCCACTCCCGCGTAGGCCGGGTCCAGGTGCGCCTTCAGATACTCGGCCCGGGTGAACGGGGCCCTGCTCTCGTCCGGGGTGACCGAGCGCAGGTCGCGCGTGTGGGCCTGGATCAGCTCCCGGAACCGGATGCCCCTCGGGTCGTCGGAGCTTCTGATCTGGTCCTGGAGCGCCTTGCTGCGCGCCGTCGGCAGATCCATCAGCTTCTTGCCGCCGACCGCGAAGTCGGTGAGGAAGGGGTCGCTCTGGGAGGCGTAGCAGCCGAGGGGGAGGGAGTCGTGGTTGCCGACCGTCGAGTACCAGGGCAGGTTCAGGCCGGGGCTGCGGACCTCCCGTATCGCCGCCGCGAGGAAGCCCTCGATGTGCGGGAAGCCGTCCTTCTTGTCGGAGTCGCGGGTGCCGGAGTCCGGCTGCCAGTAGAGCGGGAGGCCGCTGTTCTGGACGCCCTCGTAGTGGCGCGGGTCACCGGTGTTCGGCGTCAGGCGCCCGCCGCTCATCACCTTCATGAACCACTCCAGCTCGGAGTGCGCGTTGTTGTCCGTGTTGTCGCCGGTGGTCATCACGAACTGGAGCGGGGAACCGGTGACCGGGGCTCCGCTCAGCGCGTTGATCCGCTCGACCAGCGAGGTCGCGCCCTGCACCGTCAGCGCGTCGTGCGGGCGCCAGGCGTGCCGGTCGGCCGAGCGCATGTACTCCAGGCGCAGCGGGTGCTGTACGTCGGTCAGGTGCAGGTCCGTGAACTGGACGAAGGCCGCCATCGTGGTCCGGCGGGCGGCCCTGGCCGAGTTCGGCGACGCCAGATCCGTACGCACCACCCGTCCCCACGCCGGGCCCTCGCCGAGGCGCCGGTAGCCGCCCGTGCCGAGGGGCGCGGAGACGGCGTTGAGCGTGGTGCCCCGGGTGGACGGGGCGAGCACGGCCGGCACCGCCTGGTGGGACACGGCCGCCGGGCCCTCGGCGGCTGCGGCTTCGGCCACTGTGGCGGCCTGGCTGTCGCTGGGCCGCAGCCCGTAGCCGACGCCCGCCGAGACGGCCACCGCCCCGGCCGCGGCGAGTACCGTACGTCGATTGACCTCGTGCGTGGAGCTGACGACAGAGCGTGTGCGCGACATGGCGCGGTCTCCCCGAGTGCGAACGCGTCGGAAGTGGTCACGGGCGATCGCAGTCGCGAACGTCCCGCTCACTCTGGATGCTTGGCACTGGGGATGACCTGCGCGTGAACGAGGCAGCAACGCGCGACGCCGATCTCCGTACGTGGATCTTGGGCCACCCGGCCCGTTCACGACCGCACGGCGAACGGCCCGGAGTCGGTCACTCCGCGTTCATCTGACGGGGTAGGTGAGCTACTCGCCCGCCTGCACGACCCTCCCCGTGACCGGCCGCTCCCGCCACAGCTCCAGCCCGACGATCACCGTCCGCGCCCTCCGCAGCCCCGCCACCGCGTCCAGGTCGTGCCAGGCGGCGAGGTCCGTGGAGCCGTTCGTCTCCGGGCGGAGTTCGCCGCCGGTGACCAGGCCCTCGTAGACCAACGCCAAACCCTGGTGGTCCACCGGGCGCCACCGGCGGTGGGTGAAGGTACGGCGGCGGGAGTCGATGCCCAGCAGGCCCGTCACGTCGATGCGGTAGCCCGTCTCCTCCATGAGCTCGCGGCGGACCGTGTCGTACGGGTCCTCGCCGTGGTCCATGCCGCCGCCCGGCAGCACCCACTCGTGGCCGCCCTCGCCGTCGGGGCTGCGGGCGAGCAGGATCTGTCCGTCGCGGACGACAACGGCGTACGCGGCGACCCGCAGCGTCTTGCGCATACGGGGACGTTAGCGTGCGGGGCGGGAATGTCGAGGTGGATTGTCCCCGAACGATGCCGGGTGGGTCATGGGACACCTAGCACGAAACACCGCGATTCGAGCTCCATCCAGTCAAAGCGCATCGCGGGTTTTCCCCACACGTTCATATCTTTTCGGTCAACCATCACCAAAAATCCGACCCTTGGGTAAAGCTATGTGACGGTCTGGCGTCGCATTCCGGACGCTCTTGGCCAAGGTCGATCAACTCGGCCGCCCAAAGCACGCTCCTTTACCTACAAGGGATGCAGATGACCCTCACCCCTCAGCGCGCGCCGATCTCGGGCGCGAGACGTGTGGCGCGCATAGCCGCCGCCGCCGGACTGGTGGCCGCGCTCTCCGCGGCAGGGCCCATACCCATGGCCTTCTCCGCGGACACGGCGAAGGACGCGGCCCCGGCCGACGGCTCCGTCAAGTCGGCACACGAAAAGCTCGGCTCCGACGACGCCGAACTCCTCTCCGAGGCCAAGGCCGACGGGGACAAGACCGTCACGCTGATGATCGCCACCGCGCCGGGCCAGACCGAGCAGGTCGCCGCGCAGCTGGACGCCGTCCAGGGCGGCCTCGTCGGCCGGACCTTCGACAAGGTCGGCTACGTCCGGGCGACCGTCCCGACCGCGAAGGCGGACGCGGCCATCGCCGCCGCCGCCAAGCTCTCCTCCGTGCACGGGATCGACCTCCGTCAGGACATCCCGCTGGACGACCCGACGCCGAGTGCAGACACCGCCTCCTCCGCCTCCAAGGGGAGTGCCACCAAGACTTATGCGGCGCCGGACAAGAACACGCCCGCCGAGAACCCGTACAACCCGTCCTTCGAGACGGGCGCCGTCGACTTCGTGAAGAAGAACCCGAAGGCGGACGGCCGGGGCATCACCATCGGCATCCTCGACTCCGGTATCGACCTGGCGCACCCCGCGCTGCAGAAGACCACCACCGGCGAGCGCAAGATCGTCGACTGGGTGACGGCCACCGACCCGGTCTCCGACGGCGACGGCAGCTGGCTGCGGCAGACGCGGGTGGTCGCCGGTCCGGCCTTCGCCATCACCACGGCCAGCCAGGGCACCGAGAACTTCACGGCGCCGGTCGGCGACTACAAGTTCAGCTACTTCTCCGAGGCCGTCACCGCCGGTGGCGACGAGGCCGGTGACGTCAACCGCGACGGCGACAAGACCGACGTCTGGGGCGTGCTGTACAACGCCGCCGCCGGCACGGTCACCGTCGACGTGAACGACAACCACGACTTCACCGACGACACCCCGATGAAGGCGTACAAGGACGGCTACCAGGTCGGCTACTTCGGGACGGACAACCCGGCGACCGACGTCGTCGAGCGCATCCCGTTCGTCGTCGAGGTCCGCAAGGACGTCGTCTACAACGCGGCCGGCGCGAAGGCCGACTACGCGAACATCGGCATCATCTCGTCCGAGCACGGCACCCACGTCGCCGGTATCACCGCGGCGAACAGCCTGTTCGGCGGCAAGATGAACGGTGCCGCGCCCGGCGCCAAGCTCGTGTCGTCCCGCGCCTGCCTCTTCGCCGCGGGCTGCACCAACATTGCGCTGACCGAGGGCATGATCGACCTCGTCGCCAACCGTGGCGTCGACATCGTCAACATGTCGATCGGCGGCCTCCCGGCGCTGAACGACGGCAACAACGCGCGCGCCGCGATTTACACGCGCCTGATCGACACGTACGGCGTACAGCTCGTGATCTCGGCCGGCAACTCCGGCCCCGGTGCCAACACGATCGGTGACCCCGGTCTGGCCGACAAGGTCATCTCGGTCGGCGCGTCCATCTCGAAGGAGACCTGGGCGTCCAACTACGGCTCGATCGTGTCGAAGAAGTACGCGATGCTGCCGTTCTCGTCGCGCGGCCCGCGTGAGGACGGCGGCTTCACGCCGACGATCACCGCGCCCGGCGCCTCGATCAACACCACGCAGACCTGGCTGCCGGGCTCCCCGGTCGCCCAGGCGGGCTACACCCTGCCGGCCGGCTACTCGATGCTCCAGGGCACCTCGATGGCGTCCCCGCAGGCCGCCGGCGCCTCGGCGCTGCTGCTGTCGGCCGCCAAGGAGAAGGGCATCGCCCTCTCCCCGGCCGACCTCCGCACCGCCCTCACCTCGAACGCCGACCACATCAAGGGCACGCAGGCGTACGAAGAGGGCTCGGGCCTCATCAACATCGTGGACGCGTGGAAGGCCATCAAGGACGGCGCCACCGCCCACGACTACACGGTCAAGGCCCCGGTCGACACCGCGATCGACTTCGCGCTGAAGACCCCGGGCTTCGGCACCGGCCTCTACGACCGCGAGGGCGGCCTCAAGGCCGGCGTCAAGAAGTCGTACGAGATCACCGTGACGCGTACGTCCGGTCCCGCCAAGGCGATCCGGCACGAGCTGCACTTCGAGAACAACGCCGGTGACACCTTCAAGATCGTCGGCTCCGACGAGGTCAAGCTGGAGCTGAACAAGCCGGTCACCGTCAAGGTCGCCGCGAAGTCGGAGACGGCCGGCATCAAGAGCGCGATCCTCGAGGTCGACGACCCGAAGACCGAGGGCATCGACAAGCAGATCCTGACCACGGTCGTGGTCTCGACGCCGCTCAAGTACACGTTCTCCGCGTCGAACTCGGTGCAGCGCAACAGCACCCAGTCCTACTTCCTGACCGTTCCCGAGGGCGCCAAGACCCTCGAGGTCGCGATCAGCGGACTGGCGGCCACCAGCCAGACCCGGTTCATCTCGATCCACCCGTACGGTGTCGCGGTCGAGGAGACCGGCACGCCGTACTGCTACAGCAACTACCCGAACACCAACGGCTGCGCGCCCGACGTGCGTTCGTACCCGAACCCGCAGGCCGGTGTCTGGGAGGTCGAGGTCGAGTCGCGTCGTACGTCGCCGCTGCTCGACAACCCGTACAAGCTGGACGCCACCCTCCTGGGCGCGACCTTCGACCCGGATGTCGTGACCGTTCCCGAGGCCAAGGTCGGCACGCCGATCGCCGCCTCCTGGAAGGTGACGAACAACCTCGCCGCGGTCGACGGCAAGCTGGTCGGCGGTCCGCTCGGCTCCTCCCTGAACGCCCGTCCGACCATCGCCGACGGTGAGACCCAGACGACCACGATCGAGGTGCCCGCGGGCGCCGCGTCCCTGGACGTCGCCATCGGCAACGTCTCGGACACTGCCGCCGACCTCGACCTGGTCGTGTACAACGCGGCCGGCACCGCGGTCGGCACCTCCGCCGACGGCGACTCGGAGGAGGCGGTCTCCATCGCCTCGCCCGCCGCCGGCACCTACACCGTCGAGGTCATCGGCTACGCGATCCCGGCCGGTACGACCACGTACGACTACCAGGACGTCTTCTACTCGGCCGCCCTGGGCTCCATCCAGGTCGCCGACACCGCGGTGAAGCTCGCCTCGGGCGCCTCGGCGACCGTCTCCGGCAACATCGTCGCCTCGGCCGTCGCGCCGGCGGGCCGTGAGTTCTTCGGCCAGGTGTCCCTGGTGAACGCGCACGGCACGGTCGTCGGTACCGGCAACGTGCTGATCGAGAAGGTCACGCCGTAGCGGTAGGCACGACCACAGGGCGGGCGTCCGGTACCTGGTACCGGGCGCCCGCCCCTTCGCGTCTCACAAGCGGTTCACTCTCGGATCGCTCTCGGATCACTCACACGGGAAGGCCCGTGACTTTGGCAACGCGGCCGTGATCCGGGCCCGTTGGGCGGCGATGTCCTTCTCGTCGGTGGTCCAGGTGTCGGGGGATCCGGCGCCCGCCGGGATGCCGACCAGGGTGTGGTCGCCCACGGTCAGCCTGGGGGCGGCCTCCTGGTCCATCACGAACGTCACCTCGGCCGGGCCCTTGTCCGGCTTGTAGTAGCGGGCCACGCGCAGGGTGATCCGGTCCTGTCCGGCACCGGGTCCGGGGTCGACGGCGGTGACCGTGCCCTCGACGACCAGACGGGCGCAGGCGAGGTATCCCGCGTTGCTCAGCGCACCCGGTTCGGCCCCGTCCTTGGCGCCCGCGCCGCTGTCGCTGTGCGGGGCGCGCGAGTAGGACGGCGCGGACTCGGCCGACGAGGACGTCGACGCGTCCTCGGCCGCCCCGTTCCCGGCCTGCGAGATGAGCCACTCCGCCCCCGTGACCAGGGTCCCCGCAGCGGTCACGGCGGCGACACCGAGGGCGAGGGTGCGCAGCGGACGCCAGTACTGCCACTCCCGTACCGGCACCCGGGCAGGCCTGCGCACCGGCTTGTGCACCGCCTCGGACGCCGGCGCTGAAGCCGACTCCGTTCGTTCCTGCTCCTGCGACGCCAGTGCGCCCCCGATGAGCCCCAACTGCTCGCGCAGCAGCGCCACATCGGCCGCCGCCGACCAGTGTTCGGCCATGAAGTCGGCGTCCGTGAGGGCCTCTTCGGGCAGCGGATCGTCGATCAGCGCGGCCATCAACGCGTCCACGCCGTCGTATTCGGCGGCCATGTCACACCACCTCGTCCTCGTGCAGGCGGGCGCGCAATGCCCGTACCGCCGTGTGCAGCCTGCTCTTGACGGTGCCCTCCGGGATGCCCAGCTCCTCGGCGATCCCGCGTACTGGCAGGTCGGCGTAGAAGCGCAGGACCAGCACCTGGCGCTGGGGGTCGGGCAGGTCGTCGAGCCCCCGGGCGACGGCTAGGGACAACAGGCTCGTCTCCTCTCCGGAGGGGTGGGCCACCGGCTGGCGCAGGGAGGCGAGCCGCTCCCCCAGCCGTTCCTGGCGCCGCTTCGCCCGATGCCAGTCCATGGCGAGGTTGGAGGCGACGACCGCCGCCCACGCCGACACGTCACGCGGCGCCTCGTGTCCGTTCGCGGTGCGTTCCAGCAGCCGCAGGCGGACCTGCTGTACCCCGTCCAGCAGGTCCGCCTGCGGCACGCCGCCTAGCGCGAGCACCGCTCGGACCCTGCGCTCCTGCGCCGTGTCCAGCGGGTCGCCGTGGTCGTCCTCCTGGACGCGCCGGGCCTTTCTGCGCAGCACAGCACCCTCCCCCTCGCCGCGTTTTCTCTACGACGCCGAGGGCGCCCGAAACGTTCGGCCGCAGCGGAGACGTGCGTCACACCGTTACCGAAGCGAGACCCGGGCCCCGCCCGTCCCTGGTCGGCCCGGGTCCGTACAGCTTGCGCCCGAGGATCCCCACCGGGCGGGTTTCTCCAGCTCAGGATGGGTGCGGCCGGACGATCGCAACCGGGCGCGGCCGGTGCCCCGTCCCATTCCTCGGGCATGCCGGGCAAAGGATTGGACATGTTGCCCCGGGTGGGACGCATGATGGAAATGCGCCGGTCACGCAAACCGGTCACGTAATACAGCGCCATACAGAAGGAGTCGCCGTGAGGGTCGGAATCGTCGGAGCCACCGGTCAGGTCGGCACGGTCATGCGCAGGATCCTCGTCGAGCGCGAGTTCCCGGTCAGCGAGCTGCGGCTGTTCGCGTCGGCGCGGTCCGCGGGGTCGGTCCTCGACGGTGTGACGGTGGAGGACGCGGCGACGGCCGACTACACCGGCCTGGACATCGTGCTGTTCTCGGCGGGCGGCGCGACGTCCAAGGCGCTGGCGGAGAAGGTCGCCGCGCAGGGTGCCGTCGTGATCGACAACTCGTCGGCGTGGCGCCGGGACCCGGACGTACCCCTGGTCGTCTCCGAGGTGAACCCGCACGCGATCGTCGACCGTCCCAAGGGCATCATCGCCAACCCGAACTGCACGACGATGGCCGCGATGCCGGTCCTCAGTCCGCTGCACGCGGAGGCGGGCCTCGACGCGCTGGTCGTCGCGACCTACCAGGCGGTGTCCGGTTCGGGTGTGGCGGGTGTGGCGGAACTGCACGGGCAGGCGCAGAAGGTGATCGCCGACGCGGACAAGCTGGCGCACGACGGTTCGGCGGTCGACTTCCCGGAGCCGCAGGTCTACAAGCGGCCGATCGCGTTCAACGTGGTGCCGCTGGCGGGCAATCTGGTGGACGACGGTACGTTCGAGACGGACGAGGAGCAGAAGCTCCGCAACGAGTCCCGCAAGATCCTGGAGATCCCGGAGCTGAAGGTGTCCGGTACGTGTGTCCGCGTGCCGGTGTTCTCGGGGCACTCGCTCCAGGTGAACGCGCGGTTCGCGCGCCCGCTGTCGGTGGAGCGGGCGACGGAGCTGCTGGCGGGGGCGCCCGGTGTCGTCCTGTCGGACATCCCGACCCCCCTCCAGGCGGCCGGCCAGGACGCGTCGTTCGTGGGCCGGATCCGCGCCGACGAGACGGCGGAGAACGGGCTCGCCTTCTTCGTCTCCAACGACAACCTCCGCAAGGGCGCCGCGCTGAACGCGGTGCAGATCGCGGAGCTGGTGGCGGTGGAGCTGAGCGGGAAGTAACCGCATAGCAGGGTAGGAACAGCGAGGCTACCGCCAGTACGACTCAGAGGGTGCTCACCGGCGACCGGTGGGCACCCCCTTTCGCGTACGGAAGTCAGAGTGCCAGGTGCCGCCGCAGCGCCACGTCGATCTCGGCCATCCGCTGCCGGGGTACCGAGCCGATCACGCGCAACAGCCTCTCCGGCGCGAGGGCCCGCACCTGCTCGCACTGGACCTTGGAATCCTTGGGCAGGCCGCACTCCGCCGCGGGCAGCAGCACCTGGAAGGGGTACACCCGCGACGTGTTCGTCGTGAGCGGCACGAGGGTCACCACACCCAGCCTTGTCCGCGCCACCGCGGCATTGGCTCCGTCGTTCGAGACGATCACGGCCGGCCGCGCCTTGTTGGCCTCGCTGCCGCGCGCCGGCTCGTAGTCGACCAGGTAGATGTCACCGCGCTTCATCAGTGAGTCCGTCCGCCGAGAACTGATCCCAGAACGCCGCGTCCTCACTGCCGCCCCATTCGGCGAAGGCCTCCGCGTACTCCTCCTCCAGCCGGGCGGCACGCAGGAGTTCGATTGCGTCGTGTATCACCGCCGATCGCGATGCCGCCTCTGTTCTGTGCGCGTATTCGTCGACGAAGGAAACGTCCTCCTGAGGCAGACTCACACTGATCTTCATACCTCAACGGTAACAGGGTAGGAAGATAGAGGCTACTTATCGTACTACCGTTCACCCTTTCACCCCTCCGTGCTCAGCCCCTCCTCACCTCATACAGAAAGCACCCGTACTCCACCGCCCGCACGTGCACCACCGCCACCCCGGGATCACCGAACGCCTCCTCGAAGGCTCCGTCGTCCACCACCTCCACCAGCCGCCCCCCGACGATCCGCCCCTCCCGGTCGTACCGCCGCAACACCCGCCGCGCCCCCGCGAACGGATAGCCCTCCCCCACCGCCGGCCCCGCGCAAGCCTCGGCATCCGCGTGGATGAAGACCGGCCCCTGCTCGTCGTACGCCCCGGGGTCGGCCCCCGTCTCCGCCGCCCACCGCCGCAGCGGGGCGTAGGAGACGAGCGCGATGCGCTCCCCCGGGGTGCTGTGGCGCAGGCAGCAGCGGAGCGGGGAGCCGCCCTCGGTGTCGGTCTCGGGAACCAACTCGCGTCCCGCAGCGTCAGCAGAACGCAGCCTCTTGAGGATCAGTGGGCCGATGGGGCGTACGGCGTACGTGATGCGTGCCTTCGCGCGTGTTGTCGTGTGCGTCGTCATGGCTCCACGTTCGCGCCTGTCCACCCCGCTCACCGGCGGGTTTTGGACATCGCGTCGGCCGCGGATCCCATGGAAGGATGACGCAACCGACACATAACGAGGAGATGACCGCGTGCCTGGCACAAACCTGACCCGCGAAGAGGCGCAAGCGCGGGCGAAGCTGCTCACCGTTGACTCGTACGAGATCGAGCTCGACCTCTCCGGCGCACAGGAGGGCGGCACCTACAGGTCCGTGACCACAGTGCGCTTCGACTCCGCCGAGACCGGCGCGGAGTCCTTCATCGACCTGGTGGCCCCGGCCGTGAGCGAGGTCATCCTCAACGGGGACACGCTCGACCCCGACGAGGTCTTCAAGGACTCCCGGATCGCGCTGCCCGGACTGCTGGCGGGCCGCAACGTACTGCGCGTCGTCGCCGACTGCGCCTACACCAACACCGGTGAGGGCCTGCACCGCTTCGTCGACCCCGTCGACCAACAGGCCTATCTCTACACCCAGTTCGAGGTACCGGACGCCCGGCGCGTGTTCGCCTCGTTCGAGCAGCCTGACCTCAAGGCGACGTTCCGGTTCACGGTGACCGCTCCGTCCGGCTGGACCGTCATCTCCAACTCGCCGACGCCCGAGCCCAAGGACGACGTCTGGCGCTTCGAGCCGACGCCCCGGATCTCCACGTACATCACCGCGCTCATCGTCGGGCCGTACCACTCGGTCCACAGTGTGTACGAGGCGGACGGGCAGACCGTTCCGCTCGGCATCTACTGCCGGCCCTCGCTCGCCGAGTTCCTCGACTCCGACGCCATCTTCGCGGTGACCCGGCAGGGCTTCGAGTGGTTCCAGGAGAAGTTCGACTACGCGTACCCCTTCAAGAAGTACGACCAGCTGTTCGTCCCCGAGTTCAACGCCGGTGCCATGGAGAACGCGGGCGCGGTCACGATCCGCGACCAGTACGTGTTCCGCTCCAAGGTCACCGACGCCGCGTACGAGACGCGCGCCGAGACGATCCTGCACGAGCTGGCGCACATGTGGTTCGGCGACCTCGTCACCATGGAGTGGTGGAACGACCTGTGGCTCAACGAGTCCTTCGCCACCTACACCTCCATCGCCTGCCAGGCGTACGCCCCCGGCTCGCGCTGGCCGCACTCCTGGACCACCTTCGCCAACTCGATGAAGACGTGGGCGTACCGCCAGGACCAGCTGCCGTCCACCCACCCGATCATGGCCGAGATCCGCGACCTCGACGACGTCCTCGTCAACTTCGACGGCATCACGTACGCCAAGGGCGCCTCCGTACTGAAGCAGCTCGTCGCGTACGTCGGCATGGACGCGTTCTTCGCGGGCGTGCAGGCCTACTTCAAGCAGCACGCGTACGGCAACACGCGGCTCAGCGACCTGCTGGGCGCCCTGGAGGAGACCTCCGGACGCGATCTGAAGGCGTGGTCGAAGTCGTGGCTGGAAACGGCGGGTATCAACATCCTGCGTCCCGAGATCGAGACGGACGCGAACGGTGTCATCACCTCCTTCGCCGTCCGCCAGGAGGCCCCCGCGCTCCCCGCCGGCGCCAAGGGCGAGCCGACGCTCCGGCCGCACCGGATCGCAGTCGGCCTGTACGACCTCGACGACGAGAGCGGCAAGCTGCTCCGTGACGACGAGACCGGGCGCATCGAGCTGGACATCGACGGCGAGCTGACGGCCGTACCGGAGCTGGTCGGCAGGCGTCGTCCGGCCGTGATCCTGCTCAACGACGACGACCTGTCGTACTCCAAGGTCCGCCTCGACGACGAGTCCCTCGCCTTCGTCACCGAGCACCTGGGCGACTTCGAGGCCTCCCTCCCGCGCGCGCTGTGCTGGGCCTCCGCCTGGGACATGACCCGCGACGCCGAACTGGCCACCCGCGACTACCTCTCCCTCGTCCTGTCGGGCATCGGCAAGGAGTCGGACATCGGCGTCGTGCAGTCGCTCCAGCGGCAGGTGAAGCTGGCGATCGAGCTGTACGCCGACCCGGCCGCCCGCGAGATCCTGCTGGCCCGCTGGACGGACGCCACGCTGGCCCACCTCCGGACGTCCGAGGCGGGCTCCGACCACCAGCTGGCCTGGGCCCGCGCCTTCGCGGCCACGGCCCGTACGCCGGAGCAGCTGGACCTGCTGGGCGCGCTCCTGGAGGGCACGCAGACCATCGAGGGGCTGGCCGTCGACACCGAGCTGCGCTGGTCGTTCGTCCAGCGGCTGGCGGCCGTCGGGCGCTTCGACGAGGACGAGATCGCCGGCGAGTACGAGCGGGACAGGACGGCCGCCGGTGAGCGTCACGCGGCCACCGCCCGGGCGGCCCGGCCGACCGCGGAGGCCAAGGCCGAGGCCTGGGCGTCGGTCGTCGAGTCCGACAAGCTGCCGAACGCCGTCCAGGAGGCCGTGATCGGGGGCTTCGTCCAGACCGACCAGCGTGAGCTGCTGGAGCCGTACACGGACAAGTACTTCGCGATGGTCAAGGACGCCTGGGACTCGCGCTCGCACGAGATCGCCCAGCAGATCGCCGTCGGCCTCTACCCGGCCGTCCAGGTGTCCCAGGAGACCCTGGCGAAGACGGACGCCTGGCTGACCGCCGCCGAGCCGAACGCCGCCCTGCGGCGGCTCGTCTCGGAGTCCCGTTCCGGTATCGAGCGGGCGCTCAGGGCACAGGCGGCGGACGCGGCGGCCTCGTAACCCGCTGGTCGTCGACTCTCGCTGAGTACTCGCGCAGAGCACTGAGCACTGAGCACAGAGCACTGAGCACTGAGCACTGAGCAGTCGCACCGAACGGCGCGTCCCGGTCCCACCGGGGCGCGCCGTTCGGCGTACCCCCTACGTCATCGGCCGTCCCCACGTGGTCTGCGGGCGAGTCGCAGGCGCATGGCGCGCCAGAGTTCGGCCGCGCCACGGCTGGTGTCCGGCTGGGTGTGGTGGCGGGTCGGGCAGCAGGCGTCGTGGTCGACCTTTGCTGTGCCGTAGTCCCGGTGATGGGGCCCTGGCCAGGCGATCCCGCCGGCCAGATGGTAGACCTCGCCGTCGGCGAAGAGCCTCGCCGGATAGTCCCCCGGCATCAGTGCGATGCAGGCGACCTCCGCCTCCGGCTCCTCGGCGCCGATGAGCCGGAGGGGGTCGGGGCCGGCGTGCGGCCGGTAGCCGTTCACCCCGTCGAAGCGAAGGGTGCGGTGCCGATGCGTGGCGAGGCCGCACTCCGGACACGGCACGGTCAGTTTCCGCCCCCACCCGGGAACGCGGGAATCGCTCACTTCCGATCGGCCTCCGGCTGGACAACCATGCGTCGACACCCGGGTAACGGCGGAAGCTCGCGCGACGACACGCGATCAGGTGCGACGCGTCGCCAGGACGGGAACCTCCGCCTTCCCCGCCCCGGAACCCGATGCGGGCACCGGCACCGGAGCGGCCCCGCGCACCCCCACCTGCCCCACCACCGTCGCCCCGAACGCCAGCCCCATGCCCGCCAGTTGGACCGGCGTGAGGGCCTGGCCGAGGGCCGCCCAGCCGACGAACGCGGCGGTCAGCGGGGACAGCGGGCCGAGGAAGGTGACCTGGGTCGCGGTGAGCCGGCCGATGCCGCGGAACCAGAGCCAGTACGCCACCGCCGTGTTCGCCAGCGCGAGGTAGAGGTACCCGGCGGCGGCCCGGCCGTCCAGCGCGGGCGGAGCACCCTCGACGAGCAGGGCGAGGGGCGCGATGAGCAGGCCGCCGGCGGTCAGCTGCCAGCCGGTGAGGGCGAGCGGGCCCACGCCGTCCGGGCGGCCCCAGCGCTTCGTCAGTACGGTGCCCGTCGACATCGACGCGGTGGAGGCGAGGGCGGCCACCACACCCACGGCGTCCAGCGCCCCGGCCGCCTTGAGCACGACCAGACTGACGCCGAGCGCCGCCGCGACTCCGGTGAGCAGGGTGCGTACGGTCGGACGCTCACCCAGGAGCACCGTCGCGAGCCCGGCGACGAACAGCGGGCCGACCGACCCGACGACCGCCGCCATACCGCCCGGCAGCCGGTACGCGGACAGGAACAGCAGCGGGAAGAAGGCGCCGATGTTGAGCGCGCCCAGCACCGTCGCCTTCCACCACCAGGCGCCGCGCGGCAGCACCCGGGTCAGCGCGAGGAGGACGAGACCGGCGGGCAGGGCGCGCAGCAGGCCGGTGAAGAGGGGCCGGTCGGGCGGCAGAAACTCCGTGGCGACCGCGTAGGTGGTGCCCCAGGAGATGGGGGCCAGGGCGGTGAGGGCGATGACGGGGACGAGGGCGGAGCGGTTCGCGGGCATGGACGCACCCTTCGAGGTAGGTCGGCAATAAATAGCTTAGCACTAAGCGACTTACCGCCAAGCTACTTGTCATCGACCCACTTAGCGTCGATCTACTTATCGTCGATCCACTTTCTTGCGAGTGACCGTTCGGCCCGGGATTCGGCGATACTCGGCCCATGAGTGCACAGCCGCCGCAGCGCAGGGACCCCGTCGACGCGATCATCGACCAGTGGGCGGTGGTGCGGCCCGATCTCGACACCGCCGCGATGGAGGTCTTCGGACGCGTCTACCGGCTCGCGCGCGCCATGGGAGACCGGACGGAGAAGGCGTACGCGCGGTTCGGGATCGCGCGCGGCGAGTTCGACGTGCTCGCGACCCTGCGCCGGGCGGGCGAGCCGTACACGCTCTCACCGCGTCAGCTGTCGTCGACGCTGATGCTCACCACCGGCGGGATGACCGGCCGGCTGGACAAGCTGGAGCGGTCCGGGCTGCTCAGTCGCTCCCCCGACCCGCACGACCGCCGGGGCCTACGAGTGACCCTCACGGACAAGGGCCTGGAACTCATCGACGAGGCGGTCGGCGCGGGCCTCGCCGTCCAGACGGAAGCCCTGAACGCCGCACTGAACGGCGAACAGGCCGGCCAACTGGCCGACCTGCTGAGGGAGTTGCTGGCAGGGGCGCAGGAGTCCGAGGCCTAGGACGAACCCGCGCGGAGTCCGCGTACGAGCCGGCCGAGCGCGCCGACCCGACCGGGCTCCGCCACCGGCGGTCGCTGGTGGGCACACTCGACCTCCTTGCCGTCGAGGTCCTCCACCCACCCCCGGCCCGAATTGACGTGGACCGTGATCGACCCGGCCCGGTGGTCCACCTGGAAAGGGTCGGCATCGGGCGTGGTTCCGGACCACGGCATGTCCCCCGGTGAGCCGACCGCGACAACCACGAACGCCTCACCCGGCATCAGCCAGTGGTCGCTCGCGTACGGTTCGAGCACCAGCTCAAGCCGTTGACCGCTGTGGTTCTCGACCCGCATGCGCGCGATCGGCCCACCCTGGTCGTCCATGGTCCATGGTCCCCTGTCACGCCGAGACGCACCAAGAATCAGGTCGAGAACACGCCGAGGGCGCCGTTCCCACCCCATGCCGTACGGGATGGGGTGGGAACGGCGCCCTCGGAAGGATCAAAGGAAGTAGGTCAGGCCTTCGCCTTGGCGGGCTTGGCGACCTTGGGGGCGCGGTCCGAGGACTTGTCCAGGACCATCACCAGACCCGCGATGACCGCGAAAAGGCCGATCGGGGCGACAACGTAGAGGCCCAGCGTCTCGATGACGCTCAGGCCATGGCCGGGGTCGTCACCGTCGTCGCGGGTGAGCGCGAGCGCGGGAGACGTCATGAGCAGCATCATCAGCGTCGTACCGGCCACCAGGGCGCCGGCGCGCAGGGCGTTCGTCTTGTCCACGGTGCAAAAGTAGCGAACGCCCGGCGGGGCCGCGCGCCCGGGGTGCCGTATGAGGGGATCGGGCGCCCCAGGAAAGCCCCGGAGCACCCGCCGTCACCGAGAGGAGCATCAGGGAGTTTCCTCCCGCAGCACCTCCATCAGCGCCCACAGCCGCGACGATCCCGCCAGTTCCTCCAGCGTCACCGGCCTGCCCTCCGCGTCGGCGATGGGCAGCCGCCAGTTCGGGTACTGGTTCCACGTACCCGGCAGGTTCTGCGGGCGGCGGTCGCCGACGCCGTCCGGGAGCCAGACGCCGATCATGCGGGCCGGGGTGCGCAGGAGGTAGCGGTGGACGGCCTGGATCTCGGCCTCCTCCGCCTCCCCCGAGAGACCGCCGCTTTCCCCCTTCAGCAGGCCGAGGCGGGAGAGCAGGGTCAGCCACTCGCTCGTGTCGGCGGCGGCCTCGGCCCGCTCCTGCGCCAGGGGGTTGGTCAACAGGCCCAGCCGGTCGCGGAGTTCGACATGGTCGCCGGTGAGGCGGGAGGCCGTCGGCGGCAGGTCGTGGGTGGTGACGGTGGCGAGGCAGTCGGCGCGCCAGTCCTCGGGAGGCAGCGGACGCCCGTCGCCGTTCCAGTCCCGCTCGAACCACAGCACGGACGTGCCGAGCACCCCGCGTTCGTGCAGCGTCTCCCGCACCCCCGGCTCCACGGTCCCCAGGTCCTCGCCGATCACGATCGCCCCGGCCCGCGAGGCCTCCAGCGCGAGGACGGCGAGCATGGCCTCGGCGTCGTACCGGACATACGCCCCCTCCGTCGGCGCCAGTCCCTGAGGCACCCACCAGAGCCGGAACAGGCCCATGACATGGTCGATGCGCAGGGCGCCCGCGTAGCCGAAGAGGGACCGCAGCAGCTGGCGGTACGGGGCGTAGCCGGACTCGGCCAGGCGGTCCGGTCTCCAGGGCGGCAGGCCCCAGTCCTGGCCGCGCGCGTTGAAGGCGTCCGGGGGCGCGCCGACCGACATGCCGGCCGCGAAGTACTCCTGCTGCACCCAGGCGTCGGCGCCCCCGGGATGCACTCCGACGGCGAGGTCGTGCACGATCCCGACCGGCATGCCCGCGTCGCGTGCCGTCCGCTGGGCGTCGGCGAGCTGGGTGTCGGTGAGCCAGGCGAGGCGGGAGTGGAAGTCGACGCGGTCCATCAACTCGCCCCGGGCACGGGCGGTTTCGGCCGACCGGGGGTCCTGGAGGCCCGTCGGCCAGCGTGACCACTCCGAGCCGTGCACCTCGGCCAGCGCGCACCAGGTGGCGTGGTCCTCCAGCGCCTCACCGGCCCGCGCGAGGAAGTCGGAGTACGCGGCCTGCCGTCCGGGCCCGAGCGGTACGGCGCACACCAACTCCAGGGCCTCGCGCTTGAGTTCCCACACGGCGTCCCGGTCGATCAGCTCGTCCTTTTCCAGCACCGACTCCCGCAGCCGCCCGGCCCGCTCCAGCAGCCCGCGCACCCGCTCACGGTGCTCGGCCTCCCCGATGTACGCGAACTCGGGGATGTCCTCGATCCGCAGATGCACGGGATCGGGGAAGCGACGGGAGGACGGCCGGTACGGGGACGGGTCGGTCGGCGCCCCGGGAACGGCCGCGTGCAACGGGTTGACCTGCACGAATCCCGCGCCGAGCGCCCGCCCCGCCCAGGCGCTCAGCTCACCGAGGTCACCCAGGTCGCCCATGCCCCAGGAGCGCCGGGAGAGAAGGGAGTAGAGCTGGACGAGGAGGCCGTACGAGCGTCCGGTGGGCGTGGGCAGCCGGGCCGGGGCGACGACGAGGTGGGCGTGGGCGGTGCGGCCGTCGGGGGAGAGGGCGTCCAACTCATGCACCCCGGGCGGGAGTCGGTCGACGGAGTCACAGGTCTCGCCCTGTTCGGTGCGGATAGTCAGACGCGTCCCCTCGGGCAGCCCTGCCAGTGCGTCGGCCGTACCGTCGGCGCCGCACACCACCGTGGGTGGCAGCAGCCGCGCCGCCAGTTCCCGTTCCCGGGCTTCGAGGGCGGCCCGGACGGCCTCCGGGGTCGTGGCGTCGACGCCGAGCGCGGCCAGTACGGCGACGAGCGCGGAGTCGGAGGCGGCGACCGCGTGGTCCGGGGAAGGGCTGAAGGAGGGGGCGACACCGTGCAGCTCGGCGAGGCGGGCGAGCGCGAGCCGTTCCCCGGCCCTGCTCTCGTGACCCTCATGGCTCCCGGCGGGTTCGGCCGACCCGTGCACGGACATCTACAGCCCCGAGGGGTCCGAGAGCGCCGGGACCGGGCCCTCGTACAGCCCTGTGGGGTCCGCTTCGGCGTCGGCGTGCTCGCTCGTCATGGCCTCGGCGTCGGCGAGCGGGGGCTCACTGGTGAGGGGCTCGGCGGCGGGCAGCGGCGGCTCGCTGGTGAGCGGCGCCTCGGCGGCGGCACTCTCGGCGCTGAAGATGTGGGCCGGTACGGCCACGGAGGCCTCCTTGTCGCGCACGACGGCTGACGGCGGTTGGCGGGTTTCATCCGCAGCCCTACCCATTGGGCGCGACCGCAGACGTAGGTGAACGGACGAACCACGGTACCGCCGGTCACATTCCGCCGTTCTTCCGTCGCCCTCCGAAAGAAGCCGCCGCATTCCCGCCACCCTCACTCCTCACTCAGAGTCATTGTCCCCTTGGCTATTCACTCAGTACATGTAGTGAGTGCATAATGGGCGCCATGAGCACCCGCCACATCCTGTTGGGGCTGCTCGCCGGGGGGCCCAGCCATGGCTATGACCTCAAGCGACGGCATGACGAACGCTTCCCGCAGGCCCGGCCGCTGGCCTACGGGCAGGTCTACACGACCCTGCAGCGCCTGGTGCGCGACGGGCTGGCGGAGGTCGACGGCACCGACGCGGACGGCGGCCCGGAGCGGACGAAGTACCGGACGACCGGCGACGGGGAGCGTGAACTCGCCGACTGGGTACGGCAGATCAGCGCGCCCGCGCCGCACGTCGTCAACGAGATCTTCGCCAAGGTCGTCGTCGCGATCCTGGCCGGCGGGGACCCTGCCGCGTATCTGCTGGACCAGCGCGCCGCGCACATGGCGCGGATGCGGGAGCTGACGGCGGTGAAGACCGCGCCGGGCTCGGACCTCTCGACCGTGCTCTCGGCGGACTACGCCCTCAACCACCTCGACGCCGACCTCCGTTGGATGACCACCACGGTGGGCCGGCTCACCACACTGACCGCGGAGGTCGACACGGCATGACCATCACCAACGGGGAAACGTCAGGCGGGGACACCGCACCACCACTGCTCGCGGCCCGCCGCCTGTCCAAGACGCACGGCAGGACGCCCGCCCTGCGCGGCGCCTCGGTCGAGTTGCGGGCCGGCGAGATCCTGGCCGTCACGGGGGCCAGCGGCAGCGGGAAGTCGACGCTGCTGCACTGTCTGGCGGGGATCGTCCGGCCGGACATGGGCACCATCGAGTACGCCGGGGAGCGGCTCGACACACTGCCCGAACGGCGGCTGAGCGAGCTGCGGCGCACCGAGTTCGGGGTCGTCTTCCAGTTCGGGCAGCTGATTCCGGAGCTGACCGTCCTCGACAACGTGGCGCTGCCGCTGCTGCTCGCCGGGACCACGCGGGGAGCGGCGCACGAGCGGGCGGGCGAGTGGCTGGAGCGGTTCGGGGTCCTCGGGCAGCAGACGCTGCGGCCGGGCGAGCTGAGCGGCGGCCAGGCACAGCGCGTCTCGCTGGCCCGCGCCCTGGTCACCGGCCCGAAGGTGGTCTTCGCGGACGAGCCGACCGGCGCGCTGGACTCCCTCGCGGGCGAGCAGGTGATGGTGGCGCTGACGCACACGGCCCGTGAGTCCGGCACGGCGGTCCTGCTGATCACGCACGACGCCCAGGTGGCGGCGTACGCGGACCGCGAGCTCAGGCTGAGCGACGGCGCCGTGGTCACCGACGGGGCCGAGACCTCGGCGGAGGTGGCCTCGTGACATCGGCATCCGACGAGGTTTCCCGTAGGAGCCGTAAGGGCTCCCTGTGGGCCGATGTGCGGCTCGCCTGGCTGCTCACCCGGGGTTCCGACCGGCGGGAGTGGTGGCGGGTCGCGCTCACGGCGGTCGGGGCGGCGCTCGCCACCGGGTTCGCGCTGGCCGCCGTATCCATCGCCTCGATACGCGGGTTCCACTCCGTGGCCCTCGGCAACGGGCTGCTGGACCGGCCCGGGGAACGCTCCGGCATCGTCCTGACCCTCGTGCTGCTGCTCGTGCCGGTGCTCGGGTTCCTCGGGCAGTGCGCGCGGGTCGGGGCCGTGCACCGGGACCGGCGGCTGGCCGCGCTGCGGCTTGCGGGGGCCTGCGCGGCGCAGGTGCGGCGGATCGCGGCGCTGGAGACGGGGCTCGCCTGTCTGCTCGGCACGGCGCTCGCCACCGTGCCCTGCGTGCTGTTCCTGCGGGGCGAGTGGCGGCAGCCGCCGGCCCTCGTCTGGTTCGGGATGGCGCTGGTCGCGGCGGCCGTGCCGGTGCTGGGCGCGCTGGTGAGCGTACTGGCGCTGCGCCGCGTGGTCGCCTCGCCGCTGGGCCGGGTACGCCGGGTGCCCCCGCGCGAGGGGCGTGGTCCGGGGATGCCGGTCCCGATGGCGGCCCTGGGTCTGCTGTTCGTGGGGCTGCTGCTGGCGCCGGGCACGTTCGGCGGGTACGAGACCGCCCCGGTGCTGGTGTTCACCGTGGTGATCGGCACCGGGGTGGGCGCCCTGTGGCTGACCGGCGCCACCGCCCGGCGCACGGGGCGGATCCTGGCGGCCCGTACCGCCGATCCGGCGACGCTGATCGCGGCGGAGCGGCTGCGCGACGACCCGTGGGCCGCCGCCCGCACCCATGCGGCGGTACTGCTGGTGACCATCGTGGGCACCGGGTTCGTCGGCATCCGGGAGGTGCTGCTGACCTCGCTCCGCGACCGCGGCGAGCACATGCTGGCCGCGCCCATGTCCTTCTACACGACCGGCGTCGACCTGACCGGCGCCCCTGTCCTGGTCGCCCTGGTGATCACGCTCTGCGGGCTCGGTGTGGGCACCGCCGAGTCGGTGGCCAACCGCCGCCGGGGCCTGGCCGCGCAGACCGCCGCCGGAGTGCCGCGCGCGGTGCTCGGCCGGGCGTTGCTCCTGGAGACGGCCCTGCCGCTGGCGCCGGCGATGCTGCTGGCGGGTGCCGGGGGCCTGCTGATCGGCACCGTGTTCGCGGGAATCGCCCACGACGGCAGTCGCTCGGTGCCGTACACGGCGCTGCTGGTCCCACCGGCGGTGTACGTGTGCTGTCTGCTCGCCGCGGCCACATCACTGCCGTTGCTGCGCCGTTCGGTGCATCCGGCGGAGCTCAGATACGTGTGAGCGGCCGGGCATGAGCCGGGCATGAGTGATCCGGCCCCCGGGGAACGGGGGTTCCCGGGGGCCGGATCGCATCCGTACCGCACAGACAACTCGTACAGGTGTTCGGGTACTGCATATTCAGACCGTATTCAAGCCGTATTCAGGTATATGAAAGCCCGGACGTCAGGCTGAGATGCCGTCGATCCGGGCCATCGCGTCGTCCGCGCCGTACGGCTGCAGGTACGGCAGCCAGCGCGGGTCCCTGTGTCCGGTGCCGATGATGCGCCAGGCGAGACCGGTGGGCGGGGCGGGTTTGTGGCGCAGTCGCCAGCCGATCTCGAAGAGATGTCGGTCGGCCTTGGTGTGGTTGCAGCGACGGCATGACGCCACCACGTTGTCCCAGCGGTGCTGACCGCCACGGGACTTCGGGATGACGTGGTCGACGCTGGTCGCGGCGGCGCCGCAGTACATGCACCGGCCGCCGTCGCGGGCGAACAGCGCCCTACGGGTCAGTGGAACGGGCCCCCTGTAAGGGACCCGTACGAACCTCTTCAGCCGGACCACGCTGGGTGCGGGGACAGTAACGGTCGCGCTGTGCATGAAGGCGCCCGACTCCTCCAGGGAGACAGCCTTGTTCTCCAGGACGAGGACGAGCGCGCGGCGGAGCGGTACGACGCCGAGTGGCTCGTACGACGCGTTGAGTACCAGGACATGCGGCACGGATGCCTCCTTGGGCGTCGGCGGCACGTGGCTCGCGCCGGGACGATCTGTAGTCAGTCTCCCCTCTCGCCCGGCGGCTGCGCCACCACGTCCCGGTAACGGGCTGGGAGTGTTTTCGACCACACCTTGCGTTCACGACCCGGGACCACACCCTCTTCATCCCCAGGTGAGCACGGTCTCTCCCCCGAACATGGCGCCGATCCGCTCACGTTGCCCCGTTAGTGTGGTGGATCTGCCCTCCGGTGACCTTTCCGTGACCTGAATGACGGGCTCGACGACGAGCCGACCGACGTAACCATCCGTACCGGGGGCAGGCCGCTCTGGAGGTACCCCCGTGTCATTGCCCGCCGTCCTACTGGCCGCCGGTTCGTCGCCGTCACCGACTCCCACGGAGTCACCGACCGCGTTGGTCCCGTCGCTCCAGGACGCCCAGGAGAGCGCGACGAACGCCGCCAGCTGGGTCGAGCAGAACTGGTCCACCTGGCTGGCGATCGGCCTCAAGGTCCTGCTGATCATGGTGATCGCGGTAGCGCTGAGAGTGGCGGTCCGGCGGGCGATCACCAAGCTGATAGAGCGCATGAACCGCACGGTCCAGGTGGCCGACGGCCCGGCCGGCGGCACGGCGTTGGGCAGCCTGCTGGTCAATGTCGAGCGCCGCCGTCAGCGCTCCCAGGCGATCGGTTCCGTGCTGCGCTCGGTGGCGAGCTTCATCATCCTGGGCACCGCCGCCCTGATGGTCCTCTCCGCCTTCCAGATCAACCTGGCCCCGCTGCTGGCCTCCGCCGGTGTCGCGGGCGTGGCGATCGGTTTCGGCGCCCGCAACCTGGTGACGGACTTCCTCTCCGGCGTGTTCATGATCCTGGAGGACCAGTACGGCGTCGGCGACACGATCGACGCGGGGGTCGCGTCGGGCGAGGTGATCGAGGTCGGCCTGCGCGTGACGAAGCTGCGCGGCGACCAGGGCGAGATCTGGTACGTCCGGAACGGCGAGGTCAAGCGCATCGGCAACCTCTCCCAGGGCTGGGCGACAGCCGGCGTCGACGTGACCGTCCGCACGGACGAGGACCTCGACCGGCTGAAGGCGACGCTCGCCGAGGTCACCGAGAAGATGAGCCGGGAAGAGCCCTGGAACGAGCTGCTGTGGGGCCCGATCGAGAGTCTGGGCCTGGACAGCGTCCTCCTGGACTCGATGGTGATCCGGCTCACGGCGAAGACGATGCCGGGCAAGTCCCTGACGGTGGAACGCGAACTGCGCTGGCGCGTCAAGCGGGCCCTGGACGCGGTGGGCATCCGCATCGTCGGCGGCACCACGGTCATCCCGGAGGAGGAGCCCCTGGACCCGACGGCAGCGGTCGCGGCCCCCTCGGTGTACTCCAACACCGGCTCCCCCCAGGCGGAGGCGGCCTCCCCGATCACACCGGCGCGGTCCGTCCGGTAGGCGCTACGAGACCCACGGCAGCCTGTACTGGAGAGGCGGCGTCCCCGATTCGGGGGCGCCGCCTTTTCTCATTGCCCTCTCATTGCCCCTTGACATCCCCCTTGGTCCGGTTCTATCTTCTCGCCATCCGATAGGAAACCTTCCTAACAGTCATCACCCTTGTGAAAAGCTGGGCACGGAAAGGCAGGTGCAGTCACCCATGGCAGGAACCGCAGGCACGCCCGGCACCCCCAGCGTCCTGCGCGCCATGAACGACCGGGCCGCCCTGGACCTGCTCCTGGAGCACGGCCCCCTGTCCCGCACCCGGATCGGCAAGCTCACCGGTCTCTCCAAGCCGACCGCCTCACAGCTCCTCGCCCGCCTGGAAGCGGCGGGGCTGGTACTGGCGACCGGCACCACCGAGGGCCGCCCCGGCCCCAACGCCCAGCTGTACGAGGTCAACCCGACCGCCGCGTACGCCGCCGGGCTCGACGTCACCCCCGAACGCGTCCTCGCCTCGGTCGCCGACATCACCGGCCGGACCGTGGGCGCGTTCGAACTGCCCACCCCCGGCAAACGCCCCGCCAGGCCCGTCGTCCAACAGGTCACCGACGCCCTGGACGGTGCCGTCAAGGCGGCCGGGCTGGCCCGGTCCGACCTCCGGCGGCTCGTCATCGGAACGCCGGGCGCCTTCGACCCCGGCACCGGCCGGCTGCGCTACGCCGCACACCTCCCGGGCTGGCACTCCCCGGCCCTCCTCGACGAACTCGCCGCCGCGCTGCCGATGCCGGTGGAGTACGAGAACGACGTGAACCTCGTCGCCATCGCCGAACAACGGCTCGGCGCGGCCAGAGGGCACGACGACTTCGTACTGCTCTGGAACGAGGGCGGACTCGGTGCCGCGCTCGTCCTCGGCGGCCGACTGCACCGCGGCTGGACCGGCGGCGCCGGCGAGGTCGGCTTCCTGCCCGTGCCGGGCACACCCCTCGTCCGGCAGGTCAGCAGGGCCGGCAGCGGCGGCTACCAGGAGCTGGCCGGTTCACAGGTCATCCCCCGGCTCGCCCGTGAGCTGGGCATCAGCCCCGTCCCGAACGGCCCGTACGCCGAGGTCGCCGCCGCCGTCGTCGCCCAGGCCGCCGACATCAACGCGGGCCCGCACAGGCGGCTCCTCGAAACGTACGCGACCGGCCTGGCCACCGGTCTGGCCTCGCTCGTCTCCGTCCTCGACCCCGAACTCGTCGTCCTCAGCGGCGCCTCCCTCACCGCGGGCGGCGAACCCCTGCGCGCTCTGGTCCAGGCCGAGCTGGAGGAACTGGCCGCGGCCCGGCCCCGGCTGGTCGTGGGCGACGTACGCGAACACCCCGTGCTGCGGGGCGCGTTGGAGAGCGCCCTCGCGGCAACCCGCGACGAGGTATTCGACACCTCCCGCTGAGCGCCCCCCTCTTCCTGATTCACCTCTCACCCTCACGCCTCACCCCTCACCAGTCCCGTGCCCTGCTTCGCCCTTCCCTGGGAGACCTCACCATGCCCGGAATATCAAGAAAAGTCGCCGCCGCACTCGCCGTTTCCGCCTCGACGGCCCTCCTCGCCACGGCCTGTACGGGCCAGTCCTCATCGGACAGCCAGGACGACGCCTCCAAGGACACGACCATCACCTTCTGGCACGCCTGGAGCGCGCCGAACGAAGTGGCGGGCGTGAAGGCGCTGATCGCCGGCTTCGAGAAGGCCCACCCCAACATCCACGTGAACGTCGTCGGCAACATGACCGACGACAAGTTGAACCAGGCGCTGCGCGCGGGCGGCAGCAAGGCACCCGACGTGATCTCCTCGTTCACCACCAACGGTGTCGGCAAGTTCTGCTCGTCGGGCGCGCTGGTCGACCTCAACCCGCTCTTCGAGAAGGCGGGCATCGACCCGGCGACGACCTTCCCCAAGGCAATGAGCGAGTACACCCAGTACGACGGCAACCGCTGCGCCGTCCCGCTGCTCGGCGACGCCTACGGCCTCTACTACAACAAGACCGCCTTCAAGGCGGCCGGGATCGCGGACCCGCCGAAGACCTGGTCCGAGTTCGAGGCCGACGCCAAGAAGCTGACCATCAGCAAGGGCGACACCTACTCCCAGCTCGGCTTCATGCCGAACTACCACGGCTGGGAGACGACCACCGAGCACTACATGGGCCAGTTCGGGCCGACGTACTTCGACGCGTCCGGCAAGTCGACGGTCGCCACCGACCCTGCCGTCGCCGACGCCTTCGCCGTGCAGAAGAAGCTGGTCGACGACCTCGGCGGCTTCAAGAAACTGGAGAAGTTCCGCTCCGGCCTCGGTGACGAGTGGGGCCCCAAGCACCCCTTCCAGACCGGCCAGGTGGCCATGCAGCTGGACGGCGAGTGGCGTCTGGGCATGGCCCTGGACGCGAAGCCCGACTTCGAGATCGGCGTCGCCCCGCTGCCCGTGCCCGACGACCAGGCCGACCAGTACGGCAAGGGCTACATCACCGGCACCATCGCGGGCATCGCCGCCACCAGCAAGAAGCAGAACGCGGCCTGGGAACTGGTGAAGTACATCACCACCGACACGGACGCGGTGGTCGGCTTCTCCAACGCGATCCACAACGTGCCCTCCACGCTCGCGGCCCTGAAGTCCCCGAAGCTGAAGTACGACCCGCGCTTCAAGACCTTCCTCGACATCGCCGCGGACCCCAACTCGACCACCTCGCCGGCCTCGATCAACGGCGGCGTCTACCTCACCACCATCCAGCAGCTCGGCTACGACTACGAGAGCGGCAAAGTCACCGACCTGCAGGCAGGCCTGAAGAAGGCGGCGGAGCAGATCGACACGGACATCGCGCAGGCGAAGTAGCCATGGCCACCACCTACACCCTGCGGGCGAAGCACCGGCGTTCGAGGCTGCGCACCCTCGCCTTCCTCTCGCCCTGGCTGATCGGTTTCGCGGTCTTCTTCGCTTACCCGATGATCTCGACGGTCTACTTCTCGTTCATGCACTACGACGGCTTCAAGCCGCCGACCTGGGTCGGGACGAAGAACTGGAAGTACGTCTTCGAGTCCTACCCCTACTTCTGGCCCGCCCTGCGCAACACGCTCTGGCTGGTCGTGATCATGGTGAGCCTCCGCGTCCTGTTCGGACTCGGGATCGGCCTGCTCATCACAAAGATCAAGACGGGTACGGGCGTCTTCCGCACCCTCTTCTACCTGCCCTACCTGGCCCCGCCGGTCGCCGCGACCATGGCGTTCGCGTTCCTCCTCAACCCCGGTACGGGACCGGTCAACTCCATCCTGGAGAAGATCGGCATCCCGGCCCCGGGCTGGTTCAACGACCCCAGCTGGTCCAAGCCGGCCCTCACGCTGATGTTCCTGTGGGGCATCGGCGACCTGATGGTCATCTTCATGGCCGCGCTGCTCGACGTACCGAAGGAGCAGTACGAGGCGGCGCAGCTGGACGGCGCGTCGGCGTGGCAGCGGTTCCGGTTCGTCACCCTGCCCAACATCTCGCCGATCATCATGTTCGCGGTCGTCACCGGCGTGATCGCGGCGATGCAGTGCTACACCCAGCCACTCATCGCCGGAAAGGTCGCCTCGGGTGTGATCCAGGGCGCGGGCACGTCGTTCGAGCCCGGCTACCCCGAGCACTCCACGCTCACCCTCCCCCAACTCGTCTACAACCTCGGCTTCCAGCGCTTCGACTACGGCTCCGCCTGTGTCGTCGCCCTGGTGCTGTTCGCCCTGTCGATGGCGTTCACCGCGCTGCTGATGCGGCGCCGGGGCGGTCTCATCCAGGCAGGTGACTGACATGGCCCAGGACACAGTTCAGGACACGGCTCAACTACTTGAACGGCCCGTGGAGTTGAAGGCCCCCGCCTCACCTGCCGAGCGCACGGCCCGCCGCAAGGCGTTCCTGGAATGGATCGCGGTCCACTCCCTCGGCGTCGCGGCGGCCCTCTTCTTCACCCTGCCCTTCGTGTTCGTGTTCCTGACCTCCCTGATGAGCGACTCGCAGGCACTCGGCCGGGACCTGATCCCGCACACCTGGGAATGGTCCAACTACCGCAAGGTGTTCGACACCCCGGGCTTCCTGACCTGGTGGAAGAACACGCTGATCTACGCCGGCCTCGGCACCGCCTTGACCGTCGTCTCCTCCGTGCCCGTGGCATACGCGCTCGCCAAGTTCCGCTTCCGGGGCCGGAATCTGACACTCATGCTGGTGATCTCGATGATGATGCTGCCTCCCCAGGTGGTCGTCATCCCGATGTACCTGTTCTGGGCGAAGCAACTGGACCTGTCCGGCACGCTGTGGCCGATGATCATCCCGCTGGCGTTCGGCGACGCGTTCTCGATCTTCCTGCTGCGCCAGTTCCTGATGACCATCCCGGGCGAGTACGTGGACGCGGCCAAGGTGGACGGCTGCGGTGATCTGCGCACCCTGCTGAGGGTCGTCCTGCCGATGGCGAAGCCCGGCATCGCCGCCATCGCCCTCTTCCAGTTCTTCAACGCCTGGAACGACTACTTCGGGCCCCAGATCTACGCCTCCGAGAACCCGGGCGCGTGGACCCTGTCCTACGGCCTGGAGTCCTTCAAGGGCGCCCACCACACCGACTGGAACCTCACCATGGCCGCGACCGTGCTGGTCCTGGCCCCCGTACTCCTCGTGTTCTTCTTCGCCCAGAAGGCGTTCGTCGAAGGCGTCACTCTCACCGGCGTAAAGGGTTGATCCACACATGAAACTCACTGTGGTCGGCGGCGGTTCGACCTACACGCCCGAACTCATCGACGGTTTCGCGCGGTTGCGGGACACCCTGCCCATAGAGGAGCTGGTGCTGGTCGACCCGGCCGCCGAACGGCTGGAGCTGGTCGGCGGGCTCGCCCGGCGGATCTTCGCCAAGCAGGGGCATCCCGGGCGGATCGTCACGACCGACGACCTGGACAAGGGTGTCGAGGGCGCCGACGCCGTCCTGCTCCAACTGCGCGTCGGTGGCCAGGCGGCACGGCAGCAGGACGAGACCTGGCCGCTGGAGTGCGGCTGCGTCGGCCAGGAGACCACCGGCGCGGGCGGCCTCGCCAAGGCGCTGCGCACGGTGCCGGTGGTCCTGGACATCGCCGAGCGGGTCCGCCGCACCAACCCCGACGCCTGGATCATCGACTTCACCAACCCGGTGGGCATCGTCACCCGCGCCCTGCTGGAGGCCGGCCACAGGACGGTGGGCCTGTGCAACGTGGCGATCGGCTTCCAGCGGAGGTTCGCCGCCCTGCTGGGGGTGACCCCGGCCGACATCCACCTGGAACACGTGGGCCTCAACCACCTCACCTGGGAGACGGGCGTCCGCCTGGGCGGCCCCGAGGGCGAGGACGTCCTGCCCCGGCTGCTCGCCGAACACGGCGACGCCATCGCCGCCGACCTCCGCCTTCCGCGTCCCGTCCTGGACAGCCTGGAGACGGTCCCCTCCTACTACCTGCGCTACTACTACGCCCACGACAACGTCGTACGGGAACTGCGCACCAAGCCCTCCCGGGCGGCCGAGGTGGCGGCGATGGAGGAGGAACTGCTGCGGATGTACGGCGATCCGGCCCTGGCCGAGAAACCGGCACTGCTGGCCAAGCGCGGGGGCGCCTTCTACTCGGAGGCGGCGGTGGATCTGGCCGCGTCGCTGCTGGGCGGGGGCGGCAGTCCCTACCAGGTGGTGAACACGTACAACAAGGGCACGCTGCCGTTCCTGCCGGACGACGCGGTCATCGAGACGCAGGCCGCGGTGGGCCGCCAGGGGGCGACGCCCCTGGCCGTCCCGGCTGTCGACCCGCTGTACGCGGGGCTGATCGCCAACGTCACCGCCTACGAGGAACTGGCCCTGGAGGCCGCTCTGCACGGCGGGCGGAACCGGGTCTTCCGGGCTCTGCTCGCGCATCCGCTCGTCGGCCAGTACGACTACGCGGACACCCTCACCGACACTCTGATCGCGCACAACCGGGAGCATCTCGCGTGGGCATGACCGCACACGTCCTCGCCATCGACGCGGGCAACAGCAAGACCGACGTGGCGGTGGTCGCGGCCGACGGGGAGGTGCTGGCCACCGCGCGGGGCGGGGGTTTCCGGCCGCCGGCCGACGGGCTGGACACCGCGGTCTCCGGGCTGGCCGACGCCGTCGCCGAGGCGTTCACCGCCGCCGGGGTCTCGTCCGTCGACCGGGTCTCGGCATGTCTGGCGAACGCCGACTTCCCCGTGGAGGAACGGCAGTTCGCCGCCGCGCTGCACGCACGCGCGTGGGGCGCGAGTGTCGACGTACGCAACGACACCTTCGCGATCCTGCGGGCCGGTATCACCGAGCCGCGCGGGGTCGCCGTCGTCTGCGGCGCCGGCATCAACTGCGTGGGGATGACCCCGGACGGCCGCACGGCGCGGTTTCCCGCGCTGGGGCGGGTCTCCGGCGACTGGGGCGGCGGCTGGGGTCTGGCGGAGGAGGCCATGTGGCATGCGGCGCGGGCGGAGGACGGGCGGGGCGGTCCGACAGCCCTGGTGTCCACCCTGCCCGCCCACTTCGGGCTGACCTCCATGTACGCGCTGATCGAGGCCCTTCATCTGGGGGGCGTCGACAACGCCCGGCGCCACGAGCTGACGCCGGTGCTGTTCGCCACGGCGGCGGACGGTGATCCGGTGGCGTGCGCGCTGGTGGACCGGCTGGCCGACGAGGTGGTGGCCATGGCCGCGGTCGCGCTGGGCCGCCTCGGTCTCCTCGAGGAGGAGACCCCGGTTCTGCTGGGCGGGGGTGTCCTCGCGGCCCAGCACCCGCGGTTGACGGACCGCGTCACGGAGCTGCTGGCCGCGCGGGCGCCCAAGGCCTTCGCCCGGGTGGTGACGGCACGGCCCGTGCTGGGGGCGGCGCTGCTCGGCCTGGATCACACGAACGCCCCGGCGGAGGTGCACGCGCGCGTACGCCACTTCTACGAGGTCTGACCTGCTTCGTACGGGAACCGAACAGATTCCTCCAGCGTATTCATGGGCAGAGGGGTGGTGCGGGGAGCGCGCATGTGTCCGAATGCATGGCAGCGCGCCCCGGCACAACACCACCCACTGCGACACAACGCCGCCGCACTGCGATCCGATCAAGATCCAGTCAAGGCCGGTGCGGATTGTCAGTGCCGGGGGCGATACTGGCGGTGACGGATGACCATGGGGGAGGTCACAGTGACATCTACGAGCAGTGCGGCACCACCGGCGCCGGGCTCGCCCGACCCGTCGGGTGTGCCCGGCACGTCCGCCGCCCCGGGCCTGCCCGGCATCCCCTCGCAGCCGGGCAGGGGTCCCGCTCCCGAGGTCCCCCCGCCCCCGCGCCGCACCGCCTTCGCCGAGGGCGTCGACCAGTTGCGGGCCGCCGCGACCACCGAACCGGGGCGGCTGCGGATCATCGGCGCCCTGCTCGCCGTGCTCGTCGTCGCGTTCGGTGCCGTCACCGCGTGGCAGATGACCGACCGTTCGTCCGCCGCGGACGACGTGCTGAACAACAGCCAGCCCCTCAGCTCGGCCGCCGCGGACATCTACAGCTCCCTCGCGGACGCCAACACCGCCGCCTCCAGCGGCTTCCTGGCCGGCGGTGACGAGACGGCGGCCTCCCGCGAGCGCTATCAGACGGACATCCGCAACGCCGCGGACAAGCTCTCCGCCGCCGCGACCAACTCCGAGCCGGACTCCCCGTCGGCGGCCATCGTCGCCGAGCTCAACAAGCTGCTGCCGGAGTACGCGGGCTACATCGAGCGGGCCCGTGCCAACAACCGGCTGGGCTTCCCGGTCGGCGGCTCGTACCTGCGGCTGGCCAACGAGACGATGCAGAAGCAGATACTCCCCGAGGCGGAGAAGCTCTACGCCAGGGAGAACCAGCGGCTGGACTCCGACTACGCGGACGCGACCTCGTATCCGTGGGCGGCGATCGGCCTCGGCGTCGCCGTGCTCGGCGCCCTCGTCTGGGCCCAGCGACGCAACTACCGGCGTACGAACCGGGTGCTGAACCACGGTCTGGTGGCGGCGACGGCCACCGCGACGATCGTCCTGCTGTGGCTGGCCGCCGGGCAGACTTTCGCCCGCTCGGGGCTGGGCGACTCCTACGACCACGGCATCCGCTCGCTGAACGTGCTGCACGACGCCCGGATCGCCTCCCTCAAGGCGCGCGGCAACGAGAACCTGACGCTGGTGGCGCGCGGTGCGGAGACGGTCGAGTTGAAGGACGGCTCGGTCGTCGACGCGTACGACAACGACTTCGAGGTCGAGATGAGCGCGCTCGGCAAGGGCCTGGCCGAGGCCGAGCGCCTCGCCGACGACACTGCGGGCAAGAAGCCGGTCACCTCGGCCGTCGGCGGCATGGAGGAGTGGAAGAAGCGCCACGACGTGGCGCAGGCGGAGTACGAGTCGGGTGACTTCCAGCAGGCACTCGCCGGCGTCATAGGGGAAAAGAAGGACAAGCCGACCGGCGAGTGCTTCGACAGCGTCGACAAGGCGCTGAAGACGGCGATCGGACATGAGCAGACGGAGTTCCAGCAGTCGGCCAGGGACGGCCGGGACGCGTTGATCGGCCTCCCGCTGGGCGCCGCGGCTCTCGCGGTGCTGGGCGCTGCGGGAGCGGTGCTCGGCATCGGGCGCAGGCTGTCGGAGTACCGCTGATGCGGTCCGAAGAGGTAAGAACAGTACGGACGCGGTTCGAAGCAGCACAAGGGAGTGCGGCGGCAAGGGAGTTCGGGCGATGAGAGGGGGCAGGACGATGAACGCACAGCGGCTTCCGCGGAGTCCGCGCACCGGTCTCCAGGTCCTGCGGGCCGGTCTCCGGGCTCTGCGGGCCGGACTGCGGGGCTGGGGCGGTGTGGGAGCGATGGCGGCCGTCTGCGCCCTCGCGGTGGCCTTCGCGCTGCTGCTCCCGCTGACCCAGTCGTCCGGCGACGGCGGTACGGAGACGGGTGGTCAGGGCGTCGCCGAGGCCATCCAGGCGAAGGCCGCGGCGGATTGCAAGGACGCGCAGGACCAGAGCCCGCAGCCGGGCGACCTGGACGGGAAGACGATCGAGACGATCAAGGCCCGCGATCGGCTGATCGTCGGCGTCGACCAGAACAGCTACCGCTGGGGCTACCGCGACCCGAACGGAGGCAAGGACGCGTCGCTGGAGGGCTTCGACATCGACCTGGTCCACCGGATCGCGAAGGACATCCTCGGCGACGAGAACAAGGTCCAGTTCAAGGCCATCCCCACCAACCAGCGCATCCCGGCGATCAAGGACGGCCGCGTCGACATGATCGTCCGCACGATGACGATCACCTGTAAGCGTCTGGAGGACGTGGCGTTCTCCGCCCCGTACTTCCTCACCGGCCAGCAGGTCCTGGCGCCCAAGGAATCCTCGATCAAGGGGTACGACAAGACGCTCGCCGGCAAGCGGATCTGCTCGGCGGACGGCTCCACGGCGCTCGACCAGTTGCAGACGGACCAGGCCGCGAAGAAGGCCGGGGTCGCCACCGCCGACATCAAGACGGTCGTCCCCAGCCAGCTCGACTGTCTCGTCCGGCTCCAACTCGGCCAGGTGGACGCCGTGGTGACCGACGGGGCGCTCGCCGCGAGCCAGGCGGCACAGGACCCGACGGTGGCGCTGAAGGGCAACACGTTCACCAAGGACTACTACGGCGTCGCGGTGCAGAAGGGTGCAGGCGACCTTGCGGCCCGGGTCAATCTCATACTGAAGCAGTACATCGACGACGGCGGCTGGCAGGCGTCGTACGACAAGTGGCTGTCGCCGACACTCGGCAGCAGATCGCAGTCGGCGAACCCGCCGGTGCCCCTCTACAAGAAGTGACGTTCACCGACCGACCAGCGAGCCGAACGAACGAGCCAACCACACGAGTAGTCGAGGTGATCGATGGGCGTCACGGGAGCCACCGGGCCGGTGATGGACCGGGACGAGGTGGACCGTGCGCTGGCGCGGCTCGGCGCGGAGCACGAGGCGATCGAGACCTCGCTCCTCGCCCTCCAGGACCACGCGGGCCGCAGACTCCTCGAAGGCGCCGAGCTCACCGGCACGACCAAGGAGCGCTGGGCGTCCGCCGACGCGTCGATCACGCTGCTGTGGGCGTACTTCGACGCGTACTCGGACACGTATCGCTCCGCCCGTGACATCCGTTCGCGCCGCCGCTGGTCCAGCCGCGAGGACCTGGTGGAGCTGACGGAGCTGCTGCGCGGCGAGTGCGTCACGGTCGCGGGCAGCGCGACGGCGACGGCCAACGCGCCCACCCTGCACGGCACCGGGAAGCTCAGCCATCAGTACTCGCTGGCCGCCCTGGTGGAGCGGATGAACGAGCTGTACGCGACCTCGCTGGACATGGTCGTCACCTCCGACGCGGTCTGGTCGGCCCTGCCCGCGCGGATAGACCTACTGTCCGCCGAGCTGCAGCGCACCCGCCAGCTGGCGCACTCCGTGGGCGTACGCCCCGGCGAGCACCCGGCGGGCGACGACCTGGAGCGCATCACGCGCACCCTGACCGCCCTGCGCGAGCGGGTGATCTCCGACCCGCTGGCGTTCTGGCTGCCCGCGCAGGGCAGTTCGGCGCCCGGCGGCGGCCGTCCGGACACCACGGTGTACGACCGTGAGGCGCGCGCCCTGGAGGACGTACGCCGGGAGATCGACGCCGTGCTGACGGTCCGCCAGGACTCGGAGGCGCGGCTCATGAAGCTGCGCGACCTGCTGTCCCGCGCGGACCGCACCCTCGCCGAGGCGCGCAGCGCGCGCGGTGAGGTGCTGGCGAAGATCGCCGCGTCGGAGGTGCCCGCCGTCAGTGGCCCGCCCACGGCATTGCAGGAGCAGCTGTCGATGGCCGCCGACTACCGCAGACACGCCCAGTGGCACCGTCTCTCACCGCTCCTGGAGTCGCTGGAGGCGAAGGCGGAGGACGAACTGATGCGTGCCCGCGAGTCGTTGACGGCGGTCACTCAGCCGCTGGCGGTCCGCGCGGAGTTGCGCGGCCGGCTCGACGCGTACCGGGCGAAGGTCGCCCGGCACGGCCTCGCGGAGGACCCGCTGCTGATCGAGCGGTACGACGCGGCGCGCCGCATGCTGTGGAGCGCGCCCTGTGACCTGCGGGTCGCGGAGCAGGCCGTGCTGCGCTACCAGCAGGCCGCCGCCGAGTACTTCGGCGGCCCGCGGGTGCCCGGCCAGGCCGGACCCAGTGACCGGAGGGGGGACTACTGATGACCGGAACCGAACAGCAGAAGTGCCAGCGGCCCGACTGCGAGGGCTCTTACGAGGACATGGGCGGCGGCGAGCTGTACTGCGACATGTGCGGCCTCGCGCCGGTCGTGTCGGCCGGGGGCATGGCCGGTTCGTCGTCGGCCTCGGCGAGTTCCCGCGCGTCCGCCCCTTCCGCCCGCACCTCCCGCACGTCCCGTTCCTCGCAGTCCCGCCGCTCGGTCTCCGGCCGCCTGTCGCGGTCCATGTCGGGGAAGGCGACGGGCCGTTCGGTGTCGGTGCGCAGCTCGGGTTCGAGCGCCGGGTCCACCGGGCGCGGCCGGCTCGGCGCGGGCCTGGTCGAGGTGCCGGGGGTGCCGCGGCCCGACCCGCGCGCGATGGTGCTGGACAACCCGGAGGTGCCCGAGCGCAAGCGGTTCTGCTCGCGCTCCGACTGCGGGGCGCCGGTGGGACGGGCGCGCGGCGAGGGCCGACCGGGGCGTACCGAGGGGTTCTGCACCAAGTGCGGGCACCCGTACTCGTTCGTGCCGAAGCTGCAGACCGGTGACATCGTGCGCGGCCAGTACGAGGTGGTGGGCTGTCTGGCGCACGGCGGCCTCGGCTGGGTCTACCTCGCCGTGGACCGGGCCGTGTCCGACCGGTGGGTGGTCCTCAAGGGCCTGCTGGACACCGGGGACCAGGACGCGATGGCAGCCGCGATCTCCGAGCGGCGCTTCCTCGCGGAGATCGAGCACGCCAACATCGTGCGGATCTACAACTTCGTCGAGCACCTCGACCAGCGCACGGGCTCCCTCGACGGCTACATCGTCATGGAGTACGTCGGCGGCAAGTCGCTCAAGGAGATCGCCAACGACCGCCGCACCCCGGCCGGCAAGCGGGACCCGCTGCCGGTGGAACAGGCGTGCGCGTACGGCATCGAGGCGCTCGAAGCCCTCGGTCATCTGCACAGCCGCAACCTGCTCTACTGCGACTTCAAGGTCGACAACGCGATCCAGACCGAGGACCAGCTGAAGGTCATCGACATGGGCGCGGTCCGCAGAATGGACGACGACGAGTCGGCCATCTACGGCACGGTCGGCTACCAGGCGCCGGAGGTCGCGGAGGTCGGCCCGTCGGTGGCGTCCGACCTGTACACGGTCGCGCGCACGCTCGCCGTCATGACGTTCGACTTCCAGGGCTACACGAACGTGTTCGTGGACTCCCTGCCGGACCCCGACCACATCGAGGTCTTCCGCCAGTACGAGTCGTTCTACCGGCTCCTGGTCCGCGCCACCGACCCCGACCCGGCCCGCCGGTTCGCGTCCGCACAGGAGATGTCCGAGCAGCTGACGGGCGTACTGCGCGAGGTCGTGTCGCTCCAGACGGGGCGGGCCAGGCCCGCGCTGTCGACGCTGTTCGGGCCCGAGGTGAAGGTCACGGACTCGGAGTTGTTCGGCGTGCTGGACGGGGAGGTGTCGAGGCTGGGGGCTCGTGTGGCGGCGCCCCGGAAGAAGTCCGCGTCGCCGGCCGTTCCCGCCATCAGCGGTGCCACCAGGGCGCTCACCGGCGCCCCTCGTCTCGTCAAGGCCATCGACGCCGGCGTGGCCGCGCTCGCGCTGCCCGTGCCCCGCGTCGACCCGACCGACCCCAACGCGGGCTTCCTGGCGGGGCTGTTGGCGTCGGCGGCCGGGGAGCTGATCGCCGCTCTCGCGGTGGTGCCGGCGCAGTCGACGGAGACCCGGCTGCGGGAGGTGCGGGCCCGGCTGGAGAACGGGGACGCCGCGACCGCCCTGGAGTCGCTGGTCAGGCTGGAGGAGGAGCGGCCCGACGACTGGCGGGTGGTCTGGTACCGGGGCGTGGCAGCGCTGGTGACGGGCGATCACGAGGGCGCCGCGCTGTCGTTCGACGCGGTCTACGACGCCTTCCCGGGCGAGAGTCCGCCCAAGCTGGCCCTCGGGCTGTGCGCCGAGGTCCTCGGGCAGCTCGACAACGCCGCCGAGTACTACCGGCTGGTGTGGACGACCGACCCGAGCTATGTGAGCGCCGCGTTCGGCCTGGCCCGCGTCCAGTTGGCGGCGGGCGACCGCCGTAGCGCCGTAACGACGCTGGAGTCGGTTCCGGGAGCCTCGATCCACTACACGGCGGCCCGCGTGGCCGCCGTACGGGCGCGGCTGCGGCAGCGGACGGCAGTGGCCGCCGACGCGCCGTTCCTGGACGATCTGATCGCGTCCGCCGTGCAGGTGGAGGCTCTCGGCGGATACGGTCTGGACGCGGTCCGGCGGGAGCAGCTGTCGACGGAAGTCCTCGGCTGCGCGCTGGACTGGATACTCTCCCATGGCCAGAGTTCTGCCCCTCCTGCCGTCGGGGGGCGGGTGCTGCTCGGCAGCGACCTGGACGAGCGTGGTCTGCGCTTCGGGCTGGAACGCTCGTACCGGACGCTGGCCCGGCTCGCACAGGGCGGCGAGGAGAGGATCGACCTGGTGGAACGCGCCAACCGTTACCGCCCCCGGACGTGGGTGTAGTTGATGTCCCAGATGCCCCAGCCACCCCGGCCGACGGCCCTGTCCCGGTGCCCGAGCTGCGAGGAGCCGGTCGAATCGGGCGACCGGTTCTGCGGCGCGTGCGGGTACGACCTGTCGGCCGTGCCCCCGCGCCCCGGAGACTCCCCGACGCTCACCCTGAGCGGCGCCCTCGCGTCCGCGCCGCACCCGCCTTCGGAGGCCGCTTCCGTGGACTGGCCCCACGCTCCCGAGACCAGCAGCTCCGGCAAGCCGGCGCCCGTACACCTGGCCACCGACCTCCCGGGCACCGACTCGGGCGGGACCGTGCTCCCGCCGGTGCCCGGCCGCCCCCCGGTGCCCGGACCGCCGCCCACGGGCTCGCCGGTCTCCCCGGCAACAGGCGTACGGTTCGACCGGCCCGCCGGCGGTGAGCCCGACGAGTACCCGCTCCAGGCGCCCGCCCCGCGCCCGGCTGAGACCTCGACGCCCCCGGCCGGCACCAAGGTGTGCGTGGCCTGCCGGGCGGGCCGTGTCGACAACGACGGCTACTGCGAGAACTGCGGGCACGCCCAGCCGCGCGAGCGCGACCACATGGAGGACGAGGTCGGCCCGCTCGCCGCGGTCACCGACCGGGGCCTGCGTCACCACCGCAACGAGGACGCGTACGCGATCTCCCACACCACGCTGCCCGACCGCGCGCCCGCGCTGGTCGCGATCGTCTGCGACGGCGTCTCCTCGGCGACCCGCCCCGACGAGGCCTCCCTCGCCGCGTCCCGGGCGGCCGGCGACTCGCTGATGGCGGCCCTGCCCCAGGGCACCCACCCGCAGCAGGCGATGCACGACGCGATCATCGCCGCCTCGCACGCCGTGAACGCCCTGGCGGACGAGCCCGGTGGGGCCCGCGAGCACACCCCGCACCACAACTCGCCGGCCTGCACCCTGGTGGGCTCCATCGTCACCCCGACGCTGCTGGTCGTCGGCTGGGTCGGCGACAGCCGCGTCTACTGGGTCCCGCTGGACCGCTCCACCGCCCCGGCCCGGCTCACCGAGGACGACTCGTGGGCCGCGCAGATGGTCGCCGCGGGCCTGATGAACGAGGCGGAGGCGTACGCCGACGAGCGCGCCCACGCCATCACGGGCTGGCTCGGCGCGGACGCGTACGAACTGGAGCCGCACACCGCTTCCTTCAAGCCGGACCGGCCGGGTGTGGTCGTGGTGTGCACGGACGGGCTGTGGAACTACGCGGAGGCCGCGGACGAACTGGCCGAGGTTCTCCCGCGGGACGCCGCCTCGCGCCCGCTGCACGCCGCCCAGGTCCTGGTCGGCCACGCCCTGGACGGCGGGGGCCACGACAACGTAACAGTGGCCGTCGTGCCGTTCCCCGCCCCGTCGCAGGGGGCAGGATCCGCCTGAGGGCACTGACACGGGGGTGTCCGCGCAAGGACCGGAGGGGACTGGTCCGCATACAGTCACTGCTCCACGGACGTGGGGTTTTCGAGGGGGAGCGAAGCACGCATGGCCAATTTCTCGAAGTCGAACGTGCCGCAGTTCTCGGTCGACGTGTACCAGAACGAGTACCTGCCCGACGGCGGCCGTGAGGTGAGCGCGATCGTGACGGTCACCGCGACCGGCGGCGGCACGGTCGGTACAGGTGTCTCGGCACCCCACATCTACTCACCGGGCCGAGGTCCGGACGCGGCAGTGGCGATCATGGTCGACTGCTCCGGCTCGATGGACTACCCGCCGACCAAGATGCGGGGCGCCCGGGAGGCGACGGCCGCCGCGATCGACGCCGTGCGCGACGGAGTGCACTTCACGGTGATCGGCGGCACACACGTCGCCAAGGAGGTCTATCCGGGCGGCGGGCGGCTCGCGGTCGCCGACGCCACCACCCGTGAGCAGGCCAAGCAGGCGCTGCGCCGGCTGAGCGCGGGCGGCGGCACGGCCATCGGCACCTGGCTGCGCCTGGCCGACCGGCTGCTGTCCTCGTCCGAGATCGCCATCCGGCACGGCATCCTGCTCACCGACGGCCGCAACGAGCACGAGTCGCCGGAGGACCTGAAGGCCGCCCTGGACTCCTGCGCCGGCCGCTTCACCTGCGACGCGCGGGGCGTGGGCACCGACTGGGAGGTCAAGGAGGTCACCGCCATCGCCTCCGCACTGCTGGGGACCGCCGACATCGTCGCCGACCCGGCCGGCCTCGCCGCCGACTTCACACAGATGATGGAGACGGCCATGGGCAAGGAGGTCGCGGACGTCGCCCTGCGGCTGTGGACCCCGGTCGGCACGGAGATCAAGTTCGTCAAGCAAGTGGCGCCCACCGTCGCGGAACTGACCGACCGTCGCACGCAGGCGGGCCCGCGCGCCGGTGACTACCCCACCGGTTCCTGGGGGGACGAGTCGCGCGACTACCACGTGTGCGTCGAGGTGCCCTCCGCCGGCCTGGGCCAGGAGATGCTGGCCGCCCGTGTCTCCCTGGTGATCCCGCAGCCCGACGGCAGCGCCCAGAACCTCGGCGCACAGGGCCTCGTACGAGCTGTGTGGACCGACGACATGGCGGCCTCGACGTCGATCAACCCACAGGTCGCGCACTACACGGGCCAGGCCGAACTGGCACAAGTCATCCAGCAGGGTCTGGATGCCCGCAAAGCGGGTGATGTCGACGGTGCGACGGCCAAGCTGGGACGAGCCGTTCAGCTCGCCAGCGCCTCCGGAAACGCGGATACTGCGAAACTGCTTGCGAAGGTGGTGGACGTGGTCGACGCCGCGGCAGGTACTGTGCGACTGAAGGCGAAGGTCGAAGAGGCCGACGAGATGACGCTCGAGACACGGTCCACAAAGACTGTTCGTGTAAAGAAGTAGATACACAAAACGTAGCGAAGAGGAGAGGGGGAAGCGCCGACATGCCGACCTGCCCGAACGGACACCAGTCGGGTTCCGACGACTGGTGCGAGGTCTGCGGTCACCGCATGGCCGGTGCCGTGCCCCCGCCGCCACCTCCGGCGCCCGGTTACGCCTATCCGCCGCCGGGTTCCGCCACCGGCGCGCCCTGCAGCCGCTCGCACCTGTCCGCCGTGCCGGACGCCGAGCAGGAGCTGTGCCCGCAGTGCCGCACCCCGCGTGAGGGGGGCGCTCCGTTCTGCGAGGAGTGCCGGTGGAACTTCCTGACGAACACGGCGACCTCGTACACCCCGGCCGCCCCGCGCCCCCAGACGCCGGGACCTGGCCAGGGCCAGGGATACGGCCAGGGGTACGGAGCGGGTCCCGGTGACCCAGGCCCCGGCCAGCGGTTCCCGTCTCCGCCGCCCGGCCCGTCCTACGGCGGTGGCGGTGACGGGTACGACTACCAGAGCTCGCGCCCGTCGCAGATCAACCGCCCCGCCGAACCGATCCCGCCCTTCGGCAGCGACCCGTCGCGCCCGGTCCCCCCGCCGCCGGGTCCCACCCCAGGCGCACCCGGTGGCCCAGGCGGTCCCGGTGGTCCCGGTGGTACGTCCGCCGGCGGCCCGCAGGGTTACCCGCCCAGCGGACCCGGCGGATCGCAGGGATACCCGCCGTCCGGTCTCCCCGCCACGTCCGGCGGACCCCAGGGGTACTCGCCGCCAGGTGGCCCTGGAGGGCCCGGTGGCGCACCGCAGGCGTTCCAGCCGTCCGGTCCCGGTCAGTCCTCCCCGCCCGCGTTCCCGCAGGAGACGGGCCGGCGCGGTGGCCCGCAGTCCGCTCCCGGCGGCTTCGGCGGCGGTGACGACGACTGGGTGATCTCCCCGCCGTCCGGCGGCCCGGGCGGACCGCCGTCCCCGCAGCAGGGCGGCGGCTACGGCTACCCACAGCCCGGCATGACCCAGGCCCCGCCCGCACACGGCGGTGGCTACGGCCAGCAGCAGCCGCTGACCTGGTCCGCGACGATCGGCCCGGACCGCCAGTACTTCATGGCGATGATGCAGCGCTCCGGCCCCGAGGCGGCGGGCCTGAACCTGCCCGCGTACTCGCCGGAGCAGCAGCGCCCGCTCACCGGCAACCAGATCACGATCGGCCGCCGCCGGCACTCCACGGGCGAGTCCCCGGACATCGACCTGGCGGTGCCGCCGGAGGACCCGGGCGTCTCGCACCAGCACGCCGTGCTGGTCCAGCAGCCCGACGGCAGCTGGGCGGTCGTCGACCAGAACTCGACGAACGGCACGACGGTCAACAACTCCGAGGAGCCCATCCAGCCCTTCGTCCCCGTACCGCTGCAGGACGGCGACCGGGTGCACGTGGGCGCGTGGACGACGATCACGATCCGCCGGGGATAGACCGGGACAGGCCGGGACAGGGCTGTCAGGCGGGGAGGGGCCAGGCGTACGGACCGGTGGGTTCGTCGAGCCAGGCCCACTCCTGGTCGCCGCTGACGGTGATCCCGTACCGCTCCCGTACCGGCCGTTCCTCGCGCTCCCACAGCGCGTACGCCTCCTGCGGGTCCAGGGTGCCCCGGGTGAGTGTCAGCAGGAACCGGAACAGCTCGTGCTCGCGTGCCCGGGCCGGGAGTGCGCCCCGGTGCGGGACGGCGGGCTCCGGCCGGCTGTCCCCGCGCAACGGCACGAAATAGGCGGACGTGTGCAGGAAGCGGCCCTCGGCGTGCTCGGCGTCGAGGACCGTGAGGGCGGCCAGGCCGGTGGCGAACGGCGTCACTATGCGGGCTCCGGGGCGGCACTGCGTGAGCCACGCGCGCGGGACCGAGCTGAGCGTGCAGGTCGCGATGATCCGGTCGAAGGGGCCGCGCTCGGGCACTCCGCGGGCACCGTCGCCGGTGACGACGACCGGGTGGTGTCCGGCGGCGGCCAGATGCCGGCGGGCCGACTCGGTGATCTCCGGGTCCAGATCCACCGTCGTGACGAGCGCGTCGCCGAGGCGGTGGGCGAGCAGCGCCGCGTTGTACCCCGTACCCGCACCGATCTCCAGGACGTTGTGCCCGTCCTCGACCTCCAGTTCGGCGAGCATCATGGCCATGAGTGAGGGCTGACTGCTGGAGGAGACCAGTTCGCCGTCGCGCATCCGGGTCGCGAGCGGCGCGTCCGTGTAGGCGCCGCGCACCCATCGCTCACGCGTGCGCGGGTCGGGACTCCCGCCCCACAGCCGCTGCCGACCCGACACGGCACCGGCGTAGTAGTACGGCACGAACAGATGCCGCGGCACCGCCTCGAACGCCTCCCGCCAGACCGGGTCGCCGTCCCAGGCCCCACTGGCTTCGATCACGCGCAGCAGCTCCGCCCGGGCCGATGCGGCGAGATCGCCGAGGTCGTCGTCCCTGCCCTCGTGGACAGCGTGCGTGCTCATACGTCCACTGTCCTGCGCCCCGGGCCGGGACGCGAGCGCCGATACCGGCCGAAACGGAACGGGCCGCTCAGTGCGCGGCCCCGACGGAGTGGTCCTAGGCCTTGAGTCCTCGGCCGGTCCGTCTGAGACCATGGTGAAGTGAAAGAGATTCCGCGCGGCACGCTTCAGGAGCAGACCTTCTACGAGCAGGTCGGCGGCGAGGAGACCTTCCGGCGCCTCGTGCACCGGTTCTACGAGGGTGTCGCCGAGGATCCGCTGCTGCGGCCCATGTATCCGGAGGAGGACCTGGGTCCGGCCGAGGAGCGCTTCACGCTGTTCCTGATCCAGTACTGGGGCGGCCCCACGACGTACAGCGAGAACCGCGGCCACCCTCGGCTGCGGATGCGCCACGCCCCTTTCGCCGTCGACCGGGCCGCACACGACGCGTGGCTGAAGCACATGCACGTCGCCGTCGAGGAGCTCGGCCTCTCCGAGGAGCACGAGCGGACGCTGTGGAACTACCTGACGTACGCGGCGGCCTCGATGGTCAACACGGACGGCTGACCGGGCTTCAGCGGACGCTGACGTCCAGCGCCCCGAGTCCCGCCCTGCGTACGGCGATCGAGCCGTAGGGGGTGCGCAGTCGCAGCCAGGGCCCCGACGAGACCAGCGCGAGCGGCGCCTCACCGGACGCCTGGCCGCCTTGTGCAGGCCGCAGGAAGCCCAGGGACTGCGCCGCGTGCACGGCCCGTACCGGCAGGCGGGTGTCCCCCACCGTCCGGGTCCAGATCTCCCGCCCGATCCGGTCGAGTTCGGCGCGGGTACGCAGTTCGGGTGCCAACTCCTGCGTACGGGACCGGAATTCGGCGACCCCTGCGGCGACCATGGCGCGCAGCGCGTCCGGTGCGGGCAGGCCGTCCTCCGGTCGCCAGCCGCCGCGCGGGGGCAGCACCCCGGCCCAGGGCGGCCCGGTCACGGCCCCGGGGACGGTGAGGGTGACGGCCGGCTCGTCCACCGTCTCCAGGAGCTCACCGGCCGACACGGTGACATCGAGGGCGACGTCCAGTCCGTTCTCGTACGGCTTGGCCAGCCGGGCCGCGCGGATCGCGAGGACCTCGAAGGACGGGGGCCGCCCGAACACGGCGAGGGCGGTTCCGGCCGCCTGGAGGCGCACCGCTGCCCCACGGTCGTAGTGGAGCAGCCTGGCGAGGAAGGCGGCGAGGTCGGCCGCCTCCCCCTCGTCGGCGAGGTGCAGGGCCGTCATGCGGCGACGGCCCCGCCCTCGGCGTCGTCCGCGTCCATGTACTCCTCCAGGAACTCCCGTTCCTCGGAGGTGATGCGGCGCGGGCTCTGCGTCGCGAAGTCGAACGGCACGACGACCGTCGAGGCCTGGACGTACACCTGGTCCGGGTCCTTGACCTCGTAGGTGAGCGTGAAGGACGCCGCCATTATCCGCGTGACCCACAACTCGATGTCCACGGGCGTGTGCCGGTGGACCAACTGCCGTTTGTAGTCGATCTCATGGCGTGCCACCACGGACCCCTGCTGGAAATCCTTGTCCGGGCGGAACAGGAAGTCGATACGGGCTTCCTCCAGGTACCGGAGGAAGACCACGTTGTTGACGTGGCCGTACGCGTCCATGTCCGCCCAGCGCAGCGGGCAGCGGTAGATGTGCCGCAAGATCGATCAGCCCCGGGTCAGCTTCTTGTAGGTGGCGCGGTGCGGACGAGTGGCATCCGCCCCAAGGCGCTCGACCTTGTTCTTCTCGTACGACTCGAAGTTGCCCTCGAACCAGTACCACTTCGACTCGCCCTCGTACGCGAGGATGTGCGTCGCGACCCGGTCCAGGAACCAGCGGTCGTGGGAGATGACCACGGCCGCACCGGGGAACTCGAGCAGCGCGTTCTCGAGCGAGGACAGAGTCTCCACGTCGAGGTCGTTGGTGGGCTCGTCGAGGAGCAGCAGGTTGCCGCCCTCCTTGAGGGTCAGCGCCAGGTTCAGGCGGTTGCGCTCACCACCGGAGAGGACGCCTGCCGGCTTCTGCTGGTCCGGCCCCTTGAAGCCGAAGGCGGACACATAGGCACGCGACGGCATCTCGACCTGACCGACGTTGATGTAGTCGAGTTCGTCGGAGACGACGGCCCACAGCGTCTTCTTGGGGTCGATGTTGGCGCGGCTCTGGTCGACGTAACTGATCTTGACGGTGTCGCCGACCTTGATCGCACCGGAGTCGGGGGTCTCAAGGCCCTGGATCATCTTGAACAGCGTGGTCTTGCCCGCGCCGTTCGGGCCGATGACGCCCACGATGCCGTTGCGCGGCAGAGTGAAGGACAGGTCGTCGATGAGGACCTTGTCGCCGAAGGCCTTGGAGAGGTTGTTGACCTCGACGACGATGGAGCCCAGACGCGGGCCCGGCGGGATCTGGATCTCCTCGAAGTCCAGCTTCCGCATCTTGTCGGCCTCGGCTGCCATCTCCTCGTAACGGGCGAGGCGTGCCTTGGACTTGGTCTGTCGGCCCTTGGCGTTGGACCGGACCCACTCCAGCTCTTCCTTGAGGCGCTTCTGCCGCTTCTCGTCCTTGCGGCCCTCGACCTTGAGGCGGGTGGACTTCTTCTCGAGGTACGTGGAGTAGTTGCCCTCGTAGGGAATCGCCCGGCCACGGTCCAGCTCGAGGATCCACTCGGCGACGTTGTTCAGGAAGTACCTGTCGTGAGTGACGGCGACGACGGCGCCCGCGTACTTCGAGAGGTGCTGCTCCAGCCAGTTCACCGACTCGGCGTCGAGGTGGTTGGTGGGCTCGTCGAGGAGGAGCAGGTCCGGACCCTCGATCAGCAGCTTGCAGAGTGCGACGCGGCGCTTCTCACCACCGGAGAGGTTGACGACCGGCCAGTCGCCGGGCGGGCAGCCCAGCGCGTCCATGGCCTGCTCCAACTGCGCGTCGAGATCCCAGGCGTTGGCGTGGTCCAGGTCTTCCTGGAGCTTGCCCATCTCGTCGAGGAGCGCGTCGGAGTAGTCGGTCGCCATCAGCTCGGCGACCTCGTTGAAGCGGTTGAGCTTGCCCATGATCTCGGCTGCGCCGTCCTGGACGTTCTCCAGGACCGTCTTGGACTCGTCGAGCTCGGGCTCCTGCATGAGGATGCCGACGCTGTAGCCGGGCGACAGGAAGGCGTCGCCGTTGGACGGCTGCTCGAGGCCCGCCATGATCTTGAGAACGGTGGACTTACCGGCACCGTTCGGGCCGACCACACCGATCTTCGCGCCGGGCAGGAAGCTCAGCGTCACGTCGTCAAGGATGACCTTGTCGCCGTGCGCCTTGCGCGTCTTGCGCATGGTGTAAATGTACTCAGCCAAGAGAAACCGTCCGGCAGCTTGAAATCAGGCAGTGGTGGGATACAACCCATCTTGCCGTACCGCTACCCCTACGGGGAAACGAGTACGTCAGCGGCCCGGGCGCCTGGCAGGCAGGCGGGGCCGCCCGGTCAGCGGGTCACTGTGCGGTCACACGCTGTTGAGTTTTCAAGGTGCGATGTCGCTCACGTTCATCCCCGGGGGCCCGCCCCGTGCGACTCCTTCTTGCCGACGAGGAGCACCACGCCGCCGCCGATCACCAGCAGGACGATCGCTATGCCCGCGATCATCGGCGTCGCGCTGGAACTGCCGGTCTCGGCCAGGTTGACGCCGGCGGCGGGGGTGCCGCCCGCCAGGGCCGGGCTGGGCTCGCTGAGGGTCTGGACCGCGTCGCCGCTCGCGCTGCCCTGGGTCTCGCAGTCGAGGACACCGGCGAACCGCTGCTCGAAGCCGTTCGGCCCCAGGATCGTGAAGTCGTACGGCTGGTCCTCCTGCAAGGGGATCGTCACCGTCCGCGACTCCCCGGCGGCGATGGTGTGCTCGAAGCCCATCAGCTGGAAGGTGAACGCCTCGTCGCCCTTGTTGGCAGCCGTGATGTCCACGCCGTTCTTGGCGCAGTTCTTCCGCGCCGACAGCGCGGGGACGGGACCCGTGGCCGCCCAGTTCGCGGTCGCCGTCGCGGAGACCGTGGACTCGCTGGAGCCGGCGAGGATCTGGGTCTGGCTCCGGCTGTCCGAGGTGAAGGCTCGGCCGACCGGCACGCTGGTCGAGGCCTGGACGCTCAGTGCGGCCGAACCGTCCAGCGTGTCCTCGGGCACCTCGAAGAACACCTGGCCGCCGTCGACCGCGGACGTGACGGCCTCGCCGTCCTGGTCGACGACCCGAACCCCGCTCGTCGCGGCGTCGGCGGGCGGTATCACCGTGACGCTGTCCGCGTCGGTGTGCACCGTGACCGGTCCGAGCAGCTCACCGGGGTGGCCGGAGACCGCGGGCGGGTCGAGGGTCAGCGAAGCGTCGGGCTCCGCGAGGTTCTGCGCGCTCTGCTCCAGGTAGTCCGCGAGCTTCTCGGCGCGCGGGTCCACGGCGTCCACGTCCGCGCCGTCGGAGTAGCGCCAGATGGCCACCTGGGTGCCCGCCGCCGCGTCCTGCTCGGTGAGTCCGGCCGCGCCCGCCCGGGCGGCCAGCGCCGCGAGGTCGTTCACCTGCGGGTAGGAGTTCTGCAGGATCCAGCGAATCCGGCCCGCGTCCTTGTTGCCGCCCAGGGAGGTGCCGCTCCAGGAGGTCTCCTGGTACTTGGCGTCCTTCTGTGTCGGGTTGTGCAGGTCGACGCAGTACGTCTGCAGCATGCCGCCGTTGTCGACGGACATCTCGAACAGGCCCGCGGACACCTGCTCGTCCCCGTCGCCCCCGTGGACGACGGCCGCGCCGTACGTCTTCAGTCCGCCTATGGTGGCGGTCGCCCCGCCCTGCTGCTGCGGAGTGGCGTCCGCGACGGCCGTACCGGCGGTGACCAGCGCGCCGGTGACGGCGAGGCCGGACACCATCGTCGCGGCGGCGAGCCGGGCCGCCGCCGCTCGCCCGCGCCCGGACAGCGCGGAGAACGAAGAAAACACAGAATTCCCCTTCGAGCAGGACTCGTTGACGTGGGGGGTGCGGTCCCGCCAGCAGCATCAGAAGCCCCGTGAGCTATCCGGGCATCCTAGTACTACAGCCGGTGGTTTCACGGTGAGTGAGCGCGGGCGGTTCGGGTGCGGTAGTGGCTGGTTCGGGCTCGGGTCTGGTGGCGGGTGCGCCAGCGGTGCCAGTGCATGGCCAGCCAGGTCCGG
>NZ_JAAGLU010000350.1 GCF_010550245.1 Streptomyces sp. SID12501
TGGACCTGGTCCGTACGCAGTTCGCGGCCGTCCTCGGACACGCCGGTCCGGCCTCCGTCGAGTCCGGGCGGGCCTTCAAGGAGCTCGGCTTCGACTCGCTGACCGCCGTCGAGCTGCTGCGCGCCGCGCAGGGCGTCACGTACGTCGGTGAGGACGAGGTCGCGGGCACCAAGGTGTGGCACTACCAGGGGACGACGGACATCGGGGCGGCGGCGCGCAGTGCCTCGCCCGGGGTGAAGGAAGCCCTGGAAGCGGCGGCGAAAGGGTTCGGCAAGGACAGCGTCCCCTTCGACGTCTACCTCGACGAGGAGGGGCTGCTGCGCAAGGTCAGGCACCGTTTCACGTACGTCAAGAATGGCGTGATCGATGTCTCCTCGACCACGATGCTCTACGGGTTCGGCACCCCGGTCACCGTGGCATTGCCCGCAAGCGGGGACATTTTCGCCGGGAAGATCGCCGAGTGAACCGGCCGGGCGGCCCGGACCGGTGCGTCCGGGCCATGGCCCGCTATCCGGAAATGGTCCATCCGTGTCATGTGCGCAACGGGGTGCGATCC
>NZ_JAAGLU010000351.1 GCF_010550245.1 Streptomyces sp. SID12501
GGCCGGTCGGCCTCCCCGCAGGACCTCCGGAGGCGCCCCAGGGGCCTCCGGGGGGCCCGGCCGACCACGTCTCGACGGGCTCCCGCAGCCCGGGCACGTCTGCTGCTCGTGCCCGGCCTGCGGGGCGACCGCCGCCCCGATGCGGATCAGCGCTTGACGGTGTAGCTCGTCACCGTCTGGCCGCCGCCGAGGACCGTGCAGCCGGTCAACTCCAGCGGGCGCACGCCGAATCCGGCCCGGGACATCGGCATGCCGGTCCCCACGACGACCGGGTAGGTCTTCACGACGTACGCGTCGATCTCGTCGGCGAGCTGCCCCGCGAGGTCGGCGCCGCCGCACAACCAGATGCCGAGCCCGTCACGGGCCTTGAGCTCGCGGACCTTCGCGGCCACGTCGCCGGAGATCACCGTCACCTGCGGGTCGGGCGCCACGCCCAGGGAGCGCGAGACGACGTACTGCTCGCGCAGGTGGCCGTAGGGGCTGGTCATGCCCACCTTGAGGCCGGGCTCGTAGGTGCGGCGACCCATCAGGACCGCGTCGAACCGCTTCGGGGCG
>NZ_JAAGLU010000352.1 GCF_010550245.1 Streptomyces sp. SID12501
CTGGTGCAGACGATGCGTGAGCACCTGCGCCTGGTCGTCATCGACCTGGAGAAACACGACGACGCCCAGGTCGTCTTCGAGACCCTCAACAGCCGCGGCACCCCGTTGGAACACGCCGACCTGGTCAAGAACCTGCTGTTCCGGGACGCCGAACACGCCGGTGCGGACATCGACCGCCTCTACCGGACGTACTGGGCGCCCTTCGACCAGGCCGAGTGGCGGACCGAGCAGACGACGGGCCGCATCACGCGCAGCCGCCTCGACGTCTTCTTGACCTATTGGCTCACCATGCGCACACAGCGCGAGTTCACCTCCTCGGCGTTGTTCAAGGAGTTCGAGCGCTGGCTACGGGCCGCTTCCGTTCCCACCGAGGACGTGTTCGCGGAGCTTGCGCGGTACGCCGAGATCTACGAGCGTCTCGACCATCACCCGGCGCACGGGCCCGAGGGCCGGTTCCTGTACCGGATGAAGGTCATGCAGATGTCGACCCCGATGCCCCTGCTCCTCTTCCTCTACGGGCTCGGTGAGGATGTGCTGCCACCCGAGCGCCGGCG
>NZ_JAAGLU010000353.1 GCF_010550245.1 Streptomyces sp. SID12501
ACCCGCCCCTACTCTGGGGAGTGAGCGTGCGACGACGATGAGTAACCGGAGGGGAAGCCGGTGCCCGTCCTGCGCGGAAGGTCAAGGTGTGTCATGGCTGCTGGCGAGAGGCCTCTCAGTGAGGTTCAGTTCCTGACCGTGGCGGAGGTCGCCTCGGTGATGCGAGTGTCGAAGATGACCGTGTACCGCCTGGTACACAACGGTCATCTGCCCGCAATCCGGGTGGGCCGGTCCTTCCGGGTCCCCGAGAACGCGGTTCACGAGTACCTCCGGGAGTCGTTCGTGGGGGTGGAATCAGCCTGAGGAGGGGCTCCGGATCATCGGCGGAGGCCGCGGATTACAAGCTCCGAGCTCGGGCGGGTAGGCTAGGCCGACGTAGGTCGTGTGGGCCCAGACGCCCCGCACCGTTCTCCGTCAACGCGGGGATGTTCCGAGAAGTGAGCGAGGGTAGTCGTGGGCTCTGTTATTAAGAAGCGGCGTAAGCGGATGGCCAAGAAGAAGCACCGCAAGCTGCTCAAGCGCACCCGCGTCCAGCGCCGTAACAAGAAGTAAAC
>NZ_JAAGLU010000354.1 GCF_010550245.1 Streptomyces sp. SID12501
CGGGGAGACCGGTCAGGTCCAGCTCCTGCCAGTCGAGTTCGGCCTCGGCCGGTACGACCTGCACCCAGGCGCCCGACGGGACCTGACGGAAGCCGGCGCGCAGGTTGTCGTGGCGGCGCAGCAGGTTCTCGGCGGCCGTGCGCAGCCGGGGCGCGTCGAACGGGCCGCTCAGGTCGAAGGCGATCTGCCCCACGTACACGTCGCGGGTGTCCTCGTCGTACAGGTTGAGGAAGAGGAAGCCCTCCTGGAGCGGAGCGAGCGGCAGGACGTCCCGCAGGCCGGGGACGGCGGCCTCCAGGTGCTCGATCTCGGCCTGGGTGATGCTCGGGTGCGTGACGTCCGACGGGGTGAGGCCGGCGGCGTCCGGGCGGCGGGCCTCCTCGACGAGGCGCCTCAGGGCCGCGAACCAGGCGTCGGCCAGCTCCCGGACGTCCTCGGGCCGCAGTACGGCGGCCGCGTACGTCCACGTCGCCAGCAGCCGGGTACCGGACGGGGTCTCGCGGGCCGAGGCGTTGAGGTCCACCGGGTGGGCCAGGGGCATGGCGCCGTCGATG
>NZ_JAAGLU010000355.1 GCF_010550245.1 Streptomyces sp. SID12501
CGTTCCGGGAGCGGTTCGGGCTCACGCCCACGCAGTTCCGGACGGCGGCCCTGCGCGGTCAGCCGCTGCCGGATCCTGGCTGAGGCACCGGGCCCGAGGTCGGACGGCGGCGGACTTTAGCCGCCCGGCTCGGGGCCCGCACGCCGGGGCGGGGAATGCGGCTATTCGGACCCGGTTGACGATTCGTGCGCGCAGAGGCGACATAGCGCGCACTCTCACCCGGTGTACGGGACCAACGACCTCCAGGGTATGGGCGATCCCCACCCGTCGGAGGCTCCCGCATGCCCACGCAGTCCCGAGGTCGCGCGTTCCCGCGCCGCCTCATGTCGTTCGTCGCCGCGTCGCTCGCCGCGCTGCTCGCGCTGCCCGTGCTCACGGCACCGGCGGCCGCGGCAGACCCCCAGTACCTCGGCATCACCAAGTCGGTGGACCGCACTGAGCTCGCGCCGGGCGACACGTACACGTACAGCGTGCAGGTGGCGTGCTCGGAGGCGTCGTGCCTCGACGCGGTGCTGACGGACCCGCTGGGTGAGCACGCGGGGCACGAGCTGC
>NZ_JAAGLU010000356.1 GCF_010550245.1 Streptomyces sp. SID12501
GGAGACCTCGGCGCGCCCGTAGGCGGTGTCCGAGACCTTGTCGAGGGGCGCGTCGACGGCGAAGCCGTGGTTGTGCGCGGTGATCTCGACCTTGCCGGTGGTGCGGTCCTGCACCGGTTGGTTGATGCCGCGGTGGCCGTACTTCAGCTTGTAGGTGCCGAAGCCGAGCGCGCGGCCCAGGATCTGGTTGCCGAAGCAGATGCCGAAGAGCGGGGTCTTGCGGGCGAGGACGCCCTGCATGACGGAGACCGCGTGGTCGGCGGTGGCCGGGTCGCCCGGGCCGTTGGAGAAGAACACGCCGTCGGGGTTGACCGCGTAGATGTCCTCGGCGGTGGCGGTGGCGGGGAGCACGTGCACCTCGATGCCGCGCTCGGCCATCCGGTGCGGGGTCATGCCCTTGATGCCCAGGTCGATCGCGGCGACGGTGAACTTCTTCTCACCGATCGCGGGAACGACGTACGCCTCCTTGGTGGCGACCTCCGCGGCGAGGTCGGCGCCCTTCATCTGCGGGGCTTCCTTGACGCGGGCCAGCAGCGTCTCGTCGCGCACGCC
>NZ_JAAGLU010000357.1 GCF_010550245.1 Streptomyces sp. SID12501
CTGTGGTCCAGGTGGGTGTGCGGCCGGTGTATTCGGGTTCGGGGAAGTCGTTGTCGGCGGCGTTGAGGTTGTGGATGCGGCGGATGCTGATGCCGAGGTATTCGGCGGCTTCGGCTCCGGTCAGGGGACGTTGGGTCATGGGCCGATGGTAGGCATTGCGTGATGTGAGTGCATGCATGATAGTGTGATGTCACATCATGTAATGGAAGGGAGGTCGGAGGATGATCCGCTCGTACAGGTTCTTGCTCCGGCCGACCGTCCAGCAGGCCGGGGCGCTGACGGAGATGCTCCGTGATCACTGCTCGCTGTACAACGGGGCGTTGCAGGAACGCCGCGACGCCTACCGGCACGTCTCGAAGACCGGCATCAAGTACGTCGGGCAGTCCGCGCAGCTCAAGGACATCCGGGCCTTCGACCCCGAGCGTCACGGCCGGTGGTCGTTCTCGTCCCAGCAGGCCACGCTGCGCCGCCTGGACAAGGCATTCCAGGCTTTCTTCCGCCGCGTCAAAGCCGGGGAGACGCCCGGTTACCCGCGGTTCCGTGGGGTGAA
>NZ_JAAGLU010000358.1 GCF_010550245.1 Streptomyces sp. SID12501
CATGGCCAGGGTCTTGAAGGGGATGCCGAGGTCGACGATGTACAAGGAGGCGGCGCGCCGTTCGGTGTCGATGACTCCGAACTCCTGGCCGTCGGCGAACTCGGCGGCTGCCTGCAGCCCGGTCCACGTCTTTCCTGATCCGGACGGGCCCTGGATGGACAGCCGTGCCTTGTGGCCGTCCTTGGTGGCCGGGACGAAGTCGAATCCGTCGTCGTACTCGTCGGGGGCGGGCTTGCTGCCGGCGCCCTGAAGGCGGGACATGGCGGCTCCTATCGGGCGGGCTGGAGGGCGATGGTCGAGCCGTCCTCGCGGGCGGTTCGGTAGGCGATTCGGCGGCCGAGGTGAACGGCGTTCCGGCCGGTGCCGAGTGCGTCGAGCAGGAGCGACTTGGCGGCCGTGTACTCGATGTCGGCGGCGACCTTGGCGTCGCGGCAGATCTCGTAGCGGGCGGCAATCGGGCCGGCCACCTCGACGTCGATCTCGTCATAGCGGTCGGGCTGGCGCCGGATCGTGTCGTAGGTGATCTCGGATCCGTCGATGTCGGGCTTC
>NZ_JAAGLU010000359.1 GCF_010550245.1 Streptomyces sp. SID12501
GCTTTGTCGGCCCGCACCCGGTCCGGCCGCCTGCGGGGCCTGCCCGGACCAAGGCGAGGTACCCGGATGGCTTCCAGGACCGGCTCGAATTGCGGCGAGTCACCCCGCTGGCCGGCTGTGATCACGACGCTCAGCGGCTTCTACCCCTGCTCGACGGCAAGGTGGATCTTGGTGGTCAGGCCGCCTCGGGAACGTCCGAGACCATGGTCGGCCGGCTCAACGGCAATGCCGCCGGGCGGTTCCTTTTGCAGATCCCCTTTTTCGAGGCCCCGGCGGCGTGCTGGTGGGCCCGGCAGACGGTGGAGTCGATATTCACGTCCCAGGTGATCAGGCCCTTCGCGTCCGCCTGAGCTTGGAGCTGAGTGACGAACCTGGCCCAGGTGCCATCGCGCTGCCAGCGCCGGAACAGGTCGTAGACCCGCTCCCAGGGCCCGTAGCGTTCCGGCACATCACGCCAGGGAGCACCGGTACGGGTCCGCCACCGAATGCCGTCTATCAGCTGCCGTCGCGTCCACACCGGCGGACGGCCCGGCTTGACGCCCTGCGGCA
>NZ_JAAGLU010000035.1 GCF_010550245.1 Streptomyces sp. SID12501
ACCGCCTCACCGGCCTGCTCGGGCCGGCGGCGGAACTGCTGACGGTCACCCCGGGTCACGAGGTCGCCGTGGCCGCCGCCTTCGGCGCGGCGGCGGACGCGATCGCGGTGACGACCCCGGCCGCCGCGGCAGCAGCGATCCGACTGCTGCGCAAGCAGGACGCGGGGCGCGCTTCACTGTTGCTGGCGGGGGCGCCGGAGGACGCGCAGACACCGGCAGCGCCGGGGGGCGGGCCGCAGCCGGATGGCCCGGTGGGGGAGTGGGACGAGGACGTGCGTGGCTCGGTGGGTTCCGGCTCGGGGGAGCAGGGCGGTCCCGCGAGCGACGGCCGGGCGGGCGCTTCCGGTGCGGGGCAGTGGCCGTCAGCGCCCGCGCACCCCGGTGCTGTGGGCGTGCCCGGTGCCGATGCGCTGGAGGAAGCGGGCCCGGGGCCCGGCGGTCCGGGCGGGGGAGCGGCTCGGGGCGACGGATCCGGCCCGGCAGAGGGTTCCGCCTCCGGCGGTGCCGGTGCTGTCGACGGGCAGGGCTCCGCGCCCGGCGATCGTCCGGGAGCCCGGGGTCGCGGGCCGAGCGGGCCGTCCCCTGTCGCCGACCTGGTCCGGGGACCCGCCGAACTCATGCCCGCCGTACGTCGGTTGCTGCGCGGGATCGTGCTCGTCGGGACGCTCGAAGACGCCGAGGAACTGGTGTATTCGCGGCCGGAGTTGACCGCCGTGACCGCCGAAGGGGATCTGCTGGGCGCTCACTTCGCGCACGGTGGGTCCGCCGGGGCGCCGAGCCTGCTGGAGGTGCAGGCCTCCGTCGACGAGGCCGCCGCCGAGCTGGAGGAACTGGCCGTGCGGTGCGAGGAGTTGGCCGGGGCCCAGCGGTTCGCCGGGGAGCGGCGCAAGGAGAGTGCGGCGTTCGTCGAGGAGCTGGGGGAGCGGCGCCGGGCCGCCGACCGGGAGAAGTCGGCCGTCGCCCAGCAGCTCGGGCGGCTCGCCGGGCAGGCCAGGGGTGCCGCCGGAGAGGCCGAGAGGTCCACCGCGGCTGCGGCGCGTGCGCAGGAAGCGCTCGACAGGGCCGTACAGGATGCCGAGGAGCTCGCCGAGCGGCTGGCCGTCGCCGAGGAGATGCCCGTCGAGGAGGAGCCCGACACAGGAGTACGGGATCGGCTCGCCGCCGACGGCGCCAACGCGCGGCAGACCGAGATGGAGGCCCGGCTCCAGGTCCGTACCCACGAGGAGCGGGTCAAGGGGCTGGCCGGACGGGCCGACTCGCTCGACCGGGCCGCGCGTGCCGAACGGGAGGCACGCGCGCGTGCCGAGGAGCGGCGGGCGCGGCTCAGACACGAGGCGGCCGTCGCCGAAGCCGTCGCCTCCGGGGCGCGGCAGCTGCTCGCGCACGTCGAGGTCTCCCTGTCCCGGGCCGACGAGGAACGCACCGCGGCCGACGCTGCCAAGGCCCGGCGCGAGCAGGAGCTGACCGCCGCTCGGGCAGCAGGCCGTGATCTCAAGGCCGAACTCGACAAGTTGACGGATTCAATGCACCGCGGTGAGGTACTCGGCGCCGAGAAGCGGCTGCGGATCGAGCAGCTGGAGACCAAGGCGCTGGAGGAACTCGGTGTGGAACCAGAGGGGTTGGTGTCCGAGTACGGCCCGCACCAGCTGGTGCCGGCCTCGCCCCCCGCCGACGGCGAGGAACTGCCCGAGGACCCGGAGCACCCGCGCAACCAGCCGAAGCAGTTCCACCGAGCCGAGCAGGAGAAGCGGCTCAGGGCGACCGAGCGGGCCTACCAGCAGCTCGGCAAGGTCAATCCGCTGGCCCTGGAGGAGTTCGCGGCACTGGAGGAACGCCACAAGTTCCTCAGCGAGCAACTCGAGGACCTGAAGAAGACGCGGATCGATCTGCTTCAGGTGGTGAAGGAGGTCGACGAGCGCGTCGAGCAGGTCTTCACCGAGGCGTTCCGGGACACGGCGGTGCAGTTCGAGGGTGTCTTTAGCCGACTGTTCCCCGGTGGCGAGGGACGGCTGATCCTGACCGACCCCGACAACATGCTCACCACAGGTGTGGATGTGGAGGCCCGGCCGCCGGGCAAGAAGGTCAAGCGACTGTCGCTACTCTCCGGTGGCGAGCGCTCGCTCACCGCCGTAGCGTTGCTGGTGTCGATCTTCAAGGCCAGGCCGAGTCCCTTCTACGTGATGGACGAAGTGGAGGCGGCCCTCGACGACACCAACCTGCAGCGGCTGATCCGCCTCATGCAGGAGCTCCAGGAAGCCTCGCAGCTCATCGTGATCACGCACCAGAAGCGGACGATGGAGGTCGCCGACGCGCTGTACGGCGTCTCCATGCAGGGTGACGGCGTGTCGAAGGTGATTTCACAGCGGCTCCGTTAGTCCCCCTCTGGTCCCCCCTCGGCTCCGCCGACCGTCCTCCAGCCTTCCCTCCTTCCCCCTTTTCCTTGTTCAATACTTGAACGCAAGTTGGCCGTTCATGCCTTCTGTCTCACATCAATCACGCTCTTGACTTGGAAACTTGAAGGCATAGTCTCGGCAATGTCGTTTTTACCTTCAGGTACCACCTACCTGGGAGGGTCCCCCACCCGGCGGCGTTGCCGGTGGCCCGAGGAGTTGTACGTGACCAGCGCTGAGCAGACACTCAAGTCAGGAGCCGGAGCGGCTCATCCCGAGCATCTCGGGCATGTCATCTTCATCGCGGCGGCGGCCGCGATGGGTGGTTTCCTCTTCGGTTACGACAGTGCCGTGATCAACGGCGCCGTCGAGGCGATCCGGACCCGCTACGACGTCGGCTCAGCCGCTCTGGCGCAGGTCATCGCCATCGCGCTGATCGGCTGCGCCATCGGTGCGGCCACCGCGGGGCGCATGGCCGACCGTATCGGCCGTATCCGCTGCATGCAGATCTCCGCCGTGCTCTTCACGATCAGCGCCGTCGGCTCCGCGCTGCCCTTCGCGCTGTACGACCTCGCCTTCTGGCGGATCATCGGTGGCTTCGCCATCGGTATGGCCTCCGTCATCGGGCCCGCCTACATCGCCGAGGTCGCTCCGGCCGCTTACCGGGGACGGCTCGGTTCGTTCCAGCAGGCCGCGATCGTCATCGGCATCGCCATCTCGCAGCTGGTCAACTGGGGCATCCTGAACGCGGCGGGCGGCGACCAGCGCGGCAAGCTGCTGGGCGTCGAGGCCTGGCAGGTCATGCTCGGTGTGATGGTCGTACCGGCGATGCTGTACGGGCTGCTGTCCTTCGCGATCCCCGAGTCACCGCGCTTCCTGATCTCCGTCGGCCGGGACGAGCGCGCCCGTGAGGTGCTGCGCGAGGTCGAGGGCGACGGGATCGACATGGACGCCCGGGTCGCCGAGATCGAGGGCGCCATGAAGAGCGAGCACAAGTCGACCTTCCGGGACCTGCTCGGCGGCACCTTCTTCTTCAAGCCGATCGTCTGGATCGGTATCGGCCTCTCGGTCTTCCAGCAGTTCGTCGGCATCAACGTCGCGTTCTACTACTCCTCGACGCTGTGGCAGTCGGTCGGCGTCGACCCGACGGAGTCGTTCCTCTACTCGTTCACCACGTCGATCATCAACATCATCGGCACCGTGATCGCCATGATCTTCGTCGACCGGATCGGCCGCCGGCCGCTGGCGCTCATCGGCTCCGTCGGCATGGTCGTCGGGCTCGCCCTGGAGGCCTGGGCCTTCTCCTACGACCTCGTCGACGGCAAGCTGCCCGCCACCCAGGGCTGGGTCGCCCTGGTCGCCGCCCATGTGTTCGTCCTCTTCTTCGCGCTCTCCTGGGGTGTCGTCGTCTGGGTCTTCCTCGGGGAGATGTTCCCGAACAGGATCCGCGCCGCCGCCCTGGGCGTGGCCGCCGCCGCCCAGTGGATCGCCAACTGGGCCATCACCGCGAGCTTCCCGTCGCTGGCCGACTGGAACCTCTCCGCGACCTATGTGATCTACACGATCTTCGCCGCGCTCTCGATCCCGTTCGTGCTCAGGTTCGTCAAGGAGACGAAGGGCAAGACGCTGGAGGAGATGGGCTAGCCCCATCACCTTCCCCACGACTCGGGGAGGAGGGCCAGGTCCCCGCCGCCCTTCTCCCCGTATCCACCGCCGCTTCCGGCTCGGCCACTGCCCGAGCCGGGAGCGGCTTTCGGCAGGTGCGTCAGGCCGCCAGTGCCGGCACCACGCGCTCCCCGAACAGCCGCAGACTCCGCCAGCCCTCCTCCACGGGCATCCCGCCCGACAGTGGATGCAGCACGTGGTTGTCCAGCCCCTGCGCGACGCACTCCTCGGGCGTCAGCATCCGGTAGACACCCTCGGTACGCAGTTCCTCGACCGTCGTGGCCGCCGACTTCACGGCGGACCGGATGTCGCCGGACTGCCAGGAGGCGTACGTCCGTGCCTCGTGCAGGAAGTGGTGGCCGTACTCGGCCCACGCCCGGTCCGGGTCCTCGGTGATGTGCAGCAGCGGGGTCTCGGCGGCCGGCATCATCGTCCAGCCCTCCGTGCCGTACTCGACGAGCCGTTCCTTGTAGTAGGCCTCCAGCTCGGGCAGGTGCGCGCTGGGAAAGAGGGGGAGCCCCAGGCGGGCCGCCCGTCTGGCCGCCGCCTTCGACGAGCCGCCGACGAGGAGGAGGGGATGCGGGTCGGTGCACGGGCGCGGAGTGACCCGTACCGTACGGCCCTGGTACGTGAACTCCTCCCCGGTCCAGGCCTTCAGGAGCGTCTCCAGCAACTCGTCCTGGAGCTTGCCTCGCCGCTTCCAGTCGGCGCCGAAATGGGCGTACTCCTCGGGCCGGTATCCGATCCCGGCGACCGTGACCAACCGTCCGCCGCTCAGCAGGTCGAGTACGGCGATGTCCTCGGCGAGCCTCAAAGGGTCGTGCAACGGGCCGATCACCGCCGACACGGTCACCGCGATCCGCCGCGTCGCCCCGAACACGGCTCCCGCGAAGGTGAAAGGCGAGGGCAGCCAGTTGTTGGCGACGCCGTGGTGCTCCTCGGTCTGGACGGTGGTGATTCCGTGGGTGTCGGCGTACGTGGCCATCTCGATCGCGGCCTGGTAGCGGGCGCGGAGATCGGCGGGGGTGGCATCGGGGGCGACCAGATTGAAACGTACGACGGTGACGGGCATGGGGGTCCCTTCCGGCGGGTGTGCCGGGGGAGATTAGCTGACGGAGTGTCAGATCGCTAGAGGCGCGGAGAGGGGGCCGGGCGGCCTACCGGGACCGGACAGGCCGGAGGGAGGTCACGCATACTGGTGCGGCTATGGAAACCATCATCCTTGCTGTAGTCATCGCCGTGGTCGTGCTCGGTGTGCTCGGTGGGCTCGTCGTCGGCAGCCGCAGGAAGAAGCCGCTGCCCCCGGCGCCCCCGACGGCACCCGACCTCACCGCCCCTCCGGCCGAGCCGCACATCGGCGACGAGGCCGAGACGCCGCGCGACGAACCGCGCCGCACGATAGAGGAAGTGGATCTCCCGAAGGGTGCGGACGGCTCGTCCGTCGCCGTCGAGGAACCTCCCGTCCCCGTCATCGAGGTGCCGGAGCCCACCGCCGGGCGGCTGGTCCGGCTGCGTGCCCGGCTCTCCCGGTCGCAGAACGCGCTCGGCAAGGGGCTGCTCACGCTCCTCGCGCGCGAGCATCTCGACGACGACACCTGGGAGGAGGTCGAGGACACCCTCCTCACCGCCGACGTGGGCGTCCGGCCCACCCAGGAACTGGTCGAACGGCTGCGCGAGCGCGTGAAGGTGCTCGGTACCCGTACGCCCGCCGACCTGCGCGCGCTGCTGCGCGAGGAACTGCTCCAGATCCTCGAACCCGGGTTCGATAGGACCGTGAAGACCGACTCGAACCTCGACACCCCGGGCATCGTGATGGTCGTCGGCGTCAACGGCACCGGCAAGACCACCACCACGGGCAAGCTCGCGCGTGTGCTCGTCGCCGACGGGAAAAACGTTGTTCTCGGCGCCGCCGACACCTTCCGGGCCGCCGCGGCCGACCAGCTCCAGACCTGGGGTGACCGCGTCGGGGCCCGTACCGTGCGCGGTCCCGAGGGCGGTGACCCCGCGTCGGTCGCCTTCGACGCCGTCAAGGAGGGCATCGAGGCCGGTGCCGATGTCGTACTGATCGACACCGCCGGGCGGTTGCACACCAAGACCGGGCTCATGGACGAGCTCGGCAAGGTCAAGCGCGTCGTCGAGAAGCACGCCCCGCTGGACGAGGTGCTGCTCGTGCTGGACGCCACGACCGGGCAGAACGGGCTCGTCCAGGCCCGCGTCTTCGCCGAGGTCGTCGAGGTCACCGGCATCGTGCTCACCAAGCTCGACGGCACCGCCAAGGGCGGCATCGTCATCGCCGTACAGCGCGAGCTGGGTGTGCCGGTGAAGCTGATCGGGCTCGGCGAAGGGGCCGACGATCTGGCGCCGTTCGAGCCGGAGGCGTTCGTTGACGCTCTTATCGGAGAGTGATCACCGTCTTGATCACCGCCTCCGGAAATCCGTAGGCCCGACAAGGGGCCCACGGAGAGGCGCCCGCCCCCAAGGTGCAGTTGGGGACGGGCGCCTTGCTGTGTGGCCCCGCGCCGTGAACCCGGGCGCTACGCCCGCGACCGGTGCGCCACGTACGCCAGCGTCCCCAGCAGCAGCCTGGCCGCCGGAGGCCTGGTCGCCGTGTCCAGGGCGGGTGGGCGCAGCCAGGTGACCGGGCCGAGGCCGCCCCGGTCGGAGGGGGGCGCCGTGAGATACGTACCGGCGCCCAGGCCGTGCAGGTCGAGCGTCGCGTCGTCCCAGCCCGTGCGGTAGAGGAGTTCGGGGAGTTCGGCGGCGGCGCCGGGGGCGACGAAGAACTGGGCGCGGCCCTCGGGGGTGGCGGTGACCGGGCCGAGGGGGAGGCCCATCCGTTCCAGCCGGACCAGGGCGCGGCGGCCGGCCGGTTCGGCGACCTCGATCACGTCGAACGCGCGGCCCACGGGGAGCATGACCGCGGCGCCGGGGAACTGGCCCCAGGTGTCCGTGACTTCGTCGAGCGTGGCGCCGGCCGCGACCCGGGGCGCGAAGCCCAGCGGGTGGGCGCCCGGCGTGGGGCAGCCGGTCAGGCCGCAGGAGCAGGCACCGCCCGCCGCGCGGGCACCGGCGACCACGTCCCAGCCCCAGAGGCCGGTGTACTCGGCCACGGCGGTGCACTCGGACGACCGGCCGCGGCGGCGCGTGCCTGGCCGGATCTCGCGGATACCCCGGCTGCTGCCGATCGTGAAGCCCATGCCCCCTCCAACGGGTCCGACGCACCGGTGGTTACGAGCTGCGACCAGAACGTAACCCTGCGTTTCCGACTGCCCGTCACTCCCGCCCGCCCTCACCCGCTCCGGTCGGCGCCCGGAAGTGCCTCGGGTAGTGCGCTCGGCGGTGTGCGCCCTCGAGTGCATCGCTCCGCTCACTCCCGGCCGTCCACTGTCAAGTGAATCCTGTGTAGTCGCCCGTGAGTTCATTCGAAGGGGTGGCGAATGGTGGCGTTTCCTGGATCCCCATGGCCGGAGCCGTGATCGTAGGATTACTTTGAGTGCACGAGGCCTGGGGGCACATGCGCTTGTGGGTATGCCGGAGGCAAGTCGGCTTCCCGTTCGAAGGGTGAGAACTGTCGGACACGGAGCCTATTTACCGGCATTCTGATAGGGCTTGGCGCACTCGGCGACAAGTGGTCTCAGGGAATGGGGGCGTTCCAGTGGGCGGCAACGGCGGAAGCGCGATGACCTCGGCTAGCGCTGACAAGCGCCCGAACGAGCTGCTCGGCTCGTGGTTCGTGCGCAGCGGCTGGTCCAAGGGCGAGCTGGCGCGCCAAGTAAACCGCCGGGCACGTCAGTTGGGTGCCAACCACATCTCGACGGACACCTCGCGGGTCCGGCGCTGGCTCGACGGCGAGAACCCGCGCGAGCCGATCCCGCGCATCCTGTCCGAGCTGTTCTCCGAGCGGTTCGGGTGTGTCGTCTCCGTCGAGGACCTGGGGCTGCGTGCCGCCCGCCAGTCGCCGTCCGCATCCGGTGTCGACCTGCCGTGGACGGCCCCGCAGACCGTGGCCCTGCTCAGTGAGTTCTCCCGCAGCGACCTGATGCTGGCGCGGCGCGGCTTCCTCGGGACCGCGCTGTCCCTCGCGGCCGGCCCCACCCTCATCGAGCCCATGCAGCGCTGGCTCGTCCCGGTGCCCCCCGCCCCGCCGGAGGAGCCGGAGCACCCGTCCGCCGCGCGCCGGGCCGGCCGCCTCTCCAAGCCCGAGCTGGAGCTGCTGGAGTCCACCACCGCGATGTTCCGGCAGTGGGACGCGCAGTGCGGCGGCGGCCTGCGCCGCAAGGCGGTGGTCGGACAACTGCACGAGGTGACGGACCTCCTCCAGGAGCCCCAGCCCGAGTCCACCAGCCGCAAGCTGTTCAAGGTCGCCGCCGAGCTGGCCGAACTCGCCGGCTGGATGTCGTACGACGTGGGACTCCAGCCGACCGCCCAGAAGTACTTCGTCCTGGCCCTGCACGCGGCCAAGGAGGCCGGGGACAAGCCCCTGGGCTCGTACGTCCTGTCGTCCATGAGCCGCCAGATGATCCACCTCGGGCGGCCCGACGACGCTCTCGAACTGATCCATCTCGCGCAGTACGGCAGCCGCGACTGCGCGAGCCCCCGCACCCAGGCCATGCTGTATGCGATGGAGGCGCGCGCATACGCCAATATGGGACAGCCCGGAAAGTGCAAGCGGGCCGTGCGGATGGCCGAGGACACGTTCGCGGACGTACACGATTGGGACGAGCCCGATCCCGACTGGATCCGCTTCTTCTCCCAGGCCGAGCTGTACGGCGAGAACTCCCACTCGTTCCGTGACCTGGCCTACGTCGCGGGCCGCAGCCCCACCTACGCCTCCCTGGCCGAGCCCCTGATGCGGAATGCCGTCGACCTGTTCGCGAAGGACACCGATCACCAGCGGTCGTACGCACTGAATCTGATCGGCATGGCCACGGTCCACCTCCTCCAGCGGGAGCCCGAGCGGGCCACGGTGCCGGCCATGGAAGCCATGGAAATCGCCAAGAAGGTGCGCTCGGAGCGCGTCAACACTCGTATCCGAAAAACGGTCGACACGGCTGTACGCGATTTCGGGGATCTCGCCGAGGTCGTGGACCTGACCGACCAGCTCGCGATCGATCTGCCAGAGACCGCCGAGGCGGTCTGAACCCCCGGAACCCCGGCCGCGGCAGGCCTTCCCGACAGCCCGACTCGGCTCCCCCGCCAGGTCATCGGAAGGTCAGCCGCGGTCGGTCCACCGCCACGGACGAAGGTTGCGCCACGATAACGATCGGCGCGTCCAACATCCGGCAGTTCATCGATCCGTAACACACAAGGCACCTTCGTCACTGCGGCGAAACATCGAGGGGCGTCGACCGAAACGGCGCTGCGTCAATGTCTGGCGCATAACCGGCCCACCCCTCAATCCGCTCAGGCTTCGCCCGCATGGGGCCGTACCAATGACGAGGAGACGCCGATGGCATCAGCCGCCATCACGCTGGCCGCAGAGGCTCCCAAGCTTTCTGCCGCGAACACCGGGTTCATGCTGATCTGTTCGGCCCTGGTGTTGCTCATGACCCCCGGACTCGCCTTCTTCTACGGAGGCATGGTCCGCGTCAAGAGCACCCTGAACATGTTGATGATGAGCTTTATCAGCATCGGCATCGTCACCCTCCTGTGGGTGCTGTACGGCTTCTCCCTCGCGTTCGGCACCGACAAGGGCGGCCTCATCGGCTGGACCTCGGGTTGGGTCGGTCTCAGTGACATCGGCACGACCGATCTGTGGGACGGCTACAACATCCCGATCCTGACCTTCATGGTCTTCCAGATGATGTTCGCGGTCATCACCCCCGCCCTGATCAGCGGTGCCCTCGCGGACCGCGTCAAGTTCTCGGCATGGGCGCTGTTCGTCGCCCTGTGGGCCACCGTCGTGTACTTCCCCGTCGCCCACTGGGTATGGGGCGCGGGCGGCTGGGCCTTCGAGCTCGGTGTCATCGACTTCGCCGGTGGTACGGCGGTCCACATCAACGCGGGTGCCGCGGCGCTCGGCGTGATCCTGGTCATCGGCAAGCGCGTCGGATTCAAGAAGGACCCGATGCGCCCGCACAGCCTCCCGCTGGTCATGCTCGGTGCCGGTCTCCTGTGGTTCGGCTGGTTCGGCTTCAACGCCGGCTCGTGGCTGGGCAACGACGACGGCGTCGGCACGCTGATGTTCGTCAACACGCAGGTCGCCACCGCCGCCGCCATGCTCGCCTGGCTGGTCTACGAGAAGATCCGCCACGGAGCGTTCACCACGCTGGGCGCCGCCTCCGGCGCGGTCGCCGGTCTGGTCGCCATCACCCCCTCGGGCGGTGCGGTCTCCCCGATCGGCGCCATCGCGGTCGGCGCCATCGCCGGTCTGCTGTGCGCCATGGCTGTCGGCCTCAAGTACAAGTTCGGTTACGACGACTCGCTCGACGTCGTCGGTGTCCACCTCGTCGGCGGTGTCGTCGGCTCCCTGCTCATCGGCCTCTTCGCCAGCGGCAAGGGCCAGTCGGAGGTCGAGGGCCTCTTCTACGGCGGCGGCCTCGACCAGTTCTGGAAGCAGTGCGCCGGCGTCTTCGCCGTCCTCGGCTACTCCCTGGTCGCCTCCGCGGTCCTCGCCTTCCTCATCGACAAGACGATCGGTATGCGCGTCTCCGAGGACGACGAGATCGCCGGCATCGACCAGGCCGAGCACGCCGAGACCGCATACGACTTCAGTGGCGCCGGCGGCGGCGCGGCCCGTACGTCCGTCACCGCGGCCGTCGGTGGCGAGAGCAAGAAGGTGGACGCATGAAGCTCATCACCGCCGTTGTGAAGCCCCACCGGCTCGACGAGATCAAGGAGGCCCTCCAGGCCTTCGGGGTCCACGGTCTGACGGTCACCGAGGCGAGCGGCTACGGTCGTCAGCGGGGCCACACCGAGGTCTACCGCGGTGCCGAGTACACGGTCGACCTGGTTCCCAAGATCCGTATCGAGGTCCTCGCCGAGGACGACGACGCCGAGGGTCTCATCGACGTCATCGTCAAGGCGGCCCGGACCGGCAAGATCGGTGACGGCAAGGTCTGGTCCGTCCCGGTCGAGACCGCCGTCCGGGTCCGGACCGGCGAGCGCGGTCCGGACGCGCTCTGAGGCAGTAAAGACGAACAGGAGTCGCTGGGTGACGAGTACGGACGTGCGTAAGGATGCAGAGGACTCGGGACCCAGCGGCTATGCGGCGGCCCGGCTGCGCCTCCTCACCGAGGGGGCGCGGTCCGGGCCGCCGCGCCGTGCGGCCCTGGCAGAACTGACCGACGAGTGGCTGACCGGCCTGTTCACTGCGGCGACCGAAGGACCGCAAGGACTGCGCGGAGTCTCCCTGGTCGCCGTCGGCGGCTACGGCAGAGGTGAACTCTCCCCACGCAGCGACCTGGACCTGCTCCTCCTGCACGACGGCAGCGACTCCGCCGGTGTCGCGGCCCTCGCCGACCGCCTCTGGTACCCCGTCTGGGACCTGGGCCTCGCCCTGGACCACTCCGTCCGGACACAGTCCGAGGCCCGGAAGGTGTCGGGCGAGGACCTCAAGGTGCAGCTGGGCCTGCTGGACGCCCGCCACCTGGCCGGTGACCTCGGCCTCACCGCCGGCCTGCGCACCGCCGTTCTCGCCGACTGGCGCAACCAGGCCCCCAAGCGCCTCCCCGAACTCCAGGAACTCTGCGCCGAACGCGCCGAGCGCCAGGGCGAGCTGCAGTACCTCCTCGAACCCGACCTCAAGGAGGCCCGCGGCGGCCTGCGCGACGCCACCGCCCTGCGCGCGGTCGCGGCCTCCTGGCTGGCCGACGCCCCCCGCGAGGGCCTCACGGATGCGCGCCGCCGCCTGCTGGACGTCCGCGACGCCCTCCACCTCACCACCGGCCGCGCCACCGACCGCCTCGCCCTCCAGGAACAGGACCAGGTCGCCGGCGAACTCGGCCTCCTCGACGCCGACACCCTCCTGCGACAGGTCTACGAGGCGGCACGCGTCGTGTCGTACGCGAGTGACGTGACCTGGCGCGAGGTGGGGCGCGTGCTCCGATCGCGCGCCGTACGCCCGCGCCTGCGCGCCATGCTGGGCGGCGGTAAACCGGCGCCGGAACGTTCCCCCTTGGCCGAGGGCGTCGTGGAGCAGGACGGCGAGGTGGGCCTTGCCCGTGCCGCGCGCCCCGACCGCGACCCCGTACTCCTGCTGCGCGCCGCCGCGGCAGCCGCCCAGGCGGGCCTTCCGCTGTCCCTGCACGCGGTCCGCCGCATGGCGGCGGCGGCACGGCCGCTGCCGACCCCGTGGCCGGCCGAGGCGAGAGAGCAACTGGTGACGTTGCTGGGCTCGGGCCGCCCGACCATCGAGGTCTGGGAAGCCCTGGAGGCCGAGGGCCTGATCACCCACTTCCTCCCCGACTGGGAGCGGGTCCGCTGCCGCCCGCAGCGCAACGCCGTCCACATCTGGACGGTCGACCGCCACCTGATCGAAACCGCCGTCCGGGCCTCGGAGTTCACCCGCCGGGTCAGCCGCCCCGACCTCCTCCTCGTCTCCGCGCTGCTCCACGACATCGGCAAGGGCTGGCCCGGCGACCACTCCGTCGCGGGCGAGATCATCGCCAAGGACGTAGCCGCCCGCATCGGCTTCGACCGCGCGGACGTGGCGGTACTGGCCACTCTCGTACGTCACCATCTGCTGCTCGTCGACACCGCCACCCGGCGTGACCTGGAGGACCCGGCCACCGTGCGCTCGGTCGCCGAGGCGGTCGGCACCCAGAGCACGCTGGAACTCCTCCACGCGCTCACCGAGTCCGACGCGCAGGCGACGGGCCCGGCCGCCTGGTCGACCTGGCGCGGTTCGCTCGTCGCCGACCTGGTGAAACGGGTCGCCGCCGTCCTCGCCGGGGACGCCCCCGAGGAGCCCGAGGCCGTCGCGCCCACCGCCGAACAGGAACGGCTCGCCATCGAGGCGTTCCGCACGGGCGGCCCGGTGCTGTCGCTGCGCGCCCAGACGGAGTCCCCGGCGGAGGCGTCGGTGGAGGAGGAGCCCTCCGGGGATCCCGAGCCGCTGGGCGTCGAGCTGCTGATCGCCGTACCCGACCAGCCGGGCGTCCTGCCCGCCGTGGCCGGTGTCCTCGCCATGCACCGTCTGACGGTCCGCACGGCGGAACTGCGCTCACTGGACCTCCCCGACGGCGTCGAGGGCGCGGTCCTGCTCCTCGACTGGCGCGTCGCCGCCGAGTACGGCTCCCTGCCCCAGGCGGCCCGCCTGCGCGCCGACCTCGTACGGGCGCTCGACGGCTCCCTGGACATCGCGGGCCGCCTGGCCGAGCGCGACGCGGCGTACCCGCGCCGACGGGGTGTCGTGGCGCCGCCGGCCCGGGTGACCGTCCATCCGGCCGCGTCCCGGCTGGCCACGGTGATCGAGGTGCGCGCGCAGGACGCCCCGGGGCTGCTGCACCGGATCGGGCGGGCCCTGGAGGACGCGGGGGTGCGGGTGCGGAGCATGCACGTCAGCACACTGGGGTCCAACGCGGTGGACGCCTTCTACGTGACCAGCCGCAAGGGCGCGCCGCTGCCGGTGGACGAGGCGTCGACGGTGGCACGGAAGCTGGAGGAGATGATGCGGGCGTCCTGACCGCCCGCGCGAGATCGCGTCCCCGTCTGCCGAATTCGCAGGCGGGGACGAATTGCTTGCGAGGCCGGATACCCTGGAGGGCAACCCACTGCCCCCGACCCCTGAGGACCGACGAGCGCCGTGTTCGATACTCTCTCCGATCGCCTCTCAGCGACTTTCAAGAACCTGCGCGGCAAGGGGCGGCTTTCCGAAGCCGATATCGACGCCACGGCCCGCGAGATCCGTATCGCGCTCCTCGAAGCCGACGTGGCCCTGCCGGTCGTGCGGACGTTCATCAAGAACGTCAAGGAGCGCGCCCTCGGGTCCGACGTCTCCAAGGCCCTGAACCCCGCCCAGCAGGTCCTCAAGATCGTCAACGACGAGCTCGTCACGATCCTGGGCGGCGAGACCCGGCGCCTGCGCTTCGCCAAGCAGCCGCCGACCGTCATCATGCTGGCCGGTCTCCAGGGTGCCGGTAAGACCACCCTCGCGGGCAAGCTGGGCAAGTGGCTCAAGGACCAGGGGCACTCGCCCCTCCTCGTCGCCGCCGACCTCCAGCGCCCCAACGCCGTCAACCAGCTCAGCGTCGTCGCCGAGCGCGCCGGGGTCGCGGTCTACGCGCCCGAGCCGGGCAACGGGGTCGGTGACCCGGTCAAGGTCGCCAGGGACTCCATGGAGTTCGCGAAGACCAAGGTCCACGACATCGTGATCGTGGACACCGCAGGCCGCCTAGGCATCGACGCCGAGTTGATGCAGCAGGCCGCGGACATCCGCGACGCGGTCTCGCCCGACGAGATCCTCTTCGTCGTCGACGCGATGATCGGCCAGGACGCCGTCAACACGGCCGAGGCCTTCCGGGACGGCGTCGGCTTCGACGGTGTCGTCCTGTCGAAGCTCGACGGTGACGCGCGTGGTGGTGCCGCGCTCTCCATCGCGTCGGTGACCGGCAAGCCGATCATGTTCGCGTCGAACGGCGAGAAGCTCGACGACTTCGACGCGTTCCACCCTGACCGGATGGCCTCCCGCATCCTCGACATGGGTGACCTGCTCACCCTGATCGAGCAGGCGGAGAAGACGTTCAGCCAGGAAGAAGCCGAGGCGATGGCCTCGAAGCTGGCGTCCAAGAAGGGCCAGGACTTCACCCTGGACGACTTCCTGGCCCAGATGGAGCAGGTCAGGAAGATGGGCAGCATCTCCAAGCTGCTCGGCTTGCTGCCCGGCATGGGTCAGATCAAGGACCAGATCAACAACCTCGACGAACGCGATGTGGACCGTACGGCGGCCATCATCAAGTCGATGACCCCGGCCGAGCGCCAGGACGCGACGATCATCAACGGCTCGCGCCGCGCCCGTATCGCCAAGGGCTCCGGTGTCGAGGTCAGCGCCGTGAAGGGCCTGGTCGAGCGGTTCTTCGAGGCTCGCAAGATGATGTCCCGCATGGCCCAGGGCGGCGGCATGCCGGGGATGCCCGGGATGCCGGGCATGGGTGGCGGCCCCGGCCGCTCCAAGAAGCAGCCCAAGCAGGCCAAGGGCAAGCAGCGCTCCGGCAACCCGATGAAGCGCAGGCAGCAGGAGCAGGAGGACGCCGCCCGCAAGGCCGCCGGCGCCCAGGGTGCTCCGGGCGGCGCGTTCGGTCTGCCGGGCCAGCAGGGCGCGCAGGACTTCGAGCTGCCGGACGAGTTCAAGAAGTTCATGGGCTGAGAAGCCGATCGGCCGGGAAGTCGATCAGCCGACTCCAGACGTCGGTACGGCGTGCAGGGCGCCTCTCCCCGGAGGGGCGCCCTCACGCGTTCCGCGCAACGGCTGCCGCAGGTCACCTCAAGCGGTACGGGCGATGAGGTAACGGAAGACGTTCGGCATCCAGATCGTCCCGTCCCGCCGCTGATGCGGATGCAGTGCCTCCGCCAGCTCCTTGTCCACCTGCTCCTGGCCGGCCGCCGCGATCGCCGCGTCGAACACTCCCGTCGACAGCAGCCCTCGTACGGCGCTTCGCATGTTCGCGTACCCGAACGGGCATGCCACCCGCCCGGAGCCGTCCGGGCGCAGGCCCGCCCACTGGGCCACCTCCTCCAGGTCGTCGCGGAGCGCGGGGCGCCAACTGCCCGTGACGCGCGGCGGATCGGCGAGCCGGGCCGCGACCCGCAGTACCGCCGACGTGGCGCAGCGCTCCGGCGGGCCCCAGCCCACCAGCACCACCGGCGAGCCCCGACGGACCGACGGCACCGCCGCCGCGAGCGTCCGGCTGAGCCCCTCGGAGTCGCCCGCGAGACAGCCGATCGGCTCGAACGCGGTCACCAGGGTGTACGCGGGAGAGTCCGCCTCCTCAGGGAGTCTCGTCATGAGCCGGGTGTCGCCGCGCGCGCGTGTGAGCGCCGGTTCGGGCAGTAAACGCTCCCTCGCGAGGCTCAGCCGCTGCGCTGAGGATGCCTCGACGCCGGTGACGGCGGCGCCTCTTGAGGCCGCCATCAACAGAGCCAGGCCCGAGCCGCAGCCGAGGCCGAGCAGTCGGGTGCCGGTGCCCACTTCCAGCCGCTCGTAGACGGACTCGTAGAGCGGTACGAACATCCGCTCCTGGATCTCCGACCAGTCACGCGCGCGTGCGCACAGGTCCACGCGGGTCGCCGGACCCGCGTGAGGCAGGTGCTGCCGCACGAGTGTAGGTGTCATCGAAAGCGCCCCAATCCGCCGAGAGTTGCCCTTGTTTCCGATGTGGTGGCCCCCGTGCAGTGCGCGCTCGCACTTCCCCCGTATGCCAGGTAACTCCGCACCCGAGCCGCCGTCCAGGGGTTGTGGGGCCGAGGTTGTGTGCTCGCTGTGCTCACGAAAAGAATTCACATGCCGGCAACGTGAGCCCGTAGCATCCCGTCATGGCAAAGGCACCCGTACTCACGCCGCAGGCAATTGACTTCCCCCGCTGGTACCAGGATCTGGTCGCCAAGGCGGAGTTGGCCGACAACGGTCCGGTGCGGGGCACCATGGTCATCCGGCCGTACGGGTACGGGCTGTGGGAGCGGATGCAGGCAGAGATGGACGCACGGATCAAGGAGACGGGCGCGCAGAACGCCTACTTCCCCCTGCTGATCCCGGAGTCGTACTTCGCCAAGGAAGCCGAGCACGTCGAGGGGTTCGCGCCGGAGCTGGCCGTGGTCACGCACGGCGGAGGCAAGGAACTCGAAGAGCCCGCGGTGGTGCGCCCCACCTCCGAGATGATCATCAACGACTACTTCTCGAAGTGGGTGCAGAGCTACCGGGACCTGCCCCTGCTGATCAACCAGTGGGCGAACGTGGTGCGTTGGGAACTGCGCCCCAGGATCTTCCTCCGCACGTCGGAGTTCCTGTGGCAGGAGGGCCACACCGCGCACGCAACCTACGAGGACGCCCGCGACTTCGCCGCGCACATCCACCGTGACGTCTATGAGGACTTCATGGTGAACGTCCTGGCGATGGACACCGTTCCCGGCCGCAAGACGGTCAAGGAGCGCTTCGCGGGCGCGATCAACACCCTCACCCTCGAAGGGATGATGGGCGACGGCAAGGCCATCCAGATGGCCACCAGCCATGAGCTGGGCCAGAACTTCGCCAAGGCGTTCAACACCCGCTACCTGTCGAAGGAAGGCAGGCAGGAACTCGTCTGGCAGACGTCATGGGGCTCGACGACCCGCATGATCGGCGCCCTGGTGATGGCACACGGCGACGACAACGGCCTGCGGGTCCCGCCGCGTCTCGCCGCGATCCAGGCCGTGGTCCTCGCGATCAAGGGCGACGAGGCGGTTCTGGCCAAGGTCCGCGAGATCGGCGACCGGCTGAAGGCGGCGGGCGTACGCGTGCGCGTGGACGACCGCACGGACGTGCCCTTCGGCCGCCGCGCCGTCGACTGGGAGCTCAAGGGCGTACCCGTACGCATCGAGGTCGGCCCCCGTGACCTGGAGAGCGGTACGGCGATGCTCGTCCGCCGTATCCCGGGCGGCAAGGAACCGGTGGCCTTCGACGCGCTCGTACGGCTGCTGCCCACCATCCTCGAAGAGGACCAGGCGCTGCTGCTGGCCCAGTCGCGCGAGCGCCGGGAGTCCCGTACGTCGGACGTGTCGACGTTCGAGGAGGCCGTCGAGGCAGCGACCGCCGGCGGCTGGGCGCGCGTCCCCTGGGTGGTGCTCGGCGAAAAGGGCGAGGCCAGGCTCGGTGAGCACGCGGTGACCGTACGGTGTCTGGTCGCCGCGGACGGGTCGGTTCCCGACGCCGACGACGCACCCGGTAACGTCGCCATCGTCGCCCGCGCCTACTGAGGTACGGCCGAGAGCGACCGAAATGCCTCTTGCGCACCGGACGACCACAGGTGCCCCGGCGTGCGGACAGCGTCTACGCGCCGGGTCGTACGTGGGACTACGCACCGGCTTGCTATGAGCTGTGAGGCTTCTCCGCAGATCAGCGCACCCGCCCTCGTCCGGACGCATCAGCGGCAACTGACGGGTACGTGCAAATTATTTGGGATGGCCCGGAATCGGAACACAGCGGCACTCAGGCTCGTTGTCATTACGTGAGCACGACACAGACACCACCTGTACTCGCCGCAGAACTGGCGCAGGCGTGGGCCGACATTCAGCGGTACCACCCCGAGCTGCCCGATCTTGCCGCGCCCGAGTCCCTGATCGGAGAGTCGTCGTCCGCCTGCGGGCACGCGCTCTCCTTCGAGCGACTGCTTCATGAGGCAGTCCATGGCATCGCCGCCGCCCGAGGAGTCCGCGACACCTCCCGGGCCGGCCGCTACCACAACCGCAGATTCCTCGCGATCGCCGAGGAGCTGGGCCTGGACCACCCCGAGGAACCGCACCCCAGCAGCGGCTTCTCGCTGGTCACGCTCAATCCCGAGGCCAAGCGGCGCTACCGCCCCACCATGGAGCGGCTGCAGCGGGCCCTGAAGGCGCACACGGTGGCCACCACCTCCGACACGACCCGCACCTTCCGCGGTCCGGCCGCCCGCCACGGCTCCTCCGGGGGAGGGGTGCGCGTGAAGGCCGTCTGCGACTGCGGTCGCAACGTGCGCGTCGTCCCGTCGGTGCTGGCGCAGGCCCCGATCGTGTGCGGCGGCTGCGGCAAGCCGTTCCGCATCCCCGAGATCGTCGGCGCGGGCGTCGCCTGACCCTCTGCTCCGATGCGTGATCGAGCCCGGCATCTCGTGGGTGCCGGATGAACACGTGGGGGAGTGCGCGGTCCGCGGGCGGTCGCCTGTATGGGCACCCGGAGCGCCGGGTGCCCATACAGGCTTGACCAAGTGATGCCCGGGTTCGGTGCGACCCGCCGGGTATGGCAGAATGGCCAGCTGTACTCGACAGCCGCACAGGAACCCTCTCGCCTCCGGCTGACGCGTCCATCGGGCACTCGGGTACCGCAACCCCACGCGGCAATCTCGCCGTGCCCAACCACGTCAATTCCAGGAGAATCCACTCCCGTGGCAGTCAAGATCAAGCTGAAGCGTCTGGGCAAGATCCGTTCGCCTCACTACCGCATCGTCGTCGCCGACTCCCGTACCCGCCGTGATGGCCGGGCCATCGAGGAGATCGGCCTGTACCACCCGGTGCAGAACCCCTCGCGCATCGAGGTCGACACCGACCGCGCGCAGTACTGGCTGGGTGTCGGCGCGCAGCCGACCGAGCCGGTTCTCGCCATCCTCAAGCTGACCGGCGACTGGCAGAAGTTCAAGGGCCTGCCCGCCCCGGCTCCGCTGCTCGTGGCCGCTCCGAAGCCCCCGCGTCCGTTGTTCGAGGCCCTGGGCGGCGACAACGAGGGCAAGGGTGAGGCCATCACCCAGAAGAAGAAGGCCGAGAAGAAGGACGAGGCTCCGGCTGAGTCCTCTGCGGCTGCGCCGACCGAGGCCTGAGCATGCTCGAGGAGGCTCTCGAGCACCTCGTGAAGGGCATCGTCGACAACCCCGACGAAGTGCAGGTCGCCTCGCGCGAGCTGCGCCGCGGGCGCGTTCTGGAGGTCAGGGTTCACCCCGACGACCTCGGTAAGGTGATCGGCCGTAACGGCCGCACCGCACGTGCCCTGCGAACCGTCGTGGGTGCCATCGGCGGACGCGGAGTCCGTGTCGACCTCGTCGACGTGGACCAGGTTCGCTGATCACCACGTAGCACCGGCTCGGGCCGGGGAGGGCCACTTGGGCCGTCCCCGGCCCGTAGTCGTCTACGGAGTAATGCCGTAGGCACACGACAGGAGATTCCAGACAGTGCAGCTCGTAGTCGCGCGTGTGGGCCGCGCCCACGGCATCAAGGGCGAGGTAACCGTCGAGGTACGTACCGACGAGCCGGAACTCCGGCTCCCGCCCGGTGCCGTCCTGGCCACCGACCCCGCCTCGGCGGGACCGCTGACCATCGAGACCGGCCGTGTCCACAGCGGCCGGCTCCTGCTGCGCTTCGAGGGCGTACACGACCGGACCGGTGCCGAGGCCCTGCGCAACATCCTGCTGATCGCCGACATCGACCCCGAGGAACTGCCCGAGGGCGAGGACGAGTACTACGACCACCAGCTGATGGACCTGGACGTGGTCCTGGTCGACGGCACCGAGGTCGGGCGCATCACCGAGATCTCGCACCTGCCCTCCCAGGACCTGTTCGTCGTGGAGCGCCCCGACGGCAGCGAGGTGTACGTCCCGTTCGTCCAGGAGATCGTCGTGGAGATCGACCTGGAGGAGCAGCGGGCGGTCATCGATCCGCCGCCGGGTCTGATCGACGACCAGGCCGAGGCCGCCTCTTCCAGGGACGGCGAAGACTCCCCGGGAGCCGGCGTCTGATGCGTCTCGACGTCGTCACGATCTTCCCCGAGTACCTCGAACCCCTGAACGTCTCGCTCGTCGGCAAGGCACGCGCGCGTGGACAGCTGAACGTGCACGTGCACGATCTTCGGGACTGGACGTACGACCGCCACAACAAGGTCGACGACACTCCCTACGGCGGCGGCCCGGGAATGGTCATGAAGACCGACCCCTGGGGCGACGCGCTGGACGACGTACTGGCCGACGGCTACGAGACCGGCTCCCGGACACCCGCGCTCGTCGTGCCCACGCCCAGTGGCCGCCCCTTCACCCAGGCGCTCGCCGTCGAGCTGTCCGAGCGGCCGTGGCTGGTCTTCACACCCGCCCGTTACGAGGGCATCGACCGGCGTGTCATCGACGAGTACGCCACGCGGATGCCCGTGTACGAGGTGTCCATCGGCGACTACGTGCTCGCCGGCGGCGAGGCGGCCGTACTGGTGATCACGGAGGCCGTGGCGCGGCTGCTGCCCGGGGTCCTCGGCAACGCCGAGTCGCACCAGGACGACTCCTTCGCACCGGGTGCCATGGCCAACCTCCTGGAGGGGCCCGTCTACACCAAGCCGCCCCAGTGGCGCGGCCGGGGGATCCCGGACGTGCTGCTCAGCGGCCACCACGGAAAGATCGCGCGCTGGCGCCGGGACGAGGCGCTGGGTCGTACGGCGGTCAACCGGCCCGACCTGATCGAACAGACCGACGCGTCCGTCTTCGACAAGAAGGACCGCGAGACGCTCTCCATCATGGGGTGGCGGCCTTCCACCGACGGCCGATTTTGGCGCAGGCCAGAGGGCGTGGAAGAATAGGTCGCTGTTGTGCGTCGTCCGGCGTGCGCCCCTGCCACGGGGGGACACGACGCCCGCCCCGGCACGGACAGCATCCTTCCGAGATTCAAGCTCCCGTTGATGACCTGTGGCATCAGCGAAGAAAGCAGACAAAATGTCCAACCTGCTCGACTCCGTCGACTCGGCGTCGCTGCGCGACGACATCCCGGCCTTCCGCCCGGGTGACACCGTCAACGTCCACGTCCGCGTCATCGAGGGCAACCGCTCCCGTGTGCAGCAGTTCAAGGGCGTAGTCATCCGCCGCCAGGGCGCCGGTGTCCGCGAGACCTTCACGGTCCGCAAGATCTCGTTCTCCGTCGGCGTGGAGCGCACCTTCCCGGTGCACACCCCGATCGTCGAGAAGATCGAGCTGGTCATGCGTGGTGACGTGCGTCGCGCGAAGCTGTACTACCTCCGTGACCTGCGCGGCAAGGCCGCGAAGATCAAGGAGAAGCGCGACAGGTGAGCTTTCGGTGAGCCCGATATAAAGGAGGCTCACATCGGGGCCGGATAACATCCTGCCCCGATGAACACCGAAGCACAGCCGACGGAGCGCGACCGCTCCTCCCGCCCTGTTCGATCCGAGGAGAACTCGGACACCGAGGGGCCGGAGGACCGGTCGCGTTTTGCGTTGGTGTCCCGGGCGGCCGAGTGGCTCCCGGGCGGACGGATCACCCTGACCGTGCTGGTCTTCCTGGTATTTCTGCTCCTCTTCAGCAGGTTTGTCATCCAGCCGTTCGAAATTCCCAGCAGCTCGATGGAGCGCGGATTGAGGATCGGGGACCGCGTTCTCGTAAATAAGTTCGCGTACCGTTTCGGTGCCGAGCCGCAGCGCGGTGACGTCGTCGTCTTCGACGGAACCGGCTACTTCGGGCACGCCGACTACATCAAGCGCGTTGTGGGTGTGGGGAGAGACCACGTGCTCTGCTGCGACAAGGAGGGGAGAATCGAGGTGAACGGCCGGTCGGTCGACGAGTCGACGTTCCTTTACCCCGGTGACAGCCCGTCCACGGTGTCCTTCGACGTCGTGGTGCCCGAGGACGGACTCTTCGTCCTGGGGGACCACCGCAGTGACTCCAGCGACTCCCGGGACCATCTGGGTTCGCCCGGCGGCGGCATGGTCCCTGTGGGCAGGGTGATCGGCCGGGCCGACTGGATCGGCTGGCCCAGTGGGCACTGGACCCGTCTGGACCGACCCGGCGCGTACGCGCGTGTGCCCGCCGCGGACGGTGTCCATGGGTAACCGCGGCAAGCCGCGCGGGGCGCCCAGCACCGTCGCCGACCAGCTGCTGCCCACCGGCTCGCGCCGGGCCTCCGGTGCCGCCGCCAGGCCGGGGCGGGCCGAGCGCCGCAAGCTCCAGCGCAAGGTCAAGCGGCGCAGAAGGCGTTCGGCCGTCAAGGAGATACCCCTTCTGGTGGGCGTCGCGGTCCTCATCGCACTGGTCCTGAAGACGTTCCTCGTGCAGGCGTTCGTTATCCCGTCGGGCTCGATGGAGAACACGATCCAGATCGGCGACCGGGTCCTCGTGGACAAGTTCACCCCCTGGTTCGGCTCCGAGCCCCAGCGCGGTGACGTGGTCGTCTTCAAGGACCCCGGCGGCTGGCTCGACGACGAGCCGACCACTGCGAAGGGCGAGGACCCCATCGTCGTCAAGCAGGTCAAGCAGGGGCTCACCTTCATCGGCCTGCTGCCCTCGGACAACGAGAAGGACCTCATCAAGCGGGTCGTCGCGGTCGGCGGCGACACCGTCAAGTGCTGCGACTCCGAGGGCCGCGTGACCGTCAACGGCATGCCGCTCAACGAGACGACCTACATCCACCCCGGCAACAAGCCGTCGTCGTTCACATTCGAGGTGAAGGTTCCCGAGGGACGCCTGTTCGTGATGGGCGACCACCGGGCCAACTCCGCCGACTCCCGCTACCACCGCACCGAGGCGTACAGCGGCACCGTGTCCGAGAGCTCCATCGTGGGCCGGGCCATGGTCATCGCCTGGCCGTTCGGCCACTGGACCCAGCTGGAGGAGCCGGACACGTTCTCCTCGGTGCCGGGTGGGTCGGCCACCGCCCTCGGCGCGTCGCATAGGGTGGCTTCCGCGGATCGGTATGGATCGATCCCGCTCCCGACCCCTGCGGAACTCCCGCTCGTTATGGGAGTGGTGGGCCTGCGTCGCATCCGGCGCAGGCGGCGGTTCGGAGTGAGGAGTGGACGTGGGGGATTTGGCGGTCGGCGCACGGTCCGGACAGGACGGTCCCGAGGAACAGCGCCCCGCGGAGCCGGTTTCACCGGCCGCAGAGGACGCGGTCCCCGCCGAGAGTGACCCCGGGGCCCAGGGGCTCGCCGGGAGTGGCCCAGGGTTCTCAGGGACGGGCGGGGGGGACTCCGGGAACTCCGGGGACGACACCGCTCAGGACCTCGACGAGTCCGGCCACAAGCCCAGGAAGCAGCGCTCCTTCTGGAAGGAGTTGCCGCTGCTCATCGGCATCGCGCTGGTGCTCGCGCTGCTGATCAAGACCTTCCTGGTCCAGGCGTTCTCCATCCCTTCGGACTCCATGCAGCACACGCTGGAGCAGGGCGACCGGGTCCTCGTCGACAAACTGACCCCCTGGTTCGGCTCCGAGCCCGAGCGCGGTGAGGTCGTCGTCTTCCATGACCCCGCCGACTGGCTGGCCGGCGAGCCGACCGTCGAACCGAACCCCGCGCAGCGGGTCCTCGGCTGGATCGGCCTGATGCCGTCCGCCAATGAGAAGGACCTCATCAAGCGCGTCATCGGAGTCGGCGGCGACACCATCGAGTGCAACGGCACCGGCCCGCTGAAGGTCAACGGCCAGCCGCTCAACGAGCCGTACGTGTACTCGGGGAACACCCCGTGCAGCGTCGACGACCAGGGCGGCCAGTTCAAGGTCACGGTACCCAAGGGCAAAATCTGGGTCATGGGTGACCACCGTCAGAACTCGCTGGACTCCCGGTACCACCAGGAGGACAAGAACCAGGGCTTCGTCCCCGTGGACAACGTCGTCGGCCGCGCGATCGTGGTCGCCTGGCCGCCCACCCGCTGGGACACGCTGCCGATTCCCGACACGTTCGACCAGAACCTGAGCGCCGCAGCTCCGGGCGCGCTGGGCCTCGCGGGCGCCGTCCCGCTGGTCCTGTGGCGCAGGCGCCGCGCGGTCGGTCGTACGACTGCTCCCGTTACCGTCGGAAACTCCGGTGTTCCCGGGCCGGGTACCGCCGGGTAGGGTGCCGTCCCAGGCAGCCGATCTTCCGTGGCCCGGCCAGTTGGCGCAGGGGCCACGGGGATCGCCTCTCCGAGCTGGGAGAACACTGGGATGAGCGGCACGACGACACGTACGGACGAGGGCCACGGGCGGCTCGGCAGCAAGCTGTCGGGACTGGTCATGGCCCTCGGCTGTGTGCTCTTCCTGGGCGGCTTCGTCTGGGGCGCGATCCTCTACCGGCCGTACACCGTGCCGACCGACTCCATGTCGCCCACCATCGTGGCCGGTGACCATGTGCTGGCCCAGCGCGTCGACGGCGGCGAGATCGAGCGCGGTGACGTCGTGGTCTTCAGGCAGGAGAGCTGGGGCGACATGCCCCTGGTCAAACGGGTCGTGGCCGTGGGCGGCGACACGGTCTCCTGCTGCACGGACGGCAAGCTGGTCGTCAACGGCAAGCAGATCCAGGAGTCCTACCTGCGCAAGGGCCAGCTCGCCGAACTGACCAGCATCCCGTCGATCACGGTCCCCGAGGGGCGCCTGTTCCTGCTCGGTGACGAGCGCACCGGCTCCCTGGACTCCACGGCCCACCTCACGGAGGCCTTCAACGGCACTGTGCCGCGGAGTTCGGTGGACGCCCGCGTCGACGCCGTGGTGTGGCCCATGAACGGCATGCTGGCCCGTCCCACGGGCTTCGAACCCCTGGGGGGCCTCTCCACGCCGGGCCCGCTGCGGCTGCTCACCGTCGCGATCGTGGTGGGCGGGGTGCTCGTCCTGGGCGGCGGCGCCTACGGGCCGATCGCCGCGCGGGCGGCGAAGCGGCGCGGTGCCGCCGCGGTGGCGGAGCCGGCCGGTGCCCGCTGAGGTGGTGGGCGCTGCGGACGACTCGTACGACGGCGGTATGCGCAAGGTGTCCCGGCTGGTGCTCCTCGATCCCCGGGAACGGATCCTGCTCCTGCACGGGCACGAGCCGGACGATCCGGCCGACGCCTGGTGGTTCACTCCCGGCGGCGGTCTCGAGGGCGACGAGACCCACGAGGAGGCGGCGTTGCGGGAACTCGCGGAGGAGACCGGCATCACCGAGGTCGAACTCGGTCCGGTGCTGTGGCGGCGCAGGTGTTCCTTCCCGTTCGCGGGGCGCCGCTGGGACCAGGACGAGTGGTACTACCTGGCCCGTACGGAGCGAACGGAGACCCGGGCCACGGGTCTCACGGAGCTGGAACGGCGCAGTGTCGCCGGAGCGCGCTGGTGGACGTGCCAGGAACTGACCCAGGCACATGAGACGGTGTATCCGACCAGACTCGCCGAGCTCCTGCGCAAGGTGCTCGACGAAGGTCCCCCGGCCATGCCCGAGGTCCTCGAGACGGAAATCGTCTAGGGGCTCGCGGCACTGGCGCACAATGGGGGGACGCACGGCTGAAGGGGAACATGCCATGAGCGCCGAGGACCTCGAGAAGTACGAGACCGAGATGGAGCTGAAGCTCTACCGGGAGTACCGCGACGTCGTCGGTCTGTTCAAATATGTGATCGAGACCGAACGGCGCTTCTACCTCACCAACGACTACGAGATGCAGGTGCACTCGGTCCAGGGCGAGGTGTTCTTCGAGGTGTCCATGGCGGACGCCTGGGTGTGGGACATGTACCGGCCGGCCCGGTTCGTGAAGCAGGTGCGAGTACTCACGTTCAAGGACGTGAACATCGAGGAGCTGAACAAGAGCGATCTGGAGCTCCCCGGCGGCTGACCGTCACCCGTGAGGGTGGCGGAGTTATCCACAATGCCGAGGTTGTCCACCAAGATCCAATAGCTCGCTGAACTGACCGCATTGTTGGCGCCGGAGGTGGTGCCGACATGAACACACGCCATGCACAAGGCGGCGGACAGAGCAGCGCGCGGGGCAACGCACAGCGCGGAGCACTGGGCAGGTACGGCGAGGAACTGGCCGCGCGGCGGCTGACCGAGGCCGGGATGACGATCCTGGACCGCAACTGGCGCGCCGGCCGGACCGGCGAGATCGACATCGTGGCCCGGGACGGCGACGCGCTCGTCGTCTGCGAGGTCAAGACCCGCCGCGCGGCCGGACCGGCGGGGGCCTTCCAGCACCCGATGGCGGCCGTCACGCCGGTCAAGGCCGAGCGGCTGAGGGGCCTCGCCGAGCGCTGGGTCCAGGAACACGGGGGAGCGCCACCCGGCGGCGTCCGCATCGACCTGGTCGGTGTGCTGCTGCCAGAGCGCGGTGCGCCCGTGGTGGAACACGCGCGGGGGGTGGCGTGATGGGATTCGCCCGTACGTGTTCGGTGGCCCTGGTGGGTGTCGAGGGCGTGGTCGTCGAGGTCCAGGCGGATCTCGAACCCGGCGTCGCCGCGTTCACCCTGGTGGGCCTGCCCGACAAGAGCCTGACGGAGAGCCGGGACCGGGTCCGGGCCGCGGTCGTCAACTCGGGAGCCGCCTGGCCGCAGAAGAAACTCACGGTGGGGCTCAGCCCGGCGTCCGTGCCCAAGAGCGGCAGCGGGTTCGATCTCGCCGTCGCGGCGGCCGTCCTCGGGGCCGCCGAGCGGATCGATCCCCGGGTCCTCGCCGACATCGTGATGATCGGAGAACTGGGCCTCGACGGCAGGGTGCGACCGGTCCGGGGCATTCTGCCGGCGGTGCTGGCGGCGGCCGACTCGGGATACGAACAGGTGGTCGTACCGGAGTGCTCCGCCGCCGAGGCCGCGCTGGTCCCCGGGGTGTCGGTGCTCGGCGTGCGCAGCCTGCGCCAGCTGATCGCCGTCCTCACGGACGAGCCCGTACCCGAGGAGGAACCGGACGAGCACGGCCGCCCCGACCCGCTCATGGCGGGCCTGCGGATGCCGGGCACCGGGGCGGCCACGGGCATGCACAGCATGGGCGCCGCGCAGTACGACAACGGCCACGACCTGGCCGACGTCGTGGGCCAGCACTCGGCGCGCACGGCGATGGAGGTGGCCGCGGCCGGCGGCCACCACCTGTTCCTGGAAGGGCCACCGGGGGCCGGCAAGACGATGCTCGCCGAGCGGATGCCCGCAGTCCTGCCCCGGCTCACCCGGGAGGAGTCGCTGGAGGTCACCGCCGTGCACTCGGTCGCGGGCCTGCTGCCGCCGGGCAAACCCCTGATCGACACGGCGCCCTACTGCGCCCCGCACCACTCGGCCACCATGCAGGCGCTCGTCGGCGGCGGACAGGGCGTGGCGCGGCCCGGAGCCGTCTCGCTGGCTCACCGCGGAATTCTCTTTCTGGACGAGACCCCGGAGTTCGGCAGCCAGACGCTGGACGCCCTGCGCCAGCCCCTGGAGGCCGGGCATGTGGTGATCGCGCGGAGCGCGGGGGTCGTGCGGTTCCCGGCCAGGTTCCTGATGGTCCTGGCGGCCAATCCGTGCCCGTGCGGCCGTTTCTCGCAGCGGGACACCCTCTGCGAGTGCCCGCCCTCCGTGATCCGGCGCTATCAGGCCCGGCTGTCGGGGCCACTGCTCGACCGGGTCGACCTGCGGGTCGAGGTGGACCGGGTCACGCGCTCCCAACTCATCGAGCGCGGGGCGCGGGGCGAGTCCACGGCGACGGTCGCCGAGCGGGTGCGGGCGGCCCGGGAGCGGGCGGCGGCGCGGCTGGTGGGAACCCCGTGGCGGACCAACAGCGAGGTGCCGGGACGGGAGCTGCGCAGCCGGTGGCATGCCGTGCCCGGCGCGATGGAGGAGGCCGAGCGCAATCTGGAACGGGGCGTGCTCACCGCGCGCGGGATCGACCGCGTCCTGCGGGTCGCCTGGACGGTAGCGGACCTGGTCGGCCACGACCGGCCCGACGCGGTGGACGTCGCCCTGGCGCTGCAACTGCGTACGGGGGTGCCGCGAGGGGTGCCGATGGCCATCGGGGCGCTGACATGACGGGGGATGCGGCCGGGGACGCCGACGGCGCGGTGAGTGGAGAGTCGGCCGGCCAGTTGGGCGTGGAAGGGCTTGCCCGGGTCTTCCTCACCCGGGTCGTCGAGCCGGGGGACGAGGTCGCCGGGCGGTGGGTCCGGGAGTACGGGGCCGCGGAGGTGGTACGGCGGCTGCGGGACGGCGGGCCGATGCCGACCGGGGTCACCGCGACCCGGTGGGCGGGGCTGTGCGCGCGGGCGGCACAGGCCGAGCCCGAGCGGGATCTCGCCGTCGCGCGGGCGGCGGGGGTGCGGTTCGTGTGGCCGGGCCGACCGGAATGGCCGGCCCAGCTCGACGACCTCGGGGACGCGCGGCCCACGGGACTGTGGGTGCGTGGGCGGCCCAGCCTGCGGATGTGGGCGCTGCGGTCCGTCGCCGTGGTGGGCGCCCCCGCCTGCACCGAGTACGGCGCCCACATGGCTGCCACGCTCGCCGCCGGGCTCGCGGAGCGCGGGTGGGTGGTGGTGTCGGGTGGCGCCTACGGGGTCGACGGGGCCGCGCACCGGGGTGCGCTCGGTGCGGGCGGGGCCACCGTCGCCGTACTCGCCTGCGGGGTCGACCGGCCCTACCCGCGCGGACACACCCAGTTGATCACCAGAATCGCCGAACAGGGCCTGGTGGTGGGTGAGTTGCCGCCCGGTGACCATCCGACGCAGAGCCGGTTCGTGATGCGGAACCGGGTGATCGCGGCCCTCACTCGTGGGACCGTCGTCGTCGAGGCCGCGTACCGCAGCGGTTCGCTCGTCACGGCGCGGGCGGCGCAGCGGCTGGGGCGGTTCACGATGGGGGTGCCGGGACCTGCGACCAGTGGACTCTCCGCCGGTGTGCACGAACTCCTGCGTGGCGAGGCGATGCTGGTCACCGACGCCGCGGAAGTCACCGAGCTGGTCGGGGACATGGGTGACCTGGCGCCGGACCGGCGGGGGCCGGTGCTCCCGCGTGATCTGCTGGAACCGGCGGCGGTACGAGTCCTGGCCGCGCTGCCCGCGCGCGGGACGGCGACGGTGGACGACATCGCTCGGGGCGCGTCGACGGTGAAGGACGACGCGGTCGCCAGACTGTACGAGCTCCGATCACTTGGTTACGTCGAACGACACGACGACGGCTGGAAGTTGACACGCCAGGCGATGATCTCCGTCCGGTCCGGCCGGGACCGGTGCTGACCGAGCGTGTTCGGCCGTCCGGGGGATGCCCGACGCCCTTGGTAATTCCCGCAGTTGGTCCGCACCGATGGTCACACAGGGCAACGGGCATGACCCTGGAGGGCGTCAAGCGGAACGTATCTGCGTACGCCCTGTCCCCCAGACCTCGCACACTGCGACACCCCAGTCACGCTACGCTCACGTGGATTCCGGCGCAGACCGCCAGTCGGGCAGGCAATTCGGCCAGACGGGTAATTCGACATCAGACCGCAACAGACCGACTGCCCACCCGGGCACTCCTCCAGACACCACCGGTTCACGGCAGAACGGCACAAGGCGACGTATGCCCCAGCACACCTCCGGGTCCGACCGGGCGGCGGCCCCACCGGCAGCCCGCGACGGCGGTAACGGGCGCCCGCCCGCTCCCTCGACGCTCGACGAGCTGTGGCGTTCGTACAAGACGACGGGCGACGAGCATCTGCGCGAGCAGCTGATCCTGCACTACTCGCCGCTCGTGAAGTACGTCGCCGGCCGGGTGAGCGTCGGGCTGCCGCCCAACGTCGAACAGGCGGACTTCGTCTCCTCCGGAGTGTTCGGGCTGATCGACGCGATCGAGAAGTTCGACATCGAGCGGGAGATCAAGTTCGAGACGTACGCGATCACTCGCATCCGGGGCGCGATGATCGACGAACTGCGGGCGCTGGACTGGATTCCGCGGTCGGTGCGGCAGAAGGCGCGGAACGTGGAGCGGGCGTACACGACGCTGGAGGCGCGGCTGCGGCGCACGCCGACGGAGGGCGAGGTGGCCGCCGAGATGGGCATCGCGGTCGACGACCTCCACGCGGTGTTCAGCCAGTTGTCGCTGGCGAACGTGGTGGCGCTGGAGGAACTGCTGCACGCGGGGGGCGAGGGCGGGGACCGGCTGAGCCTCATGGACACGCTGGAGGACACCGCCGCCGACAACCCGGTCGAGGTGGCCGAGGGCCGGGAGCTGCGGCGGTTTCTGGCGCGGGCGATCAACACGCTGCCCGACCGGGAGAAGACCGTGGTGACGCTGTACTACTACGAGGGCCTCACCCTCGCGGAGATCGGCAACGTGCTGGGCGTGACCGAGAGCCGGGTCAGCCAGATCCACACCAAGTCGGTCCTGCAACTGCGCGCGAAGCTGGCGAGCTTCGGTCGCTGACCTGGACGGTCGGGCGACCCGGGTGAGCGGAGTCTCTCCCCTCCGGGGCGCTCCGTCCGTACAGTGGTTGACGTGCCAAGGATTCGAGCGGCCTCCGTGGCCGAGCACCGGTCGATGCAGCGAGCCGCCCTGCTGGACGCGGCGAGATCCCTGTTGTCCGAGGGCGGGACGGAGGCGCTGACGTTCCCGGCCCTGGCCGAGCGGACCGGGCTCGCGCGGTCGTCCGTCTATGAGTACTTCCGGTCGCGGGCGTCCGTCGTCGAGGAACTGTGCGAGGTCGACTTCCCGGTCTGGGCGGCCGAGGTCGAGGCGGCGATGGCCGCGGCGGACGAGCCCGAGGGCAAGGTCGAGGCATATGTGCGCCGACAACTCGCCCTGGTGGGCGACCGGCGGCACCGGGCCGTCGTGGCGATCTCGGCGAGTGAGCTGGACGCGGGCGCCCGGGAGAAGATCCGGGCGGCGCACGGCGGGCTCGTCGCGATGGTGGTCGAGGCGCTGCGGGACATCGGGCATGCGCAGCCCCGGATGGCCGCGATGCTGTTGCAGGGGATCGTCGATGCGGCTGTGCGGCGGATCGAGTTCGGGGTTGCCGAGGATCCCGCGGTGATCACGGATGCGGCTGTGGGGATGGCTCTGCGGGGTGTACAGGGCTGAGTCGGCCCCGTGATCCGGGGCTGGCGTCGGGGGCTTTCGCTTGCCCGCGCTCGCGGGGTGCCGCCCTCTGCGGGACGGGCGCCGCCCCGCGCCGCCCCTGTCGGCATGTATGCCCGGAGGCCGCACGGGTGGGCGCACGCCGACGGCGGCTAGGTGGGCAGGGGCACGCCCAATACCGGTAGTAGGCGGGACGGGCCCCGGTGCAGCAGCCAGGGGGGCAGTAGCGTCAGGGGGTCCAGGTACGTGTCGCCTCTGAGCAGGCCCCAGTGGACGCATGTCGTTGTGCAGTGCCCGGCACCGATCTCCACCGCGCCCACAACCTCGCCCGCCGTCACCTCCGCGCCCTTCTCGACCGCGGCCGTCACCGGTTCGTACGTCGTTCGCAGGGGCGGGGTGCCCGTGCCCGAGAGTTCCACGGAGACGACTCCCCGTCCCGCCACCCTGCCCGCGAAGTGCACCCGGCCGGCGGCCACCGCGCGAACCGGGGCGCCGGGAGCCGCCGCCAGGTCCACGCCCCGGTGGCCCCTGGCGTAGGGCGTCGGGGGCGGTTCCCAGGCGCGCAGGGCCAGGGGGCGGGTTCCCACCGGCCAGTTACGGGCGATCGTGGGGGTGGGAGAGGCGTCCGTGGTCGGTGATGGCTCTGTCGGCGGGGCCGCACCGGTACCGGTTCCCCGTGCCGTCGATGACGTCGTCAGTGACAGCGTCAGGGTCAGCAACAGGCCCAGGCCCGCACGCACTCCTCGTTTCGCTCGCATGGGCGGAGCCTGGCGTGATTCGGGACGGTCCGGGTGGGCCTGTGGAGTACTGACCGGTTGTGGATATCGGCGTCACCCGAGGCCTCGCGGGTCCCGTACACTTCCTTTGGCGATCCGGGTGACCGGGTCGACTTCGCACGCCCCGACATCCGGCCCCTACACGGTGGGTGTCAACGCCTCTCGGTCCCTCGCGGCAAGGCGTATGTGGGCGTCAGGCGCGGGTGCCGTCCGGTACCCGCGGCACAACCGAGAAACACAAGGAGAACGGCCATGGCCGTCGTCACGATGCGGGAGCTGCTGGAAAGCGGCGTCCACTTCGGTCACCAGACCCGTCGTTGGAACCCGAAGATGAAGCGCTTCATCTTCACGGAGCGCAACGGCATCTACATCATCGACCTGCTCCAGTCGCTGTCGTACATCGACCGCGCCTACGAGTTCGTCAAGGAGACCGTCGCCCACGGCGGCACGGTCATGTTCGTCGGCACGAAGAAGCAGGCGCAGGAGGCGATCGCCGAGCAGGCGACCCGCGTCGGCATGCCCTACGTCAACCAGCGCTGGCTGGGCGGCATGCTCACCAACTTCTCGACCGTCTACAAGCGTCTGCAGCGCCTCAAGGAGCTTGAGCAGATCGACTTCGAGGACGTCGCCGCGTCCGGTCTCACCAAGAAGGAGCTTCTCGTGCTCTCGCGCGAGAAGGCCAAGCTGGAGAAGACCCTCGGTGGTATCCGCGAGATGTCCAAGGTGCCCAGCGCCGTCTGGATCGTGGACACCAAGAAGGAGCACATCGCGGTCGGTGAGGCCCGGAAGCTCCACATTCCGGTCGTCGCCATCCTCGACACCAACTGCGACCCCGACGAGGTCGACTACAAGATCCCGGGCAACGACGACGCGATCCGCTCCGTCACCCTGCTCACCCGCGTGATCGCCGACGCTGTCGCCGAGGGCCTCATCTCCCGTTCCGGCGTCAACACCGGTGACAAGGGCGAGAAGGCTGTCGTCGAGCCCCTCGCGGCCTGGGAGCGCGACCTCCTCGAGGGCGAGAAGAAGGCCGACGACGCCGAGGCGCCCGCCGCCGAGACCGCTGCTGCTGAGGCCCCCGCCGCTGAGGCCGCTGCCGAGGAGGCTCCGGTCGAGGAGGCTCCCGTCGAGGCCGCCGCCGAGGCCGAGGTTGCCGCTGAGGCCCCCGTCGAGGCTCCCGTCGCCGAGGCTCCGGCCGCGGACGACGAGCAGGCCTGACCCTCACCCCTTCGGGTTGTCGACGGCGGGGGCACCTCCATCGGGCCCCCGCCGTTCGATCCGCAGATCTTTCAGACTTCGAGAGAGACTCCCAGAATCATGGCGAACTACACCGCCGCCGACGTCAAGAAGCTCCGTGAGCTCACCGGCGCCGGCATGATGGACTGTAAGAAGGCGCTGGACGAGGCCGAGGGCGATGTCGACAAGGCCGTAGAGGCCCTGCGCATCAAGGGCCAGAAGGGCGTCGCCAAGCGCGAGGGCCGTTCCGCCGAGAACGGCGCTGTCGTCTCGATCATCGCCGACGACAACACCTCCGGTGTCCTCGTCGAGCTGAAGTGCGAGACGGACTTCGTCGCCAAGGGCGAGAAGTTCCAGGCCGCCGCCAACGCGCTCGCCGAGCACGTCGCCAAGACCTCCCCGGCCGACCTGGAGGCGCTGCTCGCCTCCGAGATCGAAGCCGGCAAGACGGTTCAGGCGTACGTCGACGAGGCCAACGCCAACCTGGGCGAGAAGATCGTCCTGGACCGCTTCGCGCAGTTCGCGGACGGTTTCGTGCTGGCGTACATGCACCGCACGATGCCCGACCTGCCCCCGCAGATCGGTGTCCTCGTCGAGCTGGACAAGCAGACCGACGAGGCCGCTGCCGTGGCCAAGGGCATCGCCCAGCACATCGCCGCCTTCGCGCCGAAGTACCTCTCCAAGGAGGACGTGCCGGCCGAGGTCGTCGAGACCGAGCGCCGTGTCGCCGAGGAGACCACCCGCGCCGAGGGCAAGCCCGAGGCCGCCCTGCCGAAGATCGTCGAGGGTCGCCTCAACGGCTTCTTCAAGGACGCCACGCTGCTCGGCCAGCCGTACGCGCTGGACAACAAGAAGTCCGTCCAGAAGGTCCTGGACGAGGCCGGTGTCAGCCTGAAGCGCTTCACGCGCATCAAGGTCGGCATCTGAGTCCGTACCGCGATCGACGCGCGGCCCACGTAGGGATACCTATAGGGTCGACGGCAGTCGCGCGCGTACGCCGTCACGCACGCGCGCGTGGCGGACGACAGCAGATCTGACGAGGAGGCCATTGCCGAGCATGGGATGCGATCGACACCCCATCGGCAGTGGCCTTCTTCGTATGTGTGACACGTGAAGAGGCGAGATTCTCCATGACCACCAAGGCCCAGAAGAGCGACGACGGCAAAGTGCGCGGGCGGTACATGCTGAAGCTGTCCGGAGAGGCCTTCTCCGGTGGCGGGGGCCTGGGCGTCGACCCCGACGTGGTGCACAAGATTGCCCGTGAGATCGCGGCCGTCGTGCGCGACGGCTCCCAGATCGCCGTCGTCCTCGGCGGCGGCAACTTCTTTCGCGGAGCGGAACTCCAGCAGCGCGGCATGGACCGGGCCCGCTCGGACTACATGGGCATGCTCGGCACCGTCATGAACTGCCTCGCGCTCCAGGACTTCCTGGAGAAGGAGGGCATCGACAGCAGGGTCCAGACCGCCATCACCATGGGCCAGGTCGCCGAACCGTACATCCCGCTGCGTGCCGTACGACACCTGGAGAAGGGCCGTGTGGTCATCTTCGGTGCCGGTATGGGCATGCCGTACTTCTCCACCGACACGACCGCCGCACAGCGCGCCCTGGAGATCGACGCCGAGGCGCTGCTGATGGGCAAGAACGGCGTGGACGGGGTCTACGACTCCGACCCGAAGACCAACCCCGAGGCCGTCAAGTTCGACTCGCTCGGCTACGGCGAGGTCATCACCCGGGACCTCAAGGTCGCCGACATGACCGCGATCACGCTGTGCCGTGACAACAAGCTCCCGATCCTCGTCTTCGAGCTTCTGACCGAGGGCAATATCGCGCGGGCCGTCAGGGGTGAGAAGATCGGCACACTCGTCGGTGAACAGGGCAGCCGGGACTGACCGGGGATCAGCCCTGCCCGGGGACGGACCCTGAGCGGGGGATGGACAATGTCCTGCCGGTCGGGAACCGTGCAGGAAGAAGACGCGACGCAGCCGGCCGCGGACCGCGAAGAGCAGCCGGGCCTACTCAAGACACGCAGGAGCAAGTGGTGATCGAAGAGACCCTCCTCGAGGCCGAGGAGAAGATGGAGAAGGCCGTCGTGGTCGCCAAGGAGGACTTCGCCGCGATCCGAACAGGTCGTGCGCACCCGGCGATGTTCAACAAGATCGTGGCCGACTACTACGGCGCGCTGACGCCGATCAACCAGCTGGCCTCGTTCTCCGTACCCGAACCGCGGATGGCCGTGGTGACCCCGTTCGACAAGAGCGCGCTGCGCAACATCGAGCAGGCGATCCGCGACTCCGACCTCGGCGTCAACCCGAGCAACGACGGAAACATCATCCGCGTGGTGTTCCCCGAGCTCACCCAGGAACGCCGCAAGGACTACATCAAGGTGGCCCGGACCAAGGCCGAGGACTCCAAGATCTCGATCAGGGCCATCCGCCGCAAGGCCAAGGACTCCATCGACAAGTTCGTCAAGGACGGCGATGTCGGCGAGGACGAGGGCCGTCGCGCGGAGAAGGAGCTCGACGACACCACCGCGAAGTACGTCGCGCAGGTGGACGAGCTTCTCAAGCACAAGGAAGCGGAGCTTCTCGAAGTCTGATGAACGACTCTTCCTGGGGGTCGCCGCCCCACGCCGGGTACTGGGGGCCGTCCGACGGAGGGCCTGTCCAGGGGGCTGCCCCGGCGGGTCCCGCGTACGATGCGCACCGCGCGCAGCAGACTCGCCCCATGCCCATCGTGCCCGACGTACCCGCACATGGCGGACACCAGGATGACGACCGGGGGGCCGCTCGGCCGGGCGGCCCCTTGTTCCGCGACGAGATGCCGCAGGCGCAGCCCTACGGGACGGTGCCGCAGAAGCCGGATTCCATGCCCACGCCCGACGACGCCCAACAGCCCGCCCCCGTCCCGCAGAAGAAGACCGCGGGCCGGGATCTCGGCGCGGCCATAGGGGTCGGTGTCGGGCTCGGTGCGGTGATCATCGCGTCGTTGTTCGTCGTCAAGGCCGCCTTCGTCGGCGTGATAGCGGTCGCCGTCGTGGTCGGCCTGTGGGAACTGACGTCCCGGCTCCAGGAACGCAAGGGCATCAGGGCACCGCTGGTGCCGCTCGCGCTCGGCGGGGCCGCGATGGTCGTCTCCGGATACGTCCGGGGTCCCGAGGGCGCGTGGGTCGCGATGGCGCTCACCGCGCTGGCGGTCCTGGTCTGGCGTATGACGGAACCCCCGGAGGGTTACCTCAAGGACGTCACGGCAGGCGTCTTCGCGGCCTTCTACGTCCCGTTCCTGGCCACGTTCGTCGCGATGATGCTCACCGCCGACGACGGTGCGCAGCGCGTCATGACGTTCCTGCTCCTGACCGTCGTCAGCGACACCGGCGCGTACGCGATCGGCTGGCGCTTCGGCAAGCACAAGCTCGCCCCGCGCATCAGCCCCGGCAAGACCCGTGAGGGCCTGTTCGGCGCTGTCGGGTTCGCGATGGTGGCGGGCGCGCTGCTGATGGAGTTCGCGATCGACGACGGCACCTGGTGGCAGGGACTGGTGCTGGGCCTGGCGGTCGCGGTCAGCGCCACGCTCGGTGATCTCGGCGAGTCCATGATCAAGCGCGACCTGGGCATCAAGGACATGGGCACGCTGCTGCCGGGGCACGGCGGCATCATGGACCGGCTGGACTCGCTGCTTCCCACGGCTCCTGTGGTGTGGTTGCTGTTCGTTGCCTTCGTAGGCTGAGGGCGGTCGGAATGTTCCAGTACGGTCCGGGTTTCCTTTGAAACACCTACGTCAGCCTGAAACCACCCCTTTCGAACCTAAGATCGACTTCAGTGCGGTCGATCTGTCCGGAAGGGGTGGCGTGCATGTGGGGACGTAGTCGTGCCAGACGCCAGCGGCAGGCCGAGGGGCTGGCAGCTGTCGCCGGTCCCGTCGAGGCGGCCGACGCGGCTCATCAGGCCCTGCTGGAGCTGCGACGGGCGGTAAGGGGCGAGCTGGCGCGGATCGAAGCGCTGCTCGATCAGGGCGACGGACTGCCCTCGGACACCATCCGCGAGCAGACGAACGGGGCGGTGAGTGTCTTCGCCGACCTGGACGGCGTGTCCCAGTACTACGACGAGATCCGTACCGGAGCCGTCGAGGCCGCCGAGCACGGCGTCGAGGCGGCCGAGCCCTGGCTGGCGGCGCTCGGCGAGCAGGTCAGGTCGATGACCGAGCTGGGGGAGACCTTCTCCGGAGTCGGCGAGTCCCTGGCTTATCTCCGCGAGCGCACCGAACGGCTGCGCGCCGGCCTGGTCCCGCTGCGCCAGGGGGCCCACGCGGCCCTGCGCGCCGCCCAGGACGAGCTGGCCGCCGCCCAGGGCGCCGACGGCTGGCACGCCTGGCGGACGGACCTCACCGCCCTGGGCGACCAGCTGACCGCACTGGACGAGGGCCGCGTCACACCGACGGCCCGCCGCAAGGTCAGCGACCACTACCGTGAGCTGGAGCGGGAGGTGACGCAGCTCCGGGGGGTGATGGCTGCGGCGCCTCGGTGAGTACGTACAGCACGCGCTGAGCTGGGGTTTTCCATCTGTTCCGGATGTTGTCCACAGGGCGGCGAGGGGCTGTCCGGATGTCTGCGACACTGGTATGGCCATGCCTAAGCCCGGAGAACTCACATTCGTCGCCCCGCGCGGAGCTCAGAAGCCGCCGCGGCATCTTGCCGATCTCACGCCCGCCGAGCGTAAAGAGGCCGTTGCCGCGGTCGGTGAGAAGCCGTTTCGTGCCAAGCAGCTCTCGCAGCACTACTTCGCGCGGTTCGCGCACGACCCTGCCGAGTGGACGGACATCCCGGCCGCCTCGCGCGGCAAGCTCCAGGAAGCGCTGCTTCCCGAGCTGATGACGGTCGTCCGCCATCTGTCGACCGACCAGGACACCACCCGTAAGACACTCTGGCGGATGGTCGACGGGACGCTCGTCGAGTCGGTGCTCATGCGGTACCCGGACCGGGTCACCATGTGCATCAGTTCGCAGGCGGGGTGCGGGATGAACTGCCCGTTCTGCGCGACCGGGCAGGCCGGGCTGGACCGGAATCTGTCCACCGCAGAGATCGTGCACCAGATCGTGGACGGGATGCGCGCTCTTCGGGACGGGGAGATCCCCGGTGGTCCCGCGCGGCTCTCCAACATCGTCTTCATGGGGATGGGTGAGCCGCTCGCCAACTACAAGCGTGTCGTCGGTGCCATCCGTGCCCTGACCGACCCCGCGCCGGACGGCATGGGGCTGTCGCAGCGCGGGATCACCGTCTCGACCGTCGGGCTGGTGCCGGCCATCAACCGGTTCTCCGACGAGGGTTTCAAGTGCCGGCTCGCCATCTCCCTGCACGCCCCCGACGACGAGCTGCGCGACACTCTCGTCCCCGTCAACACGCGGTGGAGGGTCCGGGAGGTCCTCGACGCCGGGTGGGAGTACGCGGCCAAGTCGGGACGTCGGCTGTCCATCGAGTACGCGCTGATCCGGGACATCAACGACCAGGCCTGGCGCGGTGACCGCCTCGGGCGGCTGCTCAGGGGCAAGCCTGTGCACGTCAACCTGATCCCGCTGAACCCGACTCCGGGGTCCAAGTGGACCGCCTCGCGGCCCGAGGACGAGAAGGTGTTCGTCGAGGCCATCGCCGCGCACGGAGTGCCCGTCACCGTTCGGGACACCCGGGGGCAGGAGATCGACGGGGCGTGCGGGCAGCTGGCGGCCACCGAGCGGTAGGCTTACGCCGTACCTACATATCTTCATATTCCGACAGGGGAGCGCCACAGCGCTGAGAGTGCGGGACAGACCGCAGACCCTCTGAACCTCGCCCAGGTCATTCTGGGTAGGAAGTTCGGTCATCACTCAAGCTGTTGCGCCCTGCCCGGAACCCTTCACGGGGTCCCGGGCAGGGCCGCGTCTCTTCCTGGTCATCCCAGGAGGAAGCATTCGTGAGCAGTACCAGGAAGTTGAGCAGTACCGGGAAGTTGAGCGGTACCAGGAAGTCGCTGGCACTCGCCGTCGGGCTCGGGCTTGTCACGTTGTCCGCGTGCGGGTCGGAGGACGGCGGCAGCGGTTCGGCGGCCGGCTCCAAGACCGTCACCCTCGTCAGCCATGACTCGTGGGCCGTGTCGAAGAGCGTCCTCGCCGCCTTCGAGAAGCAGTCCGGGTACACCGTCAGGGTCCTCAAGGACGGCGACGCCGGCCAGGCCGTCAACAAGGCGATCCTCACCAAGGACAACCCGCAGGGCGATGTCTTCTTCGGCGTCGACAACACCCTGCTCTCCCGCGCGCTCGACAACGGGCTCTTCCAGCCGTACGAGGTGAAGGACGCCGCCGCGATCCTGCCCGCGTACCGGACCGACGAGGCCGAGCACCGGGTCACTCCGATCGACACCGGCGACATCTGCGTCAACTACGACAAGGCCTGGTTCAGCGAGCACAAGCTGACCCCGCCCGAGTCCTTCGACGACCTGATCAAGCCCGCCTACAAGGATCTCCTCGTCACGGAGAACGCCTCCACCTCCTCGCCCGGACTCGGGTTCCTGCTCGGGAGCGCCGCCAAGTACGGCGACGACGGGTGGGCCGCGTACTGGACGAAGCTCAAGTCGAACGGCGTGAAGGTCGTCGACGGCTGGGAGCAGGCGTACAACGAGGAGTTCTCCGGGTCGGCCGGCGGCAAGAAGGCCAAGGCGGACCGGCCGCTCGTCGTCTCGTACGCCTCCTCGCCGCCCGCCGAGGTGATCTTCGCCGACCCGAAGCCGACCACCGCTCCCACCGGCGTCGCGACCGGCACCTGCTTCCGGCAGATCGAGTACGCCGGGCTGCTCAGCAACGCCGGCAACAGCGAGGGCGGCAAGGCGCTGCTCGACTTCCTCGTCGGCAAGTCCTTCCAGGAGGACATGCCGCTCAACATGTTCGTGTATCCCGTGCGGGAGGGTGCCAAGGTGCCCGCCGAGTTCACGGAGTTCGGGCCGCAGGCCAAGGACCCCGAGACCATGGACCCCGCGAAGATCGCCGAACACCGTGACCAGTGGGTCAAGTCGTGGACATCGCTCGTACTGAAGTAGCCGAAGTAGCCGAAGTAGCCGAAGTAGCCGAAGTAGCCGAAGTAGCCGACGTAGTCGAAACGGCCCGTGCGGTCGCTCGTGGGAAGGGTGCCGTCCTGCGCGGGGCCCTGCTCGCGCTGCCTGTCGCCTTCTTCGCGCTCTTCTTCGCCTATCCCGTCGCCGCGATCGTCGCGCGCGGCCTGCATACCGACGGGGTCTGGCGGCTGGGGCAGGTGGGGGACGTGCTGGGGGACTCCGGCATCCGGCACGTCCTCTGGTTCACCACCTGGCAGGCGCTCGCCTCCACCGTGCTCACGCTGCTGATCGCGCTCCCCGGCGCGTATGTCTTCGCGCGCTTCGATTTCAGGGGCAAGCAGATTCTGCGGGCCGTGGTGACCGTGCCGTTCGTGCTGCCGACCGTCGTCGTCGGTACGGCGTTCCTGGCGCTGGTCGGACGCGGAGGGCTGCTCGACGAGTTGTGGGGCGTACGGCTGGACACGACGGTGTGGGCGATCCTGCTCGCGCACGTCTTCTTCAACTATGCCGTCGTAGTGCGGACCGTCGGCGGGCTCTGGGCGCAGCTCGACCCGCGCCAGGAGGAGGCGGCGCGGGTGCTCGGCGCCTCGCGGTTCGCGGCCTGGCGGCAGGTCACCCTGCCCGCTCTCGCACCCGCCGTCGCCGCCGCCGCGCTCATGGTCTTCCTCTTCACCTTCACCTCGTTCGGCGTGGTGCAGATCCTCGGCGGACCGACCTTCGCCACCCTCGAAGTGGAGATCTACCGGCAGACCTCGGAGATCTTCGACCTCGGTACGGCCGCCGTGCTGACCATCGTCCAGTTCGTGGCGGTGGGCGCGGTCCTCGCCGTGCACGCGGGTACGGTACGGCGACGGGAGAGCGCGCTGCGGCTGGTGGCGCCGGAGACGACCGCACGTCGGCCGCGCGGCCGGGGTCAGTGGGCGCTGCTCGGCGGGGTGCTGGTGAGCATCGCAGTCCTGCTGGTGCTGCCGCTGGCCGTGCTCGTACAGCGATCGTTCGCCACACCTGGTGGTGCCGGCCTCGGCTACTACAGGGCGCTCACCCGCGACGACTCGGGCATCTTCCTGGTGGCGCCGATCGCCGCCATCGGGAACTCGCTCCAGTACGCCGTCGCCGCCACCGGCATCGCCGTCGTCGTCGGCTCGCTTGCCGCCGTGGCGCTCACCCGGCGCGATGCCGGACGGATCGTACGGGGATTCGACGCGCTGTTGATGCTGCCGCTCGGGGTGTCGGCGGTGACCGTGGGGTTCGGGTTCCTCATCGCGCTCGACGAGCCGCCGCTGGATCTGCGCGGCAGCTGGATCCTCGTACCGCTCGCGCAGGCGCTGGTCGGGGTGCCGTTCGTCGTGCGGACCATGCTGCCGGTGCTGCGGGCCGTGGACGGGCGGTTGCGGGAGGCGGCGGCCGTGCTCGGTGCCTCGCCCTGGCGGGTCTGGCGCGAGGTCGATCTGCCGATCGTGCGGCGGGCGTTGCTGGTCGCGGCCGGGTTCGCGTTCGCCGTGTCGCTGGGTGAGTTCGGGGCGACCGTGTTCATCGCCCGGCCCGACAATCCGACCCTGCCGGTCGCTGTGGCCCGCCTGCTGGGCCGCCCGGGTGACCTCAACTACGGCCAGGCGATGGCCCTTTCGACGATCTTGATGCTGGTGTGCGCGGTGGCCCTGCTCGTGCTGGAGCGGCTGCGGACCGACCGGACGGGGGAGTTCTGACCATGCTCAGTCTCGACGGGGCGACCGTACGGTTCGGGACGCGGGCCGTGCTCGACGGCGTCGGCCTCGATGTCGCCGAGCACGAGATCGTGTGCGTGCTCGGACCCAGCGGCAGCGGGAAATCGACGCTGCTGCGGGCTGTCGCCGGACTCCAGCCCCTCGACGCGGGGCGGGTGTTGCTCGACGGCCGTGACCTCGCCGGGGTGCCCGCACACAAGCGGGAGGTGGGCCTGATGTTCCAGGACCACCAGCTGTTCCCGCAGCGGGATGTTGGCGGCAACGTTGGATTCGGGTTGCGTATGCATCACGTGTCCAAGGAGCAACAAAGCTTGCGTGTACGGGAGTTGCTGGACCTGGTCGGGCTGCCGGGCGCCGCCGGACGTGCCGTGGCCGCGCTCTCCGGCGGGGAGCAGCAGCGTGTCGCCCTCGCCCGTGCTCTCGCGCCCCGCCCCCGGCTGCTGATGCTCGACGAACCGCTCGGCCAGTTGGACCGCTCGCTGCGCGAGCGGCTCGTCGTCGAACTCCGGGAGCTCTTCGGCCGGTTGGGCACCACGGTGCTCGCCGTCACCCACGACCAGGGCGAGGCCTTCGCCCTCGCCGACCGTGTGATCGTGATGCGCGACGGCCGAATCGCCCAGTCCGGTACGCCGCTTGAGGTCTGGCAGCGCCCCGCCGACGAGTTCGTCGCACGCTTCCTCGGCTTCGACAACGTCGTCGAGGCAACGGTGAGCGGGCAGGTCGCGGACACCCCCTGGGGCAAGACGCCGGTCCCCGAGGGCACCGGACAGGGGGTGCGCACGCTGCTCGTACGGCCCGCCGGTGTGCTTCTGGTGCCCGCTGCCGAGGGCCTGCGCTGCACGGTGGCCGCGCGTACCTTCCGGGGTACGCATGTCGCCGTACAGCTCCAGCCCGAGGACGCGCCCCGGCTGGAGGCCGCGTGCGCGCTGCGTGAGGCGCCGGAGCCGGGGGACGAGGTCGGAGTGGCCTTCGACGCGGCCGAAATTGTCGTGCTCGGGTGACGGGACCACCCATAGTGTGCGGGGCATGACGACACTTGCACATGATCGCTATTGCGATGAAATCGCCCACCAGGTCGGACAGTTGAGGGCGGTGGTGACCTCCGGCGCCGATCTGTCCGCGACCGTGCCCACCTGCCCGGACTGGTCGCTGGAGCAGCTCGTACGGCATACCGGGGGTGCCCTGCGCTGGGTGGAACTGCTGGTACGCACGCGGGCCGAGGCGGATGTCGAGGAGGACCAGGTACCGCTGAGCGGCGGCCCGGAGCAGACGGGCGACCCGGCCGCGCTGGACGCCTGGCTCGCCGAGACCGGTGAGCTTCTGGTCGGCACCCTGCGTGAGGCCGGGCCCGACGCCAAGGTGTGGTCGTGGGCCGAGATCCACGACTCTGGGTTCTGGGCGCGCCGGATGGCTCATGAGGTCACCGTCCACCGCGCGGACGCGACGCTGACCGCCGGGCTGCCGTACGAGGTCGCGGCCGACATCGCCGCCGACGCGATCGACGAGTGGCTGCAGATCGTCGAGTTCGCGCAGCGGGCCGATCCGGCCGACCCGGCGAACGAACTGCGCGGGCCGGGCCGCAGCATCCATCTTCACGCCACGGACAGCGCCGCGGAGTTGAACGCCGAGCGAAGCGAGATGGGGGTCCCCCCGCCCGAAGGGTGGGGGAGGCTGATCGAGCTCGCCGAGGAGGGCCTCGTCTGGCGGCGTGGCCATGAGAAGGCGACGGTGGCCCTGCGCGGCCCGCTCACCGACGTCATGCTCGCCTTCTACCGCCGACTGCCGCTGGACAGCCCGCGGTTGGAGATCCTCGGGGACCGGGAGCTGCTGGAGTTCTGGCTGGCGCGGGCCACCTTCGGGTGACGCACGGCACGTGACCGGTGACCGGTGTCCGGTGACAGCGGAGTGGCCCGCCCCCTGATCCGGGGACGGGCCACAACGTACAGCCGGGTGCGGTACTGCGGGTACGGCGAGCCGAACGTCAGCTGTTGCTGGACGTCCCACGGCGACGCATGCCGAAGAAGACGGCGCCGCCGCCGACGGCGACCAGGGCAGCCGCGATACCGGCGATCACGCCGGTGTTCGAGCTGGCGCCGGTCTCGGCGAGGTTGGAGCTGCCGCCCGCAGGCGTCGGAACGCTGCTCGCAGGAGCGCCCGGGGTGCTCTCGGAGGCCGACGGAGTCGGGGTGGCGGACTCCTCGGGCTCCGAAGCCGACGGAGTCGGGGTGGCGGACTCCTCCGGCTGCGAAGCGGACGGGGTCGGCGTCGGAGTCGGGGTCGACTCCGGCGTGCAGGCCTCGTCCGGAGTGTTCACGCCCGACGCGATGTCCTCGTCGACCTGCTTGCCGGCCTTGACGTGAACGCGGTACGTCGTGTTCGGCGCCCAGTCCTCCGCGAAGTCGACGGTGACGCCCTCGCGGCTGCCCACGACCTCCTGGGTGCCGATGAGCTTTTCGCCCAGGAAGACGGTGACCGTGGCGGGGGTGCCCGACGGGTCCTTGTCGGTGACGCTGATGACGCCCTTTTCGCCGTCGCACTTGGCGACGGCGGAGAACTCACTGATGTTGCAGGCGAACGCGGTGCCCGCGACGCCCAGCGCGAGCGCGGCCGAGGCGGAGGCAACACCGAGAATGCGCACGGAACGCGCGGTACGGAGAGATATGGACACGGTTGCCCTTCACGGGGTGCACAACTGAGGGGGGTGGTGGGGGCGAAGAGACCTCATCACCTCATCACCCCCTGGAGTCTCACAGGTTTATAAGCGCAGCATAAGAACTGTCAATGTGTATGCAGGCTCCAGGCATTTGTTTTGCCTACCCGTTAACCAGCGAGGCGTTTCAAAGCCTCCGGAGCGTCCTCAATCCGGTCGACCAGGGCGATTCTGTCCTCCATCGCCCGCGCCCGCGCCAGCGACTGGAGCAACGGCCAGGCGGGCAGCCGCTCGGTCCAGTGGGCGCGGTCCACCAGCACCATGGGTGTTGGCTCGCCACGCGACTCGTAGTAGTTCGGGGTCGCGTTGTCGAAGATCTCCTGTACGGTCCCGGCGGCGCCCGGCAGGAAGACGATCCCCGAGTTCGAGCGGGCCAGCAGCCCGTCCTCGCGGGTGGCGTTGGCGAAGTACTTGGCGATGTGCGAGGCGAAGGCGTTCGGCGGCTCGTGCCCGTAGAACCAGGTCGGGATGCCCACCGAGCCGGCCCCTTCGGGCCAGCGGGCGCGGACCTCGAAGGCGGCGCGCGCCCAGTCGGTGATCGAGGGCGTGAACGAGGGTGCCCCGGCTAGGAGTTCGCATGCCTCGTCGAGCATGGTGTCGTCGAACGGGGCCGCGTACGCGCCGAGGTTCGCCGCCTCCATCGCGCCCGGACCGCCGCCCGTCGCCACCGTGAACCCGGCGCGGGTCAGCTCGCGCCCCAGGCGTGCGGCACCGGCGTACGCCTGCGTACCGCGTGCCATCGCGTGACCCCCCATCACTCCTACGACCTGTGTCGCGCGCAGGAGTTCGTCGAGGGCGTCGGAGACGGCGTCGTCGTGGACGGAGCGCAGCATCGAGGCGAAGATGTCGCCGTCGGCCTTCGTACGCTGGAACCAGGCGTACCCGAGGGCGTCGGGTGTCCCCTCGTAGCCCTTGTCGAGCCCGGCGAACAACTCGTCCGGCGCGTAGAGATGGCCGCGGTACGGGTTGACGGGCAGGTCCGGGAGGGGCGGGAAGACCAGGGCGCCGTCCGCGCGGACCTTCGCCGTCGCGTCCGGGCGCATCGGGCAGCCGAGGAAGACGGCGCCCGCGGTGTCGCTGGTCAGCAACTCCTTCGTACGGTCCGTCAGATCGACGGCCTGGACGCGGAATCCGGCGAGGGTGCCGCGAGCCGAGACGGTCGCGTCGAACTCCTGGAGGGTCTCGATCTCACGGTCGTCGTGGTGGGCCGCATGGGCGGGGCTCGTCTGCACCCGCCCATGTAAGCACGGTCCGTGTCAGCTCTGGACGGCCGCCGGGTCCATCCACATGACCTCCCAGGTGTGCCCGTCGAGGTCGTCGAACGCGCGGCCGTACATCTGGCCGAAGTCCTGCGCCTCACGCGGCTCGGTGCCGCCGGCGGCGAGCGCACCGTCGACCAGTTCGTCGACCTTCGCGCGGCTCTCGGCGCTCAGACAGATGAGGACCTCGCTGGTCTTCGTCGAGTCCGCGATCTCCTTCTTCGTGAAGTCGGAGTAGCGCGGCTTGCTCAGCAGCATCGCGATGATGGTCTCGCTGATCACGACACAGGCGCAGTCGTCGGTCGTGAACTGCGGGTTGATCGTGTACCCGAGCTCGGTGAAGAACTTCTTCGAGGCGTCGACATCGTTGACGGCCAGGTTCACGAAGATCATCTGCTGGTACTCGCTCATGAGGGTCTCTCCCGTCGGTGTGGTGCTGTTCGGTGGGGTAGACCCGGAGGCCGGGCGGAACTCATCGGTGGATGCGGAACTTGTTCGTACGGGTTTCCGGACGGGCTTTCCCAGGGGTTCTGATCCGGGATTCTGTCCGGGGTTCAGGCGGTCAGCGGCAGCGCCGCCAGCTCCGCGACCAGGAAGGTCAGCGGGGCGAACAGGGCGAGGAGGGCGGCAGCGCGGAGGCCGGCGGCGGTCCGCAGTGTCGTGGCCGGTGCGCCCAGCCGGACCAGGGCCGCGGTGGTGTCCGCGCGGGCGCGGCGGGCCTCGGCGGCGGCCGTGAGCAGCGTGGCGACGGCGCAGCCCACCACGACCAGGGCGCCCAGGGTGGTGAGGGGGCCGAGGGACGGGTCGTCGGCGTCGTACAGCACGATCATGGCGTACGCGCCCGACGCCACCGCGCAGACGACGCCCAGCGGGCGGCCGATACGGGTCGCCTCCTGCATGAGGACGCGGCCGGCGAGGAGGCGGAGGGCGCCGGGGCGGACGGCCTGGAGCAGGCGTCCGCAGAGGTGGGTGAGGCCGGGTCCGGCCAGGGCGAGGCCCAGTGCGGTGAGGGCCCAGCCGACGAGTACGGCGGCGGGGCTGCCGGTGGCTCCGCCGGGCATGGCGAGGCGGGTGTGGGGGGCGCGGGCGGCGTAGGCCTCCACGGCGAGGCCGGCTGCCAGCACGGCGATGCCCCAGGGGAGATCCCGGGGAGGCAGGTGGAGGGAGGGGAGGCCGGGTTCCTGGACGGGGGTTTCAGAGGGGCCCGGGGTTGGTTCCGCGGGCTGGGACGCGCTGCCCGGCGCTGACGGGGTGCCGCCTGCGCCCGCGGTTCGGCGACGGGTGTCCCGGGGCCGCAGGACCAGGGCGGCCGCGATCGACGCCGCCACCGGTACCAGGGTCAGCAGGGTCAGGGCGGCCGGGAGGGGGAGGGGGTGGTCGGCGGCCAGGAAGTCCGCCGCGTCGCCGTCGAACGGCATGCCCGTCAGGTCGCCCCGCAGATGGAGGAAGAACAGCAGGGCCAGCATCGAACCCAGGGTGCAGGACAGGGCCGTTGTCGTGGCCGAGACGGCCATCAGGCGGCCCGGGCCCAGGCCGATCGCCGACAGGCCGGGGCGCGGTTTCGTGCCGGGGTCCGTGCGGGCCACCGTCACCGCGAAATAGACCGTGGCCGCCAGGGGAGCCACGCACCAGGCCAGGCGCAGGGCCGAGCCGCCGGGGGTGTCCTGGTGGGCGAGGGCGTGTCCCAGGGTGCCCAGGAGGAGGAACCCCGTGGCCGCCGACGCCGCCGCGACCAGCAGCCGGCGAAGCTGGACGCCCGGGTGGGCGCCGCGGGCTAGACGGAGAGCGAGCACGCGGCCCGGCCTTCCGCGTCGGTCCCGGTCCCAGTCCCGGACCCGGTCTCGGCGACCTGGGGCAGGTGGACGGTGTTCACGCGCCGTCCGTCGAGCAGTGAGACCGTGCGGTCCGCCAGCGCCGCCGTGTCCGCGTCATGCGTTGCGAGGACCACCGTGATGCCGTGCGAGCGGGCCGCTGTCGTCAGCGTCCGCAGTACCTGGGCCCGGTCCGCCCGGTAGAGGGGTGCCGTCGGTTCGTCCGCGAAGAGGACCGTGGGCGCCGGGGCCAGTGCCCGTGCGATCGAGACGCGCTGACGTTCGGACTGACGCAGTTCGTACGGGCGTTTGCGGGCCAGGCCGCCGATGTCCAGGCGCTCCAGCCACTCCAGGGCCGCCGTCTTGGCGCGCCGGCGGCTGGTGCCGCGCAGCATGAGGGGCAGGGCCGCGTTCTCCCAGACGTTCAGTTCCGGTACGAGGACGGGCGCCGGGTCGATCCAGCCGAACCGGTCGCGGCGCAGCCGTTCACGGGCGAGCGGGCCCATCGTGTGCACGGGCACGCTGTTGAACCAGACCTCGCCGCGCAGTGGACGTACCAGGCCCGAGAGGCAGCGCAGCAAGGTCGTCTTGCCGCTGCCGCGCGGGCCGCTGACGGCGAGGATCTCGCCCTCCCGGACACCGAGCGAGACGCCGCTCAGCGCGGGCGAGCCGTCGTTGTGCTGGAAGTGCAGGGCGCGTGCCCAGAGCACGTCGTTGTCCGGCGGGGCCACCATCGCGTACACCTCGTTCTGGTCCGTTGTGCCTTGCAGTCCCCCGTGCGGGGGAACGAGAGCAGGGCCGATCGGTTACCAGGCACGCTAAAGATCCTGGGCGTGCACCCCGGACAGCACGCGGCCCGGGGTGCACCCTTCTCACTTGTATGGGTGCAACACCGGGCCGTGACGAGCGGCTGAACCGCGCAGCCGCCGGAGGCTACAGCTTCGTCCACGCCTCCGTCAGGGTCGCGCGCAGGATCTGCTCGATCTCGTCGAACGTCTCCTGGGTCGAGATCAGCGGCGGGGCGAGCTGGACGACCGGGTCGCCGCGGTCGTCGGCACGGCAGTACAGGCCGTTCTCGAAGAGGGCCTTGGAGAGGAAGCCGTAGAGGATACGTTCCGTCTCCTCCGCGTCGAAGGACTCCTTGGTCGCCTTGTCCTTGACCAGCTCGATGCCGTAGAAGAAGCCGTTTCCGCGGACGTCACCGACGATCGGCAGGTCGTGCAGCTTCTCCAGGGTCGAGCGGAACGCGCCCTCGTTGTCCAGCACATGTTGGTTGAGGCCCTCGCGCTCGAACAGGTCGAGGTTGGCCAGGCCGACCGCCGCCGACACCGGGTGACCGCCGAAGGTGTAGCCGTGCAGGAAGGTGTTGTCGCCCTTGTAGAACGGCTCGGCCAGCCGGTCCGAGATGATGCACGCGCCGATCGGGGAGTAGCCCGAGGTCATGCCCTTGGCGCAGGTGATCATGTCCGGCACGTAGTCGAACTTGTCGCAGGCGAACATCGTGCCGAGGCGACCGAAGGCGCAGATGACCTCGTCCGAGACGAGCAGGACGTCGTGGCGGTCGCAGATCTCGCGGACCCGCTGGAAGTAGCCCGGCGGGGGCGGGAAGCAGCCGCCCGCGTTCTGGACCGGCTCCAGGAAGACGGCGGCGACCGTGTCCGCGCCCTCGAAGAGGATCTCCTGCTCGATCTGGTCGGCGGCCCAGCGGCCGTAGGCCTCCGGGTCGTCGCCGAAGAGCGGGGCGCGGTAGATGTTGGTGTTCGGGACCTTGTGGGCGCCCGGGACCAGCGGCTCGAAGGGGGCCTTCAGGGCCGGCAGGCCGGTGATGGACAGGGCGCCCTGCGGGGTGCCGTGGTAGGCGACCGCGCGTGAGATGACCTTGTACTTGGTGGGCTTGCCAACCAGCTTGAAGTACTGCTTGGCGAGCTTCCAGGCGGTCTCGACGGCCTCGCCGCCGCCGGTGGTGAAGAAGACCTTGTTGAGGTCACCGGGCGCGTAGTTCGCCAGACGTTCCGCCAGCTCCACCGCCTTCGGGTGGGCGTACGACCACACCGGGAAGAACGCCAGCTCCTGCGCCTGCTTGAAGGCGGCCTCGGCGAGCTCGACGCGGCCGTGACCGGCCTGGACCACGAACAGCCCCGCCAGACCGTCGAGGTAGCGCCGGCCCTTGTCGTCGTAGATGTAGGTGCCCTCACCCCGGACGATCGTCGGGACGGGCGCGTTCTCGTACGAGGACATGCGGGTGAAGTGCATCCACAGGTGGTCGTACGCGGTGCGGCTGAGGTCCTTGGGGCTGGAGCTGGGGCTGTCGGTGGTCGTCACGGTTATCGGGTTCCCCACATGTAGGTCTGCTTCTTGAGCTTGAGGTAGACGAAGCTTTCGGTGGAGCGCACGCCGGGCAGGGCCCGTATGCGTTTGTTGATGACGTCCAGCAGGTGGTCGTCGTCCTCGCAGACGATCTCGGCGAGGATGTCGAAGGAGCCCGCGGTCATCACCACGTACTCGACTTCTTGCATGGCGCTCAGCCCGTCGGCCACGGGGTCCAGGTCGCCGTCGACGTTGACGCCGACCATCGCCTGTCTGCGGAAACCCACGGTGAGCGGGTCCGTGACGGCGACGATCTGCATCACGCCCTGGTCGAGCAGCTTCTGGACGCGCTGGCGGACGGCCGCCTCGGAGAGGCCCACCGCCTTGCCGATCGCCGCGTAGGGCCGGCGGCCGTCCTCCTGGAGCTGTTCGATGATGGCGAGGGAGACGGCGTCCAGCTGGGGAGTGCCGTTCCTGGACTCGCGGGAGTCCCTGTGCTCTGCGCTTCGACTTGCCACGCGCTCACTGTGCACGAGGAGTCGACGGTTTCGCAAGGCTCGATCGATGAAATTCGTTGTTCATGGACGCCTGTCTTGCGGATTTCGCAGCTTGAGGGGGATCGGGGGTGTTGAAAACGTCGGACTGCGGAATAGGGTGGGTGTCTCAGTCAATGGACACCGAGTCGATCGACACCTCAGTCACCTGAGTCAACCGACACCGAATCTGGAGGGCCGGCAGTGAGCACCGAGCTGCGTCGTCTGCGCAACTACATCGATGGTGAGTTCCGGGACGCCGCCGACGGGCGGACCACCGAGGTGGTCAACCCCGTGACGGGCGAGGCGTACGCGACCGCGCCGCTGTCCGGGCAGCCGGACGTCGACGACGCCATGGCCGCCGCGGCCGCCGCCTTCCCCGCCTGGCGCGACAGGACCCCGGCCGAGCGGCAGAGGCACCTCCTGAAGATCGCGGACGCGTTCGAGGAGCGCGCCGAGGAACTCATCGCGGCCGAGGTGGAGAACACCGGCAAGCCGATCGGGCTCACCCGGTCCGAGGAGATCCCGCCGATGGTGGACCAGATCCGCTTCTTCGCGGGTGCGGCCCGGATGCTGGAGGGGCGCAGCGCCGGTGAGTACATGGACGGGATGACGTCGATCGTCCGGCGCGAGCCGATCGGTGTCTGCGCGCAGGTCGCGCCCTGGAACTACCCGATGATGATGGCCGTCTGGAAGTTCGCCCCGGCGATCGCCGCCGGCAACACCGTGGTGCTCAAGCCGTCGGACACGACGCCCGCGTCCACGGTCCTGATGGCGGAGATCATCGGTTCGATCCTGCCCACGGGCGTCTTCAACGTCATCACGGGGGACCGTGACACCGGCCGGCTCATGGTCGAGCACCCGACTCCGGCGATGGCGTCGATCACCGGTTCGGTGCGAGCCGGTATGCAGGTCGCCGAGTCCGCGGCGAAGGACCTCAAGCGTGTCCACCTGGAGCTGGGCGGCAAGGCGCCGGTCGTCGTCTTCGAGGACCTCGACAGTGCGGCCATCGCCAAGGCCGTCGAGGACATCTCGGTCGCGGGCTTCTTCAACGCGGGCCAGGACTGTACGGCGGCCACGCGCGTCCTCGTCCAGGAGTCCATCCACGACGAGTTCGTCGCGGCGCTCGCCAAGGCCGCCGCCGAGACGAAGACCGGGCAGCCGGACGACGAGGACGTGCTGTACGGGCCGCTCAACAACCCGAACCAGCTGAAGCAGGTCTCCGGCTTCATCGAGCGGCTGCCCGCCCACGCCAAGGTCGAGGCGGGCGGTCACCGGGTCGGAGAGAAGGGCTACTTCTACGCCGCGACCGTCGTGTCGGGGCTGAAGCAGGACGACGAGATCATCCAGAACGAGGTCTTCGGCCCGGTCATCACCGTCCAGTCCTTCACGGACGAGGCGCAGGCCGTGGAGTGGGCCAACGGCGTGGACTACGCCCTCGCGTCGTCCGTCTGGACGAAGGACCACTCGCGCGCGATGCGGATGTCGAAGGCCCTGGACTTCGGCTGCGTGTGGATCAACGCCCACATCCCGCTGGTCGCGGAGATGCCCCACGGCGGCTTCAAGAAGTCCGGCTACGGCAAGGACCTCTCGGGGTACGGGTTCGACGACTACACGCGGATCAAGCATGTGATGACGTCGCTCGGCGGCTGAGAGTGGCTTGAGGGCTGTCGGTGGCGCGCGCGGCCCCGGGCGGGAGTTCTCCGTCCGGGGCCGCGCGGCTGCGGTGGTTCGGCCGGCTCGCCTGTCGTCGACAGGATGTCGCGTCGGCGCCGTACTGCTCGACACGGCGTCGATTGCCCGGGCCCGCGTACGGCGGGCATGCTGCCCGGATGCCAGTGTCACGCGTCTCCACGGCTCTCGACCGTCGGTCCCTGCTGCGCGCGTTGGGAGCGGTCGGCGGGGGTGCGGCGCTCACCGGATGCGGGGTGCCCGCCGCCTATGTGGCCCCGGGGGAGCGGGCCGGGGTCGATCTCTCTGCCCGGGACAAGCGGCTGACCTGGGCGAACTGGCCCCTCTACATCGACACCGACGACGAGGACACGACGCGGCGGCCCACGCTGGACGGGTTCGAGAAGCGCACGGGCATAGCCGTCGACTACGTCGAGGAGATCAACGACAACGACGAGTTCTTCGGGAAGATCAGCCCGGCGCTGATGAACCACCAGCGGACCGGCCGCGATCTCGTCGTCGTCAGCGACTGGATGTGCGCGCGGTTCGTCCGGCTGGGCTGGGTCCAGGAGATGGACCGTGCCCGGCAGCCGAACGTCGCCAGGTACCTTGACCCGCAGCTCCGTTCACCCGCCTTCGACCCCGGCCGCCGGTTCGCGGTGCCGTGGCAGTCGGGGATCACCGGTATCGCGTACAACCGACGCGGGGTCGGCCGGGAGATCCGGCATGTCTCCGACCTGTGGGCGGACGACCTCAAAGGCCGCGTCACCCTTCTCTCCGGGCTGGACGAGGCGTTCGCGCTGCTCATGCAGGGCAACGGGGTCGACGTCACCCGGTGGACGGCGGACGACTTCGAGCTGGTCTGCGAGCAGGTCGCCGCGCGGGTGCGCAGCGGGCACATCCGCCGTTTCACCGGCAACGACTACATCAAGGATCTCGCGAGCGGTGACGTACTCGCCTGCCAGGCCTACTCGGGTGACGTGATCCAGCTCCAGGCGGACGACCCGGACATCCGCTTCGTCGTCCCGGAGGAGGGCGCCGAACTGTGGGCGGAGTCGCTGATGATCCCGAACCTCGCCCGGCACAAGGCGAACGCGGAAGCGCTCGTCGACTACTACTACCAGCCCGAGGTCGCCGCCGAACTGGCCGCGTGGGTCAACTACGTCTGCCCGGTACCGGCCGCGCAGGACGTCCTGGCGTCCGCCAAGGACGAGGAGACCGCGGCCCTCGCCGAGGACCCGCTGATCTTCCCCGACACCGCCATGCGCAGACGGCTCGCCATCGCCCGGGACATCACCGGGAAGGAGCGGGTGGGGTTCGCCAAGAGGTGGAACGCGATCGTGGGGCTGTGACCAAGGGTTTCTGATGTTTTGAACGTGTTCAATTCAAGCGTATGCTGCCTCCATGAGTGACAGAGCCGCCCTGCTCAAGGGCATCCGTGCCTGGTTGGCCCTCTTCGTCGTGTGCCTGGTGCTCAGTGGCGCCACCGCATTCCCCCTCGTGCACGAACTGCGCTGGACCGAGAGCCTGTTGAGGGCTCTGTCCGTGCCCGAGCACCTGCCCGGGCTGATGGACTGGGTCGAGCGGGTGCGGGCCGGCCTCGACGCCACCGACGAGCGCTATCCCTTCGTCCTCTACGGCACGGACTGGCTCGCCTTCGCCCACCTCGTGATCGCGGTCGCCTTCTACGGGCCCTACCGCGACCCCGTACGCAACATCTGGGTCGTCGAGTTCGGGATGATCGCCTGCGCCGGGATCATCCCGCTCGCGCTGATCTGCGGGCCGATCCGCGGGATTCCCTTCTGGTGGACGGTGATCGACATGTCGTTCGGGGTGTTCGGGGTGACCCCGCTCTACGTCGTACGGAAGCGGATCAAGCGGCTGGAGGCGCTGACGGCGGCACCTCCAGCCATGGCCCAGGTCACCGCATGAAGGCCGCCTGCGCGATGCGTGCGGCGACGGGATTCATGCCCTGGCCCTTCGCGTCGGTCGAGTTGACGCTGTAGACGAGGGTGCGGGACAGGTCGCGGGTGGCCGCGATGACCGAGTTGTAGCCCCATCGGCCGCCCGACTTCAGCCACACCTCTGTGCCGTCGGGGGCGACATACCGCTGGAGACCCGCGCTCATCGTGGCACCGGGCACGCCGGCCGGGAGCGTGAACATCTCCTCCAACTGCGGCTGCGGCACGACCCGCCCGCGGAACAGGGCGGTCAGGAATCGTTCCAGGTCGGCCGTCGTGGAGATCATGGCGCCCGCCGCCCAGCCGTCCGTGGTGCCCCACACCGTGACGTCACGGAACTCCGTCGTGCCGTCCGCGCGCGTCACGGCCTGGTAGCCGTGGTTGTGCGGCCCCCGGATGTCCGGATCGCTGCCGGGAAAGTACGTGTTCCGCATTCCCAGCGGGGCGAAGATCCGGCGAACCGTCTCCCGCTCGTAGGAGTGGCCGGTGGTCCGCTCGATCAGCAGCCCGAGCACGGTGTAGTTGATGTTGAGGTAGTGCTGGGCGGTGCCCGGCGCGAACTCGGGCTTCTTGGCGGTGGCGTCGGCGACCGTCTCGCGAGGAGAGTGGAGGTCGAAGCGGTGCGTGTACCACTCCTCGAAGGTCGTTCCGACGCCGTCGGCAGCCGGGATGCCGCTGGTGTGGTTCAGGAGTTGGCGCACGGTCACCTGCCCGTACGTGCTGGGGATCAGGTCCGGAAGGTAGTGCCGGGCCGGTCGGCCGAGGTCCACCTTGCCCTCCGCCGCGAGTTGGAGCACGACCGCCGCCGTGACCGCCTTCGTCGTCGAACCGGCGCGGAAACGCGCGTCCGGGTCCGCCGCCCGCCCGCTCACCAGGTCGTGCACACCCGCGCTGCCGCGCCAGAGACCGTCGGTGCCTCCGACCCGTACGAGAGCCGCCGTCGCCTCCGCGTCCGGTAAACCGGCGAGCGCGGCCCGCAGTGCCTCGGCGTTCGGTGCCGTGCCCCTCGCGGTCGCCGGGCCGGAGGCAGCCGACGGGGGAGCGGCAAGGGCGCCGGCCGGCAGGGCGAGGGTGAGCGTAAGGACGGTCGCGAGGGCTGTGGCGCGGGCGGCGGTACGTGTGCGCATCGGCTTCTCCTGCGGGTGGCGGCTGGTGTTGATGCTCACATCCTTGATCTTTACGAGCTGACGTGGATCGTCGCCGAGGAGGACGCCGACCCTGGTCCCGGCGTGAGGGCAACGGGCGTACCGCATCCGGATCTTGTCGGGGATCGCACCTAGGGACCGTGTCGCGGGCGGCCTTGGGCAGAGGAAAAAACTGTTATCGGCGGTGCCTCCGAACCGTCTCCTCGGGCGACCTGGCGGCGAACCGGTGTGCAACAGGGCGACGTAAGGTGCACACACGTACGAGAAAGGGCTTTTGTGGACGGGCGCCAGTGGAGTTCCACCATCGCTGCGGCGCAGGCCGGTGACCGGCGGGCGCTGGACGATCTGGTCGCGGGCTGGCTGCCGTTGGTCTACAACATCGTCGGCCGGGCCCTGAACGGTCACGCGGACGTGGACGACGTCGTGCAGGAGACCATGCTGCGGGCCGTCGACAACCTCGGCTCGCTGCGTGACCCGGACAGCTTCCGGTCGTGGCTCGTCGCGATCGCGATGCGGCAGATCCGGGACCGCGCCCGCCGCCGTACCACCGACGCCCTGCGTGACGAGACGGCCGACCGAGCCGCCGACTTCGCCGAACTCACCGTGCTGAGGCTCCAGTTGGAGGGGCAGCGGCGCGAGGTCGCGGAGGCGGTGCGCTGGCTCGACGACGAGGACCGGCAGTTGCTGTCCCTGTGGTGGCTGGAGGTCGCGGGCGAACTCACCCGGCGGGAGCTGGCGGCTGCCGTGGGCATCAGCCGGCAGCACGCCGCCGTACGCGTCCAGCGGATGAAGGAGCGCCTGGAGGCCTCGCGCGGAATCGTCCGTGCCCTCGACGATGCCTGCCCCGGCCTGCGGGAACTGACCGCCCGCTGGGACGGCGACCCGGACTCCGTGTGGCGCAAGCGGCTGGCCCGGCACATCAGGGGGTGCGCGTACTGCGCGAGCCCCGGGGAGGCGGTCGTCGTACCGGCGGAGCGGCTCCTCGTCGGCATCGCGCTCGTCCCGCTGCCCGTCGGCTTCACCCTGTCGCTGGCCTTCGGCGGCAAGACGGCCGTCGCCGCCACCACCGGCGCCTCCGTCGGCTGGGCGGGCAAGATGCTCGGCGCCCTGACCAAGCCGGCCGTCGCCCTGAGCGCCGGGGCGACGATCGTCGCGGGCGGCGCGTACGTCATGACGTACCCCGCCAAGGACCCGCCACCGGCCGTCGCTGCCCCCACGGCCCGCCCCCAGCCCCGGGCGCCCGTCACCTCCCCGCCCCGGTCCCCGTCGGCGTCCCTCTCTCCCTCCCCTTCGCCCCCGGCCGCCCCCTCTCCCAGCCCGTCGGCGGCGCCGACGAAGTCCGACCCGTACGGCACGGTCGTCGACGCCGTCGACACGGCGCCCGACCCGAACGCGCGGCCCGCCGCCCTCCCGCACCGGCCCGAGGCCGGGATCACCAGCACCGGCGGCGCGCACGCCACCATGAACCACCGCGGGGACAGCGTGACGCTCACCGGCCAGGGCTATGTCCTCGTCCGCTGGCAGATCTCGCCGCAGTACCGGGCCGGCAGCCTGGTCATGCCGGCCTGGACCGGCCTGAAGGGCAGGCTCTTCCACGTGGCCTCGGGCGGTGGCCGCCGTATGGACGACCGGGTCAGCAGCACCGACAGTTCCGCCACCGGCATGGGCAACTCGGCCACCGGCTACGCCGTCCCGCCGGCCGGCACCCAGCAGATGTGGCAGAACGAGTACTTCTACGTCGAGGGCAGCGTCACCCTCACCGTGAACGAGCGGGGCGCCGACTACGGCCTGAACGTCTTCCCGACCACCTGGGACAACGCGGAGGCCGACATCACCAGTGGGCCTCCCGAGGGCGCCATCCGCTACGGCCTGGTCCGAGACACCGGCAAGGACGACTCCCCCGTCCCGCAGTACGTCACCCGGGAGACCCCGGCGGACCCGGCGACCGTGGCCCAGAAGTCCCGCGTGTAAGGAGCGATCAGCAGCCGAGCCGCGTCACCCCTTGCGCAGCGCGCACAACGTGTCGATCCGGTTGGTGGTGATCGAGTCGACGCCGGCGTCCAGCAGCCGCCGGATGGAACGGCGGGTGTCCGGAGTCCACACCGACAGCAGGTGACCGTCCCGGTGTACCCGTGCCACGAGCCGTCGGTCGACCAGGGGGAAGCGGTAGTTGAGCCAGCGCGGGCGTACCGCCGCGAGCAGGGCGGGGCGGGGCGGCGCGACGCTCTTCCAGGTCAGGGCGATCTCGGCGGACGGGGCGGCCGCGCGCACCGCGAGCATCGCCGGGGCGTCCGCGCAGTAGTACACGCGTTCTGCCGCCGCGCACTCCCGGACCACGTCCGTCACCCGCCGGACCGCCCGCGCATCCGGCGAGCCCGGCAGGTCGATCATCACCCGGCTGCCCTCGGTCACGGCCAGCGCCTCCGCGAGCGTCGGCACCCCGTCGTCCGTCAGCCCGCGCACCTCGGCCGCCGACAGTACGGCCAGTGGCCGGTCCCGCTCCCACAGCCGCTTCAGCGTCGCGTCGTGCAGCAGCACGGGCACGCCGTCCCGGGTGAGCCGTACGTCGATCTCGACCGCGTCCGCGCCCCGGTCGAGCGCGGAACGCAGCGAGTCGGCCGTGTTCTCACGGACGCGGTAGGGGTCGCCGCGGTGGGCCACGGCGGTCACGTTCTGCATGGGCCCATTGTGCGTGGGCGGGGCCGGTGGTGTTTCTCAGGGGGCGAGCCATGCCGAGGTGTAGGTGTCGATCTCGTCGGCCAGCGCGGCCTTGCCCGCCGGGTCGAGGAAGGAGGCCTCGACGGCGTTCTTGGCGAGGTCGGCGAGACCCCACTCGTCGAGGTCGAGCAGCCGGGCGGCGACCGCGTACTCGCTGTTGAGGTCGGTGCCGAACATCGGCGGGTCGTCGGAGTTGATCGTGACGAGGACGCCGGCCCGCACGAACTCCTTGATGGGGTGCTCGTCGAGCGTACGGACCGCGCGCGTGGCGATGTTGGAGGTCGGGCAGACCTCCAGGGCGATCCGCTGCTCGGCGAGGTGCGCGAGCAGTTCGGGGTCCCGCGCGGAACTCGTGCCGTGCCCGATGCGTTCCGCGCGCAGGTGGTTCAGCGCGTCCCAGACCGTCTCGGGACCGGTGGTCTCGCCGGCGTGCGGCACCGACCGCAGTCCGGCGGCGATCGCCCGGTCGAAGTACGGCTTGAACTGCGGCCTGGGTACGCCGATCTCGGGCCCGCCGAGCCCGAACGAGACCAGCCCTTCCGGGCGCAGCCGGTCGTCGGTGGCGAGCCGCACGGTCTCCTCGGCCGCTTCGAGTCCGGCCTCGCCGGGGATGTCGAAGCACCAGCGCAGTACGGTCCCGAACTCGGCCTCGGCCGACTTCCGGGCGTCCTCGATCGCGTCCATGAAGGCGCGCGCGTCGATGCCGCGGCGGGTCGAGGAGAACGGGGTGATGGTCAGCTCGGCGTACCGGACCTGCTGCCGGGCCATGTCCCGGGCGATCTCGTACGTCAGCAGCCGTACGTCCTCGGGCGTGCGGACGAGGTCCACGACGGACAGGTACACCTTGATGAAGTGGGCGAAGTCCGTGAACGTGAAGAAGTCCGCCAGTGCCTCGGGATCGGTGGGCACCTCGGAGTCGGGGTGGCGGGCGGCCAGCTGCGAGACGATCCGGGGGGAGGCGGAGCCGACGTGGTGGACGTGCAGTTCGGCCTTGGGCAGCCCGGCGATGAAGGCGTGCGGGTCGTTGGCTGCGGCTGGGGCAGGCTGGTGGTGGTCGCTCAAGGGTTCCTCCCCGGGAACGGCGCCCCGGATCGTGCGAAGGTCGGCGGGACGCGGGTGATCGGCTGATCGATGACTCGGGGATCATCGTAGGCCGGGCTCGCGAGGAGACGCCTGTGGATTCCGTCCCAGGGCGGGGCGGGCAGGGCGGAGGTGCCCCCTCGGCCTGTGATCGCGGGCCGTAGCATGACGGAACGCACGAACGAGGGGACCCCACGCATGACCGACGCCGCGCAGCCACCGCACCCACCGGAGAACATCCCCGCGGAGGGGGCGAGTTCCGAGGGCGCGGCGACCGGGGAAACCGTCAGCGAAAGCCCCGCGAGCGGCACCCCCGCGCGGGTCCCGCTGGACAAGCCTCCGGCCGGATCCGCCACCGGCGGCACGACCGTTTCCGACGCCGAGTTCAATCCCTGGGCACCGCCGACAGCGGAGGTCCCTCGCTCGGGTCCGGCCCCTGAGGGCCCCGGCAGCACGGTGTTCTGGAACAACGGCGACACCACCCCGCCACCCCCCGGCGTCCACCACCACCCCACGGTCACCTCGACGCCCGCGGCCACCACGCCCCCGCCGGGCGCCCACACCGGCCCGCCCGTACCCCAGGCCTCCCAGCCCTGGGCCAACCCGTTCGCGCCCCCCGGCGCTTCCGCGGCCGGGACCCCGCAGGACAACCCGTTCGCGCCGCCCACCCCGCACGCCTCCTACGCCCAGCCCGCCGCGCCGGGCGAGCCGGTCCCTCCGCCGCCCATAGCACCCGACGGCCCCGGACAGGCCCCGTACGGCTACCCGTCCTACCCGGCCTATCCGTCCGAACGGCAGGACTACGGCTACCCGCAGCAGTCCGGCTACGTCGTTCCCGGTCCCGCGCAGTCCGTGCCCCCGATGTACGGCGGCACCGGCTACGGCTGGGCCCCCATGGCGCCCCAGCCGATGAACGGCATGGGTACGGCCTCGCTGGTGGTCGGCATCGTCTCGGCTGTCTTCTTCTGCCTCTGGCCGCTGGCGATCATCCTGGGCATCCTCGCCGTGGTGTTCGGCCTGATCGCCCGTGGCAGGGCCCGCCGGGGCCAGGCGACCAACGGGGGCCAGGCGCTGGCCGGGATCATCTGCGGTGGCGTCGCCATCGTCCTCGCCGTGACGGTCGGCGTCCTCGTCATCGCGTTCAACGAAGAGGGGTCCGCGAACGACTTCGACGGCGGTTACTCGACCTCTCTGTCCCAGCAGGTCTAGCGAGCAGGCCCAGTGAGTGGGTCGAACGGGCCGGGTCGAGCAGGCGGAGCCGAGCGGCAGGGAAGGGCGGCCGGTGCGAAATCCGCACCCCGTGTCGGTGGCGTGGGCCCCGGGACAGGCGCCGGCCCAGCCCTAGCCCCGCAACCGTTTCCGTGCCGCCATCAGTGCGAACCCGAGCAGGTTCGGCCCTCGCCACCGCTCGGGGTCCATCGCCGCCTCGTCGTCCGCGGCGAGGCCGATGCCCCACACGCGGTCGACCGGGCTCGCCTCGACCAGTACACGCTCGCCCGTGCCCAGCAGAAAGCCTTGCAGGTCACTGTGGGCGGCGAACTTGTGGACGCTTCCCTCGACCACGATCTCGAACCGCTCGCGCTTCCACACGGCCTCGTCGAAGCCGCGCACGAGCCGGCCGGCCTTCTTCGCCAGTGCCGGGTTCGGTGCCGAGATCGCCCGTTGCTCCGCCTCCGCGTCCTCGAACAGGCGGGCCTTGGCGGCCATCATCCAGTGCTCGGCCGTCGCGTAATCCACCCCGTCGACCGAAAACGCGGCCGGCCACCACTGGCTGAGACAGCTCGCCCCCACGCGGCCGTCCGGGCGGGGGCGGTGTCCCCAGAAGTGCAGGTACTTGACCCGGGCCCCCGCACGGACTTCCCTGGTCAGGTCCTCCAATGAATCGATCTGCCCGGACTGCTCCGGGTTGGCGGTGTTCGCGTCTTTGGCGGTGTTCGCAGCGAGTTTCCCCATGCACGCGAGTCTTGCAGCCACCACTGACATCGCGTCCCTCCATTTCCCATCCCGCTGGACACCTCGTCGACAGATTCCGTCGCGTAACCAAAAGGAAACAACGGAATCACTTGTTGGAGGACATTTACTCTGTCAGGATCGGCACTCAAATCGACCTGGAGCTACGTTGACCCCCGCAGCACGGGGCGGGCGACGGAGGAGAGCGACATGCACATTCCGGGCCATCGCTTCCCGGCACAGGAGCGGCTCGCGGCCGGCGCGCAGTACATCGCGGGCCGTCTGACACGCGGCACCTCGGGCCGTACGCACGCGGTCGTCGATCCAGCCACCGGCGACGCGGTCTACACGTACGAGCTGGCCGGTCACGACGACGTGGACGCCGCCGTCGCCGCCGCACGCGCGGCCTTCCCCGGCTGGGCCGGGGCCACCCCGGGCGAGCGTTCCGACGCGCTGCACCGCTTCGCCGCGGTCGTCGCCGAGCGCGCCGAGGAGTTCGCGCGCGCCGAGTCCCTCCAGTGCGGCAAACCGCTCAAGCTGACCCGCGAGTTCGACGTGCCGGGGACCATCGACAACACCGCGTTCTTCGCCGGCGCCGCGCGGCACCTCCAGGGACAGTCGGCCGGGGAGTACTCCGGTGACCACACCTCGTACGTCCGCCGGGAGCCCATCGGTGTCGTCGGGTCCATCGCGCCCTGGAACTATCCCCTCCAGATGGCCGCCTGGAAGATCCTCCCGGCGATCGCGGCCGGCAACACGATCGTGCTCAAGCCCGCCGAGCTGACCCCGCTGACCTCGCTCCTCTTCGCCGAGGCGGCCACCGCGGCCGGCATTCCGGACGGGGTGATCAATGTCGTCACCGGGACCGGCAAAGAAGCCGGTGAGTACCTCGTCGGGCATCCCGATGTCGTCATGACGTCCTTCACCGGGTCCACCGCGGTCGGCAAGCGTGTCGCCGAGGTCGCCACCGCCACCGTCAAGCGGCTCCATCTGGAACTGGGCGGCAAGGCACCCTTCGTCGTCTTCGACGACGCCGATCTCGACGCCGCCGTCAACGGGGCTGTCGCGGGCTCGCTCATCAACACCGGGCAGGACTGCACGGCCGCCACGCGCGCGTACGTGCAACGGCCGCTGTACGAGGAGTTCGTCGCGAGAACGGCCGCCCTCATGGACACCGTCCGGCTCGGTGATCCGTTCGCCGCGGGCACCGATCTCGGGCCGCTCATCTCGCACGCGCAGCGCGACCGGGTCGCCGGTTTCGTCGAGCGGGCGCGTGCCTACGCGCGCGTGGTGGCAGGCGGCGAGGTTCCCGAGGGGGAGCTGAAGAGCGGCGCCTACTACCGGCCCACACTGATCGCCGACGCCGCCCAGGACAGCGAGATCGTCCAGTCCGAGATCTTCGGGCCGGTGCTCGTCGTCCTGCCCTTCGACACCGACGACGAGGGCATCCGGCTCGCCAACGACACGCCCTACGGGCTGGCCGCCTCCGTCTGGAGCCGGGACGTCTACCGGGCGAACCGCGCCACCCGCGAGATCAAGGCGGGCTGCGTGTGGGTCAACGACCACATTCCGATCATCAGCGAGATGCCCCACGGCGGGTACAAGGCGTCCGGCTTCGGCAAGGACATGTCCACGTACTCGTTCGAGGAGTACACACAGATCAAGCACGTCATGTTCGACAACACCGCGATTGCCCGCAAGGACTGGCACCGCACGATCTTCGGGGACCGCTGACAGGACACAGGCCGACCGACCAGCGGCCGAATCACCCTCCCGAAAGGGCATCACGCGCATGGAGCAGTACGAGCCCGACCGCCTTTCCCCTGCCCAGGTGGCCGCCATGCGGCGCAGCTTCCGCAACGGCAGGGCCGCCCTGACCCGCCGGTCCCTGCTGCGAGCCTCCGCGGGCGGCGCCCTGGTGGCCGGCGGCCTCGGTGCGCTGACCGGCTGCGGCATCCCCGCGGCCGGCCAGACCGCGGGAGGCGTCTCCGCGGACGACCACTCGGCCAAGGAGAAGACCGTCAACTTCTCCAACTGGACCGAGTACATGGACGTCGACGAGAGCGAAAAGCACCACCCCACGCTCGACGCGTTCACCGAGCGGACCGGCATCAAGGTCAAGTACACCGAGGACATCAACGACAACGTCGAGTTCTTCGGCAAGATCAAACCGCAGCTCGCGGCGGGCCAGGACACCGGCCGGGACATCATCGTCCTCACCGACTGGCTGGCCGGCCGGCTGATCAGGCTCGGCTGGGTCCAGAAGCTGGACGCCTCGAACCTCCCGCACGCCTTCGCGAACCTGTCACAGCAGTTCCGCAGCCCCGACTGGGACCCGGGCCGCGCCTACTCCTACCCCTGGCAGGGCATCTCGACCGTCATCGCCTACAACAAGAAGGCGCTGGACGGCGTCGAGGTGAAGTCGGTCTCCGACATGCTCGACAACCCCAAGCTGAAGGGGCGTGTCGGGTTCCTCTCCGAGATGCGCGACAGCATCGGTATGACCCTGCTCGACATGGGCAAGGACCCGGCGAAGTTCACCGACGACGACTACGACGCGGTCGTGGCCCGGCTCCAGAAGGCCGTCGACAAGGGCCAGATCCGCCGCTTCTCCGGCAACGACTACACGGCCGACCTGACCTCGGGCGACTTCGCGGCCTGTATCGCCTGGGCGGGTGACGTGGTCCAGCTCAAGGCGGACAGCCCGGACATCGACTTCATCATCCCGGACAGCGGCTACATCACGTCGAGCGACAACATGCTGATCCCCAACAGGGCGCGCCACAAGACGAACGCCGAGCGGCTCATGGACTACTACTACGAGCCCCAGCCGGCCGCCGAACTGGCCGCGTACATCAACTACGTGTGTCCCGTCGACGGAGTGAAGCCCTACCTCGCGAAGATCGACAAGGACGCGGCGGACAACCCGCTGATCATTCCCGACGCGGCGATGGCCGCGAAGTCCCACGCCTTCCGGTTGCTGAGCCAGAAGGAAGAGACGGCGTACGAGGAGAAGTTCGCGAAGTTGACAGGGGCGTAGCCACTCCTGCCCCCAGCGGTGCGAAACCCCTCCGACTCCCCAAGGACCACACCATGACCAGCACCAGCACAGCAGACCACGGCGGCGACGTCCGTCTCTCCGGGATCAGCAAGACCTACGGCTCCTTCACCGCCGTACACCCCCTCGACCTCACCGTCCCCCAGGGCTCCTTCTTCGCGCTGCTCGGTGCCTCCGGCTGCGGCAAGACCACCACCCTGCGGATGATCGCCGGCCTGGAGGAACCTTCCTCCGGGACCGTCTTCCTGGGCGACCAGGAGGTCACGAACCTGCCGCCGTACAAGCGGCCGGTGAACACCGTCTTCCAGTCGTACGCCCTCTTCCCGCACCTCGACATCTTCGAGAACGTCGCCTTCGGTCTGCGCCGGCGCGGCGTCAAGTCGGTGAAGAAGCAGGTCGAGGACATGCTGGAGCTCGTACAGCTCGGCGAGCAGGCGCGCAAGAAACCGCACCAGCTCTCCGGCGGCCAGCAGCAGCGGGTCGCCGTGGCCCGCGCGCTGATCAACACCCCCAGGGTGCTGCTCCTCGACGAACCGCTCGGCGCCCTCGACCTCAAGCTGCGCCGCCAGATGCAGCTGGAGCTGAAGCGCATCCAGACCGAGGTCGGCATCACGTTCGTCCATGTCACGCACGACCAGGAGGAGGCCATGACGATGGCCGACACGGTCGCTGTGATGAACGCGGGCCGGGTCGAGCAGCTCGGGTCGCCCGCCGATCTCTACGAGAACCCGCAGACCACCTTCGTCGCGAACTTCCTCGGCACCTCCAACCTCATCGAGGCCGAGGTGGACGCCAAGAGCGGTGACGAGATCGTCCTCAAGGCGGGCGGCGGCAAACTCCTGCTCCCCGAGGCCCGATGTTCCGCGCCGACCAGGACCGGCGGCAAGGTGCTGGTCGGGGTCCGCCCCGAGAAGATCTCCCTGACGCACGCGGACGACGCCGGTGACATCCCGGCCGGCCGCAACCGCATCACCGGGAAGATCGCCGCCACCAGTTTCATCGGCGTCTCCACGCAGTACGTCATCGACAGCCCCGTCTGCCCCGAGTTCGAGGTGTACGTCCAGAACATCGACCGCGACGCCAGGCTGGCCCCGGGTGCGGAGGTCGTCCTGCACTGGAACCCGGCCCACACCTTCGGCCTGGACGCGGATCAGGACATAGACGCGGGCGTCGAGACGGTCGACGAAGAGGCGGTTGCCTGATGGCCACCGCGACCGCCGACGCGCCGCCCCTGGTGCCGACGCCGACGAAGAAGCCCCCGCGCCGAAGAGGCCGCTGGACGCCGTACTGGCTGCTCCTGCCCGGTCTGCTCTGGCTGTTCGTGTTCTTCGCGCTGCCGATGGTCTACCAGGCCTCCACGTCCGTGCAGACGGGCTCGCTGGAGGAGGGCTACAAGGTCACCTGGCACTTCGCGACCTACTGGGACGCCCTGACCGACTACTGGCCGCAGTTCCTGCGCTCGGTGCTGTACGCGGGCGCCGCCACGATCCTCTGCCTGGTGCTGGGCTATCCGCTCGCGTATCTGATCGCGTTCCGCGCGGGCCGCTGGCGCAACCTGATCATGATCCTGGTCATCGCGCCGTTCTTCACCAGCTTCCTGATCCGTACGCTCGCCTGGAAGACGATCCTGGCGGACGGCGGCCCGGTCGTCGGCGCCCTCAACTCGCTGCACGTCCTGGACGTCACCAGCTGGCTCGGCATCACGGCCGGGGACCGGGTGCTGGCGACGCCGCTCGCGGTGGTGTGCGGTCTGACGTACAACTTCCTGCCGTTCATGATCCTGCCGCTCTACACCTCGCTCGAACGCATCGACGGGCGGCTGCACGAAGCGGCCGGCGACCTCTACGCCAGGCCGTTCACGACCTTCCGCAAGGTCACCTTCCCGCTGTCCATGCCGGGTGTCGTCTCCGGCACGCTGCTCACCTTCATCCCGGCGAGCGGCGACTACGTCAACGCCGACCTGCTCGGCTCCACCGACACCCGCATGATCGGCAACGTCATCCAGACGCAGTTCCTGCGCATCCTCGACTATCCGACGGCCGCCGCGCTCTCCTTCATCCTCATGGCCGCGATCCTCATCATGGTGACTCTCTACATCCGCAAGTCCGGGACGGAGGACCTGGTTTAAATGGCCTTCGTGAATTCGATCGGGCGCTGGCTCAAGAGCCATTTCGTCGTCATCGCGGGACTCGTCACACTCGGCTATCTGCTGCTGCCGAACGTCGTCGTCACGGTGTTCTCCTTCAACAAACCGAAGGGCCGCTTCAATTACGAGTGGCAGCAGTTCTCGACGGACGCCTGGCGTGATCCCTGCGGGGTCGCCGGCATGTGCGGCTCGCTCTCGCTCAGCCTGCGGATCGCCTTCTGGGCGACCGTCGGGGCGACGGTCCTCGGCACGATGATCGCCTTCGCGCTGGTGCGGTACCGCTTCCGCGCGCGGGGCGCCGTCAACTCCCTGATCTTCCTCCCCATGGCGATGCCCGAGGTCGTCATGGCGGCCTCGCTGCTCACCCTGTTCCTCAACCTGGGCGCGCAGCTGGGCTTCTGGACGATCCTGATCGCCCACATCATGTTCTGCCTCAGCTTCGTCGTCGTCGCCGTGAAGGCACGCGTGATGTCGATGGACCCGCGCCTTGAGGAGGCCGCGCGGGACCTCTACGCGGGCCCGGTGCAGACCTTCGTACGCGTCACCCTGCCCATCGTCGCCCCCGGAATCGCGGCGGGCGCGCTGCTCGCCTTCGCGCTCTCCTTCGACGATTTCATCATCACCAATTTCAACGCGGGCTCGACCGTCACCTTCCCCATGTTCGTCTGGGGTTCGGCGCAGCGCGGAACACCCGTTCAGATCAATGTCATCGGTACGGCCATGTTCCTGATCGCCGTACTGTTCGTACTGACCGGAATGGTCATCGGCAACCGCCGAAACAGGCAGAAGAGCGCATAGCCTTTCCTCGTCATTCGTAGGGAGTTGGAATCATGGCCCCAAGCGCCATGACCCATGGAAACGTAAATCGCTGGACGAAATCCCTTTCGGACGCCCAGCCGGTCGCGTACTGGCTGGACGATCCCGGCAAGCCGCACCCCGAGCCCGCCCTCACCGGCGCCGAGAGCTGCGATCTGCTGGTGGTGGGCGGCGGGTACAGCGGGCTGTGGACCGCGCTGATCGCCAAGGAGCGCGACCCGCAGCGGGACGTCGTGCTCGTCGAGGGCCGCGAGGCGGGCTGGGCCGCCTCGGGCCGCAACGGCGGCTTCTGCGCCGCCTCCCTCACCCACGGCCTGGCGAACGGCCTGGCCCGCTGGCCGGACGAGATCCACCGGCTCCAGGAACTCGGCGCGCGGAACCTGGACGAGATCGAGAAGTCGGTCGCCCGGCACTCCCTCGACTGCGACTTCGAACGCACCGGCGAGATCGACGTCGCCACCGAGCCGCACCAGGCCACCGAACTCCGCGCCTGGTACGAGGAGCTGACGGGCAAAGGCCTCGCGACCGGCATGGAGTTCCTGGACACGGAGGCGGTACGGGAACAGGTCGCGTCCCCCACCTTCCTGGCCGGCCTGCACGACCGCACCGGTGTCGCCATGCTCAACCCGGCGAAACTGGCCTGGGGCCTGAAGAGGGCCTGCCTGCGGCTCGGCGTCCGCGTCTACGAGCACACCCCGGCCCTCACCCTGCGGACGTACGGCGCCGGTATGGCCGTACGCACGCCGTACGGGTCGATCCGGGCCCGCCGGATCGCGCTCGGTACGAACATCTTTCCGAACCTGGTGAAGCGCGTACGGGCGTACACGGTCCCGGTCTACGACTACGCGCTGATGACCGAACCCCTGAACGAGACGCAGCTCGCCGACATCGGCTGGCGGAACCGGCAGGGCCTGGGGGACAGCGCCAACCAGTTCCACTACTTCCGGCTGAGCGCCGACAACCGCATCCTGTGGGGCGGCTACGACGCGATCTATCCGTACGGCGGCCGGGTGCGCGCCGAGTACGACGACCGCCCGGAGACCTACGCCAAGCTGGCCGACCACTTCTTCACCTGCTTCCCGCAGCTGGAGGGCGTCCGCTTCACGCATGCGTGGGGCGGCGCGATCGACACCTGCTCGCGCTTTTCGGCGTTCTTCGGCACCGCGCACTCGGGCAGGGTGGCGTACGCGGCGGGGTTCACCGGCCTCGGCGTGGGCGCCACCCGCTTCGGCGCGGACGTGATGCTTGACCTGCTGGCGGGGGAGCGCACGGAGCGTACGTCGCTGGAGATGGTCCGCAGGAAGCCGCTGCCGTTCCCGCCCGAGCCGTTCGCCTGGACGGGCATCGCCCTCACCAAGTGGTCGCTGGCCAGGGCGGACGCACACGGCGGCAGGCGCAACCTGTGGCTGAAGACCATGGATCGGCTGGGGCTGGGGTTCGACAGCTAGGGCGGCCCCAGGGCGCGTGCGGAGCGCAGTGATCCACAGGCGTACGCCCAGCTCATCGGCTGTGATCTGATTCACTCCCACGGTATGGCGGAACCCGCGTAATGCTCCCGGGAAACCTCCCTCTCTCTCGTGACGCGACCAGCGTTCACAGAGAAAGGGAGGTCCCTCATGACAGGGGCGAAAACGGCGGTCGAGTGGCTGGCGTCCGTTGCTCCGGATCCCGAGGCCTGTCGCTGGGAATGGGAGCGCAATCCCCTGGGGATCGCGCTGCTGCCCGCAGGCAAGGCCTGGGACGTACTGATCCTGCCGGGTGAACTCGGCTACCCGACCCTCGACGTCCTCTCCCGTGTCATCGACCAGCCCGGCCCGGTGCTCGTCGACTTCGGCGACTCCCGGATGGGGTTCTTCGTGCCACCGGGCACCGCGGCCCGCTGGCTGGGCACGGGGGTGCGTACGGCGGGACGCGGCACGTGGATCGTCGTCCCGTACCCGGGACGCGCGACCGGCGGCGTCCGCTGGCTGATCCCGCCGGACGGCTCCGGCACCCTCACCGACCCGGCACTCCTCGAACTGGCCATGCACGAGGCGGCGGCGGGTCTGGCGACCGACGAAGGCAGGTGATGCCCGAGACTCTCGCGGTTGTCTGATTCCCGCGTGACCACGCTCTCGTCGGCCGTCCGTGCGGTCGACGCGAACCGTGGGCATGTGGTGCGTAGGCGTGTCGTCCGGTGTGCCGCACAGCCAACAGCTGGGATCAGGGTGAAGGCGAATGTGAAGGCGAAGGCCTGCGGACGAACAGCCGCAGCAGGATCAGCAGCGCCCCGCACAGGCACCAGCTCGCCACCACGTCCAGCGGCCAGTGGTAACCGCGGACGACCAGCCCGACGGCGACGGCGGCGTTGAGAGCGAGGCAGCCGATCAGGACGAGCCGACGGGCGTACGTACGGCGCAGCCACGGCAGCAGGAGCAGCGTGGCGGAGCCGTAGGCCACGACGGCTGTCGCGGTGTGACCGGAGGGGTAGAACCCGGTGCCGGGACCCATGACCGGCGGCCCGGACCGGGCGACCAGTTCCTTCATCGGAACGACGATCGCCGGTACGGCCGCCATCAGCACAGCCGCGCCGACCGGTTCCCGCCACCAGCGTTCCGTACCCGCGCGGCGTGCGCGCAGACCGACGTACACCAGGACCACGACGAGGACGGGAACGGCGACCACGATGCTGCCGAGGTCGGCGAGGAGGGCCCAGCCGCGGGACGGGTGGACGAGTGAACCGCTGAGGCGTTCGTCCGCGCGGGCCAGGGGGCCGTGGACGGCGACCTGCCAGGTGATCAGCGCGAAGAGGACGACCGCGAGGGTCAGTGCGGAGAGAGGACTCCGAAGACTCCGAGAAGTCGGCCACCCTGGAACAGGGGGGGGAGTTCCAGGGCGGCCGATCAGGCCGGGTCGTCGCACGCCCCGGGGGGTTTGGGGCGGGCGACTGTCCGACCGGTGAGGAGACCCGGAACCAGAAGTTCCGGTGGTGTGCGCGAGGGCACGACCGGATCGAAGCTGGGGAGGCCCCGACCAGGTACCACCCACAGTTTCCTGCGAGCGGGGTGTATCTCTCATCTGGATAGAACCTACGGCAGGGGACGGGTATCGGACAGGCGGAATCGCATCCCGCCATCCTCCTCGCACACCTTCTTCACACGCTCTGACGGTGCCCGCACGGGCACCGGAAACAAGCGGAATCCGGGCCCGTCGGCCGGCAGGAACGGGTGGGGCGGAGGGGCGCAGGAGCGCCGAGAGCGCGTCAGACGCTGGTGAAGGCCTGCTCGATGATGTCGAGACCCTCGTTCAGGAGGTCCTCGCCGATCACCAGCGGGGGCAGGAAGCGGAGGACGTTGCCGTACGTGCCACAGGTGAGGACCACCAGACCCTCCTGGTGACAGGCCTTGGCCAGAGCGGCGGTCGCCTCCGGATGGGGCTCCTTGGTGGTGCGGTCCTTGACCAGTTCGATGGCGATCATGGCGCCCCGGCCCCGGATATCACCGATGACCTCGTACTTCTCGGCCATGGCGGTCAGCCGGGCCTTCATGACGGCCTCGATGTGCTTGGCCCTGGCGTTGAGGTCGAGCTCCTTCATCGTCTCGATCGAGCCGAGCGCGCCCGCACAGGCGACAGGGTTTCCGCCGTAGGTACCGCCCAGGCCACCCGCGTGCGCGGCGTCCATGATCTCGGCGCGCCCGGTGACGGCGGCGAGCGGCAGCCCGCCCGCGATGCCCTTCGCGGTGGTGATCAGATCGGGCACGATGCCCTCGTCCTCGCACGCGAACCACTGCCCGGTCCGGCAGAACCCGGACTGGATCTCGTCGGCGACGAAGACGATGCCGTTGTCGGCGGCGAACTTCCGGATCGCCGGCAGAAACCCCTTCGCGGGCTCGATGAAGCCGCCCTCGCCGAGCAACGGCTCGATGATGATCGCGGCGACGTTGTCCGCCCCGACCTGCTTGCTGATCTGGTCGACGGCCTGCGCGGCGGCCTCGGGGCCCGCGTTCTCGGGGCCGGTGGGCCAGCGGTAGCCGTAGGCGACGGGTACGCGGTACACCTCGGGCGCGAACGGCCCGAAGCCGTGCTTGTACGGCATGTTCTTCGAGGTGAGGGCCATGGTGAGGTTCGTACGCCCGTGGTAGCCGTGGTCGAACACGACGACGGCCTGCCGCTTGGTGTAGGCGCGGGCGATCTTGACCGCGTTCTCGACGGCCTCGGCACCACTGTTGAACAGGGCGCTCTTCTTGGCGTGGTCGCCCGGTGTCAGCTCGGCGAGCGCCTCGGCGACCTCGACGTACCCCTCGTACGGCGTGACCATGAAACAGGTGTGCGTGAAGTCGGCGAGCTGGGCGGTGGCCCGGCGTACGACCGCCTCGGCGCTGGCGCCGACCGACGTCACGGCGATGCCGGACCCGAAGTCGATCAGCCGGTTGCCGTCGACGTCCTCGATGATCCCGCCGCCCGCCCGGGCCGTGAAGACGGGCAGCACCGAGCCGACACCGGCCGCGACGGCGGCGAGACGCCGGGCCTGGAGCTCCTGCGACTTCGGGCCGGGGATTGCGGTGACTACGCGGCGCTCCTGGGGGAGGGAGGTCATGAGGGGCTCCTGAGGGCGTGACGGACGCGAGGTTGAGGTGGGGCTGACGCGGGACTTTCGCCGCGACTCTCTTCGCAGGCTAGGCCTGGGAGGTGGGGGCGGGCATGCACCGTTTGGGAGTGGTGGGGGCGTGTCGTTGTCCTTGGTGGACAGAGGGGTGCCCCCTTGAAGAGCCTCGAAGCATGGGGTGCGCGTCAGGGTCCGCTCCGTGTGGTCGGCCCGGTAAGCGGTGAACTCCCCTTGTGGGAGCGTTAGATTGACCGTTGTCGACCGATGGTGGTCGGAACGGCTGGTCAGGGGGCAGGGCGATGGACAGCGACGGGACGCAGGACGCGCGGGGTACGCATGCGAATCCTGTGCCGCGTCCGGCGGGGCCGCCGGACGTGCCATCGGTGCCGCCCCGGCCGGGGCGGGCGCCACGGCCGATCGAGCAGGGGGCGCCGCAGGGCGCGCCCGCTCGTGCGTCCGTCGCCGAGTGGCTCAACGAGCCACGGCCCGACACCGAGCCCGGGATCTGGCGGTACGGGTACCGGCTGCCGAAGGGGGCGCAGGCGGCGGAACGTCTCTCCCCGGTCACCGTCGTCGGGCTGCTGGTGCCGCTCGTCGTGGGGCTGTTCCTGTGGTCGCTGTGGCGGCGGGGCGCGATGCCGTACGAGTCGGTGCTGCTGAAGCTGTTCACGCCGGAGGACTGGTGGTGGGGCGGGACCGTCTCGCCCAAGGGGTGGGAGGGCAGCGCGGCCGTCCTCGTCTACAACGGGGCCTTCTTTCTCGTACTGCTCTATGCCATGGGCCGGCTCGGCAGCTGGCCCGACATCGCCCGGCACTTCGTCGGGCGTCGGCCACAGCCCGCGCGGGCTCTGCTCGCGGCACTCGGGGCGCTCGTCACGCTCAGCTTCGTGTTTCCCAACGCCTTTCCGGGCGCCGGCTGGGACGCCCTGCCGATCGTCGACGCGGTCGTCGCCCTCGTCGCGTTGATCTCCGGCGGGTTCGATGTGTTCGCGTCGACCGCCTTCAAGGTCGGCCTCTACACCGTCATCACCCTGCTCGTCGTATGGCCGTTCGCGCGGATCGGGGGCTGGTGGGCGTACGCGAAGGAGCGGCTCGCAGCCCGCAAGGCCGCCGCCGGGCCCACCGGACCCGCACCCGCCGACCGGCCGCGCGAGCAGTGGCCCGACCTGCGGGAGGCCGGCCAGTACGAGGCCGCCGAGCTGCTCACCGCCGAGGTGACCGGCGGTCGTATGAACGACGTGGACTGCGCCCGGGTCGAGCACGCGTGGACGCTCGCCCGGCGGGACGGGCTGCTCCCGGGCTTCCGGGACACCGTGCTGCGGCAGGGCGCGGCGGCCTGGGTCCACCCCTCCGGAGCCCGGGACCTGGCCCGGCGTACCGCGCCCCACGACCTGGCCGCGGGGCAGGTGCGCATCGGGCGGTGGGTGGCGGCCGAGCGGGCCCCCCTCGTCTATCAGGGTGCCGGCGCCGCTCTCGGGCCCGACGTGCTGGGCACGTCCCTGCTCGCGATCGGACCGTCGGGTGCGGGCAAGACACGGCATCTGATCGAACCGGTGGCCGAGGCGCTGGCTCTGCGGGCGCTCACCGGGCAGTGCGCGTTCGTCACGGTGTCCGCGCCGGGGACGCCGCTCGCCGCGGATTCGGGGTTCGACGTCGTCGTACGGATCGGTGACCGTTCGTCCGTCCACGACCTCGACCCGTACGCCGACTCCGACGACGCCGACGAGGCGGCCTCCTTCCTCGCCGAGGCGCTGGTCGGCGACCTCGACACCGTCGGCACCGAGAGCGCGGCCACCGCCCTCGCCCAGGTGCTCGGCCCCTACCGGGCTGCCCACGGACGCTTCCCGGCCCTGCCGGTGCTGCGGGAACTGCTGGAGAGCGACCCGGCCGCGCTGTCCGGCCTGCGGGACGCCCTGGCGGGAGGCGAGTTCACCGTCATGCGGCGCGAACTCGACGTACGCATCCGGCAGGCGGCGAGCCCGACGGACGTCGGCCGGGCCCTCGCCGACCGGCTCGCGCTGCTGAACCGGCCGGTCTTCGACGGCTTCTTCGGCGGGGGCGGCACGGCCCGGCCCTTCTCCCTGCGCTCCCTCGCCCAGTACCCGCTGCGCGTCCGCGTCGACCTCCCCGAGCACGGCCACGAGGAGGCAGCCCGGCTGATCACGCGGCTCGTCCTCGCCCAGTTCTGCGCGGTCGTACGCGACGGACGGCGCCCCCACTTCGCCTGCCTGGTCCTCGACGACGCCACCGGGACGGTCACCGCCGGTTCGGTACGCCGAGTCCAGCGGCTGCGGACCCAGAACGCGGGCGTCGTCCTCGCCCTGCGGACGATCGGCGACGTCCCGGAGGTGCTGCACGGGCCGCTCTACGGTGCTGTCGGCTGCCATATGGCGTTCTCCGGCGTGACGACCTGGGACGGCGGCCGGTTCGCCCAGGCCTGGGGCACGGCCTGGGTCGAGACCCGGGACGTGGCCAAGCACACCGTCTTCGCGGACCAGCCGATGACCCGCGCCATCCACGCCCTGCGCAAGCTGGTCACCGGCAAGGCGGTCACGACCGATGCCGTGACCGTACGTACGGTCGAACGGGAGCGCTGGTCGGCGTCCGAACTGGCGCACGAGGTGCCGCCCGGACACGCGGTGCTGTCACTGACGACCGTCGAGGGCGAGCATGCCCCTCCACTGTTGGTGAATCTGCGGGGCTGAGCGGAGCGCACGGTACGTACGGTGAGGCAGAATCGGCGCAGGCTGTTCATACACGGCGGCCAAAAGTTCACGGAGATCACCCAGACCTGAAGGCCTCATGCCCCCGACGCTCGCCTCGCTCGTCCACCACTCCGCGCTCAAGCTGACCGTGCGGGCGGGCGGGGACCGCCTGGACGTACCCGTGCGCTGGGCGCACGTCAGCGAACTGGCCGACCCCGTCCCCTACATGGAGGGCGGGGAGCTGCTCCTGATCACAGCCCTCCAGCTGGACGCCGAGGACGCCGAGGTCATGCGGCGCTATGTGAAACGGCTGGTCGGGGCAGGTGTCGTCGGACTCGGCTTCGCCGTCGGGGTCAACTACGCGGACATCCCGAAGGCGGTCGTCGAGGCGGCGGAGCACGAGGGGCTCCCGCTCCTCGAAGTCCCGCGCCGCACGCCCTTCCTCGCCATCAGCAAGGCGGTGTCGGCAGCCATCGCCGCCGACCAGTACCGGGCGGTGACCGCCGGATTCGCGGCGCAGCGCGAGCTGACCCGGCAGGCGCTGAGTGACGGCCCGGAAGGCCTGCTCGCCTCGCTCGCCTCTCAGGTCGACGGCTGGGCCGCGTTGTACGACGCCTCGGGCGCCGTCGTCGCCACCGCGCCCGAGTGGGCCGGGCGACGGGCGGCGCGGCTCACGGCCGACGTGGAACGGCTGCGGGAGCGGCCCGCGCCGGCGAGTGCGGTGGTGGGTGCGGGCGGCGGGGACGACGACGGAGAGCGGGACCGGGTCGAGCTGCACTCCCTCGGCACCGGACGCCGGCCGCGCGCCGCACTGGCCGTCGGCACGGCCGCCACGCTGGGTACGGCTGAGCGGTACGCCCTTCACTCGGCCATCGCCCTGCTGACGCTCACCACCGAGCGGTCCCGTTCCCTCCAGGCCGCCGAGCAGCGCATCGGGGTCGCCGTGCTGCGCATGCTGCTGGCCGGCGAACCCGACCACGCGCGCGCCGTCGCCGGTGACCTGTACGGCGAGCTGCTCGACGCGCCGTACCGGATCGTCGTCGCCGAGTCGGCGTCTTCTCCGGCGGGGGCGCCGGTGGGGACGGGATCGGTGAGCAGGCCCACGGCCGGTGCTCTGGTCGCCGCCGAGACGAACGGCGATCCGCTGGGCGGGCTCACCGAGTGCCTGGAGTCGGCCGCCGCGCGGGCCGGGGAGGCGGTGCTGGTGGTGCCGGAGGGAGAGCGCTTGGTGGTGCTCGCGGTGGACGGGGGCGCGGCGGTGGGGGCCTGTGAGGAGTTCGCCGCGGCGTTGGAGGGGGCCCGGGCGGACGTCAGGGAGCGACGGGCTACGGATACCGCGGCTTCCGCTTTCGGTTCCTCCGGTGGTTCCGGCTCCGGCGGCTCCAGCGGTTCCAGTGGTTCTTCCGGTGATGAGGACGAGCTTGTGGTGGGGATGTCCGGGCCGGCCGGGCCCATCGCCGCGGCGGCGGCCTACAAGCAGGCCGAGCAGGCGTTGTCGGTGGCCCGGCGGCGGGGGCGGGTGCTCGTCGGGCACGAACAGTTGGCTGCGGGGTCCGTGGTGCCGTTGCTCGCTGACGACGCGGTACGGGCGTTCGCGGACGGGTTGCTGCGGCCGCTGTTCGCGCACGACGCGACGGGACGGGGTGACCTGGTGGCGTCGTTGCGGGCGTGGCTGTCCAGGCACGGACAGTGGGACGCGGCTGCGGCGGACCTTGGTGTGCACCGGCACACGCTGCGGTACCGGATGCGGCGGGTGGAGGAGATTCTGGGGCGGTCGCTGGATGATCCGGACGTGCGGATGGAGTTGTGGCTGGCGCTGAAGACGACGGCGGCGGTGGGGGAGTGAGGCGGGGGTGGGTGGGGTTTTCTTCGCCCCCGCCGCCCCTACCCGTCCCATCCCTCCCCCAGAGGGGGGACCCCCACTGGGGGCTGCGCCCCCAGACCCCCCTTCGGCCCTGAAGGGGCCTCGTCCTCAATCGCCGGACGGGCTGGATGGTGCGGCCGGCGCTGGAATGTCAGCCCCTCACCACGCCAAACCGTCCGACCTCCCACCCCCACCACTCCACCCCGGACAAGTAACCCCCCGCCCTCCCCGCCCTACCGTGTATCCATGACCTCCACGACCGTCACCCACGCCTTCTGGCTCGCCGGCCGCCAGGCCACCGGCGAGACCACCTTCGACGTCACCTCCCCCTGGGGCGGACGCCTCGTCGGCAGGGTCGGCGTGCCGACCGAGGCCCAGGTCGAGGAAGCCGTCGCCGCCGCGTACGCCGTCCGGGACGAGTTCGCCGCGACCCCCGCCCACCTCCGCGCCGCCGCCCTCGACCACGTCAGCCGGCGTCTCGCCGAGCGCACGGAGGAGATCGCCCAGCTCATCTCCGGCGAGAACGGCAAGCCGATCAAGTGGGCCCGCGGCGAGGTCGGCCGGGCCGTCTCCGTGTTCCGGTTCGCCGCCGAGGAAGCCCGGCGTTTCAACGGCGGCGAGGCACAGCGCCTCGACACCGACCCCGGCGGTCAGGGCCGGCTCGCCCTCACCCGGCGCTTCCCCAAGGGCGTCGTCCTCGGCATCGCGCCCTTCAACTTCCCCCTCAACCTGTGCGCCCACAAGATCGCCCCGGCGATCGCGGCAGGCGCCCCCATCATCCTGAAGCCGGCCCCGGCCACGCCCCTCTCCGGCCTGGTCATCGGCGAACTCCTCGCCGAGACCGACCTGCCCGCCGGTTCCTGGAGCATCCTCCCGGTCGCCAACGACCGCATGCCCGACCTTGTACAGGACCCGCGCCTGCCGGTGATCTCGTTCACAGGGTCGGAGAAGGTCGGCTACGCGATCATGGACTCCGTGCCGCGCAAGCACTGCACCCTCGAACTCGGCGGCAACGGCGCGGCGGTCGTCCTCGGCGACTACGCCTCCGACGCCGACCTCGACTGGGCAGCGACCCGTATCGCCACGTTCTCCAACTACCAGGGCGGCCAGTCCTGCATCTCCGTGCAGCGGGTCATCGCGGACGCCTCCGTGTACGACCGGCTGCTGCCCCGCATCGTCGCCGCCGTCGAGGCCCAGGTCACGGGTGACCCGGCCGACGGTGCGACCGACGTCGGGCCGCTGGTCAGCGAGGACGCCGCCAAGCGAGTCGAGACGTGGGTCGACGAGGCGGTACGGGCCGGTGCGAACCTCCTCGTCGGCGGCAAGCGCGACGGCGCCTCCTACGCGCCGACCGTCCTCACCGACGTACCCGCCGATGCCACGATCGCCTGCGAGGAGGTCTTCGGCCCGGTCCTCACCGTGCTGAAGGTGGAGGGCGAGGCCGAGGCCTTCGCCGCCGCCAACGACTCCAAGTACGGCCTCCAGACAGGCGTGTTCACCCACGACCTCCAGGTCGCCTTCCGGGCCCACCGTGCCCTGGAGGTCGGCGGTGTCGTCATCGGCGACGTGCCGTCCTACCGCGCCGACCAGATGCCGTACGGCGGCGCCAAGCAGTCCGGTGTCGGCCGCGAGGGCGTCAGGTTCGCGATGGACGACTACACGTACGAGCGTGTCCTCGTACTGACGGGCCTTGCCCTCTAGATAATGGGAACCGTTTCCACATACACTCGCCGATGACGCGAACGCGCCGTCACGAAAGGGTCCGGCACCGATGCCTTCCGGTGCCGGACCCCTTCCATGCGCCGACCGCTCCGGGCCCTCAGCCGGAGAAGCCGACGTGCGCCAGCCGCAACGGGCCGCGCAGCCTCACGCGTACGTCGCGTACGCCGTCGGTGGTGAGGGCGGCCCGGACCGTCGTGTAGTCGTACGGGCCCGGCGTCGGCGTCGGTGTCAGGACGGTCGGCTTGTCGTCGCCGTCGAGCAGAACCTCCACCACTCCCTCGCCCGCGACCTCGACCTCGACCGTGACCTCCGTGACGCCCTCCCCGAAGTCGCAGTCCCGGTAGAGCAGTTCGGCCTCTCTTCCGCCCGCCGGTGTCACCGCGTCGCCCGAGACCTTCGTACGGTCGACGATCCCCGCACCGCTGTGCTCGTCGAAGTCGGCTGCGGCCAGGCCTCGTTGGCGCACCGGCCGGGGCGTCGCCGGAGTGCCGGTCAGCTGGACCGTCGTACGCGCGCGGATGTCCTCGCTCGACGCGCCCGCCAGGATTTCGTACGCGCCCGGGGCGAGGCGTCGGCCGCCGATCGCCACGTCCCAGAACTCCAGGCAGCTGAGCGGGAGTTCGAAGGAGACCGTTACGGACTCCCCCGGTGACAGGGGGACACGGCGGTGGGCCAGCAGTTCCCTGCGCGGGCGGGTCACCGGCGAGTCCGGTGCCCGTGTGTACAGCTGCGCGACCTCGTCCGCCGCGCTGTCCCCGGTGTTGGTCACCGTGAACGACACCCGCAGAGTCTCGTCGTCCTCCGCCCCGGCCGTCAGGTCGGCGTACGCGAACGACGCGTACGACAGACCGTGGCCGAAGGGGAACAGGGGGGTGCCCTCGAAGTAGAGGTACGTCTGCCGGGAGCCGATGATGTCGTAGTCCAGCAGGCCGGGGAGGTCGGCGTCGTCCGCGTACCAGGTCTGCGGGAGGCGGCCCGCCGGAGAGACGTCGCCCGCCAGGACGCGGGCCAGCGCCGTGCCCGCCGCCTGACCGCCGTGCGCGGTCCACAGGGCCGCCGGGAGATCCGATACGTCCACCGCGTACGGATACGCCGAGGTCAGGGCCAGGATCGTTCGGGTGTTCGTGGCTCGGGCCGCGTCCAGCAGGCGCTGCTGGTGGGCGGGGAGGCGCAGAGTCGTGCGGTCCTCGGTCTCGCGGCCGTTGATGTGCGGGTCGTTGCCCGCGACCACGACGACCACGTCCGCCCGGGCGGCCGCTCTCTTCACCGATTCCTCACCGCGTTCAGCGATGATCAGTTCGAAGATCTCCGGAGAGGTCTCCTCTTCGTCGGCAACCCTTACGCCGTCGGCGGCGACGGAGACGTGGCGACCCGTACCGACGTGCCTGAGGAGGTGACGGTTCTCGTGCGACCCCTGCGACCCGTGGGGCTCCAGGCGGAACGTCTCCTGGACCACCCAGCCGCCCGGCTGGTCCGCCGACGCCCGTACGAAGCCGTCCTCCGCGACCGAGAGGTAGCGGCCGTCGGGCGCCCGCAGCGTCAGGAGACCCTCACCCCAGTCGATCAGCGCGAACGCGGTGCCGTCGGCGTCGGCGGTGAGCGCGGGCAGGTCGGTGCGGCCCGCGAGGAGGGCCGGGTCCAGCGCGCCCTCGGCGCCCCGGGCAACGTCGGGCGCGTCCTCGGCGGGCGGTACGTGCAGGAAGGTACCCGCGGACGTCCGAAGCCGTACGCGGTCCACGCCCTCCGCGAACTCGACATGCTCGGCGCCGAAGCGGTCGTACAGCGCCTCCAGCGGTGTCGAGCGGTGGATGAGGGTGCCGCTGTACCAGTCGACCTTGCACTCGTCGGCGAGCAGGCCGACGACCGCCACCCGGGTGCCGGGGGCCAGGGGGAGCGTGTCGTCGTCGTTCTTCAACAGGACGATCGCCTGTTCCGCCGCCTCCTGGGCGAGGGCGCGGTGAGCCGGGGTGTCGAAGTCCGAGGTGCCGGCGTACGGGTCGTACTGCGGGTCGAACTCGCCCAGCCGGAAGCGGACCGAGAGCTGGCGGCGGACCGCCCTGTCGATGTCCTCCTCCGACAGCAGGCCCTGGGCCAGGGCGCCCCGGAGTCGGGCGACGATCTTCGAGCTGTCCGTGCCGTGGTCGGTGAAGCTGTCCACGCCGGCCAGCAGGGAGGCGGCGGTCGCCTCCTCGTGGGTGTCGTAGTAGTGCTCCGAGTCGACCAGATTGGAGGGCGCTCCGGCGTCCGAGCAGACCAGCAGGTCCTCGTCCGTCCAGGTGCGCAGCTGGTCGTCCAGGTGCGGCGAGACGTGGTTGGGACGGCCGTTGACCAGGTTGTACGCGGGCATCACACCGGCCACCGCGCCCGCCTCGACCGTCTCGCGGAAGGCGCGCAGATCGTACTCGTGCAGCACGCGCGGGCGGACCGAACTCGACGCGGTGGCCCGGTCCGTCTCGTTGTTGTGGGCCAGCCAGTGCTTGAGGACCGGGGCCGTGCGCCAGTACACGGGGTGGTCGCCGCGCAGGCCGCGGGTGTAGGCGGTGGCGATCGCCGAGGTGAGCTTCGGGTCCTCCGAGTAACCCTCCTCGTTGCGGCCCCACAGCGGGTGGCGCAGCAGGTTGACGGTGGGCGCCCAGACGTTGAGGCCGACGCGGTCGTCGAGGGCGCGCATCGCCCGGACCTCCTTGGACACCGCCTCGCCGACGCGGTGCACGAGCTCCTCGTTCCAGGTCGCGCCGAGACCGACCGCCTGCGGGAAGACGGTCGCCGGGCCCATCCAGGCCACCCCGTGCAGCGCCTCCTGGCCGGTACGGAAGGCGGCGACGCCGAGGCGTTCGACGGCGGGTGCGAACTGGTGCAGGAACGCCACCCGTTCGTCGAGGGTGAGGCGCGACAGCAGATCGTCGATGCGCTTCGCGATCGGCAGCTGCGGATCGCGGAATGGCGGCGAAGGCGGCGTTTGTGCGGTCACGTGGGGTTCCCTTTGCGATGGAGCGGCCAGGCACATTCGAAGCGCTTCGATGCTCATTCGACGTGGGGGTGGGTGTCAAGAGACCCAGGCGCAACAACTCCGTTTCCCGCCCGTGATGTCAGGCGGCATACGGGGGCGCTCCGGGCCGCCTGGCAGGGCCCTGTACCTCGGAGGAATCTTGGAACCGACCCTTGTGCACCCTCTGGTGTTCACTTAACCTCGCAGCAACATCGAAGCGCTTCGACTACGGAATGCCGTTGCACTGGTCGGAGGACCGCTTCAGCTCAGCCAGTCTCACTCAAGTCACTCAAGACACCGCAGCCGACGGCCCACCGCCGGGTGTCCTGGTGCGCCATGAAGGGTTGACGCAATGACGCCGAACGCCGCTTCCGCCTCCTCCGGGCCGAGCCGGAGAAGCTTCCTCGCCTCGACGGCGGTCGCCACCGCCGTGGTGACGGGCGGGATCCCGCTGCTTGCCGCCTGCGGAGGGTCGGGCGGCGGCGAGCGCGAGGGAGCCACGTCGGGCAAGGCCGCGGACAAGCTGCTCCCGACGTTCGTCGCGAGCACGGTCGCCAGGCCGGACCTGCCGTCGAAGAACGGTTCCTCCGCCGGCTACACCGGCAAGGTCGACCTCGCGGCCCTCACCGCCTCGGTCCCGGACAAGCTGGGCACCGGCGCCTCCTTCAAGATCATGTCTCCGTACTGGGGCTCCCCGCCGAAGGCCGACTGCGCCTACTACACGGCGCTCGACGCCGCGGCGGGCACCAAGATCACCTGGCAGAACCAGGACGGCACCACCTACGGCCAGAAGCTGGGCGCCGTCCTCGCCTCCAGCTCCGTCCCCGACATGGTGGTCGTGCCCGGCTGGGAACTGGTCGGCAAGATCGCGAACGCCGTCACCGCGAAGTTCATGGACCTCGGCCCCTACCTGGCGGGCGACAAGGTCAAGAAGTACCCGAACCTGGCCGCGATCCCCTCCGACGCCTGGCGCATGGGCATCTTCGGCGGCGCGCTGCGCGGCATCCCGATGCCGGCCGCCTCCGCGTCCTTCATCGTGCCCTACTACCGCAAGGACATCTTCGACAAGAAGGGCTACTCGGTACCCAAGTCGCCCGACGAATTCCTCAGCTGGGCCAAGGAGGCCACCAGCGCCAAGGCCAAGGTGTGGGCCTGCGGGGACATGTCCTGGAGTGCCTTCAACATCTTCGGTGTCCGCTCCTCCGGGTCGCTCGGCTGGAACATCGGTTCCGACGGCAAGCTGACCTACCGCTCCGAGCAGCCCGAGTACCTCGAGGCCCTGGAGTGGACCCGCAAGCTGTTCGACGCGGGCGTGGTCCACCCCGACGACAAGGCGCGCTCGGGTGACGCGGGCAACCGGTTCACCGCCGGGCAGATCCTGGTCTTCAACAACGACATGTCCAACTGGTACGGGAAGACCGCCGAACAGGCCACGTCCAACCCGGACTTCGACATCGAGGGCATGGACCTCTTCGGCGCGGACGGCGGCAACCCGACGCTGTGGGCGGCCCAGCCCGCCAACATCTGGTCGATGATCCGCAAGGGCGCCTCGAAGGCGACGGTCGAGAACGCGCTGGCCGCCGCCGACTTCGCGGCCGCGCCCTACGGCACCAAGGAGCGGATGCTCGTCGACTACGGCGTCGAAGGCACCCACTACACGGTCAAGGACGGCGTCCCGGTCAAGAACGACCTGGGCAACTCCGAGGTGGTCAACGCCTGGGTGATGCTGTCCGCGCCGGCCCCCTACTACGCCCACCCCGACTTCCCGGACGTCGCCCGCAAGCAGGTCGAGTGGCAGCAGCGGATGGGCGCCTTCATGAAGAAGACGTCCACGTACGGTATGAACATCGTCGAGCCGACCCGCTGGGCGAACCTCTCCAGCCAGTTCGAGCAGCTGGAGATCGACTACGTACGCGGCAACCGCAAGCTGTCGGACGTACAGGCCGCGATCTCCACCTGGAAGTCCTCCGGCGGCGACAAGCTTCGCGACTGGTACCAGCAGCTCATCGACAAGAACGGCAGCGGCAACTGATGTCTCTCACGGCCGGGAGCAGGCCCGACGGGACTCGTTCTCCCGCGGCCGTCGAGGAACCGACGGCCGCGGTCGCCGCGGCGGTGGCGACCGAACGGGTGCCGCGCGAGGCCCGTAAAGCAGGCAAGGCGGGCAAGGTGGGTAGAGCGGGCAAGGCGGGCAAGGTCCCCTGGCGGGTCCGGCTGCGCCGTGACCGCGCGCTCATCCTGATGACGCTGCCCGTCATCCTCCTGCTCCTGCTCTTCAACTACGTCCCGCTCCTCGGTAACGTCGTCGCCTTCCAGGACTACGACCCGTACGTCTCCAGCAACGGCGTCACGGCGATCTTCCACAGTCCCTGGGTCGGCTTCGAGCAGTTCTCGCGGATGATCGACGACCCGCTGTTCTGGGGCGCCGCGAAGAACACCATCCTGCTGTTCGCGCTCCAGCTGGTGCTGTTCTTCCCGATCCCCATCGCCCTCGCGCTGATCATCAACAGCGTGATCCGGCCCCGGGTCCGGGCCGTGGCGCAGGCGATCATGTATCTGCCGCACTTCTTCTCGTGGGTCCTCGTGGTCACCGTCTTCCAGCAGATCTTCGGCGGCGCGGGCATCATCGCCCAGACCCTCGAGGACCACGGGTGGAGCGGCTTCGACCTGATGACCAACGCGGACCTCTTCAAGTACCTGGTCACCGCGCAGGCCGTCTGGAAGGACGCCGGCTGGGGGATCATCGTCTTCCTCGCCGCGCTGGCCGCGGTCAGCACCGACCTGTACGAGGCCGCCGCGATGGACGGCGCGGGGCGCTGGCGCCGCATGTGGCACGTGACGCTGCCCGCGCTGCGCCCGGTGATCGCCCTGCTGCTCGTGCTGCGGGTGGGCGACGCGCTGAGCGTCGGATTCGAGCAGTTCCTGCTCCAGCGGGACGCGGTCGGCGTGGGAGTCAGCGAGGTCCTCGACACCTACGTGTGGAACATGGGTATCCAGAACGGCGACTTCAGCTACGCGGCCGCGGTCGGCCTCGTCAAGGGAGCCATCGGATTGTGTCTCGTCCTGGGCGCGAACAAGTTCGCGCACCTGCTCGGCGAGCAGGGGGTGTACAAGAAGTGAGCCTCAACACGCAGCTCGTCCGCAGTCTCAAGGCGCCTGCCCGCCCCGCGTGGGAGGAGGAGCCCAACAAGGCCGGGATCACCGCCAAGAGCGTCTTCCTCGCGCTCTGTTGTCTGGGGGTGGTCGGCCCGCTCTGGATCGTGATCGTCACCAGTCTCTCCCCGAAGCCGGTGATCGACCGGGTCGGCGGCCTCGTCGTGATCCCCCAGGGCATCACCTTCATCAACTACACGGAGCTGCTCAGCGGCGGCCAGGTCAGCCGGGCGATCACGATCTCGGTCGGTGTCACGCTCTTCGGCACACTGTTCTCGATGGCGGTGTCGGTGCTCGCGGCCTACGGGCTGTCCCGGCCCGGCAGCCTGGGACACCGGTTCTTCCTGATCACCATGATGGCGACCATGTTCTTCGGGGCCGGCCTCATCCCGACGTACCTTCTGGTGCAGTCGCTGGGGCTCACCGACACCTATCTGTCGCTGGTCCTGCCCAGCGCGGTCAGCGTCTTCAACATCCTCGTCCTGCGGGCCTTCTTCATGGGGATCTCGCCCGAGCTCACCGAGTCCGCGCGGATCGACGGGGCGGGGGATCTGCGGATCCTGCTGACCATCATCATGCCGCTGTCGCGGGCGGTGCTGGCCGTGATCTCCCTGTTCTACGCGGTCGGGTACTGGAGTGCCTGGTTCAACGCGTCCATCTATCTCAGCGACCAGGAGATGATGCCGTTGCAGAACGTGCTCATCCAACTGGTCCAGAAGAACACCGCGTCGCCCACGGGGCTGCAACAGGCGGTCCGTACCGGGCAGTTGTCGGCGCTGGGGTTGCAGATGGCCGTGATGGTCCTCGCGTTGATCCCGGTCGCGGTGGCATCGCCGTTCGTGCAGCGGCACTTCAAGAAGGGCATGCTGACCGGCGCGGTCAAGGGCTGACGGTCGGTTTCTTCCGGTTTCGTTAGGTTTCGCGGCTTGGGGTGCCTCTTGCGGTCCGGTGGTGGCTGCGGGTGCGTCGTGGCTTCTCGCGCCCACCCGGCGGAGCCGTAAATGTCACAGCCCCGCGCCCCCTAAGGGGCGCGTCCCCTCACTCTCTCTGTTCAGATCGAGGTAAGTCATGCCTGCGTCCCGTCCGAGTAGACGTGCCGTTCTTGCTGCGACCGCTGCCGTTGTCGCGGTCTCCGCCGTGTCCCTGTCCGGTACGGCGGCCCAGGCGGCCTCCGCTGCGGCGGCCCCCGCCTACCGCTGGCGCACCGCCGTCATCGGCGGCACCGGGTTCGTCACCGGGGTGCTGTTCCATCCCTCCGTACGAGGACTCGCCTACGCCCGTACCGACATCGGGGGCGCCTACCGGTGGGACGAGCGGGCCGCCCGCTGGACCGCGCTCACCGATCACCTCGGGTGGGACGACTGGAACCTCCTCGGGGTGGAGGCGATCGCCGTCGACCCCACGCACCCCGACCGGGTGTACCTCTCCCTCGGGACCTACGCCCAGTCGTGGGCCGGAAACGGTGCCGTCCTGCGGTCCGAGGACCGGGGCGCGACCTGGGCCCGTACCGACCTGACCGTGAAGCTCGGGGCCAACGAGGACGGGCGGGGCGCCGGCGAGCGGCTGCTCGTCGACCCGCGGGACAGCGACACCCTGTGGCTGGGCACCCGGCACGACGGACTCCTCAAGTCCACCGACCGGGGCGCCACCTGGGCGTCCGCGAGCACCTTCCCGGCCACCCCGAGCCCGAGTGGTCAGGGCGTGACCTTCCTGGTCGCGGCCGGCCGTACCGTCTACGCCGGCTGGGGCGACGGTGACGGCAAGGGCACCGCCGGTACGGCCAACCTGTACCGCACCTCCGACGGTTCGACCTGGGAAGCCGTGCCCGGGCAGCCCGTCGGCGCCACCTCCGCCAAGGTCCCGATCCGCGCCGCCTACGACAAGCACACCCGCGACCTGTACGTGACGTACGCCAACGCGGCCGGTCCCAACGGCCAGTCGGACGGCAGCGTGCACAAGTTGCGCACGACGACCGGCAGTTGGACGGACGTGACCCCGGTGAAGCCGGGCGGGACCACCGCCGACGGCTCCGCCGACAACTTCGCCTACGGCGGGGTCGCCGTCGACGCCTGCCGGGCCGGCACCCTCGTCGTCTCCACCAACAACCGCTGGGCCGACATCGACACGGTGTTCCGCTCCACGGACGGTGGCCGCAACTGGACGTCCCTCAAGGACAGCGCCGTGCTCGACGTGTCCGAGACCCCCTTCCTCAAGTTCGGCAAGGACAAGCCGAAGTTCGGCTGGTGGATCCAGGCGCTCGCCCTCGACCCCTACGACTCCCGGCACATCGTGTACGGGACCGGCGCGACCCTCTACGGCACCCGCGACCTCAAACACTGGGCCCCGCAGATCCGCGGCCTGGAGGAGACGTCCGTACGCCAGCTGATCTCGCCTCCGACCGGGGAGGCGCACCTGCTCAGCGGGCTCGGGGACATCGGCGTGATGTACCACGAGCGGCTCACGGCGTCCCCGTCGCGCGGCATGGCGTCGAACCCCGTGTTCGGGTCGGCGACGGGACTCGCCCAGGCCGCCGCAAAGCCGTCGTACGTCGTCCGGTCAGGGTGGGGCGACAACGGCAACGGGGCCTTCTCGAACGACGGCGGGCGGAGCTGGGCACCCTTCGCCGCCCAGCCCGCCATCGCCAAGAACGCACCGGGGCCGATCGCCACCAACTCCGACGGCAGCGTGCTGCTGTGGACCTTCGTGCACTGGGACGGCACGAAGTACCCGGCCCAGCGCTCCACGGACAACGGCACGACCTGGTCCGAGGTCTCGACCATCCCGAAGGGCGCCACGCCGGTCGCCGACCCGGCCGACCCGACGCGCTTCTACGCGTACGACACCGACACGGGAACGCTGTACGCCAGCACCGACAGCGGCCTCACGTTCACCGCCCGGGCGAGCGGACTGCCCTCCGGCGACAGCCAGTTCGAGCTGGCCACGGCACCCGGACGCTCCGGCGACCTGTGGCTGAGCGTCAAGTGGAACGGGCTCCACCGGTCCACCGACGGGGGTGCCACCTTCACCAAGGTCGCCAGCTGCTGGGCGTCGTACACGCTCGGGTTCGGCCGGGCGGCCGAGGGTGCCGCCTACCCGGCGGTCTTCATGGTCGGCTCCACCGAGACCGTCACCGCCGTCTACCGCTCCGACGACGAGGCCAAGACCTGGACGCGGATCAACGACGACGCCCATCAGTGGGGTTGGACCGGCGCGGCGATCACCGGCGACCCGCGCATCCACGGCCGCGTCTACCTCGCCACCAACGGACGGGGAATCCAGTACGGGGAGCCGGTCTGATGCCGGGGCTCGGTGACGCCGGCCGGGGCCGCATCCTCTTCGGCGGCGACTACAACCCCGAGCAGTGGCCCGAGGAGACCTGGCCCGAGGACGTCCGGCTGATGAAGGACGCCGGCGTCAACTCCGTCACGCTCGGCGTCTTCTCCTGGGCCAAGCTCGAACCCCGGCCCGGGGCAAGGGAGTTCGGCTGGCTGGACCGGCTGATGGACCTGATGCACGAGAACGGCATCGGCGTCGTCCTCGCCACGCCCACCTCCTCGCCGCCGCCCTGGATGGGCCGGCTGCATCCGGAGACCCTGCCCGTCGCCGAGGACGGGCGGATCGAATGGTGGGGCGGGCGCCAGCACTTCGCACACTCCAGCGCCGCCTACCGCCGCTACGCCGCCGCCATCACCGAGGACCTGGCCGCCCGCTACGGCGGCCACCCCGCCCTCACCATGTGGCACATCAACAACGAGTACTGCACCTACGACTGGGGCGACGAGTCGGCCGCCGCGTTCCGGCGCTGGCTCCAGGACAGGTACGGCTCGCTGGACGCCCTCAACGAGGCCTGGGGAACGGCGTTCTGGAGTCAGGGGTACGGCGACTGGTACGAGATCCTGCCGCCGCGCCTCCCGCACTACATGCGCAACCCCACCCAGGTGCTCGACTTCAAACGCTTCACCTCCGACGCGCTCCTGGAGTGCTACCTCGCGGAACGCGACATCGTCCGCCGCCACTCCCCGCACCTCCCGGTCACCACCAACTTCATGCCGATGTGGGTGGGGCAGGACGCCTGGCGCTGGGTCCAGGAGGAGGACGTCGTCTCGGTCGACATCTACCCCGACCCGCGCGACCCGTTCGGCGCCCAACAGGGCGCGCTGATCCAGGACATGACGCGTTCGCAGGCACGCGGCCCGTGGATGTTGATGGAACAGGCCGCCGGTCCGGTCAACTGGCGGGGCGTCAACCACCCCAAGCCGCGCGGCCTCAACCGGCTCTGGTCGCTCCAGGCGGTGGCGCGCGGCGCCGACGCCGTCTGCTACTTCCAGTGGCGCCAGTCCCGACAGGGCGCCGAGAAGTTCCACTCAGGCATGGTCAGCCACGCGGGCGAACACGGCCGGACCTTCCAGGAGGTCAAGCAACTCGGCGCCGAACTCGCCGCCATCAGCTCTGAAGTGACGGACAGTCACACACCCAGCGACATCGCCGTTCTCCACGACTGGCACGCCTGGTGGGGCGGCGCCCAGGACGGACGGCTCTCCTCCGAGGTGGACTACCCGCAGGTCGTACGGGCCTGGCACCGCGCTCTCTGGGAAGCGCACCTCGCGACGGACTTCGCCCACCCCGAACACGACCTGTCGGCCTACCGGCTCGTCGTCGTACCGCAGTTGTACCTGCTCACGGACGCGGCGATCGACAACCTCCTGGCGTACGTACACGGCGGCGGCACCCTCGTCTGCGGATTCCTGACCGGAGTCGCCGACGAGGACGACCGGGTACGGCCCGGCGGCATGGACGCCCGGCTGCGCGAACTGTTCGGCCTGGGCACCCTGCACGAGTGGTGGCCACTGGACGCGGGCGAGACCGTCGAAGTGGACGGCTTCCAGGGGCACTTGTGGTCCGAGGAGCTGGAGGCCGACGGCGCCGACGAGGTCACCCCGTACAAGGGCGGCGAACTCGACGGGCTGCCGGCGATGCTGCGCAAGGGCCGAGCCTGGTACGTCTCCACGCTCCCCGAGTCCGACGCGCTGCGCGACCTCCTCGCCCGGATCGGCGCCGACGCGGGCGTCCGGCCGGTGCTGGACGCGCTGCCCGCCGGGGTCGAGGCCGTCCGGCGCGGTGAGCTGCTCTTCGTGCTCAACCACGGCTCCGATCCGGTGACCGTCCAGGTGCCCGGCGTCCACCGGGACCTGCTGACCGGCGCCATCGTCATGGACGAGGTCCCGCTGGGCCGGTACGGAGTGGCGGTGCTGAAGCCATGACAACCGACGGACCCGCCCAAGGACCTGTCCACGGCACCTGGGAACCACGCCCCGCCGCCCGCTGGGAGGACGGCTATCTGAGCGGCAACGGCCGCCATGGCGCCCTGGTCTTCGGCGACCCGGACAACGACCGTGTCGTCATCACGCACCACACCCTCGTCCGCCCGAACGGTGGCGAACACGCGAGGCCGCCACAGCTGGCAGACCAACTGGCCGTCCTCCAGGACCGGTTGCTGGCCGGGGACACCACGGCCGCCGAGAGCTTCACCGACGGGCGGGAGCTGCAGTGGGTGCAGCCCTTCCACCCGGCGTTCCAGGTGCGGCTGCGCGGCGGAGCTCCGGCGGGGGAGGGGCGTGACTACCGGCGGTCCGTCGACTTCACCACCGGCGTCACCGAAGCCGGGTGCGAGGGCTGGCGCAGCCGGGTCTTCGTGTCCCGCGCGGACGACGTCATCGTCCAGTACGTCACCGCCGACGCCCGTGCCGCCGGCGGTCCCGGTCTCACTCTCGAAATCGACCTCGACCACCGACTCCCGGGCGCCCCGCTTGAGTTGGGCGTCGGCCAGAGCGTGGTGCGCACCACCGAGGGCGCCCTGCTCACCCTTCGCGCCCGCTACCCGGACAGCGACCGCGCGTACACCGGCGTGACCCTCGTCGTGCCCATGGGCGGCGGTACGACCCTGACCCCGCCCGGCGTACGGGTCGAGGGCGCGAAGTCCGTACTGCTGCTGACCCGCGTCGTCCGGCACATCGGCGAACTGGACACGGCGGACCATGCCCGTGCCCTGCGGGAACTGCTGCCGGACGAGGACGCCGAGCCGGGTTCGGAACAGCGGACGTACGACCTCCTCCTCGCCCGCCACACCCTCCTCCACCGCACCGCCTACGACCGCGTCACCCTCGACCTCGCCGCCGACGAGACCGAACGCGCCCTTCCCGGCGCCGAGTTGCTCACCCGTGCGAAGAGTCCCGCCCTCCTGGAGCGCCTCTTCGCCGCCGGCCGCTACCACCTGCTCTCCGCCGGCGGAATGTGCCCGCCCCGCCTGGTCGGCCTGTGGACCGGCGACTGGAACACCGCCTGGTCCGGGGCGTTCACCACCGACGCCAACCTCAACCTCCAGATCGCGTCCGCGGCGGCCGGAGCACTCCCCGAAGTCACCGAGGCCCACGCCGCCCTGATCCACCGTCAGATCGACGACTGGCGGGAGAACGCCCGCGCGGTCTTCGGCGCCCGGGGTGTGGCCGCGCCCGCACACACCGACGGAGAGTCCGGGCTGATGTACCACTTCAGCCGTGAGTACCCGCTCCACCTGTGGACCGCCGGCGCCGACTGGCTGCTCAAGCCGCTCGTCGACCACGACGACACCGAGGGCGTCCGCGACCCCCGCACCGCCGCCCTGCTCGCGGAAGTCGCCCTGTTCTACGAGGACTTCCTCACGCGCACCGACGCCGACGGCCACCTCGTCGTCGTCCCCTCCTACTCACCCGAGAACCGTCCCGCCAACGCGAGCTGGGGCGCCGTCAACGCCGCCATGGACCTCTCGGCGGCCCGGCACGCCCTGCTCGCCGCCGCCGATCATCACCCCGACGACCGCGAACGGGCGGACCGCTGGCGGGCGTTGGCGGACCGGCTCCCACCGCACAGGGTCAACGCCGACGGCGCGCTCGCCGAATGGGCCTGGCCCGGCCTCGACGACACCTACGACCACCGGCACCTCAGCCATCTCTACGGTGTCTGGCCCCTCGACGAGATCAACCCGTACGACACCCCGGACCTCGCCGCCGCCGCGTACCGCGCGCTCCAACTCCGGGGCGCCGAGAACGACTCGGCCCACGGACACCTGCACCACGCGCTGATCGCGGCCCGCCTCCGCGACGGCGAACGGGTCACCCACGCCCTCGGCCAGGTGCTCGACGGCGACTTCTTCCACGCCTCGCTGATGAGCGCCCACTATCCAGGGCGGGACGTCTACAACGCGGACGCGGCCCACGCCCTGCCCGCGGTGCTGATCGAGGCGCTCATCCAGTCGACCCCCGACCGGCTGGTCCTCCTGCCCGCGCTCCCGGCGGCCTGCCCCACCGGCCGGCTCCGGGGCGTACGCACGCGGTTCGGCGCGGAGGTCGACCTCGACTGGGGACCGGGGCGGGGCCGGGCCGTCGTACGCCCCAGCCGCAGTCACCGGATCGACCTCAGGACTTCCTCCGGCGCACGAACGCTCGATCTCGTCGCCGGAGAAGACCGCGTCCTCGACCTGGGGCCACGGTAACCGCACCGAGGAACAGCGCGACAGAGAGCAGCACACAACCCCCCACCCGCATTTCCCCCCACCCTTGGAAGGAACCCCCATGGCAACACGCACCCGCACGCTGAGCCGGATCACCAAGGTCCTGCTGGCCCCCGCTCTCGCGCTCGGCGCGACCGTCGGTCTCGCGTCCGCCCCCGCCTCGGCGGCCGTCTGGAGCTCCTGCGACCAGTGGGGCAACACCTCACTGAACGGCTACACCCTCTACAACAACATCTGGGGCTCCGGCGCCGGCAGCCAGTGCATCTGGGCCAACTCCGGTACCAACTGGGGCGTCAACGCCAACCACCCCAACACCGGCGGCATCAAGTCCTACCCCAACTCCAAGAAGGTGATCAACAAGACGATCACCTCGCTCGGTTCGCTCTCCAGCACCTACAACGTCACGGTCCCGTCGTCCGGCGCGTACAACACGTCGTACGACATCTGGGACACCGACTACGACTACGAGATCATGCTCTGGGTCAACAAGACCGGAGCCGTCGGCCCGCTCGGCACCTCGCAGGGCAACGTGACGCTGGGCGGCCACAGTTGGACCGTCTACAAGGGCAACAACGGCGCGAACGAGGTCTTCTCGTTCATCCGCACCTCGAATTCGTCGTCCGGCACGGTCAACGTCCTGCCGATCCTCAAGTGGATCAAGGACACCAAGGGCTGGTTCGGCAACGAGACGATCGGTGACGTGCAGTTCGGGTTCGAGATCACCTCGTCCTCCGGGGGCCTGAACTTCACCACCAACAACCTGACGGTCAGCAGCAGCTGACGCGGGCGGCCAGACAGAGGGGCCGGGGCCGGTCGCGCCGTTCAGGCGCGGTCGACCTCGGCCCGCAGGGCGTTGTAGTCGGCGAACGCCGAATCGACGTCTGCGCGGGTGAGGCCGTACCGGGCCAGGTCGTAACTGTGGGGGCGGGTGCCCTTGGGGCGGGCTGCGACCTCGGGGAGCCGGGCGGCGTCGGAGTCGGTCCAGCGGGCGCCGACGGCCGCGTAGAGCTTCGGGGCGCCGGCGGCCGGATCGGACCCGAGCCAGGAGTACGGGACGTCCACCAGGGACTCGCGCGGGACGGCGGCACGGGCGGCGAGGCCGCGGTTCACGGAGTGGCTGAGGAGTTCCAGCCAGGTGGCGCCGAGGCCGGGCAGGTCCAGGGGGCGCAGGGTGATCGCCATGCCGGCCTCGATGAGGCTGCAGAACGATGCCACCACGGCAGCCGGATCGCGGTGTGTCCACACGATCGTCGCGTCCGGGAAGACCCGGAGCAGGGCGTCCAGATTACCGGTGTGCAGAGGGGACTTGAGGACCCAGCGACGGCGGGGGCGGCCGTACTGGAGCACCTGGTAGACCTGCTTGAGGTATGCGTAGTCGGGGACGAAGTCCCGCTCGTCGAGGGCTGCTCGGTACTCGGGGATGCGGGCCTGGGACAGCGGCATGATCGTGTGCGGGAGGGCGAAGGTGCACTCGTCCGGGCCCTCGGCGGTCATCGGGTGGATGTCCCGGTAGCGCGGGGCGAACAGGTTGATGCCGCCGACCATCATGCGCGCGGACCGGATCGCTCTGCGCCGCTGCTCGGGAGTGCCGTCCAGGTCGGGTGTCAGCAGTTCCCACAACCTGGGACATCGGTGCCCGGCCGAGAGGGACAGCACCCCGTGGGTGAGCGTGGTGGCGGTGCGCGGCAGGCCCACCACGAACACCGGCTTCTCGATGGGCTCCTGGGCGATCCCGGGCTGCTCGGCGATCAGCCGCCGGACCCGGACCCGGCTGGTGAGATGCCTGCGGACATGCCCCTGTGCGGACGCCCAGCCGACCGGGGTGAGGTTCTCGTCCCGGGCCCAGTCGCACAGCAGGGAACGGAAGCCGTCGACGAACTCCTCGTCACCGGGCGCCTGTCCGACGTCGGCGACCAGCCGGTCGAAGGCATGGCCGGGGGTGCGGCGGGAGCGGTGGGCCGGCCGGAGCAGCAGGTCGGCCAGTTGGAGAGCGAGCGGAGATGAGGACACGGGTGGAACACCCTTCCATGGGCGAGTGGAGCTGGACGGGTGGTCCTTACCCAGCCAACTGCCCTTTTCTGCACAGGAGTTCGCAGGAATCCCAGCATTGACAGACGGCCGGCCCTCCGCTCGAAGGGCCGACCGCCTCCGCGTCGGGGCCGCTACTCCGCCACAGGCAGACTCACCCCGTCCCGCAGGAACAGCGGGATACGCTCCAGCGGCGCGTCGACCGTCACGACCACCCCGCCCTCATACGTCTCGCCGGTCCACGCGTCCGTCCAGGTCGCCCCCGCCGGAAGGTACGCCGTACGGGTCGTCGCGCCCGCCTCCAGGACCGGGGCGACCAGCAGGTCGGGGCCGAAGAGATACGCGTCGTCGACCGACCAGGTCGCCGGGTCGTCCGGGAACTCCAGGAACAGCGGGCGCATCACCGGCAGCCCCTCCTCGTGCGCCTCCCGCATGACCCGCAGCACATACGGCTTCAGACGCTCGCGGAGATGGACGTACCGCTCCAGGATCGCGCCGGCCTTCTCGCCGTACGACCACACCTCGTTGGGACCGCCGGTCATGTCGGGGCCCAGCGGCAGGCCCGGGTCACGGAAGCCGTGCAGGCGCATCAGCGGGGACAGCGCGCCGAACTGGAACCAGCGGACCATCACCTCCTGGTACGCCGGGTCGTCCGGGTCGCCGCCGTGGAAGCCGCCGATGTCGGTGTTCCACCAGGGGATGCCGGACAGAGCGGTGTTGAGACCCGCCGCGATCTGGCGGCGCAGGGTCGGGAAGTCGACCCCGATGTCACCGGACCACAGGGCCGCCCCGTAGCGCTGACTGCCCGCCCACGCCGAGCGGTTGAGGCTGATCACCTCGTCCTCGCCGGACGCGACCAGGCCCTCGTAGAAGGTGCGGGCGTTCTCGAGCGGGTACAGGTTGCCGACCTCCAGGCCGGGGCCCGCCCAGTACCGCAGGTTCTCCGGGAACCCCGGCTTCAGCTCCGGCTCGCAGGCGTCCAGCCAGAAGGCCGTGATGCCGTACGGGGCAAGGTAGTTGTCGCGGATCTTCGACCAGAGGAACTCGCGGGCCTCCGGGTTCGTGGCGTCGTAGAACGCGACCTGGACGGTGGACGCGACACCCTTGTCCGGCCAGTCGGCGTGCGCCATCGGGCCGTACTGCGTACCGATGAAGTAGCCGCGCTGCTCCATGAGTTGATGGTTCTCGGAGAGCGGCGACACCGAAGGCCAGACGGACACGACGAGTTTGACGCCCATCTCCGCCAGCTCCGCGACCATGGCGGCCGGGTCGGGCCACTCGGCCGGGTCGAACTTCCAGTCGCCAAGATGCGTCCAGTGGAAGAAGTCGCACACGATGGCCCGCAACGGCAGCCCGCGCCGCTTGTACTCCCGTGCCACGTCGAGGAGTTCGTCCTGCGTGCGGTAGCGCAGCTTGCACTGCCAGAAGCCCGCCGCCCACTCCGGCAGCATCGGCGTACGGCCCGTCACCGCGCTGTAGCGCCGTTGCGCGTCGGCCGGCTGCCCGGCCGTGATCCAGTAGTCGATCTGCCGGGCCGAATCCGCCACCCAGCGCGTCCCGTTGCCCGCCAGCTCCACCCGCCCGATCGCCGGGCTGTTCCACAGCAGCGTGTACCCGCGGCTGGAGGTGAGCACCGGCACGGACACCTCGGCGTTGCGCTGCACCAGGTCCAGCACGACACCCTTCTGGTCGAACAGACCGTGCTGATGCTGCCCGAGCCCGTACAGCTTCTCGTCCTCGTAGGCGGCGAACCGCTGCTCCAGCCGGTGGTAGCCGTTGCCGACGGCCGTGTAGAGACGCGAGCCCGGCCACCAGAAGTGCGCCCGTTCCTCGGCGAGCAGCTCGGCCGCGTCATCGGTGCGCAGGAAGCGGATCATGCCCTCGGCGCTCACCTCGACGGTCAGCGCGCCGACGGTCAACTGCCCCTGCCCGTCCTCGATCTTGACGGTGTACGGCGTCGACTCCGGCTCGTCCAGAAGGGCACCCGGCAGCCCTTCCAGGACCGGCCCGCCGAGCCGGGTCCGGACCCGGACCGCGTCCGGGCCCCAGGGCTCTATCCGTACGGTCTCCTGCCGGCCGCTCCACTCCAGCGCACCGTCCCGCTCACGGAACGTACCGACGGTGGGAGAGGACTGCGCGAGGCTGACCGCGCCTGACGGGGACAGGGATTCGGCGGGCTGGTTCACGTGGCGGCTCCTGAAGGAAGGAGTGGGGGAAAGGGGTGGCTGTGGGGGACCCCGGCGCGGCTCTGGCGGGCCGGTCCGGGACATGCGGGGGTGCCCCAACGGTCCTGGGATGTCCGGGCGTCGGGTGTGGCGTCGGGCGAGGTCTTCGGTTGTGAGCGGGGATCGTGCGCGGGAATCTGGAGGTGGCCGGGGATCAGGAGGTGGCCGGTGATCAGGAAGTGCCGGAAATCAGGAGGTGGCCGGTGCCGGACCCGTGCTCGCACGCACCGTCAACTCCGGTGAGATCAGCGCGACTTCGTCACTCCCGCGCCCTTCGAGCTTGGCGATGAGCAGTTCCACCGCTCGGCGTCCCATCTCCTGTGCGGGAATGGCGACGGACGTCAGCCGCACCGAGGCCTGGGTGGCGACCTGGTCAGGACAGACGGCGATCACCGACACGTCCTCCGGCACCGCCCGCCCCTGCTGGCGCAGCAGCGCGAGCAGGGGTTCGACCGCCGACTCGTTCTGCACGACGAACCCCGTGGTGCCCGGCCGCTCGTCGAAGATCCGGGCCAGGGTCACCGTCATCGCGTCGAACCCGCCCTCGCACGGCCGGTGCAGCACCCGCACCCCCAACTCCCTCGACCGGGACCGGAGTCCGTCGAGCGTGCGCTCGGCGAATCCGGTGTGCCGTTCGTAGACCGCGGGCGCTTCACCGATGACGGCGATGTCCCGGTGCCCGAGCTCTGCGAGGTGCTCGGCGCACAACGCGCCCGTGGCCCCGAAGTCGAGGTCGACGCAGGTCAGGCCCTCGGTGGCAGCCGGAAGTCCGATGAGTACGGACGGCTGGTCCGTCCCGCGCAGCAACGGCAGCCGCTCGTCGTCGAGTTCGACGTCCATCAGGATCATCGCGTCGGCGAGCCCGCTGCCGGTCACGCGGCGCACGGCGTCGGGACCCTCCTCGCCGGTGAGCAGCAGCACGTCGTACCCGTAGGTGCGGGCGCTGGTGGCCACCGCGATGGCGATCTCCATCATCACCGGCACGTACATGTCCGTACGCAGCGGGACCATCAGGGCGACGATGTTGGAGCGACTGCTCGCCAGCGCCCGGGCACCCGCGTTCGGGTGGTAGCCGAGCTGTTGGATGCTCTGCTCGACCCGCTGCCGGGTGCCCACCGAGATGGACCGCTTGCCGCTGAGGACATAGCTCACCGTGCTCGCCGAGACTCCGGCGTGCTGGGCGACCTCGGCGAGAGTGACCATCCAGCTCTCCAAGCATTGTGTGAAGCGCTTCGACAGTGCGCGTAATGGATAACAGCGACGGATAACAGCGAGTGAGGGGTGGAACGACAGTATCCCCACCCGGGTTGGGTGTCCATATGTTGTCGAAGCGCTTCGACAAGGTTTTTCGGGGCCTTCTCGGCCGCCATGGCAACTTTCCCACCCGGCGGTGGCCGTTGAGGAGTGCTGGGTCCGATCGGTCTGCATCGGCACCGGCACCGGCTGGCGGGCGGGGTGCCGAGGGCCTGTCCCGGCCGATGGCCGCGCGAGGACTGGTGGGGGCGCCCGTAATCGGGTACCAACGATCGAGTAGCACCGATCAGTAACGTACGGTCCTCAAGATCCCGATTCGCGGCGAGGTGTGCCTCATGTCCGCAAGCCCAGTCAAGCCCCCAGCCAAACCCACCGTCACCGAGCGGGAGGCCCGCCAGGTGGCGGAGGCCGCCCGGGAACAGGGCTGGCGCAAGCCCAGCTTCGCCAAGGAACTGTTCCTCGGCCGCTTCCGGCTCGACCTCATCCACCCGCACCCGCTCCCGCCCGCCGAGGACGCGCGACGCGGCGAGGAGTTCCTCGCCGAGCTGCGCGACTTCTGCGAGACGAAGATCGACGCGGCCCGCATCGAGCGCGAGGCGCAGATCCCCGACGAGGTCGTGAACGGGCTCAAGGAGCTCGGCGCCCTCGGCATGAAGATCGACACCAAGTACGGCGGCCTCGGCCTCACCCAGGTCTACTACAACAAGGCGCTCGCCCTGGTCGGCTCCGCGAACCCGGCGCTCGGCGCGCTGCTCTCCGCCCACCAGTCGATCGGCGTCCCGCAGCCGCTGAAGCTCTTCGGCACCCAGGAACAGAAGGACGAGTTCCTGCCGCGCTGCGCCCGCACCGACATCTCCGCGTTTCTGCTGACGGAGCCCGACGTCGGCTCCGACCCGGCGCGGCTCGCCACCAGCGCGGTACCGGACGGCGACGACTACGTCCTGGACGGCGTGAAGCTCTGGACGACCAACGGAGTCGTCGCCGACCTCCTCGTCGTCATGGCCCGCGTACCGAAGTCCGAGGGCCACAAGGGCGGCATCACCGCGTTCGTCGTCGAGACCGCCTCCGAGGGCGTCACCGTCGAACACCGCAACGCCTTCATGGGCCTGCGCGGCCTGGAGAACGGCGTCACCCGCCTCCACCAGGTGCGCGTCCCGGCCGCCAACCGGATCGGCCCCGAGGGCGCCGGCCTCAAGATCGCCCTGACGACCCTGAACACGGGCCGCCTGTCGCTGCCCGCGATGTGCGTGGGCGCCGGGAAGTGGTGCCTGAAGATCGCCCGGGAGTGGTCGGCCGTACGGGAGCAGTGGGGCAAGCCGGTCGCGCTGCACGAGGCGGTCGGCGCGAAGATCAGCTTCATCGCGGCCACCACCTTCGCTCTGGAAGCCGTACTCGACCTCTCCTCCCAGATGGCCGACGAGAACCGCAACGACATCCGCATCGAGGCCGCCCTCGCCAAGCTGTACGGCTCCGAGATGGCCTGGCTGATGGCCGACGAACTCGTCCAGATCCGTGGCGGACGCGGCTTCGAGACCGCCGAGTCGCTCGCCGCCCGCGGGGAACGGGCGGTCCCCGCCGAACAGGTCCTGCGCGACCTCCGGATCAACCGCATCTTCGAGGGCTCGACGGAGATCATGCACCTGCTGATCGCCCGCGAGGCCGTCGACGCCCACCTGACGGTCGCGGGTGACCTCATCGACCCCGACAAGTCCCTGTCGGACAAGGCGAAGGCGGGCGCCAACGCCGGTGTCTTCTACGCCAAGTGGCTGCCCAAGCTGGTCACCGGAGCCGGACAACTCCCGGGCTCGTACGCCGAGTTCAAGCGCGAAGGTGTCGACCTCTCGCCGCATCTGCGCTACGTCGAGCGCAGTGCCCGCAAGCTGGCCCGCTCCACCTTCTACGCCATGTCCCGCTGGCAGGGCCGGATGGAGACCAAGCAGGGCTTCCTCGGCCGGATCGTCGACATCGGCGCCGAACTGTTCGCGATGAGCGCGGCCTGCGTACGCGCCGAACTCCTGCGCGCCCAGGGCCAGAACGGCCACGAGGCCTACCAACTGGCCGACGCCTTCTGCCGCCAGGCCCGCGTCCGCGTCGACGAACTCTTCGGCCGCCTGTGGACCAACACCGACGACGTCGACCGCGCGGTGGTCAAGGGCGTCCTCGCCGGTGCGTACACCTGGCTCGAGGAGGGCGTGGTCGACCTCTCGGGGGAGGGCCCCTGGATCGCGGACGCGACACCAGGCCCGACGAAACAGGAGAACGTCCACCGTCCCATCCGGTGAGAGACACCCGCGCCCCTCCAGCAGAGGGGGCGCGGGGCTCTTTACCGGCCCTACGGCGGAGCGCCTAGCAGGCTTAACAGGCCTTGTCGCTCGGGTCGCTGGTCGTCCACTTGCAGTCGTCGACCTTCGACCCGTTCGCTCTCGTCAGGATCGCCGTGTCACTGGTGTTGTTCCAGACGTACGCGCGCCGGTTCTGGAACTTGGTCGCCGCACTGTCGGTCCCCTTACCCGTGCGGATCTTCATGGTCTTGCCCGCGCCGATCTTCAGATTGGCGAAGGTGTACTTGTGGTTGGCTACGTCCTTCAGGATCCAGCCCTTGAGCGATATGGACGCCGAGCCGGTGTTCTTGATCTCCACCCACTCCCCGTTGAGGGAGGCGTTGGAGCCGTTGTCCGAACCCGGACTGTCGAACCACACATGCCGGATGACCACCCCGCCGGCCGCCTCGGCCGGAGTACTGAGAACCGCGCCGGTCAGGGCAACGGCGCCCGCGAGCGCGGGCAGGGCAGCGCGTCGAATGCGCATCGAGATCCCCCCAGGATTTCGTACACGACTGACCGGTCGTCCACCGGCCAGGAAAGAAGTGTTATCACACGATCTTTATGTGGGTTTCGCTTATGGAAACTCCGCCCGGGGGACGCCCTGTCCTCACTGTCGGTGGCAGCGGCCACAATGGAGGGATGACCGACAGTCCAGCCCCACTCGCAGACCCGCACCTCGTCTTCGACCCCGTGGTCGAAGACGGCTCCAGGGACGTGGTGATCCTCGGTTCCACCGGGTCGATCGGCACCCAGGCCATCGACCTCGTGCTGCGCAACCCGGACCGCTTCCGGGTCACCGGGCTCTCCGCCGCGGGGGGCCGGGTCGCGCTCCTCGCCGAGCAGGCGCACCGGCTGCGCGTGCGCACGGTCGCGGTGGCCCGCGAGGAGGCCGTACCGGCCCTTCGCGAGGAGCTGAGCACGCGGTACGGCGCCGGGGAGCCGCTCCCAGAGATCCTCGCCGGACCTCAGGCGGCCACCCACCTCGCCGCGTCCGACTGCCACACGGTGCTGAACGGCATCACCGGCTCCATCGGCCTGGCCCCCACCCTCGCCGCGCTGGAGGCGGGCCGCACCCTCGCGCTCGCCAACAAGGAGTCGCTCATCGTCGGCGGCCCGCTGGTCAAGGCCCTCGCCAGGCCGGGCCAGATCATCCCCGTCGACTCCGAGCACGCGGCTCTGTTCCAGGCCCTGGCGGCCGGTACCCGCTCCGATGTGCGCAAGCTCGTGGTCACGGCGTCGGGCGGTCCCTTCCGCGGCCGTACGAAGGCACAACTGGCCGAGGTGACGGTCGAGGAGGCGCTCGCGCACCCCACCTGGGCGATGGGCCCGGTGATCACGATCAACTCCGCGACGCTCGTCAACAAGGGCCTGGAGGTGATCGAGGCACACCTCCTCTACGACATTCCCTTCGACCGCATTGAGGTGGTCGTGCACCCGCAGTCGTATGTCCACTCGATGGTTGAGTTCACGGACGGATCGACACTGGCCCAGGCCACGCCCCCCGACATGCGCGGCCCCATCGCGATCGGCCTCGGCTGGCCGGAGCGCGTCCCGGACGCGGCGCCCGCGTTCGACTGGAGCAAGGCGTCGACGTGGGAGTTCTTCCCGCTCGACACCGAGGCGTTCCCGTCGGTCGGTCTGGCCCGGCATGTCGGGCAGCTCGCGGGCACGGCCCCCGCGGTGTTCAATGCGGCGAACGAGGAGTGCGTGGAAGCATTCCGGAGCGGCGGGCTACCGTTCAACGGAATCATGGAGACCGTGACCCGGGTGGTCGAGGAACACGGAACCCCTCGTACGGGAACTTCCCTGACCGTCGCGGACGTCCTTGAAGCGGAGTCCTGGGCGCGGGCGAGGGCCCAGGAACTGACACAACAGACGAAGACACAGCAAGCGGCGGAGGCCCGTGCATGACGGCACTGATGATGATCCTCGGCATAGTCGTCTTCGTGATCGGCCTGCTGGTGTCGATCGCCTGGCACGAACTGGGCCATCTCTCGACGGCGAAGCTCTTCGGCATCCGCGTACCGCAGTACATGGTCGGCTTCGGCCCGACGATCTGGTCGCGCCAGAAGGGTGACACCGAGTACGGCATCAAGGCGATCCCGTTCGGCGGCTACATCCGCATGATCGGGATGTTCCCGCCGGGTCCGGACGGCCGCATAGAGGCCCGCTCGACGTCCCCCTGGCGCGGGATGATCGAGGACGCGCGCGCCCAGTCCTTCGAGGAGATGCTGCCGGGCGACGAGAAGCGCCTGTTCTACACGCGCAAGCCGTGGAAGCGCGTCATCGTGATGTTCGCGGGCCCCTTCATGAACCTGATCCTCGCGGTGGCACTGTTCCTGATCGTCCTCATGGGCTTCGGCGTCGCGCAGGAGACCACCGCCGTCAGCTCAGTCTCCAAGTGCGTCATCGCCCAGAGCGAGGGCCGGGACGCCTGTCGCAAGACCGACAAGGCCTCGCCGGCCGCGGCGGCCGGTCTCAAGGCGGGCGACAAGATCCTCTCCTTCGGCGGGGTCCAGGTCGACACCTGGAACAAGCTCTCGGACGAGATCCGCGCGAACCCCGGCAAGGAGGTGGCGATCGTCGTCGACCGCAAGGGCGAGCAGGTCACCCTCCACGCGAAGATCGCCAAGAACCAGGTCGCGAAGAAGGACTCCAGCGGCCAGATCGTCAAGGACCAGTACGTCACGGCGGGCTTCCTCGGCTTCAGCGCGGCCAGAGGCGTCGTCCGTCAGGACTTCGGCGACTCGGTGACCTGGATGGGCGACCGGATGGGCGAGGCCGTCGACTCGATCGCGAGCCTGCCCGGCAAGATCCCCGCCCTGTGGAACGCGGCCTTCGACGGCGGTGAACGCGCGGCGGACTCCCCGATGGGCGTGGTCGGCGCGGCCCGCGTGGGCGGCGAGATCTTCACCCTGGACATCCCGCCCAGCCAACAGCTGGGGATGGCGTTGCTGCTGGTGGCGGGCTTCAACCTGTCCCTCTTCCTCTTCAACATGCTCCCGCTGCTGCCCCTCGACGGCGGTCATGTCGCGGGCGCCCTGTGGGAGTCACTGCGAAGGAACACGGCAAAGGTGCTGAAGCGCCCGGACCCGGGCCCGTTCGACGTGGCGAAGCTGATGCCGGTCGCCTATGTGGTGGCGGGACTCTTCATCTGCTTCACGCTGCTTGTCCTGGTGGCGGATGTGGTCAACCCGGTGCGAATCTCCTAGTCACCCGGGGTTTCCCGCGGATTCACGGCGGCCGGGCACAGTGGAAGCACTCCGCTGTGCCCGGCTGTTCTCCAATGAGTGGGTTTACGTGCGGGATGTGCCCGGGCCTGGGCACGTGCCGTAATCTCGAAGTCTGGAGCCCGTTGTTCCCGGGGCCGGACCTTGAACCACAACTTGGGGTTGCACAGCAGATGACTGCGATTTCTCTCGGCATGCCGACCGTTCCGACCAAGCTCGCCGAACGCCGGAAGAGCCGACAGATCCAGGTCGGTTCGGTGGCCGTGGGCGGAGACGCGCCGGTGTCGGTGCAGTCGATGACGACGACGCGTACGTCGGACATCGGGGCCACGCTTCAGCAGATCGCCGAGCTGACGGCGTCCGGCTGCCAGATCGTGCGGGTCGCGTGCCCCACGCAGGACGACGCGGACGCGCTGGCGACCATCGCGCGCAAGTCGCAGATCCCGGTGATCGCCGACATCCACTTCCAGCCGAAGTACGTGTTCGCCGCAATCGAGGCCGGCTGTGCCGCGGTCCGGGTGAACCCCGGCAACATCAAGCAGTTCGACGACCAGGTCAAGGAGATCGCGCGGGCCGCCAAGGACCACGGCACGCCGATCCGCATCGGCGTCAACGCCGGTTCGCTCGACAGGCGACTGCTCCAGAAGTACGGCAGGGCCACGCCGGAGGCGCTCGTCGAGTCGGCGCTCTGGGAGGCGTCCCTCTTCGAGGAGCACGACTTCCGGGACATCAAGATCTCCGTCAAGCACAACGACCCGGTGATCATGGTCAACGCCTATCGGCAGCTCGCGGCGGCCTGCGACTACCCCCTCCACCTGGGCGTCACCGAGGCCGGCCCCGCCTTCCAGGGCACCATCAAGTCGGCGGTCGCCTTCGGCGCGCTGCTCAGCGAGGGCATCGGCGACACGATCCGTGTCTCGCTGTCCGCCCCGCCGGTCGAGGAGATCAAGGTCGGGAACCAGATCCTGGAGTCCCTGAACCTGCGCCAGCGAGGCCTGGAGATCGTGTCGTGCCCGTCGTGCGGGCGTGCCCAGGTCGACGTGTACAAGCTGGCCGAAGAGGTCACGGCCGGCCTGGAGGGCATGGAGGTCCCGCTGCGCGTCGCCGTCATGGGCTGCGTGGTGAACGGCCCCGGCGAGGCCCGCGAGGCGGACCTCGGCGTCGCCTCCGGCAACGGCAAGGGGCAGATCTTCGTGAAGGGCGAGGTCATCAAGACGGTCCCCGAGTCGAAGATCGTCGAGACGCTCATCGAGGAGGCGCTGAAGCTCGCCGAGCAGATGGAGGCGGACGGCATCGCCTCCGGCGAGCCCTCGGTGTCCGTCGCGGGTTGATTCGCCCCCGCCGCCCCTACCCGTCCCATCCTTCTGGGGCTCCGCCCCAGACCCCGCTCCTCAAACGCCGGAGGGGCTGAAATACCCAGCCTGTCCGGCGTTTGAGGACGAGGCCCCTTCAGGGCCGATAGCGGGGGTCTGGGGGCGCAGCCCCCAGGGACGACGGCAAGTCAAGCCGACCTTCACCGACAAGCGAGCGGCATCAACCACAGGACGACGCCGCTCAGCTTCCGCAGGTACAGTGCGGAGATCAGCAGACCGCATCGGTGAGGCCCCGCACGTGTTGACGCAGACCACCTCCCGGGTGCTCGACCCGGGCGACCTGGACGCCGCGCTCGCCGTCCTCGGCCGCGAGCCGGTCGCGAACGCCTTCGTGACGTCCCGTGTCCAGGTGGCGGGCCTAGACCCCTGGCGCCTCGGCGGCGAGATGTGGGGCTGGTACGAGGACGGCATGCTCACCAGCCTCTGCTACGCGGGCGCCAACCTCGTCCCGATCTGCGCCACCCCGCGCGCCGTACGCGCCTTCGCCGACCGCGCCAGGCGAGCCGGCCGTCGCTGCTCCTCCATCGTCGGCCCCGCCGAAGCCACCACCCAGCTGTGGCGGCTGCTCGAACCGAGCTGGGGCCCGGCCAGGGAAGTCCGCCGCCACCAGCCCCTCATGGTCACCGACAGGCTGCCCGACCCCTCCCTCATCACCCCGGATCCATACGTCCGCCGCGTCCTCAAGGAGGAGATGGAGACGATCATGCCGGCGTGCGTGGCGATGTTCACCGAGGAGGTCGGGATCTCGCCACTCGCCGGCGACGGCGGTCTCCTCTACCAGGCCAGGGTCGCCGAACTGGTCGGCTCCGGCCGCTCCTTCGCCCGCCTCGACGAGCGTGGCAAGGTCGCCTTCAAGGCCGAGATCGGCGCCGCGACCTCGCAGGCCTGCCAGATCCAGGGCGTATGGGTGGCCCCCGAATACCGCGGTCAGGGCCTCGCCGCCCCTGGCATGGCCGCCGTGCTGCGCTACGCCCTCGCGGACGTGGCCCCGGTGGTCAGCCTGTATGTGAACGACTTCAACACTCCCGCCCGCCGGACATATCTGAGGGTGGGCTTCCAGGAGGTCGGAGCGTTCATGAGCGTCCTGTTCTGAATCGGCCCCCGCTGTCCGAGCGATCCGGCCCATCCGGGGGTGTGCGGCTCAGCCACATCCGGCCCACGCCCCGCGAGGACGCTCCGCACCCCCTGTAGTCTCCCGACATGCCGCGCTTCCCCGGTCAGGACCACCGTCACCCCCGCCCCCACGACGTGGTCGTCGGCCCCCTCGACCTCGCCGCCCGGGTCGACGAGGCGCTCGCTGTCCAGGCCGTGGCGTTCGGGCTCGGGGCCGACGAGGTCGCCGTACGCAGGCAGATCGTTCTGCGGCATCTGACCTACCCCGGCGCGTGCGCACTCGGCGCGACCACCTCCGGGGGACGGCTCGCCGGGTTCGTGTACGGCATGCCGAACGACCGTGCGCACTGGTGGTCCACCGTCGTCGAGCCGTATCTGCGCCGGCAGGGCCACGACGCCTGGCTCGACGACTCCTTCGTGATCACCGAACTGCACGTCCACCCGACCTTCCAGAACATCGGCGTCGGCCGTGCCCTCATCAGCACGATCACCGACGCCGCCGCCGAACCCCGCTCGATCCTCTCCGCGATCGACACCGACAGCCCGGCCCGCGGCCTCTACCACTCGCTCGGCTACGAGGACCTGGCCCGCCAGGTCCTCTTCCCCAGCGCCCCGAAGCCGTACGCGGTGATGGGCGCCCCACTTCCGTTGCGCCGCCGCTAGTCGATTTCCACCGTCCCGCACCCCCCGGCTAACCTCCTGCCATCACCCTTAAGCAGCAGGAGTCGAGAATCATGGCCCAGGCCCAGGTCCAGCGCATGTCCCGTTTGATGGTCAAGACACTGCGTGACGACCCGGCCGACGCCGAGGTGCTCAGCCACAAGCTGCTGGTCAGAGCCGGTTATGTGCGCCGTACCGCCGCCGGTCTGTGGTCCTGGCTGCCGCTCGGCAAGAAGGTTCTGGCCAACGTGGAGCGCGTCGTCCGCGAGGAGATGGACGCCATCGGCGCCCAGGAGGTCACGCTCCCCGCCCTGCTGCCGAGGGAGCCGTACGAGGCGACCGGCCGCTGGGACGAGTACGGCCCCGAGCTGTTCCGCCTCAATGACCGCAAGGGCGGCGACTACCTCCTCGGCCCGACCCACGAGGAGATCTTCACCCTCCTGGTCAAGGACCAGTGCTCGTCCTACAAGGACCTGCCGGTGATCCTCTACCAGATCCAGAACAAGTACCGCGACGAGGCCCGCCCGCGCGCCGGCATCCTGCGTGGCCGCGAGTTCCTGATGAAGGACTCGTACTCCTTCGACACGGAGGACGAGGGCCTGGCCAAGTCGTACGCCCTGCACCGCGAGGCGTACCAGAAGATCTTCGCGCGTCTCGGCCTCGACTACCGCATCTGCGCCGCCACCGCGGGCGCCATGGGCGGCTCCAAGTCGGAGGAGTTCCTCGCCCCGGCCGCCGCCGGTGAGGACACCTTCGCCGACTGCCCCAACTGCGACTACGCAGCCAACACCGAGGCGATCACGTACGCGCTCCAGCCGGTGGACGGGTCGGCCGTCCCCGCCCTCGAAGAGATCTCCACCCCCGACACCCCGACCATCGAGACGCTTGCCGCGTACCTGGAGGTCGCCGCCTCCGCCACCCTCAAGAACCTTCTGGTCAAGGTGGACGGCGAGATCGTCGCGATCGGCGTCCCCGGCGACCGTGAGGTCGACCTGGGCAAGGTCGAGGCGCACTTCGCGCCCGCCGTCGTCGAACTCGTCACGGCCGAGGACTTCACGGGCCGCGACGACCTCGTACGTGGTTACGTCGGCCCGCAGGGCCTGGAGAAGGTCCGCTACTTCGCCGACCCGCGCATCGCCCCCGGCACCGCCTGGATCACCGGCGCCAACAAGGCCGGCCTGCACGCGAAGAACGTCGTCGCCGGCCGTGACTTCGAGGTCGACGGGTACATCGACTCCGTGGTCGTCCAGGAAGGCGACCCCTGCCCGGCCTGCGGCACCGGCCTCAAGCTGGACCGCGCCATCGAGATCGGCCACATCTTCCAGCTCGGCCGCAAGTACGCCGACGCCCTCGGCCTCGACGTCCTCGGCCAGCAGGGCAAGCCGGTCCGCGTGACCATGGGCTCGTACGGCATCGGCGTCTCCCGCGCGGTCGCGGCCCTCGCCGAGCAGCACGCCGACGAGCAGGGCCTGTGCTGGCCCAAGGAGATCGCCCCGGCCGACGTCCACGTCGTCGCCGCCGGCAAGGCCCTCCAGACCGAACTGGCCCTCGACGTCTCCGACAAGCTGGCCGCGGCCGGCGCCCGCGTCCTGGTCGACGACCGGGCCGGCGTATCCCCGGGCGTCAAGTTCACGGACGCCGAGCTGATCGGCGTACCGAAGATCCTGGTGGCGGGCCGCCGTTCGGCCGAGGGCGTCCTCGAACTGAAGGACCGCCGGACGGGCGAGCGCGAGGAACTGACGGTCGAGGAAGCCATCGCCCGTCTGACCGCCACCGCCTGACAACGCGCGTGATTTAAATCCCGCTCTCAGAGAGTTCTCGGGAGGCGTATGGGCGCCTCACAGACTTCTCTCAGGCCGTTCCCCGAACGTAGGACGTGACACGGAGTCACATCCTATGGAGGGGAACGGCCATGACGGTCAGGGAGCAGGAGCGGGGAGCCGCCGCGGCGGTGCGCAGAGGGATGCGGCGTACGGCTGCCGTGGCGGCGGCGGTCTCGCTGGCCGCGGCGGCCGGGGTGTTCGCCCTCGTCGGCACGATGGAGTCGGACGCGACGACGACCGCGAGCAGTACCTCGGACTCGACATCCAGTTCGAGCAGCAGCACGGACACCAGCACGGACACCGGCACGAGTACCGACACCAGTACGGATACAGCGTCCTCGGACTCATCGGACTCATCCGACTCCTCGTCCGCCGGCCTCCAGTCCTCCTCGGACGACCTGACCGCCTCCGGCTCCAGCGGCTCCGCCGACTCCACCTCGGGGGCGTCGTGATGACCACCGCCGTCCGCCCCACTGCTGCCGCCGACTGGCGTGCCCTCGGTACCAGCGTCCGGCTCGTCACCACCGACCCGGCCCTGCTGGACTCCTGCAACCTGCTCCTGGCCCGCCATCTGGCAGAGGTCGACGCCACCTGCAGCCGCTTCCGTGCCGACTCCGAACTCTCCGCCCTGGACGACAGCGACGGCCGCCCGACCCGGGTCAGCCCGCTGCTCGCCGAGGCCCTGGCGGTGGCGCTGCGCGCGGCCGAGGCGACCGACGGAGCCGTGGACCCGACCGTTGGCTCGGCGCTGGAAGCGCTCGGCTACGACCGTGACTTCACCCTCGTCCAGGAGGACGACCGCCCGGTACGGCTCGCCGTGCGCCGCGTCCCCGGCTGGCGCCGGGTACACCTGGACCGCGCGACCGGCACGGTCACCGTCCCGTCCGGCATCCGCCTCGACCTGGGCGCCACCGCGAAGGCCTGGGCCGCCGACCGGGCCGCGCGAACGCTGGCCCGGACCGCCGGGTGCGGAGTCCTGGTGAGCCTCGGCGGCGACACGGCGGTCGCGGGCGAGCCCCCGGCGGGCGGCTGGCGCATCCGCGTCCAGGACGTCACCGGCCCGACGGAAGAGCCGCCCGCCCAGGGCCCGTACGCCACGATCGGCCTCCACAGCGGCGGCCTCGCCACCTCCGGCACGGCCGCCCGCCACTGGCGCCGGGGCGAGCACACCCTCCACCACATCATCGACCCGAACACCGGCCTCCCCGCCCGCACCCCCTGGCGCACGGTCTCCGTGGCGGCGGCCAACTGCGCCGACGCCAACGCGGCGACCACGGCGGCCCTGGTGAAGGGGACGGGCGCGGAACGCTGGCTGACGGGGCTGGGCCTCCCGGCGCGGCTGGTGACAAGGGACGGCACGGTACTCACTACTCCGGGCTGGCCCCTTTCGATCTGCCCGGCGAACGAGAGCGAGGCCGTTCAGGCCGAAGGAGAGCCGACGTGACCTCCGAGACCCTCTGGTACGCCAACCGCGCGACCGGCGCCGTATGCCTGGTCCTCTTCACTGTCGTCGTGCTGCTGGGCATCGCGGTGAGACTGCGAGCCAGACTCCCCGGCCTGCCCAGATTCGGCACCGTGACCCTCCACCGCACCCTCTCCCTCTCCGCCACCGCCTTCCTCGCGCTCCACATAGCCGCCGCGGTGATCGACGGCTACGTCGACATCACACCCCTCGACGCCCTCGTCCCCTTCGTCTCCGACTACCAGTCCCTCTGGCTGGGCCTCGGCACGGTCGCCCTCGACCTGATGCTCGCGGTACTGGTCACCAGCCTTCTGCGGGCCCGCCTCGGCCACCGCACCTGGCGTGCCGTGCACTGGCTCGCGTACGTCTCCTGGCCGATCGCCCTCGTCCACGGCATCGGCATCGGGACGGACACCGGCGCCGACTGGATGACCTGGCTGACCGTGTCCTGCGTCGCCGCCGTACTCGCCGCCTTCGGCATCCGCACGGCTCAGGCCGTACGCGCCTCCCGCCGGACCCCGGCAGCCCTGCTCCACACACCGGAACGCACGCTCGAAGGGGCCCGCTCATGACCGCCACGTACACCGAGGTCCTCATGTCGCCCCGCCTCCTGGCCCCCGGCGGCGCCCCGGCCGACTTCACCACCCACGAGCAGCGCTACGGGCCCGTCGCGTACGGCAGTCCACCCCAACTCCTGCAGTCCGTCGCCGAGTCGGGCCTCACCGGCCGCGGCGGAGCCGCCTTCGCCACGTACCGCAAACTCGTCTCCGTGGCCGACGCCGGACGCCGGACCGGCCGCGCCCCGGTGGTCGTCGCCAACGGTGCGGAGGGGGAGCCCGCGAGCCGCAAGGACAAGACTCTGCTGCATCTCTCGCCCCATCTCGTCCTGGACGGGCTCCAGTTGGCGGCCGAGGCGGTCGGTGCCGGGGAGGCGTACCTCGCCGTGGAGGCGGGCGCGAGCTATCTGGAGGCAGCCCTCGCCGAACGCCGTCGCGACCCGCTGTCCGTCAAGGTCGTCCGCGTTCCCCGGCGGTTCCTGTCCGGCCAGTCCTCCGCCCTCGCCTCGTACGTCTCCGGTGGCGCGGCCCTCCCGCAGCACCAGCGCCCGCCGGTGCGGGAACGCGGAGTGCGCGGGGCCCCGACCCTCGTGCAGAACGTCGAGACCCTGGCCCACCTCGCGCTGATCGCCCGTTACGGCGCCGACTGGTTCCGGGCCGCCGGGACACCCTCGGAACCCGGCAGCGCGCTGTGCACGGTGCATGTGCCCGGGCGCGAAGTACGGGTCGTCGAGGCCCCGTTCGGGATGCCGATCGGCAGACTGCTGCCACTGGGTCCAACGGGTGCGGTCCTCGTCGGCGGCTACCACGGCAGCTGGATCCCGGCCTCCGAGGCAGCCCAACTCCCGCTCAGCACAGCCAATTTGGGTGCAGGCGTACTCGCTGCACTGCCCGCCGACCACTGCGGCCTCGCCGAAACCGCCCGCGTCCTGCGGTACTTGGCCCTGGAGTCGGCAGGCCAGTGCGGGCCCTGCCTCAACGGCCTGCCCCGGATCGCCGCCGCGTTCCAGACCCTGGCCGCCCCCGGTGCCCAGGGCACGGTCCGCGCGGACGTCGCCCGCTGGGCCGGCCTCGTCGAGGGCCGCGGCGCCTGCCACCACCCCGACGGCACGGTCCGCCTGGTCCGCTCGGCCCTGACCACCTTCGCCACCGAACTCGACGCCCACGCGACCGGCTACTGCACGGCGACGGACGCGACCCCACTGCTGCCCGTCCCCAACGACAGGAGCTGACATGCCGCAGAGTCACGAGACGACGACGATCGACATCGACTGGACGTCCTGCAAGGGCCACGGCCTGTGCGCGGAACTCCTCCCGGAACACATCACCTTGGACGAATGGGGCTACCCACTCGTCGACGGCACCCCGATCCCCGCCCGCACAGTGAAACGAGCCCGCAGAGCGGCGACCGACTGCCCCGTACTGGCCCTCAAACTCGCGGCCAGGTGAAGCGCCTTTTTAGGGGCGCGAGGCTGTATCGATGTGCGGCTCCGCCGCGTGGGCGCGACCAGCCACGACTCACCCGCAGCCGACAACGAGACCGAATACCTCAAAGCCACCCAGCGAACTCCAGCAACAACTCCGCATCCCTGGGCCGCCCCACGCGCAGTGCCCGCACACCCGACTCCACAGCCCTGAACAACGTCCACCCCCGCAACCGCTCCTGATCCACATCCAGCGACTCGGCGAGCCGCTTCACCCGCCGTCGGGTGATCGCCGCCCCCGACGACGACGCGATCAGGTCTTCCACCCGGTCCCGAACCAGCCGCGCCAAATCGAACGCGCACTCACCGACCAACGGATCCGGCCCCACAGCCAGCCAGGGCACCCGCTCCGCGGCCAGCACCTTGCTCTGCCGGAACGTACCGTGCAGCAACCGTGCCTCGGGCGGCGCGACCAGCAACTCCTCGCGCGCGGCGAGCGCTGCCTCGACCAGTGCCGCCACCTCGGCATCCGCACCGGCGCTCGCCGACATCGTCTCGGCCTGCCGACCGGTCCGTGAGGCCACCGTCTCGAACACGCCTGCCGAGCCCGCGGGCGGCTCGACCCACAGCCGCCGCAGCGTTCCCGCCGCCTCCAGCAGGGCCTTCGCCTCGGGCAGTGACCGCACCGACACATCCGGATGCAGTCGCTCCAGCATCAAGACACCCTCGTCGGCGGAGCCGCCGGAGGTTGTCGAGCCGGTGGACGGTTCCAGCAACTGCACCGCACCCGCCCCGCCCCAGTGCGCCAGCGCCACCCGCTCACTCTCCGGCCGGGCCCTGCGTGGCGCGAGCTTCAGGACGGCGGGCGTGCCGTCGGCCCGCCGCACCAGCACCACCAGGCTGCTGCGACCGCCCGGAACCTGTACCCGTTCCACGGTCAACACGCGTAGATCCACGGCTTGTTGAGCCGCCACGGGCAGCCGCGCCAGCCAGTCGTCACCGTCCGGTGCCGGCTCGCCGAGCGCCCTCACCAGACGGGGCGGCGGTTCGAAAGCCATGCGCGAGTCGTTTCCTTCCGGTACGCGGGATGCGGGACGGGCTACGCCGTGGGTGTCGCCGACGCCGTGGCCGGTGCCGACGCGGAGCCGGACCGCTCGGCAAGACCAGGGAAGGGTACGCTCCCGCCCCGCCACCGGACCGCACGCACCGCGGCCTCCCTCAGCCCCTCGGCGCCTGTCCGGCGCCGCTCGCCCCCGGTTGCCCGGACCAGGTCGGAGTACACCCCGGCGACCCTCTCCTCGAGCTCGGCCGCGAGGCGGACGGCGGCCTCCGAGTCCGACACGGGGAACGGCAGGGCGTACCCGGCCGCCGCCGCCACCGGCGTGCCCCCGAGGTCCCGTACCGCCCGCGCCAGCTCGTCGCGCCGGGCCCGGTGGGCGTCGTACGCGGCCCGCGCCTCGCTCCGGCGGGCCTCGCCGATCAGCCCGCCGACGACTCCGTACCCGTACACCGCCGCGTGCTCGGCGCCCAGGGCGGCCTGGAGGGCGGTCAGCTCGGCAGTGTCCTTCTCCGCCGCGGTACCGGTCACTTCGTGCCCTCCGTCAGCAGATAGACATGCGCGGCCCCGGCAGCCGCCACCGAGGCCAGCAGCCGCGCCAGCTCACCCGGCACATCGAGGAGCGCCTTCGTACGCCGGTCCGCCAGGGTCCGTTCGGCGGCGGCGAGCCCGGCGAGGGCGTCCCGCTCGTTCGCCGGCGCCGCGGAAGCCGAAGGCGACGCGGATGCCGAGGAGGCCGTATGCGTAGGGGTAGGGGTAGGGGTAGGAGTGGGCGTCGGCTCGCCGCCTCCGAACGACTCCGCGTGCCGTACGACCTCCGCCCGCAGCCCCGACAGCCGCTCCGCCAGTACCGGAAACGCGGCGATCGCCGTGTCGTACTGCTGTACGAGCTCCGTGCTGTCGCGTGCCGCACGCGCGCGTGTCCGCTCGGCGACCGACGGGCTGCCGGCGCTCGTGGCCGTCGTGTCGGGCTCGGGGGTGCAGCCCACGAGAAGGGCGGCGCCCGCGGCCGAGGCGAGCAGGGTCCTTCGGCGCGGACCCGGAGGGGCTCCCAGCGGAGTACGCGACGGTGGGGGGAACGGCACGGCAGACGTCCTCGGAGGGCTCGTACGAACGGGACACCAGGGAAGGGCAGCACGCCCGCGATCACCGTACCCGCGCCCCGGCCCGCCGCCCGCCACCGGCGCCGCCGGGCAGCGGGCGGCGTACCGGTGGACGGCAACACCCCCTGGGACCGGATACCCTTTGACCTGACACGCGATCCACCCACAACAGCACACGCGGCCGAGGAGTCACCCGGATGAGCACCACCCAGAGCGAGAGGCTTCGAGAGCTCCTGGAGCCGCTCGTCAGCTCGCAGGGTCTCGATCTCGAAGAGATCGCAGTGGAGCCCGTCGGGCGCAAGAGAGTGCTGCGGGTCGTCGTCGATTCCGATGACGGCGCCGATCTGGACGCGATCGCCGATGTGAGCCGCGCGCTCTCGGCGAAGCTCGACGAGACGGACGCGATGGGCCCGGGGGAGTACACCCTGGAGGTCGGCACCCCCGGCGCCGAGCGCGAACTCACCGAGCACCGGCACTACGTACGCGCCGTCGAGCGACTGGTGAGGTTCCAGCTCACCGAGGGCGCCGGTGAAGTGGTCGGCAGAATCCTGACCGTGGACGACGAGGGCATGGACCTCGAAGTGCCGGGCGTGAAGGGCCGGAAGGCCACCGCCCGCCGACTCGCCTTCGCCGACATCGACAAGGCCCGCGTCCAGGTCGAGTTCAACCGCAAAGAAAAGCAAGACAAGCAAGACGAATTTGACGAGCAGGACTTGACGGAAGAGGAGGAGGCGTAGCCGTGGACATCGACATGAGTGCCCTGCGGGGCTTGGTGCGGGAGAAGGAGATCTCCTTCGACCTGCTGGTCGAGGCGATCGAGTCGGCCCTCCTCATCGCATACCACCGCACCGAGGGAAGCCGCCGCCACGCGCGCGTGAAGCTCGACCGGGAGACCGGTCATGTGACCGTGTGGGCGAAGGAGGACCCCCAGGAGCTGGAGGAGGGGCAGGAGGCGCGCGAGTTCGACGACACCCCGTCGGACTTCGGCCGGATCGCCGCCACCACCGCCAAGCAGGTCATCCTGCAGCGCCTGCGGGACGCCGAGGACGACGCGACGCTCGGCGAGTACGCGGGCCGCGAGGGCGACATCGTCACCGGTGTCGTCCAGCAGGGCCGCGACCCGAAGAACGTGCTCGTGGACATCGGCAAGCTGGAGGCCATCCTGCCGGTGCAGGAGCAGGTCCCCGGGGAGACCTACACGCACGGGCTGCGGCTGCGGTCGTACGTCGTACGCGTGGCGAAGGGCATGCGCGGTCCGTCCGTCACCCTCTCGCGCACGCACCCCAACCTGGTGAAGAAGCTCTTCGCGCTGGAGGTGCCCGAGATCGCCGACGGTTCCGTCGAGATCGCGGCCATCGCGCGTGAGGCCGGCCACCGCACGAAGATCGCCGTGCGGTCGACGCGCAGCGGCCTGAACGCCAAGGGGGCCTGCATCGGCCCCATGGGCAGCCGGGTGCGCAGCGTCATGGCCGAGCTGAACGGCGAGAAGATCGACATCGTCGACTGGTCGGACGACCCGGCCGACATGGTGGCGAACGCGCTCTCCCCGGCCCGCGTGAACAAGGTGGAGGTCGTCGACCTCGCCGCCCGTTCCGCGCGCGTGACGGTCCCCGACTACCAGCTGTCGCTGGCGATCGGCAAGGAGGGCCAGAACGCCCGGCTCGCGGCCCGGCTGACCGGCTGGCGGATCGACATCCGCCCGGACACCGAGCAGCCGTCCGAGGGGTCCTCCGAGAGGCCGTCCGAACGGCCGTCCGAGCGGCCCGCTCGCCAGCCCCGGGACTAGCGGGGGAATAGATCCCAGCCGCAGGTGGCTGAGATCACGACAACAGCCGTTCGATTCTTACCCCAAAGGGGTGAGGTCGCTACGGGGAGGTAGACTTAGCGGTGTCTGGCCGGACGCGTGCCCGCGCATGCCCTGAACGCACCTGTGTGGGGTGTCGGGAGCGAGCGGCCAAGAAGGAACTGCTGCGCATCGTGGCGGTCGAGGGTGAATGCGTCCCCGATCATCGCGGTACGCTGCCCGGCCGGGGTGCTTACACGCATCCCGCCCTGGTCTGCCCCGACCTGGCGGTCCGCCGCCGTGCATTCCCGCGGGCACTCCGTGTCCAGGGAGCGCTCGACGTGGTGGCGTTGCGCCGGTACGTCGAGCAGGAAACACCGTAGAACGCGTCGCACGGAACCCCGTGCGGCTCTGGTACCCCCGCGAGTTGGAAGTAGGTCGAGATTGCGATGAGCACTCGATGAGCACGCGATGAGTACGCCCATGAAGTAGCGACGGTCCGGCCGCAACCCGGACCTAAAAGGAGCGAAGTGGCTAAGGTCCGGGTATACGAACTCGCCAAGGAGTTCGGGGTGGAGAGCAAGGCTGTCATGGCCAAGCTCCAGGAACTCGGTGAATTCGTCCGATCGGCATCCTCGACGATCGAGGCGCCAGTAGTACGCAAGTTGACAGACGCCTTCCAGGGCGGGAGCGCCAAGCCCGGCGCCCCGCGCAAGGCTGCTCCCAAGCCCGGCGCGCCCTCCCCGGCGCAGTCGGCCCGTCCGGCTGCCCCGCGGCCGCCGGCTCCCAAGCCCGCCGTGGCCGAGAGCCCCGCGGCTCCTGTCGCG
>NZ_JAAGLU010000360.1 GCF_010550245.1 Streptomyces sp. SID12501
CGCGACCACGTCCGGCCTGCACGCGATGACGACGTTCGCCATCGGCCCCGACTGGTCGGCCACGCGTCTGGCGACGCGCGGCCGCGGCAAGTGAGCGCAGGGCAGACCCTGCGCGTCGGCGACCCCGTCCCCGACCTCACGCTGCCCGACACGCACGGCACGCCCGTGGCGCTGTCCGAGCTGCGCGGCGAGCCGCTCGTGCTCGTGTTCGTCCCCTTCGCGTTCTCGTGCACCTGCCCGGGCGAGCTCGGCGAGCTGCGCGACGAGATCGGCCTGTTCGACGACGCCGGCGCCCGGCTCGTCGCGGTCTCGTGCGACGCGATGTTCACGCTGCGCGCCTGGGCGGAGCGTGAGGGCTACCCGTTCGACCTGCTGTCGGACTTCTGGCCGCACGGCGCGGCCGCGCGTGCCTTCGGCGTGCTCGACGAGTCGACCGGGCACGCGCTGCGCGGCTCGTTCCTCGTCGACGCCGACGGCGTGCTGCGCTGGAGCCTGGTGCACCCGCGTGGCCGTGCGCGACCCCTCGAGGCCTACCGCGAGGCCCTCGCG
>NZ_JAAGLU010000361.1 GCF_010550245.1 Streptomyces sp. SID12501
GCATGGCCGTGCTGCCGTTCGGCCGCTCGGGCGTCATCAGCGCCGCGATGCTCGGCCTGGGGCGCGCGCTCGGCGAGACGATGGCCGTGCTCATGGTCATCTCGCCCGGGTTCCTCTACTCGTTCTTCCTGCTGAAGCCGGGGCAGCACCAGACCATCGCCGCCAACATCGCCTCGAAGTTCCCCGAGTCGAGCGGCCTGAGCGTCAGCGCGCTCATCGCGACGGGTCTCGCGCTGTTCGTCGTGACCTTCGCCGTCAACTTCGCCGCGCGCTGGATCATCGCGCGGCGCGCCGAGTTCTCGGGAGCCAACTGATGACCGCCGACGTCGCCCCCGCCGGGCTGCTCGCCGACGCCACCTACCGGCGGCTGCCGTCGTGGGCCCCGTGGGGGTTCGCGGGCGGTGCGCTGGTCCTCGCGTTCGTCGTGCTGCTGGTCGCCGGGACGCCGGGCGTGCCCGGCGTCGTCGCGCTCGGCGCCGCGCTGTACGTGCTGTCGCTGAGCATCACCTCGCGCGTGGTCGAGGGGCCGCGCCTCCCCGCCGACCGGC
>NZ_JAAGLU010000362.1 GCF_010550245.1 Streptomyces sp. SID12501
TCGACGTGCGCCGGCTGCCCAACGCGATCGTCCTGCCGTCGTACCCCGTGGCGTTCGTCCTGCTCGCCCTGGCGAGCGCGAACCCGGGGGGGCCGTCGGACTTCTCGGCGCTGCTGCGCGCGGTGCTCGCGGGCGCCGCCCTGCTCGTGTTCTACGTCGTCCTGCGGGTCGTCTACCCCGCCGGCATGGGGCTGGGCGACGTCAAGCTCTCGGGCGTTCTCGGCCTCTACCTCGGGTGGGTCGGGTGGTCCGCCGTCGTGGTGGGCGCGTTCGCCGCGTTCCTGCTCGGCGGGGTCTACGGGGTCGCGCTCGTCGTGCTGCGCCGCGCGGGGCGCAAGTCCACGCTGCCGTTCGGCCCCTGGATGCTCCTGGGCGCCGCCGTCGGCCTCGTCGCCGGCCCCGCTGTCGCCGGGTGGTACCTCGGACTGCTGTGACCCGCGGCGTCGCGCCCTCAAGAGGTGCGGCGCTCGTGCCGATGAGTGCCTCGTACGGACGGACTCCCGGAAGGACCTCCAGTGGCCTCATCGCGTGTGATCGGCCTCGACAT
>NZ_JAAGLU010000363.1 GCF_010550245.1 Streptomyces sp. SID12501
CCAGCCGGTGCACTCGGTGCCGCCGTCCGCACCCGAGACGGCCGCCATGTTGGCCTGGATCGTCTCGCCGTCGGACGCACCGCCCTTGAGGGCCGCGAGCGCCACGAGCATGGTCGCGTCGTACGACTCGGGGCCGTACGAGTAGTCCTTGAGACCGGGGTCGACCTCGAGCATGCGGCCCTGGAACTCCTCCGACGGGTACGCGCCCGGCAGGGTGCCCTGCGCGTTCTCGAGCGTGCCGGCCGGGAACCCGGTGTCACCCTCGGTGCCGAAGTTCTGCAGGTTGCCGTCGACGAAGTACGTCTTGCTCATGTCCCAGCCCTGCGCGGCGAGCTCACGCACGATCGCGGGCGTCTGGTCCGTGAACGCGAGGATCGCGATCGCGTCCGGTCCCGCGGCGATCGCGTCCGCGACGATCGTCGCGAAGTTGGTCTCGGCCGGGTCGAACTCCTGGCCCGACGTGCCGTACACGACCGTGCCGCCGGCCTCGCCCACGACCCCCTCGACGACGTCGCGCAGCGACGTGCCGTACGAGTCGTTGAACA
>NZ_JAAGLU010000364.1 GCF_010550245.1 Streptomyces sp. SID12501
ACCGCGACCGCCGTCATGATGCTCCCGATCGGCGTGTCGGTGCTGACGCTGCTGAGCCGCGAGCGCGGCGAGGTCGACCGGCGGCTGTCCGCCGCGCTCATGCTCGGCATCGCGTACGCCGCGACCATCGGCTCGTTCGGCACGGTGATCGCGGGCCCGCCCAACGCGCTGCTCGTCGGGTACCTCTCGGAGACGTACGGCATCGAGATCGGGTTCGGCGAGTGGATGGCCGTCGGGCTGCCGCTGTCGGTCGTGTTCCTCCTGCTCGCGTGGCTCGTGCTCACGCGCGTCGTGTTCCGCGTCGACCCCGCGCCGCTGTGCGAGGACGACTCCGTGGTGCGCGCCGAGCTGGACCGGCTCGGGCCCATGGGCCACCCGCAGCGGCGCGTCGTGGCGGTGTTCGCGCTCGCCGCGACGTCGTGGATCGCGCTGCCGCTCGTGTGGCGCGGCACCCCGGTGACCGACGAGGTCGTGGCCGTCGTCGTCGCGGTGCTGCTGTTCCTGCTGCCGTCGGGCGAGCCGTGCGGCGGGCGTCTGCTCGAC
>NZ_JAAGLU010000365.1 GCF_010550245.1 Streptomyces sp. SID12501
TCTTCGTCCCCACGATCCGTACGGCGTCCCCGAGGTCCGCCGGGTGCGTGCACCAGTCGGTGACGCCGACCAGCAGGCCGGGGGCACTCACCGCGACCGCCTCGGTCAGCGAGGGCACGAGCGAGACGACGCGCACGGGCTCAGTGCCCCGGCGACGGGGGCTCGGACGTGGCGTGGATGTGGTCACCGACCGCGACGACCAGGATCCGGGTGTCCTCACCGGTGGCCCGCCAGCGGTGGCGCCCCCCGCCGGACAGGAAGAGGGCGTCGCCGCTCTCCAGTCGGTACGCCCGCCCCTCGGCCTCCACCTGGCAGGCGCCGGAGACCACGTACATCAGCTCGTCGTTGCGGTGCTGGTACTCGCGCCCGGCGTCCTGCTCCCCGGTGAACTCCAGCGCGTGCAGCTGGTGGTGTCCGCGCACCAGCGGGCGGACGCCGGGCGCCGGCGTGAGCCCGGACTCGTCGCCGGCCCGTACGAGGTCCACGGTGCGCGCGGTGTCGGAGGCGGCCAGCAGTTCGACGACGGTGGTCTCCAGGGCGTCG
>NZ_JAAGLU010000366.1 GCF_010550245.1 Streptomyces sp. SID12501
CGGGGAAGTTGGCTTCGGGGGTGTAGCCGAAGTGGCGGCGGATTCGCTCCATCGGGCGGGCTTCTGTTCAAGGGCGGGTCGGGTCCAGGAGAGGGCGAGGCGCCGTCGTCGGTGCGGCGGACGAGGTGGCCGTGCAGGTGTTCTTCGCGTGTCCAAAACGGATCCCGGCGACGCGGTCGCCGTCGGCGACGTCGGAGCCGTCGCCCCGGCGCCACAGCGGTAGGATCTCCTCGCCGAAGGCCCGGCGTACGAGGAGCAGGTCGCCCAGGCCGCCGCCGCTGTCCAGGCCGAGGTCGGCGGTGCGCTTGGCGCCGAGGCGCTCCAGGTAGGGCAGAAGTCGGCAGAGACCGTCGGAGAAGACGACCTCGGGGAAGCCCTCCGCCTTGAGGGTCCAGTATGAGTCGACCATGTCCTGGCGCTGCTTGATGACAGTGGCCTCGGGCACCGTGCGGTTGGCGGGCCGCGGATTCTGTCGCTCGATGCAGACGCTGCCGGGTGTGGAGACCAAGACCGCGATGGGCAGCATGTCGTGCCGCTTGCCAG
>NZ_JAAGLU010000367.1 GCF_010550245.1 Streptomyces sp. SID12501
GTCCGTCGGCTGCCCCGGCCTCGATGTCCGAGTCGATGTCCGACTCGATCTCATCGGCCTCATCAGCTTCCTGACCCGCCTCGGCGTTACGAGCGATGCCCACCACGGCATCGCGCTTGCCCAGGTTGATCAGCTGGACGCCCATGGTGTCACGGCCGGTCTCCCTGACTTCGTTGACTCGCGTGCGAATCACACCACCGCTGAGCGTGATGGCGAGAATCTCGTCCGTTTCGTCGACCACCAGCGCGCCGACGAGCGACCCGCGGTCCTCGACGATCTTCGCTGCCTTGATGCCCAGACCACCACGTCCTTGGACGCGGTACTCGTCGACCGGCGTCCGCTTGGCGTAGCGGCCGTCGGTCGCGGTGAAGACGAACGTACCCGGCCGGACCACGCTCATCGACAGCAGCTCATCGCTTCCGCGGAAGCTCATGCCCTTCACGCCCGAGGTCGCGCGGCCCATCGGACGCAGCGCGTCGTCGGTCGCGGTGAAGCGGATCGACTGCGCCTTCTTGCTGATGAGCAGCAGGTCGTCCTCGGCGG
>NZ_JAAGLU010000368.1 GCF_010550245.1 Streptomyces sp. SID12501
GAGGAAGACCGAGCGCTGCGCGTTGAGCAGCGCGTGCTCGTCCTCGACCGACGCGGCCTCGAGCACCTTCTCCTCGTCGTACAGCACGAGGCCCAGGTACCGCAGACGCCCGACGCACGTCTCCGAGCACACGGTCGGCAGGCCGACCTCGAGGCGCGGGTAGCACAGCGTGCACTTCTCGGCCTTGCCGGTCTTGTGGTTGAAGTAGACCTTCTTGTACGGGCAGCCGGTGACGCACATGCGCCACCCGCGGCACTTGTCCTGGTCGACCAGGACGATGCCGTCCTCGGCGCGCTTGTACATCGCGCCGGACGGGCACGAGGCGACGCACGACGGGTTGAGGCAGTGCTCGCAGATGCGCGGCAGGTAGAACATGAACGTCTGCTCGAACTCGGCCTTGACCTGCGTGCTCATGCTCGCGAGCACCGGGTCGTCCGCCATCGTCTCGCCCGCGCCGCCGAGGTTGTCGTCCCAGTTGGCCGACCACTCGATCTTCATGTCGTCGCCCGTGAGCAGCGACTTGGGGCGGGCGACCGGGGTGT
>NZ_JAAGLU010000369.1 GCF_010550245.1 Streptomyces sp. SID12501
CGCGGGCGACCACGCCGGGCGCGTCGGACGGCCGGCCGGCGACCCGTCGGCCGGCACGCAGCACGCGCAGCAACCACGAGGAGCGATGTGAGCGCCCGTCAGCCCCACCACCGCGTCCCCGACGAGGGGTTCAGCCTCGTCGAGGTGGTCGCCGCCCTCGCGGTCGTCGGCATCGTCGCCGCCGCGGCGCTGTACTTCTTCGTCAACGGCACGCGCTCCGTGACGCACCAGTCGCGTTCGCAGTCGGCCGTGACGGTGGCGACGGAGGCGATGGAGGACGCGTTCGCCGTCAGCGCCAAGCCCGTGACCAAGGGCGGGACCACGTTCTCGGGCCTGCTGCTCGACCGCCCCCAGGCCGCCGTCACGGCCGCCTGGTCGTCCGCGCAGGCTGCGGGCCTGGACGGGCTCGACCAGACGTACCCCGCGTGGGACGCGAACCCGACCGCGGGCAAGGCGCCGGCCGTGCCCATCGAGCGCACGACGCGGCTCGGGGGCGTCGAGTACACGTCCACGATCCTCATCGGCACGTTCTACCGGCCCA
>NZ_JAAGLU010000036.1 GCF_010550245.1 Streptomyces sp. SID12501
GTTTCGGTGGTCATAGCGTGAGGGAAACGCCCGGTTACATTCCGAACCCGGAAGCTAAGCCTCACAGCGCCGATGGTACTGCAGGGGGGACCCTGTGGGAGAGTAGGACACCGCCGAACAAATATTGCGAAAAGCCCTGTACCGGGTTCACCGGTACAGGGCTTTTCTGCGTTTCCGGCCAATTGGAATAGTGCCTCTCCTTCGAGGAGAGGCACTATTCAGAGGCGTCCTGCGGCTTTCAGTGCCAGATATGCGTCCGCCAGCGCCGGCGCCAGTTCGTCCGGGGTCGCGTCGACGACGGTGACGCCGTGGCGGCGGAGTTGTTCGGCGGTTCGATGACGTTCCGTCTGTGCCTGGGCGGCTGCTGCGGCCTCGTACACCGCTTCTGTGTTTCCTCGGGCTGCTGACATGGCTGCGATGTGAGGGTCTGCCACCGAGGCCAGGAGGACCGTGTGGCGCTGGGTCAGTTGAGGGAGGACGGGAAGCAGGCCCTCTTCGATGGGGGCCGTGTCCAGGCTGGTGAGCAGGACGATCAGGGAGCGTCTGGGAGCCGTGCGGAGTGCGGTGGCCGTGAGGCCGCGGGCGTCCGTTTCGATGAGTTCGGGTTCCACGCCGGCCATCGCGTTGACCAGGGACGGGAGGACGTCGGCTGCGGCGCGGCCCTGCACCAGGGCTCGTACTCGGCGGTCGTACGCGAGGAGGTCCACGCGGTCGCCTGCGCGGGAGGCCAGGGCTGCGAGGAGGAGAGCCGCGTCCATGGAGGCGTCCAGTCGGGGGACGTCGCCAACGCGGCCTGCTGAGGTACGGCCGGTGTCGAGGACCAGGAGGATGTGGCGGTCTCGCTCGGGGCGCCAGGTGCGTACGGCGACGGTGGTTTGGCGGGCTGTGGCGCGCCAGTCGATGGAACGGGTGTCGTCGCCGGGGACGTACTCGCGCAGGCTGTCGAATTCCGTCCCTTCGCCGCGGGTCAGGACGCTGGTGCGGCCGTCGAGTTCGCGCAGACGGGCGAGCTTCGACGGGAGGTGCTTGCGGCTGGTGAACGGGGGGAGGACGCGTACAGTCCAGGGGACGTGGTGGCTGCCCTGGCGGGCGAAGAGGCCCAGAGGGCCGTACGAGCGGATCGTTACGCGGTCGGCCTGGCGGTCGCCTCGGCGAGTGGGGCGCAGGCGGGTCGTGACGCGGCGGCGTTCGCCGGCGGGGACCGTCAGGCGGTGGCGGGAAGCCTCCACCTCGGTGCCGGACTGCCAACTGCTGGGGGGCCAGGCATCGCGTAGGCGGGCGCGGAGCAGACGGCCGGAGGGGTTGGTGACCGTGAGCGTGACGTCCGCTGATTCGCTCAGGCGTACGGAGGCGTCGCCGGAGCGGGCGAGGCCGAGGCGGCGTACGGGTGCTGCCAGGGCGAAGTCGCAGGCGCAGGCGACTGCCAGGGAGCCGTTGACCGCGAGGAGGCCTGTCCAGCCGGGGTCCCAGATACCGACGGGGATCGAGCCCAGGGCCGCCAGGAGGGCGGCGCGGCCGGTGAGTGCCATCAGCGGGGGACGGGGACGTGGGCGAGGATCGCGTTGATGACCGAGTCGGCCGTCACGCCCTCCATCTCGGCCTCCGGGCGGAGTTGCACGCGGTGGCGGAGGGTGGGCAGGGCGAGTGCCTTGACGTCGTCGGGGATGACGTAGTCGCGGCCTGTCAGCCAGGCCCACGCGCGGGACGTCGCGAGGAGGGCCGTGGCGCCTCGGGGGGAGACGCCGAGCGTGAAGGACGGGGATTCGCGGGTGGCGCGGCAGATGTCCACCACATAGGCGGTGATCTCGGGGGAGATCGTTGTCTTGGCGACGGCCGCGCGGGCCGCTTCCAGATCCGCCGGGCCTGCCACGGGGCGTACGCCGGCGGCGCGCAGGTCGCGCGGGTTGAAGCCCTCGGCGTGGCGGGTGAGGACGTCTATCTCGTCCTCACGGGAAGGGAGGGGGATTGTGAGCTTGAGGAGGAAGCGGTCCAGCTGGGCTTCGGGGAGGGGGTACGTGCCCTCGTACTCGACCGGGTTCTGGGTCGCCGCGACCATGAACGGGTCGGGGAGGGGGCGAGGGGTGCCGTCGACGGTGACCTGGCGCTCCTCCATGGCTTCCAGGAGGGACGACTGGGTCTTCGGGGGCGTGCGGTTGATCTCGTCCGCGAGGAGGAGGTTGGTGAAGACCGGGCCCGGCTGGAAGGAGAACTCCGCGCTGCGTGTGTCGTAGACGAGGGAGCCGGTGATGTCGCTGGGCATCAGGTCCGGAGTGAACTGGATGCGCTTGGTGTCGAGGTCGAGCGCGGATGCGAGTGCCCGGACGAGCAACGTTTTGGCTACTCCAGGGACTCCTTCAAGGAGAACGTGTCCGCGGCAGAGAAGGGCGACGACGAGACCGGTCACGGCGGGGTCCTGGCCGACCACGGCTTTGGCGATCTCGGCGCGCAGGGCTTCCAGCGAGGCCCGGGCGGTGCCCGGGTTCCCGGTGATCCCGGCGTTGTCAGTGGTCGGGTCCATCATGGACGGCGTACCTCTCTTTCGAGGGCGTCGAGTTGGTCGGCGAGGGAGATGAGGGCGGCGTCGTCGCCGGGCGGCGGGCCGAAGAGGAGGGCGTGCAGGGCCTGTCCGTCGCTGTGGTTCTGGAGCTGGGCGGACAGGGCGGGGAGCAAGGACTCGGGTGCGTGCGCCCGGGTGACGGGGACGCCTACGAGGGGGGCGAGGCGAGTGCGGGTGGTGGAGCGAAGAGCGCTTGCCGCGCGGTCACGGGCGTTGGTCTTGCGGTAGAGGCGGGCGCGGCCTTCGACGGTTTCGGAGGCGCGGATCGCCACCGGAATACGTTCGGGTACGAGGGGGCCGAATCGGCGTGCCCGCCAGAAGGCGGCCAGAACTGCGGCGAAGAAGAGTTGCAGGGTGCCCCAGAGCCAGCCCGAAGGGAGCAGGTCGAAGAAGCCGCGCTCGCCGGAGTCGGTGCGCGAGTCGTCGGAGAGCGAGGGGAGGTACCAGACCAAGTGGGGGCGGGAACCGAGCAGTTGGAGGGCGAGCGAGGCGTTGCCGTGCTCGTCGAGACGGTCGTTGTAGAGGATGTCGGGTGCGCCGAGCACGACGGTGTCGCCGTTCCCTGTGACCGCGGGGACGAGTACGAGGGTGGGGAGGCCGTCGCTGGGGTAGCACGCGTCGGCGTCGGTGGCGGTGGTGTCGTAGCGGAAGCCGCCCGTGTCGGCGGTGCCCGCGCGTTGGGCGGCGGGCAGGTCGCAGTCGGGGGAGAGCTTCGAGTGGAAGCTGATCGCGGGGTCGGCGGTGACGCCGGGGGCGAGTGTTCCGACGGACGGGCTGCCGGGGGCGACCAGGACCGTACGTCCGCCGGAGGTCTCCGTCGCCGTGTGCAGTTGATCCTGTTGACGGTCGGTCAGCAGATCGGGGGCCGCGATCAGGAGGGTCGTGTCCGCGTCGGCCGCGCTGCTCGCCTCGGCGAGGGTGGTGACCACGCGCGTGGAGACGCCCCGGTCGGCGAGGAGCGTGGCGACGGCGCGGCTGCCGCGGGGGTCGGCGGAACGTGGGTCGAGGCCGCCGCGCCGGGTGCCGGAGTTGATCACGGCGATCGTGACGGCACCCACGAGGAGGATGACGACGCCGAGTACGACGCCTCGCGAGCGGGTCCACACCTGGCGGGGGGTGGGCGAGGCCGAGGTGGAGGCGTGGAGTGTGGCCGCGGTGGTCATTCGGCGGCTCCCTGGCGGGCGTTGGGGGCCGTGCTGGGGGTGCTGACGGTGTTCACGAGGACCGGTTTCGTGCGCTCCAGGTCGTCGTCGAGTTCGGTGAGCCGGCGGTATGTCTGCGGGTTCGCGGCGCGTCCGCCGTACGTCACCTCGTCGAAGTCGCGGGCCGCGGTGCGCAGGCGGTCGGTGTGCGCGGGCAGGGTGCGGCCCGCTTCCGCGGCTGCCTCGTCGGCGGTGCGGCCGGGGCGGGCATCGAGGAGCGCGCGTTCCTCCAGGGAGCGGACGACGGCACGCATGCGCTCCTGGACTGCCTGGTTCCAGTGGCCCTGGACGGCGTGCGCCTCGGCGGCGGCGCGGTGTTCGGCGGCGCTGAGCGGGCGGTCGTCGAAGAGCACGGCGGAGGAGGTGGGGCCGGTGCGCGGGGTGCCGAGGCGCCACCACAGGGCGCCGATCACGGCGACGACGGCCAGGACGACGACCACCAGTCCGACGATTCCTCCGGGGGTCGCGGTCGAGGCAGCGTTGAACACCTTGTCGAGCCAGTCCCAGACGGCGTCCATGGCCCGTTCGAGCGGGCTCGGGTCGTTCTGGTGGTACATGCGCTTGGACAGTTCGCGCCGGGCTGCCTCCCGCGCGGGATCACGCGGGACCGTCAGCGGCGGGACGTCGGCCGTCAGCGACAGTACGGCGGCGCTGCCGGCGCGCACCAGGGCTCGTACGGCAGCTTCGGCGGTGGACGGCAGCGCCGACACCGTGGTGAGGAATCCCCCCGTCAGGCTCACCGCATCAGCTCCCCGGGGTGGCGCTCGGGGCGCCGGAGCCCTGGACGCCGGCGGCGCGGGCCAGATCGAGGTCGAGGGCCTCGCGGCGGATGCGCTGGTCGATGTAGAGGAGCACGGTCACGCCCGCCGTGATGGGGAAGCTGATCATGGAGCCGATCACGGAGCCGATGCCGCTGACGACGAGGAACGTCCAGCCGAAGTTGCCCGTGCCATTGAGGAGGCCGCTCATGCCGTCCCCGGTCAGGGCTCCGGCGACGAGGGTGAACGGGACGACGACGATGGACGACACGACGGCCGCGATGATCGAGGCGAGCAGCTGGATGCCGAAGACCCGCCACCAGGAGCCATTGACGAGCTTCGTGGAGCGGCTGATCGACTTCACGATGCCCTGCTTCTCCAGCATCAGCGCAGGCGAGGCCAGGGAGAAGCGGATCATCAGCCACAGCGCGACGATGCTCGCGGCGAAGCCGCCCAGGACGGCGAGCGCCGCGCCTCCGGCCTTCGAACCCGCGAGGGCCACGAGGAGGCCCGGTGCGATGCCGACGGTGAAGATGGCGGCGACGATGAGCAGGAGCAGGAAAATGAGGCCGAACAGCTTCGGGATCTGCTGGCGGGCGTCCCGCCAGGCTTCGCCGATGGTCACGGGCTTGCCGAGTACCGCGCGACTGGTCACGGTCGTGAGCAGGGCGGTCGCGATAACGGTGCCGATCATGGAGATCACGAAGATGACGCCGGAGCCGAGCAGGGCGTCTCCCATTTCACGGCTCAGCTCGTCGAGGCTTGCGCTCGAACTGTCGACGGTGACGCTCGTGCTGTCGTCCAGGAAGAGTCCCTGGACGAGGACGGCGACGATCTGCGTGACGACCGAGACGGTCAGCGAAATGGTCAGCACCGTGCGCCAGTAGGCGCGCATGGTGGAGACGGCGCCGTCGAGGATCTCGCCGACGCCGAGGGGGCGCAGCGGGATCACGCCGGGCTTGGCGGCGGGCGGGGGGCCGCCCCAGTTGCCGCCCCAGCCGGGGTGGCCGCCGTGCGGGCCGTATCCGCCGTACCCTCCGGGGCCGCCGTAGCCGCCCGGGGTGCCGGGGTGGTTGCCGCCCCAGCCGGGGCCGGGAGGCGGTGGTGGGGGCGGTGCCTGACCGGGGCCCTGGGGGCCTGTGGGGGCGGACCACTGGGCGGGTGGCGGCTGTTCCTGGGACCACTTCGGGCCGGAGCCGGTCGTGTCGGGGCGCGGCTGGTCCGCGGGTTGCGCGGGATCGGGGCGGTCGGCGGGGGTGGACGCGCCGGGCTGCTGCCCTTCGGAGGGGGCAGATCCGGGCGAGGCCCAGCCCGGAGTGTCGTTCATCGTCGCTCCTTCACGGTGCCCGTCCGCGTTCGCGGCAGGTTGGCAGCCATCGTGCCATGGGGAGAGCGCGGAGGGATCAGCCCCTGTATGGGCTGGACACCTTCAATTGTCCGGCGGACAAGGGGCAGACTGGGTGGATGGCTGATCAGTACGCGCAATCCCGCGAGGACAACCGGTCCACCGAGATACCGGTGATCCGTTGGGAGGAACCTCCCGAGGGGCCGGTGCTGGTCCTTCTCGATCAGACGAGACTGCCGGCCGAGGAGGTCGAGCTGGTCTGTACGGACGCGCCCGCGCTGGTGGCGGCGATCCGTTCGCTGGCCGTGCGCGGGGCGCCGTTGCTCGGTATCGCGGGGGCGTACGGTGTCGCGCTCGCCGCCGTGCGCGGCTTCGACGTGGACGAGGCCGCCGTCGCGCTGGCGCAGGCCCGGCCCACTGCCGTGAACCTCGCTGTCGGGGTGCGCAGGGCGCGGGAGGCGTTCGAGGAGGAGCTTGCCAGGAGCGGTGACCGGGAGCAGGCGGCCGGGGCGGCGCTGGTCGCGGCGCGGGTGCTGCACCGGGAGGATGCCGAGGCCAGTGCGCGGATGGCTGTGCACGGGCTGGCGCTGCTGGACGAGTTGCTGCCCGGCGGTGGGCACCGGGTACTCACGCACTGCAACACCGGGTCACTGGTGTCGGGTGGTGAGGGAACGGCGTTCGCGGTTGCGCTGGCTGCGCACCGGACGGGGCGGCTGCGCAGGCTCTGGGTGGACGAAACGCGCCCGTTGCTGCAAGGTGCTCGCCTGACGGCGTATGAGGCGGCGCGCAGCGGAATGGCGTACACCTTGCTCACGGACAACGCGGCGGGCTCTCTGTTCGCCGCCGGGGAGGTGGACGCGGTACTGATCGGCGCGGATCGGATCGCGGCCGACGGTTCGGTGGCGAACAAGGTGGGGAGCTATCCGCTCGCCGTGCTGGCCAGGTACCACCACGTGCCGTTCATCGTGGTGGCGCCGGTGACGACGGTGGATCCGGACACCCCCGACGGGGCGTCCATAGAGGTGGAACAGCGTGCCGGACATGAGGTGACGGAGATCGCCGTGCCTCAGGTACCGGTGGCGGGAGCGGAAGCGGGAGGCGGAATTCCGGTGGCACCCCTGGGGACCCAGGCGTACAACCCGGCGTTCGATGTGACGCCTCCCGAGTTGGTGACGGCGATCGTCACCGAAGCGGGCGTTGTGTCGCCCGTGACGGCTGCGGCGCTGGCAGAGCTGTGTGACAGGTCACGACAGGTAACGATTTAGTTAATGGGATGATGTCGTTTATGAAGGGACGAGTCCTTGTCGTCGATGACGACACCGCACTGGCCGAGATGCTCGGCATTGTGCTGCGTGGTGAAGGTTTTGAGCCGTATTTCGTAGCTGACGGCGACAAGGCGCTGGCCGCTTTCCGTGAGTCCAAGCCCGATCTGGTGCTCCTGGACCTGATGCTTCCCGGCCGGGACGGTATCGAGGTGTGCCGCCTGATCAGGGCGGAGTCCGGGGTGCCGATCGTGATGCTCACGGCCAAGAGCGACACCGTCGATGTCGTCGTGGGCCTGGAGTCGGGTGCCGATGACTACATCGTGAAGCCGTTCAAGCCGAAGGAGCTGGTCGCCCGGATCCGGGCGCGGCTGCGGAGGTCGGAGGAGCCGGCGCCCGAGCAGTTGGCCATAGGTGACCTCCTCATCGATGTCGCCGGTCACTCTGTGAAGCGGGACGGGCAGTCGATCGCGTTGACGCCTCTGGAGTTCGATCTGCTGGTGGCGCTCGCGCGCAAGCCGTGGCAGGTGTTCACACGTGAGGTGCTTCTGGAGCAGGTCTGGGGGTATCGCCATGCGGCGGACACCCGGCTGGTCAACGTTCATGTGCAGCGGCTGCGCTCCAAGGTCGAGAAGGACCCGGAGCGGCCGGAGATCGTGGTGACCGTCCGTGGCGTCGGTTACAAGGCAGGACCGAGCTGACATGTCCGGGGACAGTGCCGCTTCGCCCCCCGGGCGTTCCGGGGGGCGCGCGGAGCGGCCTGTCGGGCGGCAGAAGGTGAGCAGGGCCGGCTCCGGCCGGCGGCGGTTCTTCGAGGGCGGGCTGCTCCAGGGCGGTGTCCAGGGCAGCCCGGTCCTTCGGCTGTTCATGCGCTGGGTGCGCCGGCCGCTGCTGCCCGTCATGCGGCTGTGGCGGCGCAACATCCAGCTCAAGGTCGTCGCCACGACGTTGCTGATGTCGCTCGGTGTCGTCCTGCTGCTCGGCTTCGTCGTCATCGGGCAGGTGCGCAACGGCCTGCTGGACGCCAAGGTGAAGGCCTCGCAGAGCCAGGCCGCGGGTGGATTCGCGGCAGCCAAACTGAAGGCGGACGCGGCGGCCAGCGCCGGTGGGGACGACGGTTCCGGCGCGGGCGGCCGGCCCGCCCAGAACGTCATCCAGTGGATGAGCGACCTGGTGGAGTCCCTCTCCAGCGGTGGCCAGGGTGCCTTCGACGTCGTGACGCTCCCGATCGGTACGGCGGGCGACGACAGCGGCGGCGGGCGCGGGCCGCGTGCCTCCGGCGGGGTGGACCCGACGGCGAGCGTGCCCGAGGCGCTGCGCGAGCGGGCCGATGACAACACGCTGATGGCCCAGAGCTACACCCGTATCACCTACACCAACGGCAGCGAGTCGCAGCCCGCGCTGATCATCGGCAAGCAGGTCGACGACCCGAACGGCGACCCGTACCAGCTGTACTACATCTTCCCGCTCACGCAGGAGGAGAAGTCGCTGAGCCTCGTAAAGGGGACGCTGGCGACGGCCGGGCTGTTCGTCGTCGTACTCCTGGGGGCCATCGCCTGGCTCGTGGTGCGGCAGGTCGTGACGCCCGTGCGGATGGCGGCCGGGATCGCCGAGCGGCTGTCCGCGGGGCGGCTGCAGGAGCGGATGAAGGTCACCGGCGAGGACGACATCGCGCGGCTCGGCGAGGCCTTCAACAAGATGGCGCTGACTCTCCAGCTGAAGATTCAGCAGCTGGAGGAGCTGTCGCGGATGCAGCGGCGGTTCGTGTCCGACGTGTCGCACGAGCTGCGGACGCCGCTGACGACCGTACGGATGGCCGCCGATGTCATTCATGACGCGCGCGTGGACTTCGATCCGGTGACCGCGCGGTCGGCCGAACTGCTCGCCGATCAGCTGGACCGGTTCGAGACGCTGCTCGCGGACCTGCTGGAGATCAGCCGGTTCGACGCGGGCGCGGCGGCGCTGGAGGCCGAGCCGATAGACCTCAGGCAGGTCGTCCGGCGGGTGGTGAGCGGTGCCGAGCCGCTGGCCGAGCGCAAGGGGACGACGGTACGGATCGTCGGCGATCAGCAGCCTGTCGTGGCCGAGGCCGACGCGCGGCGCGTGGAACGGGTGCTGCGCAACCTCGTCGTCAATGCCGTGGAGCACGGCGAGGGCAAGGACGTCATCGTGAAGCTGGCCGCCGCGGGCGGTGCGGTCGCGGTGGCTGTGCGCGACTACGGGGTCGGGCTCAAGCCCGGTGAGGCGACCCGGGTCTTCAGCCGTTTCTGGCGGGCCGACCCGGCACGCGCGCGTACCACCGGCGGTAACGGCCTCGGCCTGTCCATCGCGCTGGAGGACGCGCGGCTGCACGGCGGCTGGCTGCAGGCGTGGGGCGAGCCGGGCGGTGGTTCGCAGTTCCGGCTGACGCTGCCGCGCACCGCCGACGAGCATCTGCGGGGCTCACCGATACCGCTGGAACCCAAGGACTCTCGGCGGCATCGAGGGCTCGACGACGCGGGTCTGCCGTACGCCGGCGGCGACAAGCTGGCCACGGTGCCGGTGCAGACTGCGGCCACGGAACAGCGGCCGATAGCGCCGAGGCTCGCGGGCCCGACCCCGACCGCGGACCCCACGGCGCTGCCCGGCAACGGCGCTCGCGTGGTGCCGCGCCCGGCCGGCGGTGCACGGCGGGACGGTATGTCCGGTACGGAGTCGCAGCCCTCGGACACGGTGTTCTCGGATGCCGGTCAAGAGCGTGTGGACGAGCAAGGGGAGGCATTTCGTGGGCGCTGACCGCGAGTGGGACGGTCGGCGGCGGGAAACGGCTCGCGCGGTGGTGTACGCCGCCTGTGGCGCCGTACTGCTGGCCGGATGTGCATCGATGCCCGACAGCGGGGATCTGCGCGGAGTCGAGTCCATGCCCCGGCAGGACGCCCAGGTACGGGTGTTTGCCCTGCCGCCTCATGAGAACGCCCCGCCGGGGCAGATCGTCCAGGGCTTTCTGGAGGCTCTGACCAGCGACGATCCGCATTATGAGACCGCACTCAAGTACCTGACGGCGCGTGCCGCGAAGCAGTGGCGGCCCGACGCGTCGACCACGGTGCTGGACGGGGGGCCCACCGCCGATCCCGTGCGCGCGGGCAGCCGGGACGACACTGACGACGACTACACGTCCACGCTGACCGGTGACCGGTTCGCCACGCTGGACTCCCAGCAGTCGTACGAACCCGCCGAGGGGAAGTACAGACAGACGCTGCACCTCACGCGCGATAAGAAGAGCGGGCAGTGGCGCATCGACGACCTGCCGCCGGGCATCGTCATGGGCAAGTCGGACTTCCTGCGCAACTACACGTCCGTCAACAAGTACTACTTCGCGTCGAACACGCCGACGGAGTCGGACGGGCAGCCCGTGTCGGTCGCCGATCCGGTCTACGTCCGCAAGAAGGTCGACCCGATGACGCAGACGGTGAGTTCGCTGCTGGCGGGCCCCTCGCGCTGGCTGGGACCGGTCGTCAGGTCGAGTTTCCCCACCGGTACGGCGCTCAAGAAGGGCGTCACCTCGCTGACCCCCGACGACCAGAACCGGTTGACGGTGCCGCTCAACGACAAGGCGAGCCGGGTCGGGTCCGCCAAGTGCACCGAGATGGCGGCCCAACTCCTCTACACGCTCCAGGACCTGACTCCCACAGGGGTCGACGAGGTCGCACTGCAGCGTGCCAACGGCACCCAGCTGTGCCTCCTCGACAAGGACCGGGCCGAGATCGTCGCCGCACGTGGTGTGGTGCAGCACCCCGAGTTCCAGTACTTCATCGACGGCAAGCACCGCCTCGTACGGGTGGCCGGCGACAGTCTCGAAGCCGCCGCCGACGTGACTCCGGTGCCGGGCGCTCTCGGCGAGGGTGAGAAGCAACTGCGGTCTGCGGCGGTCTCCCGCGACGAGGACAGCGCGGCCGGGGTCTCGTCGGACGGGACCATGCTCTACGTCGGATCACTGGTGTCCGGTGGATCGCTCGGTGAACCCGTGCTGACCAGCCAGGGCGCCACCAAGGCAGACCGGCTGACCACACCGAGCTGGGACGGCGACGGCGACCTGTGGGTGGCCGACCGCAACCCCGCGAAGCCCCGGCTGCTGCTCCTGGAGAAGGGCGCGGGCGAGCCGCTGGAGGTGCGGACTCCGGGGCTCGACGGGCGTATCGAAGCGGTACGGGTGGCCGCCGACGGGGTGCGGATCGCGCTCATCGTGGAGAAGGACGGCCAGCGGTCCCTGTACGTCGGGCGGATCGAGCGGGACGAGCGGCCGGCGGCGGCGGGCGGGTCGTCCCAGGAGAAGACGGCGGCGGCGGGGCAGAAGGCCGGGGAGTGGTCGGTCGTGTCGGTCCTCGAACTGCACTCCGTGACACCGCAGTTGGAAGAGGTGACCGCCATGTCGTGGGCCGGGGACAGTCGGCTCGTGGTGGTCGGGCGTGAGCAGGGCGGCGTGCAGCAGATGGGATACGTGCAGGTCGACGGCTCGACGCCGGTGGGGGCGGCGCCGGCCGCGCTGACCGGCGTGAAGGCCATCGCCGCTTCCGAGGACGAGAGGCTGCCGCTGGTGGCGTACTCCGAGGAGGACGGGATCGTGCGGCTGCTGTCCGGGTCCAAGTGGCAGAAGCTGGTCAAGGCGGGGTCGGCTCCGGTGTATCCGGGGTGAGTGGCCTTTCCCGTTGTACGGCTCTCCGGTTCCCCGGTTCGGCTCGTCGACCCGGGTGGAAGTGAAGTGTGACGGCCCGTCGGATCTCCGGCGGGCCGTCGGCGTTTCCGGGTGCTGGTCTTGGGTCGTGCGGAGTTGTCCACAGGGCGTTGTCCACAGGGGTGGCCGGGTGGCGCCGGTGTTGGCACAGTGGAGGGCATGCGGGGGTGGTTGCAGGATCTCGGCGACCTGGTGCTGCCGGCCGAGTGCGGAGGCTGCGGAATGCCTCGTACGGTGCTCTGCCCGGAGTGCCGTGGCGCTCTGAACGGGGCCGCGCCGAGCCGGGTGCGACCGGTGCCGGAGCCGCTCGGGCTGCCGGTCGTGCATGCGGCGGCCCGGTACGAGGACGAGGTGCGTGCGGTACTCCTCGCGCACAAGGAAAGGGGTGCGCTGGCCCTCGCGGGGCCACTCGGGACGGCGCTGGCGGGAGCTGTGCGGGCGGGGCTCGACGGGGCCCTGTGCGGTGGTACGGGCGTGCTGCTCGTGCCTGTGCCGTCCGCGCGCCGGGCTGTGCGGGCCCGGGGGCATGATCCGGCTCGGCGCATCGCGCTCGCCGCGGCGGGTGAGCTGCGCGGGTCCGGCATACCGGCCAGGGTGCTGGCGGTGCTGCGGCAGCGGCGTGCCGTGGCCGATCAGGCGGGCCTCAACTCCCGGCAACGGCTGGACAACCTCGCGGACGCGCTGAGTGTGGCCGCCGGGGGCGGGCGGCTGCTGGCCGGGGCGGGTGCCGTCGTCCTGGTCGACGACCTGATGACGACCGGGGCCTCGCTGGCCGAGGCCGCGCGTGCCGTGCGCGAAGCGGTCGGGTATGAGGAGATGGGAGGGGCGAAGAGGGCGGAACGGTCGGGAGAGGTGGGAAAGGCGAGAGGAGTGAGAAACGCGGTGTACTCGGAGGCGGGGCGGGAAGGCAGAGGACAGGGACGCGCGGGAGCCACGGCCGTGGGTGTGGAGCGGAGGCCAGGAGTGCCGGGAATGGTGGCTGCGGGCGCCTTCGGAGGCATGATCTGTGCGGCTGTGGTCGCGGCGACGCCGGATTCTTTCGAAATAAACCGGAACTGAGCGCGAACTTGCATCGTTGCAGGTAGTGAGAGGACCAATTCACTTGAACGGAGGTACGCGCCAGTAGAGGGTGACGACATCCGTCCGGGCGAGATATGTTCGGTTGTGAGGGAAAGCCGCAGGCCACACCTCGAAAATTCGAATGTCGTGCTGCGGGTTTTGCTTAATCACCCCAGCCTGCCGCGTGGGGATCTTGTCCATGGGGGAGGAGGAGGTGGAAGTCACCGAGTCCGCGGTTCCGGAGTACACCGGAACCTGGTGCAAAAGGGAGACGCTTCGCCACTGAAGCGGAGCGATCCGGGAACGGAGTTCTGCGTGGACATCGTCGTCAAGGGACGCAAGACCGAGGTGCCCGAGCGGTTCCGGAAGCACGTTGCCGAGAAGTTGAGGCTGGACAGAATCCAGAAGCTCGACGGCAAGGTGATCAGCCTCGACGTCGAGGTGTCCAAGGAGCCCAACCCCCGGCAGGCCGACCGCTCCGACCGAGTGGAGATCACACTTCACTCCCGCGGTCCGGTGATCCGGGCGGAAGCAGCGGCAAGCGACCCGTACGCGGCACTCGACCTCGCGGCGGACAAGCTCGAGGCCCGGCTGCGCAAGCAGCACGACAAGCGTTACACCCGCCGAGGCGCCGGCCGGCTCACAGCCGCCGAGGTCGCCGACCACGTCCCGGACGCGGCAACGCTGAACGGCAATGGTCATCCCGTCCACGAGGAAGACACGGACGGCGTGCCCGTCAAGAGGATCGGCTCGCTGGAAGTGAAGGGTGAAGGCCCCCTCATCGTCCGAGAGAAGAGCCACGTCGCCTCCCCGATGACACTCGACCAGGCTCTCTACGAGATGGAACTGGTCGGGCACGACTTCTACCTGTTCGTCGACTCCGAGACCAAGGAACCGAGTGTCGTCTACCGGCGGCACGCCTACGACTACGGCGTGATCCACCTCAACACGGACCCGATGGTCGCCCACCAGTCGAACGCCCCCGAGGCGGGTGGCACGCTGGGCGGCTGACCGCCCCCGGTGACAGCTGAGCGGGTGCCCCTGGAGCGCGTGTGCGCCCCCAGGGGCACCCGTGTACGCCCCCTTCGGGACCCGCTCTGTCACCGCACCGACGCCCGGGCATGGAATCATGGCCGCAACGGCTCAACCGGTGGGTCGTTGCCTTGGGTTGGCGATGGCACAGGACCACAGGCCACAGCCTTCAGGGGGAGGAACGATGGCGGACAGCTTCGGACCGATGCAGGTCGAGGATGCCGATGACGGCGTCGCCGGCATGGGCCCGGACGCGGGCAACTCGCGCAAGGAGCCGATCAGGGTCCTTGTCGTGGACGATCATGCGCTCTTCCGCCGTGGACTGGAGATCGTGCTGGCGGCCGAGGAGGACATCCAGGTCGTCGGCGAGGCGGGGGACGGTGCGGAGGCTGTCGACAAGGCCGCCGACCTGCTGCCCGACATCATCCTGATGGATGTGCGGATGCCGAAGCGCGGGGGGATCGAGGCGTGCACCTCCATCAAGGAGGTCGCGCCCAGCGCCAAGATCATCATGCTGACGATCAGCGATGAGGAAGCCGATCTCTACGAGGCGATCAAGGCGGGTGCGACCGGCTATCTCCTCAAGGAGATCTCCACGGACGAGGTGGCCACGGCCATTCGTGCGGTGGCCGACGGGCAGTCGCAGATCAGCCCCTCGATGGCGTCGAAACTGCTCACCGAATTCAAGTCGATGATCCAGCGGACGGACGAGCGGCGGCTGGTGCCCGCGCCACGGCTCACGGAACGTGAGCTGGAAGTGCTCAAGCTGGTCGCGACCGGGATGAACAACCGCGATATCGCGAAGGAGTTGTTCATCTCCGAGAACACCGTGAAGAACCATGTGCGCAACATCCTGGAGAAGCTGCAGCTGCACTCCAGGATGGAAGCGGTGGTTTACGCGATGCGGGAGAAGATCCTCGAGATCCGGTAAGGCGGTCGGGTGTTGGGTGGTCGGGTGGTGGGCTAGGTGAGGGACTTGGTCAGTTCCCTTGTCAGAGGGGCGCGTAGGTCCGGGGCGTCCATCCGTTCCACTCGTACGTTTGTGCAGTTCACCCAGCTTGCCGCCTCCAGCAGGGCCTGGGCCACCGCCGGGACCGCCTTCGGGTCGTTCAGGGTGACCTGTCTGGCCACCAGGGTGTTTCCCTCCCGGGCGGGGTCCACCCTGCCGACGAGGTGGCCGCCGGCGAGGACCGGCATCGCGAAGTAGCCGTGCACGCGCTTCGGCTTGGGAACGTAGGCCTCCAGGCGGTGGGTGAAACCGAAGATCCGTTCTGTGCGTGCCCGTTCCCAGATCAGGGAGTCGAAGGGCGAGAGCAGGGTCGTGCGGTGACGGCCCCGTGCGGGTGTCTCCAGTGCCTCCGGGTCGGCCCAGGCCGGTTTGCCCCAGCCTTCGACCGTGACGGGGATCAGGCCCGAGTCCGCGATCACCGCGTCGACCTGTTCCGCCTTGAGACGGTGGTAGTCGGCGATGTCCGCGCGGGTGCCGACGCCCAGTGACCGGCCCGCCAGGCGGACCAGCCGGCGCAGGCATTCGGCGTCGTCCAGTTCGTCGTGCAGCAGTGTGTCCGGGATGGCTCGCTCTGCCAGGTCGTACACCCGCTTCCAGCCTCGGCGCTCTACGCACACCACCTCGCCGTACATCAGGGCGCGTTCGACGGCGACCTTGGTGCCGGACCAGTCCCACCAGTCGCTGGTGCGTTTCGCGCCGCCCAACTCCGTTGCGGTGAGCGGGCCTTGGGTGCGGAGTTGTTTGATGACCTGCTCGTAGGTGTCGGGTGGGAGGTCGTGGTTCCAGTGGGGTCGGGAGCGGTAGGCGCGGCGGCGGAAGGCGAAGTGGGGCCATTCCTCCACGGGGAGGATGCAGGCGGCGTGCGACCAGTATTCGAAGGCGTGGGGGTGGGGGTGCGGGTTCGTCGGCGCTGGGCTCCAGTAGGCGTCCTCGATTTTTTTGCGGGGTACGGCGCCCAGGCGGGCGTACGGGATGAGTTCGTGGGAGCGGGCGAGTACGGAGATCGTGTCGAGCTGGACCGCGCCGAGGTGGCGGAGGATGCCGCGGACGCCTGCTTTGCGGTTGGGGGTGCCGAGGAAGCCCTGGGCGCGTAGGGCGATACGGCGGGCTTCGTCGGCGGAGAGTTCGGTGTGGGGCGGGCTGCTCGTCATGCTTCCGCACGATAGGGGGTGGGACTGACAGTGGGGGTGAGCTGGGGGTTTGGGGGTGGGTTCTCGCCACCGCCGCCCTTACCCGTCCCTTCCCTTTCTCCCCCCTTCCTCCCTCGGAGGGGGACCCCCACGTAGAAGCAGTACGGGCGGGATGGGGGGCGCGGTCCGGGCTGCGGGAGGGGGCTCAGGGGGTGGGCTGGTCGGGTGTGGTGGGGGGCGGGAGGTATGGGGCCGTGGAGGGGAGGCCGACGTCTGACGGGAGGAGGGAAGCGATCCAGCAGTCGCGGCGTACTCCCTTGTTGTTGATTGCCGAGCGCAGGGTGCCCTCCATGGTGAAGCCGGCTTTTTGTGCCGTTGCCCGGGATGCCGTGTTGCCCACCTCCGCCCGCCATTCCACGCGGTCCACCGACATGTGGGTGAAGGCCCAGCGGGAGGCGGTGATCGTGGCTTCGGTGATGTAGCCGTTGCCCCGGTGGGCCTTGGCGGCCCAGAAGCCGACTTCGGCCATTCCCAGGGAGCGCATGGTGAGGGCGAGCATGCCCACCAGCTCCTCCCCTTCGGGGAGGAAGACGCCGAACGTGAACATCGAGCCGTCCGCCCAGCCGTCGGGCACCAGCTGGGAGGTGAAGCCGCGTGCGTGCTCGGGGAGGTAGGGGGACGGGATCGTCGTCCAGCGCTGGATCTCGGCGTCCTGGACCGCCGCGTACACGGCGTCAGTGTCGTCCGGTCCGACCGTGCGCAGGAGAAGACGGGCCGTGGTGAGCGTGACGGGGTCCATCGGCCGATTCTGCTCGGGGGAGGATGAGGGCGCCATCCCTTTTGCCTTGCGTGAGTTCGTGATCACAATTCGTGCAATTCGTGGGTGGGGCGCGGCACCATCCGTGACTCCCGGCCGTTCTCCTTATGGCTGTCCTACCGGCAGGCCTCCCGGCTGGGCGGGGTCCTCGCATACGATGGCCGTCGCTCAGCCAAGACAATGAATACAGACCGTCCTAGGCCCGACCGGCAAGGAGACCAACCCCCGTGTCCGTCCTCTCAAAGATCATGCGTGCAGGCGAAGGCAAAATCCTGCGCAAGCTGCACCGCATCGCGGACCAGGTCAACTCCATCGAAGAGGACTTTGTCGACCTCTCCGACGCCGAGCTGCGGGCCCTCACCGATGAGTACAAGCAGCGGTACGCCGACGGTGAGAGTCTGGACGACCTGTTGCCCGAGGCCTTCGCCACCGTGCGCGAGGCGGCCAAGCGCGCCCTCGGTCAGCGTCACTACGACGTGCAGATCATGGGCGGCGCGGCGCTCCACCTCGGCTACGTCGCAGAGATGAAGACCGGTGAGGGCAAGACCCTGGTCGGCACCCTGCCCACGTATCTGAACGCCCTCTCCGGAGACGGTGTTCACCTCATCACGGTCAACGACTACCTGGCCGAGCGCGACTCCGAGATGATGGGCCGCGTACACAAGTTCCTGGGGCTGAGCGTCGGCTGCATCCTCGCCAACATGACGCCTGCCCAGCGGCGCGAGCAGTACGCCTGCGACATCACGTACGGCACGAACAACGAGTTCGGCTTCGACTACCTGCGCGACAACATGGCGTGGTCGCAGGACGAACTCGTCCAGCGCGGCCACAACTTCGCCGTGGTCGACGAGGTCGACTCGATCCTCATCGACGAGGCCCGTACGCCGCTGATCATCTCCGGCCCGGCCGACCAGGCCACCAAGTGGTACGGCGACTTCTCCAAGCTGGTCACGCGCCTCAAGCGCGGCGAGGCCGGCAACCAGCTCAAGGGTCTCGAGGAGACCGGCGACTACGACGTCGACGAGAAGAAGCGCACGGTCGCCATCCACGAGTCGGGTGTCGCCAAGGTCGAGGACTGGCTTGGCATCGACAACCTGTACGAGTCGGTGAACACGCCGCTGGTGGGCTACCTGAACAACGCCATCAAGGCCAAGGAGCTCTTCAAGAACGACAAGGACTACGTCGTCATCGACGGCGAAGTCATGATCGTCGACGAGCACACCGGCCGTATCCTCGCCGGCCGCCGCTACAACGAGGGCATGCACCAGGCGATCGAGGCGAAGGAAGGGGTGGACATCAAGGACGAGAACCAGACCCTTGCCACTATCACCCTGCAGAACTTCTTCCGTCTCTACGACAAGCTCTCCGGCATGACCGGTACGGCCATGACCGAGGCCGCGGAGTTCCACCAGATCTACAAGCTCGGTGTCGTCCCGATCCCGACCAACCGTGACATGGTCCGCAAGGACCAGTCCGACCTCATCTACCGCACCGAGGTCGCGAAGTTCGAGGCGGTCGTCGACGACATCGCCGAGAAGCACGAGAAGGGTCAGCCGATCCTCGTCGGCACGACCTCGGTGGAGAAGTCCGAGTACCTGTCGCAGCAGCTTTCGAAGCGCGGCATCCAGCACGAGGTGCTGAACGCCAAGCAGCACGACCGGGAGGCGACCATCGTCGCCCAGGCCGGCCGCAAGGGAGCCGTCACGGTCGCCACCAACATGGCCGGTCGTGGTACGGACATCAAGCTCGGCGGCAACCCCGACGACCTCGCCGAGGCGGAGCTGCGCCAGCGCGGCCTCGACCCCGAGGAGCACATCGAGGAGTGGGCCGCGGCCCTGCCGAGCGCCCTGGAGCGGGCCGAGAAGGCCGTCAAGGCGGAGTTCGAGGAGGTCAAGGACCTCGGCGGGCTCTACGTCCTCGGCACCGAGCGGCACGAGTCCCGGCGGATCGACAACCAGCTGCGCGGTCGTTCCGGACGTCAGGGCGACCCCGGCGAGTCGCGGTTCTACCTCTCCCTCGGTGACGACCTCATGCGGCTGTTCAAGGCCCAGATGGTCGAGCGCGTCATGTCGATGGCGAACGTCCCGGACGACGTGCCGATCGAGAACAAGATGGTCACCCGTGCCATCGCCTCCGCCCAGTCGCAGGTCGAGACGCAGAACTTCGAGACCCGCAAGAACGTCCTCAAGTACGACGAGGTCCTCAACCGGCAGCGCGAGGTCATCTACGGCGAGCGTCGCCGCGTCCTGGAGGGCGAGGACCTGCACGAGCAGATCCAGCACTTCATGGACGACACCATCGACGCGTACATCGCCGCGGAGACCGCCGAAGGCTTCGCCGAGGAATGGGACGTGGACCGGCTGTGGGGCGCCTTCAAGCAGCTCTACCCGGTGAAGGTCACCGTCGAAGAGCTGGAGGAGGCGGCCGGCGACCGTGCCGGTCTGACCGCCGAGTTCATCTCCGAGTCGATCAAGGACGACATCCACGACCAGTACGCGTCGCGTGAGGAGCAGCTCGGCTCCGAGATCATGCGTGAGCTGGAGCGCCGGGTCGTGCTGTCGGTGCTCGACCGCAAGTGGCGCGAGCACCTCTACGAGATGGACTACCTCCAGGAGGGCATCGGCCTGCGCGCAATGGCGCAGAAGGACCCGCTGGTCGAGTACCAGCGTGAGGGCTTCGACATGTTCACCGCCATGATGGAGGGCATCAAGGAGGAGTCCGTCGGCTACCTGTTCAACCTGGAGGTCCAGGTCGAGCAGCAGGTCGAGGAGCTCCCGGTCGCGGACGCCAAGCCGTCGCTGGACAAGGGCGCCGAGGACTCGGTGCCGGCGCAGGCGAGCGCCGGTTCCCGGCCCGAGATCCGGGCCAAGGGGCTCGACGCTCCGCAGCGTCCGGACCGCCTGCACTTCTCCGCCCCCACCGTGGACGGCGAGGGCGGCATCGTCGAGGGCGACTTCGTCGGGGACGACGACGAGGTGAGGTCCGAGGCGGACGGGCTCACGCGCGCGGAGCGGCGCAAGCAGCGCAGCGGGCGGCGGCGTAAGAAGTAAGCCGTAAGAAGCGAGCCGTAAGCGGTGGGCAGTAGGTAAGCGAGTACGCGGTCGTCGCTGTGTGAAGGGCCGGGCATCCTGCGAGGGTGGCCGGCCCTTCTGTGTGTGCGGGTGGCCGGGGGACTTCCGCGGTGGTGCCTACTCGTCCGCCGTGTGGGGCCTTCGGGGGCCGCCCAGTTCCACCGCCGTGCAGCGCCAGCGGAAGTCGTGGCCCAGTTCCAGGCGGAAGGCCATCGCGCGGAGCTGGTCGCCCGCGCCGATGCGGGCGAAGGCCTCCAGGGCGCCTTGGCTGGGCTCGTAGTAGCCGACGTCGCGCACGACGGGGCGGGTGCCGCGGGTGCGCAGGGGGCCGCGTTCCGCGAGCCAGGCCAGTTCGTCGTAGGCGCGGCCCACGGTGTGGCGAAGCATGCTGTGGACGGGTCGTTCGCCGCTCAGGACCGCCAGGAGGCGGTCGGCGAAGAGATCGGTGGGGCGGGGTTGCGGGGGTGTCCTGCGGTGCTCCGGGCGCTGTCGCTGTCCCTGGGCGGGGACTCGGGGTTCGGGGTGGGTTTCGGTGGGGGTGGTCGCTTGGGGGAGGGGTGTGCGGGGGGTGCCTCCGCCCGGGGTGGTGCGGTGCGGGGTGCTGCCGGGGCGGCGGGTGTCCCTGCGTACCGGCGGGCGGGACGGCGTGCGGTGGACCGTCCTCGTCATCACCTTGTTCATGGAATGTCCCCGTTCGTAGGGCTCGGTTGATACCGAGCGGTAACTTTCTGTTGGGGATCTTGTACGGGGAGTGACCGGCAGGGTGCAAGGAGGAGCGGGGCGCGGTTCGGAGGGTCCGGAGGTTCACTTATCAGGGTGGTTCGGGGAGGGAAAAGGCCTGGTGGGGGTGGGGTGCGGGGGTGAATTTCGAGGCGTCGGGTGGACGCTCGGAGGGGCCTGGGCGGGGACTCGAAAGGGGACGCCTCGACGTATCCTGAGGGTCTTCCCGGGTCATTCCTGGTGGCGCCGGAGGGCTTGCGGGTTCCGGTCGTGGAAACGCCTACTACGAAAAGCGGTCAGCCATGCGCGTCTACGTCCCTCTGACCCTCCCGGGCCTTGCCGAGGCGTACAAGACGGGTGAGCTGGTGGCGGGGCCGTTCGTCGCGTACGCCGTCACGCCCGCGTTGCGTGAGTGGTATCTGTCCGACGACATCGAGGAACTGGAGTACGCGGCGCTGAATCGGGCCGCGCTTGCGTCTCTGCGGTTGCTGGCGATGGAGCCCGGGGTGGTGCGTCGGCGGGTGGTCGTCGCTGTCGAGGTCGCGGACGGGGTGGCGGTCGCCGACCCCGACCGGGGGCTTGATCCGGGTGCGCTGGGTGAGGTGCGGGTGGGTGTGGCTGTGTCGTTGGGGAAGGCCGCGGCCGTGCATGTCGACTCCGGGGATGCGGAGGGGGATGTCGCGGCGGCTGCGGCGGCGTTGGGGGCGGCGGATCGGGGGGATGACGATGCGCAGTTCACGGTGGACGGGGCCGAGGATCATGAGCTGCTCTGGTATGCCACGCAGGAGATTCCGAACCTGGTGGGGTGAGTGGTGAGTGGTGAGTGGGGTTGAGGTGGGGTTGTTTCGCCCCCGCCGCCCCTACCCGTCCCATCCTCTTCCTGGGGGCTGCGCCCCCAGACCCCCCTTCGCGCTGAACGCGCTCGTCCTCAAGCTCCCCCAGAGGGGGGACCCCCAGACGGGCTGAAAATGCCGGCCTGCGCTGTAGGGGCCCCGCTGTGCTGGAGCGGGCCCACCATGCTGGATGGGCAGCGTCCGTGCTGGAGGAGTGGTGGGGGTGGGGGGTATTTTCTCTGTATGGGGAAGTACGGAGTGGCGCACATCGTGTGGGACTGGAACGGGACGCTGTTTCATGACACCGATGCGGTCATAGGGGCGACGAACGCCGCGTTCGCCGAGCTGGGGCTGGAGCCCATCACGCTGGAGCAGTACAGGGTGTTGTACTGCGTGCCGGTGCCGCGGTTCTACGAGCGGCTGCTCGGGCGGCTGCCCACGGATGCCGAGTGGGCTGTCATGGACGAGATCTTCCACCGGTACTACGCGGAGCACCGGGTGGCCTGTGAGCTGGCCGTGGGCGCGCGGGATCTGTTGGCCGGGTGGCAGTCGGCGGGGCGCAGTCAGTCCATTCTGAGCATGTACGGGCACGCCGACCTCGTCCCGCTGGTCCGGGGGTTCGGGATCGAGCCCCACTTCGTCCGTGTCGACGGGCGTACCGGGCCCTCCGGGGGGAGCAAGGCCGAGCACATGGTCCGCCATCTCGGTGCGCTCACCGGCGTCGAGGCCGCGCGCACGGTGGTCATCGGGGACGCCGCCGACGACGCGATCGCCGCTCTGCACGTGGGTGCGCGGGCCGTGCTCTACACCGGTGGCTCCCACGGCCGGGCCAGTCTCGAAGAGGTGGGTGTGCCCGTGGTGGACAGCCTGGAGGAGGCCGTCGCCGAGGCCGAGCGGCTGGCCGCGTAGTCGTACTCGTGGCCGCGTTGTGGCTTGCGGCTCGGTTCACTCTCCGCGTTCACCCACGTACCCTGTGCCATGGGTGGCGGGCTGGAGCAGGGGGCGGCAAATGGTGTTCGGGTTCGGGCAGCGACGGGGTGGGCAACTGCCCGTCGAGCTGACCAGTTTTGTCGGGCGTACCGAGGAACTCGCGCTGGTGCGCGGCGCGTTCGAGCAGGCTCGGCTTGTCACACTCGTCGGGCCGGGGGGTGTGGGCAAGAGCCGTACCGCCCTGCGGGCCGCCGCCGGGCTCGGGGAACTGTTCCCCGACGGGGTGTGGCTGGCCGAGTTGTCCGGGTTGCGCGACCCGGAACTCGTCCCCGCGACGCTCGCCGCCGTGCTCGAACTGCCCGAGCAGCCCGGGATGGAGCCGGTCGACGCCGTGGTCGCCCATCTTCAGGGGCGCCGGCTGCTGATCGTGCTCGACACCTGTGAGCATCTCGTCGACGCCTGCGCCATGCTGTCCGACATCCTGCTGCGGGAGGCCGAGGGCGTCAGCGTGCTGGCCACCAGCCGTCAGCCTCTCGACGTGCCCGGCGAGCACTGTGTGCAGTTGGCTCCGCTCGCCACCGACGAGGCGCTGGAGCTGTTCCTGGAGCGGGCTCGTGCCGCCGTGCCCGGGTTCCGGTTCCCCGTCGCCCCTCGGTCCCTCCAGGAGGGGGAGGCGAGCGATCGGGAGCGGCTGCTCGCGCTCGTTCGGCGGCTCGACGGGATTCCTCTCGCGCTGGAGCTGGCGGCGGTGCGGTTGCGGGCCGTGCCGTTGGGGGAGCTGGTGGCGCGGCTCGACCATCGGTTCGAGGTGCTGACCGGTGGGCGGCGCACGGCGCTCGCGCGGCACCAGACACTCCGTACGGCCATCGGGTGGTCGCACGAGTTGTGCACGCCCGAGGAGCGGCTGCTGTGGGCCCGGTTGTCCGTCTTCGCGGGGTCGTTCCGGCTGGCCGTTGCCGAACAGGTTTGCGGGGGTGGGGAGTTGGCCGGCGGGCGGGTGCTGGAGGCGCTCATCGGGCTGGTCGACAAGTCGGTGGTTCAGAGGGTGGGGGAGGACGGTGGGCGCTACCGGCTGCTGGACACCATCCGGGAGTACGGCGCCGACTGGCTCGACGAGTCCGGGGACGCGCCCGCCGTACGGGAACGGCACTTCGCCTGTTACGAGGACCTCGCCCAGCGGTTCTGGGGCGGGTTCCTCACCTCCGCGCAGGTCGGGCTGCACCGGGAGGTGCGGGACGAGGTCGCCGACGTACGGGCCGCCCTGCGGTACGCCTACGAGGGCGGGGAGGAGCGGGCGGAGCGCGGGGTGTGGGTGGCCACGCTGCTCGGGCCCTACTGGCGGGCCGTGGGCACCCTGTCCGAGGGGCGGTACTGGATCGACAAGGGGCTCGGGCTGGCCGTCGGCGACTCGGAGGCGCGGGCCTGGGGGCTGCTCATGACCGGGGTCTTCGCCGTGTGGACCGCGGATCTCGACACCGCCCTGGCACGGTTCCCGGAGGCCCAGGAGGTCGCCCGGAGAGTGGGCGAGGAGCGGGTCGCGCTGTTCACCGAGGCGTATCTCGGAGGGCTCGCAGCCCTCTGCGGGGACGTCGAGAACGGGCTCGCCGCGCTGGAGGGGGCCCGGCTGCGGATGGTCGAGACGGACGACGGGCTCGGGATCGGCGTCTTCCACTACGAGGGCGCCCTCGTGCGGGCCGTGCTCGGCGACACCGCCGGCGCGCTGGAACTGTGCGCCACCGGGCTGGCGTATCTGGAAGGCACCGGGGAGCGGCAGTTGTACGGGTCGACGCTCATGGTGCAGGGCGTCATCCGCTGGCTCTCGGGGGAGCGGGCGGAGAGCGCCGCCTCCCTGCGGCGGGCCCTCGACGCGGCGGGTGAACTCGGTGAGGTGCTGGTCTTCGCGATGTGCGCCCTGGTGCTCGGCTGGCACGCGGCGCACGAGGGCCGGCCGGTACGCGCGGCCTGGCTGCTCGGATACGCCGAGCACGCACGCCGGACGGGTGGTGACCCCGTCGACCTGCTGCCGTCGCTGCTGGAGGAGCAGAGGGCCGTACGGGAGTCCGTGCGCGAGGTGCTCGGGGACGCGGAGTTCGAGCAGTGGCGCGGGGTCGGGGCCCGGTTGTCCGGGCAGGACGTGCTGGACGCGGTGCGAGCCGATGCCGAGGTGCCGGGGGCCCGGCGGAAGGTACCCGGGCCGCGAGGTGTCGACGCGTTGACCCGGCGCGAGCGGGAGGTCGCCGCACTGGTCGCCCAGGGCCTGTCCAACCGGGAGATCGCCGAGCGGCTGGTCATCTCGAAGCGGACCGCCGACGCCCATGTCGAACACATCCTCGCCAAGCTGGGCGTCACCTCCCGCGGCGAGATTCCGGCCCTGCCCGCTCTCCCGGCCGTTCCGGTCGTGCCGGCGACGCCGGAAATGTGACGTGAACGACGCGGTGTGTACGTAACGCTGTCGTACGTATACCTATGGGCGCGCCCTCTCGGGCCGTCCCGCCGAATCCGTATGCCGATCTCCGGCGGATTCGAACCCCCGGGCACCTGTCGTGCCCGATGCTCGTAGTGCGTCGCCCGGGGGCATCCCGCTGAGCGGCCGGGTGTCGGCACTGCTGGTCAGAATCCCCACGGCCCGTGGCTGTCATGGCAGGCACCCCGCCGTTCGCCCCGGGCGACGCGGAGGCCCGGCGGCTGTCTTCGTCGGTGGGGCAGCCGTCGCCGTTCGGGGCGTTTCGGGCCTCCCTTTTTCTCCACTGTGCAGAACGGCAAACTTCACGACCCGTCTTTGTACACAAATGGCGCATGACGTGGCCCCCGTGATGAGCGATAGCCTGGTGGCGTGATCAGCGCGATACGTCGCGGGGGCGTCATGGCCCCTGCCCTGCGCCCGGAACGCACGGACCACATCCGTGCCCGGGTGGCGATCGCTGGTCGGCGCGGGCGGGACGGAACCCCGAGGGTTCCCAGGACGCCGTACGCATCCCACGGACCGGCGCCCGCGAGAGCAGCGTCACACTCCGCCGGGGTGCCGAGAATGGCTGATAACCCCCCGCTCTTCCCACCCTGCGGCATAGCGTCGGAACAGACCGGAGACCCCGCGTCGAGGCGTAGTGCCGGAAGAGGGACCGTACTTCCTTCTACGTCACGCAACGGCGCGCGACAGGAGTCAGAGGACAATGCAGACCAAGCTGGACGAAGCCAAGGCCGAGCTGCTCGAGAGGGCCGCCCGCGTAGCTGAGAACAGTCCGGTCGGGGGCTACCTACCGACCGGGACGACACGTGCGACCGCGCCCGGCGGAGATCCCGGAACCCCGGACCACGACACCGTGCTCGCGTTCCTCCAGCGCTACTACCTGCACACCGCCCCGGAGGACCTCGTCGGCCGCGACCCGGTGGACGTTTTCGGCGCGGCCTTCTCGCACTACCGGCTGGGCGAGACACGTCCGCAGGGCACGGCGAGCGTGCGGGTGCACACCCCGACCGTCGAACAGAACGCCTGGACGTCCAGCCACTCCGTCGTCGAGGTCGTGACCGACGACATGCCCTTCCTCGTCGACTCGGTCACCAACGAACTGTCCCGGCAGAACCGCGGCATCCACCTCGTCATCCATCCGCAGTTCGTCGTACGACGGGACCTGACGGGCCGGCTCATCGAGGTACTGCCCGACCGGGTCACCGGGAGCGCGACCGCCGGGGGCGCCGAGCTGCCGCACGACGCGCACGTCGAGTCGTGGATCCACGTCGAGATCGACCGGGAGACCGACCGCGCCGATCTGAAGCAGATCACCAACGACCTGCTGCGCGTGCTGTCCGACACCCGTGAGGCCGTCGAGGACTGGGAGAAGATGCGCGACGCGGCGCTGCGCATCGCCGAGGAACTGCCCAAGGAGCCGACCGCCGACGACCTGCGCGACCAGGACGTCGAGGAGGCGCGCGAACTGCTGCGCTGGCTCGCGCGGGACCACTTCACCTTCCTCGGCTACCGCGAGTACGAGCTGCGCGGCGACGACTCGCTGGGCGCAGTGCCCGGGACCGGGCTCGGCATCCTGCGGGCCGATCCGCACCACTCCGAGGACGAGGGCCACCCGGTCAGCCCGTCCTTCGAGCGGCTGCCCGCCGACGCCCGGGCCAAGGCCCGCGAGCACAAGCTCCTCGTCCTGACCAAGGCCAACAGCCGCGCCACCGTCCACCGTCCTTCCTACCTCGACTACGTCGGGGTCAAGAAGTTCGACAAGAACGGTGAGGTCGTCGGTGAGCGGCGCTTCCTGGGGCTGTTCTCCTCGGCCGCCTACACCGAGTCCGTGCGCCGGGTGCCCGTCGTCCGGCGCAAGGTCGAAGAGGTGCTGCGGGCCGCCGGGTTCTCGCCCGACAGCCATGACGGCCGCGATCTGCTCCAGATCATGGAGACCTACCCGCGCGACGAGATCTTCCAGACGCCGCCCGACGAACTCCGGGCGATCGTCACCTCGGTGCTCTACCTCCAGGAGCGGCGCCGGCTGCGGCTCTACCTCCGCCAGGACGAGTACGGGCGCTACTACTCCGCGCTCGTCTATCTGCCCCGCGACCGGTACACCACCGGCGTACGGCTGCGGATCATCGACATCCTCAAGGAGGAACTCGGCGGTACCAGCGTCGACTTCACCGCCTGGAACACCGAATCCATCCTGTCGCGGCTGCACTTCGTCGTCCGGGTCCCGCAGGGCACCGAACTGCCGCAGCTGTCCGACCAGGACAAGGAGCGCATCGAGGCGCGGCTCGTCGAGGCCGCCCGCTCCTGGGCCGACGGCTTCGGCGAAGCCCTCAACGCCGAGTGCGGTGAGGAGCGCGCCGCCGAACTGCTGCGCCGGTACGGGAACGCCTTCCCCGAGGGCTACAAGGCCGACCACACTCCGCGCGCCGCCGTCGCCGACCTCGTCCACCTCCAAAAGCTGGGCGTCGGCACGAACTTCGCGCTGAGCCTGTACGAGCCGGTGGGCGCCGCGCCCGGTGAACGCCGGTTCAAGATCTACCGCACCGGCGAGTCCGTCTCGCTGTCCTCCGTGCTCCCCGTCCTCAACCGGCTCGGCGTGGAGGTGATCGACGAGCGGCCGTACGAGCTGCGCTGCTCGGACCGGTCCACCGCGTGGATCTACGACTTCGGGCTCCGGCTGCCCAAGTCGCTCGGCAGCGGCGGGGATTATCTCGGGGACGACGGCCGCGAGCGTTTCCAGGAGGCTTTCTCGGCCACCTGGACCGGGCAGGCCGAGAACGACGGTTTCAACGCGCTGGTGCTGAGCGCGGGCCTCGACTGGCGTCAGGCGCTGGTGCTGCGCGCGTACGCCAAGTACCTGCGGCAGGCCGGTTCCACGTTCAGCCAGGACTACATGGAGGACACCCTCCGCAACAACGTCCACACCACCCGGCTGCTGGTGTCGCTGTTCGAGGCGCGGATGTCGCCGGAGCGGCAGCGGGCGGGCGTCGAGCTGACCGACGCCCTCCTGGAGGAACTGGACGCGGCCCTCGACCAGGTGGCCTCCCTCGACGAGGACCGCATCCTGCGGTCCTTCCTCACCGTCATCAAGGCGACCCTGCGGACGAACTTCTACCAGGAGAGCGCGGGCGGCAAGCCGCACGACTACGTCTCCATGAAGTTCGACCCGCAGGCCATCCCGGACCTGCCCGCGCCGCGCCCGGCGTACGAGATCTGGGTCTACTCGCCGAAGGTCGAAGGCGTCCACCTTCGGTTCGGGAAGGTCGCGCGCGGTGGGCTGCGCTGGTCGGACCGGCGCGAGGACTTCCGTACCGAGATCCTCGGGCTGGTCAAGGCGCAGATGGTGAAGAACACCGTCATCGTGCCGGTCGGCGCCAAGGGCGGGTTCGTCGCCAAGCAGCTGCCGGATCCGGCTGTGGACCGGGACGCGTGGCTCGCCGAGGGGGTCAGGAGCTACAAGACCTTCATCTCGGCGCTCCTGGACATCACCGACAACCTGGTGGCCGGCGAGGTCGTGCCGCCCGCCGACGTCGTACGGCACGACGAGGACGACACCTACCTCGTGGTCGCCGCCGACAAGGGCACGGCGACCTTCTCGGACATCGCCAACGAGGTCGCCCAGGCGTACAACTTCTGGCTCGGCGACGCCTTCGCGTCCGGCGGCTCGGCCGGGTACGACCACAAGGGCATGGGCATCACCGCGCGCGGCGCCTGGGAGTCCGTCAAGCGGCACTTCCGCGAGCTGGGCGTCGACACCCAGAGCGAGGACTTCACCGTCGTCGGCGTCGGTGACATGAGCGGTGACGTGTTCGGCAACGGCATGCTGCTGAGCGAGCACATCCGTCTTGTCGCCGCCTTCGACCACCGGCACATCTTCATCGACCCGAAGCCCGACGCGGCCACCTCGTACGCGGAGCGACGGCGCCTGTTCGAGCTGCCGAGGTCCAGCTGGGCCGACTACGACAGCCAGTTGATCTCGGCCGGGGGTGGCATCTTCCCCCGTTCCGCCAAGGCCATCGCGGTCAACGCGCATATCCGCGAGGCGCTCGGCATCGAGGCCAAGGTCGCCAAGATGACACCGGCCGACCTGATGAAGGCGATCCTCCAGGCGCCGGTCGACCTGCTGTGGAACGGCGGCATCGGCACCTACGTCAAGGCGAGTACGGAGTCGCACGCCGACGTCGGTGACAAGGCCAACGACGCCATCCGCGTCGACGGCGCCGACCTGCGCGTCAGGGTCGTCGGCGAGGGCGGCAACCTCGGGCTCACCCAGCTCGGGCGGATCGAGTTCGCGCAGGTCGGCGGGAAGATCAACACCGACGCCATCGACAACAGCGCGGGCGTGGACACCTCCGACCACGAGGTGAACATCAAGATCCTGCTCAACTCCCTTGTCGTCGAAGGCGACATGACCGTCAAGCAGCGCAACAAGCTGCTGGCCCAGATGACCGACGAGGTCGGCGTGCTCGTCCTGCGCAACAACTACGCGCAGAACACGGCCATCGCCAACGCCCTCGCCCAGTCCAAGGACATGCTCCACGCCCAGCAGCGCTTCATGCGCCACCTGGTCCGGGAAGGGCACCTGGACCGGGCGCTCGAGTTCCTCCCGACCGACCGGCAGATCCGTGAACGCCTCAGCGGCGGCCAGGGGTTGACCGGTCCGGAGACTGCCGTGCTCCTCGCGTACACGAAGATCACGGTCGCCGACGAGCTGTTGAAGACCTCGCTGCCCGAAGACCCGTATCTGCGCCGCCTGTTGGACGCCTACTTCCCGAGCGCGCTGCGCAAGAAGTTCCCCGAGCAGATCGAGGGGCACGCGCTGCGCCGCGAGATCATCACGACGGTCCTCGTCAACGACACGGTCAACGCGGGTGGTACGAGCTTCCTGCACCGGCTGCGCGAGGAGACCGGCGCCTCGCTGGAGGAGGTGGTGCGGGCGCAGACCGCGGCTCGCGCGATCTTCAACTCGGCCGCGGTGTGGGACGGGGTCGAGGCGCTGGACAACACCGTCGAGGCCGCCGTCCAGACCCGGATCCGCCTCCACTCGCGGCGACTTGTCGAGCGCGGCACGCGCTGGCTGCTCAACAACCGGCCGCAGCCGGTGCAACTCACGGAGACCGTCGAGTTCTTCGGTGAGCGGGTCGGTCAGGTCTGGTCCCAGCTGGCCAGGTTGCTGAGCGGCGCGGATCTGGAGTGGTACCAGAAGATCTACGACGAGCTGACGGGCGCCGGCGTCCCCGACGAACTCGCCACCAGGGTCGCGGGCTTCTCGTCCGCCTTCCCGACGCTGGACATCGTCTCGGTCGCCGACCGGATGGGCCGCGACCCGATGGATGTCGCCGAGGTCTACTACGACCTCGCCGACCGCCTCCACATCACCCAGCTCATGGACCGCATCATCGAGCTGCCGCGCGCCGACCGCTGGCAGTCCATGGCCCGCGCCTCCATCCGCGAGGACCTGTACGCGGCCCACGCGTCCCTCACGGCGGACGTCCTCGCGGTCGGCAACGGCTCGTCGACGCCCGAGCAGCGCTTCAAGGCGTGGGAGGAGAAGAACACCGCGCTCCTGGGCCGGGCGCGCACGACCCTGGACGAGATCCAGAGCTCGGACGCCTTCGACCTGGCGAACCTGTCGGTCGCTATGCGCACGATGCGGACGCTGCTGCGGAGTCATTCGTAGGCGGTACACGCGTACGTGGGCGCCCCGGGCCGTGATGGCTCGGGGCGCCCCTCGTTTTCTTGACAACTGTTAGAGAAAAGCAGACAGGGAATTTACCCTTTCCTGCTAGGCCGGTCACCTCGGATAAAGTCGCGGGCGTGAGTGTGAATGTCTCCGAGGACCGGATGTCCGTTCCTGCCCGAACGGTGCGGCGCGTAATTCTTGAAGCGGTGAAATTCGGAGCCGTCGGCGGCAGTGGCGTGCTCGTGAACTTCCTGGTCTTCAACCTGCTGTTGCACGGCCTCGGTCGGCGGGCGATGACGGCCACCGTCCTCGCCAGCCTCATCGCCATGGGCACGAACTTTCTGGGCTTCCGCTATTTCACGTACCGGGACAGGGCCTCACGTACCAGGCAGCAGATCGCGCTGTTCTTCGTGTTCAGCGCGATCGGCATCGCGATGGAAAGCGGCCTGTTCTACATCGGTTATCACGGTCTCGGATTGCACGGGCCCGTCGAATCGAATGAGGTGAAGGGCGTCTCGATCGTGCTCGCGTCGGCGTTCCGCTTCCTCGTCTACCGGACCTGGGTGTTCCGGCACTGAGCGCTCCGCGGGAAGCGCGGTGGCACGCCCGGCAGGCCCTATGCGGCCCGGGCGGGCTTGGCCGGGCGGTTGGTGAAGGCCTCGTACTCCTTCAGTACGTCGTCGGTCGGGCCGTCCATCAGGAGTTCGCCGCGTTCCAGCCACAGGACGCGGTCGCAGGTGTCGCGGATCGACTTGTTGTTGTGGCTGACCAGGAACACCGTGCCCGCGTGCTGGCGCAGTTCACGGATGCGTTCCTCCGAGCGCATCTGGAACGAGCGGTCGCCGGTGGCCAGCGCCTCGTCGATCAGCAGCACGTCGTGGTCCTTGGCGGCGGCGATGGAGAAGCGCAGGCGGGCGCCCATGCCGGAGGAGTACGTCCGCATGGGGAGGGTGATGAAGTCGCCCTTCTCGTTGATCCCCGAGAAGTCGACGATGCCCTGGTAGCGCTCCTTGATCTGCTCCCGGGACATGCCCATCGCGAGACCGCCGAGATAGACGTTCCGCTCGCCCGTCAGGTCGCCCATCAGGGCCGCGTTGACGCCGAGGAGGGAGGGCTGGCCATCTGTGTAGATCTGGCCGTTCTCCACCGGCAGCAGTCCGGCGACCGCCTTGAGCAGCGTGGACTTGCCGGAGCCGTTGGTGCCGATCAGGCCGATGGCCTCGCCGCGGTAGGCGACGAAGGAGACGTTCTTGACGGCGTGCACCTTGCGTACCCCGGCCGCCTTCTCGGACTGTTTGCGCCGCATCATGCGGTTGAGGGCGGCGGTCGCGGTGCCACGTCCGGCGCCCGTGCCGTTGACCCGGTAGACGATGTCGACACCGTTGGCGACGACAGTGGGAATCTGCTCGTTCGGGTACTCGTTCGGGTTCTCAGCCACGGCCGTACGTCTCCTCAGCCTTCCAGAAGTAGATGAAGCCGCCGACGCCCACGAGCAGCGCCCAGCCCGTCGCGATCGGCCAGACGTGCGCAGGCAGCTGGCTGGAGTGGTAGCTGTCGATCAGGGCGAAGCGCATCAGGTCGATGTAGATCGCCGCCGGGTTGTTCTCCAGCAGCACCGACACCACGTGCGGCAGGTTGTCCTTCTTGGCCAGCTTGTCGATGCTCCACATGACCCCGGACACGTACATCCAGGTGCGCAGCACGAACGGCATCAGCTGGGCGATGTCCGGAGTCGACGCGCCCATCCGCGCCATGATCATCGACACGCCCGCGTTGAACACGAACTGGAGTGCGAGGGCGGGGATGACCAGCAGCCAGGAGGCGGTGACGGGGATGCCGAAGCAGAGCAGGATCACGATCAGCGCGGCCATCGAGAACAGCAGTTGCTGGAGCTGCTGGATGCAGAAGGAGATCGGCAGGGCCGCGCGCGGGAAGTGCAGCGCCCGGACGAGGCCGAGGTTGCCGGCGATGGCGCGGGTGCCCGCCATGATCGAGCTCTGCGTGAAGGTCCAGATGAACACGCCCGTGACCAGGAACGGGATGTAGTCCGGAACCCCGTGCTTGGTGCCCAGCAGGACGCCGAAGATGAAGTAGTAGACCGCCGCGTTGAGCAGCGGGGTCATCACCTGCCAGACCTGGCCGAGCTTCGCCTGGCTGTACTGGGCGGTGAGCTTGGCGGTGGCGAACGCGGTGATGAAGTGGCGCCGCGCCCACAGCTGGCTGACGTAGGCGCGCAGGGTGGGACGGGCGCCGCTCACCGAGAGGCCGTACCGGACGGCGAGCGCCGTGAGGTCGTCGCCTGCCTGCGTGACCTGCGAGGGGGGTGGCGTGGACTGGGGCGGTGTGTCGAGGGCCTGGCTCACATCCGCTGCTTTCGCTCGGGGGAAAAGGGGGTGCGCGACCGGTTCCCGTTTCAGGCGTCCCCCGCCGGTTCCTTGGGTTCCTTACGCGTTTCTTGCCATATTCTTACGTCGGGACGGGACCGTATCGTCGTGACGGGAGCGTATTCCGATTCGGCGTCGGAACGCAACCGTTTCGTCGTCACGCCCCTATGCTGGTCCGTATGACGACGAACACCGACGAGCCCGGGACCGCACCGGCACGGACCCGCCGCCGGGCCCCCGCCGGAGCCGCCGTACTGCGGGAGGACGTGACGGAGGCCATCCGGGCAGCCGTGTTCGAGGAGCTCGCGTCCACCGGATACGCCCGGATGTCCATCGAGGGCATCGCACGCCGGGCGGGCGTCGGCAAGACGGCGGTGTACCGGCGCTGGCGTTCGAAACTGCACCTGGTGCTCGACCTGGTCTCGGCGATCGCGGTGCAGGGGCTGCCCGCGCCGGACACGGGCACGCTGGAGGGCGACCTGCGGCTGCTCTACGAGCTGACGTCCCGCGCGCTGCGCCACCCGGTGGCCTCGCAGGTCATCCCCGACCTCCAGGCCGAGGCCGCCCGCAACCCCGAGATCGCCGACGCCATGCAGAAGGCGCTGCGGGAGGGGCAGGAAGGCGTCGCCAGCGGGATCGTCGCGGCGGCGGAGGAGCGGGGGGAGGTCCGCTCGGGCATCGACCCCGACCTGGCCCTCGACCTGATCTCGGGGCCGCTCTACTGGCGCTCGGTCGTGATCCGGAACCCGAAGCTGCCGAAGGGGTATCTGGCGGCGCTGGCCCGGGCGACCACGGCGGCGCTGAAGGCGCTGTAGCGGGCTATAGCTGGCCGATCCGTACGACGGAACGGGGGCGGGCGGTGACCATGGTCACCGCCCGCCCCCGTTCCCGGGTCTTTGTCGCCCGGTGTTCGTCAGGCCTGCTGTCCCTGGCTCCGGCCCTTCAGCAGGGCCATCCCGGCGCCCAGCGACACGACTCCCATGCCCGCGCTGGTCGCGAGGCCCTGTGCGCCGTCCACCGCGAAGGGCGCTACCGCCGCGACGGTGAGGTTGAAGAGGAACAGGAACCAGAGGACCGGGCGGGACGAGAGGAGCGCCTTCATGGGATTTTCCTTCCGAGGTGGGTGGCTCCTGCCGACCGGGGGAGCCGAGTGGGGGAGCCGTGAACTTCCGAGATCAACGATCCCGGCATCCGCCCGCCGCCACGAGGGAGTGCTCTCCCGAACCGATGGTGTAGCGGGCTACACCATCGCCCGGGAGCCGGCTCTCCCGCGCTCCCGCCGACCCGTCGCCTAGCCTGATGACCATGTGGAAGACACTGCGGCAAGCAGCGCGGGCCACGGTCCAGCTGGTCGCGGTCGCGATCCTGGCCTTCGGCTCGTACATATTCATCACCGTCCTGCTGATCACGGCCACCGTCTCGCTGGCGGTCGTCGGCATCGGGATGCTCCCCGAGACGGTCCTGCTCATCCGCCGGATCGCCGGCACCAAGCGGCGGATGGCGACCGAGTGGTCGGGCGCGGAGATCCCCGAGGCGTATCTGCCCATCGAGGGCAGGCTGAAGGAGAAGCTGCGCATCGTCGTCCGCGACCCCGGTACGCGCACCGACCTGCGCTGGATGCTCGCTCACTACGTGTACGGCGCCCTGCCCCTGCTGATGATCCCGCTCTGGCCGGTGGGTCTGGTCGTCGACGGCGTCTGGTGCGGACTGCTGGGCCGCGGGGCCGTCGTCCTCCCCCTCATCAGCAGGCTCGCCGACCTCGACGCCTCCTGGTCGGCCGCCCTGCTCAAGCCCTCACCCAAGGCGCAGCTCGCCCTGCGTGTCGAGCAGCTGAAGGCGACCCGGGCCGACGCGGTCGCTGCGCACGGGGCCGAACTCCGGCGCATCGAACGGGACCTGCACGACGGCGCCCAGGCCCGCCTGGTCTCCCTGTCCATGCGGATCGGCCTCGCGAAACGGGCGTACGACCGTGACCCGGACGCCGCCCGCAAGCTGCTGGAGGACGCCCAGGACCAGGCCGAGGAGGCGCTGACCGAGCTGCGCAACGTGGTGCGCGGCATCCATCCGCCGATCCTCACGGACCGGGGGCTGGTGGGTGCCGTACGGGCGTTGGCGTCGAGCAGCGGCTTGGAGGTCGGCGTGGTCGACGACGGGGTCGAGGACGGCGTACGGGCGCCCGCGGCGGTGGAGGCCGCCGCGTACTTCGTGATCGCGGAGGCGCTGACGAACGCGGCGAAGTACAGCGGTTCGCCGACCGCCTGGGTCGAACTCGCCCGTGTACCAAGGGGGTTGAAGGTCCGGGTGGGTGACCACGGCAAGGGCGGCGCCGACGAGAAGGGTGGCACCGGACTGCTCGGGATGCGCCGCCGGGTGGCCGCGCTGGACGGGAGCGTGGACGTGTCGAGCCCGGTAGGGGGGCCGACCGTGATCGAGGTGGAACTGCCCTGCGTATGGTGAGCGCGACCGCCGCTTGATCGGCGAGCTGGACCGGATCGAGAACAGGACCGTCATGCGCGTAGTGATCGCCGAGGACAACGCCCTGCTGAGGCAAGGGCTCGTCCTGCTGCTGACGTCGGCCGGCCACGAGGTCCTGGCCGAAGTGGGCAGCGGCCCCGAGGTACTGCCGGCCATCCTCGAACACCGCCCGGACGCCGCCGTACTCGACGTCCGGATGCCCCCCGGTTTCCGCGACGAGGGGCTGCGCGCGGCGCTGGAGGCGAGGGAGCAGATCCCCGGCCTCCCGGTGCTGGTCCTCTCCCAGTACGTGGAGGAGTCGTACGCGGCGGAACTGCTGGGCGGCGGCGCCAGCGGCGTCGGCTATCTCCTGAAGGACCGCATCGGCAGGGTCGACGAGTTCCTCGACGCCCTGGAGCGCGTCGCCGCCGGAGGCACGGCTCTCGACCCCGAGGTCGTCGCCGAACTCCTCATCCGCCGTCGCGACTCCCCCCTCGACTCCCTCACCCCGCGCGAGCGCGAGGTCCTCAAGCTGATGGCGGAGGGTCACGACAACACGATGATCGCCAAGACCCTGGTGGTCACGGACCGTTCGGTGAGCAAACACATCGGCAACGTGTTCCTGAAGCTCGGCCTGCCCCCGACGGACAGCGGACACCGCCGGGTGCTGGCGGTACTGGCGTATCTGAACAACCAGTAGGGACAACCAGTAGGGACAACCAGTAGGGACAACCAGTAGGGACAACCAGTAGGGCCCGGCTGCCTGGTGACTAGGGTGTCGCCGTCCCCGCTTCCGGATGCAGACGCACCCAGCCCTCCCACGCCGAGGTGATCATGTCCTGGACGTCGTGCTTCGCCTTCCAGGCCAGCTCCGTGGCGATGCGGTCGGCCGAGGCCACGACCCTCGCCGGGTCGCCCGGGCGGCGCGGGGCCACGGCCGGGGGCAGGGTGTGGCCCGTGACGTCGTTCACGCGGTCGATCATCTCGCGGACCGAAACGCCTTCCCCCCGGCCGATGTTGAGGGTGAGTTCGCGACCCGGTGTCGCCCCAAGTGCCCGGGCCGTCGCCACATGGGCCTCCGCCAGGTCCATCACGTGGATGTAGTCCCGTACGCAGGTGCCGTCCGGGGTCGGGTAGTCGTCGCCGAAGACGCGCGGGGGTTCATGGGCCGTCAGGCGTTCGAAGATCATGGGGATGATGTTGAAGACGCCCACGTCCGCGAGCTCCGGCGCCGCCGCGCCCGCCACGTTGAAGTAGCGCAGGGAGGCGGTGGAAAGTCCCGTCGCCCGGCCCGTCGCGCGGACCAGCCACTCGCCCGCCAGCTTCGTCTCGCCGTACGGGCTCATCGGTGCGCACGGCGTGTCCTCCGTCACCAGGTCGACATCCGGCATGCCGTACACCGCCGCCGAGGACGAGAACACGAAGGACGGCACCCGGGCCTCCGTGACCGCGTCCAGCAGGACGCGCAGCCCCTCCACGTTCTCCCGGTAGTAGTGCAGGGGGCGGTCCACCGACTCGCCCACCTGTTTCTTCGCCGCCAGATGGACCACGCCCGTGACCTCGTGGTCCCGCAGGGCACGCGCCACCCGCTCGGCGTCCAGGGTCGAGCCGACCACCAGCGGTACGCCGTCCGGCACGCGCTCGGCGATTCCGGTGGACAGGTCGTCGTACACCACAGTTCGTTCGCCCGCTTCGGTCATCGCGCGCACGACGTGCGCCCCGATGTAGCCGGCGCCGCCGGTGATCAGCCAGGTCATGTGCGGCCGTCCCCTCGTGTGGTCGGGTGGTCAAGGTGGTCGGTTGAACTTTGTCAGCTAACTCCCGTTAAGGCGCACTAAGTTCCCGCTCGGGGAGCGGACGGACGAGAGAGGCGGTCGGAAACGGAACCACGGCCGGGCGGGCCGAGCGCCACAGCCGTACGAAGGACAGGATCGCCGCCGCGGCCAGCAGACCGTTGCGTACGACCATCACCGTCACGCCCGTCCAGGTGCACTGAATGACCTCGGCGTACATGACCGGGTAGTCGACGCTGCTCACCGCGGCCGCCGCCAGCAGCAGCCACGCCACCGGGCGCTGGCTGGTGTACCGCGAGGTCAGGCACACGGCGGCCAGTCCGAGCAGCCAGACCATGTACTGCGGGCTGATCACCCGGCTGGTGACCGTGAAGAGGAGTACGGCGGTCAGCGCCGCGTCGAACGGTGTCGCCTCCGTCCAGTGCCGGGCCCGCACCCGCCACAGCAGCAGAAGCCCGAACGCCACGGCTGTCAGGGCGAGGGAGAGTGCCGCCACGGCCGAGACGTACGGGCCCACGAACTCCATCGCGCCGTACTGGTAGCGCACGCGCCCCTCCCACCCGGCGCGCGTCGCGAGGGAGAGCGCGGTACCGCCGAACGACTCGATCTGTACGCCCCGCCCGCCCTGCTGGCGCAGGAAGGAGAACGGGTTGCTGAAGGTCACTGCCAGGAGCGCCAGCGCGGCCGTCGCCGTGACCGTCGCGGATGTCCACGCCGACCGGGTCGTACGGCCCCTCGGCATGCCCAGCAGCACCAGCGCGGGCCAGACCTTCACCAGGGCGCCCAGCGCCGCGAACGCGCCGCACGCGCGCGGGGAGCGCGACAACGTCAACAGGGAGATGACGGCGAACGCCGTGACCTGCACGTCGTAGCGCGCGAGCGGCACCTGGAGGAGGAGGGGCAGGCCGGCCGTCCAGTACACGGCACCGCGCAGGGAACGGCCCAGGCGGCTCCCCGCGCGCGTGAGGGCCAGCAGGATCAGGACGTCGGCGGCGAGCGTGAGCGCCACGAACGCCTCGAAATACGTCAGCGTCGGCAGCAGCGCGGGCGACAACAGCACCGGGCCCGCGCCCGGTGGGTACTGCCACAGCCTGTCGTCCGCCGGGAACGTGCCCTGCGTGAGGACGCCGTACCAGCGGAAGTACAGCCGCTGCACCTCACGCGCCACCCCGCCGCCGCCGAGCAGCGGGATGTCGTCGTGGACCAGCAGCCACAGCATCAGGGCCCGGGAGGCGGCCCAGCCGAGGGCGAGGGTGAGGAGGCGGGCGGTGGGGGTGGTGGGTCTCGTCACGGCGGGATCGTAAGCCGCGCCAATGCCACATTCACGTCAATTCACCATCAATTGCCAACAAAGATTGTCTAATCGCACAAAATCAGGCCCGTGATCAACAGGCCGATGAACAAGGAGATGAACAAGAAGACAGCCGCCGTCGCGGTCCCCGTGATCCCCATGGCCGTCATGCTGGTGATCGGCTGCTGGGGTCTCGACCGGGGCGGCATATGGCGTGACGAGGCGGCCACCTTCCAGGTCGCGCGGCGCACGGTGCCGCAGATCTGGCGGCTGCTGCACCAGGTCGACGCCGTGCACGGCCTGTATTACCTGCTCATGCGGCCCGTCCTCGCCGTCCACCCCGGCGAGGTCCTCCTGCGGCTGCCGTCCGTCCTCGCCGCGGTCGCGACCGCGGGCCTCGTCGCGGCTCTCGGCGCCCGCCTCACCCGCCCGCGCGTCGGACTCTGGGCCGGTCTGCTGTACGCGATCAACCCGATGGTCGGCCACTACGCCCAGGAGGGCCGGTCGTACGCCATGGTCGCCGCCGGTGCGGCCGGCGCGACGCTGCTGCTCGTGCGGGCGGTCGGGGGCCGCTCCTGGATGCCGTACGGAGTGGTCGTCACCGTCACCTGCCTCCTCCACGAGTTCGCCGTACTGCTGCTCCTCGCGCACGCGGTGACCCTCGCCCTCTCCCGCGTCCCCCGGCGGGTGTGGGCGGGCTGGCTCTGCGCGGCAGTCACCGTGGCGCTGGCGCTGCTCCCGCTGGTGCTCCTCTCGCACGCCCAGTCGGCGCAGGTGGCGTGGCTGCGGCCACCCGGCCAGGACGGCGTGCACCAGCTCGTACGCCAGTTCGCCGGCCCGACGGACGAGGTCCTCGCCCCCTGCCTGATCCTCGTGTACGTGGGGCTGCGCCGCCCCTGGCCCGAGCGCCCCGGCCGCGGCCTGCCCCTCCCGGCCGTGGCCCTCCCCCTGCTCGTCGTACCGCCCGCGATCCTCATGACCGTCTCCCAGTGGTCGCCGCTCTACGACGCCCGGTACGTCCTGTACGCCCTCGCCGGCGCCCCTCTTCTCGCCGCCGCCGGGGCCGACCGCATCGCGCGGGCCGTGCCGCGACTGCCCCGCGCGACCGTCACCGCGGCCGGGGTGCTCGCCGTGGCCCTTGTCTGCGCGCACCAGCTGCCGCTGCTCCGGCAGGACCGTTCCATGGCCCAGCGGGGCGGCGACAACCTCGCCGTCGCCTCCGCGCTGGCGTCCCGTGAACTGCGCCCCGGCGACCCGGTGCTGTTCCTGCCGGCCATCGGGCGGCGCTCGGCACTGGCGTACCCGAAGGGATTCCGCGGCACCCGTGACGTGGCCCTCGCCGAGTCCGCGCGCACGTCCGGCACGCTGTACGGCGTCGAGACGGACCCGGCCACGCTACGGCGGCAACTGGCGGGACTGGATCATGTGTGGCTGGTCGCCGAGCCGTACGCCCTGCGCCCGTCCTGGCGCCCGGCCGACCCGACCGAGCGGGCCAAACTGGCGGTGGTGGGGGAGCAGTTCGAGCCGAGACGGGAGTTCAGGGGCAGTGGCGTGACCCTGCGACTCTATGAACGCAGGCCCGTGACAGCGCCCCGACAGGGCCGCGCCCCAAAGGGGCGCGGGGCGGTATTGATATGCGGCTCCGCCGCGTGGGCGCGACCGGCCACGACGGCGCGGCAGCCGACCGACGCACCTCAGCACTTTGTGGCACAGGCACAGGCGCAGGCACAGCGCCTACGCGTCAAGCGCCGCCGCGTCCAGAGCGACAGTGAGCTCGTCGAGACGAGCCCGCAGTGCCCGGATCTCGTCCACGTCGAAGCTGGTCGCCGCGAGGATCCGAGGCGGCACCCGAACCGCCCGCTCGCGCAGCGCGAGGCCCTCCTCGGTCACCCGGACCTCCACCGACCGCTCGTCCCGGGTGCTGCGCTCGCGCCGGACGAGACCGGCCGTCTCCAGCCGTTTGAGCAGCGGTGACAGTGTTCCGGAGTCGAGGCGCAGGTGTTCGCCGACCTTCTTCACGGGCAGCTGTCCGTGCTCCCACAGCACGAGCATCACCAGGTACTGCGGGTAGGTGAGCCCGAGGTCCTTGAGGACCACGCGGTAGACGCCGTTGAAGGCGCGGGACGCCGCGTTCAGGGAGAAGCAGATCTGCTGGTCGAGACGGAGGTAGTCCTCGGCGGAGGTTGCTGACATGCCTCCACGATACCTCCTTGCCCGTCATCTAGTTGTGCACAATTCAATTGTGTGCTTAAGTTACTTCCACGAGGAACCCCGCAAGGGGCTCCAGGGAAGCTTTGATGAGAGGGACGGGTTCCATGGACGCCATCTACACCGCAGTCGCCACCGCCACGCACGGCCGCGAGGGCCGCGCCGTCAGCTCCGACGGCAAGGTGGACCTCGCGCTCGCCATGCCGGTCGAGCTGGGCGGCAACGGCGCCGGAACCAACCCCGAGCAGCTCTTCGCCGCCGGTTACGCCGCCTGTTTCGGCAGCGCGCTCGGCCTGGTCGGCCGCGGCGCCAAGGTCGATGTCAGCGACGCCGCCGTGACCGCCGAGGTCGGCATAGGCAAGCAGGGCGAGGGCTTCGGCCTCAAGGTCACCCTCCGCGTCGAGCTGCCCGACTCCGTGGACGCGGAGACCGGCCGCAAGCTGGTCGAGCAGGCCCACCAGGTCTGCCCGTACTCCAACGCGACGCGCGGCAACATCGAGGTCGACCTCGTCATCGAGTAGTACTACGCGCGCCTTCGGGGCTGGACTGCGGGTGCGGCACGCTCGCGAGGGGTGCGGCGGCGAACATGGCCGCCGCCGACGGCACCGGGTGACGCTCGGCGAGCGGAGTGACCGGCGCCCGGCCGGCCGTCCCGCCCAGCACCAGCCGCTGAACGACCCGTTCGGCGGCTCGCCCGTCGTCGTACGGGCAGAACCGCTCGCGGAACGCCCCCCGCAGCTGCGCGGAGCGTGAACCGCGCCAGTGGCCCGTCGCGAAGATGTCGATCAGCTCGTCCTCGCTGCGCGCGACCGCGCCCGGCGGGAAGGCGCGCAGGTCGAAGTAGGTGCCACGGGCCGCCTCGTACGCCTCCCAGTCGTCCGAGTGGATCACGATCGGCCGGTCCAGGTTGGCGTAGTCGAACATCAGCGACGAGTAGTCGGTGACCAGCGCGTCCGAGGCGAGGCACAGCGACTCGATGTTCGGATGGTCGGTCACGTCGATGAGCCGGCCCCCGGAAGCGGCCGTCAGCGGGGCATCGTAGAGATGGTGCGCGCGGGCCAGCAGCACGTAGCGCGGGCCGAGTTGGCGCAGTACGCGTTCCAGGTCCAGGGTGTGGCGGGGGCCGCGCAGATAGTCGCGGTGGGTGGGCGCGTACAGGATCGCGACCGAGCCCTCCGGGATGCCGAGCGACTCGCGCAGCCGGGTCACGTCCGCCGAAGTGGCCTGCTGGAAGACGTCGTTGCGGGGCTGCCCGGTTTCGAGGGTGGTGTAACCGCCGGGGAAGACCCGCTCCCATACGAGGGTCGAGTGGCGGTTGGCCGACAGGCAGTGGTCCCAGGTGTCGACGTCCGCGAGGAGCGCGGTGAAGTCGGTGTCACGGGCGGCGGCCGGCCGGTCCTGGAGGTCGAGGCCCATACGCTTCAGCGGCGTCCCGGCCTGCGTCCGGATCACCACCTGCCCGGCCCGCTTCACAAACCTCTCGTCCCAACTCGCGTTGCTCACCAGGTACTTGGAGCGGGCCAACGCCGTCCAGTAGGCGGCGGTGCCCGGCCGTACCCGGGCGGTCGCCGTCGGGAGCGTGTGATGGTGCTCGGGGTGTGCGACCCACGCCGTCCGCATGCCCGGTACGAAGGAACGGAACGCGGCTTCCAGGGCGCCCGGGTTGCAGCCGTAACCGCGCCCGGAGTGACTGGTGAAGACGGCCCGGTCGGCGCGCAGCGGCAGCCTCCGCTGGACCCGGTAGTGCAGCCGTAGGGCGGCTGAACGGACGCTGCGCGCAAGGGACTTGACGAAGAGAGTGGCGTGCCGGCGCAGGGCGGACGCGAGACGCACCACCCGATACGTGCGGTAGCTGCCCGTCCGGACGAGCAGGTGCCGCAGCCGCGCGTGCAGCGGTACGGCCGCGCCCGGGGTGCGGTAACGGCGGTAGTGGGCCCGGGACCTGCGCAGGAACTCGGCGCGGGCGGTGCGCGGCAGCCGGTCCGGGCGGGCCAGCACCGCCATCAGCTGGTCGACCATCCGGCGGAACAACACCGGCCGCCAGTGCGCGAGTTCGGGGCGCGCGTCGACGAACGCGAAGACCCGGTCGTACTGCTCGTGGATGTCGAAGTACCCATGATCGCCATGATCGCTGGGAGGGTTGGTGATCTTCCGCTGCCGGCGGTGGTGGACGCAGACCCGGTCCAGGGTCGCGACCGACTCGGCGGCCAGCAGCGCCGGGACCGTCCAGGAGGTGTCCGTGTGGGCGCCGGGCGCGAAGGTGAGGCTCTCGCTCTCGACGAACTCCCGGCGGTACGCCTTGTTCCAGGCCACCAGCGGCAGCTTGAGCAGCAACGGCCGGTCGTCGAGCCTGAAGGGGACGGGACCCTGCTCGGTGAGCTGATGGAGGAACGGGCTGCGGACCGTTTCGCCGGTCCAGAGGGCGTGCGCGTGGTCGTAGACGACGATGTCCGGGTCGTCCGCCTCCTTGATCCGGTCGGCGATCGACCGCAGCGCGTCCGGGGCGAGGGTGTCGTCGCCGTCGACGAAGACGAGATAGTCCCCGGTCGCGTGCTCGATCCCCGCGTTGCGCGCCCCGCCCACCCCGCCGTTCTCCGGCAGGTGGACGGGTCGCACGCGGGCGTCGCGCGCCGCGAACTCGTCGACGAGCGCACCGCAGGCGTCGGGCGAGCGGTCGTCGACGGCGATCACTTCGAGATCCGGATACGACTGGCCGAGCACCGATTCCAGGCACTCCTGCAGATATGCCTGAACCTTGTACGCGGGGACGATGACACTGAACCTGGGCAAGGCACATCCATGGGTCGGCGGGTCGGCGCGGGCCTACTGCCCGGGAACGGCCGATGGAGTGACTTGGTTACGCCGATTGCGGCATGTGGGGGACATGGGCGTTTGGAACCGTAACCTCACGAGTGAGATGCTTATCCGTTTACTTGATCGCGTTACTCGACCGGGTCACTTGACCGCGCCCGCCATCACCCCCGACACGAACTGCCGCTGGAACGCGAAGAACACAGCCAGCGGAATCACCATCGAGATGAACGCGCCCGGCGCCAGCACCTCGATGTTGCTGCCGAACTGCCGTACCTGTGTCTGGAGTGCGACCGTCAGCGGCTCCGACTGCGAGTCGGAGAACACCAGCGCGACCAGCATGTCGTTCCACACCCACAGGAACTGGAAGATCCCCAGGGACGCGATGGCGGGCGCGGCGAGCGGCATGACGACGGTCGCGAACAGCCTCATCTCGCCCGCGCCGTCCAGCCGGGCCGCCTCCAGCAGCTCGCGCGGGATCTCCGCGAAGAAGTTCCGCAGCAGGAAGATCGCGAACGGCAGCCCGAACCCCACGTGGAACAGCACCACCCCGATGATCTCGCCGAAGATCCCGATCTTCCCGAAGAGATCGGAGAGCGGGATCAGCGCCACCTGCACGGGTACGACGAGCAGGGCGACGACGCCCAGGAACCACCAGTCGCGCCCCTTGAAGTCCATCCACGCGAAGGCGTATCCGGCCATCGCGCCGATCATGACGACCAGGAGCGTCGCCGGCACCGTGATCCAGACGGTGTTGAGGAGGGAGCCGGTGACCGCGTCGTTCTCCAGCAGCGTCCGGTAGCTCTTGGCGGTCAGCTGCCCGGGCGCCGTGAACACCTTCCACCACCCGGAGGCGGAGATGTCCGTCGGGTCGCGGAACGACGACACGAGCAGCCCGAACGTCGGCACCATCCAGACGAGCGCGACGAGGATGAGGAAGAACCGCATCACGCCGCCCGCGGCTCCGGCGGCCACGCGGGCGGGGAAGGAGCGCTTGGCACGCACGGGCCGGTCGACGGGTGGATCGAGGGGCCGGTCGATGGCCGGGTCGAGAGCTGTCACCGCTGACGCTCCTTCCTGAGTCGACGCAGATTGACGAACATCACCGGCAGGACGAGCAGCAGCAGAATGACGCCGATCGCGCTGCCGACGCCGTAGTTGCCGCCTCCGCCGAACGACGACAGGAACAACTGGAGCGCGAGGACGTTGGCGTCGTCCTGACTCGGTTGCGGGGCGATGATGTAGACGAGGTCGAACACCTTCATCACGTTGATCATCAGCGTGACGAGAACGACGACCAGTACGGGTGCGAGCAGCGGCACGGTGATCCGCCGGAACACCTGCCACTCGTTCGCGCCGTCGACCCGCGCCGCCTCCAGCAGATTCCGGTCCACGCCCGCGAGCCCCGCCGCGATGAGCACCATCGCGAACCCGGCCCACATCCACGTGTAGCTGCCGATGATCGCCGGGGTGACGAGGGTGGGCCCGAGCCAGTCGATCCCGCTGTAGGCGGCGGCGAAGTTCGAGCTGGGCAGGCGCAGTTGGGCCCCGTCGGCGTCGGCGGGCAGACTGAAGGTCCCGTCGGCGCCGCTGGTCGCCGAGGCGACGACCTTCCCGTCCTTCACGGCCTCGACCTTGACCCCCTCCAGCGCCTTCTCACCCGGATCGACCTGCCCCTTCGTACCGCCACCGCCGAGCTTGAAGTCCAGCCAGACGGTGCCGCTGATCCCGGAACCGGAGGCGCCGGCCGCCTTCGCGTTCTCGGGCGTGCCGGGGAGCTTGTTGGGCGCGATGCCTACGAGGGGCAGCAGCGCCGGGGTGCCCGGGCTGACGGTTCCGGTGGAGGTGAACGAGCCCCCGCCGGACGCCTTGAGGTCGCTGGCCTGGGCGTTCGGCCGGGCCTTCGGATAGACGGAGGCGTCCACGAAGGCGTCGTGCACGGACGTCACGACCGCGTTGGCGACACCCTGGTCCGGGTCCGCCTCGTAGACGAGGCGGAAGATGATGCCCGCCGCGAGCATCGAGATCGCCATCGGCATGAAGACGATCAGCTTGAACGCCGTACCCCAGCGCACCCGTTCGGTCAGCACCGCGAAGATCAGACCGAGCGCGGTGACGAGGGCGGGCGCGACCGCCACCCAGATCGCCGTGTTGCGTACGGCGGTCAGCGTGGCGTCGTTCGTGAAGATGTCGCCGTAGTTCTCCAGGCCGACGAAGCCCGAGCCGTCGGCGTCGTACAGGCTGCGCCAGACCGAGTAGCCGATCGGGTAGACGACGAGCGAGCCCAGCAGGATCAGGGCGGGCAGCAGGAACAGGCCTGCCACCCACCAGCGGGTACCGGTGACGCTCTTGGCCCTGTCTCTCTTCGGGTCGTGCGTCGTCGTGTCGTCTGTGTCTGTCTTCGACTCCATGGTGGGGCCGTCAGCCGTTCTTGTACGCCTTGGCGGCGTCGGCCTCTAGTTTCTGCTGGGTGCCCGCGATGTCCTTCGGGTTCTTCAGGAAGTCCTGGAGGTCCTTCCACTCGCCGACGCCCTGGGTACCGCCGAAGGCGGCCGGGGCCTGGTCGGACATGTCGAAGCGGAAGTCGTTGCCGGCCTTGATGAGGGCCTTGGCGATGTCCCGGGTGACGTCGTCCTTGTACGCCGACTGGTCCATGGCCTTGCTGGGCGAGAGGAAGCCGCCCTGGGCCGCCCAGATCTCGGCGGCGTCGGTCGAGCCGAGGAACGTCAGCAGGGCCTGCGCGCCCGCGCCGTCCTTCAGCGCCACGGCGACGTCGCCGCCGCTGACGACGGGCGCCTGGTCGCCGACCGCCGGGAACGGGAAGACCTTCGCGTCCGTGCCGATCTTGGCCTTCGTGTCGGCGTTGATGCTGACGGCCACGAAGTCGCCCTCGAAGACCATCGCCGCCGGGGTGTCACCCGTGAAGGTCTGGGTGACCGACTTCGGGAACTCCGTCGCCAGCGCGCCGGAACGACCGCCCGCGAGAAGGTCGTCCTTGCCCCAGAGTTCGGCGAGGGTGGTCAGGGCGTCCTTGACGGACGGGTCGGTCCACTTGATCTCGTGCTTGGCGAGCTGGTCGTACTTCTCCGGGCCCGCCTGCGAGAGATAGACGTTCTCGAACCAGTCGGTGAGGGTCCAGCCGTCGGCGCCGCCCACGGAGACGGCGGGGGAGCCGGCGTCGGAGAGGGTCTGGGCCGCCGCGACGAAGTCCTTCCAGGTGGCGGGAACCTCGGTGAGGCCGGCTGCCTCGAACGCGGCGGTATTGTACCAGACCAGGGACTTGTTGGCGGCCTTGACGTAGATGCCGTACTGCTTGCCCTCGAAGGCGCCGAGTTCCTTCCAGCCGGCGTCGAAGTTCTTGTCGAGCTGGGCCTGCGCGTCCGCGCCGAGCGGCTGGAGCCAGCCCTTCTCGGCGAACTGGTGCAGTACGCCGACCTGCGGCAGGAACGCGACGTCCGGGGGCTTGCCGCCCTGGATCTTCGTACCGAGGAACGTGGAGGTGTTGTTGCCGGTCGGTACGAAGTTGACCTTCGCGCCGGTGCGCTTCTCGAACTCCTTGAGGACCTTGGTGAAGTTCTCCTGCTCGGGGCCCGTCCAGACGGCGGCGACCTCTAAGGTCTGGCCGTCGAGCTTGGGGAGTTCGACGGAGGCGGAGGTGTCACCGCCGGTGCCCGTGCCGGCGTCGGTGCCTTTGTCACTCGGGCTGTCGTCGCTGGAGCCGCAGGAGGTGAGGGTGAGGGCGAGGGCTGTGGCGGAGAGGGCGGTAAGGGTGCGTGTACGTAGCATGCTGCGCATGTGTGCCCCGTTCGTCGTTCGGCGTTGAACGTGCTCGGCGCTGTCCCGTGGGCTCCGGTCTACGCCGGGTCGTGGGGGTCGGCAAGTACGCCTGCGGTGTCAAGTGGCTGATCGTGACCGCGTCGTGTCCTTTGTTTTCCCACACACCCACCCGTCTCGGTCTGTTTGCCGGGTGCCCTCGAATGGCCTTCCCATCCGCCTGACCCGCTGTCACTTCAGCGCGGTCCCAGGCACCCCCAGCGCGAAGGGGTCCTCGGGGCACAGCCCCCGAGGACGGGACGGGTAGGGGCGGCGGGGGCGAGAAACGCCCCCGGTCACAACAGTGACGGCACCTCTGTCGCGGACACCGACCGCGCCGCCCGCTCCAACGCGCTCGCCAACAGCGCCAGGTCCGTTGGCCCGTTGCCCAGTTCACGCACCGGCCGACGCGTCGGCGGATCCCCCATCCGCTGCCAGTCCAGCGCGGCGACCGTCGGCCGCAGCGTCGCCGTACGGGGGATACGCCCCGTCACCCGACCGCCCTGGAAGGGGATCCCCCGCCCGTCCGCCCCGCTCAACCGCCCCCGCCCGGCCGCGGGTTCGTCCGGCCCCGGCGCCGGCGCGTCCAGCAGGACCCGCAGCGCGGCCCCCCGGGCCAGTTCCGTCTCCGCCGTACGCCCACCGACGCCCGCCGCGGCCACCAGATGCACTCCGAGCCGCTCGCCCTCCCGGGCCACCGCCTCCAACGCCCGCACCACGGACCCCGCCGACGGCCGCCCCGGCGATCCCAGAGCCGGCGACACCAACGCGTCCAGGTCGTCCACGACCACCACGAGACGAGCCAGGGGCGGTGTCTCCGTACGCTGCCGACTCGCCGCCGGCCGCAACCGCATCGTCGAACTGGGCGGCGAATCGAGATCCCCGGCCCCTTCGCCCGCCCCCGCGCCCACCGAACCGTGAGTGGCCGACTTGGACCCCGACCCCGATCCCGACCTCTGCGGCCCGATCCGGCCGGACAGTTCGCGCCCGGTGTGCCACTCGCCGAAACCGACCCGCCCGAGCAACTCGGCCCGCCGCTTCAGTTCGGCGCTGAGCGACTGGGCGAACTCCCGCATACGGACCGGGTCGTTGGCCGTGAGGTGAGTGGTGACATGCGGAAGGTCGGTGCACACCCGCAGCCCTTCTCCGTGCTGAGCGCCACCACCGCCGCCGTTGCTCCCACCATTGCCGTCCCGGCCGTCCATCAGGACTATGCCCAGCCGGTCGGGCCGCTCGGCGGCGGCCAGCGACGCGACGACCGCCCGCAGCAACTCCGTACGACCGCTGCCGGGCGGTCCCTCGATCAGCAGATGGGGTCCCTCGGCCGCGAGGTCCACGCCGACGGGTCCGCGCGGACCGGCGCCCAGGACCGCCCAGGCCCGGCCGCCGAGCGTCTCCTTGTCGTCGGCAGCGTCCGCCCAACGGGCCATCAGGGACGCCGGGGTGGCCCGGGCGAGCCCCAACTCGTCGAGCAGCCGCGCCGCTTGTGGCAAGGGCGCGGAGACACGCTGCTGCCGGCCGCCGGCGGCACCGTCGGTGCGCAGCGGAGCCAGCGCCCGCGCGAACCGTTCGGCCCAGGCCAGGGACACGGCGTCCACGGCGGCGACGGAGCCCTGCCCGACCAGCCCGGCGCTCCCGGCGGGCGTCCGGACCGCCGCGTCGGCGAAGTCGGTGCCGGTGTCGGGGGAGCCGGTCCGCCCAGGTGCGGTCACTCCGGCCCGTGCCACCCGCATCACGTGCAGCGCCGTGGCCACGTCACCGCTGAGCAGCGCCACCGCCCCGCACTCATGGAACGGCGGCGAGGCCGCGCACGCCGCCTCGTACGTCTCCGTCACCGGTGACGCGGGCGACGCCGCCTCCGTCTCCGCGAGACACACGAGGTGGATCCCGGCCCGCGGTCCCTCCTGCGCCAGCCGCGCGACGGCCTCCCGGACCGCGGCACCGCCCGGGTCCCCGTCCACCACGACCACGGTGTACGGACCCGCGAAACCGTCTGTCGAGCCGGCGGGGTCGTCGTCCCGGGCCCAGGAGGGCCGCCGGTCCGCTCCCCGGTCGTCCTGGGCACTCCGGGCCGGTTCTCCGCAACCCGAGGCGAGGCTCTTCGCCGCCGCCTCCGTGTCGTGGTCCTCCAGACGCCGCAGGAGTTCGTCGGTGCGGGCCGTGGCCTGTTCGCGGTCGTAGGCGACGAGGAGACGGCAGTCCTGGCCGTGCCCGGGGCGCAGATGCGGGAGCCAGCCGAGCCAGGACCACTCGGCGGCGCGCTCCTCGGGGGTGCGCGAGCGGTCCGTGCTGATCAGGACGATTTCCAGAGCCTCGGGGGAGTGCAGCGCCGTCAGCTGGGCCACCACCGCGCGGGCCAGCCCCGCGAGCCGCGCGCGGGGGCCCGCCAGTCCGAGTGCCCCGACCTCACGCAGCCCGGCGGTCACCGGTACGGCGGGCAGCAGCCCCGAGCCGTCGGGGGCCGCGCGGTCCGCCGTACCGAGCCGGACCGTGAGTGCTTCCGGGTGCCTGGGGCCGCGCTCCCAGAGCCGGGGGCCGGGGCCCAGGGCCGTGAGCAGCAGCGCCGCCGGGTCGGGCCAGCTCTCCGGGGCCTGCGGCGCGGCGTCCGCGAACTCAGGGGCCGTCGGGTCGGACACCGGCCCCTCGTCGTCGTACGCCTCGCCCTCGTTCGTCTCCTCGTCCGCGCGCCCGCCGGTCAGCCGGCGGGCCCACTTGGAGAGCCCACCGCGCCTGCGCACACCCTGCGGGGCGTCCGTCCCCCGGAGAGGTGTCCCCTTGCGCCCGCTGCCTGCGGAGGCCTCCGCGTCCGCCTCGTCCTGAGCGCGTTCCCGGGGTACCGCCGCAGCCCCGGACATCGGTCCCGTCAGGGAGAACCCGGCGCCGTGGGTGTCCCCGCCGCCGCTCGACGGCCTGGCCGTACCCACCGGGCCCGCGGGCCCGCGGTTCTCGATCCTCGGTGCCCGGCCCTGCCCCGGGACGAGCGGCTGCTCCGCCTCCGCCGGACTCGGCGCACCACGCGACTCGGGGACGCCCCCGGCCGCTCCCCAACTCGCCGAACCGTAGGCGTGATGGGTCTCCCCGGAGGGCGGCTTCGCCATGCCGCCGGGCTGCACGCGCGCGGGAGGCACCCGGGACGGACCGGACGGGGATGCGGCCGGGGAGGGGCGCCTGTTGTGGGTGTCCTGCGTGGTCTCGGTGTTCTCCGACCCGTCCGCCGTCCGCTCCGAGGCCTTCGTGTGCCCTTCGGCGACGCTCACGCGCACGTGCCCCTCGCCGTCCGGGGTCGTGGTCACGCGTGCGCCCGCGTCCCCGGGCGGCGTCAGCCGTAGGGCCGACTCGCCGATGCGCAGCAGCGCGCCGGGCGCGAGGCGGACCGGGCGGGTGCCGAGGCGGGTGCCGGACAGCGTCGTACCGTTCGTGGAGCCGAGGTCCGCCACCCCTATGCGGCCGTCCTCCGCGACCGTGACCGCGCAGTGCAGCCGGGACACGTCCGGGTCGTCCAGCGGGACGTCGGCGTCGGCGGAGCGGCCGATGGTGATCTGGCCGCCGTGCAGGAGATGGACCCCGCCCGCGTCCGGTCCCGCGACCACGTGCAGCTGGGCGGCCACCTCGTCCGCCTCGGGGTGCGGCTCCGGCTCGGCGGGGGTGCCCAGGGCGAGCACCGCGCCGTCGACCAGCGGGGGCTCGCCGAGGGTGCAGCGCTGGGTGTCGAGGCGCTGGTCGCCCGCGTACAGCACCACCGGGCCGCCGCTCTCGCGGCCCGGGCCGCGCTCGGGCGGGGACGGAGTCCTGTCGCCCGCGACCACCGACGCCAGGGCCGAGGCGACCGCGGCGAGCGCCGTGCCGGCGGGAGCGGTGACCAGTACGTCGCAGCTCGCGGCGCGCGCCCACGGCTCCGAGGGCGGGCCCAGCGGGTCTACGACGGTCAGCCGGATCTGCATCGCCGTCAGCGGTCCCTTCTGCACGGACACCCGGAAAGGAGGACGAAGCCACGCCACGGGTCCCACCACCGCGGACTTCCCCCACCACACACGAGCACGTAGGCCAGTACTGGAGGCATCCTCGCACCTGCCACTGACAACGCGCCCGCCCCCCACCCATAAGTGATCTTGAATGGTCGCCTCTGCCCGCAAAAATGCCTGACCAGTGACCGACGACTGTCCGTTTGGGATCGGTTTGGTAATCGATTTGAGATCGGTCACGTTCGGGATTCGGCAACCGAGGGGACCGATCGAGACGTCTTTCCCGCCGACTTTCCGATTTCCGACGACTTGCCGTCGACCTGCCGTGGACACTTTCCGACGGCTTTCCGTCGAACGCGCGAAGGGAGCCGTACGTAGCCGTCTGTGGAGGACGGTCGTCGCCCAGGGTGTCCTGGGGGCGCGGCACTAGAGTGGGTCGGAAACACCGTGTACGGGATGTACGTACGTAAGGGAGCCATGACGTGCGGCCGGTAGGGAGCAAGTACCTCCTTGAGGAGCCGCTGGGACGCGGCGCCACAGGCACTGTCTGGCGTGCCCGCCAGCGGGAGACCGCGGGAGCCGAGGCGGCCGTGGCAGGCCAGCCCGGCGAAACCGTGGCGATCAAGGTTCTCAAGGAGGAGCTCGCCAACGACCCGGACATCGTGATGCGCTTCCTGCGCGAGCGGTCCGTGCTGCTGCGGCTGAGCCACCCGAACATCGTCCGGGTACGGGACCTGGTCGTCGAGGGCGATCTGCTGGCGCTGGTCATGGACCTCATCGACGGGCCCGACCTGCACCGGTACCTCCGGGAGAACGGCCCCTTCACACCGGTCGCCGCCGCCCTCCTCACCGCCCAGATCGCCGACGCGCTGGCCGTCAGTCACGCCGACGGTGTCGTACACCGGGACCTGAAGCCGGCCAACGTCCTGCTCATGCAGGACAACGGCCGGATGCACCCGATGCTCACCGACTTCGGCATCGCCCGCCTCGCCGACTCCCCGGGTCTCACCCGCACCCACGAGTTCGTCGGCACGCCCGCGTACGTCGCCCCGGAGTCCGCCGAAGGCCGTCCGCAGACCTCCGCCGTCGACATCTACGGCGCCGGCATCCTGATGTACGAGCTGGTCACCGGCCGTCCGCCGTTCGGTGGGGGGTCCGCCCTCGAAGTGCTGCACCAGCACCTCACCGCCGAGCCGCGCCGCCCCTCCACCGTGCCCGAACCCCTGTGGACGGTCATCGAGCGCTGCCTGCGCAAGAACCCGGACGAACGCCCCAGCGCCGAGAACCTCGCGCGCGGGCTGCGCGTCGTCGCCGAGGGCATCGGCGTCCACTCCAACTCGATGCAGATCGCGGCGGCCGACGGAGTCGTCCACCTGCTCGCTCCGGATCCGACGCCGACCGCGGTGCCCGGTTCGGGCGACCCGACGCAGGTGCTGCCGTACGGCGCGGGCGCGGCGGGAGCGTACGACCCGAACGCCGCCACCAGCGTGCTCCCGCACACCGGCGGGCCCGGAGCCGTGGGGGCGATGGGCGCTGCCGGTGCCGCGGACCCCACGGCCGTCCTGCCGTCCGTGCCGCAGAACCAGCCCGGCGGCCCCGGCGGCCCCGGCGGCCCCGGCGGTTCCGGAGGGCCCGAGGAACCGCATCCCTGGCAGAACCAGCTGCGCGCCGCCCGCGACCGCAACGAGCAGACGCAGGTCCAGTACCTGGACCCCGGCGAGGACCCTCTGCGCCGTCGGCCCCAGCGGCAGCCGGGTCGGCCGCCGCAGCAACAGCCGTACCAGCAGCAGCCCCAGCCCGGCTACGGCTATCCACAGGGATCGGGTCAGGGTCCGGGGCAGGGCGGGCAGCCCCAGCACCAGCAGTACGCGCCGCCGCCCCAGCACCGCCAGCCCCAGCAGCAGCCCCAGCGGTACGCGCCGCCCGCCCCCGCGCCCCAGCGCCCTCAGCAGCCCGAGAGCCGGCCGCCGAGGGAGCCGAGGGAACCCCGGCAGCGCAGCGCCAACCGGATGAAGATCCCGGGGCTCGGCTGCCTCAAGGGGTGCCTGTTCACGATCGTCGTCCTGTTCGTCGCCGCCTGGCTGATCTGGGAACTGACCCCGCTGCAGGAGTGGATCGGGACGACGAAGGGGTTCTTCGAGCAGATCGGCGACTGGTACGACGAGGTCAGCGAGTGGGTGTCGCGCCAGCAGAACCAGTAGCGCGGAGGATTTCCGGTTGGGCGCGGCGGTTTTCCGGTTACGGGGAGACGGTCCGCCCAATCAGGTCGTAGCCGGGGCATTTGAGGATCAGGTGGGCGGTGCTCCGGCCGCGATTCCGGTGCGACTCTGGGGATTTGTCGACACCTGGCGGGTGATTTCCGTCCCGGCGGTGAAGGTTGCGGCTCCGGACGCGTAGCTTTGTCGGCTGAGGTCGAGGTCTTGTCGGGTGAGGGTCCCGAGGGAGTCCCCCGGATCGGCGCAGCGTCGGCAACACGCGTCTGTAGGAGCAGTCTTGGCACGGAAGATCGGCAGCCGGTACACCGCCAACCAGATCCTGGGGCGGGGCAGCGCCGGCACGGTGTGGCTGGGCGAGGGACCCGAGGGTCCCGTCGCCGTCAAGCTGTTGCGCGAGGACCTGGCGTCGGACCAGGAGCTCGTCGGACGCTTCGTGCAGGAGCGGACCGCCCTGCTCGGGCTCGAGCATCCGAACATCGTGTCCGTACGGGACCTGGTGGTCGACGGGAACGACCTCGCGCTCGTCATGGACCTGGTGCGCGGTACGGACCTGCGTACCCGGCTCGACCGCGAGCGCAGGCTCGCTCCCGAGGCCGCGGTCGCGATAGTGGCCGACGTCGCGGACGGGCTGTCCGCCGCGCACGCCGCCGGGGTCGTGCACCGCGACGTGAAGCCGGAGAACGTCCTGCTGGACATGCAGGGCCCCCTGGGCCCCGGCGGCGCGCACCCCGCCCTCCTGACCGACTTCGGCGTCGCGAAACTCATCGACTCACCGCGGCGGACCCGGGCCACGAAGATCATCGGCACGCCTGACTATCTGGCGCCGGAGATCGTCGAGGGCCTGCCCCCGCGCGCGGCGGTCGACATCTACGCACTGGCGACGGTCCTGTACGAGCTGCTGGCCGGCTTCACGCCCTTCGGCGGCGGCCACCCGGGCGCGGTGCTGCGCCGGCACGTGACGGAGACGGTGGTCCCCCTCCCCGGTATCCCCGAGGAGCTGTGGCAGCTGCTCGTGCAGTGCCTGGCGAAGGCACCGGCGTCGCGGCTGCGGGCGTCGGAGCTGGGGGCGCGGCTGCGTGAGCAGTTGCCCTTGCTGGTGGGGATGCCGCCGCTGGACGTCGACGAGCCGGACTCGGAGGACGAGGAGCAGTCCGGGCACGGCCAGGGGCAGGGTTCGCGGGACGAGTCGTACGACGAGGTGGCCGTGCCGACAGGGGAGCGGGTACGGCGGGGTGCGGTGCCGCTGGTGCGGGGTGCGAAGCCGGACTCGAACCGGGACACGCACACGTCGATGCGGGTGCCCGGGCCGGACGAGCTGGCGGGCGGGGCGCTGGGCACGGCCCGCGTGCCGCGTCCCGTGGGCGCCCCGCGGCCCGGCTCGGCGCGGCACCGGGCTTCGGCGCGGCGGCGCAGGGTGACGCTGGGGGCGGCTTCGGTGGTGCTGGTGGCGGCGGTGGGGATCGGTACGTGGGTCGCACTGTCGGGCGACGACGCCGGGGCGACCCCCCAGGAGACGGGTAACTCGTCACCGGCGTCACCGTGAGCCCCCTGAGGGCTGGGCCTCCGGACCTGCCTTCGCGCTGAACGCGCTCGTCCTCAAACGCCGGACGGGCTGGGAACGCGGGCCGAGGCCAGAGGGGTGTCGCCCGCGCTGGACAGATGCAGCAAACGGGCGGGTAGGTGGGAAACACGGCCTGCACTGCCTCGACCTCGCCTCTCACCCTCCGGGCAAGACCGAAATCCGGCCGCTCGGCGGAGCCGTTACGCTGGTGTCGTGGCAGTCGTCGATGTATCCGAAGAGCTCAAGTCCCTCTCCTCGACCATGGAGTCGATCGAGGCCGTCCTGGACCTCGACAAGCTGAGGGCAGATGTCGCCGTGCTCGAGGAGCAGGCGGCAGCGCCGTCCCTGTGGGACGACCCGGAGGAAGCGCAGAAGATCACCAGCAAGCTCTCCCACCTCCAGGCGGAGGTGAGGAAGGCCGAGACGCTGCGCGGGCGGATCGACGATCTGAGCGTGCTCTTCGAGATGGCCGAGGAGGAGGACGACCCGGACACCCGCGCCGAGGCCGAGACGGAGATGACCTCCGTCAAGAAGGCCCTCGACGAGATGGAGGTCCGTACCCTCCTCTCCGGCGAGTACGACGCCCGTGAGGCCCTCGTCAACATCCGCGCGGAGGCCGGTGGCGTCGACGCCGCCGACTTCGCCGAGAAGCTGCAGCGCATGTACCTGCGGTGGGCCGAGCAGAAGGGCTACAAGACCGAGATCTACGAGACGTCGTACGCCGAAGAGGCCGGCATCAAGTCGACCACCTTCGCCGTCCAGATCCCGTACGCCTACGGGACGCTGTCCGTCGAGCAGGGCACGCATCGCCTCGTACGCATCTCGCCCTTCGACAACCAGGGACGCCGGCAGACCTCGTTCGCCGGGGTGGAGATCCTGCCCGTCGTGGAGACGACCGATCACATCGAGATCGACGAGTCCGAACTGCGGGTGGACGTCTACCGGTCGTCCGGTCCCGGCGGCCAGGGCGTCAACACCACCGACTCCGCGGTGCGCCTGACCCACCTTCCCACCGGCATCGTCGTCTCCTGCCAGAACGAGCGTTCGCAGATCCAGAACAAGGCGAGCGCGATGAACGTCCTCCAGGCCAAGCTCCTCGACCGGCGCCGTCAGGAGGAGCAGGCCAAGATGAACGCCCTCAAGGGCGACGGCGGCAACTCCTGGGGAAACCAGATGCGTTCGTACGTCCTGCACCCCTACCAGATGGTCAAGGACCTCCGGACGGAGTTCGAAGTCGGCAACCCCGAGGCCGTGTTCAACGGTGAGATCGACGGATTCCTCGAAGCCGGAATTCGCTGGCGCAAGCAGCAGGAGAAGTAGAACTCCGCAGGGCGCGCACGAGCGTGTCCGTAGGACGCCTTGTCGACAAAGCAACCGTCGCCCATCGGGCGGCGGTTGCTTTGCGTCGGGGGGCGGCTGGGTTTTACATCACACTCACAGGGTCTGATGTGCGGCAAGCGAGGAGTAAGGGGACATTGCGCGCGCAACGACCTTGACGTGCTCTTGGAAAATCGGAATGGTGAGGCTCGGCATGCGAATCTCTGGGGCGCATGTGAACCGGGGGTGCGCACTGCCGCCCCTGTCGATCACGGCCCCGAGCGCGGCTCCACTGATGAATTAGCTACATGGGGGTAGCAGCCATATGACGAACAAGACGCGGGTCCGGATCGCGCGGATCGCGGCCGGAGCGGTGATCGCCGCCGGTGCGTCCTTCACCGCCGCGGGCATAGCCTCCGCCACGGACGGCGACGATTGCGTGGTCGAGCTCTGCGTTACGGACGAGCCGACCGATCCCGTGACCGAGATCCCGACCGACCCGGCGCCCACCACGGCCGACCCCGAGACCTCGCAGCCCGAGGAGCCGGCGCCCACCACGGCCGACCCGGAGACCTCGGAGCCCGAGGAGCCCTCCACCGAGCCGAGCGAGCCCACCGAGGAGGACCCGACCGCGACGCCGTCCGACGACTCGACCGACGACGGCAGCGGGACGGACACCGGTGGCGATGACACCGACGGTGGCAGCAACACCGACACCGACGGCGGCTCCAACACCTCCGTCCAGGAAGAGGGCTCCTCGGCCCTCACCGACACGGGCTCCGACACCTCGGCCCAGGGCTCGGGCGACGAGCTCGCCGAGACCGGTGCCGCCGAGACGGGCTTCCTGATCATCGGTGCCGCCACCATGATCGCCGGCGGTATCGCCTTCCGCGTTCTCCCGCGCCTCGTGGGCGGCCGTGGCGGCGCAGCAGCCTAGTAGTACCTGTAGTACCCGTAGTGCCTGGCAGTACCCAGTAGCAGTGCGCACGAGTAAGGGCCCGGAGCTTCGTGCTCCGGGCCCTTACGCGTGTTGCCAGGCTGTGTTGTGGTGCTGTGGTCGGGCTATGCGGTCTGGTGCGCCACCAGCGCCAGTGCCGCGATCAGCAGCGCCAGCAGTGCGATCAGGGCCATCGGGTTGAGTCCGCCGAACTGACCGTCATCCTGCAACCGCTGACGGCTGGCCCGGCAGACGCGACAGCGTCCCTCGTTCACGGGCGCCGCGCAGTTCGCGCACACCAGTCGGTCGTACGTCATGCGCCTTGCCCTCCTTGCGCCGCTTCTACGTACACAACGCTTCCGGGGACGCAACCGTTCCCCACTCCACGCTCCACTGTGCCAGGTTCCGCGGATTTCGGCGCGGCTCGCCTTATTCTGCCCAGCGCTTCCCCGGGTCAGTCGAGGTCGGGCGAGTGTGTGAGGTCGCTCACGACCGGCATAAAAGGGCACAACCCTTGTGCAAAGCACTCCCACGCCTGCGCTCCCGTGCTCGGTTCGCGTATGGTCACGGTCACCTGCCCCCGATGGTCCGTGGTGTATCCGTGATCCGATTCGACAGCGTCTCCAAGCTCTACCCCAAGCAGAGCCACCCCGCCCTCCGGGATGTCACCCTGGAGGTGGAGAAGGGTGAGTTCATCTTCCTCGTCGGGTCCTCCGGCTCCGGAAAGTCCACCTTCCTGCGACTGATCCTCCGCGAGGAGCGCGCCAGCCACGGTCAGGTGCACGTCCTGGGCAAGGACCTCGCGCGCCTCTCCAACTGGAAGGTGCCGCAGATGCGGCGTCAGCTGGGGACGGTGTTCCAGGACTTCCGGCTGCTGCCGAACAAGACGGTCGCCGAGAACGTCGCCTTCGCGCAGGAGGTCATCGGCAAGTCGAAGGGCGAGATCCGCAAGTCCGTGCCCCAGGTGCTCGACCTCGTCGGCCTCGGCGGCAAGGAGGAGCGGATGCCCGGTGAGCTGTCCGGTGGTGAACAGCAGCGTGTCGCCATCGCGCGGGCCTTCGTGAACCGGCCCAAGCTGCTGATCGCCGACGAGCCGACCGGCAACCTCGACCCGCAGACCTCCGTCGGCATCATGAAGCTGCTCGACCGGATCAACCGGACGGGCACGACCGTGGTGATGGCGACGCACGACCAGAACATCGTCGACCAGATGCGCAAGCGCGTCATCGAGCTGGAGAAGGGCCGTCTCGTCCGCGACCAGGCGCGCGGCGTCTACGGCTACCAGCACTGACGGTCACTGTCACTGGCGGTCACTGGTGTCAGTGACGCCGACGGTCCTCGGAGTTCCCGGAAAGGCTTGAGCTCGCCATGCGTGCCCAGTTCGTACTGTCGGAGATCGGTGTCGGTCTCCGTCGCAATCTGACGATGACGTTCGCCGTCATCGTCTCCGTAGCCCTGTCACTCGCCCTGTTCGGCGGGTCGCTCCTGATGAGCGACCAGGTCAGCTCGATGAAGGGCTACTGGTACGACAAGGTCAACGTCTCGGTGTTCCTCTGCAACAAGAGCGACGCCGAGTCCGACCCGAACTGTGCCAAGGGCGCGGTGACCACCGACCAGAAGAAGCAGATCCTCGCCGATCTGAAGAAGATGGACTCGGTCGTGCAGGCGGTCACCTACGAGTCCGCGGACGAGGCCTACAAGCACTACAAGGAGCAGTTCGGCGACTCCCCGCTGGCCAGTTCGCTCACCCCGGACCAGATGCAGGAGTCGTACCGGATCAAGCTCAAGGACCCGGAGAAGTACCAGGTCATCGCGACCGCGTTCGACGGGCGCGACGGGGTGCAGTCCGTGCAGGACCAGAAAGGCATCCTTGACAACCTCTTCGAGCTGCTGAACCTGATGAACCGGGCGGCGCTCGGGGTGATGGCGCTGATGCTGATCGTCGCCCTCCTGCTGATCGTCAACACGGTGCGTGTCTCGGCGTTCAGCCGTCGGCGTGAGACGGGGATCATGCGGCTGGTCGGCGCGTCCGGCTTCTACATCCAGGCGCCGTTCATCATGGAGGCCGCCGTCGCCGGTGCGATCGGCGGTGGGCTGGCCTGTGTCTTCCTGATCCTGGGCCGGTACTTCACCATCGACCACGGCATGGCCCTGTCCTCGAAGCTCAACCTGATCACTTTCCTGGGCTGGGACTCCGTACTGACGAAGCTGCCGCTGATCCTCGCCGCGAGCGTGCTGATGCCCGCGTTGGCCGCGTTCTTCGCGTTGCGCAAGTACCTGAAGGTGTGACGCATGCCAAGGGGGCCGTTCGGACATCCGACCGTACGGCCCTTCGCCTTGTCCTAGACTCACCGGCATGTCGGGCCGCGACCTGTTCACACAGCCCCGCCGCGCAGGCCGCGGGGCGGCTCTGACGTTGCTCTTCGCCAGCGTCCTGGTCGCCGGCGCGGCCACCGGCTCGCTCCCCGAGCCCACCGAACGGAAGTCCGCCCTCCCGGACACGGCCCGCTCCGCCGCCCCCGCCGGGCACAACGAGGACGCCGTCGCCGCCGCTGCCGCGGACGCCATGGCCGACGGCAAGTCCCCCATGGAAGCCGCCGAGCGCGCCGTCAGCCGCAGCGGGGACCGCTGGGGAGCGGTGTACTCCCCGGGGGACTACGAGGAGCTCGAAGAGGCCCTCGACGGCCGGTACACGGGCGTCGGGCTGTGGGCCCGGCGCGAGCGGGACGGCCGTATCGAGGTCACCAAGGTGCGGTCCGGGTCTCCCGCGGCCGTCGCCGGGATCCGTAGCGGGGACCGGTTGCGCAGTGTGGACGGCCACGCGGTCGACGGGCGGCCGGTCACCGAGGTCGTCTCTTTGCTCCGCGGTGACGCACAGGACGCCGCCGCCGGTACGACCGTCCGGCTCGGGCTGGAACGCGGCACGCGCGCGTGGAGCGAGACCGTACGCCGGGCACAGCTCTCCACGGACTCCGCGACGGTACGGCAGGTCGCCGCGAGCAAGGTCACCGTCATCCGGGTCGCCGCCTTCACCAAGGGGGTCGGCGACGTGGTGCGCGGCGCGGTACGGGCGGCCCCGGCCGGCGCCGGGATCATTCTCGACCTGCGCGGCAACTCCGGCGGGCTGGTCACCGAGGCCGTCACCGCCGCCTCCGCCTTCCTCGACGGCGGCCTCGTCGCCACGTACGACGTCAACGGCGAGCAGCGCGCCCTGCACGCCGATCCGGGCGGCGACACCACCAGGCCGCTGGTCGCGCTCGTCGACGGCGGCACGATGAGCGCGGCCGAGCTGCTCACCGGCGCACTCCAGGACCGTGGCCGGGCGGTCGTCGTGGGCTCCAGGACCTTCGGCAAGGGCTCGGTGCAGATGCCGAGCAGGCTGCCCGACGGCTCTGTCGCCGAGCTGACCGTCGGCCACTACCGCACCCCGGCGGGGCGCAGCGTCGACGGCGTGGGCCTCACGCCCGACCTCGACGCTGACCAGGGAGCACTGGAGCAGGCGGAGACCGTACTGAGCGGGCTGGGCGATCCTTCGTAGTCCGCGCGTGGTCCGCTCGTAGTCCTCTTGTGGTCCCCACCCGGTCCCTCTGGTAATCGACTTTCCCTCCAGCGCCCTCCTAGTGCGAAAATGGCGGCACTATGGCTAAGGAAACAGGGCGCAAGCTGATCGCCCAGAACAAGAAGGCGCGCCACGACTACGCCATCATCGACACCTACGAGGCCGGTCTGGTCCTCACCGGTACCGAGGTGAAGTCGCTGCGTCAGGGGCGGGCCTCGCTCGTCGACGGCTTCGTGCAGCTCGACGGGAACGAGGCGTGGCTGCACAACGTGCACGTGCCGGAGTACAGCCAGGGCACCTGGACCAACCACAGCGCCCGGCGCAAGCGGAAGCTGCTGCTGCACCGCGCGGAGATCGAGAAACTGGAGTCGAAGACGCAGGAGTCGGGTCACGCGATCGTGCCCCTCGCCCTGTACTTCAAGGACGGCCGGGCGAAGGTCGAGATCGCGCTGGCACGAGGCAAGAAGGAGTACGACAAGCGGCAGACGCTGCGGGAGAAGCAGGACCGTCGCGAGACGGACCGGGCGGTCTCGGCGGTGAAGCGCAAGCAGCAGCACGCGTAGTACCGCGCGGCGGCCCGACCGGCGGCGCGACAGGCGGGCGGAATATTGGTGGCACGCGCGCGCGTTGGTCACGTACGATGGCAACTGCGCCTCACCGAGGGCGCAACCCCCTCCTCGGAGGGATTGAAAAAACAACATGGGGATGATCGGTTTCGACAGCGGATGTCGAAGCAGGTGAAGCGTGTCGAGAAAGCGGCCATGATCTCGTAAACCACAGGCCGAAAAAAATAATCGCCAATTCTAACAGCGATTCTTCCGCGCAGCAGTTCTCTCTCGCCGCCTGATTTCAGGTAGCGACGAGTCTGCTCCGCACTAATGGGAGTGTCAGCCCGGGAGTGTTCCCGACCCGGATCCTGGCATCAGCTAGGGGACTAAACCTTGATCCCGGTCACGGGGTGAAGAGGGAAATCTAACAGTGACTGGGCCCGTCGGCGACTTGTTCGCGTGATTGCCGGGGCCGAGAAAAGCACAGCGAACTGCACACGGAGAAGCCCTGATTCCGCACCGTTGGACGCGGGTTCGATTCCCGCCATCTCCACAATTCCCATGTTATGCAGTACCAAAGGCCCCGTCGCTTTCGAGCGGCGGGGCTTTTGGCGCGCTTTGTTCGTGCCTTGTGCGGGACTTCTGAGGAATTGGGCGGGGGATGACGGAGGAAGCGGAGGAAGCACTCGACAGTCGGCTCAGGTCGGCGGTTCGGGCAGGGGACGCCGAGGCGGTGCGGGTTCTGTTGGAGGAGGGCGCCGACCCGAACACGGTGGATGCGGACGCGGACTGCCTGCCCGTCCTGTGTTTGGCTGTCGCGGCGTACGACGCAGCGGTCGCGGAGAAGTTGGTGTGGGGCGGGGCGGACCCTGACCGGGTGTTGCCAGACGGGACGACGCCTCTGTGGCGTGCCGTCGATGGAGGTTCCCCGGCGGTCTTCTCGGCGGTGCTGGGAGAAGAGCCCCGGCTGCGGCTGCCGGAGGAGGCCCGGGAACGGCTGCTCACTCTGGCGCGGGGCTGGTACGGGACGGGTGCGGCCGAGGAGTTGCGGCGCAGGACGGGCGCACCGGGTCCGGAGGCGACAGTCCGGGTACAGGACGGCGAGTACGACTGGGTCGATCAGCTCTCGCTCGGCGGGCTCGCCGTACGGGCCGGGCATGGGGCCGTCCTCACCTTGCTGGAGTGGGCCTTCCGCATCCTGACGCCGGTCGACGAGTTGATCGCCCGTGCCGTCGACCCGCCCGACGAGGACCATGTGAACTGGACGGCCGTCCGCTGGACCCTCACCAGGCGGAGCAGCTTCGAGACTTGGTCGGCAGTGGTGGCCCACCGCCACGACTCCGCCCCGGTGAACCGGCGTTTCGTGCTCGACTACCTGTATGTGCGGGCGGTCGTGTGTGCCGGGGACTCGTCCTACAGGAAGCAGGAGGCTCAATTCCTGGCTGCCTGGGCGGCGGAGGAGACCGACGGCGGGACGCTCGCGAAGGTGCTGGAGATCTACGCCGAGGACGAGTTTCCGGGCCATGAGGCCATCGGGCTCCGCTATGCCGACCATCCCGATCCCCGCGTACGCCGTGAAGTGCCCTACGCCCTCTCGACGCACGGCGTCCCGCTCACCCCTGCGGCCAGGGCCGCGTTGCTCACCCTCACCCGTGACCCGGACGCCCGGGTACGGATCAGGGCGTGCGAGGCGGGCATGACAGACGATGACCTTCTCCCGGAGATCACCCGGGCGCTGCTTTTCCCGGCCGAGGACCCGGACGCGGACGCGCGGGGCATGGCGGCGGTGATGCTCGCCAACTCCCGAATCCGCACGCCCGCTGTGGCCGACGCGTTGGTGGCGCTGCTCGATCACGACGACCAAATCGTGCGCCTGGAAACCGCCTACGGTCTCGCCCTGCGCGAAGATCCGCGCACCGATGACGCGATCGACCGGGTGGGTCCCCTCGGCCCCGGTTTCGAGCACGACCATCGGGCCAGTGCGCTGTCGTGGTGGCAGTGGCGGAGGAAGAACCCGGCTGGGGCGTGAGGGTTCAGAGGCCGGAATCGGCTTGGCGTGTGGGCGACTTGAGGGAGTCGATGAAAGGGGTATAGGCGGAGGCAGGGAAGGTGAGGGTGCGGGTGGTCGGGGCCTTGGAGTCGCGGATGGCTGTGTGGGTGGGGGCGTTGGCGAGTTCTACGCACTCGTTGCCGTCGCCGCCGCCGGAGTGCGACGACTTGCGCCAGGTTTCAGGGATGGCTATTTCCACGCAGTTGTTGCCGTCGTCGGGGCCGGAATAGGACGACTTCCGCCAGTTGCCCATGGGGTACCTCACAGCTCTTTCGCCAACCGGTTCATGAAGTCACGCGACCGTGAGGGGTCGAGTGATACGGCTTCCACCTTACGGAAGCGCGTTCGAAAGACGCTGAGCTGTCCTTCAGAGTCGATGAAGGCTGAGCCATGGGGTACGTCACGCACCACCGTGTCCAGTTTGGGTACGGAGCCACCCACGTACGTCATGGTGCTGGCGGCTCTGGCGAAGCCATCCAGATCGAAGGGGATGGCGCGTACGGTGACGTGGTCCGCTTCGGAGCGCTCCACGAGTTTGGCGAGTTGAGCACGGGCGGCGGCACGGTCGCTGACCCTGATGCGTAGGGCCGACTCGTGGATCACCAGCTCGTACGGGATGGAGAGCTGCTGACGTCTCATTCGGTGGCCGACGCGCAACTCAAGTTCATCGTGCGTTAGTTCGGGAACGCGGCCGGAGAAAACGGCGCGAGCGTAGTCCTCGGTCTGCAACAGGCCAGGTACGTACAGGACGGCTACCTCGTGCTGGAAAACGGCGTGGTGATCCAGCTCCGACAAGTCCAGGAAGGACGTGGGCAGCAGCCCCCGGTACTCCTCCCACCAGCCGCGCGTTCGGTCGGTGGCCATCGCGACCAAGGCGTCGATGAACTCCTCGTCCATACAGGCGTAGTGGGATGCGAGGCGGCGGAGTCGTTGCTCGCTCACGCCCGCGAGTCCGTTTTCGATGTGGCTCATCTGGACGCGATTCGCCCCCAGCAGTGCTGCTGCCTCGATGGCGGTGAGTCCTGCCCCTTCGCGGAGTCTGCGCAACTCGACTCCCAGGCGCAGCTGACGCGCCGTGGGTTCGCGCCTCAGGACCATCCAATAGCTCCTTGTTCAACATGGCTGCCGGTGCCGCTCGTTCGGGGTCAGATTACGCGATCGGCTTGCTCGGGATTACAGGTTAGACGTACCGTAGGTGACGCGACGCACACTCTGCGGAACGCCGGGATCCCCGGAAGCGCACCACTCCGTCCTGCCACGACGGCTGCGGCATGCCACCACCCGCCCGACCGCGACCCCCACCACCGAACGGGAGTTGACGCATGCCTGAAATCGATGCCGAACCCGAGTTCACGTCCGACCCCGAGTCCTGGGAGTACTCCCTGTACATCCCGAACGACCTGCGAGCCGTCACCGTCAGCCGCCGCACCCTCCGCCTCATCCTCACCATGCACGGACTGATCAGCCTCGTCGACACCGCCGAACTCCTCGCCACCGAGTTGGTGTCCAACGCGGTGCGGCACACCAAGGGCCCCGCCGCCCTACGCGTCCGCTGGTCGGCCGGCGTCCTGCGGATCGGGGCCTGGGACGCGGACCCCCGCCCGCCGGAGCCGCCAAGGGAGTTGGAACAGCTCGTCGAGTCGCAGGACGGGCGCGGGCTCGGGATGGTGGTGGCCTGTGCCGATCTGTGGGGGTGGCAGCCGCTGTCCCGATTCGGGAACCGTGGGAAATTCGTGTGGTGCGAGCTGCGGGCCGCCGCGTGATGAGCCTGGAACTGGAAGAGGAAGTCTCCGGCATCGCCACGGGGCTTGTGGCGGCCATGGCTCTGGTGGGCCTCTCGCCCGAGCGAGCCATGGCCGAACTCCACCGCAGGCTCAAGGAGATCCTCAAGCGGGAGGGGTTGTCGCCTGGAGAGATCGCGTATCTGCGGGGAAAGATCGAGAACTGGCCGCCGGGATACGCCGAGCAGTGGGCCATCGGCTATGCGAACGGCCTGGTGAAGGGGAAGGTCAAGACGATTCTGACCGTGCTGGAAGTAAGGCGGCTCCCCGTCTCCGACGACATCCGCGACCGCGTCACCGCCTGCGCCGACCTTGCCCGCCTCGACGACTGGCTCGACCGCGTCGGAACTGCGGAGCGCGCGGAGGGCCTGTTCGCCGGGGACCCGGAGGTTGTGCCGGGTGATGCTCCTGAACAGGTCTGACGGATCGTAGAGTGCCCGGATGAGCATCATCGGAGTCGGGATCGACGTCGCCGAGATCGAGCGGTTCCGGGCCTCGCTGGAGCGGACGCCCGGGTTGGCCCGACGGCTGTTCCTGGAGAGCGAGTTGCTGCTGCCCGGTGGTGAGCGCCGGGGTGCCGCCTCGCTTGCCGCGCGGTTCGCCGCGAAGGAGGCGCTCGCCAAGGCGCTGGGCGCTCCGGGCGGCATGCTCTGGACGGACGCGGAGGTCTGCGTCGAGGACAGCGGGCGGCCCTGGCTGCGCGTGACGGGGACTGTGGCCGCGCGGGCGGCGGAACTCGGGGTGCGGTCATGGCATGTGTCGCTCAGCCATGACGCGGGGGTGGCTTCGGCCGTGGTGATCGCGGAGGGGTAGAGGCAGGACAGAGCCGCCCTTGTGGGGGTGGGAGCCGTGTGCGGCGGGCCGGTCGGCCGGCCGTGCGGGAGACTCGGCGTATGCGAACTGCGTACGGCGTGGAGACGGTACGGGCGGCCGAGCGTGAGCTGATGGCGCGGGTGCCGGAAGGTGCGCTCATGCAGCGAGCGGCGGCCGGACTGGCCGTCGCCTGCGGGCAGTTGATGGGGCGGGTGTACGGCAGCCGGGTTGTTCTTCTCGTCGGCAGCGGTGACAACGGCGGCGACGCCCTGTACGCCGGGGCCCGGCTCGCCCGGCGCGGGGCCGGTGTCACGGCGGTGCTGCTCGCCCCGGAGCGCACGCACGCCGGGGGGCTCGCTGCGCTGCGGGGAGCAGGCGGGACCGTGATGGGCGCCCAGGGTGACGGCGTCGAGGGGGTGATCCGGCGCGCAGACCTCGTCGTCGACGGCATCGTCGGGATCGGGGGGCGTGGCGGCCTGCGGAGTGACGCCCTGGTGTTGGCCGAGAAGGTCCGGGAGGCGCGGGCCGCCGTGGTCGCCGTCGATCTGCCCAGCGGGGTCGACGCCGACAGCGGTGAGGTGCGGGGGGTCGCCATCCGGGCCGATCTGACCGTGACCTTCGGGACCCACAAGCCGGGGCTGCTCATTGATCCCGCGCGGGAGTACGCCGGGACGGTGCGGCTCGTCGACATCGGGCTCGGGGAGGTGCTTCCCGAGCTGGCCGAGCTGGAGGCGTTGCAACACGCGGACGTCGCCCGGCTGTTGCCGGTGCCCGGGGTCGAGAGTGACAAGTACCGGCGGGGCGTCGTCGGGATCGCGGCGGGGTCGGCGCGGTACCCGGGGGCCGCCGTCCTCGCCGTGGCCGGGGCGCTGCGGGGTGGTGCCGGGGCCGTGCGGTACGTGGGGCCGGCGGCCGACGCGGTGATCGCCCGCTTTCCCGAGGTGCTCGTGTCCGACCAGGGGCCGCACAAGGCGGGGCGCGTACAGGCGTGGGTCGTGGGGCCCGGGGCCGGGGAGGACGCCGCGACGGTCGCCGAGGTGCTGGAGGCGGACGTACCCGTGCTGATCGACGCGGACGGGCTGCGGCTGGCGGAGCGGGGGGCGGTACGGGGGCGTACCGCGCCGACGCTGATGACTCCGCATGCCGGGGAGGCCGCCGCGCTGCTCGGTGTGGGGCGTGGGGAGGTGGAGGGCGGGCGGTTGTCGGCGGTGCGTGAACTCGCCGCCCGTTACGGGGCGACCGTTCTCCTCAAGGGCTCGACCACGCTGGTCGCCGACCCGGCGGGGGGTGCCGTACGGGTCAACGCGACCGGTACGGGGTGGCTTGCCACCGCCGGGAGCGGTGACGTGCTCTCGGGGCTGAGCGGGTCGTTGCTGGCGGCGGGGCTTTCGGCGTTGGACGCGGGGAGTGCGGGGGCGTATCTGCACGGGCTGGCGGGGCGGCTGGCGTCGGAGGGGGCGCCGGTGGGGGCGCAGGATGTCGCGGAGGGGGTGGCGAGGGCCTGGCGGGACGTCCGGGATGTTCGGGACGGCCCGGAAGTGCGGGATGGTCGGGGCGTTTGAGGTCCTGAGGCGCACGGTCGGGTGACTCCGCCGCGCGGCTGAGCCCGGTGGCGTCAACCCCGCGTTCTCCTGATCACATGATCAGTCGACGACCGTTCGTGCTCCGGGGGCTCACCGCGCTGCTTGTCGCAGCGGCCGTGCTGCCGCCCGGCGGCCCCGCCTTCGCGGACCCCGTGCCGTCCGCCCCCACCCCCGGCACCGAGGGTGTCCTCGTGCCCGGCGTGCCCCCCGCCCCCTCCCAGCCCTGGACCTTCGACACCCCGGACCAGGTGCTCGCGCCGCAGGTGTACACGCCGACGAGACAAGAGGACGCCGTCGAACCGGCGGAGGCCGCGCGGGGGACGTACGACCTCATCGAGTACGTACCTCTGCGTGACGCCGCCCGGAAAGTGGCCTGCTCCAAGCTGACGGGGCCCTATCAGCGGCAGGTCGAGTTCTGGCTGAAGCTGAAGGTGGACGGGAAGCAGTCCGCCGCCGACTGCCGGGCCGTCCGCGAGTTCCAGCGCAAGTACAGGATCAAGCCGGACAGCGGATTCGCCGGGCCCGTCACCTGGTCCCGGATGCAGCTGCTGTCCGCGAAGAAGAATCCGAACGCCGCCGGCAGGTGTCCCGTGCGGACCTACCGCGTCGCCTGTGTCGATCTCGGGCGGCAGCTGACCTGGGTGCAGAAGGGGAAGAAGGTCGTCTACGGGCCCGTGCCCGTCCGGAGCGGACGGACGGTCTACCCGACGCGCGGCGGGTGGCACAAGGTCTACTGGAAGCACAAGAACCACCACTCCACCCTCTACGACACCCCCATGCCCTACGCCCAGTTCTTCAGCGGCGGCCAGGCCTTCCACGCCGTCTACGGCAGCATCCACACCACCGTCGGCTCCATGGGCTGCGTCAATATGCGGCTCGCCGACGCCCGTACGCTCTGGGGTGTTCTCAAGACGGGCGACCGGGTGTACGTGTGGGGACGGCGGGCCGCGGGGTAGCCGCGGGTGTGCTCCACGGTCCCTCTGAGACACTGGGGGCGCCATGAGTGAGACAGCAGCCCCGCCGGCCGTCGCCCTGCGAGCCCGCGCCGAGATCGACCTGGCCGCCCTGCGGGCCAACGTACGGACCTTGCGCGCCCGCGCGCGCGGCGCCGCGCTGATGGCTGTCGTCAAGTCCGACGCGTACGGCCACGGGGCCCTCCGGTGTGCTCGGGCGGCCGTCGAGGCGGGCGCCGAGTGGCTCGGCACCGCCACCCCCGAGGAGGCGCTCGCGCTGCGGGATCCGGCCTCCGGGATTCCCGCCCACGTACGGGTCATGTGCTGGCTCTGGACCCCGGGCGGGCCCTGGCAGGCCGCCATCGAGGCCGACATCGACGTGTCGGTGGGCGGGATGTGGGCCCTGCGGGAGGTCGTTGAGGCAGCCGCCGCCGCCCGGCGGCCCGCGCGCGTCCAGCTCAAGGCCGACACCGGGCTCGGGCGCGGCGGCTGCCAGCCGGGGGACGACTGGTGCGCGCTCGTCGCCGCCGCGCTGCCCGCCGAGCGTGACGGGCTGATCCGGGTGACCGGGCTGTGGTCCCATCTCGCCTGTGCCGACGAACCCGAGCATCCCTCCATCGACGCCCAGCTCACCCGCTTCCACGAGATGGTCGCTTACGCCGAGCGGCACGGACTGCGGCCCGACGTGCGGCACCTCGCCAACTCGCCCGCCGTGCTCAGCCGCCCGGACACGCACTTCGACCTCGTACGGACGGGGGTGGCTGTCTATGGGATCTCGCCGAGTCCTGAGATCGGCAGCTCCACCGACCTCGGTCTTCGCCCCGTGATGACGCTGGCCGCCTCGCTCGCGCTGGTCAAGCACGTACCGGGCGGGCACGGCGTCAGTTACGGGCACCACTACGTCACCCCCGGCGCCACCACCCTCGGCCTCGTCCCCGTCGGCTACGCGGACGGCATCCCGCGCCACGCCTCCGGCACCGGCCCCGTCCTGATCGGCGGCAAGTGGCGGACCGTGGCCGGGCGGGTCGCCATGGACCAGTTCGTCGTCGACCTCGGGGGCGACGAGCCCGAAGAGGGCGCGGAAGTCCTGCTCTTCGGGCCCGGCGACCGAGGCGAGCCCACCGCCGAGGACTGGGCACAGGCGGCCGGGACGATCGCGTACGAAATCATCACCCGCATCGGAACCCGGGTGCCCCGCGTGTACGTGAATGTGAATGAGGAAGAGGACCGAGAGGGGTAGGCGCCCGCGGGGTTCCTCGGTCGGCGGCACGAGTAACCGCGGCGACCTCAGTGGTGGTTCCAGCCTTAGCGGCAGTTCAAGTCCTAGTGGCAGGCAGTTCCAGTCTTCAGTGGTAATTCCAGCAAGGAGCGGTACGTGAGCGAGAGCAGTGCGGAGGTCGTCGCGAGCGCCGCCACGGCGGTCGTGGCCTCCGCCGCGGGGGCGACGGGCGGGGGGTGGCGCCGGGCGACCGGTATCGCGGGCGTCGCCATAGGAGTGGTGGCCGCCGGTGCCGCCGCGGGGGTCGCCGTCGAGCGGCTCACCGTGGGGCGCGGCATCCGCGAGCGGGCGCGGATGGCGCTCGACTCGACGGGCCCGTACGGCGCGCTGCGCGGCACCCCGGGGAAGGCGTACGCCGACGACGGCACCGAGCTGTACTACGAGGTCGACGACGTCGACCCGGAGGCCGCGCCCGCCCTCACCCCGCGCCGGCGGCGGCTCTTCGGGCGCAAGGCCCCGGCCCCCGTCACCGTCGTCTTCAGTCACGGCTACTGCCTCAGCCAGGACTCCTGGCACTTCCAGCGGGCCGCCCTGCGCGGGGTCGTCCGCAGCGTGTACTGGGACCAGCGCAGCCATGGGCGGTCGGGGCGCGGAGTCGCCCAGCACGAGGGTGTGGTCCTCTCCATCGACCAGCTCGGGCGGGATCTGAAGGCCGTCCTCGACGCCGCCGTGCCCGAGGGGCCGATCGTGCTCGTCGGGCACTCGATGGGCGGGATGACCGTCATGGCCTTCGCCGACCAGTACCCGGATCTGGTGCGGGAGCGGGTCGTCGCGGTCGCCTTCGTCGGTACGTCGTCCGGGCGGCTCGGCGAGGTCAACTTCGGGCTGCCCGTCGCGGGCGTGAACGCGGTCCGGCGGGTGCTGCCCGGCGTACTGAAGGCGCTGGGGCAGCAGGCCGAGTGGGTGGAGCGGGGGCGGCGGGCCACCACCGATCTCTTCGCCGGCATCATCAAGCGGTACTCGTTCTCGTCGCGGGACGTCGACCCCGCTGTCGCCCGGTTCGCCGAGCGGATGATCGAGAGCACGCCCATCGATGTCGTCGCCGAGTTCTACCCGGCCTTCACCGAGCACGACAAGACCGAGGCCCTCGGCCACTTCAAGGACCTGCCCGTGCTGGTGCTGGCCGGGGTCGGCGACCTCGTCACGCCCAGCGAGCACAGCGAGGCCATCGCCGACCTGCTGCCGGACGCCGAGCTGGTCCTCGTGCCGGACGCCGGGCACCTGGTGATGCTGGAGCACCCGGAGGCGGTCACCGACCGGCTCGCCGACCTGCTCACCCGCGCGGGCGCCGTGCCGGCAGGGGCTACCGTTTCCGGTTATGGAAGCACCAGCAGCAGCGCACGACACCCCGGCTGAGTCCCCCGCGCGCCCGACGCCCTCCTCGTCCGCCGAGCTCACCGTCAACTCGCCCGACGAGATGCGGGAGTTGGGCCGTCGGCTCGCCGGGCAGCTGCGGGCAGGCGACCTCGTGATGCTCACCGGTGAGCTCGGCGCGGGCAAGACGACGCTGACGCGCGGGCTCGGCGAGGGGCTCGGGGTCCGGGGTGCGGTCACCTCGCCCACCTTCGTGATCGCCCGCGTCCACCCCTCCCTCGGCGACGGCCCGCCGCTCGTCCACGTGGACGCGTACCGGCTGGGCGGCGGTCTCGACGACATGGAGGACCTCGACCTCGACGTCTCCCTGCCCGAGTCCGTCATCGTCGTGGAGTGGGGCGAGGGCAAGGTCGAGGAGCTGACCGACGACCGCCTCCATCTCCTCATCCACCGGGCCGTCGGGACTGTGCCTTCCCGGGGGACGACCCCCGGACCCCCGGACACGGACGAGGTCCGGCACGTCACCCTCACGGGGGTGGGGGAGCGGTGGGCGACGGTTGACCTGAGCGTCGTATGAACGTTTGCGTGAATGTTCCGACAATCCGTCGGCAAGATGTTGCGTTCGGCGTCTCACGCGTGGTCACATGGTACCCAGTCCGTGGTTAGGCTTACCTAACCACGCCCGCCCCCGAACTTCAGGAGGCGTCCATGTCGGCTATAGAGGGCGCGAGCACGAGCAGCAGCACGAGCACCAGCATCGGCACGCCCAGGTCGAAGCCGTACGCGGTCTCCGGGGTGTCCATGCGTGATCTGCTGGCGTCCTGTGCCGCCGCCCGCGCGATCTCGACGCCTCCGCGCCCGCCCGAGGCGCCCGTCCGGCAGCAGCCGAAAGCCGCGTAGCGCGTTCAGCGGATCACGACGACCTTCTCGCCGATCGTCGCGAACTCCCACATCGCGTCCCCGTCCGGCCGGGTCTCCCGGATGCCGCCCGTGCGCGCCTCCGGGTCCTGCAGCGGAGCCGAGCCGTCCACCGCCGCGCTGAAGCCGATGCCCACGCCGTCCACGCCCGTGAACCGCACGACGTGCTCGATCGGAGTGCCGTCGGTCCCCGTGATCGAGTTCGAGCGGGACGTGACCAGATAGCTGCCCGGCGCCGGATCGACCGTCCCCGGCGCGACGGGGAACGAGCGGCGCACCCTGCCGTTGTCGCCGACCAGCCACACCCGGTCGTCGTCCAGGGAGTACACGACCCGCCTGCCCGTTCCGGAGCCGGCCGGCAGGGCGTCGGGATGCCGGGTGTCCCGGGGGACCTTCGAGGCCGTCACCGGCGCCGTGGGGGAAACGCGCTCGGCGCCCGGGCGCAGCGGGGCGTTCGCCGAGGCCTGGTAGGCGAGGAAGCCGACCGTGGCGAGAGCCGTCGCGGTGAGCCCGGCCACGAATCCCGAGCCGCTCCTGGTCACCAGTGCCCACCTCTTCGTCTTGTACGTCCCGTTTTGTGGCGACGGTAGCAGCAGCCGTACCGCCGACCGGAGCGGCCGTGCGCGGGGCGCGGGCGCCGTAGGCTGTTCGCGTGCTCTTGCTCGCTCTGGATACCGCCACCCCGGCCGTCACGGTCGCCCTGCACGACGGGACGGCCGTTGTCGCCGCGTCGAGCCAGGTCGACGCGCGACGGCACGGGGAACTGCTGCTGCCCGCCGTCGACCGGATCCTCGCCGAGGCGGGCACGGGCCTCGACGCCGTCACCGTCGTCGTCGTCGGCATCGGCCCCGGCCCCTACACCGGGCTGCGCGTCGGCCTGATGACCGCCGACACCTTCGGATTCGCCCTCGGCGTCCCCGTACACGGCGTCTGCACCCTGGACGGCCTCGCGTACGCCTCCGACATCGAGGACGGCCCCTTCGTCGTGGCGACCGACGCCCGCCGCAAGGAGGTCTACTGGGCGCGCTACAGCGACTCCCGTACGAGAGTGACGGAGCCGTCCGTCGACCGGCCGGCGGACATCGCGGACCAGGTCGCGGGACTGCTGGCCGTCGGAGCGGGCGCCCTGCTCTACCCGGACACCTTCCCCAGCGCGCACGCGCCCGAGCACGTCTGTGCGGCGGCCCTCGCCTCCCTGGCCGCCGAACGGCTGGCGGCGGGCGTCGAACTCCCGGCCCCCCGGCCCCTCTACCTGCGCCGACCCGACGCGCAGGTCCCCAAGAACTACAAGGTGGTCACCCCGAAGTGACGACTGCCGTGCTGCGTGAGATGCGCTGGTGGGACATCGAGCCCGCGCTGGAACTGGAGAGGGACCTCTTCCCCGAGGACGCCTGGTCCCGGGGCATGTTCTGGTCCGACCTGGCCCATGCGCGGGGACCGCACGCGACCCGGCGGTACTTCGTCGCCGAGGACGAGCGCGCGGAGGGCGGCGGCAGACGGATCATCGGGTACGGCGGGCTCGCCGTCGCCGGTACCGAATCCGACAACGGCTCCGCCACGGGGGCCGACGTGCAGACGATCGCCGTCGCCCGCGAGCACTGGGGCACCGGCCTCGGTGCCGTGCTGCTGACCGAGCTGCTGCGGGCGGCGACCGCGTTCGAGTGCACCGAGGTCATGCTGGAGTGCCGGGTGGACAACGTGCGCGCGCAGAAGCTGTACGAGAGGTTCGGCTTCGAGCCCATCGGGTTCCGGCGCGGCTACTACCAGCCGGGGAACGTCGACGCCCTGGTGATGCGGCTGCGCGACCCGGCGGCATCGGTGCCTTCGACTCCCTCGACTTCCTCAGCCCCTTCAGCCCCTTCAGCACAAGGAACCGAGAGCAATGGCTGACTCCAGGGACGTGCCGCTCGTCCTCGGCATCGAGACCTCCTGCGACGAGACCGGCGTCGGTGTCGTCCGGGGGACCACGCTCCTCGCGGACGCCATCGCGTCCAGCGTCGACGAGCACGCCCGGTTCGGGGGTGTCGTGCCCGAGGTGGCCTCGCGGGCGCACCTGGAGGCGATGGTGCCGACGATCGAGCGGGCGCTGAAGGAAGCGGGGGTGAGCCCGAAGGACCTCGACGGCATCGCCGTCACCGCCGGTCCCGGGCTCGCGGGCGCGTTGCTGGTCGGGGTCTCGGCGGCGAAGGCGTACGCGTATGCACTGGGCAAGCCGCTGTACGGCGTGAACCATCTCGCCTCCCACATCTGCGTCGACCAGCTGGAACACGGGCCGCTGCCCGAGCCGACGATGGCCCTGCTGGTCAGCGGCGGCCACTCCTCGCTCCTCCTCTCCTCGGACATCACCTCCGACGTACGGCCCCTGGGCGCGACCATCGACGACGCGGCCGGCGAGGCCTTCGACAAGATCGCGCGGGTGCTGAACCTGGGCTTCCCCGGCGGCCCGGTCATCGACCGGTACGCGCGCGAGGGCGACCCGAAGGCCATCGCGTTCCCGCGCGGGCTGACCGGGCCGCGCGACGCCGCGTACGACTTCTCCTTCTCCGGGCTCAAGACCGCCGTGGCCCGCTGGATCGAGGCGAAGCGGGCGGCGGGGGAGGAGGTGCCGGTGCGAGACGTGTCGGCCTCCTTCCAGGAGGCGGTGGTGGACGTGCTGACCCGCAAGGCGGTGCGGGCCTGCAAGGACGAGGGCGTCGACCACCTGATGATCGGCGGGGGTGTCGCCGCCAACTCCCGGCTGCGGGCACTCGCCAAGGAGCGGTGCGAGGCGGCCGGTATCCAACTCCGGGTGCCCCGGCCCAAGTTGTGCACGGACAACGGCGCGATGGTGGCCGCTCTGGGCGCCGAGATGGTCGCCCGCAACCGGGCCCCCTCCGACTGGGACCTGTCGGCGGACTCCTCGCTGCCGGTGACCGACCCGCATGTGCCGGGACACAGCCGCAGCGACAGCCATAGCGACAGCGACAGTCACACGCATTCGCATGACCATGTGCATGAGGCCAGCAAGGGAAACCTGTACACGTGACCGTCGCGCTGATGTGGGAGGCCCGGGCCGTCGAGGGCCGCGGGGACGAACTCCTCACCTGGGCAAGGGCGCAGGAGCTGGCGGAGACTCCGGTGCGCCGGGAGACGCTACGGGCTCCCCAGGACCGCGTCCTCGTCATCACCTGGTGGGACGCGGAGTACGACGCCGACCTGCCCGAACTTCCGGAGCCGGGCGCGGGGTTGGTGGTCAGGGCTGTGCACCGGTGGCGGTTCGAGGCGGTGGGCGAATAAGCGCCCGCATCTGTCGCGGGGCCCCGGCGGGCGGGCCGGTGACCGGCCGGGTGCGCACGGCGCGGAGGCATCTCGGGGGCGACGGCAGAGGAAACGGTCATGAGTGACACGAACGAACCGTCCTGGTACGGCGTCCGGTGCGTATTCCGCCACCGGCACCTGGAGGTGTACGAGGAGAGGGTGACCCTGTGGGTCGCCCGGTCCCTGGGCGAGGCGATCGCCCAGGGAGAGGCGGAGGCCGCCGCGTACTGCGAGGACCTGGACGCCGTCGAGTACGTGGACTTCGCCGAGGCGTACGCGATGTTCGACTCCCCGGGGGAAGGCGCCGAGGTGTTCTCCTCGATGCGGGAGAGCGGGCTCCCGCCGGACGACTATGTGCGCAGGTTCTTCGCCACGGGAGAGGAACGGGCCGGCCGGGCCGGGAGCTTCCCGCGGCCGGATCGAGAGGTCACGGACAGCGCCACACCGTAAAGACCTTCCCTGGGCCCGGGAACGCCGGGCCCATCTCCACAGCTGCCCCACCAGGTTGACATGGCTCGTTCACGTGAAGTCCATATCTGACGCGTCGGTACGTCAGGATCCGGCCATTGACTCTCCTCGCACGGTGCCTTCGGTGCCGCGTGGGGAGAGTCGTTTCCGTTTCTTGAGGGGCGTACGTGGTGTCCACGCAGGTGGGTTCCGGCAGACCGGAGTCCGACAGATCCGTGCCGCGGCGGCTGTCCGCCGCCAGGGGGCTCGGTGACCGGGTCTTCCGGATCCAGTTGACGGCCACGGGGGTTGTCGTCCTCGCCATCATGGCGGCCGTCGGGCTGTTCCTGTTGCTCAGGGCGGGGCAGGCGCTGCATGCCCGGGGCTTCGCGTTCCTCACAACTGCCGCCTGGCAGCCGGACGTTCACAACTTCGGCATCGCCGCCGTGCTCACCGGCACCCTGCTGATCGCCCTCGTCGCGGTGGCCATCTCCGTACCGCTGGCCGTCGGGACGGCGCTCTTCATCTCCGACGTGGCCCCGCGCGGGCTGCGCCGCACCCTCGTGAGCATGGTCGACCTGATGGCCGCCGTACCGTCGGTGGTGTACGGGCTGTGGGGGCTGTTCTTCCTCCAGCAGCATGTGATCGGGCTGTCGCGCTGGCTGTCCGACTGGCTCGGCTGGATACCGCTGTTCACGGTGGACGGCGTCCAGCCGGGCGATCCGCTCGCCTCCGACAGCGTGTACACGGCGTCCACCTTCGTCGCCGGAATCGTCGTCGCGCTCATGGTCGCGCCGATCCAGTGCTCGGTGATGCGCGAGGTCTTCTCGCAGGCCCCGGCCGGCGAGCGGGAGGGTGCCTACGCGCTCGGCGCCACCCGGTGGGGGATGATCCGCTCGGTCGTCCTGCCGTACGGCAAGGGCGGCATCATCGGCGGCACGATGCTGGGGCTCGGCCGGGCGCTCGGCGAGACCATCGCGGTCTACCTGATCATCTCGCCGGTCTTCACCATCCAGCCGCACATCCTGCAGACCGGCTCGAACTCGGTCTCCTCCCTGATCGCCCTGCACTACGGAGACTCCTCCGAGTTCGGGATGTCGGCGCTGATGGCGGCGGGCCTGGCGCTGTTCCTGCTCACCCTGGCGGTCAACTTCACCGCCTCCTCCGTCGCGGCCCGCTCCCGCTCCGGCGCCCAGAGCGAGGCATGAGATGACCGTCGTAGAAGCAGAAGAGACCTTCGTCGAGGCCGCCCAGCCTGTCGGGACCGTCGTGTCTGTCGTGCCCGAACTTGTGGCGGCCCCCGAACAGCCCCGCCGTATCGGTGGTGTCAGTCGCTCCGCCGTGCTGTCGCTGGCCGGTGCCGCCGCCTCCGCGCTGTGTGTCACGGTCCTGCTGTTCGGTGAACTCGCCCCGTTCTCCGGCACGTTGGGCTTCGCCGTCACCGCCTATCTCGTCTTCCTCGCCGTCTACGCGGTGTTGACCGGGTTCGAGGAGGACGGGCAGGCCGTCCGGGACCGGGTGATGACGGTCGTGCTGTGGACGGCGGCCTCGCTGCTGTTCTCGGCCCTCGCCCTCGTCGTCGGGTTCACGGCCTGGCGCGGCAAGGACGCCCTGCCGCACGCCAACTTCTTCACCCAGGACATGCAGGCGGCGGGCCCGCTCGACCCGTTGACGAACGGCGGTATCGCCCACGCGATGGTCGGCACGCTGATCATGATCGGCATCGCGCTGACGATCACCGTGCCGCTCGGACTGGCCTGTGCCGTCTACCTCAACCAGCTCCCGGGGCGCTTCTCCCGCTTCGTCCGCACCATCGTCGAGGCGATGACCGCGCTCCCGTCGATCGTGGCCGGCCTGATGGTGTACGCCGTCTGGATTCTCGGCCTCGGCATGCAGAAGTCGGGCCTCGCGGCCGGGTTCGCGATCAGCGTGATGATGCTGCCGATCGTGATCCGGGCCTCGGACGTGGTGCTGCGGCTCGTACCGGGCACCCTCACCGAGGCGGCGGAGGCGCTCGGCGCGCCGCGCTGGCGCACGGTGTGGCACGTCGTCCTGCCCACCGCCCGCTCCGGGCTCGCCACCGCCGTCATCCTCGGTACCGCGCGCGGTATCGGCGAGACCTCGCCCGTGCTGCTGACCGCCGGTTTCACGGCGGCACTCAACGCCGACCCGACCGCCGGGCCGATGGTGTCCCTGCCGCTGGCCGTCTTCAACTTCGTCAAGTCGCCGCAGCCGGAGATGATCGCCCGTGGCTTCGGCGCGGCGGCCGTGCTGATGACCATGGTGCTGGTGCTGTTCGTGGTCGCCCGGGTCATCGGTGGACGTGGCCCCGGCCACCAGACCCGCCGCCAGGCCCGCGGTACCGCCCGTGCCTCCCGCCGCGACGTCGCCCGCTTCGACGAACTGCACACGCCCGCGTCCGCGGCCGGGCTGTCGCTGTTCGACACCTCGGCCCCTGAACCCGCGGCAGTCGCCGACGGCGGGGACGCCACACAGAGGCCACCCGTACCCGACTACGAGAGCAGCACGGGTGATGAGTGTGGGATCGACGGCCCGGCCGAAGGCCGGGCGCCCACCCCTCGCCCCGCACCCACCCACGCACCGGCCCCCGGAGAGACCGACTGATGCCCAGCCACCTCACCACCGCTCTCCGGCGCCTGCGCGCGCCGGCGACTCTCGCCGTCCTGCTCGGCGTGGTCGCCGCGCTGCTCGCCGGGCCGGCAACCGCGCCCGCGGCGGCCGAGAGCTACACCCCGGTCGCCGGGGCCGGTTCGACCTGGGCGGAGAACGCCATCGAACAGTGGCGCAAGGCCGTCAACCAGTACGGCATGCGGATCAGTTACGCCGGCGGCGGCTCCTCCGACGGCCGCCGCCAGTTCCTCAGCGGCACGGTGGACTTCGCGGTCTCGGACATCCCGTTCCAGACCAACCCGACCGACGGCTCGGCCGCCGAGCGCCCGTCCTCCGGCAGTTACGCCTACATGCCGATCGTGGCCGGCGGCACCTCCTTCATGTACCACCTGACGGTCAACGGCAGGAAGGTCACCAACCTCCGCCTCTCCGGAGACGTCGTCACCAAGATCTTCACCGGTGTTGTGAAGTACTGGGACGACCCGGTGGTCAAGGCCGACAACCCGGGGCTGCAGCTGCCGCACCGAGCCGTCGTGCCCGTCGTCCGCTCCGACGGCTCGGGCTCCACCGCCCAGTTCACGATGTGGATGGCCAACCAGCACGCGTCGCTGTGGAAGGCGTACTGCGCCCGCGTCGGCCGCTCGGGTGCCTGTGGGCAGACCTCGTACTACCCGACCGTCTCCGGCATGATCGCCCAGTCCGGCGACCCGGGCGTGGCGGGGTACGTCGCCCAGAACTACGGCGAGGGCGCGATCGGGTACGTCAACTACTCGTACGCCATCAACGAGGGCTATCCGGTCGCCAAGGTCCTCAACCACGCGGGCTACTACACCGAGCCGACTCCTAAGAACGTCGCCGTGTCGCTGCTCAAGGCGAGGATCAACACCAACAAGAACTCCGCCGACTACCTCACCCAGAAGCTCGAAGGCGTCTACAACGACGCCGACAAGCGCAACTACCCGCTGTCCAGCTACTCGTACATGATCCTGCCGCTGAAGGTGCAGGGCACCTTCACCGAGGACAAGGGCAAGACGCTCGGCGCGTTCTCCTACTACTTCATGTGCCAGGGCCAGCAACAGGCGCCCAAGCTCGGCTACTCGCCGCTGCCGATCAACCTGGTGCAGGCGGGCTTCGACCAGATCCGCCGGATCCCCGGTGTGAAGACGCAGAACATCAACATCAAGGGCTGCAACAACCCCACCTTCAGCGCCGACGGTCGCAACAGGCTTGCTGAGACCGCCCCTTACCCGGCCGCCTGCGACAAGAAGGGCGCCGCGCCCTGCACCACGGGCAGCGGCGGCGCCAAACCGGTCTCCGGCAGCGGTGGTTCGGGTGGTTCCGGCGGTACGACGTCCGGGGGCGCGACCGGCGGTACGGCGGCCGGGGGCACCGCGTCCGGGGGGAGCACCGGCGGCTCGGCGAGCGGCGGCAGTGCGGCGGGCGGTACGGCGGCGAGCGGGGGTGGCGACGGGAAGCCGGCCGTCGACCCCGATACCGGGCAGGTGCTGTCCTCGTCCTCGGGTGGCAATGCCTCCGGCTCGGGCGGCGGCACCGCCGTCGACGGGACGATCGCCCTGGCCCAGCCGGTCGCCGTGGCCGGACGCGGCGGCTGGACCGGCACCCAGACCCTGATGCTGCTCGCGGCGCTGCTCATCCTCGGGCTCGTCCTGCTGCCGTCCGCCGTGGCACGGGCGCTCGGTGCTCGTGGCGGCAACGGCACCGGCACCGGCACTGGTACCGGCGGCGACACCACGGACGGGAACTCGCGATGAAGACGGCCATGAGCACGAGTCGGATACGCCGGCTGCTGGTGCGCCTCACTGCCGGGGCGGCTGTCGGGGCCCTCGCCGGGCTCGCCGTCGCGCAGACCGCCCCGCCCGCGACCGCCGCAGCCTCGGGCAGCGGCTCCGCCGTCACCGTCTCCGGGCGCGGCGAGTTCGCGGACATGCGGTTCACCGTCAGCCAGACCGAGCACCTCACCAGCCAGGCGGTCACCGTCTCCTGGACCGGCGGCACCCCGACCACCCTCGCGGGCACCCTGTTCAACACCGACTTCGTACAGATCATGCAGTGCTGGGGCGACGACGACGGCACGGTCGCCGCCAACCCCGGCCCGTCGCGCACCCAGTGCCAGTACGGCGCCTCCCCGACCACGGACCGGGGCAGCTGGCCCGGCAACGAGTACGACGACACCCGCAAGGTCTTCTACAGCGCCGACCCCACCAACTACGGCCAGGACAACCGCTACGGCGCAGGCAACGTGACCGGGCTCGGCGAGGTCCCCTTCAAAGCCGTCGACGGCACGCTGATCACCTCCGGCACCCAGAACAACGCCCTGTTCAACCGCAACACCACCAACGAGGTCGACTTCGCCCGCACCGGCGCCGACGGCACCGGCCGCGAGTACGTCGAGGTGCAGACCGCCAACGAGGCCCCGCACCTGGGCTGCGGCACCCCCGTACGGCAGAACGGGACCGTGAAGCCCCGCTCCTGCTGGCTGGTCATCGTGCCGCAGGGCCATCTCGACCTGGACGGCAAGCCGTACGCCGACACCAGCCAGGTCAACGCCGGTTCCCCGGTCTCCGCGACCAACTGGAAGAACCGCGTCGCCGTCCGGCTCGGCTTCAACACGGTCGGCGCCAACTGCGCGCTGGGCTCCGACGAGCGCGCCACCAGCGGCAGCGAACTCGCCGCCGACGCCATGGGCAGCTGGCAGACCGCCCTCTGCCCGAGCGGCAAGGTGTACGGCTACACGGAACTCGGCGAGCCCGACACCCGCTCCGGCCTTATCGCCGACGGCTCCTCGGGCCTGGCGTTCACCACCCGGGCCCTCGGCGCGGACGCGGGCACGACCGCACCGGCGGACCCCACCGTCTACGCGCCGACCACGCTCTCGGGCACCGTCATCGGCTTCACCGTCGAACGCAGACCCAAGGCAGGAGCCTCCGAGGCGATCCGCAAGCTCGCCGGCACCAAGGTCGAGTCGCTCGACCTGACCCCCCGGCTGGTCGCCAAACTGCTCACCGAGTCCTACCGCAACTCCCCCTGGGGAGCGGTCATCGGCACCACCGCCGCGAAGGGCTACGGCTGGGCGACGAACAACCCGGCCGGACTGGCCAGCGACCCCGAATTCATCTCGCTCAACCCGGAGTTCGCCGAACTGTCCGTCCCCGAGACCCCGGCCACCGACACCGACCTGCTCACCGCGCTGGGCCACAGCGACTCGGCACGCGCGGTCTGGCAGTGGATCGTCTCCGACAAGGAGGCCCGCAACTTCCTCGCGGGCGTCTCCGACGACTGGGGCATGAAGGTCAACCCGTACTTCAGCACCAACACGGACGTGAACCCCACCGGCTTCGCCTTCGACCCGGCCGCCATCGACACGTACCCCAAGAGCGACCCGTGGTGCACGATCCCGCCGGGCACCGGCGCCACGCAGAAGCAGTGCATGATCGACTTCCATCCTTACGTGTCGGACATGCACGCCGGCGCCCTGCACACCCGGCGCGCCGACAGCCTCTGGAAGGCGACCTGGGACCCGCTGGCCAGCCCGCCCGCGTACAAGACCCCCGGTCCGCAGACGGTCGGTTCCCGGTTCGTGATCACGGTGACCGACGCGGCCTCCGCCGCCCGCTACGGCCTCCAGACCGCGCGGCTGCGCAACGCCGCCGGCACGTTCACCGCACCCACCCCCGCGGCCCTCACCGCCGCCGCGGCGAGCGCGTCCGGCGCGAAGGCCCCGGAGATCGTTCCGGCCAAGGCGACCGCGAAGGGCGCGTACCCGCTCGCACAGCTCGTCTACGCGGCAGTGCGCCCGGCGAAGCTCGACCCCGCCGCCCGCAAGGACTACGCGACCCTGCTGACGTACGCGGCCGGCAAGGGCCAGATCAGCGGCGCCGACCCGGGCCGCCTCCCGGTCGGCTACGCCCCGCTGCCGAAGGCCCTGCGGGACCGGACGGCCAAGGCCGCCACCGCCCTCGCCCACTACACCGGCCCGTCCGCCGACCCGGGCGGCTCGTCCTCCTCCGGCGGCGCGAGCGGGGGATCCAGCGGCGGCACGTCCGGCGGCGGGTCCGGCACCTCCGGCGGCACGCAGGGCGGGGCCACGGCCGCCGGTGGTACCACCGGCGGTGCCGCGTCCGGCGGCGCGAGCGCGTCACCGAGCGACCGGCCCTCGTACGGCGGCGGCCAGGCCGTCGAGACCACCGCCCTCGGCACCACGCCCGCCGACCCGGCGAACGCGCTGCGCTACGCCGTCCCGGTGGGCGCCGCGCTCGGCGCCGCCGCCGGTATCGGGGCGCCCTTCGCGGGCGGCGGCCGGCTCCGGCTGCCGCTCAGGGTCCCGCTTCCCGGCGGTCGCACCGTGACCGTCGTCCCCCGACTCACCCTGCCGGAGCGGCTGCGCAGGCTGCTGCCACCCGGCCGGGGCTGAGCCCCCGGAGCCACGGCCCCCGGGCCGGAGCTCCCCACAGACGGCCGCCCGCCCCGAATCGCAGTCGGGGCGGACAGCCCGTACCACCCTGCCATACCCGCAAGATCTGCCAGATCCACCGGTTCCACACGACGCACAACAGGAGAACCTCGATGCGCAGAACGCGCCTCACGGCGGCCATGGTCGCCGCCGCCGTGGTGTCCGGCACGCTGGCTCTCGCGAGCCCGGCGTCCGCCGACCCCACCCCCGCCGGAACGTTCCGCCAGCTCGTGGGCGTGGGTTCCGACACCACCCAGGACGTCCTGAACGCCCTCGCCGGCGACAAGGTCGCCGAGAACAGCTACGCCGACACCGCCGTGAAGTCGACGGCCGGCGCGGGCATCGCCTCGTACGACGCGATCGGCTCCGCCACCATCCAGACCCGGTCGGGCGGTACGACGTTCAACCGGCCCAACGGCTCCGGCCCCGGCCGGACCGCGCTCAGCATGTCGCTGACCGGCGACCTCTTCCCCAACGCGACGGGCGTCTCCGTCAAGAGCCAGGTCGACTTCGCCCGCTCCTCGGGCGGCCCGAGCGTCTCCGGCACCGCGCTCACCTACATCCCGTTCGCGCGGGACGCGGTCGGTGTCGCGGTCCGCGGCTCCGGCCTCGACACCCTGACGGTCGACCAGCTGCACGACGTCTACGCGGCCGGCAGCGACCACAAGGTGAACGGCCAGACCGTGCACCCCGTCCTCCCGCAGAGCGGCTCGGGCACCCGCAAGTTCTTCCTCGGGGCGATCGGCCTCAACGAGAACACGGTCGACACGAGCATCACGACTGTCCAGGAGAACCAGGCCGACACCGCGCTCACCGCGGACGGCACGCTCGTCCCGTTCTCCGTGGGCAGCTGGATCGCGCAGAACAACGACATCGCCCCCGACCACAGCAAGGACGCGGTCGCCGCCGGCGCGCACCTGGCGAGCGTCACGCTGCCCGGCGACACCGGCGCCACCAGCCCGGTCACCACGGTCAACGGCAAGCTCTCCCCGGTCGGCGGCTACTACGAGAACGCCACCTTCGGCCGCGACGTCTACAACGTCGTCCCGACCCGGGCGATCGACCCGAGCAGCGTCTTCTTCGACAAGGACATCTACGACGTCTTCGTCACCAGCGGTACCCACGAGGCGGCCCTCGCCTCCGACGCCGCCGAAGGGGTCATCGCCAAGTTCGGCTTCGTGAACGAGTCGTACAACGGCTCGGTCAACCTCGCCAAGCACGCCAAGGTCGGCGGCCTGGAGATCAGCGGCCTCGAAGCCAAGACGCCCGCCGCACCCGCCCTGAAGACCACCCTCGGCGACGCGAGCGTCAAGCTGGCCTGGACCCCCGCGAGCCCCGCCCCGGCCCAGCCCGTCACCGACTACCGCGTGACGCTGCTCGGCGCCGACGGCGGCGTCGTGGCCACGAAGGACGTTCCGGCCACGACGACGTCGTACACCTTCTCGGGCCTCGCCACCGGCACCTACACCGCCTCGGTCGCCGCCGCCAACCTCATCGGCACCGGCGACGCCGCCTCCTGGACCGGCGCCGTCAAGTACGCCAGCACCACGAAGGCGACCACCGCCACGGCCGCGTACGGCGTCGCCCCGAAGGTCGCCGTCACCGTGACCGGCACCCACGGCGTCGTCCCCACCGGCAAGGTCACCGTCAAGGAGGGCGCGACCACCCTCGGCACCGGCACCCTCAGCAGCGTCGGCAAGGTCACCGTCAGCCTGTCGAACCACCTCACGGTGGCCACGCACACCCTGACCGTCTCCTACGCGGGCGCCGCCCAGCTCAACTCCTCCTCGGCGACCGTCTCCCTGAAGGTCACCAAGGCGACCCCGGCCGTCACCGCCACCGCCCCGGCCTCGGTCGGCCACACCGCCCGCGCCAAGGTCACGGTGAAGGTCACCGCGACCGGCACCACGCCCGCCGGCACGGTCCGTGTCTACGAGGGCACCCGCATCATCGCCACCGGCACGCTCAGCGCCGGCAAGGTGACCATCACCCTGCCGAAGCTGGCCAAGGGCAAGCACACGCTGCACGCCTTCTACGCCGGTTCGACGACGGTGGTCTCCAAGAACGGCGCGAACTTCGTCGTCAAGTCCACCTGATCGCTGCTCCTCTCTCCCGAGGGCCGGGGGACCGCCGCCACGGTCCCCCGGCCCGCCCGGACCCCTCATCGAAACCCCCTGAACCGCGAAGGAGGCGGGCCGCCGTGACGGTCGCCGTACAGACCACGCTCGCACCGGCACCTGCGCCGGGAACGGCACCGGTGGCGTCCGCGTCCCGGACACGCGTCGCGAGCGTCACCGTCGTGCGCCACCTCGCCCGGGGCGGCCTGCTCAGCCTCGCCGCCCTGTTGCTCGGCGTCACCGCACAGCTGCTGTTGCTCAGCGGCATCCAGCAACACAGCGCCCAGCAGGCCGAGTTCGATGCCCTGCGCGACCAACTCGCCCAGGGCACCGCCCCGGTGGCGCAGGTCGACCAGGAGGGCAGGCTGCTCGCGCCGGGCACACCGGTCGCGCTGATCGACGTACCCGCCCTGCATCTGTCCCAGGTCGTCATGGAGGGCACCGACTCCGCGGTGCTGACCGACGGCCCCGGTCACCGCCGGGACACCCCGATGCCCGGGCAGGCCGGCACCAGCGTGCTGATGGGCCGCGCGGCGGCGTACGGCGGCCCCTTCGGGCAGCTGGCCGACCTCGCGGCGGGCGACACCTTCACCGTCGTCACCGGCCAGGGCAAGGCCAAGTACCAGGTCACCGGCGTACGACGGGCCGGTGATCCGGCGCCCGCCGCCCTCGCCGCCGGGAAGGGGCGCCTGGTGCTGGTCACCGCGACCGGCCCGCGCTTCATGCCGGACGGTGTCCTGCGCGTCGACGCCGACCTGGTGTCCGCGCCCGCCGAGACCCCGGCGGCAGTCATCCGCTCCGGCACCCTGCCACAGGCCGAGGAGCCCCTCGCCCGGCCCTCCGGGGTGCCCTGGCCACTGGTGATGTGGCTCCAGGCCCTGCTGCTCGCGGCGGTCGCCGCGGTGTGGACCTGGCACCGGTGGGGCCGGCACCAGACGTGGATCGTCTTCGCCCCGGTCGTCGCCGTCCTGGGCCTCCAGGTCGCCACCCGCGCCACCGAGCTGCTGCCGAACCTGCTGTGAGCCTCGCAGCGACGCCTTCCGCGCCCCGACTTCTCCGACACGAGGTACCCGACGTGACCGACTCGCTGACTGACTCCCTGACCGATTCCGTGGCCGATTCCGTGACCGACACGATCGTCCTGCCCGCCGCGTCGGCTCCGACTCCGGCGTCGGCGCCGGCCGGTGCTGCCACCGTGCCCGCCACGCTGGAAGCCCGCGCCGTGGCGGCCTGGTTCGGCAGCCACCAGGTGCTCAGCCGGGTCTCCCTCACCATGCCCGCCGGTCAGGTCACCGCGCTCATCGGTCCCTCCGGCTGCGGCAAGTCGACGTTCCTGCGCACCCTCAACCGTATGCACGAGATGATCCCGTCGGCGGCGCTGGCGGGCGAGGTGCTCCTCGACGGCGAGGACATCTACGACCCGTCCTGGCGGCTGACCGACGCGCGGCGCCGGATCGGCATGGTCTTCCAGAAGCCGAACCCGTTCCCCGCCATGTCGATCTACGACAACGTGGTGGCGGGCCTGCGGCTGACCGGAACGCGTACCGGCCGCCGGGAGAAGGACGAGATCGTGGAGGAGTCGCTGACCCGGGCGGGCCTCTGGAAGGAGGTGCGCGACCGGCTCCGCCAGCCGGGCGGCGCACTCTCCGGCGGCCAGCAGCAGCGCCTGTGCATCGCCCGCGCGCTGGCCGTACGCCCCCGGGTCCTCCTCATGGACGAACCCTGCTCGGCCCTCGACCCCACCTCCACCCGCCGGGTCGAGGAGACGATCCACGAGCTCGCCGGCCAGGTGACCGTCGTGATCGTCACCCACAACATGCAGCAGGCCGCCCGTGTCTCCCAGCGGTGCGCGTTCTTCCTCGCCGAACAGGGCACGCCCGGCGGCATCGTCGAACACGGCTCCACCGACGACGTGTTCGGCACCCCGCAGGACCAGCGCACGGCGGACTACGTGGCGGGCCGCTTCGGCTGAGCCCACGAGCGCGCCGAGTGCTCGGCTGACTAACGGGGCTCACGAGAAACTTCCCGAACCCCCGATGCGTGAGCAACGACGTCCATTGAATCCTCCTCTCCCTGAAGCAAGGGAGGGGATTCCTGGCTCAGGCGGCCACCCGGGGCAGCGCCCCAGGTGGTCTTGCGCCCTCGGCACCAGCCGGGTTGAGACCAGCCCGGATGAGCATCACGCGTGCGGAGTTCTTGTCCCGGGGGGAGTCAGTTCCACAAGCGGTGCAGGTGTAGATGCGCATCCCCAGCGGCAGTGCGTGCTTGGCTCTCGCTCCGCAGTGCGCGCAGTCCATCGTGGTGTGCGCGGGGTGTACCAGGTGCACGGTGCGTCCGTGCTTGTGGCCCATCTCGATCAGGGCCTGTTTTGTGGCGCCGATGGCGGCGTCTGCGGCCTTGCGGGCCATGGTGGTCTTGGAGAGGAACTTCGGCTTGAAGTCCTCGACGGCCAGGGCATCATGGTCGGTCACGACGCCCTTGGCCCATTTGCGGCCGGTGTCCTGGCGTTGGCGTGCGACCTTCTTGTGCAGCTTGGCGCGCAGTCGCTTCGCCTTGTGGTAGCCCTTCGATCCGGCCCGTCCCTTCTTCGGCTTGCGGCGCGCCATCATTCGGTCGTACCGGGTCAGCTTCTCCTTGGCCTTCTTGCCGTGCTCTGTGTGCGGGAGATCGTGGGTGTCGGATGTGGTGGTGGCGGTCTCTTTCACACCCCAGTCGATGCCGATCACTGCACCGGTCTGCGCCAGCGGCTCGACGGCGACGGAGACGACGAAACTGGCGTACCAGTGACCGATGCTGTCCTGGTAGATGCGGACGCTGGAAGGGTCGGCGGGCAGGTCCCGCGACCACACCACGGTCAGGGCGATCCCGCCCGCCAAGTGCAGCTGCGCGTCCTTCAGGTGGAAGCCGCGCCGGGTGTAGTTGAGGGAGGGCAGCGCCTCGTGCTTCGCTTTCCACTTGGGCATTCCGGCCCGGCGTGTCATGGGCAGCCGGTCCTTGATGTCCTTGTGCGCCTTGGCCTTGGACTTGCCGAAGTCCCTGATGATCTGCTGCTGCGGGACCGAGCTGCCTTCTCGCAGCCATGGGGTCGTCTCGCGCGCCTTGGTCAGCAGCTTGTCCAGCTGTGCCGGGCCGCACGTCCGCTTGTCCCCGGTGGCCTTGTTGTGCAGGTGTACGGCCTTGGACTTGGCCACGCACTCGTTCCACACCCACCGGCAGCGGCCCCACTCCGCCATCAGGGCACTGCGGGCGGTGGAGGAGACGCGCAGCCGGAACGTCCACCGGGCATGCCCCGCTCCGTCGGTCCCGGTCACCACCGCCACACCATCACCCCCGCCCACACTCCGTCACCCGACCCTGCTGGACGACCGTACGTGCGAGATCCGTACACCCGCACCCCCTCCCGTCGCGATCACCCCAACCAGTGAACACGGGAACGCGCGTACGCCCTTGCTCGGCTCCGCTGGGCAGGCTGCAGGGGCGCTCCGCGTCGCCGACACGGGATGCGATTCCCCCGCCTTAAAGGCCCGGTCCTCCCCACGAGAGCGCAGGGTGGGTCGCACCGCCGGAAGGCGTTACGGCGGCGGCAAAGGCGCCGGACCCGTATCGGGGCGATCGGCGCCACCGTCTGTCTCGCCGCGCTCGGCACGGCGGCGGTGCCGGTGCTCCTGCCCCGGCTGCTGCCGGACAGCGCGTCGCAGGCCCGTGTTCCGGAGGTGGTCCGGACACCGGCCGAGTCCACCCCGGACGCCGACCGCACTTCCGGATCCGGGAAGGGCTCCTCCGCGCAGCCCACCATCCCCGCGTCCGGCCCCGGCACCTTCAGGACTGCCCCGCTCACCGGCACCGGTCCCGCCTCCGGGACGCCCTTCCGCGTCCAGGTCGAGGACGGCGCGGGCGTCGACCCGGCGGACGCCGCCCGCCAGATCGCCGCCATCCTCGACGACCAGCGGGGCTGGCGTCGAGCGGGCGCCGGCTTCCGCCAAGTCACCGGCGCGGAAGCGGAGTTGACGTTCCGTGTCGCCACCGCGAAAACCACGGACAAGCTGTGCAACGTGCGGCAGGCGGACCACATCGGCGAGGTCAACTGCCGTACGGGCGCCGACGTGGTGATCAACCTCAAGCGCTGGCAGCTGGGTTCCCCCGAGTTCGACGGCCCGCCGGTCGAGTACCGCGCCCTGATCGTCAACCACGAGGTCGGCCATTGGCTGGGCCGCGGGCATCTGACCTGCCCGGGGCCCGGACGCCCCGCGCCCGCGATGATGCAGCAGATCGACGGCCTCAAGGGCTGCGTGTCCAACGCCTGGCCGTACGACACACAGGGCCGCTACCTGAACGGCCCCGCCGTACCCTGAGTCGGCGGGGCCGAGTCCGCGTTACGGACCTGGGAACCTGGGAACCCAGTGACCTACAGGTCTACGGGCCTACAGAACCGACCTCCGTCTCGCACCGCAGCCGCCGGTCCGCTCCCAACTCCCTGACCGCGCCCACCAGTCGCACCCGTGCCGCATACCGTACGTCCGCACTCGACGCACCCAACCGCAGCTCCAGCACCCCCGGTTCGACGATCCGGCGACCCGAGCGATCCGTGAACGCCGACAGATCCGCGTGGAAGCGGAACGTCACCCGGCTCGCGGCCCCCGGCGCCAACTCCAGCCGCTGGTAACCGATCAGGCGGACGTCCGGCCGGGTCACCGAGGCCACCGGGTCGTGCAGATACAGCTGCACGACCTCCGCCCCGCCCCGCGCACCCGTGTTGCGAACGGTCAGCGACACCTCGTACGAACCGTCCGTCGCGATCTCCGCCGGGTCTCCCTCCGCCTGGCCCCCCTCCACGAAGTCCTCCCAGGCGAAAGAGGTGTAGGAGAGCCCGTGCCCGAACGGGTACAGCGGTGTCGGGTCCAGGCTGCTCACCTCGCCCGCCAGTCCCAGCGGCGGCTGGAGGTACGTCCACGGCTGGCCTCCGCGCTCCCTCGGCACACTCACCGGCAGCCGGCCCGACGGGGTCACGCGGCCCGACAGCACTCCCGCGACTGCCGGGCCGCCCTCCTCCCCGGGAAAGAACGCCTGCACGGAGGCCGCCAGCCGCCCGTGCCAGCGCCCCAGTGCGTACGGGCGGCCGGTGAGCAGGACGAGCACCACCGGGACGCCCGTCGACACCAGTGCGTCCAGCAACTCGGCCTGCACGCCGGGTAGTTGCAGCTCCGCCACATCGCAGCCCTCGCCCGACGTGCCGCCGCCGAACAGGCCCGCCCGGTCGCCCAGTACAGCCACGCACACATCCGCCTCGACGGTCCGGGCAACCGCCTCCCCGAAGCCCGCGGTGTCCGGGTCCGAGGTGGCGCAGCCCTCCGCGAACGTCACCTTGGCGTCCGGGAGTTCGACGCGCAGGGAGTCCAGGAGCGTGGGGATGTCCAGACCCACCGGAGTCTCCGGATGGGTCGGCAGGACGTGCGACGGGAACGAGTAGCAGCCCAGCATCGCCAGCGCGTCCGCCGCCCTCGGCCCGACGACCGCGATCCGGGTGTCCGGGGCCAGCGGGAGCAGCCCGCCGGTGTTGTCCAGCAGCACCACCGACTCCTGGGCCAACCGGCGGGCAAGCGCACGGTTTCCGGCCGAGTCCAGGTTGATCGGCCCGCCGTCCGGCTCCGGCCGCCAGTCCTCGTCCAGCAGGCCCAGCTCGCACTTCTGCGTCAGCACCCGGCGCGCCGCCCGGTCCACCAGCGACTCCGGCACGTCTCCCGCCCGTACCGCCGTCACCAGGGCGTCGCCGTAGCTCCGGATCGTCGGCAGCTCGACATCGATGCCGGCCGCCAGGGCTAGGTGCGCCGCCTCGGCCGGCGTACCCGCGACCCGGTGCAGGGTCTCCAGGAAGCCGATGCCGAAGTAGTCGGAGACCACCGTTCCCGTGAACCCCCATTCCTCACGCAGGAGTTGGGTCAGGAGATGCGGGTCGGCCGAGGCCGGGACACCGTCCGTCTCGTTGTAGGCGGCCATCACCGAACGCGCCCCGCCCTCGCGAAGCGCCATCTCGAACGGGGGCAGCGTCACGTCCGCGAACTCCCGTACGCCTGCCCGAACGGGAGCGAGATTGCGGGCGCCGGCCGAGGACGCGTACCCCGCGAAGTGCTTCAGCGTGGCGATGATCCCCGCCGACTCCAGACCCCGCACGTACGCCGACCCGATCGTCCCGACCAGGTACGGGTCCTCGCCGATCGTCTCCTCCACCCGGCCCCAGCGCGGATCCCGTACGACGTCCAGGACCGGGGCGAGGCCCTGGTGCACGCCGACCGAGGCGAGGTCGTGGCCGATGCGGGCGGCCATCTCCTCGACCAGCTCGGGGTGGAAGGTGGCGCCCCAGGCCAGCGGGACCGGGTACGCCGTCGCGCGCCACGCGGTGAAGCCCGCCAGGCACTCCTCGTGGGCCAGCGCCGGGATGCCGAAGCGGCCCGCCGCGGCGATACGACGCTGGGCGCGGGCCAGTGCCTGCGCGCCCAGCGTCGGGTCCACGGGGGCCGTACCGAAGGGGCGCGTGAGCTGCCCGAGGCCCCGGGTGATCAGCTCGTCCCACTCGTAGTCGCCGGTCATGTCGTGCTGGTGCGGGGCGACCCCGTGGCCGTCCGTCGAGGCGCCCACCCACACGCCGTACAGCTGGGCGGCCTTCTCCTCCAGGGTCATCCGGGAGAGCAGGTCGCCGACGCGGGCGTCGGCGGACAGGGCGCGGTCACGCCAGGGAGCCGTGGTCATGAAACTCCTGTCAGGGAAGGTGAGTTCACCGGCGTCTGTTTCCGTCGGTTCCCGTCGGTTCACTTGCCGCCCACGCCCATCAGGCCGCCGATCAGCGCGCGCCGGGCCACCAGGTAGACGGCGAAGATCGGGATGCCGGAGAGGACGACCGACGCGAGCAGGGCGGGGATGTTCACGCCGAACTGGCTCACGAAGTTGAAGAGGCCGAGGGTCAGGACCCGGGGTTCGTCGGACTGGGTGAAGATCAGCGGGAAGAGGAAGCCGTTCCAGGCCTGCAGGGAGGAGAAGATGACGACCGTGCTGATACCGCCCTTGGCCAGCGGGACGGCGAGCTGGAACAGCATCCGCTGCGGGGAGGCACCGTCCAGGGCCATCGCCTCGTACAGATCCTCCGAGACGTCCCGCAGGGTGCCCACGAGGACGAGTACCGAGACCGGCATGGCGAAGGCCGCCGTCGGCAGGATGACCGCCAACAGGCTGTCGTACAGGTCGAGTTTGGCGATGAGCAGGTAGAGGGGTACGACCACGGCCTGGGCGGGGATCGCCACGCCCAGCAGGAAGAGGCGGAAGGCCAGGCCCGACCAGCGGTTCCGGGTGCGCACGGCCACGTAGGCGAGCGGGACGCAGAGCCCGAGGACGATCGCCACGACCGCGACGGCCACGATCACCGTGTTGCTCAGCAGATGCCAGAAGCCCGAGTGGAGGACGGTGTTGTAGTTGTCGAGGGTCGGATCGGTCGGAGGCTTCAGGGGGTTGCCGGTGAGAGCCTTGTCGGCGCTGGTGAGCGAGGCCGACAGCATGGCGTAGATCGGGACGAGAACGATCACCAGCCAGATGAACGAACCCAGTCCGGCCAGCGGGTTGGCGCGCCTCGTCCAGTGCCTGCGACGACGACCGGCCGGCCGCCGCCCCGGTTGTTCCGGGCGCTTGTCGGCGGTCGTGGGACGAGGAAGCGTGTCGTGTGACACTCCGTCACATCCCTTCGCGGGTACTGCGCATGCGGCCGAAGCCGGTCAGTCGCACAAGGAGCAGGGACAGTCCCGTGGCGGCCACGACCAGGGAGGACGCGATGGTGCTCGCGTAGCCGAAGTCGTAGCTCTTGAAGCCCGCCTCGTACATCAGGTACGGGAGGATCGCCGTGTCGGTGCCCGGGCCGCCCTTGGTGAGGATCAGCACGGTCTCGAAGTACGTCAGCAGGCCGACGACCATCAGGACGGTGGACGTCGTGATGGTGTGCCGCAGTTGCGGGAGCGTGATCGAGAAGAACTGGCGGTAGCGGCCCGCGCCGTCGATCGCCGCCGCCTGGTAGAGCACCTCGGGTATCTGGCGGGCCCCGCCCTGGTAGATCAGGGTGTGGAAGGGGATGAACTGCCAGGCGCCGACGAAGACGATCGCGAAGAACGCACCGCTCGATGAGCCGAGGATGTTCGCCCGGATGACGCCGAAGTTCGGGTCGAGCAGGGCGTAGAAAAGCAGCGCGATCGCCGTCGAGGAGAGCAGGAACGGGACGAAGAAGATCGCGGAGAGAATCGCCCGGTTGCGCTGACGGCCCGCCGCCCAGACGCCGAGCAGCAGGGAGACCACCGTCTGGAAGACCCAGCTCGCCGCCATCAGAAGCAGGGTGAGCGAAAGCGACTGCGTAAGCCGCGGATCGTCCAGCAGCTTCTGCCAGTTGGCGAGGCCCACCGGCTTCGGGTCGCCGAGGCCGTCCCACTCGGTGAAGGAGAGATAGAAGGCCAGGGCCATCGGGACGACCGCGAAGAAGGTGAAGAAGAGCACCGCGGGGAGCGCCCAGACAGCGCTCGGCCGCCCGGCCCGCACCTTGCCCCGCGGAACCTTCTCGCCCCCGGAGGTGACCGTTGAGCTCACTTCAGCCCCTTGCAGGCCGACACGAACTCACCGGGCGACGACTTGCCCGTGAACAGCTTGCCGATCTCCGTGTGCATCTTCGTGCCCAGCTCGTCGCCGAGCGCCTGGTCCCAGGAGAGCGTGAACGCGGGTGCCTTCTGTACCAGGTCGTACTGGAACTTGGCGTACTCGGGGTTCGGCGCGGAGGACAGCAGCGCCGCCGCGTTCGAGGTGGTCGGTACGTCGCCGAGGGCGACCAGGTCCTTCGCGTACGCCTCGGACGCGCAGTCCCTGAGGAACGCGATCGCCGCGTCCTTGTTCTGCGTACGGGGGTTGATGGACCAGTAGTTGGTGGGGTTGCCGACGACGTTGAGGACGTCGCCGACCCCGTCCTCGATCTTCGGGAAGGCGGCCCAGCCCAGGTTCGACTTGGCGAAGTCGGGGAACTTGCCGAGCTGCGTCGAGTACTCCCACGAGCCCATCAGATGCATCGCCGCCTTGCCCTTGGCGAAGACCGCCGGGGCACCGCCGTTGACGTACGACACCGAGGTGAACTTGTCACCGAAGGCGCCGTCGTCGATGAGCTCCTTCACCATCTCGGCGGCCTTCAGGACCGCCGGGTCGCCCCAGCCCTCCGCGTCGCCGTCCTGGATACGCCGGAAGACCTCGGGGCCGCCGATACGGTCCACCAGGTACTCCAGCCACATCAGTTCGGGCCAGACGTCGGAGCCGCCGAGGGCGAACGGGGTGATGCCCGCCTTCTTCAGCTTGGTGTTGATGTCGAGCAACTGGTCCCAGGTGGTGGGCGGTTGGAGCTTCTGCTCGGCGAAGACGGTCTTGTTGTAGAAGAGGATCACCGGCTGCATACCGCGCATCGGTATGCCGTAGTGCCGGCCCCCCAGGTCACCGGCGGCGAGCACGGAGGGCAGGAAGCCGTTCTTCAGCACCGGGTCGCTCTCGATGACGTCGGTCAGGTCGACGATCTTGTCGGCCTCCTGGTACGCCTTGATGGAGCCGCCGCCCCAGTTGAAGAAGACGTCCGGGGCGCTCGGCGACCCCATCGCCGTACGTAGCTTGGGCAGGTAGTCCGAGCCCGGGATCTTCTCCAGCTTGACCTTGCCCTTGGCCGTCTTGCTGGCGGCCGACTTGTTGAACCGCGCAACCGCCGCGGCCTGGACCTTCACGGCGTCGTCCCCGTACACGAACGCGGTGATCGTGTTCCCGCCCCCGCCCGAACCCTCACCCGAGCCGCAGGCACTGAGGCCGGTGGTGAGCAGGGCGGAGGCGCCGGCACCGAGCACCCAGCGCCTGCTGAACGCCGTACCGGTGGACCCTGTGGACCGCCCTCTGTTCGACTCCATGACTGCACCTCTCGCGAATGTTCTGAACGAAACCTGAAGAAGTCTCTGTACGAATCTTTCGGGTGGTACGTCGAATGTTCCGGAAATTTATGGGGGGACAGGGTCTTCGTCAAGAGGTCGCGCAGGGATACGATCGCCGCCATGAGACCCTCGAAACCCGTTGAAAAGCAGACGACACCGCAGTCCACCCAGACCGCGACGCTCGCCGAGATCGCCCGCGAGGCAGGCGTCTCCGCTCCGACTGTTTCGAAGGTGCTCAACGGCCGCGCCGATGTCGCTCCTGGAACCCGGACCCGGGTCGAGGACCTGCTGAGGGCGTACGGCTACCGGCGCCGCCGTGCCGAGGCGACCCGCTCCCCGCTGATCGACCTGGTCTTCCACGAGCTGGAGAGCGCGTGGGCGATGGAGGTCATCCGGGGTGTGGAGAACGCGGCGCGGGAGGAGGGGCTGAGTGTCGTCCTCTCCGAGAGCGCGGGCCGCCTCACCCCGGGCCGCACCTGGGCCGACCAGGTCGCCGCCCGCCGCCCGCACGGCGTGATCCTGGTCCTGTCCGGCCTCGACGAGTCCCAGCGGGCGCTGCTGACCAGCCGCTCCATCCCGTTCGTGGTGATGGACCCGGCGGGCGACCCCGGCGACAACGTGCCCTCGGTCGGCGCGACCAACTGGCAGGGCGGCCTGGCTGCCACCCGCCACCTCGTCGAACTGGGCCACACCCGCATCGCGTCGATCAGCGGCCCCTCCCGGATGATGTGCAGCCGCGCCCGCGTCGACGGCTATCGCGCCGCGCTGGAGACGGCCGGCCTGCCGGTCGACCCCGCCCTGCTCAAGGTGGGCGACTTCCACCACGAGACGGGCTACCGCGCCGGCCTCGAACTCCTGCGCTCCCCGGACCGCCCGACCGCCGTCTTCGCCGGCAACGACCTCCAGGCCCTGGGCCTGTACGAGGCGGCCCGCGAACTCGGCCTGCGCATCCCGGAGGACCTGAGCGTCGTCGGCTTCGACGACCTGCCGATCGCGCGCCTGGTCGGCCCCCCACTGACGACCGTCCGCCAGCCCCTGATGGAAATGGCGGAAACCGCAGCCAAAATGGTCCTGGACCTGGGCAGGGGAGACGGCACGTCAGGGGCAACCAGGGTTGAGCTGGCAACAAGCCTGGTGGTACGCAACAGCACGGCGCCGCCGCCTGCCTGAGCGGGGCAGGGCAACCCCCCCCCAAGGGGCGCGGGGCTGAATCGATTTCCGGCTCCGCCGCGTGGGCGCGACGAACCACGACGCACCCGCAGCGACCCACCGGCCTCTTATCGGCACAACCGTATTGACGAGTGACGCAAGGGCCCCCAAACTGCACCGAAGTCAATCGGTTGAACAGCCGAAACTTTCGGAGGCACCCGCAATGAGCCCCTCCAGAACAGCCTTACGCCCACGCCTGCTGGCCCTCCTCACAGGCGCAGCCACCACCGCCACCCTGCTCCTCGCCGGGACGGCAACCGCGGCAGACCCCCCACTGCGCGACCTCGCCACCGCCAAGGGCAAAGTCATAGGCACGGCGGTCACCGGCTCCAAACTCACGGGAACGTACGGCGACCTCGCCGGCGCCCAGTTCAACTCGCTCACCCCCGGCAACGCCATGAAGTGGGAGTCCGTGGAGCCCGGTCGGGGCACGTACAACTGGACCGAGGCCGACCAGATCGTCGCCTTCGCCCAGGCCCACACCCAGCAGGTACGCGGCCACACCCTGGTCTGGCACAGCCAGAACCCGGGCTGGCTGGCCAACGGCACGTGGACGCCGGCCCAGCTCAGCACCATCCTCCAGGACCACATCACCACCGAAGTCACGCGCTACAAGGGCAAGTTGGCGGCCTGGGACGTGGTGAACGAGCCCTTCAACGAGGACGGCACCTACCGCTCGACGCTGTGGTCCACCAACCTCGGCACGGACTACATCGCGCAGGCCCTGACCTGGGCACGGGCGGCCGACCCGGCGGCGAAGCTCTACATCAACGACTACAACGTCGAGGGCGTCAACGCGAAGAGCACGGCCCTCTACAACCTGGTCAAGTCCCTGAAGGAGCGCGGAGTACCGATCGACGGAGTAGGACTCCAAGCCCACCTGATCCTCGGTCAGTACCCCTCGACCCTCCAGCAGAACATCCAGCGGTTCGCCGATCTCGGCGTCGACGTGGCGATCACGGAACTCGACATCCGTATGCAACTGCCCGCCACAGAAGCCAAGTTGGCCCAGCAGGCGGCCGACTACAAGTCGGTCATGAACGCCTGCGTGGCCGTGACCAGGTGCGTCGGCGTGACGGTCTGGGGCTTCACCGACTCCGACTCGTGGATCCCGGACGTGTTCGACGGATACGGCGCGGCGACCCCGTACTCGGAGAGCTTCACCCCGAAACCGGCGTACTACGCCATCGCCCAGTCGCTCGGCGGCACCCCGTCGACGGAGGGCTGCACGGCGACGTACAGCGTCCCCAACCAGTGGAACTCCGGGTTCACCGGGCAGGTGACGATCGCCTGTTCCGCGGGCCGTTCGCTGTCGTCGTGGAAGGTGAACTGGACGTACGGCGCGGGTCAGCAGGTCGCGCAGGCCTGGAACGCCACCTGCACCCAGTCGGGGGCGGTGGTGACCTGCGTGAACGCCTCCTACAACGGGACGGTGCCGAGCGGTGGCTCGGTGAGTTTCGGGTTCAACGGGACATGGAGCGGGAGCAACCCGCTACCGACGGTAACACTGGGGTGATCCCGGCCTGATTTTGGGCTGAGAAGCGTGAGATTCTCCGAAGAATCCCGGGTAGGGGCCCCTGCGCGTAATAATTCGGACGTACGTTCCTCCGTGTGACGGGAGACGAAAGACAGAAGTCGGATGACGACGGGGGCGCGGAGAGACAGGTGGGCCGACGGTCGTCGCGCTGGATGAAGGCCGTCGGTTTCACGCTCGCAGGCACCCTGGTGATCGGGGTCGCGGGTGCGGGCTACGCCTACTGGCACCTGAACCGCAACATCAAGAGCGTCGACATCAACAGCGCGCTCGGCGACAACCGGCCGGCGAAGACGCAGTCGCTGCCCTCGGCAGCCGCGTCCGCCTCGGCGTCACCGCTGCCGAGCGAGGCACTGAACATCCTGGTCCTGGGGTCGGACTCGCGCAGCGGCAAGCGGAACCAGGCACTCGGCGGCGGCAGCAGCGAGGGCGCGCGGTCCGACACCGCGATGGTCGTCCACCTGGACGCGGGCCGCACGAAGGCGACGATCGTGAGCATCCCGCGCGACACGCTGGTCACGCGCCCGTCCTGCCCCCTGGCGGACGGGGGCTCGACGGCGGAGGCGTACGGCGTCATGTTCAACACGGCGTACTCGGTCGGCGGCCCGGTCTGCGCGGTCAAGACGGTGGAGTCGATGACGAACGTCCGCATGGACCACTACCTGGAGGTCGACTTCGCCGGCTTCGCCGACCTGGTGGACGCGCTGGGCGGCGTAACAGTCACCACGGACGAGGACATCGACGACGACGACAGCCACCTCGACCTGAAGGCGGGCACGCACCACCTCGACGGCACCAAGGCCCTCGCTCTCGCCCGCACCCGGCACGGCATCGGCGACGGCAGCGACCTGGGTCGAATAGGCCTGCAGCAGACCCTGGTCAAGGCACTCCTCCAGCAGATCTCCTCGACGAACCTGCTGACCAGCCCGGCCAAGCTGTACAAGGTCGCCGACGTGGCCACGGCCGGCCTGACCACGGACACCGGCCTGAACTCGCTCAGCGAACTGATGAGCCTGGGCCAGAGCCTGCAGGGCCTGTCGGCGGACGATCTGAAGACGGTGACGATGCCGGTGGTGACGGCGGCGTCCAACGCCAACCGGGTGGTTGCCGAGGAGCCGGAAGCGGCAGAGCTGTGGGCGACCCTACGGTGACGGCCTTGCGGTGACGGACTTGCGGTGACGACCCAACGGTGACGGCCTTGCGGTGAGGGTCTCGCGGAGAGAGGGAAGCTTCTGAGCTGCGGAAACGCCCCCGGGGAAAAATTCCCGAAGAAATTTCCGCAGCCGTGTCGATCCGGGCCCGCCCCGTTCGACGCACAGGTGAGAGCCCGGAAAGGAACCGGGCCCCGCCCAAGGAGGAACCCCATGCCCCGCTATCTCTCCCTCGTACAGATCGACGAAGCCACCGTCCCCGCCGAAGGCCCCAGCCCCGAGCTGATGCAGCGCATGGGCGAGCTGATCGAGGAGATCACCAAGGCCGGGGTGATGCTCGACACCGCCGGCCTCACTCCCACCGCGCAGGGCACCCGCGTGCACTGGCAGGACGGCAGGATCTCGGTCACCGACGGCCCCTTCACCGAGTCCAAGGAGATCGTCGGCGGCTACGCGATCATGCAGTGCAAGGACAAGGCCGAGGCCCTGGAGTGGACCAAGCGGTTCCTGAAGGTCCACGAGGAGCACTGGACGGTCACCTGCGAGGTGCGGGAGATCGCGGAGGGCTGAGCGAACCCCTCGCTGTTCTCCCTACCCTCCCGGCTTCCTTGGCCGATCGTCGCCGACGGTGTCTGATGGTGGGCTGTGACCCCGCAGCCCACCTCCGACTCCGACTCCGACTCCGCGACCGAGCGATCCGTCGAGACGGTCTTCCGCCTCGAATCACCCCGCATCATCGCGGCCGTCACCCGCACCGTCCGGGACATAGGCATCGCCGAGGAACTGGCCCAGGACGCCCTGGTCGCCGCCCTCGAACAGTGGCCCAGCGACGGCGTCCCCGACAACCCGGGCGCCTGGCTCATGGCCACGGCCAAGCATCGCGCCATCGACCTGGTCCGCCGCCGCGAGACGTACGCCGGCAAGCTGGCGGAGATCGGCCGAACCCTGGAGCCGACCGCCCCGCCGGTCGAGCCGTCCGCCCCCGACGACATCGACGACGACCTGCTCCGCCTCGTCTTCACCGCCTGCCACCCGGTGCTGTCCGCCGAGGCCCGCATCGCTCTCACCCTCCGCCTTCTCGGCGGCCTCACCACCCCCGAGATCGCCCGCGCCTTCCTGGTCCCCGAGGCGACGGTCGCCCAACGTATCGTCCGCGCCAAACGAACCCTCGCGACGAAGAACGTCGCCTTCGAGGTCCCGTACGGCCCACAGCGCGAGGCCCGTCTCGGCTCGGTCCTGGAGGTCATCTACCTGATCTTCAACGAGGGATACGCGGCCACAGCCGGCGACGACCTGCTGCGCCCCGCCCTCTGCGAGGACGCCCTTCGGCTGGCCCGCGTGCTGTCGGGCCTGATGCCCAAGGAACCCGAAGTGCACGCGCTGACAGCCCTGTTGGAGCTTCAGGCGTCCCGTTCGGCGGCCCGCACGGGTCCGACCGGCGAACCGGTACTCCTCAAGGACCAGAACCGCTCCCGCTGGAACCGCATGCTGATCGCCCGCGGCTTCACGGCCCTGGCCCGCGCGGAAGCGGCCGGCGCCACGACAACCACATCAGGCCCGGGCCCGTACGCCCTCCAGGCCACCATCGCCGCCTGCCACGCCCACGCCCACTCCTACGACGACACGGACTGGACCCGCATCGCCGCGCTGTACGCCGCGCTCGCCGTCCGATCCCCGTCCCCCGTGGTGGAGTTGAACCGAGCGGTAGCTGTCTCGATGGCCGAGGGCCCGACCCCCGCCCTCCAGATCATCGACACCCTCACCACCGAACCGGCCCTACGCGACTACCACTTGCTCCCCAGCGTCCGAGCCGACCTGCTCCTACGCCTGGGCCGCAGGACGGAGGCAAGAGCCGAGTTCCTACGAGCAGCAGAACTGACCCAAAACGAAAGAGAGCGGAACTTGCTACAAACCCGAGCGCAGGAGTGCGCCCCATAGGGGCGCGGGGAACTGCGCGACAAGCCCCCCACTGGCCGGCAGCCAAATAGCCGCCCCACCAGCGGAGCTCAACGCACAGGGTGCCCAATCAGCATCGCCGGCGCCCCCGCCACCCGAGTAAGGAAAACCGTCGCCGAGTTGGGCCCCTGAGGCTTCACCATCTTCCGGAGCTCCTCGGGCTCGACAGCCGACCCCCGCTTCTTCACGGTCAGCACCCCAACTCCCCGCTCCCGCAGCAGGGCCTTCAACTTCTTGACCCCGAAAGGCAGTTGATCGGTGATCTCGTAAGCGGAGGCATACGGAGCAACCCGCAGCTCATCCGCCGTCACATAGGCGATCGTCTCGTCGACGAGCCCCCCGCCGACCTCCTCGGCCACCTCCGCCACCAGATGCGCCCGGATGACGGCGCCGTCTGGCTCGTACAAGTACCGTCCCACCGAACGCACTTGAGGATCCGGCAGCCCTCGCCCGATCAGAACACGCGGCCCCGGCAGCAGAGTTGCCCGCACGACCCCCGGCTCGGTCCCGAACCACAGCACCGCTTCCTTCACATCCCCGCCGTCCGAGATCCACTCGGCCCCGGCGTCGGCGGGAATCGCCTCGTGCGGCACACCGGGGGCGATCTTCAGCGCGGCCAGCGGAGCCTTCCGCGCGGCCGCCACAGCCCACGACAACGGCGGCGAGTACGCCTCGGGATCGAAGATCCTCCCGCGCCCCCCGCGCCGCGCGGGATCGACGAACACCGCGTCGTACGACGTCGTGTCGATGTCGGTGACATCCGCCTCCCGCACCTCCACCAGATCCCCGATGCCCAGCGCCTCGACGTTCGCGCGCGCGACGGCGGCCGTGAGCGGATCCCGGTCCACGGCGAGGACACGGATCCCGGCCCGGGCGAGCGCGAGGGCATCGCCCCCGATCCCGCAGCACAGGTCGGCGACGGAGGTCACGCCCAACTCCCTGAACCGGCCCGCCCGGTACGCGGCCACACTCGCTCGCGTCGACTGCTCGACCCCGTTGGGCGTGAAGAACATCCGCCCGGCGTCCCCGGCGCCGAACTTCGCCACCGCCCGCTGCCGCAACCGCTCCTGTCCGAGCGCCGCCGAGACCAGTTCGACGGGATGCGCGCGGCGCAGCCGGGTGGCGACGGCCAGTTCACGGGCCGGCTCGGTACCGCGCACCTCGTCGAGAAGGGCGCGGCCCTCGGGGGTGAGGAGGGCGGCGAAGGCGGAGAGGGGTGCGGCGAGGTCGTTCACCGGGTCATTGTGGGCCAGCCGGTGGACGGCGTGCCTCCGGCGGCGGTGTCGGCCGCGTTCCCCGGTCCCGCCCTGGGAAGATCCGGCACCATGCGATCCGTAGGACAAAAATACAAAAACCGGTCAATGGTCCGTGCTGGGATCACCGCGCTCGCCGTGGCCACCCTCGCCTCCGGCTGCGCGGAAAGCACCACGGGAGGCGGCACGGCAGGTGGCACGGCAGGCGGCGCCGGGCCGAAGAACGTCCGCCCTGCCCCCGGCCAGGAACTGCGCCTGAACGCACCCCCGGCGCGCGCCCTCGACGCGTACGCCCAGAAGCTGCGCCGTTCCTACGCGGCCCGCGCTGCCACGGCCGAACGCTGGGGCCTGACCGCACCCCCACTCACCGCACCCCCGCCCCCCACTCGCAAACCGCACCTCACCACCCGCAAGGGCTTCGAGGTGGACGACCACGAGGAACGCGGCCTGCCGCCCGTCTTCACCACGATCCCGACCCGCGACAAGATCGTCTTCCTCACGATCGACGACGGCGCCGAGAAGGACCCGGCGTTCCTGCGGATGATGAGCGAACTGAAGATCCCGTACACCGCCTTCCTCAGCGACTACCTGGTCAAGGAGGACTACGGCTACTTCAGGAAGATGCGCGACCTGGGCGTCGTACTCAACAACCACACCCTCCGCCACCGTTACCTGCCCGCCCTCTCCTACGAGCGCCAGAAGACCGAGATCTGCGGCATGCAGGACGTGATCAAAAAGCGGTACGGCACCCGCCCGACCCTCTTCCGGCCGCCCTACGGCAACTACAACGAGGACAGCCTGCGCGCCGCGAAGTCGTGCGGCGTGAAGCACGTACCCCTCTGGAACGAGGAGGTCTTCGCCGACCACTGGGACTACCGCGAGTGGGACCGGGACATCCACCCCGGTGACATCGTCCTCAGCCACTTCCGCGGCAATGACGACGGGAAGGGCACGATGCCCGACATGGTCCGCCGCTTCATGAAGCTCGTCACCGCCAAGGGGTACGCGGTGGCCCGCCTGGAGGACTACCTGTGACCGCGCGCCCACTGACCGCGCGCCCACTGGCCGCCGCCGTACTCGCCGTCGCGCTCCTGGCGGCGACCGTCACCGGCTGCGCCCAGTCCGTGGACCCCATCGAACGCCTCGGCAGAAAGGCGGCCCACGCGGCCCGGCAGGCCGCCCGTACGTCCTCCCCGGACGGCCACGCGCACGCGTACCGCCGCTGGGGCCTGTCGTCGCCCGTGCCCCTGGCCCCGCCCCCGGCCCCCCGCCCCCGGATCCGCGCGGCGGGCCCAGGCCTCCCCCCGGTCGTCGACCGCGTCCCGACCCACGACAAGGTCGTCTTCCTCACCTACGACGACGGCGCCGAACGCGACCCCCGGTTCGTCGACCTGGTCCGCGAACTGCGCCTCCCGGTCAGCATGTTCCTCACGGACAGCGTCGTGGGACCGGGCTACGCCCACTTCGCCCGCCTGCGCGAGGTCGGCGCGAACGTCCAGAACCACACCCTGGACCACCAGTCCCTCCAAGGCCTGCCGTACGCCGGCCAGCGCGCCGAGATCTGCGGCCAGCAGGACAAGCTCCGGGAACGCTTCGGCCTCCGCCCCCGCCTCTTCCGCCCGCCCTACGGCACCTACGACACGACCACCCTCAGGGCGGCCGGGGACTGCGGGGTCTCGGCGGTGGTCCTGTGGACCGAAGGGGAGCGCCTCCAGGCGGGCGACATCCTCCTGGTGGGCCCGGACGACGATCTGGACGGCCCTCCACTGGTCGAGCGGACGGTGAGGCTGCTCCGCGAGGTCCAGGAGAGGGGGCTGAGCGTGGGCCGTCTGGAGGACTACCTCTGACGTCCGGGGGCGAGCCGGCCCAGGGGCGGCCTAGGGGCCGGTCGGCGGGGCGATGACCAACTCGGTGTCCGGGTCGTGGTCGGCCTGCGGAGGGCCGGCGACGATCATGGTGGCTCGGGCCCACGGCTGCTCGCGCAGCATGAACGGCACTTCCTCCAGCAGCCAGTTCGCCACGTGCTCCCGCTGCGCGGGGGAGTCACCGTCGCGGACGGCCAGCAGGCGCTGCTGCTCGTCGAGGTCGCCCTGCATCCACACCGAGGCGTCCAGCCGCGGGGCGAGCTCCTCGCGGATGACACCCGTGCCCTCGACCCAGACGAAGCCGGCACCGGCGGGGACGGTGATCGATCCGGGCCGGTCGTGTCCGATCCAGGCGGCAGGGCGGAAGTCCACCGCCTCACCCCGGTGCAGGGGCCGCAGGATGTTCTCGACGAGCACGGCGCCCCAGTCGAAACAGGCGTGGTTCCAGGCGACGTCGTCGGTGTGCACGACGGCGGAGCCGGGCGCCGCGCCGCGCAGCCGCTCGGCCAGGGTCGTCTTGCCGGCGCCGCCCCGGCCGTCGATCGCGATCACCCGGGGACGTCCGGTGACGTCCGGTGACGCGTCGCGCAGCCGCCGGACGGCGTCGAGCACGGCCACCGCGTGCCGGCCGACGGCCTCGGTCTCACCTGGACGCAGACGCATCGACACCCTGTCTCCGAACCCTGTCCCCGACCCGCTTCACCGCGCCCCACGACCACCGGAAACCCGGCGCGACCGACGGCGGGATTGGCACTCCGCTTGACCGAGTGCTAATCGCGGTCATAGTCTCAGTTCTGGCACTCCCCCCTGGAGAGTGCCAATAGCGACGGGCAGGTCCGGCACCCGCGACGACGGATCGACCTGGTCGCCACCTCAGACAGTTAACCCCGTGAGATCTCCGAAGGGGGAGGTCGGATCGTGACGACCACCAGCTCCAAGGTTGCCATCAAGCCGCTCGAGGACCGCATTGTGGTCCAGCCGCTCGAAGCCGAGCAGACCACGGCCTCTGGCCTGGTCATTCCGGACACCGCCAAGGAGAAGCCCCAGGAGGGCGTCGTCCTTGGTGTTGGCCCGGGCCGCTTCGAGAACGGCGAGCGGCTTCCGCTCGACGTGAAGACCGGCGACATCGTGCTGTACAGCAAGTACGGCGGCACCGAGGTGAAGTACAACGGCGAGGAGTATCTCGTCCTCTCGGCTCGCGACGTGCTCGCGATCGTAGAGAAGTAATTCACCCGGTTTTAACAGCATTGCAGTGAACTGCGCCCCTGGCCCCCGCGACTCTCAACAAGCCGGGTGCTGGGGGCGCGGTTCGTTCACCCAAGTTTTCCGAGAGGGCTGAACCGCTCCCATGGCGAAGATCCTGAAGTTCGACGAGGACGCCCGTCGCGCCCTCGAGCGCGGCGTCAACAAGCTTGCCGACACGGTCAAGGTGACGATCGGCCCCCGGGGCCGCAACGTCGTCATCGACAAGAAGTTCGGCGCTCCCACCATCACCAACGACGGCGTCACCATCGCCCGCGAGGTCGAGCTCGACGACCCGTTCGAGAACCTCGGCGCCCAGCTGGTGAAGGAGGTGGCGACCAAGACCAACGACATCGCGGGTGACGGTACGACCACCGCCACCGTGCTGGCCCAGGCGCTCGTCCGCGAGGGCCTGAGGAACGTCGCAGCCGGCGCCTCCCCGGCCGCTCTGAAGAAGGGCATCGACGCGGCGGTCAAGGCTGTGTCCGAGGAACTCCTCGCGACCGCCCGCCCGATCGAGGAGAAGTCCGACATCGCCGCCGTGGCCGCGCTCTCCGCGCAGGACACGCAGGTCGGCGACCTCATCGCCGAGGCGATGGACAAGGTCGGCAAGGACGGTGTCATCACCGTCGAGGAGTCCAACACCTTCGGCCTGGAGCTGGAGTTCACCGAGGGCATGGCCTTCGACAAGGGCTACCTGTCCCCGTACATGGTGTCCGACCAGGAGCGTATGGAGGCCGTCCTCGACGACCCGTACATCCTGATCCACCAGGGCAAGATCGGCTCCATCCAGGACCTGCTGCCGCTGCTGGAGAAGGTCATCCAGACCAACTCCTCCAAGCCGCTCCTGATCATCGCCGAGGACGTCGAGGGCGAGGCCCTGTCGACCCTGGTCGTGAACAAGATCCGCGGCACCTTCAACGCGGTCGCGGTCAAGGCCCCCGGCTTCGGCGACCGCCGCAAGGCGATGCTCGGCGACATGGCCGCGCTCACCGGCGCCGAGGTCATCGCCGAGGAGGTCGGCCTCAAGCTCGACCAGGTCGGCCTCGACGTGCTGGGCACCGCCCGCCGCGTCACCATCTCGAAGGACGACACGGTCATCGTCGACGGCGGCGGCGACAGTGGCGCCGTGACCGGCCGCGTCAACCAGATCAAGGCCGAGATCGAGAACACCGACTCCGACTGGGACCGCGAGAAGCTCCAGGAGCGCCTCGCGAAGCTGGCCGGCGGCGTGTGCGTGATCAAGGTCGGCGCCGCCACCGAGGTGGAGCTGAAGGAGAAGAAGCACCGTCTCGAGGACGCCATCTCCGCGACCCGCGCCGCGGTCGAAGAGGGCATCGTCTCCGGTGGTGGCTCCGCGCTCGTCCACGCCGTGAAGATCCTCGAGGGCAACCTCGGCAAGACCGGCGACGAGGCGACGGGTGTCGCGGTCGTCCGCAAGGCCGCCGTCGAGCCGCTGCGCTGGATCGCCGAGAACGCCGGCCTGGAGGGTTACGTCATCACCGCCAAGGTCGCCGAGCTCGACAAGGGCCAGGGCTTCAACGCCGCGACCGGCGAGTACGGCGACCTGGTCAAGCAGGGCGTCATCGACCCGGTCAAGGTCACCCGCTCCGCCCTGGAGAACGCGGCCTCGATCGCCTCCCTCCTCCTCACGACCGAGACCCTGGTCGTCGAGAAGAAGGAAGAGGACGAGCCGGCCGCCGGTGGCCACGGCCACTCCCACTGAGCCAACGGCTCACGCAGCACGAAGAAACCCCCCGTTCCTGGCTGGAACGGGGGGTTTCTCCCTTCGCGGGCGGTCAGATGATCCCCGTACGCACGCACCCCAACTGCTCTGCCCCTCTGCTGCTCTCTACTGCTCCAACGAGTCCAGCACCCCGAGCTGACCCATCAGCCCCAGCCGGTCGTACTCCCACCAGCCCTCGACGATCTTCCCGTCCGTGTCGAACCGGTGGATGGTCGTGCCGGTCATCGAGACCTTCCTGCCGCTGCTGGGAATCCCGAGGAATTCGCCCCGCTGTGTCCCGTTCCACATCCAGCGGGTGCAGACCCGGTCGCCCTGGGCGATCTGCTCGTGCACCGTGAACGCGAAGTCGAAGCCCTCGCGCCACATCTGCATCTCGCGCCGGGCCGCGTCCAGCCCGACGACATCCTGCTCGTTGGACGGGTCGTGGTCGTGGTAACTCTCCACGAACAGGTCGTTGAGCGGGGGCAGTTCACCATGGGTGGCGATCACCTCGAAGAACCGCCGCGCGGTGTCCGCGCACAACTGCTCGTCCCGCACCACGTCCAGATCCGTGAACGTCGGCATCCCGTCGCACAGAGCGGCCATCTCCCGCGAGATCCTGTCGGTCTCGGGAAGGTTCGAGTTCCGCATCGCCTCCTCGTACGACGGGAACTCCACGATCTCGACGAAGTGCGACGAGTCCGAGAGATCCTTGCCGACCAGCGTGTGCGTCGCGCTCCGCTTCCCCCTGGTCTGTTCGACCCAGGAGTCCATCAGCCGGTTCATCTCGTCGAACCGACTGGTTCTGCAGTCAATCAGCTGTACGAATGTCATGGCGCCGCCTCCGGCCCCCCTGGGTCCGGTACCTCTATCCATACTCCCACCGGAGGCGCGGCACCACCTCTTCCACCAACACCGGGAGAGGCCGTACAGGCGTCACTGAGGCCCGTACTTGCGCCCCGTCTTCGACGAGATCCCGCCCAGCAGCGCCCTGGGCGTCACCTTCACCACTCCCATCAGCGCCTTGTAGCGCGGGTCGGGAATCGACAGGGACTTGCCCCGGGCCAGATCGGCGAGCGCCGACGCGACCAGCTTGTCCGCGTCCAGCCACATCCAGTTCGGGATGTTGTCGGTCCCCATCCCGGCTCGCTCGTGGAACTCCGTGCGCACGAAACCGGGAGCCAGCGCCATCAGCCGCACCCCGCTCCCCGCCAGGTCCTTCGCCGCGCCCTGAGTGAACTGCACGACCCACGCCTTCGACGCCCCGTACGTACCCCGCGGCACGAAGGCGGCGACGGACGCCACATTGACGACACCCCCACGCCCTCGCTCCCGCATGGCCTCGGCCGCCGCACCGGTCAGCCGCAGCACCGCCTCGCAGTGCACCTTGAGCATCCTCAGTTCGTCCGCCATCGACACGTCGAGATAGCGGCCCTTGTTGCCGAAGCCGGCGTTGTTGACCAGCAGGTCGACGGGGTTCTTGCGGTCGCCGAGGCGATCGGCCACCGCCTCGATGCCGACGTCCGTCGCGAGGTCGGCGCTCAGCACCTCCGCCTCGATGCCGTGCCGGTCGTGCAGTTCGGTCGCCTGCTCGCCGAGCCGCTTGGCGTCGCGCGCCACCAGGACGAGGTTGTGGCCGTCGGCCGCCAGCCGCCGCGCGAACGCGGCGCCGATTCCCGCGGTCGATCCCGTAATCAGAGCCGTTGTCATGGCGCAAGATTAGTGACCCCGACCGTGCTCGTCCGCCCCCTGCACGCTCCCTCCCGATCGTGAAGGCCCCGGGCGGGGCCTTCACGCAATCCCTTGTCAGCAGCCGTACCGTCCCCGTCCGTCAGCCGTACTTCTTCACATACTCGCGAACCGTGGTCGCCGCCTCCGAATGCAGCGCCGCACCGGCCGTGAGCAGCCGTGGCAGCAGTGCCCGCTCGGTCGTCAGCGCCCGGAAGTACAGGGCGACCGTCACGTCGTGGTCCGGCCGGTGCACGATGTCGACCGAGTCGCCCGCCCGTATCGCGCCCGGCTCGATCACTCGCAGATAGGCGCCCGGCGCACCCCGCTCCGTGAACCGTTTCACCCACTTTTTCTCACCCAGATGGCCCTGAAACGTCACGCAGGGGATACGCCCGCTGGTGACCTCGAGGACCACCTCGGAACCGATCAGCCAGCGCTCGCCGATCAGCGCGCCGGACACGTCGAGGCCCCGGGTGGTGACGTTCTCGCCGAACATCCCGTCGCGCAGCGGGCGGCCCAACTCGCGCTCCCATTCGTCGAGATCCTCGCGCGCGACCGCGTACACCGCCTGTTCGTCGCCGCCGTGATGCTGCTTGGAACACACCGAGTCCCCGGCCAGACCGCTGCCGCCGATTCCCTTGGGCCCGGGCGCCGAGATCCGGACCGGCCCGTCCACCGGCCGCTTGTCGATAGCGGTGCCCTGCGGATGATCCGTGTACGGCACGGACCGCGCACGACCCACGTTCACCGACAGCACCTTCATCACGGCACTCGCCCCCGTACTCGTCACTTCGACACCACATTCAGATCAATGACCACGACCACACGCTAAGTCACTCATGCCCAAAGTGTCGACGCGTTATTCGCCAACATCCCCAAGCTTCACTTATGATCGAAAAATGATCGAAGCCCGTCATCTCCGTGTCCTGCGCGCTGTGGCCACCACCGGCTCCTTCTCGGCGGCGGGCCGCGAACTGGGCTGCACCCAGCCCGCCGTGAGCCAGCAGATGAAGGCGCTCGAAGCCTCGGTCGGCACCCCGCTGCTCATCCGCAGCGGGCGAGAGATGCGTCTGACCCAGGCGGGCGAAGCCCTGGTGCGACACGCGGCCGGCATCCTCTCGGGCCTCACGGCGGCGGAGGAGGAGGTCGCCGCGATCGCCGGTCTGCGGGCGGGGCGGGTCCGGCTGGTCTCCTTCCCCAGCGGCAGCTCCACCCTCGTCCCGACGGCCCTCGCCGCCCTGCGCGCCGCCCACCCCGGCACCCGGGTCTCCCTGGAGGAGGCCGAACCCCCGCACTCCGTCGAAATGTTGCGCCAGGGCGACTGCGACGTGGCCCTCGCCTTCCGGTACGAGAGCGCGGCCGGCGCCGGCGAGTGGGACGACCTGGTGGTCCGCCCCCTACTCACCGACCGGCTCGTCGGCCTCGTACCCGAAGGTCACCGGTTGTCCCGCGCCGAGTCGGTCGCCCTCGGCGAACTCGCCGCCGAGTCGTGGATCGCCGGCTGCCCGCGCTGCCGTGGCCAGCTCGTCGAGGCCTGCGAGAGCGCGGGCTTCACCCCTCGTATCGACTTCGCCACCGACGACTACCCCGCGGTGATCGGCCTGGTGAGCGCGGGACTGGGCGTGGCGGTCCTGCCCCAGCTCGCCATCGAGTCCGTACGGCCGCGGGGTGCGCGCACGGTGACGCTGGAACCGGCGGTACGGCGGGAGATCGTCGCGCTGACCCTGCCCGACCTGGCGCAGGTGCCGGCGGTGGCGGCGACGCTGGAGCAGTTGGCGCGGGCGGCGACGCGAACCTGAGGCGCGCCGGCCTTGGAAGAAACGTTCCTTCAGTTGTTCGAACCGAGGTGCCCGCCACCGGCCGACGCCGACACCAGCCGGTTGCGCGCCCGTCCCATCAGCTCTTCGCGTTCGTCCTCGGTCAACCCGCCCCACACGCCGTAGGGCTCACGCACCGCCAGTGCGTGCGCCGCGCACTGCGCGCGGACCGGGCATCTCATGCAGACCTCCTTGGCCGAGTTCTCGCGAGCGCTCCGTGCCGCACCGCGCTCTCCTTCCGGGTGGAAGAAGAGCGAGCTGTCGACCCCGCGGCAGGCCGCGAGGAGCTGCCAGTCCCAGAGGTCCGCGTTCGGACCGGGAAGGCGGGAGAAATCTGCCATTGCGTGTCCCCTTGTTGCCGTTCTGGGCTGTATTGGTGCCCCTGACCGTACAACTACGATCTAAGGAGATGAAAATATGACTCATTGCGAATCTAGCCTCAGACACCAATAAAAGGGAAGAAAAACGTCTGAATGGGGCATAGGTTGTGTTGAAAGCTTGAGGGTCTGTTGTGCATGTCTGCACCGTGTGCGGGCCCTCACGTAGAGTGCCGAAGACGACACACAGCCCCGTAACTCTTTCGAGTGACCATCGTTGAGAGTGCGAGGCGGTTGGAGGGACAAGCGCTCGAACGGGCGGCAGTACCCACTGCCGGGAAATTCGGTCGAGCGTCAACCGCACAGGTGACGATAAGTACCAGCCTGGAGGCTCAAGGTGACGCGCATCAGCTGCGGAGGGCGGCCATGACATCCGTCCTCGTCTGCGACGACTCCCCGCTTGCCCGAGAGGCGCTCCGCCGCGCGGTCGCGACCGTGCCCGGTGTCGAGCGCGTGACCACGGCGGCCAACGGCGAGGAAGTCCTCCGCCGTTGGGGTGCCGACCGTTCGGACCTGATTCTGATGGACGTACGCATGCCCGGTCTGGGCGGCGTCGAGACGGTCCGGCGGCTGTTGTCCGCCGACCCCGGAGCACGCATCATCATGCTCACCGTCGCCGAGGACCTGGACGGCGTGGCGCTCGCCGTCGCCGCCGGTGCCCGCGGCTATCTGCACAAGGACGCCTCGCGCGCCGAACTGCGGGCCACGGTGACGCACGCGCTGGCCGACCCGACCTGGCGGCTCGCGCCGCGCCGGCTGCGCTCGGCCGAGATGGGCGCCGCGCCCACGCTCACCGCGCGCGAGATCCAGGTCCTGGAAGGCATGAGCCACGGCCGGTCGAACGCGGAGATCGGACGCGAACTGTTCCTCTCCGAGGACACGGTGAAGACGCACGCCAGGCGCCTGTTCAAGAAGCTCGGCGCCTCGGACCGGGCGCACGCGGTGGCGCTCGGTTTCCGGTGGGGTCTGGTCCGTTAAGTGGACCTCACCGGGGGCGGAGAAGTCCCCGTCCACCGCAAGGTGGGCGGGGGTCGCGAAACGGCCCGCCGGGTGCCCGCTCCTCGTTTCGGCGCGGATGCCGCATCCTTGAGGTGTGGAGTTCCTCGGGGACAAGTCGGTCGAGCGGAAGGGGAGGGCGCAGGAGATGAGTTCCGGCGCACCTGCTCATAACGCTTCGGTGCACAACAACGGACGCGGTGCCACGGAGAGAGCGGCGCCAAGGCACCATGGTCCGATGCGTGACGACGAGGCGGCTTATGCCCATGGGGTGATTGGTGGTCTCGTCCACCGTGCCGTCGACGGGGACGAGCAGGCAACGCATGACCTGCTCGCCCATGTCCACCCCCTCGCCCTGCGCTACTGCCGCACCCGGCTGTCCCGGCTGCCGGGCGACGCGCGGCACTTCGTGGAGGACCTGGCGCAGGAGGTCTGTGTCGCCGTACTCCTGGCCCTGCCGCGCTACCGTGACACCGGACGCCCGTTCGAGGCGTTTGTCTTCGCTATCGCCGCGCACAAGGTCGCCGACCTCCAGCGCGCCGCGATGCGCCACCCGGGTTCGACGGCGGTCCCCTCGGACGAGATGCCGGAACGCCCCGACGACTCCCTGGGCCCGGAGGAACGCGCTCTCCTCAGCAGTGACGCCGAATGGGCCAAGAAACTCATGGCCAACCTCCCGGAGAACCAGCGCGAACTTCTCCTGCTGCGCATCGCGGTGGGCCTCACGGCGGAGGAGACGGGCCAGATGTTGGGAATGTCACCCGGCGCGGTGCGTGTGGCCCAGCATCGCGCGTTGAACCGGCTGCGGGCACTGGCGGAGCAGTAAGGCCCCACGGTCGACTGACTCCCTTTTCCTGGGCCTGTGTGAACGGCCGGAGCACCGACTCCGTACGAACAGACGACTCCGTACGAACGTACGAAGCCCCGGGGCGGCTCGCACCGTGGAATTCGGGACCCGTGCTTCCCGTTAGCATGGACATCCGCACCGATCAAGGCTTTGGGGAAGGTGTCATGACTGCGAACGTCGACGGAGTGCCCGCCAAATTCGCGACACTCGGGCTGACCTACGACGACGTGCTGCTGCTGCCGGGCGCATCCGAAGTGCTGCCCAACGCTGTCGACACCTCGTCCCTCATCTCCCGCAACGTCCGCGTCAACATCCCGCTGCTCTCCGCGGCGATGGACAAGGTGACCGAGTCGCGCATGGCGATCGCCATGGCCCGGCAGGGCGGCGTGGGCGTGCTGCACCGCAACCTCTCCATCGAGGACCAGGTCAACCAGGTCGACCTCGTGAAGCGCTCCGAGTCCGGCATGGTCACCGACCCGATCACGGTGAACCCGGACGCGACGCTGGGCGAGGCCGACGCGCTGTGTGCCAAGTTCCGCATCAGCGGCGTCCCGGTGACGGACGGCAACGGCAAGCTCCTCGGCATCGTCACCAACCGCGACATGGCCTTCGAGACCGACCGCTCACGTCAGGTCCGCGAGGTCATGACGCCGATGCCGCTGGTCACCGGCAAGGTCGGTATCTCCGGCACCGAGGCCATGGAGCTGCTGCGCCGCCACAAGATCGAGAAGCTTCCCCTGGTCGACGACTCCGGTCTTCTCAAGGGCCTGATCACGGTCAAGGACTTCGTCAAGGCCGAGAAGTATCCGAGCGCCGCCAAGGACTCCGAGGGCCGGCTGCTGGTCGGCGCGGCCGTCGGCGCCAGCCCCGAGGCACTGGAGCGCGCCCAGGGACTCGCCGAGGCGGGCGTGGACTTCCTGGTCGTCGACACCTCGCACGGGCACAACAGCAACGCCCTGAGCTGGATGTCGAAGATCAAGTCGAGCATCCACGTCGACGTGATCGGTGGCAACATCGCCACGCGTGACGGTGCCCAGGCCCTGATCGACGCGGGCGTCGACGGCATCAAGGTCGGCGTCGGCCCCGGCTCCATCTGCACCACTCGCGTGGTCGCCGGCATCGGCGTACCGCAGGTAACGGCCATCTACGAGGCTGCCCTCGCGGCCCGTGTCGCCGGTATCCCGGTGATCGGCGACGGTGGCCTCCAGTACTCCGGCGACATCGGCAAGGCGCTGGCCGCCGGTGCCGACTCCGTGATGCTGGGCAGCCTGCTGGCGGGCTGCGAGGAGTCCCCGGGCGAGCTGCAGTTCATCAACGGCAAGCAGTTCAAGTCGTACCGCGGTATGGGCTCGCTGGGCGCCATGCAGTCGCGCGGCCAGGGGAAGTCGTACTCCAAGGACCGCTACTTCCAGGCCGACGTCGGCTCCGACGACAAGCTCGTCCCCGAGGGCATCGAGGGCCAGGTGCCCTACCGCGGTCCGCTGGCCAACGTGCTGCACCAGCTCGTCGGCGGTCTGCGCCAGACGATGGGGTACGTGGGCGCGGCCACCGTCGGTGAGATGGAGACCAAGGGCCGCTTCGTCCGCATCACGTCGGCGGGTCTCAAGGAGAGCCACCCGCACGACATCCAGATGACGGTCGAGGCGCCCAACTACAGCCGTAAGTAGGCGCGAGCAGTAGCCGGACGTGCGAGGGGCGGTCCCGGAGGTACTCCGGGACCGCCTTCGTCGTGCCCGTCGGGGATACTGGGAGGCGCAGAACCAAGGATGGAAAGGCCACACACGTGACTGAGATCGAGATCGGGCGCGGCAAGCGCGGCCGTAGGGCGTACGCCTTCGACGACATCGCCGTCGTCCCTAGCCGTCGTACGCGCGACCCGAAGGAGGTCTCGATCGCCTGGCAGATCGACGCCTACCGCTTCGAGCTGCCCTTCCTGGCGGCACCCATGGACTCAATCGTCTCTCCGGCCACCGCGATCCGCATCGGCGAGCTGGGCGGCCTCGGCGTCCTGAACCTCGAAGGCCTCTGGACGCGGTACGAGGATCCGCAGCCGTTGCTCGACGAGATCGCCGAGCTGGACGTGGACACCGCGACGCGCCGCCTCCAGGAGATCTACGCGGCTCCCATCAAGGAGGAGCTGATCGGCGCGCGCATCAAGGAGGTGCGCGACTCGGGCGTGGTCACCGCCGCCGCGCTCTCCCCGCAGCGCACGGCCCAGTTCTCCAAGGCCGTCGTCGACGCGGGCGTGGACATCTTCGTCATCCGCGGTACGACGGTCTCCGCGGAGCACGTCTCCGGTGCCGCCGAACCGCTGAACCTGAAGCAGTTCATCTACGAGCTGGACGTCCCGGTGATCGTCGGTGGCTGCGCCACGTACACCGCGGCCCTGCACCTGATGCGCACCGGTGCGGCCGGCGTGCTCGTCGGCTTCGGCGGCGGCGCCGCGCACACCACGCGCAACGTGCTCGGCATCCGGGTCCCGATGGCCACCTCGGTCGCCGATGTGGCCGCCGCCCGCCGCGACTACATGGACGAGTCCGGCGGCCGGTACGTGCACGTCATCGCCGACGGTGGCGTCGGATGGTCCGGCGACCTCCCCAAGGCCATCGCCTGCGGCGCCGACGCCGTGATGATGGGCTCCCCGCTGGCCCGCGCCACGGACGCGCCCGGCAAGGGCCACCACTGGGGCATGGAGGCCGTCAACGAGGAATTGCCGCGCGGCAAGAAGGTCGACCTCGGCACGGTCGGCACGATCGAGGAGGTCCTCATGGGCCCCTCGCACATCCCCGACGGGTCGATGAACTTCTTCGGCGCCCTGCGCCGAGCCATGGCCACCACCGGCTACAGCGACCTCAAGGAGTTCCAGCGCGTCGAGGTCGCGGTGGCGGACTCGGTGCATCAGCGGTAGCCCGTAGGACGGAACTTGGGGCCTGAAAAGGGGGCCGGTCACCTGCCGAGGTGACCGGCCCCCTTTTGGCTGTCCGGCGTGGGGGCGCGTGGTGCGGGATGCGGGCGCGTGGTTGTGTTCGCAGTACATATGGGCTGGTCAGGGGAGTCGCGGGCGCTAGCGTGTGTGTCGGCGCTCCAGATCTCGGGAGCGCCCCCTTCCAGGACATGGTTCCGGACCCCCGCCCGTCGGGGCCCGGCCCGAGTTCCAGCAAACCGCCTACCGGGTCTATGGGCGGCGTCGCGGAAGGGGGCGCCCATGGGTCGCCACCGCAAGCCCACCCGCTGGGACCGGATCCGTCTTCGGGCGGTCAAGTTCCGGATGGGCTTGATCCGCTTTGACGGACATTCGAGATCAGGGGTTCTGCCCCGGGAAGATGTCCATCATGGAGAGCATGGGGAAGAAGAAGCCTCGGCCTCGCCGTTCGTTCACGCCGGAGTTCAAGGCTG
>NZ_JAAGLU010000370.1 GCF_010550245.1 Streptomyces sp. SID12501
TGCGGTGCTCGGGCTGGTCGGGCTGGCGCAGCGCGGCCGTCTTGCCGTCGGGGCGGTCCAGCACGATGTCGCCCGAGGCGCGCTCGAGCCGCACCTGCGTGATGGCCGGCGCGCCGGGGACGCGCTCGATCTCGACCGGGCAGCGCAGCGCGTGCGCCAACCAGGCGGCCATGAGGTCGACCGAGGGGTGCGTGCTCTCGCCCGTGACCACGGCACGGCGCACCGGCTCGTACGGCGGCTGGTCGAGCGTCGCGGCGATGAGCCCGCGCCACAGCGTCGCGCGGGTCCACGCGAGGTCGGTGTCGCCCTCGGTGTAGACGCGCGCGAGGTTCCGCAGCGCGCGGCTCGGGCGCGAGCACGTCGACGTGTCGGTGATGCGGCGCTGCGCCATCTGGCCCAGCGGGTGCTCCGCGGGGTTCTCCGGCACGTCGTAGGGCCACCACGCGACGATCGGCGCGTCGGGCAGCAGCAGCGGCATGACGAGCGTGTCGAGGTGCCGCGTGACACCGCCCGAGATGCGCAGCACGACGACCTCGCTCGC
>NZ_JAAGLU010000371.1 GCF_010550245.1 Streptomyces sp. SID12501
CGTCACGCGTCGCCCCACGACGACGAAGGCCCCCTCCGGGACGGAGGGGGCCTTCGTGCTGCCGGGGACGGGCCCCGGGTGCAGCGGAGTCGTCAGCCGACGATCGCGAGGATGTCGCGCGCCGAGAGGATCAGGTAGTCCTCACCGGCGTACTTGACCTCGGTGCCGCCGTACTTGGAGTAGATGACCTTGTCGCCGACGGCCACGTCGAGCGGCACACGGTTCCCCTTGTCATCGATCCGGCCCGGACCCACGGCCAGGACCTCGCCCTCCTGGGGCTTCTCCTTGGCGCTGTCCGGGATGACGAGACCCGACGCGGTCGTCGTCTCGGCCTCGAGGGTCTTGACGACGATCCGGTCCTCGAGGGGCTTGATGGAGACGGACACAGCGGACCTCCCCTTCGCATGTGAGTCGTTCTGAGGCAGTGTCTGCGCCGCACCGTCGCCGCCGTCGTCGCGGGTGCCGGGGCCACCTGTGCGGTTGGCGCCCCCTGACGGGACCGCCGGTTCCTCACTCTAGGAATGCGTTAGCACTCGGTCAA
>NZ_JAAGLU010000372.1 GCF_010550245.1 Streptomyces sp. SID12501
CCGCCACCGCCTCGGCGACCGACCGAGAGGACATGACCGATGGACGTGCTGCGCACGCTCGGGCTGCGGCGCACGCCGCAGAGCGAGCGCGCCGACACCCGCCAGGAGCAGAACGCCGCCGGTGGCTACGCGTTCGTGCTCGACGACGTCGCCCGGCTGCGGCGCTTCCTGACCCTCGGCGTGGACGGCGGCACCTACTACGCCGCACCGCGCGAGCTGGCGCGGGAGAACGCCGAGGTCGTCGGGCGGATGGCCCACGAGGACCCCGAGACGCTGGTCAGCACCGTCGTCGACGTGTCCGTCCGTGGCGCCGCCCCGCGCCAGAACCCCGCGCTGTTCGCCCTGGCGTACGCCGCGTCGGTGCCGGAGTCGGCACCGCTCGCGCTCGCGGCGCTGCCGACCGTGGCCCGGACCGGGACGTGGTGCGCCCCAGCGCGTCGGTCGCGGTGGTCGTCACCGTCCCGCCCTGCGGTGGGACGACCGTCGTGGTGTCACCCGTGTACGTGGTGGTGACGCGCTTGGTCTCGTCGCCGAAGCGCTT
>NZ_JAAGLU010000373.1 GCF_010550245.1 Streptomyces sp. SID12501
GTCCAGCAGGGCCCGCAGTTCGTGGGCGGCGGCCACGGCGTGGTGGTAGTCGGTGCCGGGCTGCGGATCGAGGTCGATGCGGAGTTCGTCGGGCCGGTCGGTGTCGTCGCGGCGCACCGGCCAGGGGTGGAAGGTGAGGCAGCCCAGGTTGGCGGCCCACAGGACGGCGGCGGGCTCGGTCGGGCAGATCTCGTCCGCCGTGCGGCCGCTGGGGAAGGCGATGTGGGCGGTCGGGATCCAGTCGGGCAGGTTCTTGGGAGCCCGTTTCTGGAAGAAGGACTCGCCCTCCACGCCGTCCGGGAACCGTTCCAGGGTCGTGGGACGGTTGCGCAGGGCGCGGGTGATGCCGTCCGCGACGGCCAGGTAGTACTCGGCGACGTCCCTCTTGGTGAGTCCCCGCTCGGGGAAGTAGATCTTGTCGGGGCTGGACAGCCGTACCGTCCGTCCGCCCGCGTCGAGCTCGATCGCACCACCCGCAGCAGCCATGTGCGCCACGGTAGGCGGGCTCGCCCGGGTGCGCATACCGGGCGGGGCCGGACG
>NZ_JAAGLU010000374.1 GCF_010550245.1 Streptomyces sp. SID12501
GACGCGCTGCTGGTCGCCGAGGCGGCGGGCGACGACGCGGTGACGGGGTATCTCTACGTATCCTCCGACCTGCCGTGGCCGGCGAACCCGGTGGTCGAGAACCGGCTGCCCGACCACTGGCTGACGACGGACCCGTCGGGGAGCACCGAGGTGCTCGCGACGAAGGAGAAATACCTGCCGACGGAGGTGTGGATCGCCCCGGACGGCAGCGTCACCGCACCGCACAGCGGCCTGCGGGCGTGGTTCGTCTCGACCCCGTTCGCGTTCTGCATGCGGTGCCGCGTGTCCTACGAGCAGGTGCGTGGGAACGACTACGCGAAGCTCGCGACCCTGGACCGGGAGGGCCGGTCATCAGCCGTCACCGTGGTGAGCGCGAGCATTGTCCGCTCGCTCAAGCAGCTCCCGGCGTCCGAGTTGCCGGCCGACGCTCGCAAGCTGCTGACGTTCTTCGACAACCGCCAGGACGCGTCGCTGCAGGCCGGCCACTTCAACGACTTCGTCCAGATCTCGCAGCTGCGCGGCGCCCTGTTCCGGGCGCTC
>NZ_JAAGLU010000375.1 GCF_010550245.1 Streptomyces sp. SID12501
CGACGACGTGGTGCCACTGGTCGTCGTTGTAGGCGCCGGGGGTGGTGATGGTGCGGGTGGCGCCCGTGTACACGCCGAAGACCAGCCGGCCGTCATTGGTCATGTAGACGTGCTTGTCGTACTGGCCGCTGCCGTTGATCTGTTGGTTGCCGAAGCCCACGAGCTTGCCGCCGCGGGTGGTGTTCGTCCTGAACCAGGTCTCCACGCTGTACGTGCTGCCGACCGACTGCCGCTGTTCGCCGTGCACCTGGGCGTTCGTGCCGTTGAAGCCGATCGCCGTGCTCGCGCCGGTCACCGCGGCCGGCGTCTGGCGCAGGGCCGGCCCGTTCAGGTGCACGCCGGCCTGGTTGCCGCCGTCCGAGGAGTCCGCCACGTAGGGCGCGGCCGATTCGTCGTAGCGCCAGTACAGCTGGGCGCCGTCCGCGCGGACCCGGCTCGGGTACGCCTCCGCCGACGTCGGGACCGTCACCGCCGCCGTCGCAGACAGGGCGCTGGTGTTGCCCGCCGCGTCGGTGGCGGTGACCCGGTAGGTGTACGACT
>NZ_JAAGLU010000376.1 GCF_010550245.1 Streptomyces sp. SID12501
GACGGAGAAGGGCGAGCGCAACCTCTGGAACGCGCTCCGCCGGATCGAGGCGGTCTCCCCGAGCTTCGTCTCGGTGACCTACGGGGCCGGTGGCTCCACCCGCGGCGGCACCGTCCGCGCGACCCAGCAGATCGCCGCCGACACCACCCTGACACCCGTCGCGCACCTCACCGCCGTGGACCACTCGGTCGCCGAGCTGCGCCACGTCATCGGCCAGTTCGCGGACGCCGGGATCCGCAACATGCTCGCGCTGCGCGGGGACCCGCCGGGCGACCCGATGGCGCCGTGGCTCAAGCACCCCGAGGGCGTGGACTACGCCGCCGACCTGGTCCGGCTGCTCAAGGAGTCCGGGGACTTCTGCGTCGGCGTCGCCGCGTTCCCCGAGATGCACCCCCGCTCGGAGGACTGGGACACGGACATCCGGCACTTCGTGGACAAGTGTCGCGCGGGCGCGGACTACGCCATCACCCAGATGTTCTTCGATCCGGAGAATTATCTGCGGCTGCGCGACAGCGTCGCGAAGGCGGGCTGCGACACCC
>NZ_JAAGLU010000377.1 GCF_010550245.1 Streptomyces sp. SID12501
AGCAGCAGAAGATCCTGCTGTACGTCCTGCCGTTCATCTTCGCCGTCTCGGGCGTCAACTTCCCGATCGGTGTCCTCATCTACTGGACCACCACCAACCTGTGGTCCATGGGGCAGCAGTTCTACACGATCCGCCGCATGCCGGCACCGGGTTCGCAGGCGGAGAAGGCGCTCAAGGAGCGGCAGGCCAGGAAGGCCGCCGCCCGCGGCGAGACGATCGAGCAGACCTCGACCGCGACCGCCGTCATCGACGAGAAGCCCCGCGGCCAGCGTCAGCAGCCGAAGCGCAAGGACCGCGCCAAGGCGCGCCCGCAGCAGACGGGGGTCGGCGCGGACGACGCACCCGACGCCGCAGGCACGGTCGAGGACGCGCCCGCCGCTCCGAGCGAACCGACCGCGCCCGCTCCGAAGAAGAAGCGCAAGGGTCCGCCCTCCGGCGGCTCGACGCCCGACGGCCCCCGTCCCTGACCACCACCGCGACGACGGCCCCCGCAGGGCCGACGACGGTGCGACACCGCTGAACGGAGAAGACATGGGTA
>NZ_JAAGLU010000378.1 GCF_010550245.1 Streptomyces sp. SID12501
CGCAACCGACCAGGCCGCCTACGAGGGGCGGTTCGCCCTCGTCGCCAAACGGCACAAGCGCAGCGACGATAAGAAGGCCGCCGCCCGATGTCTGCCAGCGCTCGACTCCACTGCACAGCGGCTGTACCGGCGGCCGGTGACGCTCGCCGAACGGGAGGCGCGCGCCGAGCGCGAGGCGGCCGACCGGTGGGAAGACGAGGGCGGGCAGTGCCCCGAGGTGGGAACCCCGCCCAGGCCCGTTGTGTCCGAGCCCGGCCGAGCGGGTGCGGGTAGGTGGGGTGAGAAAAGAGCAGTTCAGGGCCCATGTTCAGGTTGACCCGACCCTGAGAACGTGGTTTAATTATTGATGCCGGAAGAGGGAGGGTAACGTCCCCGACCGACATCAGGGGTCAGCCGGCCCCGAAGGTTGATCTCTCACCAGGAGGACCGCGAAATGCCCCGTAAGCCGAAGATGACCGACGAAGAGCGCCGCGCCTACAGTGCGAAGATGCGCGGCGAACTCGAAGCGGTCATGGATCGCGCATACGGCGCGATGGTC
>NZ_JAAGLU010000379.1 GCF_010550245.1 Streptomyces sp. SID12501
GAACAATATGGCTGACGCCCCCGGCCCGCTCGGCCTCGTGGACGAGCAGGCCCTCGACGAAGTGGTCACGTTCACGTCCGAACTGATCCGGATCGACACCACCAACCGGGGCGGCGGCGACTGCCGGGAGCGCCCGGCCGCCGAGTACGTCGCCGAGCGGCTCGCCGCCGCCGGGATCGGACCGACGCTGCTGGAACGCACCCCGGGCCGGACCAACGTCGTCGCCCGGATCCCCGGCACCGACCCGTCGGCCGACGCGCTGCTTGTCCACGGCCACCTGGACGTGGTGCCCGCCGAGCCCTCCGACTGGTCCGTGCACCCCTTCTCCGGCGAGGTCCGCGACGGGGTGGTGTGGGGGCGCGGGGCCGTCGACATGAAGAACATGGACGCGATGGTCCTCGCCGTCGTACGGGGATGGGCGCGCGAGGGGTTCCGCCCCCGCCGCGACATCGTCATCGCCTACACCGCCGACGAGGAGGCCAGCGCCGAGGACGGTTCCGGCTTCCTCGCCGACCGGCACGCGGAGCTCTTCGAGGGG